>JAGRDY010000037.1 GCA_020446815.1 Paracoccaceae bacterium
GCCACGCCAGCACCACGTCGCGCGACTGGCTCAGGTAATCGCCGCGCCCATCGGTCAGCCCGATCCGGTTCTTGAAGGCAGTGTAGCTGTCGGGCAGGAAGGCCTTGTTGGACACGAAGTCCTGAAACTTCACCTTGTCGAAGACCAGCGCTCCGGCCACCTCGGTGAAGAAATGATCCTTGATCGTGTCGGACTGCATCAATAGTTCCAGCAGCCGCACATCCATGTTCAGCGCCGCCTCGATCACCGCGTTCTTGAGGATCGCCCCATCCGAGATAAACGCCTGTTCAGCTTGGAGAAGCGCCGTCAGGTCATCGAGAAGGTTCTGCATGGATGGTCGCCCCCGTGTTCGTCTTTTCGCCCGTTGTGCCTGACGGGGCAGGGAAAATCCAGACGTGACGAAGCGCGGGCCTTATATGCCCCAGTAATGGGAACATTGGATTTATATGGGCAGGTCAGCGCAGCGCATAGGAGCGAGTGACTTTGACATGGGGAACCTGCCCCAGCCGTGCCTTGAAGGTATCCTTCATCACCTGCACCAGTTCCTGTTCCAGATGGGCCTGCACGATGAAGGCGTCATGGATAGGCAGGATCGCATGGCCCTGCCTGACAAAGTGCAGCATGATTGCCTCAGCCAGATCGCTTTCCAGCCGTTGCAGCTTCATGCCCTTGTCGGTGCCCAGCATGGCACGGACCATCGGGAAGGCGTCCAGCACCTTCGCGCGGAAGTCCTCTGCCGTCATGCCCCACTGGGCGCTATTGAAGTCGCGCGGTTCTTCCGTGGTGCCTGTCTTGGAGTTGAGCAAGGCCGCAAGCGTGGCCTTGGCATGGTCGCGCAAGTCCTCGGGCGCATTCGCCCCCACTATTGGAGAATAAGGATCGTCCGGTATGGGCTGGCCTGCCTCTGCCAACAGCACCGCCGGGTTGAAGCCCCGGAAGTCCGCTTCGATGGTGTGCTGTCCGTCTATCGTGATCGCGGGGCGTACATGACTTTTTACGTTCTGCCACCACCCGCCATAGAACCTGCCGCCGTGGTCGAAGTTGCCCCGGTTGAACACACGGTGCAGGCGCACCTTTCGGCCTTGGTACTCGGGTTTTCGGTCATGGATCGTAAGCGTGCGCGTTGTTGCTATGTCGGTCGCGTCCAACTTCACGTTGATCTCGTCCAACCTTGCCCGCATGGCCAAAGTCTCGGGTGTATCGTCATATCCGCAAAGCCGGTCTTTGGCGTCCTTCAACCGGACAGTTTCCGTGCCACGCTCCACTTTGAAGTCGGCAAAATCCCATTCGTCTGCTTCCAGTTCCAGCGCGCCCGTCTTTGTCAGGGCAAACCGGCTTGTTTGACTATAACCCGGCAGATGAAAGCCACTTTTGACCTTTTCGACATAGCCAGCATTGATTAGCCAGTCTTGCGCGGTAATGAACAGCACCGCTTTCATGTATTCGGGACGGTATCGCCTTTCACGATCCAGAGCGCCCTTGCCACGTCGCATTCCGATTGTGGTTGGCCACTCGTTGCACTTCGCCCGCATCAGGTTCGCAAGGATTGCGCTGCCGCAGTCGATAAACGCCTGTTGCCTATCGGTGCTTGGCTTTCGCTGGGGGAATGCCGCTGTCCACTCAGCGCACACGTCATCCATGAGCAAATCTATAAGGTTTTGTGCATCGGGATTTGACGCCACGAGATAAGGCTCAAAGGCCCATGAGTTATCCCCAAGCTGACTTGGTAACTTTGCCGCCAAAGCCGCAGCCTTCAAAGCAAAGGGGTGTTTTGGTTCATCGCTCATCACAACATCTCGGAACATTTTTTCGTGGCCCCATCTATGCATCCCCACGCGCTGACTTCCCCCATACCCCACCCGCGCGGGCAGGGATACGCCCCGCCTCGCAACTCGGCCTCACCATAGGACAGAAGAAGCACTGGCGGGTCCGCATCCGCGCCAACTATAGAGGAAAAGAAGCGCCGCTACGTGACCCGCCCTCACTATTGGACGAATGGACAGCCAACGCGGCATTCAGGCCTCCCATAGGAGGATAGAAAGCGACCTGAGACGAAACCCGGCTGTTGACAGAAACACAACCCAGACAGCATAAGTGTGACACGAAGTGCGACACACAACTCAACCTCGCACTCGATTGTTCAAGCCTTCCAGTGGCTTAGAAAAATGGTAGCGGGTCCGGTACCCGCCTCCATACTCCCCCTTTTTCGAAGGATTTCCTGCAATCTGGCTCGAACCGGACCGCTGAATCCATGAACAAGACCCCTGATGGTTTCTCGTGCGCCGACAAGTCCGGCCGCCTCCGCACCCCATCCGTCCCCCGCATCCCGCCCCGGCGTCTTTGTGCGCGCTCTGTCTGGCCCTCGCGCGCTCGATCGGCTATAGCGCTTCGATCTGGCCTTGAACCGCTTGTTTGCCGCCTGTTCCTTCGGTCGAACGCGAAAAACGTTTCCTGATGCTTCAACATGAAGTCGAAACGCGTTAAATACCCCCGAAAAGCCCCCCGGCGATCAGCGATGAGGCGACGATGACCCGTTACGAGTACAAAGCAATCCCCGCCCCCACCCGCGGCGAAAAGGCCAGGGGCGCGAAGACCCCCGCCGACCGTTTCGCCCATGCGATGACGTCGCTGATGAACGAAATGGGGGCCGAGGGCTGGGAATATATCCGCGCCGATACCCTGCCGGCCGAAGAACGCGCGGGCTTCACCCGCAAGGTGACGGTCTATCAGAACCTGCTGACCTTCCGCCGCGCCCTGCCCCCGGCACAAGAAAAATCGGGCCCAAAGGCACAAGCTACTGAAAATTCCAATCCCGAAAGTTTCGGACCAGAAAATTCCGGACCAGAACATTCCGGCCCCCCGCACCCCGCCGCCCGTGAACCGGCCGGCATACCGATGGTGGCGCTGAAAACGCGCGAGGCCGCCCCTTCGCAAGCCGCCCCCGCCACGGCCCCGCGGATCTCGGTGCGCGACGATCAGGCCGCGCCGCGCGCTCCGACAGTCAAGCTCGGCGCCGCCGCCCGCCTTCCCGGCGCCGGCGAAAAACCTACGTCCGGCAAATAGCGTTTCACGCTCTTGTCGAAATGATGCGCGGTGATGCGGGCACGGCCCGCCAGCGCAAGACAGCCGGGCTCATCCGGCAACATCCAGCGCCAGCGCATGAATGCGCCCGACCAGATCGTCGCCCAAAGCGGCATGAACCGCGCGGTGCCGTTCCATCCGGCTCATCTCCTTGAAAGCCGCCGCACGGATCAACACCTTGAAATGGCTTTCGCCCCCCTCACGGTGCCCGGCATGACCGCGATGGCTTTCGCTATTGTCGACGATTTCCAGCCTGGAAGGCTCGAACGCCGCCTCCAGCCGTGATCGAATTTCCGCTGCAATACGCATTTTTGACAAAACCCCTTTTATGCCCGGCAAAATACCCTAGACTTGGGCGCCCGAGTCGGAAAGACAACCACATCGAGGAACCCATGACAAGAAGCGACCCTTTTGGTTTCGACATCTCCGCCGCTTCCGACAAGAAGAAGCGCACCAAGGGCAGGCGCGGCATGTCGGGTGCGTTCGAGACCTCGACCCGGCAATGCGATTCCGTCGGCTGCACCGAAACCGGCCAGTACCGCGCGCCGAAATCGCCCGATCATCTGGATGAATTCTTCTGGTTTTGCCGCGACCATATCCGCGAATACAACCTGAAATGGAACTTCTTTCAGGGTCAGACCGAAACCGAATTTCAGGAATTCCTCGACAAGGACCGGGTCTGGGGGCGCCAGACCCGGCCGTTCGGCAAGCTGGGCGAGGAAGATCGCGCCTGGCAGCGGCTCGGCGTCGAAGATCCGATGGAAATCCTTGGCACCAATGCCACGCGCAATCCCGGCCGCGCGGCGACCGGCCGGCGCCTGCCGCCCACCGAACGCAAGGCGCTCGATATCCTCGAGGCGCGCGACAACTGGACCCGCCCCGAGATCCGCAAGCAGTACAAATCGCTGGTCAAGGATCTGCACCCCGACATGAACGGCGGCAACCGCGATGACGAGGAACGCCTGCAAGAGGTGGTCTGGGCCTGGGACCAGATCAAGGAAAGCCGCAATTTCCGCGACTGATTGCGGGCCGCCTCAGGCCGGCCTGAACACCATCGCCAGCCCGTTCATGCAGTACCGCTTGCCCGTCGGCTTCGGCCCGTCATTGAACACATGGCCCAGATGGCCGCCGCAGCGGCGGCAATGCACTTCGGTGCGTTTGCCGAAAATGCCCCAGTCGGCCTTGGTGGCCACCGCATTCGGCAGCGGCTCGTAGAACGACGGCCAGCCGGTGCCGCTATCGTATTTCGCCTTTGACGAATAAAGCGCCAGATCGCAGCCCGCACAATGGAAGGTGCCTTCGCGATGCTCCTTGTCGAGCGGGCTCGAACCGGCCGGCTCGGTATTTTCTTCGCGCAAGACGCCGTATTGCGCCGGGGTCAGGATGGCGCGCCATTCGGCTTCGGTCTTTTCGATCTCGAACCCGGTGGCGGCCGCGGACGGCCCCGCGCCCCCTGCCAGGACCATGGCGATCCCAGTGCTGCTCAGTGCGATGAAATTCCTGCGGGTGGTCATGGAATGCCTCCTTTTATTCGGTGTCCGTACCTTCAGCTACGCCAAACATGCCCGAAAGTTGCCGTAACACGGGTAAATTCCCCAGGCGCCTGCTTCACAGTTGCGCGAACGGTCTGAAACGTGGAAATCGCCGTAAAACGCCCACGCATGCCCGTGCCGGCCCTTGCACCCATGGGCGATATGATCCATCAAAGCCCCATCGGCGCGCCCTGGGCAAGGGCGCCATCAGGATATGGCGGAGCGAATGTTGGATCAGATAGCGAAACCCACCGAAGAAATCTCTGTACGCGAGGTGTTCGGCATTGATACCGAAATGAAAGTAAAGGGTTTTGCCGAACGCACCGACCGCGTGCCGGTCGTCGATCCGACCTACAAGTTCGACCCCGACACCACGCTGGCGATTCTCGCGGGCTTTGCCTATAACCGCCGGGTGATGATCCAGGGCTATCACGGCACCGGCAAGTCCACCCATATCGAACAGGTGGCCGCCGCGCTCAACTGGCCTTGTGTGCGTGTCAATCTCGACAGCCACATCAGCCGCATCGACCTGATCGGCAAGGACGCGATCAAGCTGCGCGACGGCAAGCAGGTGACCGAATTCCACGAAGGCATCCTGCCCTGGGCGCTCAGGAACCCCGTCGCCATCGTCTTCGACGAATACGACGCGGGCCGCGCCGACGTGATGTTCGTCATCCAGCGGGTGCTGGAACATGACGGCAAGCTGACGCTGCTCGATCAGAATGAGATCATCACCCCGCATCCCTCGTTCCGGCTTTTTGCCACATCGAACACCGTGGGGCTGGGCGATACCACCGGGCTTTACCACGGTGTCCAGCAAATCAACCAGGCGCAGATGGACCGCTGGAGCCTCGTGGCGACGCTGAACTATCTGTCGCACGACGCCGAAACCGCCATCGTGCTGGCCAAGAACCCGCATTACAACAGCGAGAAGGGCCGCAAGACGATCAGCCAGATGGTCACCGTCGCCGATCTGACGCGCACCGCCTTCATGAACGGCGATCTGTCGACGGTAATGAGCCCGCGCACGGTGATCAACTGGGCCCAGAACGCCGAGATTTTCCGCAATATCGGCTACGGCTTCCGGGTGACCTTCCTCAACAAATGCGACGAGCTGGAGCGGCAGACGGTGGCCGAATTCTACCAGCGCTGTTTTGACGAGGAACTGCCGGAAAGCGCTGCGAGCCAGAGTATAAGGTGATGGCGGACCAGCCTCGCAGGGAATGAACCGGGAAAGATGACCAAATCCACCGACAACCCCGCCGAACCGTTCAAGAAGGCGCTGGCCGAGGCCACCAAGACGATGGCCGACGATCCCGAACTGACGGTCTCCTATTCCGTCGATCCGCCGGGTGTCACCGCCGAAACCATGCGCCTGCCGCAGGTCAGCCGCCGGATGACCCGCGAAGAGGTGCTGATCGCGCGCGGCACGGCGGATGCCTTCGCGCTGCGCCACCGCTACCATGACATCCGCGTCGCCAACAAATACGCCCCCACCGGCCAGATGGCCCGCGACCTTTACGAGGCGATGGAAACCGCGCGCTGCGAGGCGGTGGGCGCGCGCGACATGCCCGGCACGCTCGGCAATATCGATGCCAAGATCGGCGCCGAGGCCGAACGCAAGGGCTACGGCCAGATCCGCGCCGCCAGCGATGCCCCGCTCGCCCAGGCGGCGGGCTATCTCGTGCGTCACCTCGCCACCGGCCGGCCGATGCCCGGCGGGGCGGCCAACGTGATGGAACTCTGGCGGCCCTTCATCGAGCAACAGGCCGGCGGCACGCTCGAAAACCTCGACGAGGCGCTGGCCGATCAGGCCGCGTTTGCCCGCTTCGCCCGCCAGATCATCCGGGATCTGGGTTACGGCGACCAGTTGGGCGACGACCCGGACATGGAGGACGAGTCCGAAGGCGAGGAGGACGCCACCGAGGAAGACCAGGACAACCCCGACAGCCAGGAGGGCGACGACGAATCCGAGCAATCGGACGGCTCCCCCGAACAGTCCCAGGACGACCAGGACGACGCCAGCCAGGCCCAGGCCAGCATGGATGAAATGGCCGACACGGAAGAGGGGGACGAGGCCGAGCTGCCCGAAGGCGAGGCCCCGCTCGACCCTCCGCCATCTGCCCCCCATTCCGACGCAGATCCCAACTATGCCGTCTATACCACTGATTTCGATGAGGAAATCAAAGCCGAGGATCTTGCCGATCCGGCCGAACTGGAACGCCTGCGCGCCTATCTCGACCAACAGCTCGACCCGTTGAAAGGCGCCGTCGGCCGTCTGGCCAACAAGCTTCAGCGCCGCCTTCAGGCCCAGCAGAACCGCTCCTGGGAATTCGACCTCGAAGAAGGCACGCTCGATGCGGGCCGGCTGGCGCGGATCGTCGCCAACCCGACGACGCCGCTCAGTTTCAAGATCGAGAAGGACACCGAATTCCGCGATACCTGCGTGACGCTGCTGATCGACAATTCCGGCTCCATGCGCGGCCGACCGATTTCCATCGCCGCGATCTGCGCCGACGTGCTGGCGCGCACGCTCGAACGCTGCCAGGTGAAGGTCGAGATTCTCGGCTTCACCACCCGCGCCTGGAAGGGCGGGCAGGCCCGCGAACGCTGGCTGACCGAGGGGCGGCCCCAGCAGCCCGGGCGCCTGAACGACCTGCGCCACATCATCTACAAATCCGCCGACGCGCCCTGGCGGCGGGCGCGCGCCAATCTCGGGCTGATGATGAAAGAGGGGCTTTTGAAGGAAAACATCGACGGCGAGGCGCTGGAATGGGCGCACCGGCGCATGGTCGTGCGGCCGGAGGCGCGCAAGATCCTCATGGTGATTTCGGACGGTGCGCCGGTCGACGATTCGACACTGTCGGTCAACCCCGCGAACTATCTCGAAAAACACCTGCGCGACGTGATCGCCATGGTCGAACGGCGCCGCACCGTCGAACTCATCGCCATCGGCATCGGCCATGACGTGACGCGCTATTACGGGCGCGCCGTGACGATCACCGATGTCGAACAGCTTGCGGGTGCGATGACCGAACAGCTTGCCGGGCTTTTCGATGCCAACCCCCGCGCCCGCGCACGGCTCATGGGGATCAGGCGGGCAAGCTGATGTTGCAAAGCTTCACAACCACCACGCGCCCCGAACAGGGCCCGCCGCGCCTCGCCGCGCTGCGCGATGCGCTGGCCGGGGCGGGCTATGACGGCTGCCTGGTGCCGCGCGCCGACGCCCATCAGGGCGAATATGTCGCCCCCTGCGATCAGCGGCTGGCCTGGCTGACCGGCTTCACCGGATCGGCGGGGTTCTGCATCGTTCTGCCCGCGATTGCCGGGGTATTCATCGACGGCCGGTACCGGGCGCAGGTCAGGACCCAGGTGGATCCCGCCCATTTCACCCCGGTCCCCTGGCCCGACGTCAAGCCGGGCGCATGGCTCAGGGAAAAGATGCCCGAAGGCGCAAGGCTGGCCTTCGATCCCTGGCTGCATACCAGAAAGGAACTGGAAGAACTTGAGGCGGAACTCGAAGGCAGCGGCATAGGTCTTTTCGCGGAAACGAACTTTATCGACGGGCTCTGGCCCGACCGCCCCGCGCCGCCCTTGGGGCCGGTCGCCATCCACCCGCTGGAAAACGCCGGCGAATCTTCCGCGAGCAAACGCGCCCGGATCGGCGCCGAACTGGCCGGGTGCAGGCAGGAGGTGGCGGTGCTGACCTTGCCGGATTCGATTTGCTGGCTGTTGAACATCCGCGGCAGCGATATCGAACGCAACCCCGTCGTCCAGGCCTTTGCCCTATTGCACGCTACCGGCCACCTGACGCTTTTCATCGCGCCCGAAAAACTCTCGGATGCGGTGCGCGACCATCTCGGCCCTGACATCACCCTGCGCCCGCCCGAGGAATTCGCAGCCGGCCTGCGCAGCCTGCGCGGCCCTGTCCGGGTCGATCGCGCCACCGCCCCCTTTCAGGTTTCCGCCGAATTGTCGGGCGCCGAAATCGCCATCGACTGGGCCGCCGATCCCTGCCTGTTGCCCAAGGCGCGCAAGAATGCCGCCGAAATCGCCGGAATGGAGGCCGCGCATCTGCGCGACGGGGCGGCGATGGTGGAATTCCTTGCCTGGCTCGACGCCGAGGCGCCCGGCGGAGGGCTGACCGAGATTTCGGTCGTCACCGCGCTTGAAGGCTTTCGCCGCGCGACCAACGCGCTCAGGGAAATCAGTTTCGAGACGATCTGCGGCACCGGCCCCAACGGCGCGATCATCCATTACCGCGTCAGCGATACCAGCGACCGCCCGCTGCGCCAGGGCGAAATCGTGGTGATCGATTCCGGCGGCCAGTATCTTGACGGCACCACCGACATCACCCGCACCGTCGCCATCGGCCCGCCGGGGGCCGACGAAATCGCCGCCTTCACCCGCGTCCTGCAAGGCATGATCGCCATGTCGCGGCTGCGCTGGCCCAAGACCCTTGCCGGGGCGCATCTCGACAGTATCGCGCGCTATGACCTCTGGCTGGCGGGGCAGGATTACGACCATGGCACCGGGCATGGCGTCGGCGCCTACCTGTGCGTCCACGAAGGGCCGCAGCGGCTGTCGCGTACCGGCGATCTGCCGTTCGAGCCGGGCATGATCCTGTCCAACGAACCCGGCTATTACCGCGAAGGGGCATTCGGTGTCCGCATCGAAAACCTGATGCTGGTCGAAGCGGCGCCCGATCTTCCGGGCGGCGACGCCCACCGCGCCATGCTGCGCTTTCGCACGCTGACCTTCGTGCCCATCGACCGCCGGCTGATCGCCGCCGAGTCCCTGACCGCGGCCGAACGGTCCTGGCTCGACGCCTATCACGCCGAGGTCGCCGACCGCATCGGCCCGTGTGTCTCGGCGGCGGCGCGCGCCTGGCTCACCGCCGCGACCGCGCCGGTCTAGGATCAAGGCTCGTTCTTGTTTCATAGCCAGAACATGACAGTTGGCGTTGTCGGAGGGAATTCGCTTGAGCGGCGTCGGGCGTTCACTTACATCTCGCGCACCTCGGCCACGACCGCCTTCAGCCCCGCATTGTCGATGGCCTGCATCGAGGCCACAGGGTCGATGGCGTTGACCTCGACCGCGTCAAGGCTCAGGCCGGCGATCTTGCGCTCGATGGTATAGCTCATGGTCGTTCTCCATTCACTTGCGCAGGTATTTGATGAGGGCGGCGATCCCCAGCACCAGAAGGGCAAGGACCAGCAGGCCGAAGATCCAGCCAAAGCCCATGCCGAAACCCATTCCATAGCCGCTCATCATGGTGGATCTCCTTTTTTCCGTAACTGCGCCTGATGGCGCCCACTTCCCGAAGGGTGCCGGCGGGGCTCCGCCGGCTTCGGGATCAGGCCGATACGGCGAATTCGGTCATCATGCCGGCTTCCAGATGGGGCATATGGTGGCAATGCAGCATCCAGCGCGCGGCTTCGCCCGCGTCCAGCCCGACATCGACCATCGTCATCGGCGGCACATGGACCGTATCACGAATTGCGCCCGACACTGCACGACCATTCAGGCCGACAACCTGAAACTTGTGGCCGTGCAAATGCATCGGATGGCCCATCATCGACATGTTGTGAAACGACAGGATGACACGTTCGCCGCTGCGGGCCGTAACCGGGCGATGCTGGCCCCAGACTGCGCCGTTGATCGTCCAGACATAGGGCTGCATGGAGCCGCCCAGCATCAATATCTGGCCGCGATCGAGAGGCCGGTCCGGCAAGGGGTTAAGCGCGACCAGGCGTGATTCCTGCGCAAGATCGGCGTCGAATGCGGGCGCCTCGGTTTCTGCCATGCCGTCGAGGCGCTGGATCTCGGCACCCGCCGTGGCGAGGATCAGGCCTGTGCGTTCTCGCGCGCCTTCGCGCAGGGCGAGGATCGGCCAGGCTCCTGCCTCGTTCGGCAGGTCGATCTCCAGATCCAGCCGCTGCCCCATGGCAAGTCCGAACCGCGTACCCGACAGCGGCTGCACCGCATGCCCGTCTGTCGCGACAAGTCGGGCCGCGGCCGACCCGGTGTCGATCCAGAACACGGTCGCGGCGGCGGCGTTGATGACGCGCAGCCGGATGCGGCCACCGCGTTCTACCTGCACCACGTCGGGGTCCGAGAGCGTCCGGTCATTGGCGAGGTAGGCATCCCAATCGTAATCGTTCAGGTCCATGGCCATGCCGCCCATGCCCATCATGCCGCCCATGGGCAGGTTACCCATTGCGCCCTGATCCATGCCTTGCATCATGCCACTGCCCATCGACATGCCCTGCATGGGCTGTGCGCCATTCCCCGCGCCGTCGCCGCCGCGTTGCCCGCTGCGGATTTCGGCCAAGACCTCTTCGGGCGCCTTGAAGGCGAAGTCGTGCAGGAACAGCGTGACCTCCTGCCGATCGGCCTCGGTATCTTCGGGCGAACGGACGATCAGCGGTGCCGCCAGCAAGCGTATCTCCTGAATAGGCACATGGCTGTGCATCCAGAAAGTGCCGGCGAGCGGCGTGAAGTCGTAGGATCGGGTCTCGCCGGGTTGCAGAAGTGGCATCGGCATGTCCGGCACCCCGTCCTGCACATTGGGCGGAATCTGCCCGTGCCAATGGATGATCGTGCCAACGTCGAGATTATTGGTCAGATCGACCCGGAAGCGTTGGCCAGGGTCGAGGATGAGCCCCTGACCCGAGGGCCCGGCAAGACCAAAGACGGTAGCCGCGCGACCGTTGACATCGAGCGTACGGGTTTCGGCGGACAGGCCAAGAGGTGCGGCCCCTTGCGCCATGACTGCACGCGGAAACCGGGCCGCGGCAAACGCCGCAGCACTTGCGGCAAGAAAGCCGCGTCGGGATAGAGTATTCATGTCGTCTCCTCGGGACATCTGGTCCCGTTCACAAAAGCCTATGGGACGCCGCAGGCACGGGCCCCGGCGTGATCAGAGGAGGCGCGTTCTGGGAGGTCGTTCGTTCAGTCCGGGTGCTCGGCTTGCAAGGTGCTCTACCGAGCGCAGGTGGCGGTGAACCGACAGGACGCTGCGCGCGATCTCATCGCCAGGCGATGGAAGAAAGATTGAAAGGCCTGTACAGGCGAACCCGCACATCCCCGCTCCGGCTGAATCGCGATGCTGTTCGCCGTCGCAGGAAGCGCCGGCACCGTGTGGGGCCAGCGCCATCCCGGTGACATGCGCGGCCTGATCCGGCATGATCCCCATGCGCGCCGCATGGGCCGGGGCCAATGTCGTGACCGCAGCGATCATGAGAACAGCAAGCATGGCAAAGGCACGCGTGAACATGGCCGGAAAATAGGTGCCGCTCTCGCGATTGTCCATTGCCGAAACCGAGGCCTCTCGGGCATACATTCAATTCGTCGTGAAGCCAATAACATTCCAAGCGGATACAAGCTGTTGAGAAAAGACCTCCGCAATTCTGTCTGGGTCGGGGTGTTTCTGGCAGGCGCAATTCTGGTGATCTTTGCCGCGTGGCGCCATGCCGGCACCGCAACCACAGGCATGATGTCGGCGGAAGTCCTCGCAGAAGGCCGGCAGATCTATGCCGGTCAATGTGCCAGTTGCCACGGTGTGGGTCTTGAAGGGCAGCCGGACTGGAGGTCACCTCTCCCGTCCGGTCGCCTGCCGGCGCCACCGCACGACGCGAACGGGCACACATGGCACCATCCCGACGACGTGCTGTTCCGCATCGTCAAGGAAGGCACGGCCGCCATCGTCGGTGGCGGCTAAGAGAGCGACATGCCGGGATTCGCAGGCGTTCTGAGCGACGCGGAGATCCGGGCCGTGCTCGCCTACATCAAGAGCACCTGGCCGGAGCGCGAGCGCGGATACCAACAGGCGGCAACGAGGGGCGAGTGAGCGCCGCATGGAAGGGGTGAAAGCGTCTCACCCCTCGCGATCCGGGTTGAAGGCAAGGAGCCGCAACGCGTTGAGCGTCACCAGCACCGTCGCCCCGGTGTCGGCGAGGATCGCGATCCAGAGTCCGGTGATCCCGAGGACGGTGGTCACGAGGAAGACCGTCTTCAGGCCAAGCGCGATCGCCACGTTCTGGCGGATATTGGCCATGCTGGCGCGGGCGAGCCTGACCTTGCCGGCAACGTCCGTGACCCGGTTGCGCAGGATCGCGGCGTCGGCGGTCTCGAGCGCCACATCGGTTCCCGATCCCATGGCCACGCCGACATGCGCCGAGGCCAGGGCCGGAGCGTCGTTGATGCCATCGCCGACCATGAGGACCTGGCCATTCGCCACCATCTCGCGGATTGCGGCGACCTTGTCCTCGGGCATCAGTTCGGCGCGGTGCTGAATCCCGACATGGGCTGCGATCGCGGCGGCGGTGCGGGCATTGTCGCCGGTGAACATGACCGAGCGGATGCCGAGCGCCCGAAGCTGACGCACCGCGTCGGCCGCGTCCTCGCGCGGTTCGTCGCGCAGCGCGATCAGCCCGATCAGCCGGTCCGGGCGGAACACTGCCACGACGGTCTTGCCCTCCTCCTCGAGCCGGGTCGCACTGCGGCCGACCTCATCGTTCATGACGCCGCTGGCTTCAGCGAACCGCGGCGAGGCCACCCATGCGGGTTCGTCGCCGATCACCGCCTCCGCCCCCTTTCCGGGCAGCGCACGGGCTGCGGAAGCCGGCAGCGACGGGGCGCCGTCGGCCTGTGCGCGCGCAAGGATCGCCGCCGCCAGCGGGTGGCTCGACCCGGTCTCGACCGCGGCGGCCAGCGACAGGACCTCCGCCTCCGTCCCGCCGAGCGGGACCACATCCGTCACGCGCGGACGACCGAGGGTCAGCGTGCCCGTCTTGTCGAATGCAACGTCGGTGATTCCGGCCGTCGCCTCGATCACGGCGCCGCCCTTCATCAAGAGGCCGCGGCGCGCGCCCGAGGACAGCGCCGAGGCGATGGAGGCCGGTACCGAGATCACCAGGGCGCAGGGACACCCGATGAGAAGCAGCGCGAGCGCGCGGTAGATCCAGACATCCCAGGCCTGCGCGAAGGCAAGCGGCGGGACGATGGCGACCAGCAGCGTCGCGCCGAAGAGGCTGGCATCAGCGCGAAGTGCTGGGCGCTATCGCAGATTGAACTGACGTTCAATCAGCGAGTTGTTTGATTCACGGCGCTGTCGATATGACCGGCGCCCTCGCGATCTATTGCCGTCAGAGTCAGTGCGTACGTGCGGCGGCGCCCTTTCTTACATTCGACCTTCGAACAGGTGGCGGATGACAGCGATCTCGCGCCGCATGTGTTCGCGGAACAGCCGGACCCGTTTGGTGTGGCGCAGATCGCGGTGATAGACCAGCCAGAGGCCGAGGTCGTGCTCTTGCTCGGGCGGGCGAAGGCGCGCCAGTTCCGGCGCGCTGTCTCCCATGAAACAGGGCAGATAGGCGAGGCCGGCACCGGACTTGAGCGCAGCGAGGGTCAACAGCGTGTCATCGACAAAGAAGTTGTGGGACCGATCCGGGCAGGCTGCCCTGGTCCATGACATGTGGGTGCCACAGCATTCCACCCCCAGCCAGGTTTCCGACGCTTCGCCCGCGCGGACCCTCGCGCAATACTCCCGCGCCCCATAGACTGCCGAGGCGACCGTGACGAGCTGCGTTCCGATCAGCGTATCAAGCGGATCGTTTGACAGTCGAATGGCGATGTCCGCGTCGCGCTCGGCCAGCCGCACGAACTTGTTGGTGACCAGGACATGCAGTTCGATTTCGGGATGGGCCGTGTGGAATCGGGCAAAGATCGGCATCAGGATCGTCGACGCCATGTTGTTGATCGCCGAGACCCTCAATTCTCCCGATGCCTCGGTCTCCTCGTCGCCCTGCTCGCCGTCGAATTTGAGAATCTCCGCCTCAACCCGCGCCGCGGTGACGTAAAGATCTTCGCCTGCGTCGGTCAACGCATAACCGGACGGCTTGCGGAAAAACAGGTGAGCGCAGATCCGATCTTCCAGTGCGCGAAGGCGGCGCGAGACGGTCGAGTGCTGAACACCAAGACGTTTTGCACCGCCGGTGATCGACCCTTCGCGGGCCACGGCAAGAAAGATGCGCAGGTCGTCCCAGTTCTCGCCGGACATGAACCCTCTCCGTGCAATTTTGCAAATTGAACGGCGATATTTGGCGAATGGCAAAGGAAAACTCAAAGGCGCAAGCTTCCTTTACGGAAACAAGAACAAGGGAGGACTCCATGAACACCATGACAAACACGTTCGATCCGGCCGCTTTCAAAGCGACAACGCGCCGCCAATGGGATGATGCCGCCGAGGCCTGGAACCGCTGGGGCGCCCTGCTCGACCGCTGGTTGGGCCCGTCCACCGTCCTGATGCTCGACCGCGTCGGCGCAACGACGGGCAGCAGGGTGCTGGACGTTGCCGCAGGTGCCGGGAGCCAGACCATCGCGGCCGCCCGAAGGGTGGGGCCATCGGGTTACGTGCTGGCAACTGATCTCTCGGCGAGAATTCTGGATCACGCAAGGGCAAACGCGGAACTGGCCGGGTTCGGGCATGTCGAAACCCGGGTGGTGGATGGCGAGGATGCGGGCGCGATCGAGGCCGAGCCGTTTGATGCCGTCATATCCCGCGTCGGTCTGATTTACTTCCCTGACCAGCACAAGGCGCTGACCGGCATGTATGCGCAATTGCGCCCAGGCGGTCGGGTCGGAGCGATCACCTACGCCGAGGCAGACCGCAACGGATTCTTCTCGGTCCCGGTCGGCATCATCCGCCGCCGCGCTGCCCTGCCGGCTCCACAGCCGGGACAGCCCGGACCCTTCTCTCTCGGTGACCCGGATGTCCTGGCAAGTCGATTGCTCGAGGCCGGCTTTTGCGATATCGAGGTTGAGCGCGTCGCAGCCCCCTTGCGGCTGGGGTCTGCCCTGCAATGCCTTCAATTCGAGCAGGAGAGCTTTGGCGCCTTGCACCAGATGCTCTCCAGCTTGGGCGAAGCGGAACAGGACGCGGCCTGGGATGAAATCGAAGACAGGCTTCGGCAATTCGAACGAAACGGTCGCTTCGAAGGGCCCTGCGAGATGCTTGTGGCGAGCGGAACCCGCCGGTGATGGCGGCAAGCAAGATCGCGCGCCAGCCAGGTGAGTGCGGGCGCGCGGCGTGAATTCCGAACTGGCCGATCAAAGGGCAAGCAAATGAAAACCGCCGTTATCCAGCAGCCTCCGGTCTTCCTTGACCTTGAACGTTCCATGGCGCGCGCCGTCGAGTTGGTGGCCGAAGCCGCCAGACAGGGCGCGAAGCTTGTCGTCTTCCCCGAAGCCTGACTTCCCGGCTACCCCACATTCATCTGAAGACTGCCGCCGGGTGCTGGAATGGGCAAGACTGATGAACTGTTTTCCCGCTTGCAGGCCAATTCGGTCGATCGTTCCCGCGACGGTTTCAGCCCGTTGCGCGAAGCGGCGCGCGACTCGTCTCAATCCGGTTTCTTTTGACAGTGCCCCAGAAGACGAAGTCCGCCGCAAGCCGCGCGCAGGGCCGCCGAACACACGGCCGAGCCCGACCCGATCACGACCACGTCCAACGCTTCATCGGCTGACATTCCCGCCCCCCCCCCCGCGAGTGATGCCCAACCCTTGACCGATCGGGCCTTGTCTGTCCGCCCGGGTGCATACTGTTCCAGCTACATCATGCACCCGGGAACGTGTGTATCGCGGGCTTGCAAGCCAGGTTGATAACGCTCGGGATGTGGTGTTTTACCGGCCCCGACAAAAGAGCATTTACATTTCGCAACCAACCGTTAGGTTCCATGGGATACGCGGCCCGACGGCCCCGACAAGCAACAAAAAAGCCAGTTGCAACAATGCAGCGGGAATGGACGTTAAATGAGTATTGCGCTGGAGTCGCGTGGGCTCACCAAGGACTTCAAGGGGTTCGTCGCCGTCAAGGACGTTGACCTGAAGGTCGAAACCGGCACGATCCACGCGCTGATCGGGCCCAACGGTGCGGGCAAGACGACATTCTTCAACCTGCTGACCAAGTTCTTGCAACCGACGCGTGGCACGATCCTTTACAAGGGACGCGATATCACCGGCATGGCACCTTCGGGCATCGCCCGGCTGGGCATGGCGCGGTCGTTCCAGATTTCCGCGGTCTTTCCCGATCTCAGCGTGCTGCAGAATGTGCGCGTGGCCTTGCAGCGCAAACGAGGCGAAAGCTATGATTTTTGGCGCTCGGAAAGGGACCTGTCGCAGTACGACGATGAGGCCCGCGCTCGCGTCGACGAAGTCGGCCTGTCGGAGTTCCTGCACAGCCGCGCCGCCGAATTGTCCTACGGGCGCAAGCGCGCGCTCGAAATCGCGGCGACGCTGGCGCTGGAGCCCGAGATGATGCTGCTGGACGAGCCGATGGCCGGCATGGGCCGCGAGGATGTCGAGCGGACCTCGGCGCTGATCCGGCGGGTGGCAAAGGATCGTACGATCCTGATGGTCGAGCACAACCTTTCGGTGGTCGCGGATCTCTCGGACCGGATCACCGTGCTGGCACGCGGCGAGATCCTGGCCGACGGCGATTACGAGACGGTCTCGAAATCGCCCGAAGTGATCGAAGCCTATATCGGAGCGGGCAATGAGTGACGGCGCATTGCTGCGGGTGGAGGGCCTGCAGGGCTGGTATGGCGAAAGCCATGTACTGCACGGCATCGACTTCGAGGTCGCCCGGGGTGAGGTGGTCACGCTGCTGGGCCGCAACGGCGCGGGCAAGACCTCGACATTGCTGGGCATCATGGGAATGCTGCCCCGGCGCGAGGGGTCGGTCGTGTTCGACGGCACCGAGACCATCGCCATGAATTCGCGCCGCATCGCCCGGCACGGCATCGCGATCTGCCCCGAGGAGCGGGGCATCTTTGCGTCGCTGAACGTCGAAGAGAACCTCATGCTGCCGCCGCGCATTGCGGGTGGCGGCCTTGATCTCGACCGGATCTACGAATTGTTTCCGAACCTCAAGGAACGTCGCCGCAGTCAGGGCACCAAGCTGTCGGGAGGCGAGCAGCAGATGCTGGCGATCGCGCGCATCCTGCGCACCGGCGCGAAGTTCCTGCTGCTGGACGAGCCGACCGAGGGGCTGGCCCCGGTCATCGTCAAGCATATTGGCGGCACCATCGCCAAGCTGAAGACAGAGGGCTTTACCATCGTTCTGGTAGAGCAGAATTTCCGGTTTGCCGCCTCGGTTGCGGACCGGCATTACATCGTGCAGGAAGGTCAGGTCGTCGACATGATCGCGAACGCGGATATCGATGCGAACACCGAGAAGCTGCACGGTTATCTGGGTGTGTGACAGCCCGCAACGCGGCGCGATATGCGCCCCAAAGAGGAGAAAGACGACATGATCAGGAAACTTGCACTGGGCACCGCCCTGGGCGCGCTGGCCGCGGGGGCGGCCTTTGCCGCGGGGATCGACGTCAAGCTGGGCGTGCTGAACGATCGGTCGGGCGTCTATGCGGACCTGTCCGGCGAAGGCTCGGTCGTTGCCGCGCGTATGGCGGTCGAGGATTTCAAGGCCAAGGACAAGGGCCTGAACGTCGAGATCATCTCGGCCGACCACCAGAACAAGCCCGATATCGGGTCGGGCATCGCGCGCAAGTGGTATGACGCGGAAGGAGTGAACGCAATCCTCGACGTGCCGACCTCGTCGGTGGCGCTGGCGGTGGCCGACATCACCGCCGACGCGAACGGCGTGCTTCTGGATTCCGGCGCCGGCTCGACCGCGCTGACCCGCGAGCAGTGCCGCCCGACGACGATCCACTGGACCTACGACACCGCCGCACTGGCCAACGGCACCGGCAAGGCGCTGACCGAGGCGGGCGGCAAGAAGTGGTTCTTCCTGACCGCCGACTATGCCTTCGGCCACTCGCTGGAGGAAAACACCGCCAAGGTGGTCGAGGCCAACGGCGGCGAAGTGGTCGGCACCGTCGACGTGCCCTTCCCGGCGCAGGACTTCTCGTCCTTCCTGCTCCAGGCGCAGGGCTCGGGCGCCGATGTGATCGGCCTGGCCAACGCGGGAGGCGATACCGTCAACGCGATCAAGCAGGCGTCGGAGTTCGGCATCACCCAGGCGGGTCAGAAGCTGGCCGCGCTGCTGTTCTTCATCACCGACGTGCATGCGCTCGGGGTGCAGACGGCGCAGGGGCTGTCGCTGACCTCGGCCTTCTACTGGGATCAGAACGACCAGACCCGCGAATGGTCCAAGCGCTTCATGGATAAGCACGGCGCCGAGCCGACCATGGTGCAGGCTGGCGTCTATTCCGCGACGATGGCCTATCTGGCCGCGGTCGAGGCCCTGGGCAGTGCCGATGACGGCAAGGCCGTGGTCGCCAAGATGAAGGAGATGGACATCGATGACCCGCTCTTCGGCAAGGTCAAGGTGCGCGGCGATGGCCGGGCGGTGCATGACATGTACCTCTACGAGGTCAAGACCCCCGGCGACTCGACCGGTGAGTGGGATCTCTACAAGCAGATTTCGAGCATCAGCGGCGACGACGCGTTCCTGCCGATGCTGGACGAGTGCGACTTCACCAAGAAGTAACACCTGAAAACCTCGCCCGCCCCCTGGCATCTGCCGGGGGCGGGCGCATTGCAGGGTATCACGGGACACGCCATGTTCGAGCTTCTGGGAATACCGCCACAGGTGTTGATGGGCCAGCTTCTGCTGGGGCTCATCAACGGGTCGTTCTATGCGGTCCTGTCGCTGGGGCTGGCGGTGATCTTCGGGCTGCTCAACGTCATCAATTTCGCGCATGGCGCTCTCTACATGGCCGGTGCGTTCGTGGCCTGGATGCTGCTGAATTATCTGGGCGTCGGATATTGGCCGGCGCTGATCCTCGCGCCGCTGGCCGTGGGGATCTTCGGGATCGTGCTGGAGCGCACGATGCTGTCGCGGCTTTACCACCTCGACCATCTCTACGGCCTGTTGCTGACCTTCGGACTGGCGCTTATCATCCAGGGGCTGTTTCGCAACTACTACGGCATTTCGGGCCTGCCCTACCGGATTCCGTCAGCACTGGCGGGCGGGCACAACCTGGGATTCATGTTCCTGCCCAATTACCGCGCCTGGGTGATCGTGGCATCGATCATCGTGTGTTTCGGGACGTGGTTCATGATCGAAAAGACACGGCTGGGCGCTTACCTGCGTGCCGCCACCGAGAATTCGGCGCTGGTCAATGCCTTTGGCGTGAACGTGCCGCTGCTGCTCGTGCTGACCTACGGTTTCGGCACGGCGCTGGCGGGCTTTGCCGGCGTGCTGGCCGCGCCGATCTATTCGGTCAACCCCAACATGGGCGCGGATCTGATCATCATCGTCTTTGCGGTGGTGGTGATCGGGGGCATGGGCTCGATCATGGGGGCGATCGTGACGGGCTACATGCTGGGCATTATCGAGGGGCTGACACGAGTGTTCTATCCTGAAGGATCTTCCGTGGTGATCTTCGTCATCATGGCCATCGTGCTGTTGATAAAGCCCGAAGGGCTGTTCGGGAGGGCTGCGTGATGAGCTCCGAGAAGACCGACCCGCCGGCGGCCGGGGCCGCCCCAATCCTGCCCCCAAGCACCGGGATGCCCACGCTGCACAAGGCGATCTTCCTCGTGCTTCTGCTCTTCCTCGCCGGGCTGCCGTTCATGGTGTATCCGGTGTTTGCGATGAAGGTGATGTGCTTTGCGCTGTTCGCCGCCGCGTTCAACCTGCTGCTGGGCTTCGGGGGGCTGCTTTCCTTCGGCCATGCGGCTTATTTCGGCGGCGCCAGCTACATCGCTGCCCACGCGGCCAAGGAATGGGGCTTTACACCGGAGTTGTCGGTGCTGTGCGGCACTGCCGCGGCGGCGGTCCTGGGGCTGATCATCGGGGCGCTGTCGATTCGCCGGCAGGGCATCTATTTCGCGATGGTCACGCTGGCATTTGCGCAAATGGTCTATTTCTTTGCCCTTCAGGCGCCCTTTACCGGGGGCGAGGACGGTATCCAGTCGGTGCCACGCGGCGATCTCTTCGGGCTGATCCCGCTCGAGAATAACATCGCGCTTTATTTCTTCGTGCTGGCGGTGACGTTCGGCGGCATCCTATTTCTCTACCGCATCGTGCATTCGCCCTTCGGCCAGGTGCTGAAGGCGATCCGCGAGAACGAGCCACGCGCGATTTCGCTGGGCTACAACGTAAATCGCTACAAGCTGTTGGTGTTTGTCCTGTCGGCCACCTTCGCGGGGCTGGCGGGCGCGACCAAATCCCAGGTATTCCAGTTGGCCTCGCTTACGGACGCGCATTGGATGATGTCGGGCGAGGTGGTGCTGATGACGCTGCTGGGCGGCATGGGCACGATCTTTGGCCCGCCGGTGGGCGCGGCGCTGATCGTGACCATGCAGAACTACCTGGCGACCTTTGGCGCCTGGGTGACGGTGATCCAGGGCGTGATCTTCGTCATCGGCGTGTTGCTGTTCCGCGAGGGCATTGTCGGAGTGATCTCGCGCTGGTTGAAACGCCCGCTGTGATCCTGTGTTGGCGACCGGCCGGTGCCTGCCGCCAAAAGCGCCGTCGCCCGTCTTCCGCCCAGAACTTCGAAGCCCTGAAGGCAACGCGTTCAAAACCGCACATTTCTGGCGCGAACGCCGCGGCTGGACCGTAAATTTTGAACAGCGGCAATCGCCGATGAGTTCGAGCAGCCGCCGCATCACACCAGCGGCACTATCCCCTGACCTGTGCCCGGTCTTGCAAGGTGATTGAGGTCAGGCTTCTCATGCGACATGGTGGGACGATCATCGTCCGGTGGCCGTGGCGAGCGGTGGGTTGCGTTGCGGCGCGCTATGCAGGTTTGGCGTTCAGCTGGCCGAAAGCACGGCTCTGATCGCACCTGATATCCCGTTCCTATCCAGAAGCCCGCATCTGTTGAGGGCAGGGATTGTCACGATTTGGAGGCCTGTTCATGTGTACGCATGTGCCAGCGGCATCAGGTTTCAGTTGTTCGCGATCGCGCCGAAGCGTGGGCAAGGTCTTCCTTAGGGGGTGAAGATGGCCTTCAACGCCGATGTGCCGCCATACGGCACAGCGGCACAATCTGCACACGGCGCGGTTCTGGATGCCACACCCCGCGACCTGACTTCGGATCGAGCACGAAGACATTACGCACGCCCTGCCGCAAGTGGTCTGAAAACCGGTGAAAATTGCCTGCTCGCATGTTTTCACGTTGCCCTCGCGACCGGATTCCACCTCTGGCCACCCGGTCGCGGATAGGGGCCAAGCAAGTCAATTTCAATTTTATATTAAAAATTTTCTTGACCCTGCCCCGAACCTCCGCAACGATGCACGACATTCGGCGGAGGCCTGATTCCGCCATCCAGAATGGGAGAGAGATGATGCAAATGATCCGTATAGCGGGCGCCGCGGCTCTTGCCGCGACGATGGTTGCCGCACCCGCCGGGGCAGAGACCCTGCGCATTGCCGGGAACTTCCCGGTCGAGCACTCCAGTTCGATGGCGATGGAGAAGTTCAAGGACGTTGTCGCTGAAAAAAGCGGCGGCGATCTGACGATCGAGACCTTCCCGGCCATGCAGCTGGGCGGCGCGCAGGAGAATGTCGACCAGGTCCGCTCGGGCGTAATCTTCGCCACCTGGATCGGCTCGGCATATCTGTCGCAGACGGTTCCGGAACTTGAAGCCGTGTCGCTGCCCTTCGCCTATGCCGACCGCGCCACCGCCTTCCGAGTGATCGACGGCAAGGTGGGCGAGGCGCTGAACGCCAAGTTGGGCGACAGCGGCTTCGAATCGCTTGGCTGGATGGAACTGGGCTTTCGCAACGTCACCAACAACGTCCGGCCGATCGAGACCGCCGGCGACTTCGACGGCCTGAAGATCCGCCTGCAACCGAACGAGACCCATATCGCCACCTTCCGCGCGCTTGGCGCCAACCCAGTGTCGATGGGGATCTCCGAGGTTTATTCGGCACTGCAACAGGGCGTGCTCGACGGCGAGGAGAACCCCTATCCGATCATCGAATCGCGGCATTTCAACGAGGTGCAGAAATACCTCTCGGACAGCAGCCATTTCTTCGACTACATCGTTCTGGTCGCCAACAAGCGCAAGTTCGACGCGCTTTCGGACGAACAGAAAGCGGTGCTGCGCGCTGCCGCATCCGAGGCTATCGCCTGGCAGCGTGAACAATCCGCGACCGAGGACGAGGTGGCTAAACAGGCGCTGATCGACGCCGGCATGACCTTCACGCCGATCTCGCCCGAGACTCGCACTGAACTGCGCAAGCGCACTGCGGGCGTGGTCGACGAACTGAAGGCGAAGATCGGTCCTGAACTGATCGACATGGTGCTGGCGGAATCCAACTAAAAATGAGCGAGCCATACAACCAGGACGGAGGCGCCCCGGCGGGTCCGCTGTTCCGGCGAATGCGCGCGGGCCTGAACGGGATCGACCTTGTCAGCCGCTGGGGGGTCATCGCCGCAATGGCGGTGATGGCCACGCTCGTGGTAGTGCAGGTCGTGTTCCGCTACCTCTTTTCCAGTGCCATCGACTGGTCCGAGGAGATCGCCCGCCTGGCCTTCGTCTGGGCGATGTTCCTGGCCATCCCGCACGGGGTGCGCAGCGGTATCCATGTCGGCATCGACGTGATCGTCACCCGCCTGGCCGACGGCGCGCAAGAGGCGTTCTTCCGCATCTCGGCGGGGCTGGCGGCGCTCCTGATGGCGGTGGTGTTCTGGTATGCGTTGCAGGTCACGATCTTGACCTGGCCGGAAAAGATGCCGACCGTGAATATGACCAACGCGGTCTATTACGTCGCGGTGCTGGTCGCCGCAATCCATAGCGTGCTGCACCTGGCGCTTCTGGCCTGGGGCGGGCGCAACAGCTGGAACGGAATGTCCTCATGACCGCGATCGTTATCATCGTCTTCTTCGCGCTGGCGCTTTTCGGGATGCCGCTGGCCTTCGCGCTCGGCTTCGCCTCGCTCGGCGGGCTCTTAGCCGGCGATATCGAGATCGCGGTACTGCCGCAGCGTATGATGCACGCCGTCAACAGCTTTCCACTGATGGCGATCCCGCTCTTCATGCTGGCGGGCGAGCTGATGGTGCGCGCCGGCATCATGCAGCGGCTCATCGACTTCTCGAACTCGATCGTCGGGCGGCTGCATGGCGGGCTTGCCCATGTCGCGATCGTCGCCGGGATGATGCTGGCGGCGGTCTCGGGCGCAGCCGTCGCCTCGGCCTCGGCGTTGGGTTCGACGCTGGTGCCGGCGATGCGCAAGACCTATGACGACGGCTATTCCAGCGCGGTCGTGGCCTCGGCCGCCAACCTGGGCGCGATCATCCCGCCCTCGAACGCGATGATCGTCTATGCGCTGATGGCGGGCTCCAGCGTGTCGGTCGGCGGCCTGTTCATGGCCGGGATCGTGCCGGGGCTGCTGCTGACGCTCGGCTTCATGACGACCGCCACGGTCCTGTCGGTCCGCAAGGGCTTCAAACTCACCGGGCATCCGTTCTCGATCCGCACCGTGCTGATCGAGACCTGGCGGGCGCTGCCGATCCTTCTGATGCCGATCGTGGTCGTCGGCGGCATCGTCGGCGGCGTCTTCACCGCGACGGAAGGCGCCGGCATCGCAGTCGCCTATGCGATGGTGATCGGCTTCTTCGTGACGCGGCAGCTGACATTTGCCGACCTCTTCCCGGCCCTGTTCAACGCGGCAGTGTCGGCAGCGATGGTCGGAGCACTGATCGCCTTTGCGGCCAGCGTCACGTTCCTTTTTACAATCGACTTGGTGCCGGCGACGATGGCGAGTTTCCTGCAAAACCTGACTAGCAGTCCGACGCTGTTTCTGCTTCTGGTCATGGCAATGCTGATCGTAGTCGGCATGTTCATCGAATCGAACGCCGCCTATATCATGCTGGTGCCCCTGTTCGCGCCGGTGGCGATGAAATTCGGCATCGACCCGCTGCTTTTCGGCTTTCTCTTCGTGCTGAACCTGGTGATCGGCATGATGACCCCGCCCGTTGGCGTGGTGCTCTTTGTGATGAGCGGCATCACCCGCGTCTCGATGGCGCGGCTGATCGCCAATGTTTGGCCCTATGTGGCCGTCCAATATGTCGTGCTGGTGCTTTGCATGGTCTTCCCCGGCCTCGTCACCTGGCTGCCGCGCGCGCTGGGATATTGAGGTGAGCCGATGAAGATCCTGCTGATCAACCCCAACACCACCGAACGCCTGACCAGGCTACTTGGCGATGCCGCGCTATCGGTGAAAAGTGCGGAAACGGTGCTCGACAGCGTCACCGCCGCGCGCGGGGTGCCCTATATCTCGACCCGGACCGAGGCGATCGTCGGCGGCCTATCGGTGCTCGAGATCCTGGCCGAGCGGCACCGCGATTATGACGCGGCGATCGTGGCGGCCTTCGGCGATCCTGGGCTGGGGGCGGCGCGCGAGCTTTATGATCTGCCGGTGGTGGGTCTGGCCGAGGCCGGGATGCTGACCGCCTGCATGCTGGGTGCGAATTTCGCAATCGTCACCTTCGCCACCGCACTTGGTCCCTGGTACCAGGAATGCGTCGACTGGCACGGGTTGGCCGGGCGATGTGCGGCAATCCGGATGCTCGACGGTTCGTTCCGCTCGATTTCCGACGTGCAGGAAGAGAAGGCCGATCTGCTGGTCGAACTGGCGATGCGCGCCATCGACGAGGATGGCGCCGACGTGATCGTGTTGGCCGGCGCGCCGCTAGCGGGTCTGGCGCCGCAGGTGCGCGATCGGCTACCGGTGCCGGTGGTCGATTGCGCCCAGGCGGCGATGCGCCAGGCCGAGGCGTTGGCCGCACTTCGCCCTGTCGGCGCGCGGCGTGGCAGCTTCGCGCGGCCGGCGGCGAAGGACTCGACGGGGTTGACGGAGGCGCTCGCGGCGCGCATAGCCCACGCCGATGAAACCTGAGAGGCATCGCCAATGGCCGAGATAACCAGCGAGGCGCCCGGCCCGGCGACGCGGCTAAGCATCAATCCCCTGCACGAACGCGTCGCCGACGACCTGCGCGCACGGATCATCACCGGCCAGCTTGCGCCCGGCGACAAGCTTCTGGTGGCGGAACTGGCCGCCGAGATCGGCGTCTCGCCAACCCCGTTTCGCGAGGCGCTGAAGGTGCTTGCGACCGAGGGCCTGGTCGAGCTGACCCCCAATCGCGGCGCCCGCGTCGCACCGATCACCGTCGCGCAAACCCGTGCGCTCTTCGAGGTCATCTCCGGGATCGAAGCGCTGGCCGCTGAACTGGCCGCCAAACGCGCCACCACCGCCGACCTGGCCGAGTTGCGCGAGTTGCACGAACGCATGGGCCGGCACCGACGCGACGCCGAACCTGACGCCTATTTCGCGCTGAACCGGCAGATCCACGACCGCATCGTCTCCTATGCGCGCAACGACATCCTGACCGCACAGCGCAGCCTTCTGGCCCAGCAGGCCGAACGCGTGCGTTTCTTCGCGCTCAAGGATGACTCCCGCCGCAGCGACGCCTTCCTCGAACACGAGGCACTGATGCGCGCCTTCGATGCGGGCGATGCTGATGCCGCGCGCCGGGTGTGGCGCGAACATCTGCTTGCCTCGGGCGCACAGACCTGTGCGCTTCTGGCCGCCGCCGAGCGCGCCGCCGGCTGACCGGTCGCGCCTCGATGCGCCAGTTTTTTTCTGAGGGGATCGCTGGTGCGTTCGGTCGGCGGCCTTCCTCGCGAAGCCCATGACCTGGGTAACCGCCATTTGTTGGCGCCGATGCCAGACTGAAGTGGTCCCACCTTTCTGGACAGTTTCACAGCTTTGCTAAGGTGTATCGATTTTAGGTTTCATGCTGCTTTTTGCTCTTCCAGATCGGCCCAGTATGCGTCGTCCGGCGTTCTGCGCGCAAGGGAGCAATCGGGCCGCTCGGTGTTATACAACTAAACGCCAGGACACCCACGTTACCGAGTGCCGCGAGGTTCTTTATCGATGGCACCCCTGGTTTGGTCGATCGGTTCACGTCCATCAGACGATCGACACACCCGGCGATGCGGTGTTTCGCTGCCATCTTACCGGCCGCCGGTCGGACCGGCTTTTGGAAGTCCCAGCATGAATGTTTGACCGGGTCGCATGTGTGGCCTTTCGTCGGATCGATATGGCGCATGTGGGCCTGGACACCCTGACGGTCCTTGCGGAGTTGGTCCGCGAAGCTGGCTTTACCGAAGAACGTGAACCTCGTGAACAACCGATCGACATGCTTCATCAGCGCCAGTGTCGCCGCATCAATTCCGACGGCGGCGTAGTAGAATGCCGACCGGCTCAGCTTCACCAACCGGCATTGTTGGCTGCAGCTGAGCTCGGGGTGGTCGCGACGGATCATCGGCTTCTTCTTGGCTGGGCTCATCGCTTGAGCCCCTGAGACAAAAAAATCGGTCCCGACCGCCATCCACCGGATAGCCGAGTTCATAGCTTGTATGGCTTGTCCGCCAATGCACCGCGATGTGCGCGGTTCAATACCCTGAACCCATCACCATGTCGCCGGGCACATCCGAACGCGCGGCACTTCAGCGGTGACCTGTCCGAAGATTGGGCGACCAACGATACGTCTCTTCAGACCAAATGCGCTGTCGTTCAAGAGTTGGCCGCCCAACCACCAAGCATTGCCCACTCGCCGTCGGAACCAAGGGATAGCAGCAGTTCTTCCTGGCCGATATCGGCGATCAGCTGCATTCCCACCGGTATTCCGTCCACGGGCGGGCCGACCGGGACGGCCAGCGCCGGAATGCCGGCGGCATTGACCCATCCGGTATAGATGGCATGGCCGCGCGGGCCGACGGGTTGGCCGTCGATGGTCGCGGGAAACGGGGTATCGGCCGGCCAAGGGCGCGCGGCCGCACAGGGCATCAGCACCACATCCCGGTCGGCAAAGAGGCGGCCCGTATCGCGGCGCAGGGCATCGACGATGTCCAGCACCTCCCAAAGCTCTGGCGCCGTCATCTCCCGCCCTTCTGCCGCCATGTCCAGATATGGCCGCGATGCCCCGGCGACGAGCGCGGCGCGGGCGTCGAACATCCGCGCAAGGCCGATCCGCGCGATCCGCGGCCAGATGCCGTTCAAGGTCGAAAGCTCAAGCGGCATCGCCGCCGTCTCGACCTCGTGGCCGAGAGCGGCCAGCATCGCGGCGGCGCGGTCGCTGGCATCGCGGATCGCGGGGTCGCAGGGCTGGCCGGGCAGCAATGGCACATGCAGAATGCGAAGCGGGCGGTCAATTGCCGTGATGACCGGATAGTGGCGCGATGCGGGATCGCGCCGATCGGGGCCCGCCATGATCTGATGAATCAGGCGCAGATCCGCGACCGAGCGCGCCAACCCGCCGACCACCTCGAAATCCAACAGGACCTGCGGCAGTCCGCCGTCACGCGCCACGGCACCGATACCCGGCTTCAGCCCGTAGAGCCCGGTATAGCCGGCCGGGCGCCTGATCGAGCCACCGCCATCGGTTCCGATCGCCGCCATCGCCATGCCGGCCGCGACGGCGCTGGCAGATCCGCCAGAGGAGCCGCCGGGGGTGAGATTGGGGTTCAGGGCATTGCGTGTTGTGCCAAAGAGCGCGTTGCTCGTGTACCCGTCAACGGCGAATTCCGGTGTGTTCGTCTTGCCGAGGATGATCGCGCCGGCGGCGCGAAGCCGCGCGATCGGAAGCTCGTCGGTGGCGCAGACCTTGTCGGCGAAAGCGGCGCTGCCCCAGGTCGCGGGCATCCCGGACGCGACCAGATTGTCCTTGACTGCGATGGGCACGCCATCGAGCGCGGATAGCGGCGCGGAGGTGCGCCAGCGCGCCGCGCTTTGCCGCGCCTCGTCGTCAAGCGCGGGGTTCATCGCGACATAGCAGTTCAGTGCCGGATCGCGCTTTGCTATCCGCGCGCGGAATGCTTCTGACACAGCAACGGGGTCGGTTGCGCCGGTGCGGTAGCACTCGACAAGTTCCGCGATGGTCATGGTCCAGGGTTCAGTCATGTCGGCTTCCGACTTCCCGATTGGCGGTTCATATCGCAAAAAGCCTGCCCCAGCCGGTGATCCGGGCCGGGTCATCGCCCGCCAGTTTCATGCCTGTCCAGACCGCCGCAGCGGTGGAATCGAAGATTGGAATGCCCAGCTCCTGTTCCAGTTCGGGAACGATACGGGCGCCGCGCATATTGGTGCACATCACCGTGATTGCATCGGGCCGCGCATCGGCCACCTGGCGGATCTGATCGGCGATGGTGGTTTCGTCGAACTCGGCAAAGGCGTAGTTCACGGTTTCGTTCAGATGCCGCTCGGCCACGCAGTTCAGGCCATGACGGGCATAGTTCGCGACGATCCGTTCCTGTACGTCCTCTACATAGGGGCTGACGAGGCCGAAGGTGGCTACGCCCGAGGCGGCGAAAAGGTCGTTGATCGCAAGTACGGAGGAGCCGGCGGGGATACCGGTCTCTGCCGTGATCCTGTCGCAGAGCTTCCGGTCCCGCTCAAATCCAAGCCAACTTGCCGAGGTGCCGCTCCAGACGATGGCGTCGACGCGGGCATCGGCCAGCAGGCGGGCGGCGGCCAGGGGGTTCTCGATATCGAATTGCGACTGCGATCCCGTGTTCATCGAGATCTCGGTCACACCGAAGCGTCCGAAATGGGCGGAGACGTCGGGCAGATCCGCGACCATGGCGCTGGTCAGCGGCTCAAGCACGGTATTAGACGACGGCGTCAGGACGCCGATCAGCGTTCGACTCTGTGGCATGCGAATCCTTTCCTTGGCGGGTAGCACCAGCGTAACTAAATTGTATGATTAAATACAATCATTTATTATATTGTTGTTTTATAACAATATATTTTTCTTTCTTTATCCAAAAATTATTGCGATGCTTATGCGATGGAGACTGATCGCACCACATTACCTACCAAGCGCCCGCTGCGATGGCGCTCCCTCCACGCGGAGGCTGTCGAGACCTTGCGCGAGATGATTATCGGCGGCGAACTCGCCCCCGGCGCTCGCCTGGTCGAGGCCGAGCTTTGCGCGTTGTTCGCGATCTCCCGCACTCCTCTGCGCGAGGCACTGCGGGTTCTCGAAGTCGAAGGTCTGGTGACGTTCTATCCCAACCGCGGCGCCGTGGTGTCCACGATCTCGCCCGAAGAGGTGGTTCAGCAATTCGAGGTGCTCGCCAATCTGGAGCGGATCGCACTGGAACTGGCGATGGCGCGGATGAAGGCGGCCGATCTCGGGCGGCTCAACCGGATGCACAACCGGATGATGGACCTCTATGGGAAGGGTCAGCGGCGCG
Organism: Paracoccaceae bacterium; assembly: GCA_020446815.1. Taxonomy (GTDB): domain Bacteria; phylum Pseudomonadota; class Alphaproteobacteria; order Rhodobacterales; family Rhodobacteraceae; genus Albidovulum. The sequence continues at coordinate 29,856 of JAGRDY010000037.1, forward strand.
AATGCTTCCAGAAGGATTACGACATCCACAACCGGATCGTCGCGTTGTCGGGCAACGCGGTGCTTCAGGACATCCATGCCGGATTGATGAGTCGCTCGCGGCGGGTCCGATACTTCGCGCTTCACTCGAAAAGCCGCTGGAGCGAGGCGATGGCCGAACACGTAGCCTTCATACAGGCGATCAACGACCGGGACGCCGCCCGGGCCAGCACGCTGATGCGCGATCATGTCCTGCGCACCGGCACCCTTGTTGGCGAATTCGTCAGCGGCCGGAGCGACGCCTCTCCCGACATGCTGAGCCGGGCGGACCCGGCCGCCGAATGACCGAACACTCGACTTAACGCCAATGTGCCAACGGAGGAGACGCACATGAAGAAACTGACAACCCTGACCGCACTGGCGCTGAGCTGCGTGCTTGCGGTCGCAGCAAACGCCGAGACGAGAACGCTCAAGGCGCTTGGCCAGCCCGGCGCCACGGGCGAGATCCAGAAGAACAAGGAAGGCCCGTTTTTCCAGAACTTCGCCAAAGAGACTGGGCTGGACGTCGACGCCAGCTTCCAGACGCTCGATCAGACCGGCGTCAAGGGCGCGGAGGAGCTCCGCATCCTGAAATCCGGCCTGTTCGACATTATCTCGCTGCGCTTTCAGCAGGTCAGCCGCGACGCTCCGGTTATCATGGGGCTTGATCTGGTGGGACTGAACACGACCTATGAAAACGCCCGACAGACGATGGACGAGTTCGGGCCTGTCGTGGACAAGCAACTTCAGGAAAGCTTCAATGCCAAGCTTCTTGGCTACTGGCCGTTCGGGCCGCAGGTGCTGTTTTGCAACAAGGAAATCAGCGGGCTTTCCGACCTGAAGGGTGTCAAGGTGCGTACCGATGACCAGACGCTTTCCAAGTTCATCGAATCCGTGGGCGCAATTCCCGTCCAGATGGGCTTTGCCGATGTCTATCAGTCGTTGGCGCGCGGCGTCGTGGACTGCGCCATCACCGGACCCAGTTCCGCCAATGCCTCGGACTGGCCCGAGGTCACGACCCATATCATGCCTTTGTCGTTCCGTTTCGCTGTCCAAGGTTATGGTATCAATCTGAATACCTGGAACAGCTTTTCGCACGACGATCAGCAAAAGATCCAGGCCGCGTTCGACCGGCTTACCAATGACATCTGGACCTATTCGAAAGAACTTTACGATGATGCGATGAACTGCAACGTCGGCAAAACTCCATGCGAATTGAACAAGCCCTTCAAATTGAAGGAAGTACCTGTCTCCGACGCGGATTTCGCGGTGGTGAGCGACGGTTTGATGGGGGTATCGTTCCCGGCCTGGGCGGATGTATGCGACGCCACGTTCAAGGACTGCTCCAAAGAGTGGATGGACACAGTCGGCGCGCGTGTCGCCAAGTAAGCGAAGGCTACCTGCCCGCGGCCCCTGACCGGGCCGCGGGCGCGGGTCGACAGGAAAGGTATCATGCATCGTTTCATCATTGTGATCAGTTGGCTCTTCGGGCTGCTCCTGATCGGGCTGTCGCTTTTCGTGACATTGGAGACCCTCATGCGCAAGGTCTTCAGCGCGTCGCTGCAGGGGGCGGATGAGCTTGGTGGCTATACCCTGGCCATCAGCGGTGCGCTGGCCTTCACCATCGCGCTTACCGAACGCGCCCACATCCGCATCGATCTGCTCTATTCGCGCTTCTCGACCAAGGCGCAGGCGGTGCTCAGCTGGCTGGCCTCGCTGTCGCTGGCGCTGTTCGGCCTGTTCGTGGCCCGGTACATCTGGTTGGTGATCCGCGATACGCTGGCCTACCATTCCACCGCGCCGACCGCATGGTCGACACCGCTGATCTATCCGCAGGCAGTCTGGTACGCCGCCATGCTGATCTTCACCGCGGCGTCGCTCTGGGCCTTCGCCAGGGCGTCGCATCTTCTTTTCACGGGACGGTTCCACCATCTGAACAAGGAGTTTCACCCCAAGAGCGCCCAAGAGGAACTGGCCGAAGAACTCTCTGATCTGGAGCGCCGCTGAATCATGGTCAGTATTACAACCATCGCCGTCGCCTTTCTGATCATGCTTGTGATCATGCTTCTGGGGATCCCGATCGCCTCCGTCATGCTCATAATGGGTGTCATCGGCGGAGTGCTGGCGTTCGGCTGGCCATTGGTCGACAGCACCGGCCCGGTAATGTGGTCGGTGATGAACGACAACCTGCTGACCGCGATCCCGCTTTTCATCCTGCTTGGGGAACTGATGCTGCGTTCCGGCATGGCCGACCGGATGTACGGCGCCACGGCGTTGTGGCTGAACCGGCTGCCGGGCGGGCTCCTGCACACCAATATCGGCTGCTGCGCGATGTTCGCCGCGACCTCCGGCTCGTCGGTGGCCACCGCCGCCACGATCGGCACGGTCGCCACGCCGTCGCTCAACGAACGCGGCTACGACAAGGCGCAGTCGCTTGGCTCGATCGCCGCCGGCGGCACGCTCGGGATCCTGATTCCGCCAAGCGTCAACCTGCTGATCTACGGCTCGCTGGCCGAGACCTCGATCGGCCAGCTCTTCGTAGCCGGCATCATCCCCGGCTTGTTACTGGTGGCGTTGTTCATGGCCTGGATCGTTGTCCGGAACTGGCACGACACCTCGACCCGGACCGCGGAGGTGCCGCTTTCCGCCAAGCTGCGCGCGTCGGGCGCGCTGGTGCCGCCCGCGAGCATCTTCCTGGTGGTCATGGGGTCGATCTATCTGGGAATCGCGACACCGACCGAATCCGCGGCACTGGGAGTCGTCACCGCACTCATGATCGTCGGAATCGGCGGACATTTCAGTGCCGAGTTCTTCGGCCGGTGCTTCATGCAGACCGCGCGCACCACGGGCATGGTGCTTCTGATCGTGCTGGCGGCCTTCGTGCTGAACGTCACGCTGTCGCTGACCGGGGTGGCGCAGACGACGACCAACTGGGTGACCTCGCTCGGCCTGTCGGCGACCCAGCTGCTGCTGGTTCTGATCGTGTTCTACGTACTTCTGGGGATGTTCATGGACGTGCTCTCGATGATGGTGCTGACCATTCCGATCGCGGTTCCGGTCGTGACCTCGATGGGTGTCGATTCGGTCTGGTTCGGGATCTTCATCATCATCATGTGCGAACTGGGGATGATCACGCCGCCGGTGGGCATGAACCTTTACGTCGTGCATGGCGTCCGCCAGGATGACGGGCCGTTCATGGACCTCATTCGCGGTGCGCTTCCCTATGTGATCATCATGATCCTGTTCGTGCTTCTGCTGATCTGGTTCCCCGGCATCGCCACATGGCTGCCTCGGACGATGTATGGATGACGGAGACAACCATGGCTGGAACTTTCGACCTCGTGATCCGCGGCGGCACTGTCGCCACCGCTTCGGACGAATTCAGGGCAGATATCGGCATCCGTGACGGCCGCGTCGTGGCCCTCGCCGCCGACCTGCCGCGCGGCGGGGAAGAGATCGACGCCACCGGAAAACTGGTCCTGCCCGGCGGCGTTGATGCGCATTGCCATTTCGACCAGCCGACATCCGACGGCTCGCGAATGGCCGACGATTTCGCGACCGGCCCGCTTTCTGCCGCGTTCGGCGGCACGACGACGGTCATCCCCTTCGCCTGCCAGCAGAAAGGCCACAGCCTGCGCGAGGCCGTGCGCGACTATCACGAACGGGCGCGCGGCAAGTCGATGATAGATTATGCCTTCCACCTGATCGTCACCGACCCGACCGAGCAGGTCCTGGGCCAGGAGCTTCCGGCGCTGATCCGCGACGGCTATACCTCGTTCAAGATCTACACGACATATGACGATTTGAAGCTGAATGACCGCCAGATCATCGAGGTGCTGGCGCTGGCCCGGCGCGAGGGTGCGCTGACCATGATCCATGCCGAGAATTCCGACGTGATCGCCTGGCTCACCGAGGCGCTCGAACGGGCCGGCGACACCGCGCCGCGCTTTCACGCCACCGCGCGCCCCGCCATCGCCGAACGCGAGGCGACGCATCGCGCCATCTCCCTGGCCGAGGTGGTCGACGTGCCGATCCTGGTGGTGCATGTCTCGGGCGGCGAGGCGATGCAGCAGATCGCCGCCGCGCGCCACAAGGGGCTGCGGGTCTTTGCCGAGACCTGCCCGCAGTATCTTTTCCTCACCGCCGACGATCTCGATCTCGACGGGTTCGAGGGCGCCAAGCACATCTGCAGCCCGCCGCCGCGCGACACCGCCAGCCAGCAATCGGTCTGGCGCGGATTGCAGGACGGCACCTTCCAGGTCTTCTCCTCGGACCATGCGCCGTTTCGCTACGAAGATCTGGCGGGCAAGAAGGTGGCCGGCGACAAGGCGAGCTTCGCCCATGTCCCGAACGGCATTCCGGGGGTCGAGACGCGGCTGCCGCTTCTCTTCTCCGAAGGCGTGGTCAAGGGGCGCATCTCGCTGCGCCGCTTCGTTGAGCTTACCTCGACCAATCCGGCCCGCCTCTACGGGTTGATGCCGCGCAAGGGCACCATCGCCATCGGATCGGACGCGGACATCGCCATCTGGGATCCCGCTAGACAGGTGACGATCACCAATGACCTGCTGCATCACAATGTCGATTACACCCCCTATGAGGGGCGGCAGGTGACCGGCTGGCCCGAGATCGTGCTGTCGCGCGGTGAAGTTGTGATCCGCGGCGGGGACTGCCTCGGCAAGGCGGGCCGTGGCGCGTTTCTGCAATGCGCAACCCCGGACACGCTGCAATGACCCGCCGGCCACGATGAGCCCGGGCTCCGAGATCGAGCTTTTCGTCAGGATCGTCGCCACCGCCGCGATCGTCATCGGCGTCACGCTCGCCGCCGAGCATCTGGGCCCAAAGATCGGCGGCGCGCTTGCCGGATTGCCGATCGTCATCGGCCCGGCCTTCTTCTTCCTGGTGCAGGACCAGAACCTGACTTTCAGCGCCGATGCCGCCGCCGCGTCGCTGACCTCGCTGGCGGCCACCCAAGCCTTCCTGCTGGGCTACGTCGCCGTCGCCGCGCGGACGCGCGCGGCACTCGGCGCGGCTGTTCTGGCCTGGCTGCTTTGCGCCTGGCTGCTGTCCCACCTGCCGGCATCGCCGTGGCTCGGGCTGGCGGTGTTCACGACCGCGATGCTGGTGGCGCGTCGGATTGGCGCGCGGTTCCTGCGGCCGCTTGGCGCCGCGCGGGCCAGCGGCACATGGCTGCTTTTGTTGCTGCGCGGGCTGGTGGCGGGGATGCTGGTGGCAGGGGTGACACTTGCCGCCAACCGGTTGGGGCCGGTGTGGGCCGGATTCCTGATTGCCTATCCGATCGGATTGACAGTGATCTCGGCGACCTTGCACCGGCGGCTTGGGGCGACGATCACAATCGCCACATTGCGCGCCGTCATGCTCGGCATTTCAAGCCTTGCCGCCTTCGCCTTCGTGCTGTCGATCACGCTGGCGCCGCTGGGCCCGCTGCCGGCCTTCGCTGCGGCACTGGCCGCCAGCGTGACGGTGACCTTGGCGCTGGTGCTTGCCTCGGCCCGACGACCCTCGACAACTTCGCCATGGTGATGTCCGGTTCGGCTTCCACGCGCGACTTGAGCCAATCTGAGACCGCATCCAGCTTGCTGTGCCGAAGCCGGCCCTGAGGCGCCGCATTCACCCCACCCGTTCGCCTCTTGCGTTGCATGATCCGCACCGCGCTGGCAGCGGATACGTAAGGGCGATCCTCGCTGGCACGCCGCAGGCGCAGCTGGTCGAAGCGCCCAAGCCAAAGAAGGTGAAGGGCATCACTCCCGAGGCGATGGCGCGCATGGAACAGGAACTGGCCCGCCTGCAGGAGGGCATCGCCTCGATCCAGGACACCTACGGGCAGGATCACCTGCACCTGACCGTGATCAAGTGCTATGTCGGCAAGTTGCTCGGGAACGCCCGGGTAGTGCGCTACCTGGCGCAGAACCATCCAGAATTCCTCGGCGAATTCCAGACCATCACTGAGATCACGCCGGCAGAGGCCGCCGAGGCCGAGTAGCGGCCCGTAGGCCAATGATCGGGACCCGGACCCGATAAGCGCGGGGACCGCGGGAGACGCCGGAGTGTGGGCCGGATCAAGCGCGGCGGTGGGGATGGCGGCGAACCCGCTCGGAGCCCACCAGGCCGGCTCGAGTGTTCGCCGGCCGCGCGGCCGTGCATGCGGCTGCGTTTCATCGAGGTGTGCCGGAGGCCGGGCAACTTCGGCACGCCCACTTGGCCCATTGCAAAACATGGTGAATCCGCGTCGACCTACCACGGAACTTCGTCAGGGATTGATCCCCTCAAACCCACGGCACTCGGTCAGTAGGCTGACCGCCGTTTCAAGCCGATCAGGTGTGGGCTGGGGCGGATTTCCCATCGTTGTCGTGCCGGGGGTCAATGTCCAACCGCCTTCATCCATAACGATGCGCAGACGCATGATCTGCTTCCCACGGGTTCTTGCCTCGGCAAGGCCCCTCCCGACCGACCAATAGGCATGTTGAGCCATGATACAGTTCTCGATCAGCCGAATAAGAAATTCCCTTGGAGCCAGATGTTTCCAGGAATCGGCGTCTTTTCGAGCGCGCGCCAACGGGAGCCTGTCTGAACTTTCAAACTGATGCGCCTCTTTCGGGGCCTCGGCTGAGCTGAATGCCAATCCACGAACAAGAGCCGCAACGAGTAGCGTAGGGTCACGTGGGCGCCTTTGCAGTTCAGTCTGGATGTCTCGAAGCAGTGTGGCCGGGTTTCCGGCAAGCGCGGTCTCGGGCACCCAACTTATTGCTGATTTTGGGAGGTCAGCACCTGCGCCGAGCTCCTCGAGGAACGAGCGCGCGATCTGTCGCGTTGTCATCGGCCCTTTGCAGAACGGGTTGCAGAGCCGTCCGGTCCCGGCGAGTGAGATCGCCCACGTCTATGAAAACAGCGCACGCGGGCGCGCGGGGTTCCGTGGGGCGCACCGGTGATCCGCAACTTGCGCGATCTCGACGATTACGAGGTCGCCGAGCTGGACCGCAAGAAGACCGAGTCCTGCGTCACCGCCATCGTGTTCGGAGATGACGAGGCGCAGCAGGGCATCGCGCCCTCGGTGGTCGACGCCGATGGCAACCGGGTCGAACAATTCGAGCCGGGGCTTATCGCCTATGCGCGCGGCGGCAAGGATATCCGGTTCAATCAGCCATCGGCCACGGGCGGATAGCGGCAGGGGAGCGCGCGGTGACGGCCGCCATGCGCGAAGCCGGGACCGGGTTGAAGACCGCGTGGCGGCTGCAGATTACCGGCGCGGGGCTCGGCACACGGCTCGCCAATTCGATCCGGAGCCAGAACTTCCCGAGGTCGGGCGAGAGCCTGGACGCGGCAGCACTGGTCTGGTCGAAGGCCCCGGTCATCGTGGGCGCGCATGACACGGGGCCGTTGATCCGCTCGAAGAACGGGTTCTGGCTTGCGATCCCGCTGCCCGCCGCGGGCAAGTCCCTGCGCGGCGGCCGGATCACCCCCGGCGAATGGGAGCGCCGCCGTGGCCTCCGCCTGCGCTTCGTCTATCGCCGCACCGGCCCGAGCCTGCTGGTGGCGGAGGGGCGGCTGAACACCAAGGGTCAGGCGGTGGTGTCGCGCTCAAAGACCGGGCGCGGCAAGGTCACCGCGCCGATCTTCCTGCTGGTGCCGCAGGTCAAGCTGCCGAAGCGGCTGGACCTGGCGCGGGACGCGGACCGGGCGTTGGACAGCGTGCCGGGGCTGATCGTGACGAACTGGGTGGAGGGCAGGAGGTGGTGATTTGCTGCCGCGACTATCTCAAAGAAGACGCCCATGCCTGAAAATCCTTGAAAAGCCGCCGAATGCCTTCGCTGGAAATGACCCAGTCAGCCTTGGACTCTTTGAACCATAGGTCCTCAAGATCGGCATGCTCGTCGGGCAACAGTCTGTCGAAAAACGCACTCAATTCACGCACCGCTTCGTCCCCATACCTCCGCCGGAAGCTAGTGTAGATGTCATGGCGCGCTATAGGGGAGTCAGACCCCCAATCCGGATAGACCAAGTCAATATCCTGATGGAACTGCAACGTGAAGTCACGGAAGGCCTGCGGCGGTTTCATGCTATTCGTCCCTTGGATAGGATGTTATGACAATAAAGCCGTTCGGCATGTCCGGCGCATGGCGAATATACGTTCCCACACCGTAGGTTGTCCGCAGCCGAATCGGCGAAGAGGCTCTTCGGGTCAACCGATATGCCTCCTGGCCGGTGATGCTTGAGAAGGTGCTTGTAATGAAAGCGTCCTGCTCGCGTCCGGTCGCGACTGCATTCACCACGTCTGCATTGCGGGACAGGTTCGCGTTCGTCAACCTCTCGGCAGCCGCAAGCGAACTGAAGGAACCCTGGCGCCAGCGGTAGACCGTGTAGAACAGCGTTCGGGCTTGCGGCACGGTGACCATGCCGATGAGGAAGGCTTCGCTCTTGCCGATGTGCAATTCAATCGTGTGCCCACCCCCAACCTCGTGCTCGGCGAGGTCTTGGAGGGGATAGCCCCCGTCGGTGGGGACATAATCAACAAGCGTGACGTCATTCGGTACATCGGGTCTGACCGGCTCCGCATAGCACCTGCAGTTGTGCGCCTGACCCGGATGTCCGCCCGCGGGCGGCTCGTCCCAGCGGAACACCTGATCGTCGTACTCGGCATGGCTTTCGCGAACCTTGGCATCGTCCTGGGAGCGCCAGATGTAACGTTCGATGCCGAGGTCTTGCTGCCGAAGCTGGTTGATCAGGCCTGCGAAGGCCCGAAGGAGACGTTCTTCCATCGCAGTCCGCAACGGACGCAGGCGCTGCGGGTGGGTCTCATATTCCTCGAAGATGGCCGCCAGACGCGCATCCCACTGGCGCAGCGCCTCCTCCTTCGCGTCCGAAACGTTGCGAAGGTCGTCTTCGGACACCCGTGGCACGGTTTCCGGGGGCGTCAGCGCATTCAACAGCATCCGGGTGTTGTCGGCGATCACCCGGTCGAGTTGGTCGGTGAAATCGGCCCGTAGATCGGCGTAGCCGGGAAAGAGCGACTTGATCGAAATGCCCGCACGGTAGCCGTACACGGCCCCGTTCTGCCGTGCCAACACATACTGACCGCTGCCGTCGTGGCGGAGAAATTCCCGTAGATTGTGCTGCATGGAACCTCCCGACGAACCGCGGGATGCAAGTTACCGGCAATTGGTTAATGAGCATTCTCCCGACCGTTCGCTGCTTCCGTTGCCGCTTTAACCGGAAAACCAACAAAGCCCGCTTCGATGCCCACTCCCCCGAGAAACCATCCTCGCCGCGCTGCACGCGCGGCTCGTCAGAACGACGCGCCCGGCTGATCGATCAGTTGGAATTGCAGCTTGAAGAACTGGAAACGGCGGCAACCGAGGATGCCATGGCCGCCGAACAGGCGACCGAGAAAACCGGCACGGTGCGCGCCTTCACGCGCCGCCACCCTGTGCGCAAGCCGTTCCCCGATCACCTGCCGCGCGAGCGGGTTGTTGTCGAGGCACCTGCCGCCTGCACCTGCTGCGGCTCGGATCGCCTCGTGAAGATGGGCGAGGACATCACCGAGACGCTGGAGGTGATCCCGCGGCAGTGGAAGGTGATCCAAACCGTGCGTGAGAAGTTCACCTGCCGGGCCTGCGAGAGGATCAGCCAGCCGCCGGCCCCGTTCCATGCGATCCCGCGTGGATGGGCCGGGCCCATGCTCGGCCATCCGCAAAGTATTCTTCCCTGTCGAGAACCCAGCGGACAACGCGGCAGAGGTTGTCGCGTATCTTTCAGAGTAACCCTCTGAGCTTTGTTTAAATTTTACTGGGGTGGACCCGGCAGCGATGGGGGTCCATGTCGCCGGCCGGACGCCTGCTGCTGAACCGCCGCCTCGTGCAGGCGCCGGTCGACGCCATCGACTATGTGATCACCCACGAGCTCTGCCATGTGGCGGAGCCTCATCACGGTACTGCCTTCTTCGAGCTACTCTACAAGGTGATGCCCGATTGGGAACGTCGGAAGCAGAGGCTGGAACGGGCAATGGCCTGAAATCTTGCAAGACCCGCCGCGGCAGGCCAAAGTCCACGCCCACGTGCAAGTCAAGTCCAGCGCCTGAAGCCGAGGCCGAAAACCGTATCGCGCCAAATGCCAAACAGAGACTCGCGCCATTTTGGGCGGTTATTTCGCCTGCAATTTCAGGTCTCTAGGGGTCGATGCCCCGCACAAGTCGCGGAAAACCCGCCACAATGGGCTATGCAAAAAATAGTTTAAAATCAATGTCTTATGTGGTGGCGGACAGAGAGGGATTCGAACCCTCGAGACGGTTCCCCGCCTACACACTTTCCAGGCGTGCGCCTTCGACCACTCGGCCACCTGTCCGGCTGCGGCTACTTACCGCGACAGCTCGTGGGCTTGCAAGGGGGCGCAGGCTAAATTGTGGCGGCCACCGGGAGCCGCTGGGGGGCGCTATGCGCGCAGGATCGCTCGCAGCTGTGCTCGCGATGTGTCAACGCAGCGCGTGAAGCGTCTGATGGAGGCTCGGCGGATGTTGTCGCGGCGCGGCGTCGATGCGCCTGCACGCCCTACGGCGACGAGATCCCTGGCGGTTTCGCGCCAAAACCGGACAGCGCCGAAACGACGCCCCGCCGGCGCAGAAGGCCGCGGGGCAAGAGATCATGGGGCGCAGGCTGGCCGAATCCGGGCAGGTCCGGCATCCCCTTGCAAGGCACCATCAACGACAGCGTTGGCGCCTTGAGTGAAAGTAGTCAATGTGTCTGCCGGAAGCGGCGTACGAACCGCTTCGATCAAGGCGGTCCACAGAGATATGCGCCCTCTCCGGTCACGGCGTGATCGGGCGGCGGCCTGCCGTTGCGGTCGCTGAATGCCCCTTATGGCAAACCGTTTCTGCCGGAAAACCGCCCCCCGCCCATGTCAAAGCGATTTCGCACCATCAATCACCAGGGCATGGCCCGTCATGAAGGATGATTTATCCGAGGCCAGATAGACGATGGCCTCTGCGATTTCGTCAGGGCGGTCCCATCGTCCCATCGGGATGTTTTGCTTGATGTAGCGCTCCAGTTCGCGACGCCCACCCATCTGGTGCTCGAAACCCGCGTTGAAAGGCGTGTCGATGAAACCCGGACAAAGAGCATTGCACCGTATGCCCGCGCCCGCAAAATCGACCGCGATCTGGCGCACCATGGCGATCACGGCATGTTTTGTCGTGCAATAGGCGATCATCTGACGATCATGTTGCACACCGGAGTTTGAAGCTGTCACGATGATCGAGCCCTGTCCCGCGGGCGCCATCACCCGCATCGCAGCCTGTGCCGCCAGAAAAGGCGCACGCACATTGAGCCGCCAGGACAAATCCAATTGCTTGACATCAATCTGATCGAGCCGTCCTGCCACCTGTACGCCCGCGTGAGAATGCACGACATCAAGGCGGCCATGTCGGGACGCGACGTCGAGGATCGCATTGATCAGCCTGGCGTCGCCTGCACCCCTGCACATCCCGTGTTCGGCCCCGCACAGCGAATTCCCGGCCGCCCCCGGGCACGGGTCTGGACCTGGCCGTGCCGCGCGCCTAGATCGGTCTGGCCTTGCCGGACGGCGCGCCAGGCGCCGGGCGGCAAAACCGCAACGACCATTCTCACATTTCATCGGGTGTACGAAAATGAAACTCTACTACATGCCGGGCGCCTGTCCGCTCGCCACCCATATCGTCCTGCAATGGACCGCAACGCCCTGCGAGGGCGTGAAGCTCAGCCATGACGATCTGAAAAAGGACGCCTTCTTGCGTGTCAACCCGCTCGGCGCGGTGCCCGCGCTCGAGGTTGACGGCACGGTGCTCACCCAGAACGCGGGCATCCTGAACTATCTGGCAAGAATCGCCCCCGAGGCAAAGCTGCTGGGCGACGGCACACCGCGCGGCGAGGCGGAAGCGCAGCGCTGGCTCGGCTTCGTCAACTCCGATATCCACCCCGCCTTCAAACCGCTCTTCGGCGCGACCGCCTATCTCGGCGATGCGGCGATGATCGAAAAGAGCAAGGCCAATGCAAGGGAACGGTTGCGCAGCCTGTTCGGCATCGTCGACGCGCAGCTCAAGGGCCGCGACTGGATCGCCGGCAGCCGCTCGATCGCCGACGCCTATCTGTTCGTGATGCTGCGCTGGGCGCAGGGCAACGGCATAGATCTGTCGGGCCTGGCCGAGATCGCCCGCTATTACGCGCGGATGCAGAAGGATGCCGGTGTTGTGGGGGCGCTGAAGGCCGAAGGGCTTTCGTGAACCGCGCCCGGCGGCGGGCGCACGGCGCCCTGCCCTGCCCGGCTTGAACCCTGTCCGGGCAGCACCGCCTTCAGCCCCGATGCGATCATCTCCACCGCGCTGGCAAGCAGGATCATGCCCATCAGCCGGGTCATGACGGTGCGCATAGTATTCGACATGACGCGCCCGAACAGCGGCGAGAACCACAACAGCGCCATCAGCGGCGCCAGAACGACCGCCACCACCAGCCCGATGTCGAGCAATTCGCCGAAACCTCCGGCCTGACCGGCACAGATGATGATCGTGGCGATGGTTCCCGGCCCGATCATCATCGGAAAGGTGAGCGGTCAGAACGGGGTCTCCTCGATCTCGGCCATGTGGTCCTTCTCGGCCGCCGATCCGTGATGCGACGCGACATTGGCGCCTTGCAGCATCGCCCAGGCGATGCCGGCCAGCACCGCGCCGCCGGCGATGCGGAACTGGTCGATGGTGATGCCGATGAACCCGATCAGCTGCTTGCCGCCGAACAGGATCACCGCGCAGCTGGCGAACGAGAAGACCGTGATCTTGACAGCCAGCTTGCGCTGCTCGGGCACGGTAAAGCCATCGGTATAGGCCAGGAAGATCGGCAGTTACATGAACGGATTCATGATGGCGAAAAGCCCGCCGAAAGCCTTGATCAGAAACACCGTACCCATGTGCCCTCCTCACACGGCACGCACGCCGGCCCCTTTGATGCCGCAGGGGCCGGGGCATTGCAACCGGGCCTGCGCCGCGCAAATCCGGCACGAACGCCCCCTTGAGGCTGACGGGCATTTGCCCCAGAGTGCTCGCCGCGGCCGGGCGCAGCGGCGGCCGCGCCCGGCGCTTGCCCGCGCCGGCATCGACCGCGCCCGGCCATGACATTTGGTGACAACGATGCCAACGAGCGAAACCGCCGGCCGGCGCGATCTGGTCCTGCTGGCGCTGATGTGCACGATGATGCTGGCGGCGATGGATACCACCATCGTCTCGACCGCGATCCCGCAGATCGTCGAGGATCTGGGCGGCTTCGCGCTCTTTGCCTGGGTGTTTTCGGCCTACCTGCTCGCACAGACCGTGACGATCCCGATCTATGGCAAACTGTCGGATCTTTTCGGCCGCAAACCGGTGCTGATTACCGGCACGCTGATCTTTCTTCTCGGCTCCACCGCCTCGGCGCTGTCGTGGAACATGGTTTCGCTCATTGTCTTTCGTCTCATCCAGGGGCTCGGGGCCGGGGGGGTGATGGCCACGGTGGCGACGCTGGCGGGCGATCTCTATTCGGTGCGCGAACGCGCGGCGGTGCAGGGGTGGCTGTCGAGCGTCTGGGGCATCGCCGCGCTCACCGGGCCGCTGCTGGGCGGCGCCTTCGCGCAATATCTCTCCTGGCACTGGATCTTTCTCGTCAACCTGCCGGTCGGGGCACTGGCGCTGGCGCTGATCTGGACAAACCTGCACGAGGAATTCGAACCCGACCACCCGAACATCGACTATGCCGGCGCCGCACTAGTGATGGCCACCGCCGGCACGCTGATGTTCGCGCTCCTGCAGGGCGGGCAGGCCTGGGCGTGGGGCGCGTGGCAGAACCTGTCGCTCATGGCGCTGGCGGGGGGCCTGCTGATCGTCACCGTTCTGGTCGAACGGCGCGCGCCCGCGCCGATCGTTCCGGGCTGGCTGTGGCGGCGGCCGGTGCTGGCGGGGTCGAACCTCGCCATGGCGGGGATGGGGCTGATCATGATTGCGCCGAGCTCGTACCTGCCCACCTTCCTGCAGTCGGTGTCGGGGCTGGGGGCGATCGGCGCCGGGCTGGTGCTGGCGTGCATGAGCATCGGCTGGCCGGCGGCCTCGGCGCTGTCGGGGCGGCTCTATCTGCGCCTGGGCTTTCGCGACACCGCGCTCATCGGCGCGGGGCTGATCCTGGCGGCATCGCTGGGCTTCGTGCTGGTGCCGGCGCCGCGGCCGGTGTGGACGGTGGTGCTCGACCAGATCGCGCTCGGCGCGGGCTTCGGCCTCCTGTCGACGCCCTTGATGGTGGGAACGCAATCGGTGGTCGGCTGGAAACAGCGCGGCGTCGTCACCAGCGCCAACATGTTCGCGCGCTATCTCGGCCAGAGCCTGGGCGCCGCGCTTTACGGCGCGATCTTCAACGCCACCATCGCCCGGCAGATCGCCGACGCCCCGGCCGCGATCGCGGGCGCGATGCCCGCCCGGGTCGACGCGGTGATCGGCGTGCTGCGCGATCCCGCCGCCCCCGCCGCCGCGCAGGACTGGCTGCGCGGCGCGATCGCGGCGGCCACCGGGCATCTATTCGTGGGCATGGCCGGATTCGCGGTGCTGGTGCTGGCCGCGTTGCTTATCGCGCCGCGCCGCTTTCCCGAACACGACCCCGGCGCCGAACTGCCGGGCGCGGCGGCCGAAGCTGCGTTGGCCGCCGCCGACCGCACGGCATCGTGAGCGCGGGGCCGGCAGCCCGGAATCGGCGGTTGACCCGCCACTGCGGCAGGTGTTTCATCACCTCCGAATCGCGAGAC
>JAGRDY010000009.1 GCA_020446815.1 Paracoccaceae bacterium
GCCTAAGCACCGTGTCATCGCTGACTCCAAGGCCCAAACGATGCAACAACCGCTCGGCTGGCCGTCCGCCGGTCGCATGCCCAAGATGGGTGACAATCTCCCCGACACGCGAAGTACGACGTGCAAATGGACGCGCAATCGAGGCGATTTGGTCTGAGAATGTCCGGCGTGGGCAAGCGGGTGCCTGACATCGCCAACGGCAAATTGCGAGATCAACCGTTACCTCGTCTCCATGCGCGGGATAATCCTGCAGCCGCCGACGCCGCCAGCCGTGACGTCGGCGTGAATGCAATCCACAGTCTGGGCAAATGCCGTTGGGAGCAAAGACGCCAGATACAATCCACCCGCCTCTTTCACTTCGCTCAACGCTTTGAACGGCAACATCGCTCCCGGGCGACCAGTGCTTCTTCGAACTCACAACTATACCTCCTGAATTTTCCAGTTTCAGGATAGTTGCGCCACACAAAGTGAGGCAGAACCCAATTAAGGGCTACGCGACAGCTCCGGATGCTCTCGCCCGCGTGCATCATCTCGAAGCCCTTGTTGATCTCTTCCAGCTTCAGAATATGCGTGATCATCGGGTCGATCTCGATCTTGCCGTCCATGTACCAGTCGACGATCTTGGGCACGTCGGTGCGCCCGCGCGCGCCGCCAAAGGCGGTGCCTTTCCATGTGCGGCCCGTGACCAGTTGGAAGGGGAGCGTGGCGATTTCGGCGCCGGCGGGGGCGACGCCGATGATGACGCTCTCGCCCCATCCCTTGTGCGATGCCTCGAGGGCGGTGCGCATGACGCCGACATTGCCGGTGGCATCGAACGTACAGTCGCCGCCGCCGGTCAGCTCGACCAGGTGGCCGAGCAGATCGCCCTTCACCTCATTCGGGTTGACGAAATCGGTCATGCCGAAGCGCTTGGCCATCTCGACCTTTTGCGGGTCGATATCGACGCCGACGATCTGGCTGGCCCCCGCCATGCGCAGGCCCTGGATGACGTTGAGGCCGATCCCGCCGAGACCGAAAACGATGGCGCGGCTGCCGATCTCGACCTTGGCGGTGTTGATGACCGCGCCGATGCCCGTCGTGACACCGCAGCCGATATAGCAGACCTTGTCGAACGGCGCATCCTTGCGGATCTTGGCCAGCGCGATCTCGGGCAGGACGGTGTGGTTCGAGAAGGTCGAGCAGCCCATGTAATGCAGGATCGGCGTGCCATCGAGCATGGAGAAGCGGCTGGTCCCGTCGGGCATAACGCCCTTACCCTGCGTCGCGCGGATCGACTGGCAAAGGTTCGTCTTGGGGTTCAGGCAATACTCGCACTCGTGGCATTCGGGCGTGTAGAGCGGGATCACGTGATCGCCCACTTCCAGCGAGGTGACACCCTCGCCCACCTCGACGACGACGCCCGCGCCCTCATGGCCGAGGATCGCAGGGAACGCGCCCTCGGGATCGGCGCCCGACAGGGTGAAGTCGTCGGTGTGGCACAGGCCCGTCGCCTTGATCTCGACCAGAACCTCGCTCGCCTTGGGGCCGTCCAGGTTCACTTCCATGATTTCCATGGGTTTTCCGGCCTCAACGGCTACGGCGGCGCGTGTTCTCATTGCAGATGTCACTTGAATTTATGTATAGACATATAAGGCGTCACCACGTTGCAGAAAGCGTGACTGGCCCCGTCAAGCATTTGGCGTCATCTGGGATGAAAGGAAGAAATCATGCAGCTGCTGAAGGGCGTCGATCTGGTGGAGGTGCCGTGGAAGAACGGCGGCGGCATCACCCGCAATATCGCAGAAGGCAAGACGGCGCTTGGCCCGACATGGCGACTGAGCCGGGCTGATGTGGCCGGGGATGGGCCTTTCTCGAATTTCGCGGGGCTGCGGCGGGTACTTACCGTTATCTCCGGCGCTGGCATGGACCTTTTGCACACGGATGGCACCTTGCGCGCCGATCCGCTAAAGCCGGTGGCGTTCGATGGGGGCCTGCCCGTCACGGCGCGCCTGCTGGACGGGCCGCTGACCGATCTGAACCTGATGTTCGACCCGGCCCATTGCGACGGCGCCGTGCGCCTGTTGCGCGGCGCGGCCGTGCAGGACGTGGACCCCCCGTCTGGCGGGCTCACGGCAATCCACGTCGTTCAGGGCCGCCCGCGGATCGCGGGCGACGCGCTGGCTGTCGCGGATACCGCGTTCTTGACCGGGCCTGCTGATTTGCAACTGGCCGAGAGCGACGCTCTGCTGGAGATATCCTTGCGGTATCTCGATCAGAGTGCTGCCATCACACTGTCCATTGCGGCCCGATAGCGCGCGACGATACCCTCGCGCGCGACATGCCTGCCGCCCTGAACCATGTGGCGCCCGGCGGACCAGACATCGGTCACGGCGGCGTCCGTCGCGGCAAAGACCAGACCATCGAGCAACTGGTGGCGCGGCAGCGCCATCAACGCGGTATCATGGCTGTCGATCGCAACCAGATCGGCCAGCTGGCCCACCGCGATCGTGCCCGCCTTGCGGCCCAGGGCCTGCGCCCCGCCGCGCGCCGCGCCGGTATAGAGCATGTGACCGACCGACCCTTCCTCGACGACCATGACATTGCGCGCCATGTCGCGCAGGCGCTGCGAATATTCCAGGGTGCGCAACTCCTCGGTCAGTGAGATCCGCACGTTGGAGTCCGACCCGATGCCGAAGGCCCCGTGCGCCTGCAGATAGGCGGGCCCGTTGAACGGGCCATCGCCCAGATTGGCCTCGGTGATCGGGCAGAGGCCCGCAACCGCGCCTGAATGGGCCATCGCCCGCGTTTCGGCATCGGTCATGTGGGTGGCGTGGATCAGGCACCATTCCGGCGTGACATCGGCATTCGCCAACAGCCAGTCCACAGGGCGCGCGCCCAACCACGCCTCGATATCGGTGACCTCCTTGGGCTGCTCGGCGATGTGGATATGGACGGGGCCGCCCTCATGCGCGGCCAGCGCGGCCGCCAGATCATCCGGCGAGGTGGCGCGCAGAGAATGGGGCGCGATGCCGACGCGGCAATCCTCGGGCAGATCTGCCACCGCTCGGCGCGCATGCGCGACCAGATCGCCGAAACGATCCAC
>JAGRDY010000010.1 GCA_020446815.1 Paracoccaceae bacterium
AGGAGGACACCCAGGCTGGCCGCATCGACTGCCAGAGATGTACGGGCCTGCCACTGCGTGTTTCGAGTGCGCCGCTCCTCAGCAATTGGCGCAAAGATCGGCGACAGTTGCCAGCCTTTGACTGCACGGCGCAGGGCGGCACGCACCACATGTGCGGGCTCAACACCACACGTCTGAAGCGCTGCTTCCTGTCGCTCGAGTGCGTTGACCCTGATGTCGATCTTCCGGGTCGGGCTCAATGCGCGCGCCGATACGGGAGCTCTCAGGCTGGTATGCGGATCAGAGCTTTCCGCGGTGACTTGGTGCGGCGCCACGGCACTTTCCGGCGCACGTTCCGGCTCGTGCCGATCAGCGCCAACGTCAGCGACTGGGGTGCCTGTCTTTGTTGCTGTGACCTGTGCCTCATCTTCCTTCCCGGGAATCTCACGGTCACCCTGTTGCAGGGTGGCGGCGTAGGCTGGGTCGGGCCTAGTGATGGTCGGGATCTTCTTGCGCAATCGACTGTCCTCACGCAGCAAGAATATTGTTGAGGATGTCCGTCGCCTCCTCGAGCGCCTCGACGACATGACGTACATGTGGACGCATCAGAGGGTTTGGATCAGATTGCTTTTCCAGCGCCAAGGCGTGGAGAAGCCCCTTCTGATCCATCTCCTTGTAAGTGTTTCGTCGCATCATGACGGTCTCAATCACCGGAAAACGGGTGAGCGCTTCTTCAATCAGGGCGGCGTCAGCACGGGTCGTTTTCGGGTCGACCATGTTGAGGACGACGTGGTGGCGCGGAAGGCTAGAGGGGTCGTCAACACGGGATTTCAGCTTCTCATACCAATCGGCAGTCTGTGCGCCGACATCGAAATCAGACGTCGACAGCATGACGGGCGTCACAATGTGGTCCGCAAGCACCGCGATGCCGTCTGACCATTCGGCACCGACCCCTGCGGTATCGATGAAGATGAAGTCTGCCGTGCCTGCCATGTAGACCTGATCGATCTGATCCTCGACACCCGCCACGCTTTCGACGGTGGCCGAGCAGAGAAGCGGCGAACTCAGCCCACCGGCTTCCGCCCGAGCATGCCATGCCCCGAGTACTCTCGTGCTGTCCGTGTCGATCAACATCACTCTGCGTCCGGCGGCGATCGCGGCGCTGATCAAGGCGCGCGAAAGCGTCGTTTTTCCACTGCCCCCTTTCCGGGCCATCGCTGCGATCACCACAAGATTTTCGTTCGGCATTCTGATCCTCCGCAAAAATAGTGAATCGCAACGATAATACCACAATGTCGCTAAACGCATGAGGCGGAGGGGTCAAGCAGAAGTCGGGATACGAACGGCGTTTGGCATGCAGCGGGTGGCGTTATGCGATGACCGTGCGACGTTTGCCGTGGCGCCGTCAGCATTCGTCGCGGGGCACCACACACCCTCCAAATGTCGGGATGCGCTTGGCGATGTGCCGCGGACGGAATGCAGGAGACGGATAGCGCGCTCCAGACGACGGGAGGCAGTCTCGCGTATGTCGTTCTGCGGGTGACGCGAGACGGTCAGCACGCGGCAAAACCCGTCTTGCGGGGTGCAAGAGACGGGGCGCGAAAGACGCGATGCGCGATGCGGAGACCGCATCGCGTGGTGCAATGAGCGCGAAGCGCGATCCATTTGACAAGGGACGGGAAATCGCCCCTGCAGGGCGATTTTCTACATTGAGTACAAGCCCTTATGGCCGACTCCACTTGCGTTGGGAGTCGGCGGGCTTGTACGAAGTTGGCAAGAAATAGGAACGTTAACTTCAAAATGCCCCGCCGCCGCAGACTGTCAGAGATCGAGCGATCGACCATCGCCCAGGACCGCCGGAACGGCGTCTCCGCGGCGTCGTTGGCAGCCCACTACGATGTCAGCCTGAAGACGATCTACAACGTGGTGAACCACTGGGGTGAGCGTCAGACAGCGAACTGCAGCCGATCGCGGGTTGTGGGGATCCGGGTCTCGGACGACGACCTGCGCCGGTTCGACGCGGCGCTGTCGCGGCGCGGGATTGCGCACCGCTCGGATGCCATGCGCCGCCTGATGCTGGCGGCCGAAGGTGTCTTCCTGCCCGACGACGAGATGTGTGACGAGTTGCGCAACCTCGGCGCTGCGCTCAATCGGGTCGGCAACAACGTGAACCAGATCGCGCGACGTCTGAACGAGGCCAAGGTGCGGGGCGAGAGACTGTCCTACCCGGCCTCAAGTCACCGTGACGTCCGCGCCCTTGCGGGTCTGGTCTTCGATCTGGCCGACCAGGTCCAGGAGATGTCGCGTGCGCGGCGCAGCGTGCTGGACCTTGAGATCAGCTCTGCCCTGGCGGGCCTCGCCGAGAGGGATGAGAATGGCGCGGAGTGACCGGGTCCGTGGCATCGACCCGGCGCTATTTGACCGCGGCTGGAGCCGAGTTTCGGGATCCTGGCAGGGGCTTTCCAAGGGCGCGCAGATGGTTCGGGCCGCGCGCGGCTATTCGCCAGCGATCTTCAAGGCTATCTCGAAAGGGGGCTGCCACACCGGGGCGCAGCTACGGGCTC
>JAGRDY010000011.1 GCA_020446815.1 Paracoccaceae bacterium
CGTTCAGGGCCAGTTCGGCAGCCTGAAGCCTGCAGAAGCGGGGTGGCGGGGTGCTTTCGATTGGTCTCCGGGGGCGATTGGCCAGGCCGCCGCGGGTTGCCGATTATCTGAGGATGCGGCGCGCCCTCGGCTACAAGATGGACAAGGCCGAGCGGCTTCTCGGCCAGTTCGGGACCTTCGCCGAGGATCGTGGCGAGACTCATGTCCGGGCCGGGGCAGCGCTGGCCTGCGCGACAAAGCCCGCTGGCGCTGATGCGATCTGGGCCTCCCGGCGGATGGCCGAGGTCCGTCTCTTCGCCCGGCACCTGTGCACGCTCGACCCGAGGGCCGAGGTGCCGGCCGACGATCTTCTGTCGGCGCAAGCACGCCGCGCAACACCATATCTCTACACGCCCCGGGAGATCGCGGCGCTGATGCGGGCCACTGAGAACCTGCGCGGAACGCATGTGCAGGCGACCTACCGGAACCGCGCAGACGCCCATCTTGGGGCCGGTGCGCATGTCAGCTGCACCGGCAAGGGGCGAATGCAGCGGATCACGCCGCTCACATCCGGCACTGTTGCCGTGATGCGGGCCTGGCTGGCAGCGCGGGCCGGTCGGCCGGCAGACCCGCTGTTCCCGACACGCACCGGACGCGCCCTCAGCCGCGATGCGGTCGAGCGCCGGCTGGCCGGGTACGTCAAGAATGCGACCGTCCGGTGCCCGTCCCTGGCGCGCAAGCGGGTGACCATGCATGTGCTGCGGCATTCCGCGGCGATGCGCCTGCTGCAGGCCGGCATCGACACCTCGGTGATCGCGCTCTGGCTCGGCCACGAACAGATCGAAACGACCCAGATCTACCTGCACGCGGATCTGCAGATCAAGGAAAGGGTCCTCGAGAGGACAGCCCCGATCACGACGAAACCCGGCCGCTTCCGGCCGGCCGACAAACTCCTCGCCTTCCTCGAAGCCCTCTGATTATGCAGACTCCGACACAGCGGTCCCCGCCAGAAACAACAGCGTACACACCTACATCGGCATAATCCGGGCATCGACATAATGTGACTTATGCCGAAGTCGGCACAAGGGTTATACGGACCGCGGCAGCCAATACTGCTCTCACGATTACCAGAAGATCCTGCGCCGGCGCGGCTTCAAGGTATCAGTGAGCGGAACCGGGAATTTTTTTGCGACAACGCTGCCGTCGAAACCTTCTTCAAGACGATCAAGGCTGAGCTTCTGTGGCACCGGTCCTGGCCGACACGCCGCGACGCTGAGATGGCGATCTTCGAATACATCAATGGCTTCTATAATCCGCGACGCAGACATTCAGCCCTCGGCTGGAAAAGCCCCTTGGCATTCGAGCGAAAGGTCGCTTAAGTGAGCGATCGGAGCGGTGCGAAAACAGGACAGGTCCAGGCAAAGCCTGCAACGAAAAACGCCCGGGCGGCTTCCATCCCCTTCATGCCATATCAAAAGCGCGAGAGGGCATTTTGACGGGTTTACCGGCAATTTGCTTTGCAAGCTCTTGAAAAAATGGGCATATTATTAAAATATGGTGGAGCAGAGGGGGATCGAACCCCTGACCTCGTCATTGCGAACGACGCGCTCTCCCAACTGAGCTACTGCCCCCGACAGGAGCGGCTTTTCGCGCATGGGTGCGGCTTTGTCAAGCCATGTCAAGGAGAGCTGATGTCCCGGTTTGAAATCTCCCGCTGACACTCCTCAAAGGCGTCTTGATCCGGCATTTTTTGCCGCCCATTTCCGATTGTCTGTTATCAATGCGCTTGCACGTTTGAAAAGCTTTCGCATTGTCGCGGTGATGGCGGCTCTGGCGGCTTTCCCGTTTGCACGCGTGGGGACGTATCTTGCCGTCATGTCCGGGTTGACGCGGATGGCAACGGGGGCGGGCATGTAGAGCGCGTTGCGCAAAGATTTTCGCCCACTTTGGATAAACGCCTTCCCTCGCCACCGGCCCGATTGCCGTTTCATTGGCGCAAGACCTGCGAGGCTGCGCGCGGCGCGTTAAATGCAATTTCTGCCTCCGTCAGATCGCCGTTTCGGTATAGA
This sequence comes from Paracoccaceae bacterium, assembly GCA_020446815.1. GTDB lineage: Bacteria > Pseudomonadota > Alphaproteobacteria > Rhodobacterales > Rhodobacteraceae > Albidovulum. Next base: position 2,049 of record JAGRDY010000011.1, read on the forward strand.
CACCCATACCGCGTTTCCTGATCTGGCCGCCGACGATGACACGCTGGATCTCCGAGGTTCCCTCCCAGATGCGGTCAACGCGTATGTCGCGATAAAGTCGCTCTACGGGGTTTTCGCGCATATAGCCGCGTCCGCCGAAAATCTGCACGGCCTTGTCAATGATGCGGCCGGCCACCTCGGAACAATAGAGCTTCAACGCGCTTGCTCGCGCATGAATTTTCTTGCGGTCCGCCCCTGAATCGATCTCCCAGGCGACGCGGTAAAGCATCGACTTGGCCGCGAACAGCTCGACCGCCATATCGGCAAGCATGCATTCGATCATCTGGAAATCGCCAATCGGGCGGTCGAACGCATGACGGGTCGCGGCAAAGTCATTCGCAAGCTCAGCCGCACGCGTCGCCGCCCCCACAGAATGCGCGGCGATCTGCAGGCGGGCCTCGACGAACCAGTCCTTGGTCATTTCAAACCCCTGACCGACCTCGCCGAGCATGCGATTTTCAGGAACGGGGGTTTCGTCGAAACGCAGTTCGGCGTGGTCGAACGCGAAATTATGCATAAAGGCCGGGGATCGCACATGTGCCAAGTTGGCCGCCGGCTTGTCGACCAGAAACAGTGTCGGCTTGTTCGGGTCGCCGTCGACATGGGCATGGACGATGATGAAGTCGGAGGCATTGTAGGAGGTGACGAACCACTTCTCCCCGGTGAGATACCAGGTCCCGTTGCGCAGTTCGGCAGACGTCCGCACACGGCGCGGATCCGACCCCGCGTCAGGTTCGGTGATCGCGAAACAGCCACGTCGTTCGCCATGGACGGAGGTAAGCAGATAGGTCTCGATCTGGTCCGGCGTTCCGAACTTCAGGCTGACGGGAGGACGCCAGACACAACTCCACAGACCGTTGGTGACCCTTCCCAACTGTTCCTCGATCACGGTTTGCTCAACCATGGTCAGGCCCATGCCGCCGTGCTCGCGGCTGTGATTGATGCCCGCCAGGCCCCAGTCACGCACCGCCTGGCGCACGCCGGGGCGCAACTCCATTGGCAGTTCGCCATGTTCGTCGGCCGGTTGCTCCAGCGGGATGAGCACTTCGTCTGCAAATGCCCTGCCAAGCCTTGCCAGTTCGCGTTCGCGAGGGCTGAAATCGAAATTCACTGTGTTTTCTCCTTGGATTGATCGGAAGACGAAATGCGGTGCGGCACCAGCAAAGCGTCCACCGCGACGCATCCATGCGGGCCGACAAGCAGCGGGTTGACGTCCATTTCGTCGATGAGATCGCCGAGGTCGCTTGCCAGCATGCAGAACCGTGAAAAGGCTTTCACAAGCGCCGTGCGGTCCGCGGGGGGCATCCCGCGCCCTCCGCCGAGCAGTCGGCTGACATGCAACTGCGCCACCATCGCCGAGGCCTCCTCGAGCGAGACCGGGGCAAGTGACACGGCGCGGTCATTGAGCACCTCGATCCAGATGCCGCCGGCGGCAATCATGACAAAGGGGCCAAACTGCGGATCGCTTACGATGCCGAACGCGAACTCGATCCCCTTCGGAGCCATCCGCGAAATCGTGACGTTCGGGCCGAGCCGCCGTGCCATGTCCACATAGGCGGCGTACAGCGAAGCCGCATCTGCGAGGCCGAGCCGCACACCTCCTGCATCGGATTTGTGCTGCGTTCCGTTGGCCGTCTTCAGTGCGACAGGGAAGCCGATTTCATTTGCACGCGCCAGTGCCGCGTCCAGCGTTCGCGCGGGCATCATTGCGGGCACCGCGATACCGTAATCGGCAAGAAGTGAAAGTGCTTCCAGCTCGTCCAGCGCATCCCCCGTCGCCAGCCGCGTGCGCCAGTGCCGCACGACATCCGGCGCAACCGGGTCCGGCACTGTCACGGACCGCGCGAGCCGGTCACGGTGTTTAAACATCGCTCCGATGGCGCGCAGCCCTTCCTCGGTTCCGTCAAGAACCGGCACACCGGCCTCCGTCACCGCCAGCGCCAGAGCGCGATGATTGACCGACGCGTAATTGGTAACGACGGCGACCGGCTTGGCAGTCTTGGCCGCCGAACGGACGACCGCATTCGTGAAACCCTTCGCGATGTACGAACTGCTGCGGATATCCTGAAACAGCACGCCGGCTGCGCTGGCCGGATCTTCGAGCAGTGCATCGAGACAGGCCTCGACATGGGTTTCGAAGTCGCGCCCCGAACCCCAGACATCGAGCGGATTGTCCGGCTGAAGGCCGCTGTCCAGATGCGGCCGCATTTTGTCCTTCGTCGCACCCCCGATGGTGGCAAGGGGAACTTTCTCGCGGTGAGCGATATCAACGACCATCTCGCGCTCACCGCCGGAATCGTGCAGCGCGACCAGCCCTCCCGCAGGCGCCACCGGCGCTGTCGAAAGAAGCAGGAGGTTCGCGGCAAGCTGGTCAATCGTATCGACCGTGATGACCCCATGACTGCGGAAGATCGCTTCATATACGGCGGTGTCCCCAGTTATCGCCCCGCTGTGGCTGGCGGCAAAGCGTGCGCTGAGCGCAGTGCGCCCGACCTTCAGCGCGATGATCGGAATGCCTTTCCGGTCAGCCTTCTCAAGTGCCGCGATAAATTCTTCCGGCCGCCTCGACGCTTCGAGGAAAACCCCGATGACCCGGACTTCCGGCCTGTCAAGCAGCCAGTCCAAATAGGCTTCGCTGCCGACCGTGATCTCGCGCCCGCTTGCCACGCATAGCGAATATTTCAGCCGCTGGTCGTTGAAGGCCAGTGCGCTGAACACCGAACCCGACTGGGTAACCAGCGCTGCCGAACCCGGCATGAGCGGCACCGAAGATGGAAAGCCACAGACGCGCAACCCGATTCGCGGGTTCAAAAAGCCCATGCTGTTCGGGCCACAGATTGCGATCCCCGCCTCGGCCGCCATGTCGGCAAGCCGGTCCAGCAGATGCGCATCGCCTGAATCGGACAAATCGCAGCCCGAAAAGATGGTCGCCGCGCGCGCACCGTGATCGATCGCGGCCCGCAGCGCCACCTCGACTTTGGTGTCGGCCGTGCCAATCACGACATGATCGACACGTTCGGGCAGGTTCGCGAGATCGGGGTGGCAGGTGAGGCCGTGAACTGAAGTTCTGTTGGGATTTACCGGATAGAGCCTGCCCTTGTAGCCGTCGGCGGCAGCCGAAAGGATCATGGTGCTGCCCGGCGTGTCGGGCCTCTCCGAGGCGCCGACGAATGCGATCGACTGCGGTTCGAGCAGCGGATCAAGCCTGTGACGCGGCGCAACGGATGCATCGCGGTCTGCGGCCGTGGCTGCTGCCGACATCTGTTCCTCCCGGTCGATTCGGTTCGCTATTGCGACCAGGAGCCTAGTCAGGCGACCGCCCCGCGAGAAGGGCCCGCATAGTCAGGAGGGGCATGACATGAATTCATGCCTGTGCTATGTTCGGCGGACCTTTTCGGGAGATCGGCCTTGCAACTGCGCAAGCTGCTGCCCTCGGCCGGTGCCCTGTTCATGTTCGAGGCTTCGGCACGGCACCTCAATTTCACCGCCGCCGGGCGGGAATTCAACATATCGCAATCGGCAGTCAGCCACATGATCGGACGGCTTGAGGCGCATCTTGGCGTCAAGCTCTTCCTGCGAAACCCGAAAGGGCTGCAACTCACCGAAGAGGGGCAAATCCTCGCCTACGCTGTCAGCCACAGTTTTCAGGAGGTCGAGACTATCCTGGGGGCGTTCCATGCAAGGAAACGCGATACCAAGGTCGTGACGATATCGGTATCTTCGGCGTTCGCAATGTACTGGTTCATGCCGCGCTTCGACGCCTTTCGCGAGCAGTTTCCGGAAATAGACCTGCGCTTCCAGGTCATCCATGGCGAGCCGGTCGGATCATGCGAAGGGGTGGATCTCGGCATCCGCTACAGCCCCAACCCCGGGCCGCCAAGCCACAATTGGAAGCTGACCAGCGAAGTGGTGATTCCCGTGTGCAGCCCTGGCTACCTCGAAACGCATGGCAGCCTGGACATATGCGAGGATCTCGGCCGCCACACCCTGGCAAACCTCACCGGAGCTCTGCGTGTTCCGTGGCAGCGGTATCTCAGGGAGGCAGGCTATCCCGACAAGAATATCGGCCAGAATCTGGTCTTTTCAGATTACGCGCTCGTCGTTCAGGCGGCGATCAAAGGTCAGGCTGTCGCGCTCGGCTGGTGGCATGTCGTCGCGCACGAATTGAACCAGCAAGGGCTTGTAAGGGCTGCAAGCAGGCAACTGGAAACCGGCAACAATTATTACATCAGTGCCCCGGAGGATCTCCCGCTGCAAAAATCCGCAATCCTGGTGCGCGACTGGCTCATCGACGAGATGACGGGGATGGAAAGCCTCTAGCACCGTCGATCACCGCGCAAACCCCGTGGCGGCCCTTGGCGATGAGCGCCGCAGCAGTGTTTCCCGATCCCGCCGAACACCCGCTGGCGTGACCGCGATGGCCGGGCGAATTTGCCGGCCCGTAATGCCGGGTCAGGTTTGTCATCGAAAGGATGAAGTGATCATGGCTCGGGCGCGAATCTGATCCGCCTTCATTCCCGATCATGGACCACCTCCCCGCCAACCATCGTCTTGATCACATTCGTGCCGCCGATCTCGTGGGCCGGGCAGCTGAAGATATCGCGGTCGAGCACGATCAAATCGGCGCATTTGCCGATGCCGAGTGTCCCGGTATCGGCCGTCCGCCACGCCGCCGCCGCAGCCCCCACCGTGTAGCCGGCCACCGCCTCGGCTCGGGTGATGCGCTCTTCGGGCAGGAACGGCGGCGCCTTGCCTTCCGCGCCCGGCACCTGGCGGGTCACGGCCGTCTCGATGATCTGGAACGGGTTCAGTGTCGACACACCCCAGTCGCTCGACAGTGCCATCGCGGCGCCGGCGTCGAGGAGCGAGCGGAAGGCGTATATCCAGCGGCTTCGCTCGTTGCCCACCATGGGCACCGCAACCTCCGTGACCGACGGCTCGCTGCGCGCCCAGAGCGGCTGGACATTGGCCATGACCCCGAGCGCGCGAAACCGCGGGATGTCGGCGGGGTCGATGAACTGGATATGCGCGATCTGATGGAGCGAGGGCCACTCGCCGTTTGCCTTGCGCGCGGCTTCGCAGCCATCGAGGGCGGCGCGCACGGCCATGTCGCCGATCGCATGGACATGGATCTGGAAGCGGGCGGCATCGAAGGCGGTAAACATCTCTGCGATCTGGCCGGGGGTGAACATCACGGGCGCGTTGCCACCCGCCGAATCCGAATAGGGTGCGATCATCGCCGCCGTGCGGTTTTCGACCACGCCGTCGAGGAAGAATTTCGCCGAATGGACCTTGAACCGTCCGCCGCTATTGCCCGCGCGCAAAGCCGTCAGTCGCGCCATCGCGCCCTCGGTCGTGTCGAACGCGTTCACCAGCGCGGTCGCCGCAACGCGCATCGTCAATTCTCCGGCCGCTTCAAGCGCGCGGTAGACGCGGACGTGGCGTTCATCGACCCTTGCGTCGATGACACCGGTGATGCCGTTGCGATGGCCGAGGGCCTGCGCCCATTTCACGCCCGCGGCGAAATCGGCATCCGAGGGTTTCGGCATCCGCGACTCGGCCCACATGATCGCGTTTTCATAGAGCATCCCCGAAGGTTCGCCCTTCGCGTCGTGCACGAAATGGCCGTTCTGCGGATCGGGGGTATCGGCAGTGAGGCCCACCGCTTCGCAGCCGAGCGTATTCATACAGGCGTTGTGACCGTCCGACGCGACGATGAGACAGGGCCGATCGGGCACCGCACGGTCGAGAAGATGCCGGTCGAGATTGCCGGAATGAAAAATGCCCGAATACCATCCCGTGCCATTGACCCACTGCCGGGAATGGGTCGTCGCGAAGGCCGAAAGCGCTGCGACAAGGTCGTCTGGCGTGCGCGCGGCCGAAAGATCGGCGTTCTGGCTGTAATCCTGCCCGCTGTCCTGAAGATGGATATGGGTATCCTGGAACCCAGGCAGGACGAGTCGCCCGCCCGCGTCGATAACCCGTGTGGCGCGCCCAGCGAGGCTGCGGATATCGTCGTCAGGGCCAAGCGCGGCCACGCGGCCGGCGCGGACGGCGAGCGCCTGGGCCTGAGGGATCGCCCCGTCCATCGTGGCGATGCGGGCATTGATGATGATCGTATCGGCGGCTGTCATTTGTATGCCTTTTCTAACAGGTTACGCGACACGAATTGACGCCGGAACGGGCGCTATGACAAGCGCGAAATCGCCTCATGCCGGGCATCGGCAAATCCCCCTTGCGAAAAAAAGCCTTCCAAAACAGAAGATTCCATGCATTGTAACCGCATTCCCAATCCACTCAGAGGAATCCAATGCAACGCATCAAGTTTATCGATCGGATGGCGCAGGGTAAGATCTCGCGCCGTGAAATGCTGAAATCCGCGGGCGCCTTCGGCGTCGGCATGGCGGTTCTGCCGCGCGTCGCTCGCGCGCAGGGCGGGCCGCTCGTCTGTCTCGAATGGGGCGGATACGATGCGGCGGAATATATCGAGCCCTATGTCCAGAAGCACGGTGGGCTTCCGGATTTTTCGATCTTTTCGGGTGAGGAAGAGGCGCTGGCCAAGGTCCGTGCCGGATTCGCGGCCGACGTCATGCATCCGTGCAACTATTCGGTGGGCCGTTTCGTCAATGCCGGGCTGACGACCGAAATCGACACCTCGAAACTTTCGAACTGGCCAGACGTCTTCCCGTCGCTCCAGACCGCCGAGGGTGTCGTGCTCGGCGGCAAGGTCGTGATGGCACCGGCGGATTGGGGGAACTCGTCCATCGCCTACCGCAGCGACCTGATCGACCCGGCCTTCGCCGAGAACCCGACCTGGGAAATCTTCTTTGACGATGCCTATGCCGGCAAGGTCTCGATGCTCGATAACGAGCTTGTCATCCAGATCGGCGCGATGGTCGGTGGCATGAGTTACGACGAGGCTTATGATCTTTCGGGAGAAGCGCTCGCCGCCGCCGCGAAAGAATGGGGCACGAAGGGCGTCAACACGTCGCGTTTCCTGTGGACCGACCCGTCGGAGGTCCAGCAGGCCATGGCCTCGGGCGAGGTGATCGCGGCCTATGCCTGGAACGACCTTGTCAAGAACCTCAAGGCCGAGGGTATCGCGGTCGAATACGCCAAGCCGAAGGAAGGCCTGTTCACCTGGTTCTGCGGGCTGACGCTGCTCAATACCGGAAAGGCCGACCCGGCGCTCGCCTATGATTTCATCGATGCCTGGCTCAGCCCCGAAACCGGCAAGTATCTGATCGAATCCTCGGGCTATGGCCATGCCAACCGCAAGAGTTTCGAAATCGCCAACCCGGCGGATGTCGAGGCGATGGGGATCACCGATCCCGAGGCGCTGATGGCCTCGGCGATCCTGTTCCGTACGCCGCCCGATGAGGTGCAGGTCGAACAGAACCGGGTCTGGGGAGACATCAAGGCGCTGAAGATGTAAATCGGCGCTCCATGTCGGCAAGATCAGTACGCACCGGGCTCTCGCTGCTGTCGCCCGCATTTCTGGTGATGGCGGCGACACTTCTCGCGCCTGTCGTCGCGCTCGTCGTGATGTCGTTCTGGAGCCAGTCTGGCTTCGATATCGACCGCAGCTTCACTCTGAAGAACTATACAAAGCTTATCGAACCCGGCGAGGGCGTGGTCTGGTACGGGATTCACTTTCCCTTTGCCTATCCTGTGCCGGCGGTACTGATGATCAAATCGCTGGCGATGTCGCTGGTCGCCACGGTCTGTGTGATCGGGCTTGCCTGGCCGATGGCCTATTTTCTCGCCTTTCGGGTGGTGCGCTACAAGGCGATGTGGATCGTCCTTCTCACGATCCCCTTCTGGACAAGCTATCTGCTCAGGGTCTTTTCCTGGAAGATCGTGCTCGGCTTCAACGGCGCGATCAATTCGGGGCTGATGTGGTCGGGCCTGATCAAGGCGCCGTTGGAATTTCTACTCTACAACCCGATCGCGGTGATGATCACGCTCGCTCATAGCTGGGTCGCCTTCGCGGTGCTGCCGATCTATGTCAGCCTCGAGAAGATCGACCGTTTGCTTCTGGAGGCGGCATCCGATCTCGGCGACAACCGCTGGGCGCGGTTCCGGCGGATCACGCTGCCGCTGTCGATGTCCGGCACGGTCGCGGCCACGCTGCTTGTCTTCATCCCGACGGTCGGCGACTATGTCACTCCGACGCTGGTCGGCGGACCGGGGGGAACGATGATCGGCAGCCTCGTGCAGCAGCTGTTCCTCAGGCAGGACAACGCCCCCCTGGGCGCCGCGATCTCCATCGTGATGATGCTGATCATCGCGGCCCTGGCCGGACTCTTTTTATGGCTCATCGGCTATGGGCGGATGCGGCGGAGGATCGGCTGATGCGGCGACTGGACTTTCTGTCGTTCTATGCGGTGATCTTCCTGGTCTTTATCTATGGGCCAATGCTCCTGATGCCGCTGTTTTCCCTGAACGACGCGAATTTCGCCACCTTCCCGCTCAAGGGCCTGACGCTGCGCCATTACATCGGCATGGCCGAAAACACCTCGATGATGATCGCACTGGAGAATTCGCTGATCGTTGGCATAAGCGTATCGGTCACGGCGACGGCGCTTGCGCTGCCGGCGGCTCTGGCGTTCACCCGATACCGGGTGCCGGGAAGCGGTGCGATCCTGTCATTCATGATGCTGCCCCTGGTCGTGCCGTCGATCGTGCTCGCGGTCGGGCTTCTGGTCGTCGTGCTGCGCATCCTCGGCCTGCCGTTGTCGCTCTGGACTGTGGCGGCGGGCCACCTGATGCTGTGCATTCCCTTCGGGATGACGGTCCTGATGTCAAGGCTCGAAGGTTTCGACAAGAGTCTCGAGGAAGCCTCCCGCGATCTCGGCGCCGGGGGCTGGAGCACGTTCCGGCGCGTCACCCTGCCTCTGGCCGCGCCCGGGGTCATCTCGAGCCTGCTATTGTGCTTCATCATTTCCTTCGACGAATTCGTGATCTCGTTCTTCCTGACCGGCACCGACAACACGCTGCCGGTTTACCTCTTCTCGCAGCTCCGCTTCCCGAACCGGCTTCCGGGAACACTGGCGCTCGGATCGCTGATCCTCGTGGGTTCCGCCGTGCTCGTGATCCTTGCCGAGATCGTGCGCAAGCGCGGCGTGGCGTCCGACAACCCCGGAGATCTCTGATGGACGATCCGATAATCTGCCTGTCCGGTGTCGAAAAGAAGTTCGGCAGCTTCACGGCGCTCAAGGACATCACCTTCGACATTGGCCGGGGCGAGTTCTTCTCGCTCCTCGGGGCGTCGGGTTGCGGCAAGACGACGCTCCTGCGCATCCTCGCCGGGATCGAGCAGCCGACGCGCGGAGAACTGACCATTGACGGCAAGCCGATGTCTGGCGTTCCCGCGAACCGGCGGCCGACCAATATGGTCTTTCAGAGCTATGCGATCTTTCCTCACCTCTCGGTGCGCGAGAACATCAGCTACGGTCTGGTGTATCACAAGTTGACGAAGGCAGAGGCGCAATCGCGGACCGACGAGGCAATCGAACTGGTCAAGCTGAGCGGCCTAGGAGAGCGCAGCGCCCATCAGCTTTCGGGCGGACAGCGGCAACGCGTGGCGCTAGCCCGCGCGCTCGTGTGCCGGCCAAAGGTATTGTTGCTGGACGAGCCGCTTTCCGCGCTCGACAAGAAGCTGCGCGAGGAAATGCAGCAGGAACTGCGCTCGCTCCAGCGCACCGTGGGGATCACCTTCGTCTTCGTCACCCACGATCAGGAAGAGGCGCTGACCCTCTCGGACAGAATCGCCGTCATGTCGGGTGGCAAGGTCTTGCAGATCGACACGCCGCAGGCGCTTTACGAGCGGCCGAACTGCCTTGAGGTCGCGGGTTTCGTGGGCACGATGAATCTCTTTCCGGTGACAGTGAAGGGCACGGAAGGGTTGAAAGTGGTGGCGAACAGTAGCCAGATCGGCGAGATCCACGGGCAGAGGAACGACCGTATCCCGAACGACGGAGACACGGTGTTCATGGCCATCCGCCCTGAAAAGATAACCATCGCGGCGGGCGAAGCCCCCACCGGGCCGAACCGAATTGCCGGTCGGGTCGCATCGGTGTCGTATCTCGGCGACCGAAGCCACTACCTTGTCTCTGTCGACGGGCTCGCCGAACCGGTTGCAGTCTATTTGTCCAATCTGGCCGGAGGGACGATTCGTGCGTCGGCCGGCACCGCCGTGATGTTGAGCTGGGACGAAGCCAACGCACTGGTGCTGCCTCGGTAGAAATCGGCGCAAGGGCGGCCCTGTCACGAGCATGTGCCGCCCCCCCCGTGGGCGGCGCCTGGATCGGCGCGGGTCGCCTGGGCCGACATCCGACCGGATTCGGGCGTTTCAGATGCGGGCGCTTCAGATTCGGGCGCTACGGAACCACTCCGCCCGCCTCGATCGCGCTTTGCTTGATTGTGCCGCGCCTGGGATTTCAGCATAACCGGGCAAAAGCCAGGATCCGACATAGCCGCAAAGCCGGCAAGCGTGTTAATGGTGTCTGGCTAGGGAGGCTGCCTTGACGCGACAAAGCAAAGCGAATTCGTCCGACGCCAGTTCAAAGCGCAAACTGCGTTATCAGAAAGTCCACGACTGGGTTCTTGATTACATATCCGAAAAGGGGTTGGCGGAAGGCGACAGACTGCCTAGTTCGACCGAACTGGCGCGGCTCACCGGCGTCAGCCTGATTTCGGTGCGCCATGCGCTCGACAAGCTCGAACATGCCGGCAAGATCCAACGCCATCAGGGTATCGGAACATTCGTTGCCCAAAAACGCATCGTCAGCGAACCCAGCAAATCGGGGCAGCTTCTCGAAACGCTTGCGCCCTATGGGCAGGAACCGGATCTGCTCACGGAGCTTTTGGGCATCAGCATCGGCCTTCCAGGCCCCGAGATCGCCAAAGCCATGTCCATCGAGACCGGCCAGCCGGTCTGGGAAATCTTGCGCCGGCGAAGCCTTCGGTCGCGTCCGGCGATTCTCGAACAGGCGATTTTGCCTCTGAGCCTGATCCCGGCCATCAAGGAGGATCAACTGGCCAGCGGCGGATCGCTTTATGGATTGCTTGCTGAATGCTACGGGCTGCGCGACGATTATTCCGAACAGGCGCTTGAGGTCGACAAGCCGACCCCGGAAGAAAAGCGCGGGCTTGAGCTTGGCCCGCGCGACCAGATCGTGCGCATCCGCGGTGTCAGCTTCACGGCCAAGGGCACCGCATTCGATTGCTATCAACAGACCTACCGCGCCTCGGAATTCGTCTTTTATGCCTCCGGCTCGGCAAACCGCCATCTGTTGCAGCCAACCGACCTCAAGCAATGGATCGTCACACCCTTGCCTGGCGCACCTTCCGCCCGTTAGGCCGGTAGTGTCATCTTGTGAGCAGGGATCGGGAATTTGTGCACATAAAGCGTTGTGCGAAAAAGTTGATCAATCATCCATCGCCAGGCCGAAGAAGAAATTCAAGCGCTACCCGATCGCGCATTTCCATATCGACATTGCCGAGGTGCCTGCGCGCGAAGGTAAAATCCGCCTGTTCGTGACCGTCGGCCGCCCCCTCAGGTTCGCCGATGTCGCGTTGCACGAACGCGCGGGCAAGATGTTGGCCGCCCAATTCCTGCGCAAACGAAACGGATCGTTTCAATATCAATCCAACCCATCACAAGCCGGGAATGAACAGCGCATTGCGCCCATGAAAATCTGTTCCTTCGATCCGAAATAGTGGTGCACCAGCAACGGCGACGTCGCTGCCCGTCTGGCAATCTGACTGACCGTCACATCAAGCGATCCGGCGCGCCCGATTTCGGCGATCGTCACTCTGGCAGGCGCGGCGCGGCGAATCGGGTCCATCCCGATTTTCGCCGTCTCGCCTCGTGCCGTCCGTGATGCATTTTTCGCCATATGATTTTTTATTGACGCGTCAATCAATAAAAAACTAATCTGTCACCGCAAAGCGCCTTTGCCGTTAGCCCTATTTGCACTAGGCTTTCGCCACAGGTGCTAAAATAACAGGGAGAATGAAATGTCACTCATTACCGGGATTCGCAATTCACTTCTGGCGGGCGCCGTCATCCTCAGTGCCGCCCCTGCTTTTGGAGCGGGCTGCGACAAGGTGATCTTTTCCGATGTCGGCTGGACCGACATCACCGCGACCACCGCCGCCACGACGCTGGTTCTCGAAGCACTGGGCTATGACACGGAGACTAAGATTCTTTCCGTCCCCGTCACCTATACCGGGCTCGCCCAGGGCGATGTCGATGTGTTTCTGGGCAACTGGATGCCGACGATGGAGGCCGATATCGCCCCGTATCGCGACGCAGGCACGGTCGAGATCGTCGGCATGAACCTTGCCGGTGCGAAATACACCCTGGCCACCAATCAGGCCGGGGCCGATCTTGGCATCAGTGATTTCGGCAACATCGCCGCGCAAAAGGATGCCCTTGATGGCAAGATCTATGGCATCGAGCCGGGCAACGACGGCAACCGTCTGATCATCGACATGATCGCGGCCAACCAGTTCGGGCTCGAAGGCTTCGAGGTGATCGAAAGCTCTGAACAAGGGATGCTGGCGCAGGTCGCCAAGGCCGATGGCGAAGGCAAACCGATCGTGTTTCTCGGCTGGGAACCGCATCCGATGAACGCCAATTTCAAGATGACCTATCTGTCGGGCGGCGATGATGTGTTTGGCCCGAATTTCGGCGGCGCCGAAGTCTATACCAATACCCGGGCCGGGTATTCCGCCGAGTGCCCCAATGTCGGCAAGCTGCTCTCCAACCAGCATTTCACGCTGGCCATGGAGAACGAGATCATGGGCAAGATCCTCAATGACGGTGAAGACCCGCGCGATGCCGCCAAGGAATGGCTCGCCAGCCATGAAGAGGTGCTCGGACCCTGGCTCGAGGGGGTGACAACCAAGGACGGCGGCGATGCGATGGCGGCGGTCAAGGCGGCGCTGAACTGATCGGCAAGGCCCGAACGCGGGCAAGGCTTGCAATGAGTGGCCGGGCCAAGCCCCGGCCACCGGCGTTGCGCCAAAGGGGGATGCGGGGATGCAATGGTTGACCGCCGTCATGGACGGCCTGACCGACTACAAACTGCCGGTAGGCAAGGCCGCCAAATCGGCTTTCGACTGGCTAAAGGGAAATGCCGAACCGGTTTTCGATGCCATGTCGACCGCCATGGACTGGCTGATAAATGTCATCCTCTGGATTTTGCAGACCCCGCATCCGCTGTTCATCGTGGCGGCTTTTGTTGCGCTCACATGGGTCTTGCAACGTAGCTGGAAGACCTGTCTGCTGGTCTTGTTCGGCTTTCTCTTCATCCTCAATCAGGGCTACTGGAGGGAAACCACGCAAAGCCTGACACTGGTGCTGTCGTCCTGTGTGGTCTGCATGGCCGTCGGCGTGCCCATCGGGATTGCCGCCGCCCACCGCCCCAGGCTTTATGCCTGGATGCGGCCGATTCTCGATCTGATGCAGACGCTGCCGACCTTCGTCTATTTGATCCCGGCTATCGTCTTTTTCGGCATCGGCATGGTGCCCGGCCTGATCGCCACGGTGATCTTCGTGCTGCCCGCGCCGATCCGGCTCACCCATCTGGGGGTTTTCTCGACGCCGCAACCGCTTCTTGAGGCGGCATCCGCCTTTGGGGGCACGCCGCGCCAGATCCTGTGGAAGGTGGAACTGCCCTACGCCCTGCCGCAGATCATGGCGGGGTTGAACCAGACCATCATGCTGTCGCTTTCCATGGTGGTGATCGCCGCCCTTGTGGGCGCCAATGGGCTGGGCGTGCCGGTGGTACGCGCGCTCAATTCGGTCAACACCGCGCTGGGTTTCGAATCCGGCTTCATCATCGTCGTGGTGGCCATCATCCTCGACCGGATGCTGCGGATCGGAGAGGCGAAATGACCGTCGCCGTAGAATTCAACAAGGTCAGCATCGTATTCGGCGATCACCCCGAACGCGCGCTGCCGCTGATGGACGAAGGCAAGAGCCGTGAGGAAATTCAACAGCTAACCGGGCAGATCCTGGGCGTGCATGACTGTTCACTGACGGTTGAGACCGGCGAAATCCTCGTGCTCATGGGGCTTTCCGGGTCAGGAAAGTCCACGCTTTTGCGCGCCGTCAACGGGCTTAACCGCGTCTGTCGCGGCAATGTCGTCATCCATGACGATGGCTGGCGCTGCGAAGTCGGTGCGGCCAGTACCCCCGATCTGTTGAAGGTACGCCGCGAATGCGTTGCCATGGTCTTTCAGCAATTCGGCCTGCTACCCTGGCGCACGGTACGCGAAAACGTCGGTCTCGGGCTGGAACTCGGTGGCCAGAAAGCCGGCCAGCGCCGCGCCAAGGTCGACCACCAGCTTGAACTCGTCGGGCTGATCGACCGCGCCGAGGCCAAGGTGGGCGAGCTTTCCGGCGGGATGCAGCAGCGTGTCGGTCTCGCGCGCGCTTTCGTCACCGAGGCGCCGATTCTCTTGATGGACGAACCTTTTTCGGCGCTCGATCCGCTGATCCGCACGCGGCTACAGGACGAATTGCTGGAGCTTCAGTCGAAACTGAGACGCACGATCATCTTCGTCAGCCATGATCTGGACGAGGCCTTCAAAATCGGCAACCGCATCGCCTTGATGGAAGGCGGGCGCATTGTCCAGTGCGGCACCGCGCGCGAAATCATCGCCCGGCCCGCCTCGGGATATGTCGCCGATTTTGTTGCCCACATGAACCCTCTGGGTGTATTGCGTGCCAGCGACATCATGCAGGCCGCCCCCGCCCGAGCCCCCAACACCCCCGAAGTTTCCCCCGAGGCCCCGGTCCGCGAAGTGATGGAATTGCTGCGCAAGGAGCCCGCGGTCGCGGTGACGGACGGCGGGAAAACGCTGGGGCGGATCACCCGGGAAAGCGTCATCGGGCGGTTGCTCGATCCGCAGGGCTAAGCCGTTTGGACAAAACGCTGCATCGCCCACCCCCCCCCGCCACGTCTTCAATGTGCTCGCGCATTTGGCGAAGCCAGGCGGATCAGGTATTTCCCGAAGTGCCTAGAGTTGGGCCGCCACGTCCGCAGGGATGTCGAAATTCGCCGTCACGGTCTGAACGTCGTCATCCTCCTCGATGGCATCGATCAGTTTCATCAGCTTGGTCGCCGTTTCCAGATCGACCTCGGTACGGGTTTGCGGCCGCCATACCAGCTTGGCCTCCTCGGATTCGCCCAATGCCGCCTCAAGCGCATCCGACACCGCCGACAGATCGGTGTCTGCGCAATAGATCCAGTGGCCGTCATCGTCGCTTTCGACATCCTCGGCGCCCGCCTCGATTGCCGCCATCATGACCGTTTCGGCATCGCCCGCCGAAGCCGGATACATGATCTCGCCGACCCTGTCGAACATGAAGCTGACAGATCCGGTAGTGCCGAGATTGCCCCCCGATTTGGCAAAATAGCTGCGCACGTTCGACGCGGTGCGGTTGACGTTGTCGGTCATCGTCTCGACGATAATGGCGATGCCGTTGGGGCCATAGCCTTCATAGCGGATTTCGGCATAGTCATCGCCCTCGCCGGCGATGGATTTCTTGATCGCGCGATCGATCACATCCTTTGGGCAGGAAACCGCTTTAGCGGCCTTGACCGCCAGCCGCAGGCGCGGGTTCTTGTCGGGGTCCGGGTCGCCCATCTTGGCGGCGACAGTGATCTCTTTGGCCAGTTTGGAAAACAGTTTTGAGCGTGCCGCGTCCTGGCGCCCCTTGCGGTGCTGGATATTGGCCCATTTCGAATGGCCTGCCATGACCTTTTCTCCGTCCGGAATATTTCGGTTCGCGTCTCTATATGC
The DNA here is from genome assembly GCA_020446815.1 of Paracoccaceae bacterium. Classification (GTDB taxonomy): domain Bacteria; phylum Pseudomonadota; class Alphaproteobacteria; order Rhodobacterales; family Rhodobacteraceae; genus Albidovulum. The sequence goes on from JAGRDY010000011.1 coordinate 17,910, forward strand.
CACGCCATGGCCGGGCCGCAAGCCTGCGCAGGGCTTGTAAATCGGGCCGGTCCACGTTCAACTGGCCCGGAAGGGCGGGCATTTCCATGACCAATGACCAGATCATTCTTTTCACGATTTTCGGAACCGTCTTCGCGGCGCTGATCTGGGGGCGCTGGCGCTATGACATGGTGGCCTTTGGCGCGCTGATGATCGCGGTCGTGGTGGGGGTGGTTCCGACCAAGTCTGCCTTCGACGGCTTCGGCCATCCGGCAACCCTGATCGTGGCGCTTGTCCTCGTTGTCTCGGCCGGCTTGACCCGTGCCGGGGCGGTGATGCTGATCACCCGCACAATGGTCGATACCGGCCGCAGCCTTGGCGCCCATATCGCCGTCATGGGGGTTGTTGGTGGCGTGCTGTCGGCCTTCATGAACAATGTGGCGGCCCTTGCCTTGCTGATGCCTGTCGATGTGGCCAGCGCCAAAAAGGCCGGCCGCGCGCCGGGCCTGTCTCTGATGCCCTTGTCTTTTGCCACCATTCTCGGGGGCATGGCGACATTGATCGGCACACCACCCAACATCATCATCGCCGCGATTCGCCAGCAATCTCTGGGCGACAGTTTCGCCATGTTCGATTTCGCCCCCGTCGGTGGCGTTGTGGCATTGGTGGGGCTGGCCTTTGTGGCGCTGATCGGCTGGCGGCTCATTCCCGCTCCGGCAAGCAACGGGCCCGACAAGGATGCGCCTGCCTATATCGCCGAACTGACCGTGCCAAAAAAATCCGCACTCACCGGCAAGACCGTCGGCGATGTTTATGACGAGGGCGACCGCGCCGATGTGGTGTTGATGCAACTGGTGCGTGATGGCAAACGGCTCAGCAATCCGCGGCGCGCGACCGAGATTCTGGCCGGCGACACGCTGGTGCTGGAGGCCACTGCCGAGGCGCTGGATGAATTCCGCTCGGCGCTGAAACTCGACTTCGCCGACCCCAAGCGCAAGAGCTATGTCAGTGCCGAAAAGGCTGGGCTGGTGATGGTCGAGGCCGTGGTTCCGGCAACGGCGCGCATTCGCGGCAGAACCGTCGAAGCCGTCGGCCTCGTCTGGCGTCAGCGGACCGTTCTCATGGGTATCTCGCGGCGCGGCAAACGGGTTTCGGGCAGCCTGCGCAAGGCCACGATACGGGCGGGCGATATCCTGCTGTTGCTGGCGCCGGCCGAAGCCAGCGAAGATGTCATCGACTGGCTGGGCTGTCTTCCGTTGGCCGATCGCGGGCTGGCGATGACGAAATACGAAAAAACCTGGCCCGCCATCGGCATCTTCGCCGCCGCGGTTGCCGCCGCCAGCCTTGGCTGGATATATCTTCCTGTGGCGTTGGGGTTGGTCGTTGTCGGCTATGTGGTGACCAAGGTCCTGCCCTTGTCGGAGTTGTACGACGGCATCGAATGGCCGGTGATCGTGCTTTTGGGGTCGATGATCCCGCTCGGCGCGGCGCTGGAAACGTCGGGGGGTACGCAGTTGATCGCGGGGGCGCTGGTGCATCTGAGCGCCGGGGCGCCGGCCTGGGTCGCCTTGCTGGTGCTGATGGTGGTGACCATGACGCTGTCGGACGTGCTCAACAACACGGCAACGGCAATCGTCGCGGCCCCGGTCGGCATCGACATGGCGCAAAGGCTCGGGGCATCGCCAGACCCGTTCCTGATGGCGGTGGCCATCGCGGCATCCTGCGCGTTCCTGACCCCGATCGGGCACAAGAACAACATGCTGATCCTTGGCCCTGGCGGTTACGGTTTTGGCGATTACTGGCGCATGGGCCTGCCGCTGGAAATTCTGGTTGTCGCCGTGGGGCTGCCGATGATCCTGCTGGTCTGGCCCCTTTAGCTGCGGCGAAAACCCCCGCCGCACCGCAAGGCCGGTCGGCCAGGCGCGCTCAGAGCCCTTTTGAGCGATAGCTCGCCGCGACGCGTTCGATGGCCACGATATAGGCCGCCATGCGCATGTCGGTCACGTCGTTGCGGCTGTGCCAGGCACTGCTGATCGACTGATAGGCGGCGCGCATCGTGTCATCGAGGCCGGAACGCACCAGTTCCAGTTCGCCCGCACCGCGCAGGTATCTTTCCTTGAACCCAGGCGACAGGGTCCAGCCCAGGCCCTTGTCGGCGGAAAGCCGCTCCAGCTCATCGATCAGGAGCTGGTGACGCCCCTCTTCCTGGCGGCGCTGCATACGGCCGAACCGGATATGGCTGAGATTCTTGACCCATTCGAAATAGGAAACCGTCACACCGCCGGCATTGGCGTAAAGGTCGGGAATGATCAGCGTGCCCTTCTTGCGCAATATTTCGTCGGCGCCCGCGGTGATCGGGCCGTTGGCGGCCTCGATGATCACCGGCGCCTTGATCCGTTTGGCGTTGGTCAGGTTGATGACGCCTTCCATGGCGGCGGGAATGAGAATGTCGCATGCCTCCTCCATAAGCTTCGCACCGTCGGCCACATGTTTGCCTTCGGGACAACCGGCCACACCGCCATGCGCCCGCATCCAGTCGGAAACCGCCTGAATGTTGATCCCGTTGGGGTTCCACAAGCCGCCATCGCGTTCAATGACGCCGGTGATGACGGCACCATCCTCGGTCGATAGAAAATGTGCCGCATGATAGCCGACATTGCCCAGCCCCTGAACGACGATCCGCTTGCCGTCGAGCGATCCGAACAGCCCGGCGACTTTCACATCATCCGGATGGCGAAAGAATTCGCGCAAGGCGAATTGGATACCGCGGCCCGTCGCCTCGGTCCGCCCCTGAATGCCGCCCGCATTGGTCGGTTTGCCGGTCACGCAGGCGGCGCCATTGATGTCGGTGGTGTTCATGCGCTTGTACTGATCGACGATCCAGGCCATTTCCCGTTCGCCGGTGCCCATGTCCGGGGCAGGAACGTTCTGGGCGGGATTGATCAGGTCGCGCTTGATCAATTCGTAGGCGAACCGCCGGGTAATCAGTTCCATTTCGTGTTCGTCATAGTCGCGCGGATCGATGCACAACCCCCCTTTGGAGCCGCCGAAAGGCGTTTCGACCAATGCGCATTTGTACGTCATCAGCGCGGCCAACGCCTCCACTTCGTCCTGATTGACGCTCGGGGCGAAGCGGATGCCGCCCTTGACTGGTTCCATATGTTCCGAGTGAACCGATCTGTAGCCGGTGAAGGTCTGTATCTTGCCGCGCAACCGCACGCCAAAGCGAACCGTGTAGGTCGAATTGCAGACCCTGATCTTCTCTTCCAGTCCCGGTGAAAGATCCATAAGGGCGGCCGCCCTGTTGAACATCAAATCCACAGACTGCCGGAAGCTCGGCTCACCCTTGACGGCCATTTCAATCCTCCCTGAATGCATTTCAGCGCCCATGCGCGCCTTGGGGCGAAAACCCCTGTCGGCGGTAACAACGCTATGGCTCCTTGGTTAACAGACCAACAACTAAAGACAAGGCCGTTTCGCTAGGCGGCAAAGCTGTGCGGCGCGGGTTTTCCGGTGCCGCGGGGGGCATCGCGTATTCCGCTTCTGTGCTGGCGCGGCGGTCGCCATCGGCGCGAGACATCAAGCCACTGTCCACGTTTTCACAACGATCCAGCGACATTCAGCCGATCGTTCGGGATCGGGCCCCGCTTTTCATCGATTTTCTGCCTTGCCACATTTTCGCCGCAAGTTTCGCCGTAGTTTCGCCGTAAGTGGGGATGACAAGTCATAGGACGTCCGTGTGCCTTCTGGATCTGCCCCAAAGCCACACATCGATGAAAGGGTATGTGATGACGCGTTTTGCTGCTATCATTAATAGAGCTATCGACGCCGCAGAAGACACGACCGGAAATTTTCAATCCGCGGTCAATCGGTTCCGGCGCGAGGAAGACGGATCGCTGCTGATCTTCGGCCTCTTCTGCTTCATCATGATGCTGCTTCTGGCCGGCACCGCGCTGGATCTGATGCGTTTCGAAGAACGCCGCACAACGCTGCAAAACACCATCGACCGCGCCGCGCTGGCCGCGGCCGACCTTGATCAGACGCTGCCGCCCAAGGATGTCGTGCGCGACTATTTCATCAAGGCAGGCCTTACCCCGCCGTTGGACAGCGACATCACCGTGACGCAGGGCAACATCGGCGATTACCGCAAAGTGGAAATCTCGGTTGCCGAGGTCATGCCCACCTGGTTCATGAACATGGCCGGAATCGACATTCCATCGCTGAACACGACAGCCGCCAGCGCCGCCGAAGAAAGCGTTGGGCAAATCGAAGTTTCACTGATCCTCGACGTGTCGGGTTCGATGAACAGCAACCACCGTTTGACCAACCTGAAACCGGCGGCCAAGGCCTTCGTCGACAAGATGTTCGACTCGGTCGAGCCGGGCAAGCTGTCGATCTCGATCATTCCCTATTCGACGCAGGTAAGCCTAGGGCCCGACCTGATTTCCTACTTCAATGTCACGGCCGAACAAACGACCTCGGACTGCATCGAATTCGATACGGCCGATTTTTCCACAACCGCGATGGATATGGGCTTTGCGCCGACCGACCGAGTCTATCAGCGCAACGGGCATTTCGATCCGTTTTACAGTGCCAATCCCCCGTATCTGACCAACTGCCCGACCGACAGCGACCGCGATATCCTGCCGTTTTCGGATTCCAAGACAGAGCTGAAAACCTATATCGACAACCTGTCCGCTTCGGGCAACACATCGATCGACATCGGCATGAAATGGGGGGTCGCCCTGCTTGACCCGTCGCTGCAAAGCATTGTCGATGCCAAGATCGCCAAGGGCGAATTGCCGTCGGCTTTTGCCGACCGGCCCTATGTCTACACCGATCAGGACGTGCTGAAGATCGTCGTCCTGATGACGGATGGGGCCAATACCACCGAATATCGCCTGCGCGACGAATACGATCATGGTGTCAGCCTGCTGACCAGCAACACCGCCTACAGCCTGACCGACAGAGACGGCTATTCGCTCTATAACCCCAACACGGACAAGTATTATTCATTCAAGAAAAAGCAGTGGCGCGATGAGCCTTGGGGGGACAAGTCTGGCGATACCGGCGATGCCGTGCCGATGACCTGGCCCGAGGTCTGGGCGGCGATGTCGATGTATTACTTTTCGGATAACATCATCTACAAAGCTTACGGAAGCTCCTACATGCGCAACCAGTGGCGGCCCGGATATTACTGGAACCCGATCCCGAATTCGTTCATCAACACCGGCACGAACCCGGACAAGGATGACCTGACGCTCTCGATGTGCAGCGCTGCCAAGGCGAGCGACAAGGATATCCGCATCTACACGATTGCCTTCGAGGCGCCCAGTTCGGGGCAGAGCCTGCTGAAATCCTGCGCCAGTGCGGATGCGAATTACTATGCCGCGCTCGGGGCGAGCGGGATCAACGCCGCCTTCTCGGGCATCGTGAATTCGATCAACAAGTTGAGATTGACCCACTGATGGCACATTTTCAGCGATCCATGCGCCGCTGGTGCAGGCGAAAGGCCAGGGAAGAAGATGGCACGGCGACGATTCCCTTCGTCATCTTCCTGCCCTTCTTCCTGATCCTGATGATTTCATCGCTGGACATGGGGCTTTTGATGATCCGGCATGTGATGCTGGAGCGTGGCCTCGACATGGCGGTGCGCGGATTGCGTCTGGGCTATTTCGACGGCATTTCCCACCAGAATTTCAAGAGAATCGTCTGCAACGGCGCGGGGTTGATCCCGAATTGCATGAACGTGATGGCGATCGAGCTTCGACCGATCGACACCACGTCATGGGTGCCGCTGTCCACCGGGGCCACCTGCGTTGACCGGGCCGATACCAGCAGCGACATCAACGCGCTGACAACTTTCAAGACAGGTGGTGGCGGCGAGGTGATGTTGATCCGCGCCTGTGTCAAGTTTGACCCGATGTTCCCGATGACAGGTCTGGGTTTTCATCTGCCCAAAGACAATACGGGTGCCTATTCACTCGTTTCCGCCACCGCTTTCGTCAACGAACCGAAGTTAGGAAGCTGACATGTCCCTTTATGCACGCCTGAAAGTTTGCAGCCGGCAGTTTGGCGACGAATCGCGCGGATCGATTCCCACCGAGGGGGTGATGGCCTTCACCTTTCTGATCTGGTGGTATATCGCCTCTTTCCAGTTCTTCGATGCCTTTCGCCAGAAGAACATCAACCTGAAGGCCGCCTATACCGTTGCCGACCTTGTTTCACGGCAAACTCAGGATCTGACCCCGGCCTATATCGACGGGTTGAACACGCTTTTCGACTATCTGACCTATTCGAACAAGCCGACCTGGATAAGGGTTTCGGTTGTCGAATGGGATCAGGCCAACAACCGCTACGATATATACTGGTCTTATGCGACAAGCTCGCACAGCGTCCAGGACGTGAACACGATCAACACCCATACGGCCCAGATACCGGTCATGCCCGAAGGTGATTCCGTTGTTCTGGTCGAGACATACATGGCCTATGAGCCGATATTCTCGATGGGGCTGGGGGCGCGCTGGTTCGACACCTTCATCACCACCCGGCCGCGTTTCGCCGCCAAGGTCGGTTTTCAGGGGGCCAATGTGACCGCCCCGACGGTTCATTCGGACGGCACGGTCGATTCCTCCATCGAAAGCTGAACGACCAGTCCGGACCCAATACCCGACAGGATCAGCCCGGCCTCGGTGCCTCATCATCGCGGCGCAGCACAAGCGCCGCGATCAGATCCGCCATGGCCCGGCCCTCGGCCCCTGAAATGATACCGCCGACGCCGATACGGCGGCCGAAGCGCCACCACAGGCCCGGCACCCAGGCGCGCGTTCCGGCAACAGTCAGGTGCAATGAAAAACCGTTGGATGGGCGGAAGGCCAGAAATCCGCGCTCGACCCGCCGAATATCGGCCACTTTGGCCAGGAGCCGGCCGGATGTATCGCGCAACTCTTCTTCGCTAAGCACCAGCCCGCATCGGGACACACGATGAAAAACGACTCCAAGGCCCAGCGCCAGAACCCCGGCGCTCAACAAAAAGACCGCCGATGAAAAATCGGCCGGAGAGCGAATGAATGCAATGGTTATCAATAATATGCCAACAAACGCCAAGGTTGCGACAGCAATCAGGCGCCGCATGGCCGATGGTGTTATCCGTGCCAGTTCGTTTGCCATGGCCCTCTCCCTCAGGTCGCCATGAATAGCCGTCGCGGATACGCGGCGAAAGCGTTTTTGCCCGTGAAAGCATTGCGCTCATTGCCACGGATCGCCGATTTCAGCGGAAATTGTGCGCCGGTGCACAGCTTGTGTGGGGCACATGGCCTGCAGGCGGGACTATGTCTGGGGCTGCGCCGCACCTATATGGACCCTGTCACAAGTTACGGAGGCTCAACATGTCGATCCGCCCTGTATTGGAACGCCGCCCGGCCCGACCGACGATGGAAGGCGCGGGGGTAAGACTGCATCGTGCCTTCGGTTTTCAGGACCCGGCCGAACTCGACCCGTTTCTGCTTTTTGACGACTTTCGCAACGAGCATCCCGAAAACTATCTGCGCGGGTTTCCATGGCACCCTCACCGGGGGATCGAAACGATCACCTATGTACTGGCCGGGACCGTCGATCACGGCGATTCACTGGGCAACGCCGGGCAGTTGCGGGCGGGTGACGTGCAATGGATGACCGCCGGGTCGGGCATCCTGCATCAGGAAATGCCCAAGGGAAACGCCCGTGGACAGATGCACGGGTTTCAGCTTTGGGCCAATTTGCCTTCGGCGTTGAAAATGACCGCGCCGCGCTATCAGGATGTAAGGGGCGGCGAAATCCCCGAGATCATCGACGATGACGGGACCAGGGTAAAAGTGATCGTCGGATCTTTCTGGGGCCGGTCCGGCCCGGTCGACGGGATCGCCGCCGATCCCTTGTACCTCGATATCTTCGTTCCGGCGGGGCGGCGCAAGACCTTCGGCATCGACACCTACCGCCGTGCCTTTGCCTATGTGTTTGATGGTTCGGGCACCTTTGCGGATGCCTCCCGGCCCGAAGGGGTTCTTCTTGAAAAAGAACTGATGGGCGAAGAGATCAACATCCGCGACCTGTCGGGCGACCGGACGCTGATACGGTTCGGCACGGGGGACGAAATAACGGTTCAGGCCGGGCCAGAGGGCATTCGCTTCCTTCTGGTCTCCGGGGCCCCGATCAGGGAGCCCGTGGCCTGGCACGGCCCGATTGTCATGAACAGCAAGGCCGAGCTGATGCAGGCCATGGCGGATCTGCGCGATGGCACATTCTTAAAGCCCGCCCATCATAGCGTATCATCCTGATCTTGAACCGCTCGTTCGCCGCCTCTTGCTTCGGTCGAAGGTGAAAAGCGATGCCCGATGCTTCATCACAAGATCAAAACGCATCGACCGCACGACGGTGCAATCACCGGGGCGATACCGAAATGAACCGCGATCCGTTCGCCAAGCGGCGGCGTCAGCCGCTGACGGCCTTGCGCGCCATGTCGCAATAGATATCGCCGATTTTCTGGCGCGACAGGCGGCCACCGTCACGATACCATGTTGTCACACCGGTCAACATGGCGATGATCGCCAGCGCCGCGATCTTGCTGTCGGGGGCGGAAAAAACGCCCGTGGCGCGCCCGTCCTTCACGATGTTTTCAAGCTCGGTTTCGTATTGCTTGCGCAAACCCTCGATCACGGCAAAGTTTTCGCGGCCAAGATTGCGCAATTCCATATAGGACAGGAACACCGCCTCGGGCCGATCGAGATTGAAGGCGATGTGGAACCGCACGAAGGATTCAAGCCTTTCTTGCGGGTTTTCACCAGATTTGTGGATGCTCCAGGCGGCGATCAGATCATCCATATGGGATTTGAGCAGATCGAAAAGCAACGTTTCCTTGTCGCGCGTGTAAAGGTAAAGCGCCCCGGCCTGAACGCCAACATCGGCGGCGATCTGGCGCATGGAAACGGCTGCGAATCCGTGGCGGGCAAACAACCTGAGTGCCGCGTCACGGATCCGCGGGCCGGTGATTTCCGAATGTGAACCGGTTTTTCTTGCCATGTCGGGCAAGGTATATGAACGAACGTTCAATACAATCGCTTTGTCTGTTATGCCACCTTGCCGCCAGCGCCCGGATCGGATTAGAATCCGCCCATGACCACACGGAAAAAACCCTATTATCCGGCTATTCTGGTCGGCCTGGCGATGCTGGCGGGCGTGGCGGGTTGCACTAAAATTCCCGCCCCTGATCTTGCGATAGGCACAGAGGTCGAAAGGGCTTCCTACCCCGCCCTTCTGCCCGAAGACGCCTTGCCGAAAGATACCGCATTCGATTTCAACAGCGCGGCGGTTGTCGCGAATCTCGAGGCCCGTGCAGCCGCGTTACGCGCCCGCGCCGCTGTGCTGTTGCTGTCCGCCCCCTGACGCCGGTTGCATCAGACGCGTTGCCAGCCGGGATGCAACCGGCTAACACCCATGAAAATCAGTTTGCCAAACGGAGAAACACATGCCCGATCCCTTGCGTCTTGGCATTGCCGGCCTCGGTACGGTGGGAATAGGGGTTGTGAAAATTTTCCAGCGCCACGCAGACATGCTTTCCCGTCGCACCGGGCGTACGATCGAGATTTCTGCCGTTTCGGCGCGGTCGCGCAATAAGAACCGCGATGCGGATCTGTCGGCCTTTGCCTGGGAAAGCGATCCTGTTGCCCTGGCCAAACGCGCGGATGTGGATGTTTTCGTCGAACTGATCGGCGGGTCGGACGGCCCTGCACGCGACAGCATCGAAGCCGCGATCGCGCAGGGCAAGGACGTGGTCACCGCCAACAAGGCGCTGTTGGCGCTGCACGGGCAGTCGCTGGCAGAAATGGCTGAAAGCAAAGGCCACGTCATCCGCTTCGAAGCTGCGGTTGCGGGCGGCATACCGGTGGTCAAGGCTTTGACCGAAGGCCTGGCAGGTAATGATATCGGCCGGGTCATGGGCGTGATGAACGGCACCTGCAATTTCATTCTGACCCGGATGGAAAGCGCCGGCCTGCCTTACGCCGAGGTATTTGAGGAGGCCCGCCAATTGGGCTATCTCGAAGCCGACCCCAATCTCGATGTCGGCGGCATAGATGCGGGTCACAAGCTGGCGCTGCTGGCCGCCATCGCCTTTGGCACCAAGGTGGCCTTTGATGCGGTGGAGCTGGAAGGCATCGGGCGGATTTCCATCGACGATATACATCGCGCGCGCGATATGGGTTTCCGGATCAAGCTTCTCGGTGTGGCGCAGATGACCGGCCGCGGCCTGGAACAGCGCATGTCGCCCTGTCTCGTTCCTGCCGAGAGCCCGCTTGGCCAGTTGCAGGGCGGCACCAACATGGTCGTGCTGGAAGGCGACAGCGTGGGGCAGATCGTGCTGCGCGGTGCCGGTGCGGGCGAAGGCCCCACCGCCTCGGCGGTCTGGTCCGACATCATCGACATTGCCCGCGGCACCCGGCTGTCGACCTTCGGACAGCCCGCTGCAACGCTTGCCACTCCGGTCACGGCCAAGGCCTCGGCGCCCGCCCCGCATTACATGCGCATGGAACTGCTCGACAAACCCGGCGCCCTGGCCAAGGTGGCAACACTGCTGGGCGAGGCCGGCATTTCCATCGACCGGATGCGCCAGTACGGGCACATGAACACCACGGCCCCGGTGCTGATCGTCACCCACAAGACGACGCGCGATGCGATCGACCATGCCTTTTCGCAACTTCCGCGCACCGGCGTCGTCATCGGCGACCCGGTCGCCATTCGCATCGAGGCCGTCTGACCCGGCTCTTGCCCCGTCGGTCCCGGTCCGGCTAGATGGGGCCAAACCTTTTCAATTCTCGACAGGAAACACCTCATGCCCAATCCGCAAGAATTCCATGACCGAATGCTATCGCTCGGTCTCGCCCGTGTTTCCGAAGCCGCCGCCCATGCCTCCGCGCGCCTGATCGGGCGCGGCGATGAAAAGGCCGCCGATCAGGCCGCTGTCAACGCCATGCGCGATCAGCTCAACATGCTCGACATCAAGGGCGTGGTCGTTATCGGCGAAGGAGAGCGCGACGAAGCCCCGATGCTGTTCATCGGCGAAGAGGTCGGAACCGGCAATGGCCCTGCCGTCGATATCGCGCTTGACCCGCTGGAAGGCACGACCCTGACCGCCAAGGACATGCCCAACGCCCTGACGGTCATCGCGATGGCGCCGCGCGGCACCCTGCTGCACGCCCCCGATGTCTATATGGACAAGCTGGCCATCGGACCAGGCTATCCCAGGGATGTCATCAGTCTCGACATGACTCCGAAAGAACGGGTCGAGGCACTGGCCAAGGCGCGCCGCTGCAAGCCTTCCGACATTACCACCTGCATTCTCGAACGACCCCGCCATGAGGCGATGATCGAGGAAGTGCGCGCCACCGGCGCCGCCATCCGGCTGATTACCGATGGCGATGTCGCCGGCGTCATCCACTGTGCCGAGGCGGATGTCACCGGCATCGATATCTACATGGGTTCGGGCGGTGCCCCCGAAGGCGTGCTGGCCGCCTCCGCGCTCAAATGCATGGGCGGGCAGATGTGGGGGCGCCTGCTGTTTCGCAACGACGACGAACGCGGCCGGGCCGCCAAGGCCGGGATCACCGATTTCAACCGCATCTATGCCCGCGACGAAATGGTCACCGCGGATGTGATATTCGCCGCAACCGGTGTCACCAACGGATCCATCGTTCAGGGGGTCAGGCGCGAACCGGGTTTCATCACCACCGAAACCATCCTGATGCGCTCCAAGACCGGATCGGTCCGGCGAATGATCTACCGCAATCCGGTCAAGTGACGGCTGAACCGGCCTTTTTGGGTGTCGAGGCCTCGGCGACCGGACGGCGCTGGGTCGGCCCCTCGCCCGAGGCGGATCGTCTGGCAGAGGCGATGGCACAGCAAACCAGCCTGCCCATGGCCCTGTCGCGGGTTCTGGTTTCGCGCGGTGTGGCCCCGGCCGAGGCCCGGCAGTTTCTCGAACCGCAACTGCGCGAACTGCTGCCAGACCCGCGCAGCCTGAAGGACATGGGCCGGGCCGCCGCCCGGTTCCTGAAGGCCGTGAACGACGGCGGACGGATCGCGATCTTTGCCGATTACGATGTCGACGGCGGCGCATCGGCGGCGCTGCTGCTGACCTGGCTGCGCGCCATGGGCCATCGGGCGACGCTCTATATCCCCGACCGCATCGACGAGGGATACGGGCCGAATGTTGCCGCCATGGGTGAACTGGCGGCCAGCCACGACCTGATCGTCTGCGTCGATTGCGGCACGCTCAGCCATGACCCCATCGCGGCAGCGGCGGGGGCGGACGTGATCGTGCTCGACCACCATCTGGGGGCCGAAACCCTGCCTGCGGCCCTTGCCGTGGTCAACCCCAACCGCCAGGACGAAACCGGCAGTCTCGGCCATCTTTGCGCGGCCTCGGTGGTGTTCCTGATGCTCGTCGAGACCAACCGCCTGCTGCGCGAGGGGGGCAGCCGGGGCCCTGATCTCATGGCCATGCTCGATCTCGTGGCGCTCGCGACCGTGGCCGATGTCGCCCCGCTGATCGGCGTCAACCGGGCATTCGTGCGCCAGGGACTGAAGGTCATGGCCCGGCGTGAACGGCCCGGCCTGCGCGCCCTGGCCGATATCGCCCGCATGGATCAGGCGCCAACGCCCTACCACCTGGGTTTCCTGCTGGGGCCAAGGGTCAATGCGGGCGGGCGCATCGGGGCGGCCGATCTCGGGGCCCGGCTGCTTGCCACCGACAACGCCCGCGAAGCCGGGGAACTGGCCGCACGGCTCGACCGGCTCAACTCCGAACGGCGCGAGATCGAGGCACAGGTTCGCGCCGCGGCCATGGCTCAGGCCGAAGCGCGCGGGCTTGAAGCCCCGCTGGTCTGGGCAGCGGGTGAAGGCTGGCATCCCGGCGTTGTCGGCATCGTCGCGGCGCGGCTGAAAGAGGCTACCCAACGGCCTGCGGTCGTCATCGGGCTCGAGGGCGGCGAAGGCAAGGGTTCGGGTCGGTCGGTCGCCGGCATCGATCTCGGGGCAGCCATCCAGCGCCTCACCGCAGAAGGCTTCCTGCTCAGGGGCGGCGGCCACAGGATGGCGGCCGGTCTCAGCGTGGCGCGCGACCGGCTCGAAGGCGCCATGGCGCGGCTGTCCGATCTTCTGGCGCGACAGGGAGCGGGGCGTTCCGGCCCGCGCGATTTGCGCCTCGACGGGCTCTTGATGGCTTCGGCCGCCAGTATGGGCCTGATCGAGCAGGTCGATCAGGCCGGCCCCTTTGGCCAGGGCGCACCCGCCCCGCGCTTTGGCTTTGCAAGTATCGCCGTGACCTATCTTCGCCGCGTCGGTGACACCCATCTGCGCTTCGGCTTCACCGATGGCAGCGCGGGGCCGGTGGAGGCGATGGCCTTCGGTGCCTTCGACGGCCCGCTCGGCCCGCTGATCGAATCCCACGGCGGACGGCCTCTGCATCTGGCGGGACGACTGGAGATCAACCGCTGGGGCGGCAGATCCAAACCTCAGCTCAGGCTGGAAGATGCCGCCCACGCCTCGGCCTGATCGCGGCCCTGTTGCCCCAAGGCCCGGCAAACCGCGTCGCTGGCCCCCCCCCGCGGGCCCCGCATCGCCAGCATGAACCGGCACCACCAAAGGCCATCGCCAAAAAACCAAAAAGCCTCTTGCCAGTCTTTCCCTGCTGGCCTAAACACCGCTCCACGCCAGCGTGGCCCGTTCGTCTATCGGTTAGGACGTCAGGTTTTCAACCTGAAAAGAGGGGTTCGACTCCCCTACGGGCTGCCA
>JAGRDY010000012.1 GCA_020446815.1 Paracoccaceae bacterium
ACATCGGCGCCTTGGAGGCCTGCGCCTCTTCCACCAGCCGGACGATCCCGGCATAGGTGCTGTCCTTGGCTTCTCGCGTCGCCGTCAGGTCGAACGCCTCGCCCGCGTTGGTCGAGCCGCTCATGGCTTCGGCCCCGCGCGCCAGCCGCACCGGCAGGGGCTCGCCCGTCAGCGCGGAGGTATCGACGAAGGCCGTCTGCGAGGCCACCGTGCCGTCCACAGGCACCACGTCGCCCTGCCGGATCAGCAGGCGATCGCCGGGGGCGATGTCGTCAAGGAGCACCTCCTCGAGCCCGCCGTTCTGGTGCCGGGTCGCGGTCCGGGGCACGCGCGACAGAAGGTCGTGCATCTCTGCCCTCGCGCGCCCTTCGGCGAAGGCTTCGAGGAACGAGCCGCCGGAATACATCACCGCCACGACCGCCGCCGCCAGCGTCTCGCCGAAGACGAGCGCCGCCGTCATCGAAAGCGCCGCGACGATATCGAGCCCGACCTCGCCGGCGCGCAGGCTGCGCAGGATCTCGACCACCAACGCGGCAAGCGCCGGTGCGACCCCGATGAGCCAGGCGAGGCTCGCCAGGTCGGCCCTGCCGGCGAGCCAGAGCGCCAGCCCCGCGATCAGGCCGGTAGCGGCCAGCAGCAGAATGACGGTCTTGAAGCGATCGGTGCCGGTCTGACCCATGCGGCTCAATGCCCCCTGGCTGTGGTGATCGCCGCGGAGTCTTCGCGAAAAAGCCCCCCGACGCCAATGCCCCGCACACCGCCTGCGACACTACGCAGCAGGAACAGGGCGTCGAGCCCGTGTTGTCTTGCGCGTTCCGCGCCCTTGTCGGGGCCGAGCACCATGAGTGCGGTCGCCCACGCATCCGCCTCGGCGCAGCTTTGGGCCACGACGGTAACCGAGGCGGGCGACGCGATCAACGGTGCGCCGCGGCGCGGGTCCATGGTGTGCGACAGGCGCCGGCCCTGCACATCGACCCAGTGGCGATAGTCACCCGAGGTCGCCACGGCGGCATCCTCAAGCGCGAGAATGGAATGGGGCGCGCGCCGCCCGACCTCCGGCGCCTCCACCGCGATCGTCCATGCCTCTCCGTTTGGCCGACGGCCCGTCGCACGCATCTCGCCGTCAATGCCGACAAGCGTATTGCGGAGCCCGAAATCGCGCAGGGTCTCGGCCAGCCGGTCCACGCCATAGCCTTTGGCGATGCCGTTGAGGTCGAGCGCGATGGTCGCGGCCTTGCGCACGCGGGCGTCGTCTATTTCCAGCGCCTCATGTGCCGGGCGGCGTGAGGCGGTCATCGCGGCGCGGATGCCATCCGGCACGGCGTCCCCGGGCCCGAAGCCCCAGGCCGTCACCGCGTCGCCAATGCCGATGTCGAAGGCCCCGCCCGACGCGCGCCCGATCTCGAGGCCGAGACGCAGGACCGCGCGCAGCCGTTCGGGCACCGCCACCCACACACCCACCGGTGCCGCGTTGAGCCGCATCAGCGCGCTGCCCGCGTTCCAGGTGGACATCTGCGCATCCACCTCGTCCACCGCCGCTTGCAGCGCCGCGCGGATCGGGTCCGGGTCGGGGGCCGGTTCCGCGAAGAAAAGCGCGGACCAGCGCGTGCCCATGGTCGGGCCGTTCAACGCGATGCGCGCGCTCTCAGTAGACATCTTCGACATAACGACCCTCCGCCTTCAGAACCGCGGGCGTGAGCCCCGATGGCGCGAGGATCTCGGCCAGCGCGTCGGCCACACCCGCCGCCATGTCGCGCCCGCCGCAGACCATCACCCGCGTCCCGTCGCGGACCAGTTGCGCGATCTGGACCGCATCGCCGCGCAGCGCGTCCTGCACATAATGCGGCCGTGCCCCGCGCGAGATCGCCGTGACCAGCCGGGTCAGACGGCGCTCGTCCTGCCAGGCGGGCACATCTTCGCCGTAGAGGAAATCGCTTTCGGGATGGCGCATGCCGAAGAAAAGATGGATCGGCCTGCGACGCGCGTTGCCGCGCGTGATCCCCGCCAGCGGCCCGATGCCGGTTCCGGCGCCGATCAGGATCAAGGGCGCACGGCCCCGACCCGGCCGGAAGCCGGGATTGCGGCGCAAAAAGGCGGTCACGGTGTCGCCCGGCTCCAGCGCCGTCAGCTGCCCCGAACACAGACCGCCGGGGTGCTTGCTGACCACGATCTCGACAAAGCCGTCGCGGCGCGCCGAGGCGAGCGAATAGAGGCGCGGCACCGCGCTGCCCTCGGGCAGGATGCCGATCAGGTCGCCGGCCTGGAACCGGGCAAAGCCCGCCCCGACAAGCCGTTGCCAGAGCGTCATGCGCGGCAGGGCGAAGCGCAGGATCGCGGTCGGCGCCTGCACCTCGGCGCCGTAGTCGCGGCGTGAAACGAGCGTCAGCCTCTCGGTCGCCGGCAGCGCAGGCTCGTGCGACAGATCAAGGCCGATGCCGAGGGCCTCCCCAAGGCCGCGACCCCAGCGGGCGAAGTCCTGCGGCGACTGCCGGTCGATCGTGTCGAGCGGCAGGAGTTCGGGCCAGGCCCTGGCCTTGGCGGCTTGCGCAACCGCCCTGGCGAAGGCGCAATAGGCGGGAAAGCTGCGGTCGCCGAAGCCGAGCACCGCCAACGGAATGTCCGGCGCGCGGTCAAGCGTGCGCAGCCGGTCGAGAAACCCTTTGGCCGAGGCAGGCGCAGCACCCTCGCCATAGGTCGCGGCCAGCAGGATGATCCGCTCGGCACCCGCATGGCGTTCAGGAGCGAAACCCGACATCGGGCCGACATGGACGCTCTGCCCGGCCTCCGTCAGTGCCGCGTGCAGGGTTGCGGCGAAGCCCCAGGTGCTGCCGCCCTCGCTGCCGACAAGCAGGATCGTTTCCGCGCGCCCGGCGGGCGCGTTGCCGCGGATGCGCGGCCGCCCGCGCCCGCCGGCAAGCCAGACCAGAACACCGGTCGCGCCCATCGCCGGCACGCCAAGGGCCATCAGCCCCAGGACCACGCCCAGCGTCGCCGCCCCCTGACCGGTGTGCAGCATGTAGACGGTTTCCGTGACGCGCTCCCAACCGGTCGGGTCCGCCCAGGCCAGCAGTGCCCCGGTTCCCTGGTCGAGATAGCCGGTGCCCCGGTCGGTGCTGAGCGTTAAAACATCCGTGGCGTCGCCGGGATAGGGAAAGCTCAGCTCGCGCAGTTCGGCAACGGGCGTCTGCCGCAGCACGGGCATCCGGCCGGGCGCCGCGCCCGTCTCGCCGCTCACCTCGGCGGGGAAGAACGGCATGGCGGCCCCATCAGGGACAAGATCGAAGGTCGAGGCGGTCATCCACAAGGCCGTCGCGGATGACAGCACAAGACCCGCCACCGCGATCCGGGCGATTTCGACATGCAGCCGGCCGGCAAGCGGCCCCCGCGCACGCGCGAACCAGTGCCGCCAGCCGCCCACCCGCCGGGCCACCATCGCCACGCCAAAAAGCGACAGGACCAGCATCGCCGCCGCCCCCGCCGCCATGGCGATGCGGCCCCTGTCCCCGAGGAACAGGGAGCGGTGGAGGTTGGTGAGCCAGCGCTCGGCAGTGCTCGGATCGGCCGAAACCACACCCTGGCCCGTCGCCGGGTCGATGACGGCGGCGCCGGGTGCGCCCTGGTCGAACCAGTAGGCGGTGATCCGGCCCGAGGGCGCGCGTCGGATCTGCTCGACGCCCTGATAGGCGGCCTTGATGCGGTCCGCGAGGGTGGCGACCGTCAGGCCCGGCTCGGCCTGCGGCGCGGCGATCCGCTCGGCCGCCGGAAAGACCGAAAGCGCGGCGCCGCTGAGGCCGAGGATGGTCACGAGGGCCAGCGCGACAAGCCCCGGCCAGCGGTGAAGTCTGCGCAACATGGCCCGCCCCTACAGGTCGTATCGGAAATTGGCGATGTAGCGGCGGCCGGCCACGGGCATGCCAGCGCCTTTCGTCGTCAGCGGGACGGCCACTTCGTTCGGGCTGTCGCGCATATCCTCGACGGCGGCGTCGACATGCAGCGTATAACCGGCATCGAAAACTGCGTCGGCCAGGTCGAGCGTGATCTCAAGCCTGCGCCCCGCGCCGACACTGGCGCCGGTGATGCCGTCGATCTGGCCCTGATCGCCGCCGGTGGCGCGATACCAGTCTCTCAGGTGCTCATAATACTTGGACTTGCCGCCGGCCATCCACAGGCTGCCAACATAGGCGCCCGAGGCATCGGTGACATAGAGCGCGAGATAGGCGCCGTCGCCGCCGTAGGTGTTCAGGGTCGTGGTCAGCGTCACCGGGCGTGCCAGGGCAAGGCCGGGAAATGTCAGCGCCGTGCTGAGCGCAAGTGTTGCGAGAAGCGATCTCATTGGATGCGTCCTTGTTCGGGAAGTTGCGGAAGGAAGGTTCAGTTCACCTGCACCCTCGGTGCGGTGCCGGTGCCGAAAAGCCCGTTCTGCGGCGGTCGGGCGGTGGTCGCGGCCGCGGGATTGCGCGGGCGGTGGCGGACGTCGTCATCGTCGTACTCCATCTCGACGACCTGAAGCGTCTTCGGATCGAGCCTGGCCTCGATCTCCCGGCCTTCGCGGGTCCGCGCCTCGACCTCGTAGCAGCCGTCGTCGATGTCGATTTCGCGCACCGTCCAGCCGTTTTCTTCGGCGACCTTCAACACCGCCTGGCGCGGCTGCCAGTCGGCCTGCGGCACCCGGCAGTCGTCACCGGCAAGCGCCACGCTTGCGGGAAGGACAGCGAGAAGGGCGAAAAGGGGCAATGTCCGTTTCATGGTCTGGTTCCTTGCGGTTGATGTGGTCGATCCGGCGGTGAAGACCGGCGCTTTCGGCCGGCCTTCGCCGAACGCGTCAGTTGCGCGATGCGGGCTTGTGCGGGTTGCCGGCCCCGATCATCGGCACCGGGTGTTCACCGTAAAGCGGCCCCGGCCCCATCCGGATCGTTGCCGGGTCAGTGGCGGTCGCTTGCGCATGGGCCGCCGAACCGACGAGAAGAGCGGCCGGGTAGAGCACCTCGACATCCCCCGTCTCGTGCCAGATGATCCGCTCGGCAAGGCGGGCGGCATCCGCCTCTCCGGCCGCTTCGGCGGTCGCGTAAAGTTCGGCGAGCGCGGTAACGAGGGTCACGTCGCCGTCGTGGAGCTGCGCCAGTTCCGCCTCGATCTGCATACGCCCGGGCAGGTCCGCCCGCGCCGGGCTGTGTCCGGTCGTGGCCGCATCGGCCCAGCCGAGCAGCGGCAGGACCAGCCGCTCCTGCGCCGCGCTGTGCGGGGCCATGAGCCCGGCCGCGGCACGCGCGGCGGCACCGGTTTCGCCCGGCAGGTCCGCGGCCCGTTCAAGCTGCGCCTGGAAGTCGGCGTGAACCGCGCCGAGGGCATAGGGGGCCTCGAACGGGGCCGCGACGGCTGGCAGGGCAAGCGCCGACAGGGCGGCGGCGATGATCGGTTTCGTTTGCATGTGAGCCTCCTTTCATCCGATGGACCCACCCTGCCGGCGCGGCCTGAGCGCCGGCTGACGAACCCGCGCGGTTCGCTTCAGCCGGACGTCAGGAACGAAAAGGCCCCGCCGCGACGGGCGGGGCCGGCAGACCGGCGCAAGTGGGCCTTGCAAACATGCTCAGCGGCGCGCCGGCAGCATGCGTTGCAAGGTATCATCACGCATCATGTAGTGATGGATGAGGGCGGCGGCCGTGTGCAGGCCGATCAGGTAATACCCGGCGGTTCCGATGACCTCGTGAAGCTCTTTGAGCCAGTCGTAAAGCGCCTTGTCCGGCGCGATCAGCGGCGGCAGGTGCAGCCCGAGGAAGACGACCGGCGCGCCCTTGGCACTTACCGCAAGCCAGCCGAGCAGCGGCATGGTGGCCATGAAGACGTAAAGCGCGACATGAAGCGCCTGCGCCGAAAGCGCCTGCCAGCGCGGCGGCGGCGGCGTGATGGCAGGCGCGGCACCCGAGATCAGGCGCAGCCCGACGCGCGCCAGCAGCAGAACGAGGACGCCAAGGCCAAGCATGAAATGCCAGAGTTTCAGATCGGCCCTCAGGTCACTTCCCTTGGGGGCGATGTCATGCAGGTTGATGGCCGCGTAGACCGCGATCAGCAGCGCCACCATCAGCCAGTGCATGGCGATCGGCACGGACCCATAGCGGGCAGCGGTATTTTTCAGGGGCATGATGGTGTTTCCTTCTGAAATGTGCGCGTGCCCCGCAGACGGCGCGATCACGGGCACGATTCGGGGCGCGCGACATCACTCGGGCGCGGACCCGCCATCCGGTGCGGGAAGCCCGCCCACAGAGTCCCCATCCGTTCCGGCCGGGCCAGGAGCAAGGAACCGGCCAGGGTCGCCTTCCTCAAACTCATACCCTGTTTCGACTACCGCCAGCGTGGCAGGGTCGAGAGCTATCTCGATCTTGCGGCCCGCGCCGTCGCGGCCCAGGATTTTATAGCAGCCGTCGTCGATCTTGATGCGCTGCACGGCCCAGCCATTGTGCTTCGCCAGCGTCTGCACCGCCTCGCGCGGCTGCCAGTCGGCCATCGGTACGCTGCATTCGCCTTCGCCGAGCTTCAGCTTGATGATCGCCAGCGCCGCGGGATCGAGCCTGGCTTTCAACTTGCGGCCCTCGCTGTCGCGGCCCCTGACTTCATAGCAGCCGTCGTCGGTCTCGATGCGGGTGACGGTCCAGCCCCTGTCCTTCGCCAGCGCCAGAACCGCCTCGCGCGGCTGCCAGTCGGCGGCGGGCACGCGGCAATCGTTATCGGCCCGCGCCGCCCCGGCCGTCAGCACCAGCGCAAGCGCGAATGTTGTCAATATCCTTCGCATCGGCCAAATTCCTTTCATCGCGACCCTTTGGCCGGTTTTTTCGCAGCGCAAGCTGACAGCAGGCTGAAGGCCGCACCTCCCGGCCGTCAGCCCCCTGTCAGGCAGGGTGTCGACAAGCCGGTACGGGGACCGACGAATGGAAAGCGAAGACATGCGTATCCTGCTGATCGAGGACGACACGGTTCTGGGCACCGCGGTGCGCGACCAGATCGCCGGGGACGGGCAGTCGGTGGACTGGGTCACGCGGCTTGACGCGGCGGGCGATGCGATGGCGGGTGCGGCCTATGACCTTGTGCTGCTCGACCTGATGCTGCCCGACGGGCGCGGCATCGGCTTCCTGAAGCGCTTGCGCGCGCGGGGTGACGTGACGCCGGTCATCATCCTCACCGCGCTCGACCAGGTCACCGACCGGATCGAGGGGCTGAATGCCGGGGCCGACGACTATCTGGTCAAACCCTTCGATCTGGCCGAGCTTACGGCGCGCATCGGCTCTGTCGCGCGGCGCTATGCCGGCAATCCGAACCCGATCGTCACGCATGGGCCGTTCGACATCGACCTGGCCGCACGCTCGGTCCGCCGCGACGGCAAGCCGGTGCATCTGACGGCCCGCGAATGGGCACTTTTCGAGGCGTTCCTGGCGCGGCCCGGGCAACTGCTTTCCAAGCTGCAGCTCGAGGAAAAGCTCTATGCCTTCGATGCCGAGGTCGGAAGCAACACCATCGAGGTCCATGTCAGCCGCCTGCGCAAGAAGCTGGGCGCCGGCGTGATCGAGACCGAACGCGGGCTCGGCTATCGGCTGGGCCGGCCATGAGCCTGCCGCACAGCCTTCAGGCCCGGCTGGGCCTGTCGCTCGGCCTCGTGCTGACGCTGCTGTGGATCGCCGCCGCCTGGGCGACCTCGGTCGTCCTGCGCCACGAGATGGGGCGGGTCTTCGATTCCGCGCTCCAGGAGACAGCGCAGCGCATCCTGCCGCTCGCCGTCGTCGACATCATCGGCCGCGACGAGGATCACGCGACCCAGCGCATCGCCGCCCTGCGCACGCATGAGGAGTTCTTCACCTATATCCTGCGCGACGCGGACGGCCATGTGCTCATAAGCTCCCACGCCGCCGACCCGGCCATCTTTCCGGCCTGGACCGGCCCCGGCTTTGCCGAAAGCGCAACGCACAGGTTCTACAGCGAGGAGACCGTGCAGGGCACCATCCGCCTGACCGTGGCCGAACCGCTCGCGCATCGCGCCGCCGCACTTGGCGAGATCCGCATGGCGCTGATCCTGCCGCTTCTGGTGGTGCTGCCGCTCGTGCTTCTGGCGGCCGTCGTCGCGGTGCGCGCCAGCCTCGCCCCGGTCAGGCGGTTTCGCGCGGGCCTCGATGCGCGCGGCGCGCGCGACCTTGCGCCGGTACCGACGGCGGATCTGCCGGCCGAACTCGTCCCGGCGGCGGCAACGCTGAACGCGCTGCTCGCGCGTCTCGCGGCCGCGTTCGAGGCCGAGCGCAGCTTTGCCGCCAACGCAGCCCACGAACTGCGCACACCCCTTGCCGGGGCCATCGCGCAGGCGCAGCGGCTGAAGGCCGAGACCGGCGACGCCGCCGCGCGCGAACGCGCCGCAGGGATCGAGGCGACTCTGAAGCGGCTCACCCGGCTTTCCGAACGGCTGATGCAGCTTGCCCGCGCCGAGGGCGGGCGGCTCCGGCTGGATCGCGCGGCGGACCTGCGGCCGGTGATTCGCATCGTGGCGGACGATCTCGGCCACGGCGCCGCGCCGGGGCGCATCCTGCTTTCGCTGCCCGATGCGCCGGTTCCTTCCGACCTCGACCCCGACGCCTTCGCCATCCTCTGCCGCAACCT
This sequence comes from Paracoccaceae bacterium, assembly GCA_020446815.1. Lineage (GTDB taxonomy): Bacteria > Pseudomonadota > Alphaproteobacteria > Rhodobacterales > Rhodobacteraceae > Albidovulum. Next base: position 8,635 of record JAGRDY010000012.1, read on the forward strand.
GATCGAAAACGCGCTGCGTCACGGCGACCCCGCAGCCCCGGTCGAGGTGGAGCTGTCGGCAGCGGGCACGCTGACCGTCGCCAATGACGGCCCCGCCCTGCCGCCTGAGCGGCTTTCCCGCCTTACCGCCCGGTTCGAGCGCGCCGAAGGGGCAAGCGGCGGCAGCGGGCTGGGCCTTGCCATCGCCAACGCCATCGCCGAGCGCAGCGGCGGCAGGCTCACGCTCCGCTCGCCGCGCCCCGGCAGCAGGTCGGGCTTCGAAGCGAAGTTCCGACTGCCGCCCCGGGAGCCGCGCGCCTGACCCACGGCCGGCGCGGCGAACCCGCCGGTTGCGCGACTTTCCGCCCGGTCGTGTGCTCCGGGGCGATGGCAAACCGCCCGCAAGCCCCTATATCGAGGTCTGACGCGCATAGGAACCGAACCCGAGGCACCCGAAATGAGCTATACGATCACCCGAAAGATTGCCGACACCGGCCTAGACGCCGTCGAAAGCCGCACACGCGCGGCCCTTGCCGAACACGGTTTCGGCGTCCTGACCGAGATCGACGTGAAGGCGACGATGAAGAAGAAGCTGGATGTCGAGATGCCGGGCTACCGCATCCTTGGCGCCTGCAACCCGAAGATGGCCCACCAGGCCATCGGGATCGAGCCGCGGGTGGGCGCGATGCTGCCCTGCAACGTCATCCTGCGCGAACTCGACGACGGGGTCGAGGTGGCGGCGGTCGATCCGGTGGCATCGATGCAGGCCATCGACAACACCAAGCTGCGATCCGTCGCAGGGCAGGTGCGCGAAATGCTGGCGAAAGTGGTCGAAACCATCTGAAGCCGGGCGCCCGCACACCCGGCGCGGCCCGGTCAGGGCCGCGCGAACCCCGTCATGTCGACCGTCGTCTTCTCGCCCAGGCTTTCCAGGCTGTCATGCAGAAGCTGGAGGGCGTAGCGGGGGTTGTGGACGTAGGCCGCCCCGTCCTTGGCCACGAACTGATAGTTGTAGGCCGCCTTCAGAAGGCGCGGCGTCCAGTTCTGGTAGCGGTTGGGAAAGATCGCTTCGGCCTTGCCGGCGATGCCGTCACCATTGGTGTCGGCGAAGAAGTAGGGGAAGGCATGCGCGTCATAGGCAATCGGCGTGCCGGCCACCTGCACCCCGTAGGCCCGGATCGCCGCGCCCAGCCTGTCGTGCAGCGCGGCGATCTCGGCGGCGATGCCTTCCGTGGTATCGCCGTCACCATCGCTGTCGAGCGGGGCGCTGCGGATATCGGCATATTTCGCCGCGCCCTTGTGGCATTCGGCGCAGGTCTCGATCGCGGCCGGTTTCAGGCTGTGCTGGTTGTGGCAGGTCAGGCAGGTTGCGGGCTCCTTCTTCACATGGTCGAAGCGCCCGGCATAGGTCTTGCCCGGATATTGATAGCCGCCGGCCGCAAGACTGCCCGCCTGGGTGGCCGCAGCCGCCTTGTAGTGGATGTTGATGAAGCCCAGATCGCCCGCGACCGCATCATCCTCGCGCCCGGCGGCGGCCTTGTCGACATCCCCGCCCGAGGCGCGGCCCTGATGGCAGGTCGAACAGATCGCTTCGTGGCCAAGCCCGTCAAGCCGTTCGCCCGAGGGGAAGACCACGCTTTGCAGCGCCATCGAGCGCGGGTTGTGGCAGGTCACGCAATCCACCGTCGAGCCCAGGGGCTGTGGCGCATCGACGACATTGACCGCCGCGAGATCGGCGCCGAGATAGTCGATGATGCCGCGGCTGGTGTGGCAGGTCGCGCATTCGCCCGGCACGGCGCGGTCCTCCTCGCCGTCCCAGTGGCGGAAGGCCTCGGCGGAGCGGTCGGCATGGGGAGAGGCAAGGTAAGCCGCGGTGATCTTCGCCAGATCGGGCTTTTTCCGCTCCTGCGCAAGCGCCGGCAGGGCAGCGGCCGCGCCGACGAGAAGCATCATGGCGATGGTGAGATTTCGAACAGGCATGGCAAGACCCCCGATAGAGTTCCGTTTCGCCCGCGCGTCGAGACAGGGCGATGATCACGGCGTGACCGCGCCCTGTCCTTGATGCGGATCAAGTCGAACCTGCGATGAATCCGGCAGGGTGAGGCTCGCAAGATCATTTCGATCACGGCGCAGCCTGGTGCGGGGTGCGGTAGCGCCAGGCCCGAAGCATTGGAGAGGCAAGTGTCGACCGCCCAGTTGCGGCGCCGAATCGACGAATGGGGCTGGTATCGCGAATCCGCCTGTGCCGCCTTTATCCTGTCGACGCATTCGACCTTGCACCGTGATTGCTCACAAGCATATCTCGATGCCGTGGAGATACAGGGTAAGGGCCGCTGCATCCAAACCGAATATCCTGCATCTACGCTGCATCTTGAATTGCCAACAGTTCACTACCTGTTCTCGGCAAATTCATCCGCTGGTCGAACACCGCCCCCGAAACAGATCAATAAAATAAGGTTATCCAAGCCGGTAGTTCGGGCTTTCGCGGGTGATCTGCACGTCGTGGACGTGGCTTTCCCTGAGCCCCGCCCCGGTGATGCGCACGAAAGTGCAGCGCGTCTGCATCTGGGCGATCGTGGCATTGCCGGTATACCCCATGGCGGCGCGCAATCCGCCGACAAGCTGGTGAATGACGGCCGATGCCGATCCCTTGTAAGGCACCTGCCCCTCGATTCCCTCGGGCACCAGCTTGTCGCTGGCCGCATCCTTCTGGAAGTAACGGTCGGCCGAGCCGCGTGCCATCGCGCCCAGCGACCCCATGCCGCGATAGGACTTGAAGCTGCGACCCTGATAGAGGATCACCTCGCCGGGGCTCTCATCGGTCCCGGCAATCGCCGAACCGACCATCGCGCAAGAGGCACCCGCCGCCACCGCCTTGGCAAAGTCGCCGGAATACTTGATCCCGCCGTCGGCAATGACCGGAATGTCGCCTGCGCCGCTCACCGCATCCATGATCGCCGTCAATTGCGGCATCCCCACGCCGGCGACCATCCGCGTGGTGCAGATCGAGCCCGGCCCGATCCCCACCTTGACCGCATCGGCCCCCGCCGCGATCAGCGCGCGGGCGGCCTCGGCCGTGGCGACATTACCGGCCACGACCTGAACCGAACCGGGTTGCGCCTTGATCCGCTCCACCGCCCTGGCCACGCCTTCGGAATGGCCATGCGCGGTGTCGATGACCACCATGTCGACCCCCGCCGCGATCAGCGCTTGCGAGCGTTCAAATCCCGCATCGCCCACGGTCGAGGCCGCCGCAACCCGCAGACGGCCAAGCGCGTCCTTGCAGGCATGGGGGTTCAGCACCGCCTTTTCGGTGTCTTTCAGCGTCAGAAGCCCGGTCAGCTTGCCCTGCCCGTCCGTGACCAGCAGCTTTTCGATGCGGCGCGCCTTCATCAGGCTCTTGGCCGCTTCCAGATCCGCCGGTTCGTGCAACAGCGCCAGATTGTCCGCCGTCATCATCACCTTGACCGGCGTCTTGTCATCCGAAGCAAAGCGCATATCGCGGTTGGTGACGATTCCGACCACGCGACCGGTTTCATCGACAACCGGAAACCCGGTGACGCTGTAGCGTTCCTGCAAGGCCTTGGCATCGGCCAGCGTCTGGTCGGGTGTCAGGGTGATGGGGTCGAAGACGACCCCGCTTTCAAAACGTTTGACCCGCCGCACCTCGTTGGCCTGCGCCTCCGGATCGAGATTGCGGTGAACGACCCCGATTCCGCCCGCCTGGGCCATGGCGATCGCCATGCGCGCCTCGGTCACCGTGTCCATCGCCGATGAAAGCAGCGGGATGTTCATCCGGATCGCCCTGGTCACGAAAGTCGATGTATCGGCCTCGGACGGCAACACGCTGGACGCGGCCGGAACCAACAGCACATCATCGAATGTAAGAGCCTCGCGAATCTCCATGGGGAGCCCTCCTTAAGGAGCTTTCGTTTGGCGCTTCCCTGTTTCATGCAATGCGGTCGAAGGCAAGACCCAAGGCCGGCATTTCTGCCCGCACCCGGCCAGAGTGACCGGGCTGAGTGTCTGGGCTGAGTGCCCGTCAGGGCACGAGGCGGAAAACCGCGCCCGGAACCGGCGGGCGCCAGATCAGGGCCACCAGATCAGCGCCTGCTGACCTTCAGGCCGCCGCCGCATTGGTCAGTATGGCAAGCCTTCCGCTGGCCCAGAGCTTGATGACCCGAAAGGCGATCCAGGGCACGATCACGGTCGCCCCTAACAAAACGATAACCCCAGGATAGAACCAGATGCCATCAAGGGTCAGCCAAAGCGTGGCGGTCGCTGCCAGCGGAAAGGTGAAGGCCCCCCAGAGCGGCGAGAATGACGCCGCGGTCAGCCACCGCACATTGAGGATCATCGCGGCCAGCAAGATCGCCGACAAGACGGCGAAACCCGCCGCCACGACGTCGAGCCCCTGTGCCTTTGCCACCAGGCCGAAAAGCGCCGCCGGAGACAGATGAATGGCCAGCAACGGGCGCAATGGCGGCGGCACCTTTTCGGTGATGAGCCGTTCGGCGCTGACGGCCCAGATCGCCGCCGCCATCAGAAAGGTCAGCGCGAACAACAACAACGACAACGACCCGAGGCCGATGCGGATCGCGGCAAGGGCGGCGATGATGAAACCGACGAAGCTCAGATGCCAGACAGGCGAGACGCGCCGCTGCTCTGCGGGGCCGCGCGCGAGCGCCCAGATCAGCAGGATCACCAGTACCCCGTGGCAGGCAAGCCCGCCAAAGAGCAGGCCCGCCAAGGGGCCTGCAAGCGGCAACAGGGTCAGCACCAGCAAATAGGGGCACAGGACCATCGCCGAAAGACCGGCACTGCCCGGCAAGACCCGCAGATCCTCGAGAATGACCGCCGGGCGGCGCAGCAGTTTGGCGCCATAGGCCAGAACCGCGAAGGCAAAAAGCAAGGTGACTGCGCCCAGAATAGTTTCGGCAAAACCCGGCGGCAGCCCGGTATCACCGGCCATCCTGCGCCAGCCCAGCCCCAGCCCGAACAACCCCATTATCGGCGGAAAGACAGCCGGAGGCGTTCTGCGCCACAGGCCCTTCTTGGCCAGGTTCGGGGATTTGAATGCCATGATGCCGTTCGACTCATCCGGGAATTGCCGGCTCAACCTGCCCTGCCTGCCGGACCGGCGCGAGAGGCGGGGTGCACAGGCAGGCCAGTTTTGTTACCGGTTGCGTCTTTTCGGTCGCGCCAACCACGCCGGAAGGGATCTTGCGGTTTACGGCCCCTTGCCGCCCCGCTGCGGCAATCGCGGCACCGCCCCGGATGCCCTTGCAACCCGGCCGTCCGGCCGTTTTCGGTGCGGCATGGGCCGCAAGGCGGATCGGCGCAATCCGGAACAGGCGGGCATCCCACACGGATACGATCCGGCCAGCGCGAATTGCGCCGTCGAAGACACGCAAAGCGCGAATTTTTTACCCGGCGACCTCACGTCACAAATTGACGGAACCGTCAAGTTGTGTATATGACCATAAGGCAGGAAGCGCCTTTGGGATTTAAGGCCAATGACAAGAAATCACTTGATCGCTGCGGGTTATGCCGCAGGGTTTTTGATGCTCGGCGCAATATCAGCCAATGCCGGGGCGCTGGAAAGGTCGACTCAATCGGTTGCGATCCTGTTCGAGCCCGGCACCTATGCCGAATTCTCGCTCGGCATCGTCAGCCCCGACATCTCCGGCAGCGGCAACGGGCCGTTCACCGGGCTTGCCAGCGGCGACATTGCCAAGAGCTATTCCACGCTTTCCTTCGGATACAAGCAACCGCTCAACGACAAGCTCGATATGGCTGTCATCGTAGACCAGCCGGTTGGCGCCGATGTCAGTTACCCCGCCGCCAACGCGCCCTATCCTTTCGCGGGCTCGACGGCAGAGGTCCGCTCGCTCGCGGTGACCGGCCTTCTGCGCTACAAGCTGCCGAGCAATGTGTCGCTCTATGGCGGGTTGCGCGCCGAATCGGTCAAGGGTGACCTGAACATCATCGCCCCGGCGCTGACGCCGGCATTCACCAATTACGCGCTGACCGCCAAGCAGAATTATCAGCTTGGCTATGTGCTCGGCGTCGCCTGGGAAAAGCCCGAAATCGCTGCCCGCGTGGCGCTGACCTACAATTCCGCGATCACCCATGATTTCGACACCATCGAAACCGGCCTTGGCCCCAGCCCGATCTACGATGTGATGGATGTGGAAATCCCGCAATCGCTCAATCTGGAGTTTCAATCGGGGATCGCCGCCAATACGCTGCTTTTCGGATCGGTGCGCTGGGTGGACTGGACCGCCTTTCGGGTGGCGCCCAATTCCCTGTCGCCACTGGCCATCGTGTCATACCCCAACGACATGATCACCTACAGCATCGGCATCGGGCGGAAGTTCAATGAAACCTGGTCGGGCGCGGTGACCTTGGGGTACGAAAGGCATTTTGGCGATCCCGTCAGCAACCTGACCGCCAATGACGGCTCCAAGAGTATCGGCCTGGCTGTGAGCTATACCAAGGACAACATGAAGATCACCGGCGGGCTGCGCTATATCGAAATCGGCGATGCGACGACAACCAGCGTCGGCTCCAGCTTCAGCGGCAACAGCGGTATCGCCGGCGGTATCCGTGTCGGTTTCAATTTCTGAGCTGTCGCTGACACAACTTTCCCCATGGCCCCGCCAGATGGCGGGGCCATTTGCATTGGCCGGTGTCGTTTGCCACAACAATCGGGTGGCGGCCGGCATCGCGTTCGGCATAGCTTGCGCGGCATGAAACAGACACAGACCACCCTTTCGGCCATTGCCTGGGGCCTGCTCGGGCTGCTGGCGCTGATCTGGGGCGCATCCTTCATGTCTACGCGTGCAGCACTGGCCGAAGTAGGCGCCCTGACGACAGTGGCCTTCCGCGTCGGTGGCGGCGCCGCGCTGCTTTGGGTTTTCGTCGCCGCCACGCGGCTGCCGGTGCCGAAGGATGCGCGAACTCTTGCCGCGCTTCTGGGCATGGGTATCTTGAACAATGCCATACCCTTCAGCCTGATCGCCTGGGGGCAGCAACATATCGCCTCCGGGCTGGCCGGCATTCTCAATTCGGCTACCGCACTTTTCACGGTATTGCTGGTGCCGCTGTTTTTCGCCGACGAAAGGTTGACCCTGCGCAAGCTGCTGGGGGTGATCCTTGGCTTTGGCGGGGTTGCGGTGATCATCGGCGTCACCAACCTGGCGCTGCTGAATCCGCGGTCTCTGGGGCAGATCGCCATCCTCGGCGCCGCGGTCAGCTATGCCCTTTCCGCGATTTTCGGGCGCAAGTATCTCAAGGGTATCCGCCCCGAGGTTTCTTCGGCCGGAATGCTCAGCGCCGCAGCGCTGATCATGATCCCTGCGGCGTTGCTGCACGATGGCATGCCCGCTTTGGCCTATGGTCCCCGGACATGGGCGGCACTGGCTTATCTTGCCTTTCTGGCGTCGGCGCTGGCCTATATCCTTTATTACCTTGTCCTGAGTCATGCCGGTGCCGGCAACCTCAGCCTGGTGACACTGATGATCCCGCCCATCGCGGTCTTTCTCGGCGCACTGGTCTACGGCGAAGCCTTGCCCGCACAGGCCTTTGCCGGCTTGGCGTTCCTGGCCGCCGGTCTTGTGATCATCGACGGCCGGCTCGGTAGACTGGCGTTCGCCAGACGCCACCCCGGCAAGGTGTCGTAAGCCTCACGCCGCATCGGCATCGGCATCGGAAGCGATTTTCACACAACCGCAACAGGGGCCTTCCTTGCCAAGCCGCGGCCATCGTTTTGCGTTTCAACATGCAGCCGAAATGCTTTAGTCAGTCGCCACAAGGTGCAAGGATGGCGGCATGATCTACAACACACCAGAGCAATGGCAGGGGGCGCCGAACAAGCGGGTCTTGCTTTTCGGCATGTCCGGCCTCGGCAAGACCCATGTATCCAACCTGCTGCGCGCGTCGGGCAGCTGGTTTCACTATTCGATCGATTACCGCATCGGCACGCGCTACATGGGCGAGCATATTGCCGACAATTTCAAACGCGAGGCGATGAAGATTCCGCTTTTGCGTGAGCTTCTGATGACCGATTCGGTGCGTATTGCCTCCAACATCACCTTCGACAATCTCGCTCCGCTTTCCACATATCTGGGCAAGCCCGGCAATCCGGCCAGGGGCGGCCTGCCCTATGACGAATACATGAAACGCCAGGAACAACACCGCGCCGCGGAAACCGCGGCGCTTGCCGACACGGCGCATTTCGCCGATCGCGCATTGGGGCTTTACGGCTATGCCAATTTCATCTGTGATTCGGGCGGTTCGATCTGTGAAATCGTCGATCCGGCAGATCCCGCCGATCCGATATTGTCGCGGCTGGCGGATTGCGTGCTGATGGTCTGGATCAAGGGCAGCGAATCTCATCGCGCCGAACTTGTCCGGCGTTTTGACCGGTCTCCAAAGCCGATGTATTACAAGACCGGGTTCCTGACATCGTGCTGGTCGGAATATTTGAGTGAATTCAATGTCAAAAGTGACGAAGTTGATCCAGATTCATTCATCCGCTGGACCTATGCGCGCGCCCTTGAACATCGCCAGCCACGCTATGCCGCGATGGCCAGAAACTGGGGCATCAGCGTCACCGCGGGGGAAGTCGCGCAAGTCGCGACGGCCGACGATTTTGACGCCCTGATCTGTGACGCGCTCGCACGGCGCGCCTGAGACTCCCACACAGCATTCCATCCAGGAGACGACATGCCCATCACCTTGCCTGAATCGCTTCCGGCCTTTGGGGTTCTGTCAAAGGAAGGCGTCATGGTGATGTCGCCCGACCGCGCCGCCCACCAGGATATCCGCCCCCTGCGGATCGGTCTGCTCAACCTGATGCCGAAAAAGATTCAGACCGAAAACCAGTTTGCCAGGTTGATCGGGGCGACGCCGCTGCAGATCGATTTCCAACTCATCCGCATGTCAGAACATGAAACCAAGAACACCGCCGCCGAACACATGGCCGCCTTCTACCGCCCGTTTCAGCAGGTCAAGGGTGAAAAGTTCGACGGCTTGATCATTACCGGCGCCCCGATCGAACACCTGCCCTTTGAGGAAGTCACCTATTGGGATGAACTGTGCGAGGTCATGGACTGGACCCAGAGCAATGTGCATTCCACCTTTGGTGTCTGCTGGGGCGGCATGGCGATGATCAAGCATTTCCACAATGTCGACAAGCACATGCTGGATCACAAGGCCTTCGGCTGCTTCCGCCACATGAACCTGGCGCCGGCCTCGCCCTATCTGCGGGGTTTTTCGGACGATTTTGTCATACCGGTCAGCCGATGGACAGAAATGAAGGGCGCCGAGATCGATGCGGCGCCCGGCCTGACCACGCTGCTGGGCTCGGATGAGGTTGGCCCCTGTCTGGTCGAAGACAAGGATCACCGCGCACTCTATATCTTCAACCATTTCGAATATGACAGCGGCACCTTGAAGGAAGAATATGACCGCGATGTCGCCAATGGCACGGCGATCAACGTACCGCGCAACTACTACCCTGACGACAACCCCGCGCGGCAGCCTCTCAACCGCTGGCGTAGTCACGCCCATCTGCTTTACGGCAACTGGATCAACGAGATCTACCAGTCGACGCCATTCGATATCGACCAGATCGGCACCTAAACGGTTCGGAAGTATAGATAATATGGCATGTGGCATCCCACTGATGCCTCTCGACAGACGCAACATCCCATGCCATTAATGGACTTGGGGATGTTTGACCGTTTTTAAACAATCAGAAGGCCCGCATAGGGGCCTGCCAGTCGCGCTACGAGCGGACAAGACCGGGCAAACTAGTTTTCAGGGGGAGAAATTTGTTAAACGAATAGGGCTTGTTCAATGCCACGCAAAATCACGGATCATCTCGCCCGCGTGCTGGAATCGGCATCGATCGAGGAAATCTGGGCGCTGCACTGCGAGAAGATGGCCGATTATGGCTTTGACCGGCTTCTTTACGGTTTCACCCGGTTCAGGACACATAATTCTTTTGGCCATACCGATGACATTCTGGTGCTGTCAAGCCACGAACAGGGGTACTTTGACGCGTTCATCAAAAGCGGCCTTTTCAACAATGCGCCGATGGTCAGGTGGGCGGCAGCCAATGTCGGGGCCTGTTCCTGGCGGCGATTGGAAAAGATGCTCGCAAGCGGTGATCTGACTGCATCCGACCGCAAGATCATCGAAATAAACCACGCCCACAATGTCCGCGCGGGCTATTCGATAAGCTTTCCCGATACTTCGGTGCGCGCCAAGGGGGCGATCGGGCTCTGCGCCCCGAAAGGGGTCCACCAGTATCAGGTGGAAGAAATCTGGGCAGAACACGGCCACGACATCCTTTTGATAAATAATGTGACTCATTTGAAAATTACCGCCCTGCCCTTCAGCCTGACGCACCGAAACCTTACGCCGCGCCAGCGCGAGGCATTGGAATGGGTTGGCGACGGCAAGACTATGCAGGACATCGCCACGATCATGGGGCTCAGGCCGGCGACGGTGGAAAAGCATCTGCGCCTTGCGCGCGCGGCGCTCGATGTCGAAACGACCACGCAGGCGGTGTTGAAGGCCTCCTTTCAAAACCAGATTTTCGTGGTCTCCACCTGAAGCGGTTGGGGATGCGCGCCACAGCCGCTTTTCATGCGCCCGCCATTTGTGTCGCGCCGGCGATTCCGCCGATGCATGATTGCGCGCATGTGCCGGGAAACCACACCTCACAAACAGTTGAACGGAAAAACCGCCCGGACGCCCACAGGTATGGATTCCCCTACTTCCTTTACGCACGGGAAACCGGCACCATTAACCTGTTCCATGAGTGGTGGCATTAGCCAGGAACCGCGGCCCGGGCCAACCTGTGTGTTTTACAGGGGCACGGGACGCACCGGGAAACCGGACGTCGGCCCGAAGGGCGTGTTTTATTGCCCGACGGGCCGACACATCGACGCGCCCTGTCCTCATCCCCAACAGGTGTCGGCGCGAGCATGAGCGGTGTATGCCCTTATGGGCATGCACCGTTTTTTGTCGTTTGTTGCGGTGCCAACTTTGCGGTGCCAACTTTGCGGTGCGAAACAATAAGGCCGGGCGAACCCGCCCGGCCTTGACCAAAGTCAATTCAGCTCGGAATCCTACGCACCGCGGGTCTTGGCAACCTCGGCGGCGAAATCCTCCGATTTTTTCTCGATGCCTTCGCCCACGGCGACACGGACAAAACCCGTTACCGTGATGCCGCCATCCTTGGCGGCCTGGCCCACCGTGGTCTTGCCGTCCGCGCTCTTGACATAGGCCTGATTGACCAGCGTCACGTCGGAAAGGAATTTCTTCATCCGGCCGGGGATGATGTTGTCGCGAATGATATTCTCGGGCTTGGGTTTGGCGGATTTGGCGTTTTCCTCAAGTGCGGTGGCAATCTGCAATTCGCGCTCTTTTTCGACCACGGCGGAATCCAGATCGCCTTCGTCGAGCGCCAGCGGATTGATCGCGGCGATATGCATCGCGATGCCGCGGGCGAGTTCCGCATCGGCGCCCTCATAAGCCACCAGCACACCGATCTTGCCCAGGCCATCGGCGGCGGCATTGTGGACATAGGATACGACCGCATTGCCTTCGATCGCCGCCATCCGGCGCAGGGTCATGTTCTCGCCGATCTTGGCGATGGCGTCGGTCATGACTTCGCTGACCGGCTTGCCGCCGATCCTGGCGGTGTTCAACGCATCAAGGTCGGCGGCATCCATGGCCGCTTCGGTGATCGCGCGAACGATGCCCTGGAATTCATCGTTCTTGGCGACAAAATCGGTTTCCGAGTTGACCTCGACCGCAACCCCCCTGCCCCCGGCGACGGAAACGCCGATCAGGCCCTCGGCCGCGACCCGGCCGGATTTCTTGGCCGCCTTGGCCAGGCCCTTGGTACGCAGCCAGTCGACCGCGGCATCCATGTCGCCGGCCGTTTCGGTTAGGGCCTTTTTCGCATCCATCATTCCTGCGCCGGTGGAATCGCGCAGTTCCTTCACCATTTGAGCGGTGATTGCCATGTCTGGCTCTCCTCAAGTTCAAAAAGGGGTCAGGCAGGGTTCGTGCCCCGCCCGACTGTTTCAATGGCCGCGGCGCATCAGGCCTCGGCCTTGGCCTCGGGCGCGGCCTCGGATTCGGCTTCGGCGACGACTTCCTCGCCCGGTGCTTCTTCCATGGCGCCAAGGTCGATGCCGGCGGCGCCCATCTGGGCGGTCATGCCGTCAAGTGCCGCGCGGCTGACCAGATCGCAGTAAAGCGCGATGGCGCGGGCGGCGTCGTCATTGCCGGGGATCACATAATCGATCCCCTTGGGCGAGCAATTGGTATCGACCACGGCGACAACCGGAATACCCAGCTTGTTGGCTTCGAGAATGGCCAGATCTTCCTTGCCGACGTCGATCACGAACAGAAGATCGGGCACACCGCCCATGTCGCGGATGCCGCCAAGCGACGCTTGCAACTTGCCCTGTTCGCGCTCCAGCCCAAGGCGCTCCTTCTTGGTCAGGCCTTCGGCCCCGCCTTCGAGGATTTCGTCGATCCTCTTCAGCCGGGTGATCGATTGCGACACGGTCTTCCAGTTGGTCAGCGTGCCACCCAGCCAGCGGTGGTTGATGTAATACTGTGCGCAACGCTCGGCGGCTTCGGCGATGGCCTTCTGGGCCTGCCGCTTGGTGCCGACGAACAGAATGCGGCCATTCTTGGCCACCGTTTCGCGGATCAGATTCAGCGCCGCGTCCAGCATCGGCACGGTCTGCGTCAGATCGAGAATGTGAATGCCGTTGCGGTCACCATAGATGTACGCACCCATCCTGGGGTTCCAGCGCTGCGTCTGGTGACCGTAATGTACGCCCGCTTCCAATAGCTGGCGCATGGTGAATTCTGGCAATGCCATTTCGGTTTTCCTTTCCGGTTTTCGCCTCGGCGAAGCCATCATCCGCGATTCTATCGGGGACAACCGGCGGACCGTTCGGGGATTTCTCCCCCGAGGGCCCAAGCCTCGCCTGTGAAGTGCCGTGCCTATAGGGGCAAACGGGTGCGCACGCAAGGGTTTGTGTGATCCGGTTCGTCTGAACCGCGGATAACTGTGAAACCTGTGCTGCGGGTTTGACGCGCGCCAAGCCGATTGTTGCAAACGATTCGCGCCTTTCGCTAGGCCGCCCATGCCGGTCCGGGCGGTTGCGCGGATTTTGCGCCCGCCGGCCGGTTTTCTTATGAAAACAAACTGTTTCCCGTTCCCGGACAACCTGACTTGGGCAAATTGGCCTTGATTGTTAATTTCGCTCTGGTTGTGGGTTTGTCGCCCATTTCGCAACATTGGGGTTGTCGGTGGTGGAAAACGCAGATTTTTTTCGGCCCGCGCAGATCTATTGTTTCCAGTTTTCCCCGCCCCGAAAACTTTTGGTTGACCCGCGCGTCAACCTTGGGTCCGAAAAAGCCTTGATCGTCCATAGTCATGCCCCGGCTTGGGCGGATTCAACCGTTTAATGGTTCTTGTCGGCGCGGCGTTCCACTGAGTTTCCCAGACGCCTGCATCGACACTGTTGAGAAACTTGACGAGTGTCCGTTTAACGAGTTTTCAGTCACGAGTGTTTCTGGGGTGCGTACAGTCTTGGTGGAGCTGTTCGCACCTCGGTCGTTGTCCGGCAGGACGTTTCGCCCCTTTCCAGCATTTCTCAGACAGCATTCAGCCACGCGATCAGCGGCGACAAGTGCCGGGCGCGGGCCAATATCTCGTCAACGGCACCGGGGGTGCCGATCCAGCCTGGCATCAGCGCGCCTTCCATGGTGCGCGCCACGATCCCCTTGTAGCGCAACAGATAGTTCCACTCGGGGCTGCCCTGATACCCCGACGGCATCCGTTTCAGATGGGGTTCGTCCATGAAGCACCCGATCGCTTCGGCCTCTTTCAGCGCCGTCAGCAAGAGCCCGCGGTCATGGCTGTCGAGGACTTTTTTGCGGTATCTTTTCAGCACATCGGCATCGAGCGACCACTGCCCCGCGCCATAGCCAATTCCCTCGGGGGTGAGCACGAAATGAAACCCGGCAGAGCGGTTCGGATGATCGCCCGCCCAGAAAACCACATGCATGTTCGCGTCATAGGGGGTCTTGTCGGCGGAAAAGCGGATATCCCGGTTGATCCGCCGCAGCGACCCGTCGACAGCCGGGCTGGCCTTTAGCGGCGGGTCCAGCGCGCGCACACCCGAGGCAATGGTTTCGACGAAGGCAAGGGCGGGCGCCTTCCAGTGTTCTTCATAGCGATCGCGGTTTGCCTCGAACCAGCTACGCTTGTTATGGGCTTTCAGGTCGGCCAGAAATGCGAAGGTGTCGGGCGAAAAACCGGTGAATGCAGACATCGCATACTCCCATGATTGAAAAGTCGTCGGATACCTGTTCACTATACACATATCGTTCAGGAACTCACCACGGAGATACGGTTTTCATGCCCCTGCCCGATTTCATCCGGGCGCTTCCCGCGCTGGAATTGCCTTTCCCCGACGCGACGGTCAGCACCAACGCGATGCGTAGCGATGGCGCGCTGGCAGTGTTTTTCACCTTTCACGAAGACATGGATCTGCCCGCCCATTCACACAAGGCGCAATGGGGAACCGTGATCGAGGGATGGCTCGATCTGACGATGGCGGGCAAGACCCGCCGTTATCTTCCCGGCGAAAGCTATTCGATTCCCTCGGGGGTCGTGCATTCGGCCCGCGGCCCCGCCGGCACCGTCATATTCGATCTTTTCGAGGAGCCGGACCGCTATGCCCTGCGCGCTTGACCCCCGGCACATGCCGCTGACTTGACGGCCATGGCGGATATTCTTTGCATCGGTTCGCTCCTGTGGGACATCATCGGGCGCAGCCCGTCGCCGATGCAGATGGGCGCGGATCTGCCCGGGCGCATCACGCGGCTTCCCGGCGGGGTGGCGCTGAACATCGCCGCGGCGCTGGCGCGGCTGGGGCTGAGGCCCGCCCTGCTGAGCGCCGTCGGGCGGGATGCCGAAGGCGATGAACTGATTGCCGCCTGTGGGCAGCTGGGCATCGTCACCGATCATGTCTACCGTTCCGAAGATCTGCCGACCGGCCGCTACATGGCCGTCGAGGGCGCCAATGGGTTGATCGCCGCCATTGCCGATGCCCATTCGCTCGAAGCGGCGGGCGACAGGATCCTGCGCCCCCTGTTCGATGGCCGACTGGGGCGGGAGGGCCGCCACTGGCGCGGGCCCATCGTGCTGGACGGCAACCTGACCCAGAAGCTTTTGTCCGACATCGCCCGCACAGCGCTTTTCGCCAAAGCCGATCTGCGCATCGCCCCCGCGTCGCCCGGCAAGGCCGGGCGTCTGTTGCCGCTGGTGACGATGCCCAACGCCACGATCTATCTGAATGTCGAAGAAGCGGGGCAGATCTGTCAGCGGCGCTTTCACGGGGTGGAGGATGCCGCCAAAGGGCTGCTCGAGCACGGCGCAAGGCGCGTTCTTGTCACCGATGGGGGAAACGGCTGCGCCGATGCCACGACGCAAGGTATCTTGCTTGCGACACCGCCGCGGGTGCTGGTGAACCGCGTCACCGGCGCCGGCGATGCCTTCATGGCCGCGCATCTGGCGGCCGAAACCCTTGGGGCCGACCGCGACAGCGCGCTGGATGCCGCGCTCGCCGCCGCCGCCCGCCATGTTTCAGGAGATATCGGCACATGACCGCACCACTTACCTTCGCCCCCGAAGTTGCCCAGGCCCGCAGAAACGGGCAACCCGTCGTCGCGCTTGAATCGACGATCATCACCCACGGGATGCCCTGGCCGCAGAACCTTGAAACCGCATTGAACGCCGAGGCCGAGGTTCGTTCCTGCGGGGCGGTCCCGGCGACAATCGCCGTCATGGGCGGGCGGATCCATATCGGCCTGACCGGAGACGAGCTGGAAAGCCTCGCCCGCGCCAAGGATGTCGCCAAACTGAGCCGCGCCGATCTGGCCGCCTGTCTGGCCACCGGCGCCACCGGCGCCACCACGGTCGCCGCCACCATGATCGCGGCCCATCTCGGCGGGATCGCGGTCTTTGCCACGGGCGGCATCGGCGGGGTTCACCGGGGCGCAGAATCCAGCTTTGACATCTCGGCCGATCTTCACGAACTTGCCCGCACCCCGCTGTGCGTCGTGGCCGCCGGCGCCAAGGCCATTCTCGACCTGCCCAAGACGCTTGAGGTGCTTGAAACCCTGGGCGTGCCGGTCATCGCCCACGGCCAGCGCGATTTTCCCGCCTTCTGGTCGCGATCCTCGGACCTGCCCGCGCCGCTGTCGATGGAGTCGCCCGACGAGATCGCCGCCGCCCATCTGATGCGGCGGCGGCTGGGGCTGTCGGGGGGCCAGCTTGTTGCCAACCCGATCCCGCAAGACGCCGAAATCCCCCGCGCCGAAATAGATCCGGCGATTGAAACCGCGCTTGCCGAAGCCGCCGAGGGCCACATCGCGGCCAAATCGGTCACGCCGTTCCTGCTTGGGCGGATCTTCGAGCTGACCGGGGGCCGTTCGCTTGACGCCAATATCGCGCTGGTCATGAACAATGCCCGCCTGGGCGCCCGGATTGCCCGCGCAATCGTTGCCCAGGATCGCCCCTGACCGCACCCTGCCATCTCAGCCATTGTGAGAAAGATCGACAGACCTTACATTCGCTTTTCCGAGGGGGGGGCACGATAGATGTCAACAAAAACGGAAAAGCCGGATCAGGGTACGTCCGCGCCACGGCGGCGCGGGCTTGTTGCGCGGTTTCGGGCCAATTTTCTGACCGGCCTTGTGGTCATCACGCCGATTTCGCTGACCATCTGGCTGATCTGGACGCTGACCGGTTGGATCGACAGCTGGGTCTTGCCGCTGGTTCCCTACCATTTGCGCCCCGAGCAATATATCGGCATCAACCTGCGCGGGGTCGGTGTCATCTTCTTTTTGCTGTTCACCGGGGTTGTCGGTTGGGTCGCCAAGGGACTCATGGGGCGGTCGCTGATCGGCTGGGGGGAGCGTATCGTCGACCGGATGCCGGTGGTCCGGTCGATTTACAACGCCGTCAAGCAGGTCGCCGAAACGGTTTTTTCGCAAACCGAATCGAAGTTCGAACAGGCCTGCCTGATCGAATATCCGCGCAAGGGCATGTGGGCGATCGGCTTTGTCTCTACCGTGGCGCGCGGCGAAATCCTCCAGCGTCTGCCCGATGACGAAGTGATGACGATATTCCTGCCCACCACCCCCAACCCGACATCGGGTTTCCTGCTTTATGTACCCAAGCAGGATGTCCTGTTCCTCGACATGTCCGTCGAGGACGCGGCCAAGCTGGTGATTTCGGCAGGGCTTGTCTATCCCGCACCCAGGAACGGCAAGAACGGCAGGAACAATGGCAAGAACAACGGCAAGAACAACGGCAGGAATGGCGAGGGCGACAGCGGGCGACAAGGCGAATCGGCTTGACCGTGATTCGCTTGTTCGCGGCGTATCCTTTCGGCCGGACCCGCCATGCGATGCCCGATGCCCCGATGCAAGGGCGAAACGGCTGAGCAAAAAAAACGCCCGCACGAAGCGGGCGCTAAGTTATTGAGGCAGGTTTCATACAGGCAAGAAACCTATCGAGCAGTGACTCCTTTATACGCGGTCCTTTGCCGCTCTCCAAGCTAAAAGTTTGAAAAGGCAGGAAAGCCGGTCTAGCGTCGCAGCCAACGATACAAGGGCAGAGGAGATTGTTGCCAAAATGAGGTCGCATTTTTTCCGATCGGCAAAATGCGCGGCGGCGGCTTTCGCCCTGGCATCTCTGGCCCTGGCCGCCCAGGCGGAACCGCAACAAGGCATAGCTATGTATGGGCGGCCTGCGCTGCCACCCGATTTTGTGTCTCTGCCCTATGTGAACCCCGATGCCCCGAAGGGCGGGCGAATCGTGTTCGGCGAACCCGGCGGGTTCGATTCGCTCAATCCCTATATCCTCAAGGGTTCCGCCCCCTGGGGGCTTGGCCTGCTTACCGTCGAAACCCTGATGGGTCGATCAATCGACGAACCTTTCACGTTATACGGTCTTTTGGCCGAATCAATCGAGACGGACGCGGATCGTACCTGGGTCGAATTCACCCTGCGCCCCGAGGCGCGATTCGCCGACGGCAGCCCGGTGACGGTCGAAGATGTGATGTGGAGCTACAAGACGCTCGGCACCCTCGGGCACCCGCGATATCAGGGAGCCTGGGCCAAGGTCGCCAGCATGGAACAGACCGGCGAACGGTCGATCCGCTTCACCTTCAACACCGCCGATCGTGAGCTGGCCCTGTTGATGGGGATGCGCCCGATTCTGAAAAAGGCGCAATGGGCGGGCAAGGATTTCGCGGCAAGCTCGCTCGAGGTGCCCATGGGATCAGGACCCTATACGGTCGCCGAATTCGAGCCCGGCAGGTTCATAACCTTCCGGCGCAACCCCGATTACTGGGGCGCCGATCTTCCCCTCAATCGCGGCCGCAACAATTTCGATGAAATCCGCTATGACTATTTCGGCGACGGTGATGTGGTCTTTCAGGCCTTCACCGCCGGCGAGACCAGCAGCTATCGCGAAACCAATTCGGGCAAATGGAAGACCAGATACGACTTTCCGGCGGTACTGTCGGGCGACATCGTCAAGAGCGAGATTCCCAATCAGCGCCCGTCGGGGATCAACGGGCTGGTCATGAACACCCGCAACCCGGTCTTTGCCGACTGGCGGGTGCGCGAAGCGATGATCCTTGCCTTCAATTTCGAATTCATCAACCAGGCGCTGAACGGCGGCACCGAACCGCGCATCACCTCGTATTTTTCCAATTCCGTGCTGGGCATGGGTCATGGCCCGGCCACCGGAAAGGTCGCCGAAATACTCGCCCCCTTCGCAGCAGGCCTGCCGCCGGGAACGATCGAGGGCTATGAGCTGCCAAAAGGCGATGCCGACAAGGCAACGGATCGCGGCAATATCCGCAAGGCCATCGCCTTGCTGGAAGCGGCGGGGTGGTCATCCGATGACGGGGTTCTGAAAAACGCCGCGGGCGTTCCCTTCAGCTTCGAGATTCTGCTGCCCGCCGGGGCAACCGAGGCCCAGTCCATCGTCGATATCTATGTCGAGGCTTTGCGCCCCTTGGGGATCACGCCGCGCGTGACGGTGGTCGACAGCGCCCAGTACCGCGAACGCACCAACACCTACGGCTTCGACATGACCTGGTATACCCGCGCGCTGTCGCTCAGCCCCGGAAACGAACAGTTGCTCTATTGGGGGGGGCGGGGCGTTACCGAGCCCGGAAGCCGCAACTGGATGGGCATGAATTCCCCCGCCGCCGAGGCCGCGATCGGTGTCATGCTCGACAGTGCAAGCCAGGAGGATTTCATCGCCGCCACACATGCGCTCGATCGTATCCTGACCGCCGGGCGCTATGTGATCCCGATCTGGTTTTCACCGGTTTCGAAACTGGCCCATTCCCGGCATCTTCACTACCCCGACCGAATTCCGCTATACGGGGACTGGCCGGGCTTTCAGCCTGAAACATGGTGGTATGAGGATTGACGACATGAAACATCTATTTCTGATCGCGGTCATCGCGGTACTGGCCGGCTGCAATACCGTGGCCGGCGTCGGCGACGATGTATCGAGCGGCGCGCGCAAGGTGCAAAGCTGGTTCTGAAGGACCGGCCCGCGCCTCCGGCGGGAGTATTTTTGCAAAGAAGAAACGGGGCGAAGGCGCCATGACATCTCGGCCTGGGGGTGAACCGCTAGTTTGCACATTTTTGCAACGGGCGAACGCGAAATGCGGTGGCTGATATCCTGTTGCAAGATCGAGACGCTTCAACCCAGCGCGTAGCCCGCGCCGCGCACCGTGCGCAACGGATCGGCGCCGCCCCTTGCGCAAAGCGCCTTGCGCAGCCGGCCCACATGCACATCGACCGTGCGCGTATCGACAAAAACGTTGCGCCGCCAGACCCTGTCGAGCAATTGTTCCCGGCTCCAGACGCGGCCGGGTCTTTCCATGAAGGTGCTCAGCAGACGAAACTCGGTGGGGCCAAGCTTCAGCGCCGCCCCCGCCCGCTCCACCCGGTGGGTTTCGGCATCGAGCGTGATATCGTCGTAGCGCAACACCGCACCGACCGATGACGGGCGCGACCGGCGCAATTGCGCGCGCGCCCGCGCCATGAGTTCCACCACCGAATAGGGTTTGACCATGTAGTCATCCGCCCCGGTTTCAAGCCCGCGCACCAGATCGACCTCTTCGGAGCGCGCCGACAGCATGATGATCGGCACCGTCGCGGTTTGCGGGCGGGACTTCAGGCGGCGGCATGTTTCGATACCCGACACATTGGGCAGCATCCAGTCGAGCAGGATCAGATCGGGTGGTTCTTCGGCGACCAGCAGCATCGCCTCTTCGCCGTCTTTGGCCTGTCGCACCCGAAATCCCTCGGCGGCGAGATTATAGGCGAGAATTTCGCGCTGAGCGGGTTCGTCCTCGACGACAAGCACGACCGGGGCCGCCATGATCACAGGCCCTTGACACCGATAGAGGTGACGCTATCGGCCTTCGGGCGGCTTTCGTCGGGCACCGAACCGGTCACCAGATAGATCACCTGCTCGGCAATCGTCGTGGCGTGATCGCCCATGCGTTCGATGTTCTTGGCGATGAAATGCAGATGCATGCAGGCGGTGATATTGCGCGGATCTTCCATCATGTGGGTGAGGAATTCGCGAAACAGCGCATTATACATCTGATCGACCTCGTGATCGCGCTGGCGCACATCCTCGGCCAGCGCCGCATCGCGCTGAAGATAGGCGTCGAGCGCATGGCTGAGCATTTCGACCACCGTTTTCGACATGCGCCGCAGCGACCCCGCCGCGCCGCCCACCGCCGTCATCTGGCCCAGCACGTTGGCGCGTTTGGCCATGTTCTTGGCATAGTCGCCCACCCGTTCGAGGCTGGCGGCGATCTTCAGCACGCTCAGCACCGTGCGCAGATCCGATGCCGTGGGCGCGCGCAACGCGATCAGCCTGGCCGTTTCCTCGTTGATCCGCTCTTCCAGCGCGTCGATCGCCTTGTCGGCCTGGCGCACTCTGGCGGCCAGTTCGTCGTCGCGGCTTTCCAATGCCCGGGCCGCGTCAAGGATCGCGGTTTCGACCATGCCGCCCATCTTCATGACCAACGACTGGATGCCTTCCAGGTCGCGATCGAAGGCTCTGGCGATATGCTGTTCCGACATCGTGCTCTCCGTTAACCGATCCGACCGGTGATGTAGCTTTCTGTACGCGGATCCTGCGGGTTGGTGAAGATCTGTCCGGTTTCGCCGAATTCGACCAGGTCGCCAAGGTGAAAGAACGCCGTGCGCTGGCTGACCCGGGCGGCCTGCTGCATCGAATGGGTGACGATCACCACCGAAAAATTGCCGCGCAGTTCGTCGATCAGTTCCTCGATCTGTGCCGTGGCGATCGGATCGAGCGCCGAGCAGGGTTCGTCCATCAAGAGCACCTCGGGCGCCGTGGCCACCGCCCGCGCGATGCACAGGCGCTGCTGCTGGCCGCCGGAAAGCCCGGTGCCGGGGGCGGAAAGGCGGTCCTTGACCTCATCCCAGAGGGCGGCGCGGCGCAGGGCATTTTCGACCACCTCGTCAAGTTCGCCGCGGCTGCGCGTCAGCCCGTGAATGCGCGGCCCGTACGCCACGTTGTCGAAAATCGACTTGGGGAAGGGGTTGGGTTTTTGAAAAACCATCCCCACCCTGGCGCGCAACTGCACCGGATCGACGCGCCGGTCATAGATATCTTCACCGTCGAGTTCGATGGTGCCGCTCACCCGGCAGACATCGATCGTATCGTTCATCCGGTTGAGACAGCGCAGGAATGTCGATTTGCCACAGCCCGACGGGCCGATGAAGGCAGTCACGGTGCGGTCGGCGATAGCGACGCTCACATCCTTGATGGCGTGGTGGTCGCCGTAAAAGACGTCGACATCGCGCGCCGCGATCTTCAGCCCGGTGGCGTCGCTCATCTGATCCGTGTGCCTCATGCCGTTCAATGTAAAATCCCGCACCGCGATTACCAGCGCCGTTCGAACCGGCGGCGCAGAAGTATCGCCACCAGGTTCATCGCCAGAAGGAACACCATCAGGACGATGATGGCGCCCGACGCGCGTTCGGCAAAGGCCGGATCGGCCCGCTGGGTGAAATTGTAGACCTGTACCGGCAGTGCCGTGGCCGGGTCAAGAAAACCCTCGGGGGGCGGTGCCGGAAAGTCGCGCACGAAAGCCACCATGCCGATCAGCAGAAGCGGCGCGGTTTCGCCCAGTGCCTGGGCCAGACCGATGATGGCGCCGGTCAGCACTCCCGGCATCGCCAGCGGCACCACATGATGCATGATCGCCTGCATCTTGGACGCCCCGACACCAAGCGCCGCATCGCGAATCGAGGGGGGTACCGATTTGAGAGCGGCGCGGGTGGCAATGATGATCGTGGGTAACGTCATCAGCGTCAGCACAAGCCCGCCCACGATCGGCGCCGACTGCGGCAAGCCCGCGAAATTTATGAAGATCGCCAGCCCGAGAATGCCGAAAACGATCGACGGAACCGCCGCGAGGTTGGAAATATTGACCTCTATGAGATCGGTCCAGCGGTTCGTGGGGGCAAATTCCTCAAGGTAGATGGAGCTTGCCACGCCGATGGGAAGCGCCAGAAACAGAACGATGATCATCATATAGGCCGAACCCAGGATGGCTACGCCCAGCCCTGCCGCTTCGGGGCGCAGCTCGGAAGCGTCGGCCGAGGTGATGAACCCCCAGTTGAACGCCATCGCCAACATGCCATCCTTGCGCAGGGCATCGGAAAGGCGCAGTTGCGCGGGCGATACATTGCCGTCGAGTCTGGCGCTTTTCATCGTCACGCGGCCCTTGAGATATCCGTCGATGCGCCCGTTTGCCAACAGGCGGAACGCGACTGTCCGGCCGATGAGGCCGGGGTCGGCCAATACCCGGTCACGCACCTGCGCCGGTGCGGCCTTGGAAATCATGCCGGCGATGTCGCTGTCAGTGATCCCTTCGATCCGGATACCCCTTTCGGCAATCGCCGCCTTCAGTTGCCTTGTCAGAAAACGCCCGTAACCGATGGTGGTTACTTTCTTCATTGCCGCGACATCCCTTGCCCCGGATGGGTCGAGCTCGGCCGCATCCAGAGACAGATCCAGGGTGAGGAACGTCTGCCGGAAGGCCCCGACACCATTGGCCACGACCGAGGCAAGCAGAACGATCAGCGCCGCGACGCCGATGCAAACGGCCACCCTGCCATAGAGCCGAAAGCGGAATTCCGCGGCATTGCGCCGCCGCGTGCGGGCATCGCGCGTCAGCAATCTGGGCGGTCGAACGCCGGCAATGTCGGTCATTCGTATTGCTCCCGGTATTTGCGCACCACGACAAGAGCAACGACATTCAGCCCCAGCGTAAAGACGAAAAGCGCCATCGCCAGAGCGAAGGCAACCAGCGTTTCGGGCGAGGCGAATTCCGTATCGCCGGTCAGCTGACTGACAATCTTGACCGTGATGGTGGTCATCGCCTCGAACGGATTCAGCCCCATCCGCGCGGCGGCGCCGACACCCATCACCACGATCATCGTTTCGCCGATGGCACGGCTCGCGGCCAGAAGAATGGCCCCGACAATGCCCGGAAGCGCCGCCGGCAAGATCACCTGACGCACGGTTTCCGACTGTGTCGCGCCCAGTCCGAACGACCCATCGCGCAGACCCTGGGGCACCGCATGGATGATGTCGTCGCTCAGCGATGACACGAAGGGAATCAGCATGATCCCCATGACCAGCCCACCTGTCATCACCGAGGACGACGACGACCCCAGGCCCATCGGTTCGGCAATCATGTCGCGCAAAAACGGGCCGACGGTCATCAGGGCGAACAGGCCGTAGACGACAGTCGGAATGCCGGCGAGAATCTCAAGCAGCGGCTTGACGACAGCGCGCAGCGGCTTGCTGGCATATTCCGACAGATAGATCGCGCTCATCAGCCCCACGGGAACCGCAAGGATCAGCGCCACCAGAGAAACGTAAAGCGTACCCCAAAGCAGCGGCCAGATGCCCAGATCGGATCCGCCGCGAAACTGCGGGCTCCAGGTGAAGCTGAAGAAAAAGTCGCGCGCCGGGTAGATTCGGAAAAAATGAACCGTCTCGAACAGAAGCGAACCGACAATGCCGATCGTCGTCAGGACCGCCACGAGCGAGGCGCCGAAAAACAACGTCAGAACAAAGTTTTCCGAAACGTTGCGCGCCCGGAATTCCACCGAGATTCGCGACAGCGACCATACCAGCCCTGCCAGGGCCACAGCCACCACCGCCACCGCCATGCCGACCGCGCCCCGGTGGTTGTCCCGCCGCAGCGTTCGCGCGGCCGCCAGTACATCGCCGCCGACATTGCCGCCCACCGCCACGCCGACACGCCCAAGGCGCGCCCGCAACTCCGATCCATCGGCACCGAGGGCGGCAAGCCCCTTCTCGTCGATCTGTCCGCGATCAACCATCAGATCGAGCCCATGCGCCACGCGGCGGACATCGCTCATCACAAGGCTTGGCGATATCTGCCGGAAAAGCCCGTTTGCCCTGATGGCATCGCCTATGCGCGCCTCTGTCACGATGGGCTGAACGAACAGCCACACAAACATCACCAGAAGGGCGGGCACGGCGGCGAACAGGAAAACCGCTTGGCCGTGGTGGCCGCTCAGCGAATGGAGCCGTCTGGCGTCCCCGCCGGCCATGGCCAGCGCGCGCCGGCGGCCAAGAAACCAGCCAGCCAGGGCGATGGCGAAGACAATGAGCAGAAGCGACGCGGAATTCATCGGGCGATACCGCGCGGGTTTGGGTCAGGTGATCGCATGGCGCCGTCCCTTCGATTTACTCAAGAGGATCCATCCTGCCGGCGGTGGCAACCATTTTCTGGGTTGCGGCCAGTTGTGGATCCGGGACCAGCCCATACTCGGCCAGCAGGCCATCGGGCCCGGCGATATCGTCCGATACGAAAAACGCGATGAACTCCCTAAGTCCGGGAATGACCCCCAGATGGGCAATCTTGACATAAAAATACAACGGCCGCGACGCCGGATAGGCGCCCGAGGCAATGGTTTCGCTTGACGGAAAGACCCCATCCAAGGTCGCGGCGCGCAGCCTGTCGGTGTTGTTTCGGTAAAACGACAGACCAAACACGCCGATGGCGTTTGGATTGGCCTCGATCCGGGCCAGAGTTTCGGTGTAGTCGCCGTCGATATCGACCGACCGGCCGTCGGTGCGCAACGAAAGGCAGGACCGCGCTGCGGCGTCCTCGTCACCGCCGTTTTGCCGCTTGAACGCGGCAAAGGCGCCCGATGCCACGCAGCCGGCTTCGATGATCCGGGTGTCGAACACCTCGCGCGTGCCGTGTTTGGTGCCGGGGATGAAGGCAAGGATTTCCTGCGCCGCCAGATCGCCGTTCACATCCGCCCAGGTCGTGTTCGGGTTGGGCGCCAATACGCCCCCCACCAGGACATTCGCCGCCAGCGCGTTGTACCAGTCGGCGGGCGCGAAGGCATATTGCGGCGCACCTTGCGCCGTCGCGAAAACGATCCCGTCATAGCCCAGGCGGACTTCCATGATCTCGCTTACCCCGTTAGAGGCGCAAAGGTCGATATCGGACGGCGTGATACGCGACGAAGAATTGGCGATGTCGATGGTGTTTTCGCCCACCCCTTCGCAGAGCTTCTTGCGCCCCGCCCCCGAGCCGCCACCCTCGACCACCGGGGTGCGGAAATCGAAATTCTCGCCAAAGGCTTCGGCGGCAATCGCCGCATAGGGCAAAACGGTGGAAGATCCGGCAATCTGGATTTGTTCGCGCCCGGCGGCGCCTGTCGCGGCCAGGGCAACCATCAGCAGGGATATCGCCGCCGCCGTCATCTCATTCTCCGCCACCGTCAAGAGCCATTGTCACCGTTGCGATTCTGCCGCTTTCCTATTTCATCTTCAGTCATGGTTTTGTGACGCCAGAGTAACGGTTTCATGACAATTGCGCCCGCCGATCATCCCGCCCCGCCCGGCCCGTTCCGCTCGATCGGCAGTATCACGATGAATCTGCTGCCTTTTCCAGGCTCGCTTTCGATCCGCAGCCGTCCACGATGACGGTTGACGATATGTTTGACAATCGCCAGCCCCAGCCCGGTGCCGCCTTTTTCACGGCTTCTATGGGGATCGACCCGGTAGAAACGTTCGGTCAGGCGCGGCAGGTGCAGCGGATCTATCCCCGCGCCCTTGTCGATCACCTCGATCCGGGCCGCCGGGCCGCGCAGGGCGGGTTCCCTGTCAATCCGCGACAGCCGCACAAGGACGCTCTTGCCGGTGGCGGCGTATTTCACCGCGTTCTCGACAAGATTGTGGAATACCTGAACAAGCTGATCGCTGTCGGCCGGCAGATTGACCGGGTATTCGGGGGCTTGCAGCGCAAGCGTCACACCGGCAGCGGCGGCCTGATCGTTCTGTGCCGCCAGAACGCCCCGCAAGAGCACCCGCAGATCGACGCGCTCCGACGGGCGCGACCGTTCGCTCGCTTCCACCCGGCTGAGCGACAGCAGATCGTTGACCAGCCGGATCATGCGCCCGGCTTCGCGTTCCATGATCTCCAGAAAACGTTCGCGGGCGCGGGCATCATCACGCGCCGCACCTCGCAGGGTTTCGATGAACCCGACAAGCGCGGTCAGCGGCGTGCGCAATTCATGGCTGACATTGGCGACGAATTCGCGTCGCATGGCGATCGTCTGTTCCTGCGCCGTCAAATCCTCGAAGCCGACCAGGGCACCCGGCCCTCCCGCCGTTTGCAGGCAGGAAAAATGCACCGCCAGATGCCTTTCCGCGCCATCGGCGATCATCGTGATGCGGCAGTGCCCCGTGGCGGCGTTGGCCAGGCATGATTCCAGGCCATCCAGAAAATTCGGGTGCCGCAATATCGCGCTGCCCGCCCGGCCGGCAACATCCGCCCCGAAAAGCGTTGTGGCGGCGGCGTTGGCCAGCAAGGCGCGCTGATCGGCACCAAACAGCACCATGGCCATGGGCACCGCCTCGACAAATTTCTGCAACTCCGATGTCGGCACTCCGCCCCCGGGCGACTCGGCCCCTTGCCCGGGCCCGGATAACGGAGTGGCCAGGTTGCCCTGCTCAAGTTTCATTATTCGAACAATCCGAGTTCAAAACGCTCATTGGTTCCATGCAAGAAACGATCTCCAGATCATTTCTGCGCCACTTCCCCCAAAAAGTAAATTGCGCGCGCTGTTTGCGACTTTGCCCTTGATTCACCGCACGAACAAACGGTTGAGTGCAAGCCTCTGGCGCTGCCGTGGGCCGAGGGGGCCAGGCTTTTCGGCAACCGTCAAGACCGACCGATTTTCCAGCGCTGCAAAGGCAGGGTGTGAATATAGAAAAAACGAACCTCGCCGGCAAATGCCCCGCCCGGGGCGCCACCGCGATCCGGGCAATGTTTATCGAACTGCGCAGTGCCGACCTGGCGGTCCTGAATGAGATGGCCGAAAACGCCCATATCCTGCCCGGATTTGCCTTGCTTGACGCGCGCACTCTGGCGGATTTCAGGCCCAATATCGTCGTCGCGCCGCTCTGGGCGGGCGATTTCGACATCATCGACGTGGCGGCGCGGCTGGAAATGCTGGGCTATCGCGGGCTTCTTTATGCGCTGACGCGGCCATTGCCCAATTCCGCCATGGTCCGTGCCGAGCTTTGCGAAAGCTGCAAGGGCATCAACATCCGGCTTCTCGAACTTCCCCGGTAAAGCCCGTCACAGCGCCGCGACGGCGCCAAGCCCCGCGCTGAAATCGCGTTTCAAAAGGTCGATATCTTCGACCCCGACCGAGATCCGGAAGAACCCTTCCGATATCCCCAGAGCCGCGCGGCCTTCGGCGCCAAGGTTTCGGTGCGAGGATGAGGCGGGGTGCGAAAGCGTGGTGCCGATATCGCCCAATGTCGGTGCAAAGGCGATGTCGGGCATGGCTTCGGTCAGCGCGTTGGCGGCGGCGCGGCCACCTTCCAGTTCGAATGAGACCATATGCCCGCCCTGCCCCTGCAACAGCGCCAGCGCGCGATTGTGGTCTGGATGGTCGCGCCGGGTCGGGTACAGCACCCGCCTCACCCCCGCCAACCCCGCCAGATGATCGGCAAGGGCGGCGGCATTCGCCTGGGCCCGATCATAGCGCAGATGAAAGGAGTAAAGCCCCCGTTCGGCCAGCCAGCAATCAAACGGGCTGGGGGCCATGCCGGTGGTGACGGCAAAATCGTAGACGGCCCTGCGGTGGGCGGGGTCGCGGGCGGCGACATAACCCAGCATCACGTCGGAATGCCCCGCCAGTATCTTGGTCACCGAGTGAATCACGATATCGGCGCCATGCGCGAAGGGGCGGTATCCGCGCGGGGTGGTGAAAGTGTTGTCGACGGCCACCGGCACACCGCGTTCATGGGCCGCCTTCACGATGGCGTCCATATCGGCGATCCGCAGCGTCGGGTTCGATACCACCTCGAGCAATATCAACCTGGTTTCCGGCCGGATGGCCGCCGCCATCGCCGCCGCGTCGGTCGGGTCGGCCAGGGTCGTGGCAATGCCGAAGCGCGGCAGGTCATGGGCCATCAGCCGCAGCGAGCGCCCGTAAAGCTGGTCGCCGCCAAGGACGTGATCGCCGGCCTTCAGGAGTCCCAGCAGCACAGAAGATACCGCCGCCATCCCCGAGCCGACAATCACCCCGCCGCCGCCTTCGGGCGGTGCCGATTCCAGCGCATCGATCTTGCGGGCCAGCACTTCGGCATTCGGATGGCCTTCGCGGGCATAGGTATAGCCTTTGATGCGGGCGTCATACTGGGCGTCCAGCTGATCGGGATTGAGCGACGCATAAACCACGGAAGGCTGAATCGGCGTTCCGACCGCACGGCTGGCGCTTTGCGGCCAGGCGGTTCGGCGCACCAGGTTTTCCGGTGTATCGGACATTTTCGCGGGCTCCTCAAAAAACCGTATGCTTCAGGCCGGCCGCAACCCTCTGGCATAGCGCCGCGCATTGGCGCGGTATCCGGCCGCCGCCGCACTCAACGCCTCTTTTGCATCGGCATCAAGGGTCCGAATGATCTTTCCCGGTGCGCCCATGACCAGGCTGCCATCGGGTATCTCCTTTCGCTCGGTGATCAGCGACCCCGCCCCGATCAGGCAGCCCCTGCCGATCCGCGCGCCGTTGAGGATCGTCGCGCCCATTCCGATCAGCGTGCCCTCGCCGATGATGCATCCGTGCAGCATCGCCTTATGGCCGATGGTGCAGTTCGCGCCGATCACCAGCGGAAAGCCCATGTCGGTGTGCAACACGCAATCGTCCTGGATGTTCGACCCGGCGCCGACGCGGATTTCCTCGTTGTCGCCGCGCAGGGTAGAACCGAACCAGACGCTGGCGAAACGCTCCAGCACCACCTTGCCGATCAGGGTGGCGTCGGGGGCGATCCAGGCCCCTTCGTGCAGATCCGGGCTGACTCCATCAAGCGCATAGATCATCGCCTTGCAAACTCCTCGTTCAGCGCGCGCACAAAGCCCGAAAGCCCCGGCCGCCGGTCCCGGCGCATTCGCTCGGCCATCAGGATGGTTTTCAACTCGGTCTCCGCCTGATCGAGACCATCGTTGATCAGTACATAGTCATATTCCGCCCAATGGCTTATTTCGGCTTCGGATTTCGCCATCCGCGCGGCGATCACGCTGTCGCTGTCCTGCCCGCGCCGGCGCAGACGTCTTTCCAGTTCGTCGATCGACGGGGGCAGTATGAAGATCGAAACGACATCCTGCCCCATGGCCTGTTTCACCTGCTGGCCGCCTTGCCAGTCGATATCGAAAAGCGTGTCGCGCCCCTCGGCCATCGCCGTTTCGACGGGCGCGCGCGGGCTTCCGTAGAAATGGCCGAAAACCTCGGCGTGTTCGAGCATCTCGCCGCGGTCGACCATCGCGGCGAAATCGTCGTGGCTGCGGAAGAAATATTCGCGGCCATCCTCTTCGCCGGGGCGCGCGGGCCGCGTCGTGGCGGAGACCGAAAACCGGATCGAGGGATCCCAGAGCATCAACCGCCGGGCCAGCGTCGATTTCCCCGCCCCCGACGGCGACGACAGAATAATCAGCAATCCCTTGCGCTGCATCGTCATTCCACGTTCTGAACCTGTTCGCGCATCTGGTCGATCACCGTCTTGAGGTCAAGCCCGATCCGCGTCAAATCCGCATTGCCGGACTTTGAACAAAGCGTGTTGGCTTCACGCATGAATTCCTGCATCAGAAAATCGAACTTGCGCCCCACGGCGGCATTTTCGGCCAGAAGCCCGCGCGCGGCAATGACATGGGCCGATAACCTGTCCAGTTCCTCGGTCACGTCCGCCTTGACCACCAGCAGGGCTAGCTCCTGTGCGACACGGGCGGGATCGGCCTCGGCGGCGCCGGCAAGAATGCGCGCGAGATTTTCCGTCAGCGCCCGTTCCATGAGCGGGCGGCGCGCCTCGGCGGCGGTCTTGGCATCGCAAGTCAGCATTTCGACGCGCTCGATCTGGGCGCCGATCAGCTTGCCCAATTCGCGCCCTTCGGTGGCCCGCGCGGCGACGAATTCGGCCAGAAGAGGTTTCAGATCAGCCAGCAGAGCGCGCCGCAGCGGGCCGGTATCTTCGATCTCTCCTGCCTGATCGGTGACACCCCGCTGTGCGAGAATATCAACCGCCGTAGGTTCGGCCAGCGCGATGCCCTGCGCCTCCGCGGCCGCCCGAACCGCGGCGAGCGCGGCCAGCACCGCCCCGAGACCGGCCGCGTTGATCCGCATCGCGTCCTCGCCCGCGTCGCGGGCCAGTTTCAGCGCCAGCGTGATGTTGCCCCGCCGCGCGGCGGCAGCGACAGCGGCCCGCGCTGCGGACTCCAGCCCGTCGATCCAATCCGGCAAGCGCAGCCGCAGATCCAGGCCCTTGCCGTTGACAGATCTGATTTCCCACGTCCAGCTACACCCCGCACCCTGCCCGCGCCGCGACGCGAACCCGGTCATCGAGGTCAGTTTTGCATTAACCATTTAAGACTTTTGTCCCCCCGTTTCCTGCAAAGCGGCGTATATTAACACTTGGGTAAGCATTCCGCTCCTAGGGTTAACAAACCCGGACTGCCGCGGCAACGTGACAGGGGTTCTGAATGTTCGTCGGGGGCGACGACAGACAGGTGAAACATGAACATTTTCTGTGGCATCGCGGACAATGTGGTTCAGCTATCGGGGGTACGCACGGACATGGATTTTCCCGCGATTTCAGAAATACGCGCCTATTGGGAGGCCCTGCGCAACGGCCGCCCGATGCCATCGCGCGAAGAAATCGATCCGCGCGGGATCGAACAGGCGCTTGAATTCGCCTTCATCCTGGAACGGATCGCCCCAAGGGCCGCGCGGTTCCGGCTGTCGGGAAGGCATCTTAACGCGCTGATGGGCATGGAAGTGCGCGGCATGCCGATCACGGCATTCTTCGGACCCAAGGCCCGCGACAGGGCATCGGAAATCGTCGACGGGGTTTTCACCGGCCCGGCGATCGCCGAACTCGATCTGGCCGCCGAACAGGGCCTTGGCAGGCCGCCGGTTCTGGCAAGGCTCCTGCTGTTGCCGCTCAGGGCGGATGCTGGCGAAACGCACAAGGCGCTTGGCTGCCTCGTCTCGCACGGAGAAATCGGCCGCACGCCACGGCGATTTGCCATCTCTTTGGCGCGTCATTTGCCGCTGGCCACCAAAACACCCCCAAGATCCAGCTTTCAACCCGCAACGGGATTTGCCGAACCGGCCAGCGCATTTGTCGGCCCGCCAATGGCGAACGACTGCGGCCGGGCCCATTTGAAACTGGTCAAGTCAGAAAGTTGAATTGACCCGGGGCAGCCCGCGCGCCGCCCCGGGACAAGTGTCGGTAACGAGTATCGGCGGCGGGCTACATGTTCGCCGCTTTTTGCATCTGGCGGCGGTTCTGCAATTCTTCGGCCACCAGAAACGCCAGTTCCAGCGACTGCGACGCATTGAGGCGCGGATCGCAGGCGGTGTGATAGCGGTCAGACAAATCTTCGTCGGTGACGGCGCGCACACCCCCGGTGCACTCGGTCACATCCTTGCCGGTCATTTCGAAATGCACGCCACCGGGGATGGTGCCTTCGGCCTTGTGCACAGCGAAGAATTCGCGCACCTCGCGCAGAACGGAATCGAAGGGCCGGGTCTTGTAGCCGCTCGCCGATTTGATCGTGTTGCCATGCATCGGATCGCAGGTCCAGACAACCTTCGCGCCCTCATCCTCCACCGCCTTGATCAACCGGGGCAGGTGATCGCCCACCTTGCCGGCCCCGAAACGGGCGATCAGCGTCAGACGGCCCGCCTCGTTTTCCGGGTTCAGCTTGTGCATGAGAACCTTCAGGTCATCCGCGCAAAGCGACGGGCCGCATTTCAGCCCGATCGGGTTTTGCACGCCACGGCAAAATTCCACATGCGCGCCGTCCGGCTGGCGGGTGCGGTCGCCGATCCAGATCAGATGGCCCGAGCCGGCCACCGGCAGGCCGGTCGTCGAATCGATCCGCGCCAGGGCCTCTTCATATTCCAGCAACAGCGCCTCATGGCTGGTATAGAAATCCACCTTGGCCAATTCGGAGACAGTTTCGGACGTGACGCCCGCCGCCCCGATGAAATCCATCGCATCCTGAATGCGCGTGGCGATTTCGCGGTATCGCTTGGCGTCTTCTTCGTCGGTGAAACCGGAAATCCACGACTGGACCCGATGCATGTCGGCAAACCCGCCCGTCGAAAACGCCCGCAGCAGGTTGAGCGAGGCCGCCGCCTGCGTATAGGCCTGCACCATCCGGGCCGGATCGGGAACGCGCGCCTCGGAGGTGAAATCGAAGCCATTGATGATGTCGCCGCGATAGGATGGCAATTCGACGCCGTCCACCGTTTCGGTCGGCGCCGAACGGGGTTTGGCGAACTGGCCCGCCACCCGGCCGACCTTGACCACGGGCACCTTGGCCCCCCAGGTCAGAACGATGGCCATCTGCAAGATGACCTTGAACATGTCGCGGATGTTGTCGGCCGAAAACTCGGCGAAGCTCTCCGCGCAATCGCCGCCTTGCAGAAGGAATGCTTTCCCGGCCGAAACCGCGCCCAGGGCGCGCTTGAGCTTGCGCGCCTCACCGGCGAAAACCAGGGGCGGATAGACGGCAAGCTGCGCCTCGGCAGCGGCCAGCGCGGCCTTGTCGGGATAATCCGGCATCTGCACCCGCGGCTTGTTGCGCCAATCGGATTTGGTCCAGCCCTTGGTCATCAGCGTTCTCCTAGCGGAAATATTATCAACGGAGCAGCTATATAAGCGCGCAGGAGCGGGCTGGCAATTCGATAGGCCGCGAATCGCCCTTGCGGAGGGGGCGTATTTGGTGCTCTTGTCGCTAAAAACGATCACTATGGGTCGCAAATGGTCACCGCCCCATCTTTCGCACGCAAGCAAGTGCCCGCGGCGACGCGGCACAAGCGCTTTGTCTTTCTGTTGCTGCACCACTTTACCATGTTGTCTTTTGCGGGCGCGGTCGAACCGCTGCGCATCGCCAACCGTGTCCTGGGTGACAAGGTCTATTCCTGGGTGCTGGCCGGCGAAGGCGGGGTCGAGGCGATCTGCTCCAACGGGGCATCGTTCAAGCTCGACATGGGGCTTGAGGAAATCAACCGCGACGACATGCTTTTCGTCTGCGGCGGGATCGATGTGCAGGCGGCGACGACCCGGCCGGTGCTGAACTGGCTGCGCCGCGAGGCGCGCCGCGGCGTCGCCATCGGCGGGCTCTGCACCGGGGCCTATGCGATGGCCAGAGCGGGCCTTCTGGACGGCAGGCGCGCGACGGTGCATTGGGAAAACCAGGACAGTTTTGTCGAAGAGTTCGAAGAGGTCTGCCTGACCAAATCGGTTTTCGTCGTGGACGGCAACCGGATGTCGACGGCGGGGGGCACGGCCTCCATCGACATGATGCTCAAGATCATTGCCGAGGATCACGGAGAGGATGTGGCCAATGCCGTCGCCGACCAGTTGATCTATTCGGCCATCCGCACCGATCAGGACACCCAGCGCCTGTCGACCCCCACCCGCATCGGCGTGCGCCACCCGAAATTGTCGAAAGTCATCCAGATGATGGAAAACAATATCGAGGATCCGATAAGCCCCGCCGATCTTGCCGCCAATGTCGGCATGTCGACCCGCCAGCTTGAACGATTGTTCCGCCGCTATCTCAACCGCAGCCCCAGACGCTATTACATGGAACTGCGCCTGCAAAAGGCGCGCAATCTTCTGATGCAGACCGAAATGAGCGTGATCAACGTGGCGCTGGCCTGCGGTTTTACCAGCCCGTCGCATTTTTCCAAATGTTACCGGGCGCATTATCGGACAACCCCCTACCGCGAACGCGGCAGCCATGCGTCGATCACCTCGGCGCCCAGACTGTCAATCTGACGCGGCGGGGCAATTTCGGTCGTTTCCGGCGGCGCATCCCCGCAGAAGCACGAAAAAACGTCTCTGGGGCGGCCAATGCGGCGTCCTGCCTGTCTAGATGGCTTTCCTTTTCAAATTACTGCCACTAGATTTCACCACAGGACATGGGTCCATCATGGGAGTACACAATGAAAAAACTGCTTGCTGCCACAGCGGCAACCGCGCTTCTGGCAGGCTTCGCCAATGCGGACGAGATCAAGATCGGCGTCATTCTGGGCTTTACCGGCCCGCTGGAATCGATCACCCCGGCCATGGCCGCGGGTGCCGAACTGGCGATGAAGGAAGTCACCGATTCGGCCAAGCTGCTGGACGGCTCGACAGTAACGTCGATCCGCGCCGATTCCACCTGCGTTGACGCCGCCGCCGCGACGGCTGCCGCCGACCGGCTTGTCACCAGCGACAAGATCAATGCGATCATGGGCGCCGACTGTTCGGGCGTCACCGGCGCGATCCTGGCCAATGTCGCCGTTCCCAACGGCATCGTGATGATTTCGCCTTCGGCGACGTCGCCCGCGCTGAGCACCGCCGAGGACAACGGTCTGTTCTTCCGCACCGCGCCCTCGGATGCGCGCCAGGGCGAGGTCGTTCGCGATATCCTGAAGGAGCATGGGGTCAAGTCCATCGCCATCACCTATACCAACAACGACTATGGCAAGGGGCTTGCCGAAGCGATCCAGCGCAACTGGGAAGAATCCGGTGGCACGGTTACCCTTTCGGCCGCCCATGAGGATGGCAAGGCTGACTATTCGGCCGAAGTCGGCGCGCTGGCCTCGGCGGGCGGCGAGGTTCTGGTTGTCGCGGGTTACATCGACCAGGGCGGGTCGGGCATCGTGCGCGCCGCGCTCGATACCGGTGCGTTCGACAAATTCTACTTTCCCGACGGGATGGTCGGTGAAAAGCTGAACACCAATTTCGGCGCTGAACTGAACGGCTCGATGGGCGATTATCCGGGCACCGACAGCCCGGGCGCGGCCAAGTTCCAGGAAATGGCCAGTGCCGCCGGTTTTGACGGCACCTCCGCCTTTGCCCCGGAAAGCTATGACGCGGCGGCGCTGATCATGCTGGCGATGGAGGCCGCGAGATCGCCGCTTTCGGGCGATTTCAAGGACAAGGTGATGGATGTCGCCAATGCGCCGGGTGAAAAGATCTATCCCGGTGAGCTTGCCAAGGCGCTGCAGATCCTCGATGAGGGCGGCGATGTCGATTACGAGGGCGCGAGCGCTGTCGAACTGATCGGCCCAGGCGAGAGCAAGGGCAACTACCGCGAGATCGAGTTCATCGACGGCCAGTACGAAACCGTCAAATACCACTGAACGGCGACAAGATCCAGGACAGCCCGGCCCGTTCCGGGCTGTCTTGTCATATATAAAAAAGAAATCGCGAACGATCCGGGTCGCAATCGCGTTTGGGGGATGGCTGCATGATCACCGTCGAGGATCTGCACAAGCATTTCGGTGGCTTTCGTGCTGTTGACGGGGCATCGCTGGAAATCGCCAGCGGCTCGATCACCGGCCTGATCGGCCCGAACGGCGCCGGAAAAACCACGCTTTTCAATGTCATAGCCGGGGTTTATCAACCAACCGCGGGCAAGGTTTTCATGGACGGAGAAGACATCACCGGCCTGCCGCCGCACGATCTTTTCCACAAGGGGCTGTTGCGCACTTTTCAGATCGCGCACGAATTTTCGTCGATGACGGTGCGCGAAAACCTGATGATGGTGCCCGCCGCGCAATCGGGCGAAACCCTCTGGAAGGCCTGGTTTCAGCGCAGCCGGATTCGCAACGAAGAAACGCGTCTTGCGAAGAAGGCCGATGAAGTCCTTGATTTTCTGACGATTTCCCATCTGGCAGATGAACGCGCCGGCAACCTTTCCGGCGGGCAGAAGAAATTGCTCGAACTCGGGCGCACCATGATGGTCGAGGCCAAGATCGTCTTTCTTGACGAGGTGGGCGCGGGCGTCAACCGCACCCTTCTCAACACCATCGGCGATGCCATCGTGCGGCTGAACAAGGAACGCGGCTATACGTTCTGCGTCATCGAACATGACATGGATTTCATCGCGCGGCTTTGCGATCCGGTCATCGTGATGGCCGAAGGCAAGGTGCTGGCCGAAGGCTCCGCCGCCCATATCATGGAAAACGAGGCGGTGATCGAGGCCTATCTGGGGCGCGGGCTCAAGAACAAGGTGAAGGTGGCCGGATGATGAGATTGGCCCGTATGGAACGCGTCCCGCACCCGTCCCGCATCCGTCCCGCATCCGTCCCGACACCCGTCCCGACACCCGCCCCGACAGATGCCCCGACACATGCCCGGCAGACCGGAGAGCGGCACCATGGCTGAACCTTTCCTGATCGGCGCCCACATGACCGGCGGGTACGGCGCCGCCAACATCCTGGAAGACTGCACCCTGTCGGTGGAGAAAGGCCAGATCGCGGTCATCGTCGGGCCGAATGGCGC
Source organism: Paracoccaceae bacterium (assembly GCA_020446815.1). GTDB lineage: Bacteria > Pseudomonadota > Alphaproteobacteria > Rhodobacterales > Rhodobacteraceae > Albidovulum. The sequence continues at coordinate 45,656 of JAGRDY010000012.1, forward strand.
GGGAAAATCGACCGCCATGAAGGCCGTGTTCGGAATGCTCGGGCTGCGCGGCGGCCATGTGAAGCTCGACGGCGAGGATATCAGCCATCTGTCGCCGCAAGACAGGGTGGCCAGGGGCATGGCCTTCGTGCCCCAGACCAACAATGTCTTTCCGTCGATGTCGGTCGAGGAAAACCTGGAAATGGGCGCCTTCCTGCGCCGCGACGATATCAGCGGCACCATGAGGCAGGTTTTCGAGCTGTTCCCAATCCTGAAAGACAAGCGCCGCCAGGCTGCGGGCGAGCTTTCCGGCGGCCAGCGCCAGCAGGTCGCGGTGGGCCGGGCGCTGATGACCCGGCCGAAGCTTCTGATGCTGGACGAGCCGACCGCGGGTGTTTCGCCCATCGTCATGGACGAGCTTTTCGACCGCATCATCGAGGTCGCCCGCGCCGGCATCACCATTCTCATGGTCGAACAGAACGCCCGGCAGGCGCTGGCGATCGCCGACAAGGGCTATGTGCTCGTGCAGGGCACCAACAAATACACGGATACCGGCGAGGCGCTGCTGGCCGACCCCGAGGTCCGGCGGACGTTTCTGGGGGGCTGAGCATGGATTTTCTCAACGCCGTCGTGGCTCTGACGAATTTCGTCCTGATCCCCGCCACCGCCTATGGCGCGCAGCTTGCGCTCGGGGCGCTCGGGGTGACGCTGATCTACGGGATCCTGCGGTTCTCCAATTTTGCCCATGGCGACACGATGGCCTTTGGCACGGCGCTGGTGATCCTCATCACCTGGGCGATGCAGGACAGGGGCATCCAGCTTGGCCCGTTGCCGACCGCGCTTCTGGCGCTGCCTTTCGGAATCGTGCTGACCGCCGGTTTCGTGCTGGCGACCGACCGCGCCGTCTACCGGTTCTACCGCAAGCAAAAGGCCGCCCCGGTGATCCTGGTGATCGTCTCGATGGGGGTGATGTTCATCATGAACGGGCTTACCCGTTTCATCATCGGGGTGGGCGACATCCGTTTTGATGATGGCGAGCGGTTCCTGGTGACGGCGGGCGGGTTCAAAAGGGCGACCGGGCTGGCCGAGGGGCTGGCGTTCCGCTCCACGCAGGCGCTGACCATCGTTACCGCGGTGATCGTCGTGGCGCTGCTGTTCTGGTTTCTCAACCGAACCCGCACCGGAAAATCCATGCGCGCCTTTTCCGACAACGAGGATCTGGCGCTTTTGTCGGGGATCAACCCGGAACGGGTGGTCACGGTCACCTGGATCATCGCGGCGGGCCTGGCCACCATCGCCGGCACGCTTTACGGGCTCGACAAGAGCTTCAAGGCGTTCAACTACTTTCAACTGCTGCTGCCGATCTTCGCCAGCGCCATCGTCGGCGGGCTGGGCAACCCGCTGGGGGCCATCGCCGGCGGGTTTCTCATCGCCTATTCGGAGGTCGGCTTTACCTATGCCTGGAAGAAGGTGGCGAGCTATATCCTGCCCGAAAGCCTGGCCCCCGACGGGCTGGTGCAACTATTGTCGACCGATTACAAGTTCGCGGTCTCTTTCGCGATCCTGATCGTCGTGCTGCTGTTCAAACCCACCGGGCTTTTCAAGGGGAAAGCGGTATGAATTTGCGCAATATCCTTCTGTTTGCCTGCGTTGCCGGGCTGATCCTGCTTGAAGGCATGACGGCAAGCTGGAACACCGCGCTCGGCATCGTCAACATGGGGCTGATTTCGGCGATCCTGGCGCTTGGGGTCAATATGCAATGGGGCTATGCGGGGCTGTTCAACGTGGGCGTCGTCGGTTTCGTCGCCCTGGGCGGGCTGGCACCGGTACTGATTTCCACGCCGCCGGTAAGCGCGGTCTGGACGCTTGCCGGGGCCTACCGGATCATCCTGGCGCTGGTGCTCGGGGCGGCGGCCATCGCGCTGGCCATCGCGCTGAACCGCCGCCTGGCCGGACGCCGGCGGGTGGTGGCGATGCTGGTCGTCCTGATCGGCGGTTTCTTCCTGTTCCGCGCGGCTTTCGACCCCGGTGTCGAGGTGGTCGAGGCTTTCAGGCCGTCGACCTACAGCAATATCGGCGGGCTTGGCCTGCCGGTCCTGCTGTCCTGGCCGGTGGGCGGGCTTTTCGCCGCCGGGGCGGCCTGGATCGTCGGCAAGACGGCGCTTGGGCTGCGCTCGGATTATCTGGCCATCGCCACATTGGGGATCGGCGAAATCATCATCGCGGTGATGAAGAACGAAGACTGGCTGGCGCGCGGCGTCAAGAACGTGATTTCCATCCCGCGCCCGGTTCCCTTCGAGACCGACCTTCAGGCCGATCCGGGTTTCTTGCAATGGGCCAGCTATTTCGGCGCCGATCCGGTGACGGGCTCGACCGTCGTCGTCAAGCTGGCCTATACGGGGCTTTTCGTCGCGGTGCTGCTGGTGCTGCTATGGCTGTCGGAAAAGGCGCTGAATTCACCCTGGGGGCGGATGATGCGGGCCATTCGCGACAATGAGGTGGCCGCCGAGGCGATGGGCAAGGACGTGACCCGCCGCCATCTGCAAATCTTCATTCTTGGCTCTGCGGTTTGCGGTTTGGCCGGCGCGATGATCGTGACACTCGACAGCCAGTTGACGCCCGGCACCTACAACCCGCTGCGCTTCACCTTCCTGATCTGGGTGATGGTCATCGTCGGCGGGTCGGGCAATAACTGGGGGGCGGTTCTCGGGGGGTTCCTGATCTGGTATCTGTGGATCAAGGTCGAACCCTGGGGCAACGATCTGATGGATCTGATCACCTCGGGCATGGCGGACGGATCGCCCCTGAAACAGCATCTGCAAGACAGCGCCGCGCATATGCGGCTTCTGACCATGGGGCTGATCTTGTTGCTGGTTTTGCGATTCAGCCCGCGCGGGCTTATTCCCGAACGCTGAGCGCGACGATGCGCGCGGGCCAGAAGCCGTAGGTGATCCGGTTGTAGCGCACCGTGGCATCGGGCGGGGTGGCGACCGGAACCTGCCCGACCGGCCCGAACACCAGGCCGCCGGGGTTTTCATCCGCCCAGAGCCTGAGTGCCGCGGGGTCCGCCGGCGTCGCCACGGGCCGCTTCAGGCGGGCGGCGAAATTGAACTCGGCGTTGTAGGTCATGGAAGATACCGCCAACCCGCCCGTTTCGGCGGCCTTCAGGCGCGCGATGACCGGGGCCGGATCATAGGCGCCGTAAAGCGCGCTCGTGGCGATCAGGACATAGAGCGCGCCGGCAAGGCCAAGCCCCTGAACGGTATGGGCGGCAAGCGCCGGCAGGAGCCAGCCCAGGACTGCCAGCACAAGGCACAGCGCGCCAAACAGCGCGACCGCCCAGGCCGGCGTCATCACCGCCAGATCGCCGGTGGCCGGGATCATCCCCGCCGCGATGCCAAGGCCGGTACCCAGCCCGGCAACGCCCGTTGTCAGCAACACCAGCGGTGCCGCCGAGCCGCCGCGCGCGCCCTGCCCCGCCACACCCAGGGCGCGGGCGACCAACAGCGCCGCCGCAGCAAATTCCGGCATCAGGTAATGGGCCTGTTTGCCGGAGATCAGGGAAAACAGCACCAGCCCCGAAGCCGCCCAGATGGCGGCCATGCGGCACGCGCGATCCTGCATGACATTGCGCGAGATCGCGGGCCAGAGCCGCCAGGACCAGCCCCAGGGAAACAGCAGCACCGGCAAGAGCACTGCCAGAAACCACACCGGCCGGTCATGGGCCAGCCCGCCGGCCACCCGCGCCGCCGACTGGGTCCAGAGCAGTTCCTGCCGGTAGGCGGCGGTGCCGCTGATCAGTGCCGGTACCAGCCACAGCCCCACCATGGCCAGCCCCACCGCAATCGACAGCGCCATCCCGCGCAACGCCTGGGCCCGCCGTGGCGGATCGGCGGCCCAGAACCGCATGCTCAGCAGCAGCGGCATCAGATGCACGAAGATCACCGGGCCCTTGGCATAGACACCGAACCCCAGCACCAGGCCGAACCCGGCCCAGATGCCCGCGCCGCGCGCCCCCTGGCCGATGCGCCACAAGATCCCCGCGCCGAGAATGGTCGCCAGACTGAGCATCGTGTCGAACATCGTGGCACTGCCATAAAGCGTAAAAACACTGAACCCCGCCAGGACCAACGCGGCGCGGGTGCCGATCCCGGCATCGTCGGGCCAAAGACGCCGCGCCAGCCGCGCCGCCGCATAGACCGAGGCCACGGCAAATCCGGGCGCGACCAGGCGCGCGGCGAATTCATGGACGCCCGTCACCTGCCAGACCAGGTTGATCAGCCAGAAAAGCAGCGGCGGTTTATGGGCGTAAAGGTCGAAGTTCCGCGTCAGGTGAAACAGATCCCCGGTCAGCCAGAGCTCCCATGCGACATCGAGATACCGGGTCTCGTCAATCGGCAGAAGCGGGCGCATCGCCACCATCGCCACCAGCGCGGCCGCGAACCCGGCCGCGACCGTCAGGACAGAATTGCGCATGAATATCCTCGCGGCCGTTCGGGGTTTCACGGGGTGCTATCCTAATGCGGGGCGCAGGTCCACCGCCGGCCGAGCGCCGGCGCCGGGATCATGATAAACGACACGATCATGTCGCGCGCGGCCTTTCGGGATGGCGCCGTCTCTGCGATCATCGCGAAAACCATTGCCGTGCGGGCAAGAACAATTCAGGGAGAGATCGGCATGAAGACCCATATTCAGGTGTGTGTGATCGGTGGTGGCGTTGTCGGCTGTTCGGTCCTTTATCATCTGACCAAGCTTGGCTGGAAGGACGTCATGCTCGTCGAACGCTCGGAACTGACGTCGGGATCGACCTGGCATGCGGCGGGCGGGTTTCACACGCTGAACGGCGATACCAACATGGCCGCGCTTCAGGGCTATACCATCGGGCTTTACAAGGAGCTGGAAGAGATCACCGGCATGTCCTGCGGGTTGCATCATGTGGGCGGCATCACCCTGGCCGACAGCCCGGAACGCTTCGACATGCTGAAGGCCGAGCGGGCCAAACACCGCTACATGGGGCTGCATACCGAAATCCTCAGCCCCGAAGAGGTGGTGAAACTCACCGACGGCCTGGTCAATGCCAAAGGCATCATCGGCGCGCTTTACGATCCGCTTGACGGCCATCTCGATCCCTCGGGCACGACCCATGCCTATGCCCGCGCGGCGCGGATGGGCGGCGCCGAGATCATCCAGCACAACCGTGTGATTGAAACCAGCCCGCGCACCGACGGCACCTGGGACGTGGTGACCGAGCAGGGCACCGTGCGTGCCGAACATGTGGTCAATGCCGGGGGGCTCTGGGCGCGCGAAATAGCCGCGATGGCCGGCGTCTATCTGCCTCTTTTGCCGATGGCGCATCAGTATCTGGTCACCGACGACATCCCCGAGATCGAGGCGATCCTGAATTCCGGCAGGGAATTTCCGCATGTCATGGACCCCGGCGGCGAAAGCTATCTGCGTCAGGAGGGCCGCGGGCTTTGCATCGGCTTTTACGAAAAGCCCTGCGAAGCCTGGTCGGTCGACGGCACCCCTTGGGACTTCGGTCACGAGTTGCTGAACGAACAATTCGACAAGATCGAGGATTCGGTCAATTTCGCCTATCGCCGTTTTCCGGTGCTTGAACGATCCGGCGTCAAGCGGGTCATTCACGGCCCCTTCACCTTTGCCCCCGATGGCAACCCGCTGATCGGGCCGGTGCCGGGCTTGCGCAACTACTGGTCGGCCTGCGCGGTGATGGCCGGTTTCAGCCAGGGCGGCGGCATGGGATTAAGCCTGGCGCAATGGATGATCAACGGCGAAACCGATTGCGACCCGCGCGGCTTCGATGTGGCGCGCTTCGGGCACTGGACGACGCCGGGCTATACCGTGCCGAAAGTCATCGAAAACTATCAGACCCGGTTTTCGGTGGCCTACCCGAACGAGGAAAAGCCCGCGGCACGGCCGTTTCGCACGACACCCATGTACGATATCTTTGACGCCATGGGGGCGGTCTGGGGCCAGCAATACGGGCTTGAGGTGGTCAACTACTTTGCCCTGCCCGGCGCGCCGCGCTTCGAGACGCCCAGCTTCAAACGGTCTAACGCCTGGGAGGCGACTAAAGCCGAAGTCATGGCGGTGCGCGACACTGTCGGCATCAACGAGGTTCAGAATTTCGGGAAATTCCGGGTATCGGGAGCCAATGCGCGCGCCTGGCTCGACCGGATCATGGCGGGCGCGATCCCCAGACCGGGACGATTGTCGCTTACCCCGATGCTGAGCCACAAGGGAAAGATCATCGGCGATTTCACCGTGACCTGCCTGTCGGAAACCGAATTCCGCGTCACCGGCAGCTATGGCGCGCAAGACCAGCATCTGCGCTGGTTCGAACAGAATCAGGACGACGGCGTCAGCGTTGACAACATCTCGGACCGTCTGACCGGCTTTCAGATCGCCGGACCAAGGGCGCGCGACCTTCTGGCCCGCGTGACGCGCGCCGATGTGTCGCCCGAGGCGTTCAGGTTCATGGATGCCCGACCCATGGTCATCGGCATGGCCGATTGTCTGGTGCAGCGGGTGAGCTATACGGGCGATCTCGGCTATGAGATATTCACCGACTTCATGTCGCAGCGCAGCCTTTGGCATACGCTCTGGGACGCCGGGCAGGAATTCGGCCTGCGCCCGTTTGGAATGCGCGCGATGATGTCGCTGCGGCTCGACCGCTTTTTCGGTTCATGGGCGCGCGAATTTTCGCCCGATTACTTTCCCGGCGAAACCGGTATCGACCGGTTCATCCGCTGGAACAAGGATGCCGACTGGATCGGCAAGGCACCGGCGCTGAAGGAAAAGGCCGAAGGGCCGGCACGCCGTCTGTGCCATTTCATCGTCGATGCCGTTGACGCCGACGTGGTGGCCTATGAGCCGATCTGGCTGGACGGCAAGGTTGTGGGCTTTTGCACCTCGGGGGGGTATTCGCACTGGACGGGGCAATCGGTGGCCTATGGGTTCTTGCCGGTGGCGGCGATCCGTGACGGGCTGGTTGTGGAAATCGAAATCCTTGGCCAGAGACGCGCGGCGCGCCTGGTGAGCGAACCCTTGTGGGATCCGCAGGCCGAGCGCATGCGCGGCTGATCGCCGCCCCGCCTTGATCGGCAAGAGGTTCTGGCGCAATCTCTTGGGGGGGCTCTGAAGGGGGTTGGGCGGAAAGGGCGGCAGGTCGCGGATCATGGCCACGGTTGATATTCTCATTCCGGCCGCCGGTTCTTCCCGGCGCATGGCGGGGCGCGACAAGCTTCTGGAAACGGTCGGCGGTGTGGAACAATTGCGCCGCGTCGCGGCGATGGCGGCTTCGTTCGCCTTCGATCACGGGTCGCATGTCCATGTCACCATCCCCGCGACCGGGCCGTTCAACCCGGCACGCAAGCGCGCGCTGATGGGATTGCGGGTCGCTATCCTGGCCTTGCCCGACGCCCATGAGGGCATGGCGGCGAGCCTGCGCGCGGGCGCCTGGGCGGCGCGGGACGCCGAGGGGTTGCTGGTGCTGCCGGCCGACATGCCCGAGATCGACCGCGCGGATCTGGACCGGATGACAGCGGTGTTTGGCGAGGACAGCCATTACCCCCTGCGCGCCACCACCGAGGACGGGGCGCCGGGGCATCCGGTGATCTTTCCGCGCCGGTTGCTGGGCGAGCTGATGGTGTTGTCCGGCGATCAGGGCGGGCGTGCCGTCTTGCGCGATGAGGAGGTCAGGACATGCCCACTTGCCGGTCAGCGGGCGCGCGTTGATCTTGACACGCAGGAGGACTGGGAAAACTGGCGCGCCAGAACCGGGAATTGAAGCGGCAACCGGCCGCGCGCCGGTGCACCCCGCTGTCGATGGGGCTTGTCGCGGGAAAAAGCGAAATGCGGCTCTTTGCAACGGTCACCCGTGTTGGCCTGCTTTCGCTGTGATTCAGGGGGCGCGAAAACCGCGTCAGGCGGCCAGTTTCCGCACCATCGCCGCAGAATCGATGCAGAGCCGCGCCGGTGCGTAGGAAGTGATGTATTCGTCCAGCGCCAGTTCCGGGAATACGGCCAGTATCTCTTGCCGCTGGGCGCGGCTCATCTGGTCGAGAACCGACGCTTCGGGCAGGAAACTCTCGCTCCAGCAGCCATCGGCGTGGATCACCTCGTGATCGTCGAACATGATATGGAAATAGGTCACTGTCGGCTGGCCGCCCTGGCGTATCCCCGGCCGGAAGGTCAGCTCTTTCGCGGCCACGAGGATTTCGCTTTCACCACCGATGGCCCGCGCCGCTTCGCCGCTCAGCAGCATCCGGTGATGCGGGCTGACGCGGGTGGTGCGTGACGGGGTATCGGCGCCCAGCGCGCCCTTTTCGATGACGACAGGCTGCAACTCGGCGTACAGGCTCAGTTCGTCCGCATCGAATTTCCGCGATCCGATCCACATGATCGCACGATACCCGCTGTCGCGTGTCAGAACCCGGTCTCCGGGCTGCAAATTCTCGATCGCAACCAGCCCCTTGTCGGTTGCCACGAGCGTGCCATCGGTGAAGCAGGGCGTGCGCGGTGCCTGGCGCGGCCCGCCGGCAAGCCCGGCCCGGCCGCGCGCAACCGAAGCCTTCCCTGCGCTCATATCCGTCCCGGTCGCATCCACCATTTCAAAACGCTTTCCCAAAAAACCCAAATCACTCACTGGACTCGGCTACTGGGATCAATCCATACATTTCGAATTTGGCTCCAATACGACAAGAGCGCGGCATTTCACGCCGGCGTGGCTTTGAAAACGCACAGTTTCGCCACTGTGAGCGGGCAGTTTCACCCGGCCCGGCAATGACGGTCCGGCGCTGGAAATGGATGCGATTTTCCCGTGATTTTCAATGCGTCGCGCTACAAATGCAGCGCGGAAACCTGGCTCCCGGCGATGACATCGCGGGCCAGATCATAGGGCGGCGGCCGCCCGGCCAGCACCTCGGGATGGATTTCCCCGAGCGTCGCCAGGCTGTCGGCATCCATGGCCGCGAGCGCGGCCTTTTCGGGCAGGAAACTTTCCGACCAGCAGCCATTGGCCAGAACGATTTCATGGCGCGCGAACAGGATTTGAAAATAGCTGACCGACATTGTCTGCTCGATCTCGATGCCGGGGCGCCCGACAAGATCGCGCGCCGCAACCAGCGCTTCGCCGTCGCCGCCCGCCGCCTGCGGGCGCGAGGCCGCCAGCATCCGGTGATTGGGCGATACGATAAGGTCGCGTTCGGGCAGCCCCTGGCCGAGGGCGCCGGCGCGGATTCTGACCGGGCGCAACAACGGATTGACCCCCAGATCGCGCCAGCCAAAGCTTCGCTTGCCGATCCAGGCGATATCGCAAGACCCATGGTCGCGGGTGATGACCCGGTCGCCGGCGCGCAGGTCGTCGACCTGGCGCGGTCCGGTTTTCGTGGCGATCGCCGCGCCGCAGGTAAAACAGGGAACCGAGGCGGTCATCAAGGACATGTCCAGGGCATCGGTGACGCGGCCCGCATCATCGAGCGACTCGACACGCCCCGCCCCGTTTTTCTCGTCGTGATAGACCAGCTTGACGCGCCCGGAGCCGATCTGCCCCGCCCTGTCTGCCGACCCTGTTGCCGACCCTGTTGCCGGTGCGATCATGCCAAACCCCTGAGCAATCATACCCCACTACCCGCGAAACCGCAAAAGCTTGGCTTCGTGACGCTTCAGCGTTTTGCGCGCCGCGGTATATTTCTGGCGGCCTTCGCCGGTCTTCAGTTCCGGGAAAAGCTCGTAAATCTCGCCGCGCTGGGCATTGCCCAGACCGTTCAGCGAATAGTCCCCCGGCTGGAAGCTTTCGGTCCAGCAGCCATTGGCCAGAACCACCTCGTGGCGATCGAACATGAAGTGGATATAGGTCGTGCCAAGCGACTGGACATCGCGGATGCGGTGATTGTCGACCAGATGCTTGGCCGCCACCAGAACCTCGTGTTCCTCGAAATAAAGCGCCGTGCGTTCGTTGGCCACCAGCACCCTGTGGTTGGGGCTGACCATCATGTCGCGTTCCGGCAGATCCTTGCCGAGGCTGCCGCGGGTGATCAGGATGGGGCGCAGGTGTTCGCTTGCGGCCAGTTCGCCATAGGACAGCGCCTTGGCGCCGACCCATCTGATTTCCTGAATGCCATTGTCGCGGGTGACGATCTTGTCGCCCACCATCAGATCTTCGACGGGGCGTTCGCCCCTTGGCGTGGCGATTACCGTTCCGGGTGTAAAACAGGGCACTACATTCTCGATATTTTCAAAGGTTAAGGTTCCGACGATGTTTCCATGGGTGTCCAGAAACTCGACAATCCCGTTTTCGGGATTGGTCGCGTCGTAGATGATATTGGTGGCCGAAGCCCCCCAGTCGCTCAGATCGAGCGTGTCAAAGTCGATGCCGCCTTCGCCGCCATCGACAAAGCCACCCGGCCCGAGGCCGGTAAACACATCGCGGTCGTCGCCGCCCAGAAGGGTGTCCGCGCCGCCGCCGCCGGTCAGCGTGTCGTCGCCGGTGCCGCCGTCGATGAAATCCGCGTCGTCGTCGTTGTCGCCACCGCCGTCGAGCAGATCGTCGCCGGAACCGCCAAAGATGACATCGCGGCCCCAGCCGCCCACGACCGTGTCATTGCCGCCGCCGCCGTCAATCGTGTCATTGCCATTGCCGCCAAAGATAGAATCATTGCCGTCCTCCCCGAAGATCCGGTCGCGGCCGAGCCCGCCAAAGACGGTATCATCGCCCGCGCCGGCCAGCACATAATCATCATCCGGCCGCGTTCCGGGCAGCACCGCGTCGCCGTGATCGATCCGGTCGCCATCGGGATCGCCCAGATAGTCAAGGTCGATCAGGTCATCGCCGCCCGTTCCCTCGACGATCCCGTCCGGCCCCCGGTTGTCCACCGTGTCGGATATCTTGAAACCCGATACGGCGCCCTGAAAGCTTTCCGCTGTGCCGGCCGTGTCGTTTTGCACGGGTAGCGCGCCGATGATCCACGGCGCGTCGCCAGCGGGCCCCGCATCCATCGTCAGGGCGGCACTTATGGGTTGCGAATGAACTGCCCCCGTGGCCGAATTCGCAACCCTGAAAGCGCCGCCCTTGCCCGAGGCATCCCATGAATAGCTGACCTCAAGCGCGTCGCCATCTTCAAAGAAGCCTTCGGGTGTGCTGAAACTGTGCTCGCCCGTCGGTGCGGCATGTCGGGCGATGACCTGGCCCGAGGCGGTGGTGCCGAGGCTGAACCGGCCGGCATTTTCATCGCCAGACCCGTCGCGCGACAGGAATATCCCCGCCCCGGCGCCGTCCTGCAAGGAAGGGGCGCATTCGATGCCGATGGTACCGGTCGCCAGTTGCAGCGCGGGTGTGGCGGCGATGGAGGCGTGATCGCCACTGCCGCCCAGAAGCAGCATTCCCTCTTGCTGGCGCGCCCCGTTCAGCACGACATCGGCCCTGGCGTCGGGGCCGGCCACCCCGTCGGCCACCCCGTCGGCCTTTCCGGCAAATTCGAATTGCGCGACTACCGCCATCAAACCATTCCCCTGGGTCACCGGCAGCCCGGTGCACCCCCAACACTCAAAAACCAGCGCTCCGGCGGCATGACATCGCGGCCGATCCGACCGGCCGGCCCGGACGCCTTGCGCCTCCGCGCCCCCTCCGCACCCCGGTGCGCGCCCAATCGCGGCGGTTCGCACCGATGTCATTCCGGTTGCCGTTTGCCTGCGCACATCCCGCGGTTCGAGCCGCGAATGGTGCAGAAAACATCCTCCCAGCCACCAGGCTTGCCCCCCCAAGGGCGCATTCAGCGTTACTGCCCGCACCGCGAACGGCAAAGGAGAAAGTGTTCGGAATGTGGCCGTTTCAAAGAGTCCTGGCGCCCCGTCGCGGTGACCGGGAGACGTTTGCGACGCAGGAAAACCGGCCATTGTTTCGAGTTGATAAACTTTTAACAAAAACAGGTATTTCTGCCATTCGTTTGAAATCAGGGCGGACTTTTCCATGAATCAAGGCTCTTGCCGCAAAATCCACTTCGGCAGATGCCGAAACCCGTTTCCAATTCGGCAACGACGCCGGGGCAAATCCTTGCCCGGTCCGGGCGGAATGTGGCAAAATCGAGGCCAAGCCATTGGCCCCCTTTCGCGGCGCAAAACCCGCGAAGTATCGAGGATTGTTTACGCGGCTGGCCGAATGCCGGCAAAGCTCGAATCATGAATGGCGCGCGCAAGCCGCCCGATTCCCCATCATGATGACATCCGGATGGTACCCGAGGTCGGACTCGAACCGACAAGCCTTGCGGCGGGGGATTTTGAATCCCCTGCGTCTACCATTCCGCCACTCGGGCAACGCAGAACGCGGTCTAGCGTTCCCGGCGTGCCAAGACAAGCGGTTTCGGCGGTCGAGGGACGCGCGCCGGGCCGGCCTGGCAGGCCCCGGTCGCACCGGTGCCGGCCCCTCGGGAGAACCGGCGCCGACGTTGATCTGGGCGCCACGGGCGCCGGCCGGCGCGAATGGCCCCGCAACGAAGCTTGACGGCGCGCGCGCGCCGTGGCCTATACCGTTTCGGGATGCAAACAGGCTGATGATGATCCGCGCACTCTATAACTGGACGATCCGGCTGGCGGATCATCCCAAGGCGCTCTGGGCGCTGGCGGTCGTGGCCTTTGCGGAAAGCTCGGTCTTTCCGATACCGCCCGATGTGCTGATGATTCCGATGATCATCGCGCGGCCGTCACGCGCCTGGGTGATTGCCGGGGTGGCGCTGGTGTTTTCCGTGCTGGGCGGTCTTCTGGGCTATTTCATCGGCGCGGTTCTTTTCGACAGCATCGGCCAGCCCATTCTCGACTTTTACGGCAAGGCCGAGGCCGGAGCCAGGTTTGCCGAGCAGTTCAACAGCTACGGAGCCTGGGCCGTGCTGATTGCCGGGGTCACGCCCTTTCCCTTCAAGGTCATCACCATCCTGTCGGGCTGGACCGGCCTGTCGCTGCCGATCTTCGTCGTCTCGGCCATCGTGGCACGCGGCTTGCGCTTTTTCATCGTCGCCGGGCTTTTGTGGAAGTTCGGCCCGCCGATCCGCGACTTCATCGAAGAGCGCCTGGGATTGATGTTCACCCTTGCCACGCTGCTGCTGGTCGGCGGTTTTGCGGCGGTCAAGCTGCTATGACGGCGCGGAACCGCCTTGTCGCCCTGGCCGCGGGAGGGTCGCTGGCGCTCTTGCTGGGGGCGTTCCTGTTCCAGGCGCTCGGCTATGCGCCCTGCAAGCTCTGCCTGTGGCAGCGCTGGCCCCATGTGGCCGCCATCGTGATCGGGGGGCTGGCGTTGACGGCGGGCTGGCGCTGGCTGGCGCTTGCAGGGGCGCTTGCCGCCGCGACCACGGGCGTTCTGGGGATCTATCACAGCGGGGTGGAACTGAAATGGTGGCAAGGCCCCGATACCTGCACCTCGGGCGGCAACCTGGCGCTTTCGAGCGAAGATTTATTCAATCAGATCATGGCCGCCCCATTGGTGCGCTGCGATGAGGTCGCCTGGGTCTTTGCCGGGCTTTCCATGGCGTCCTGGAACGCGATCCTGTCCTTTGCCCTGGCCGCCGTCTGGCTTGCCGCCGCGCGAAAACCCTGATGCCCCGGATGCAGTGCCGGGCGGCGCTGCAAACACGCTTGCACTGACAGGGGCGAGGCACTATTTCCGCGCCCATGACCCAGCATCAGCGCCTTCTCATCATCGACTTCGGCAGTCAGGTGACGCAGCTCATCGCGCGGCGCCTGCGCGAGCTGAATATCTATTGCGAAATCCATCCCTTCAACCGCGTCGATGATGCCTTTCTGAAGGCGTTCGCCCCCAGGGCGGTGATCCTTTCGGGGGGCCCGGCATCGGTCTTTGCCGAGGGCGCGCCGATGCCGCCGGGGGGCGTTTTCGACCTTGGCGTGCCGATCCTGGGCATCTGTTATGGCCAGCAGGTGATGATGCATCTTCTGGGCGGCAAGGTGGAGCGCGGCAAGGGCACCGCCGAATTCGGCCGGGCCTATGTGACGCCTTCGGACGCACGGCTGCCGCTGCTTGACGGCTGGTTCGCCGAGGGGCGCGAACAGGTGTGGATGAGCCACGGCGACCACGTCTCGGAAATCGCGCCGGGATTTGCGGTTTACGGCACCTCGCCAAATGCGCCCTATGCGATCACCGCCGACCCGGCACGGCGCTTCTATGCCGTTCAGTTCCACCCCGAAGTGCACCACACACCGAAGGGTGCGAAGCTTTATGAAAACTTTGTCCGCCTGGCAGGGTTCACCGGCGACTGGACAATGGGTGCCTACCGCGAGGACGCCATCGCCCGAATCCGCGCGCAAGTGGGCGACAAAAAAGTCATCTGCGCGCTGTCGGGCGGGGTCGACAGTTCGGTTGCCGCAATCCTCATCCATGAAGCGATCGGCGATCAGCTCACCTGCGTATTTGTCGATCACGGGCTGATGCGGCTTGGGGAAAGCGAACAGGTGGTGGGCATGTTCCGCGACCATTACAACCTGTCGCTTATCCATGCCGACGAATCCGATCTTTTTCTGAACAGGCTCGAAGGGGTCGGCGACCCCGAGACCAAACGCAAGATCATCGGCGGGCTTTTTATCGAGGTGTTCGACAAACATGCGAAGGCCATCGGCGGGGCCGACTTTCTTGCCCAGGGCACGCTTTATCCCGACGTGATCGAAAGCGTCAGCTTTTCGGGCGGTCCCTCGGCGACGATCAAGTCGCACCATAACGTCGGCGGCCTGCCCGCGCGCATGAAGATGCAGCTTGTCGAACCGTTGCGCGAGCTTTTCAAGGACGAGGTGCGCGCCCTTGGCCGCGAGCTCGGCCTGCCTGAAAGCTTCATCCGCCGCCACCCCTTCCCCGGCCCCGGTCTGGCGATCCGCTGCCCCGGCGCGGTGAGCCGCGACAAGCTCGACATCCTGCGGCAGGCCGATGCGGTCTATCTCGACCAGATCCGCAAACACGGGCTTTATGACGACATTTGGCAGGCCTTCGTGGCGATCCTGCCGGTCAGGACGGTGGGCGTCATGGGCGATTCCCGGACCTATGACTATGCCTGCAGCTTGCGCGCCGTGACTTCCGTGGACGGCATGACCGCCGATTACTATCCGTTCAGCCATGAATTCCTGGGGGAAACGGCGACCCGGATCATCAATGAGGTGCAGGGCATCAACCGGGTGATGTATGACGTGACATCCAAGCCCCCCGGAACCATCGAAATGGAATGAGCCTGCCCGCCTGCCGCGGGGTCGAGTGACCCGGGGCTGCGCGGCCCCGGCCCGGTCTGTTGGCACGACGGGCCCTGCTGTGCTATCGTCGCGGCCGGGAGAGCGCCGATGCCAGACAATCAATTGCCTGCCGCTGTGGTATTCGATCCTGTGCGGATCAGCGAAATCGTCAATGCGGCCGCCGGGGCGCTGGCGACGCAGTTATCGCTCAGCACTGAATGGGAACGTGATACATCGGCCAGCAGCCGGGCGCTTCAATTTGTCGAGGACGCGAACCCCGTCAGCGGCGTTTACAACGGCATCGCCCATGGCGACTGGTCCTTTTTCTCGTTGAGAAACGCGGTTCGCTCCTATGTTCCCGGCGGGGCCTATCTGGTCGACCGCGATGCCGCCAAGCCGAGTTCGGTTACCGGGGCGGTCACCGTCAAGGTCGATCCCTTGCGGCGGGCGCGGCTTTTCGCCTCGTTCACCAAGGATTTTCAGGCGGAATTCACCAAACAGGCGACCCTTGGACCCGACAAGGGGCTGGCCTATCTCAGGGAACTGGTCAATCGCGCCAACCGTGCCACGGCAGCGGCAAACAACCAGTTCAGCCGCGCCCGCCGGGTGAACTCCGATATCAGCGTCAGGCTGAATGACGCTCTCGACCGGGCCTACCGGATCAGCGTTGGCGCCAGCGTCGCCTTTCTGGTTGTCGGCTGCCTGCCGATCGCGGCCGCGGGGGCCGCGGCCACGGTGCCGACGACGGGCGCGGTCATGGCCTCGTCGGGCAGCGCCGCGATGGTCACCGTCAAGGTCGCCGGAGTCGGATTGCTTTATGGAACGCTGAATACCATGGCATTCGACCCCGCTTCGGTCAAACGCGCCCGGGCGTCGGGGGTTTCGATTGGTCCCGGGGCCGTCGCGGGGGGCACCAACGCCGCAAGCACGGTAATGCAGGCCGGTCTGGAAAAGGCCCGCATGTATGATGCGCAAAAGCGGCTGGCCAAGGCGACGCTCGAAGCCAACAGCGCCCATGCCAGCAGGGCCGTGCGCGAAGCAATGCGTTCGGCGCGCAACCCGCTGTCCGCCGCCGCACCCGGTGCGCAGCGCTATATCCCCGGAACCATGACCGAGATACAGCGCCAGACCCTGCAACGGCAGCAAGAGCGCATTCAGGCCGAGGTTGCCAAGAAATACAAGGGCGTGTCACGCGCCGGATCGAAGATTTTCATTGCCGTCGGATTGTACATGATGCGCAATGAAATCAAGGATGCGTGGAACGGCCTGACCACCGGCACCGACCGGACCCGCTGACCGGCCGCTTCGGGCGAGGTGCGCGATCTGCCCGGGAAGCTGTCTGCGAACCGGCCGCCCGGCTTCGATTGGATCGGCTTCGATTCGACCGGGGTGAGGCAATGGCGATGAGGCAATGGCGGTGAGGCAACGGCGATGAGGCAACGGCGCTGCCAGGCGGGGCGCTTTGGCGGCGATGCCCGGGCGTCAGCTTCCCAGGATCACCCTCACATAGGCCGTGGTTTCCGAATAAGGCGGCACGCCGCCATATTTCTCGACCGCCTCCGGCCCCGCGTTATAGGCGGCAAGCGCCAGTTTCCAGTCGCCGAACCGGTCGTACATCATCCGCAGGTAGCGTGCCCCGCCATCGAGGTTTTCATGCGGATCGTTTGGGTTGACCCCCAGCCGCGACGCTGTGGCCGGCATGAGTTGCGCAAGCCCCGTCGCCCCCTTGCGCGACACGGCGTTGGGGTTCCAGCCGGATTCGCGCTGAACCAGCCGCAAAAACAGATCTTCGGGAACCCCATGGCGGCCCGCCGCCGCCTTTGCCGCAGAAAGATAGGCACCGCGATACCGCCCGGAATAGCCCGGGATCGCCAGCACCCCCTGCCTGCCGCCCCCGGGGGTCAGGCGCGAAGATGCCGAATACTGCGTTGCCGCCCTGGTATCGAGAACGTGGGCCTGCTTGCGGAACTGCGACATCCGCGATGCCCCCGACTTGGCCGACGCGAAAACCAGCCCTTCCGCAGGCGCGGCGGAAGGCGCCGCAAACCCGGCCAGACCGATAATGCACGCGCTGACCACCCGGCGCATGTTCACCCCACCCAAATGATTGCCGACGGTTATAGCGCTTTTTTCCCGCCTGACCAGCCCTCGCGAATCCGTGCGCCACGATCAGGGCATGAGCGCGCCTGTGTCGAAAGCGGCCGATAGGCGGTCGCCCCACCCGGTTTTTGCAATAACAAGCCATGTCTTGGCCGATTATTAACCAAGGTCCTTTCCATAGTCGGAAACCAATGGTCTAACAGGCCAGACAGGAATCGGCAGGAGGAACCAGCATGGCCGGATCGGTGAACAAGGTAATCTTGGTGGGAAACCTCGGACGAGATCCCGAAGTGCGTTCCTTTGCCAATGGCGGAAAGGTCTGCAACCTGCGCATCGCCACGTCCGAGACATGGCGCGACAAGCAAAGCGGCGAACGCAAGGAACGTACCGAATGGCATTCGGTGGCGATCTTTTCCGAGCCGCTTGCCCGGATAGCCGAGCAATACCTCAAGAAGGGCTCGAAGGTCTATATCGAAGGCCAGCTCGAAACCCGCAAATGGCAGGACCAGTCGGGCGCCGACCGCTATTCGACCGAAGTGGTCCTGCGCCCCTATCGCGGTGAACTCACCTTGCTTGATTCGCGCGGCGACACTGCCGGCGCCGGCTACGGTGGCGGCTATGGCGATCAGGACGCCGGGGGCGGCTCGCAAGGATCGGCGGGCGGCGGGTCGCGCGCCGATATCGACGACGAAATTCCGTTTTGATGCGTTGATGCCGAACGGCGTCGGCGCCCGGAGTCACCGCGCCCGCAAGGCGTCGGCCAGCACGCCGCGCACCGATGCCATATCCACATCGCCGGCAACGAATGCCGCCCCGATGGCGCGGGCCAGAACGAACCGCAGCTTTCCGGCCACCACTTTCTTGTCCTGGGCCATCAGGGAAAGCAGGCCATCGGCATCCGGCAGGTCACCGGGAATATCGGCCAGTTCGGTTTTCATCCCCATGTCGCGCAAATGCGCCCTTACCCGGCTTGGCGTCTCTTGCGCGCACAGACCCAGCCGCTGGCTCAGTTCGAACGCCAGGGCGCAGCCGATCGCGACGCCCTCGCCGTGCAGCAGGCGATCCGAATAGCCCGTGGCCGCTTCGAGCGCATGACAGAACGTATGCCCGAGATTGAGCAGCGCGCGATCGCCCTGTTCGGTTTCGTCACGCTCGACGATGCGGGCCTTCATCTCGACGGCTCGGCGCACCGCAACCTGGCGCGCGCGGGCGTCTCCGGCGGCCAGTGCCGGGCCGTTGGTTTCGAGCCAGGCAAAGAAATCCGCGTCGCCCAGGAGCCCGTATTTGACCACTTCGCCATAGCCCGACAGGAAATCCCGTTCGGGCAGGGTCGACAGCAGGTCGATATCGGCCAGAACCAGTGACGGTTGATGAAAGGCGCCGATCAGGTTCTTGCCGTATTGCGAGTTGATCCCGGTCTTGCCGCCGACCGAACTGTCGACCTGGGCCAGCAACGATGCCGGGATCTGGACGAAACGTACACCGCGCCGCAGGACGGCGGCGGCAAATCCGGCCAGATCGCCGATCACGCCGCCACCAAGGGCGATGACGATATCGCGCCGTTCGATCCTTTCAGACAGCAGCCAGTCGACGGTGCGTGAAAATTCCGCCCATCCCTTGGTTGCCTCACCGGCGGGCAGGATCAGCGTCGCGGCCTCGATTTCGCCCAGCCCGCGCAGCAAGGCGTCCAGGTGCAGACGGGCGACGTTCTCGTCGGAAATGACCGCCACGCGGGGCCGCGCCAGCAGCCCGGAAATTTCGGTGCCCGCCCGCGCCAGCAATCCCCGGCCAATGCGGACATCATAGCTCCGGTCCGCCAGATCCACCCGGATGGTATCCGCCTTCTGGGTCATTGCGCATCCAATATGTCAGGCATGGTTTTCAGGGCCAAAATCACCTTTCTGGCCATGTCGTCAATGGTATAGTCCTGCTGCGCGTCCACGGTGATGCCGGCCTCGGCATAGACCGGAGTGCGCAGCCGGTAGATTTCCGTCAATGTCGCCTTGGGGCTTGGCGTCCTCAGCAAGGGCCGGGTGGTCTTGTGCCGCACCCTCTGCCACAACAGATCCAGATCCGCCTTCAGCCAGACAGCAATGCCGCGCCTTGCGATGGCGTCGCGATTGGCCTGCGACATGAAGGCACCGCCGCCGGTCGACAGAACGCAGGGGCGCCCCGACAGCAGCCGCGCCAGAACTTCCGTTTCGCGGGCGCGAAAGAAATCCTCGCCGTTGCGCTCAAAAATCTCTGAAACCGACATATTCGCGGCGCGCTCGATCTCTTCGTCGGAATCGAGAAAAGGCACGCCCAGATGCCTGGCGACGGCATTGCCGACAGCGGTCTTGCCCGCGCCCATCATGCCGACGAGAACCACGGTTTTCTTCAGTTTCCCGCTCAAGACCCGCACCCCCGCCATGCCCGGAATTGTCTGGTATCGGCATACCCGGACTTTCCGAAGGCGGGCAACCGCTCATATCACATTTTTATCCCCTGAATGGCGTGAACCGGCCGGTTATGCCATATATGGTCTTCGATGTCGGCATTCGGCCATGCAGGAAATACGCGGCAGGAAATACCCGGGCCGTCCTGCCGGTCAGGACCAGAGCAGAACTAGACGTACACGAAAAAAATAACCGCAGGTCAAGAAATGGTACGCATATTGAAATTGTTGCTATTCCTGTTTGTCGCGGGGTTTGTGGCGCTGGCGGGATTCGCATACCTTGGGGACATGGCGCCACAGCGAACCGACGTGAGCCAACCAGTTGAATTGAATGTCGGCGATTGAGGCGTTGCGAACAATCCGCCGGGCAAGCCCCGGCGCCGGTCTTTTGAAGGGGCGCTGCGCGGCCGGGTATCTGCGCCGCAACGCCGCCCGGCAACGTTCCTGGCTGGCATTTTGCGCGGCGGTGTTCATGTGCACGGCCTGCGCGGCATCCGCCCGGCAGCCGCTTTCGGCCATTGACTGGCTGTCGCAATCCGTTTCCCGGCAGGGGGCTTCGGGTGGCGCATACGGCGGTGTGAACGAACCGCCGATATCTTCGGGGGCCTTGCCCGGGCGGATAACGGTAACCTCCATCGATGGGCCGCTGATGGACGCCCTGGGCCTGTTGCCAAGCTCGCGGTCGGGCTTGCCCTATCATCTTTGGGGCAGCGCTTCCTCGATCGAACTGGCACGCGAAATCAAGGCGGAAATGGTCGAAACGCTGCCGTCGATCCAGGCACTTCTTCAAACGCTGCTGCTTGCCGAACTGGCGCCGCCGGTCGATGCGACGGGCCGGGGCGAGCTTTTCCTGGCGCGCATCGACAAGTTGCTGGATCTTGGCGCGCTCGATCAGGCGCTGGCGCTGATGGAACTGGTAGAGCAACCGCAGGCCGAGGTTTTCCGCCGCTGGTTCGATGCGGCCCTGCTGATCGGACAGGAAGATCGCGCCTGCACGAGGATGCTGGCCACACCCGAGATCGCCCCGACGTTTCCGGCGCGAATCTTTTGCCTTGCCCGCTCTGGGGACTGGAACGCGGCGGCACTGTCGCTGCGCACCGGCGAGGCGCTCGGCTACATCGAAGCAGACATGGCTGAATTGCTGGCACGGTTTCTTGACCCGGAACTTTTTGAAGGCGAACCGGATCTGCCGCTGCCCGCGCGGCCGTCACCGCTGGTTTTCAGATTGATGGAGGCCATTGGCCAGCCCTTGCAGA
Organism: Paracoccaceae bacterium; assembly: GCA_020446815.1. Lineage (GTDB taxonomy): Bacteria > Pseudomonadota > Alphaproteobacteria > Rhodobacterales > Rhodobacteraceae > Albidovulum. The sequence continues at coordinate 66,665 of JAGRDY010000012.1, forward strand.
CCACGACATTGCCGCTGGCCTTCGCGCAGGCCGATCTGCGCTCCAACGCCGGCTGGAAGGCGCGTATCGAGGCCGGCGAAAGGCTGGCACGCACCGGGGTGATTGGCGAAAACCAGCTTTTTGGGCTTTATACCGAACGCAAGGCCGCCGCGTCGGGGGGCGTCTGGGAACGCGTCAAAGCCGTTCAGGAGCTGGAAAAAGCCCTGGCGGCGGGCGATCCGGGCCAGGTAGCACCGGCCATACAGGCCGCCTGGCAGATGATGACGGCGGTAGAGCTGGAAGTACCGTTCGCCAATCGGTACGCGAGCAGTCTGGACGATCTGCCGCTGCAAGGGCCGGCCGCGGATCTGTCGTTTCGTATCGGGCTGTTGTCGGACGCCTATGAGGACGTCGCTGAAACCCGGCGGGCGCTCGATTCGGACGAAGATTTCCTGATTGGCGTGGCCAGGGGCCGGATCATCGGCCAGACCCCGCCCGACCAGCTTGGCCTGGCCATCAAGCTTGCCTTCACAGGCGGGACGCTCCAGTCACCCGAGGCGGCGCGTTTTCTCGATCAGGGCCGGATCGGGGAAGCGGTGCTTTTGGCCATCCATGACATTACCGAAGGTGCGCGCGGCGATCTGCGCCGGGTGACGGGCGGCCTTCAGACGCTGCGCCGTGTCGGGCTGGAAACGACCGCGCGCCGTGCCGCGCTCGAATTGCTCTTGCTGGAACGGCGAGGCTAGACTCATGGCCGCAATGCATCAATGGATTTCGGCGTTCCTCGAAGCCCAGGCCGCGGAGCTTGGCGCCGCCCACAACACCTTGCTGGCTTACGGGCGGGATCTGAAGGATTTCGCCGGCTGGCTCGAAAGCCGCCGGACAGATTTTGCCGCCGCGAAGCGTGATGATGTGGAAGCCTATCTTGTCGGCTGCGAAGCCGAGGGCCTGTCGCGGGCAACCCGTGCCCGGCGGCTGTCGGCCATTCGCCAGCTCTACCGATTTGCCTATGAGGAAGGCTGGCGCAAGGAAAACCCGGCGATCCAGATCACCGGGCCGGGCAAATCCAGACGCCTGCCCAAGACGCTGAGCATCGACGAGGTGGAGGCCCTGCTTGCTGCCAGTCGGACAAGCGGGCGGGGGCAGCGCGAGCGATTGCGAAACATCTGCCTACTGGAGCTTCTCTATGCGACGGGGATGCGGGTGAGCGAATTGGTCGGGCTGCCGCGCGCCGCGGCGCGGGGCGATCCGCGAATGCTGCTGATCAAGGGCAAGGGGGGTAAGGAACGCCTGGTGCCGCTGTCGGGCGCGGCGCGCAAATCCCTTGCGGACTGGCTGGCCGCGCTGGATGCGGCCACGGCAAACGCCGGACAAGCGACGGCCGCACAGCCAAGCCGGTTTCTTTTTCCCGCGCGCGGCCGGGCCGGGCATTTCACCCGCCAGGCATTCCACGGCCTTTTGAAAGAACTGGCATTGGCGGCCGGGATCGACCCGCTCCACGTTTCGCCGCACACGTTGCGCCACGCCTTCGCAACCCATCTGCTTGCAGGTGGCGCGGATCTGCGGGCCATCCAGACATTGCTGGGGCATGCCGATATTGCGACCACTGAAATCTATACCCATGTGCTTGACGCGCGACTGAAAGAGCTTGTCCTGGAAAATCACCCGCTGGCGCGCGACACGGATTGACGAAGGCTGCCGGGCCGCCCCGAAGGCCGCCCGCCACGTCGTTTTGCAGGAATTTCGCGGTGGGCCAAACCGCTGATGCCCCGATTGCGCGACACAGCGCAGCCCGACGCGGATTTCGCGCCTTGACAAAACCTCGATCGAGACGCTTGAAGCGCGCCCGCCCCTCACTCATAAAAGGGGCGCCACATGAGGATCGAGAACATGGAATTCGCCGCATTCATCGACGGTGCATTTTGGCTGACTGCCGGGTCAATCCTGCTGCTGTTGCTGTTGTCGGCTTTCTTTTCCGGCTCGGAGACGGCCCTGACCGCGGCATCACGGGGAAAACTGCGCGCCCAGGCCGACAAGGGCAGCCGTGGCGCGCGCGCGGCGCTGACCATCACCGAGGATTCCGAAAAGCTGATCGGGGCGATCCTGCTGGGCAACAATGTCGCCAATATCCTTTCGGCGGCGCTGGCGACATCGCTTTTTTCACGCCTGTTCGGGGCCAACGGCATTGCGGTGGCGACTTTGGTGATGACGTCTCTGGTACTGGTTTTCGCCGAAGTGCTGCCCAAGACCTATGCGATCACCTCCCCCGAGACGGCCGCATCGCGGGTGGCGCGGCCGATCGGGCTTCTGATTCTGACCATGACGCCGGTGGTCAGCTTTGTGCGCATCATCGTGCGCGGCCTGCTGATGCTGTTTGGCGTGCGGACCGACCCTGACCGCCATATTCTGTCGCTGCGCGAAGAGATCGTCGGCGCCCTGGCTTTGGGTCACTCCGAAGGGGCGATGCTTAAAGAGGACCGCGACCGCCTGCTTGGTGCGCTCGATCTCAATGACCGGACGGTCGAGGAAATCATGCGCCACCGCAGCCAGTTGGAAATGGTCGATGCCGAATCCGACCCTGCCGAAATCCTCTCTCAGGTGTTGGCGTCGCCGCATACCCGTCTACCGCTGTTCAAGCGCGAGAGGGAAAACATCGTCGGTGTCATCCATGCCAAGGATCTGCTCAGGGCGGTCGACAAGACGGTGCGCGGCGAAGATGGCAACCTTGCCTCGATCCGCGAAATGGACATCCTGAGCGTTGCCAAGAAACCCTATTTCGTCCCCGAGACCACGCCCCTTGACGAACAGATGCGCGAGTTTCTCAAGCGCCGGACGCATTTCGCGCTGGTCGTCGATGAATATGGCGACCTGCGCGGCCTGATCACCCTTGAAGACATCATCGAGGAAATCGTCGGCGAGATTACCGACGAATTCGACATAGACGCCGAACATCCGCTCAAGCGCACCGAGACCGGTGACTGTATCGTCGATGGTGCCATGACCATCCGTGATCTGAACCGCGCCACCGACTGGTCATTGCCCGACGACGAGGCCAATACCATCGCGGGCCTGGTCATTCACGAAGCCCAGACGATCCCCGCCGAGGGGCAGGTCTTTTCCTTCCACGGTTTCCGGTTCGAGGTGATGGCGCGCAAGGAAAACCGGATCACCCGGATCAAGATCAGGCCGCTTTAACGGGACTTGAACAGGCTTCCCAGAATGCCGCGCACGATCGCCCGCCCGGTTGTCGAGCCGATCTGGCGCACGACGCTTTTGCCGAATGCCTCGGCCAGGCTGTCGGACCGCGATGCGCGTTTTCGCGATGATGACCGGCCGACACCGCCGCCATCGTAGCGGCGCGCCGATCTGAATTCGCGCTCTTCCTGCTTCAGCTTTTCTTCGCGCGCCTCGGCGTCCGCTGCGGCTTCGGCCGCCGCTTGCGCCCGTGCATGGAGCTTTTCGAAGGCCGATTCCCGATCGACAACCTTGTCGTATTTGCCCCCCAGCCCGGAGCGGGCGATCGCCGCCTGGCGCTGGGCCGCGGTGATCGGGCCGAGCTGGCTGGCGGGCGGGCGCACCAATGTGCGCTGAACCATGCCGGGTACGCCCTTGTCTTCAAGAAACGAGGTAACCGCCTCGCCGGTGCCGACCTCCTTGATCGCCGTTTCGGTGTCGAATTCCGGATTGGCCCGGTAGTTCTGCGCGGCGCGCCTGAGATCCTGCTGATCCTTTCCGGTGAAGGCGCGCAGGGCATGCTGAACCCGGTTGCCGAGCTGCCCCAGCACATCGTCGGGCACATCCGCCGGATTCTGGGTGACAAAGAAGATGCCCACGCCCTTGGAACGGATCAGCCGCGCCACCTGTTCGACCTTGTCCACCAGCGCCTTGGGGGCATCGTCGAACAACAGATGCGCCTCGTCGAAAAAAAACACCAGCTTCGGCTTGTCGGGGTTTCCGACTTCGGGAAGGGTCTCGAAAAGCTCCGACAGGAGCCAGAGCAGGAAGGTCGCGTAAAGGCGCGGGGAAGCCATCAGCCTGTCCGCCGCCAGTATGTTGACGCGCCCGCGCCCGTCCGGCGCGAGCGATATCATGTCGCCCAGATCCAGCGCCGGTTCACCAAAGAGCCGCGTGCCGCCCTGATTTTCCAGCACCAGAAGCTGGCGCTGGATTGCACCGATGCTGGATCCGGCAATATTGCCGTAGCGCAGCGACAGTTCCGCGGCGTTCTCGCCGATCCAGACCAGCATGGCCTGAAGGTCTTTCAGATCGAGAAGCGGCAGACCTTCCTCATCGGCCAGACGAAAGGCTATGTTCAAAACACCTTCCTGGGCATCGCTCAGATCCATCAGGCGCGACAGCAAGAGCGGCCCCATCTCCGAAACGGTGGTTCGCACGGGGTGGCCCTGATCGCCGAAAAGATCCCAGAACGTTACCGGAAAGGATTGATATTCAAGGTGATAGCGGATGGAGTCACAGCGTTTCATGAAGGCGCCGTGAAGCTTGTGATCGGCCGACCCGGAAACTGCCAGACCGGCAAGATCACCCTTCACGTCAGACAGGAACACCGGAACGCCGGCGGCCGAAAAGCCTTCGGCTAGGATCTGCAATGTGACCGTCTTGCCGGTGCCCGTTGCGCCCGCGATCAAGCCATGACGATTGCCGAATTTGAGCAGCAGTTGCTGCGGCGTCTCATAGCCGCCGCCATTGCCGCCGCCACCTACAAAAATACCATTTTCGGTCAGCACATTCACCCCCAGACCAATGATCCTTCACGCAACAATACAATCTTAACACTGTCATGCCAGTGTCGATTGCATTCCGGCACAGGCACTTTGTGAAGGAATGTGACTTCCTCCCTGTCAACTGGCCGCGCCGCATCGGGCGCGGTTCTTTTTGCGGAACATCACTTTTTCCGGGCGGACATTTTTTATGTTGACGCACAGCGCTTTACTCAATAGCTTCCGGCCCAATAAGCAAGTCGGCCAGTCCGACAGGGAGAGAAATATCGGAAAAGGGCCTGTCACGGGCCCTTTTCCTTTTTTCTGGTCGCCCGGCCTCAAATGCCCCGGCCGCCGTCGCGCCCATGGGCAAAAACCCGCCGCCGCAAGTTCGCTGTCGTTTCCTCACTGACACCGCCAATCAGGCGTGATAAACGCCTTTTCACACTTGGACCCTCACCAATGGAAAGCTGAAATGGTCAAATTCTCCAATGCGATGCCGCTGATCCTGGCGTTAGTGATGACGGGCCCGGCCCTGGGCCAGGAAACGGCGCCCGCGCCGGCACCGGAGGCACCCGCCGCGCAAGAAGCGCCGGCGGAAACGACGGCGACGACGGCGGCGACGACGGCGGCGGGCGATGAAATCGGCAAACCCTATGTGGCCGAAACATTCGACGACTGGCAACTGCGCTGCGTTCACAGCAAGGATGGTTCGGACCCCTGCCAGCTTTACCAGTTGCTGACCGAGGCCAATGGCAACGCGATCGCCGAAATCAGCCTGCTTGCCTTGCCCGAGGGCAGCGATGCGGTCGCCGGCGCGACGATCATCACGCCGCTGGAAACCCTGCTGCCGCAAATGGTCAACATCACCGTGGACAAGGGCAAGACCAAACGTTACCCGTTCACCTTCTGCGCCAATGTCGGATGCGTTGCGCGGGTAGGCCTTACCGAAGAGGATCTTGCCAGTTTCAGAAAGGGCAACACCGCCGTCATTTCGGTCGTGCCGGTGGCCGACCCGTCGCGCACAGTCGATGTCAGCGTATCGCTCAAGGGGTTCACGGCGGGTTTCGAAGCGGTCAAGAAAACCCTTCCCACAGCGAAATAGCGAACCCGGCCGGCAGTTGGAACCGGGGCGTTCCGCTTTGGCTCAGGCCTTGCGGAACGCGATGACGGCATTCACGCCGCCAAAGCCGAAAGCATTGGAAAGGGCGGCGGCGACTTTGGCCTGCCGTGCGGTATTGGGGACGACATCGAGCGCGCAATCCGGGTCGGGCTGCTGGTAGCCGATGGTCGGGGCGATCACGCCCTGACGCAGGGCCATCAGGCAGGCCAGTGCCTCGACCGCCCCGGTGCCGCCAATCAGATGCCCGTGCATGGATTTGGTGGATGACACCATCAACCGCCCCGCCAGCGCGCCGAAGGCCTGGCTGATCGCGGCGCATTCGGTCCGGTCATTTGCCAGCGTTGCCGACCCATGGGCATTGATATAGCCGATCTCTTCGGGGTTCAGGCGGGCATCGCGCAGCGCGCCGGCGATCGCCCTTTGCGCGCCGTCCTGGCTGGGCAACACGATATCGCCGGCGTCGGATGTCATCGCAAACCCGGCCACTTCGGCCAGAATGTCAGCCCCCCGCGCGCGGGCATGATCCCAGTCTTCAAAAACAAGAATACCGGCGCCTTCGCCCATGACCATGCCGCTGCGGTTGGCGCTGAACGGGCGGCAGGCCTCATCCGACATGACCCGCAGCGCTTCCCAGGCCTTCACGCCGCCAAAACACAACATGGCGTCCGCGCCGCCGGTCAGCATCGCTGTCGCCGCACCGGACCTGATCATCTGAAAGGCCAGCCCCATCGCGTGGTTCGACGACGCGCAGGCGGTGGAAACGGTCAGGCCCGGACCGCGCAGGCCCCATTCGATTCCAAGATGTGCGGCGGCGGCGTTGTGCATCAGGCGCGGGACGACAAAGGGGTGCACCTTGTTCCTGCGGTCCTGGTAGACGGCGCGGTAGCTGTCATCCCCCGTCGCCACCCCGCCCCCGGCGGTGCCCAGAACGACCCCGGCACGCAGCCCCAGATCGCCCCGAAAATCCAGCCCCGACTGCGCCACCGCCTGACGCGCGGCATCGACGGCGAACTGGGTGTAGCGGTCATAAAGCGATAGCTGCCTTGGCGTGAACCGGCCCTGGGGCGCCCATCCATGCACCTGCGCGCCGATGCGAACCGACAAGCGATCCGCATCCCGGAACGCCAGCGGGCCTATCGCGCAGCGGCCCTCGCGCAAGGCTTCGCAGGTCGAGGCCACGTCCCCCCCAAGCGCGTTGACGGTGCCCGCCCCGGTGATCGCAACCCGATTCATGCCTTGTCGGCGAGCAATGTCTCGACCGCGGTGATGATTGCGCCGACCGAGGACAGGTTGAACGCATCGTCCTGACCGGGCCTGCCGGAACTGAACGGGACCGACACGGCAAAGGCCTCTTCCACGGCGAAAATGGATTCGACCATCCCCAGGCTGTCGAGGCCAAGATGATCCATGCGCGTCTCGGGCCCGATCGTGCGCGCATCGACAACCGCCTTTTCGGCGATAATGGCGATCACCCGCGCGCCGACGTCAGTCATCGTCACCGCCTCGGCCCTTGCCGTCGCCCTTGCGGTGGGGTCCGGCCACCGCTTCACGCAATTCCGCCACCTGCGCGAACAACCGGCCCAGCCGCCGGACATGTTTCCAGGTCTCCATCTGCGCGGTCATTTTCATTGCCGGATACCCCAGCAGCACCCGCCCCGCCGGGGCGTTCGCCAATATCTTGGTGCCACCGCCCGCGACCACGTCGTCACCGACAAAGATGTTGTCCGATACGCCGCATTGACCGCCGAGCACCACCCGATCCCCGATCCGCGACGATCCCGCGACCCCCACCAGCCCGCAAAGCAGGCAATCGCGCCCCACGGTCACATTGTGCCCGAGATGAACCAGGTTATCGAGCTTGCTGCCCGACCCGACCCGCGTGGCCCGAACGGTTCCCCGGTCGATGGTGGCATTGGCCCCTATCTCGACATCATCGCCGATCTCGACGCAGCCGAGCGAATGGATGCGGGTCCAGTTCTGTTGCGGCGCAGCCTCGGCCTTGCCCAGCGTTTCGCGGACGATTTCGGGGCGCGACTTGTCTTCGGTCACGAAAGAAAACCCATCCGCCCCGATCACCGCGCCCGGCTGGCAAACGAAGCGGTCGCCGATGAAGACGCGCGGGCCGATCCGCACGCCTTGCAGGATCAGGGCGTCATCGCCGATCACCGAGGACCGGGCGATGGATACATGCGATGCGATGCGCGCGCGCGCGCCGATGCGCACATCCCGGCCGATGACCACGAAGGGCCCGATGGCCGCCCCTTCGCCGATCACCGCGCCGTCGCCGATGATCGCGGTCCTGTCGATGCCCGCCGCAATGTCAGGCCCGTCATCGAGCATCCGTGTCAGACCCGCCATGGCAAAGCGCGGCCGCGCGACACAGATGGCGCTTTTCAGCCCCAGCGCCTGCCAATCGGCCCCGTCCCAGAGCATCGCGGCACGGGCACGGCCGCCGGCCAGTTGAGGCGCGTATTTCCTGTCCATCGCCAGGGCGAGGTCATCCGGGCCGGCCATCGCCGGTTCGGCCGCATTGCAGACACGCAGGTTCACGTCACCGAAAGCCTGCGCCCCAATTGCTTCGGCGATCTCGGCGATGGTATGGGACATCGATTTCTTCTGGCTCCGCGATACCGGGAAGCGCCGCCCCGGTTTCCGGGAGTATTAGCCCTGAACCGCGGGCAAGACCACCCCGGCCTTTTCCAAAGCGTCGAAAACCCTGGCATCGCGGCCATAAACGTCGCGGCGATAGTCGATGCGCCCCTTGGCGCTGGGCCAGGCGGTGAAATAGACGATATGCACCGGGACCGGATTTTCCAGTGGCAGCGTGGTTTCCGACCGGGTGTTCAGATGCGCGGCGAATTCGCCTTTCGGATCGTCGGTCTGTGGCGCCAGCAGGGCATAGGCAAAGTCGAAGGGATCGCCCAGCCGGATGCAGCCGTGGCTGAACGCGCGCACTTGCCTTTTGAACAACGATTTTGACGGTGTGTCATGCAGGTAGATGTTCCACTGGTTCGGAAACATGAACTTGACCAGCCCGAGAGCATTGCCATTCGACGGCGGCTCGGACATGGAAAACGGAAAGTTCTGCGCGGTGAACTGGGTGAAATCCGTCTCTTCCCGGTTGACCACCCTGCCCCGCCGGTCAACGATCTTCAGATTTCCGGCAGCCTGCGGATTGGCCTGAAGCATCGGCAGATATTCCTTCACGACAATCGACCGCGGAACGTTCCAGGTGGGATTGATCACCATGAACTCCATCTGATCGGAAAATTCGGGGCTTCTGCGGTCGTGCTGATTCATGCCGACAACGGTGACGGTTTCGAAAGTCACCTTGCCGTCATCGACGATCTTGGCGGTGAAATCGGGCAGATTGACCCAGATATAACGCTTGCCCAGCGTCAGGCCGTTCATCCAGCGCAGCCGCTCCATCGCCACCAGAACGGATTTCAACCGATCCTCGACGCCGACGTTGATTTCGTCGATCGTCGCGTTGCCCGCAACACCGTCCGGCGCAAGCCCGTGTTCGATCTGAAACTGTTGAACCGCCTTTTGCAGCGCCCCATCATAGGTCTCGGCCGCAGTTCGCCGCAGATAACCCATGCGCACCAGCCGGTCGCGCAGCGCGATCACCTGCGCGCCGCTGTCGCCCGGCTTGACGGGGTTGGTGCTGAGTTCCGGCCCCCAGCCGCCCGATTGCAGCGTGAACTCCAGATCGAGCCTGGCCTTCATCAGCGCCAAATATTGCGGCCCCTTCGGCGGCAGCGATCCGATGAAGGCCCGCGGATCGGAACGGGCGAACGCCCGCAGGGTTGCCAGGGAACCTTGACGCGGCACTTTGCGCACAATTCCGGGGTCGGCTGACACGGGGTCGATGACGCCGTTGCGCACATCATGCGCATAGGCCAGAAAGGCTTTGGAAACAGCCACCTCGAGCAGGCCCCGCTGGCGTTCCGACGTCAGCGACTCGAACCCGGCGCGCAGTTTTGCTGCATTGTAGCGGCCCTGCGGCAATCCGTGATTGGGCGCCTTGTCGAGCGCCGCGAAGAAGGCGGCACGCCGCGCGGCATCACCGGATGTTGTCCAGAGCGGCTGCTGATCACGTTCGCGGTAAAATTCGGCCAGCTCCCTGTCGCCAGCGGCGGCTTCGGCCACAGCCTGGCGAAAGGCCATATCCGCCGTGTCCGCGTATCCCGCCGGTACCGCCACAAGTGCCATAAGGAAAACAACGCCAAGACTTTGCAACACGAGGCGCGACGCACTGAAAACGGATCGAAAACAATATGCCTTCATTTTTACCCCAAGGCTTCAATACAATACGGCCCCATTCTCTAGGCAAAGCTGTGCCCGTGTCCATTCACGAAGCCGCCGTCTAGGCGGTAACAACTAGATATTGTCACATTAATACAACGTCCAAACAATATCTGTGTGGCAAGAAAAGTACAGGCAGTTCGGTCAGCAAGTTTTCGCCGATAAGGGCAGGATTTCGCGCCGCGCAACAATTCAAAGTTGGCGAAGGCATTGTGGTATGTCATAACCGCGTCAGCACTTGGGGAAGTTGTTAAACATAAGCCGTTGAAAAAACGGTAATTGCGACGGGACAGATGCGGAAGCCATGACAAAAATCGTATCCAGCGGAATTTCCAGACGTGGGTTGCTCGGGGCGTTTGCCGCGACGGCCGTGGCGGCGGCGCCGACTTGCAGCAACGCATTCGGCCTACTGCGGGGGGCGGGCGACATACGCCGCATTCGCATGTATTCCGGGCGTACCGGCGAAAGCATCGATACGATTTACTGGATCGAAGGCAAATACGTGCCCGAAGCGCTGAATGAAATCACCTATTTCATGCGTGACTGGCGACAGGATGAGGTCAAGGACGTCGACCCCCGCACCGTCGATATTGCCGCGGCCAGTCATCGGCTTCTCGATGTCAGCGAGCCCTATCTGCTGCTGTCGGGTTACCGCACGGCAAAAACCAACGCGCTGCTGCGGTCAAGATCGCGCCGCGTTGCGCAAAACTCGCTGCACATCAAGGCACAGGCCGCGGACCTTCGCCTGCGTTCGCGCTCCGTTTCGCAGATGTACCGCGCCGCGACGGCCTGCGAGGCCGGCGGCGTCGGGAAATATTCGCGCTCCAACTTCGTGCATATGGATTGCGGCCCGATCCGCACCTGGGGCGCCTAGAGTGGATTGCTTTGGATGTGGTGAGCCACATCCAGAGATTGCCGCTGTAGCGGCTGCCGGCGGCAAATACCGAAAAGCCCTTTGACGGGTTCGGCCTTTGATCCGGCACATCAATCACAGGTAAATTCCGACAGTTCCCGGCGCAGACCGGTATTGCCGTGCCCTCGATCCGGTCGGGCACCGGCAATACAGCGCTTCAGTTCCCCGCGCCTGTCGTATTGCCAGGCGCGGGTGCGTTCCGGGCATTGTCGCCGGTCTGATCGGCGCCGGTCTGATCGGCGCCGGATTTGAGCGCCGCATCCAGCTCGGCGATCAAGTCATCGGTCACGTCGATCGCTTCGGCCGAAACGAAGATTGCCCGCGCGTCAAGGATCGCCACGGCACCGCGTTTTCGCAGCATTTCGCCTAGAACCGGAAACGCCGCCTTGAAGAATTTCTGACGCTCCGCATCAAGCATTCTTCCGATGTCGCGGGCCTTGCCGTCCTGCGTGCGGCGGATTTCGGTGACACGGGCATCAAAGGCATCGGCGGCGGCGCGAAACTCGTCCGCCGGCATGGTTTCGCGCTTTTCCGTCAGGGCTTTTTCCTCGGCGGTCAGGTCGGCTTCCAGCTTGCGGTTTTCCGCGGCCAGCGCGGCGGAAGCGGAATCGACATGGGCCTTGGCGCGTTTGCCCCAGTCGGATTCGGCAAACAGCCGTTCCTGGTCGAGCGTCAGGATGGGGCTGTGGATTTTCCCGGGCGCTTGCTGGGCATGAGCCAAGCCGCCGGAAACGGCAAACACCGCCGCCAACGCCAATGCCCGAATGATGCCAGACATCAGAATTGTGTCGACACGGTCAGTTCGAAATTCTGAACATCATCATAGCTTTGCTTGTTCAGCGCCTTTGAGAAGTTGAAGCGCAGCGGGCCGATGGCCGTTGTCCAGAACAGCGAAAAACCGATCGAGGAGCGCAGGTGCAAACTGTCGTCAATGACCGCGGTGCCCGCCGTGCTGTCCAGCCCCCAGACCGATCCGACATCGGCAAAGATACCGCCGGTCAGGCCGTATTCTTCGGGCAGGCCCAGTGGGAACTCCGCTTCGAGACGCAGCGCGGCAAAGTAATTGCCGCCGACGGCATCCTGATTGACAGCCCCCAGATCGCGCGGGCCATAGCCATTGGGCGCAAACCCCCGCACCTTGCCGTTGCCGGTGAAGCGGTCGATCAACCGGCTGTTGCCATTGCTTGTATAAACCGCGCCACCTTCCAGCTCGGCGCGCAGCGTCACCTCTTCGCGGAATGCCTTGGTCTGGAAGGTTGCCTTGGCGGTGGTGGTGATCGAATCTATGTCGCCGCCGAAACCGGCGAAATCCTGGCCGAAGCGCAGCACGATTCCGGCGTTGGGATTAAGCCCGCCAATGCGCGTGTCATAGGTATAGGAATAGCCCAGGGCGCTGGTGATTTCGCTGCCGCGATTCTGCTCGCTCACCAGCAGCGCCGAGGAATTCACCGGATCGACATTGAAAATCTTGTCGCTCGAAACCTTGTAGCGCAGCTCAAGCCTGCCGAATTCGCTGATCGGAAACTCGATCGAGGGCGACATCCCGATCCGCGTGGTGTCGTAGAAGGAATTGTCCTTGTTGGTCGTGTTGTAATAAGCGTTGAACCGGAACTTCAGGTCACGGTCGAGAAAGGCCGGCTCGACAAAGGTGATCGAGTTGCTCTTGGTGTCGGTCCCCGCGCCTATGCTGATCCCGACCGACTGGCCGCGCCCCAGAAAGTTCTTTTCAGACAACGCGACATTGAACCCGATGCCGCTTGACGTCGAATAGGTCGCGCCGAAAGACAGCGATCCTGTCGGTTTCTCTTCCACATTCACGTCGACGATCACCTGATCCGAGGACGTGCCTTGCTTGGCCTCGACATCGGCCGAGGCAAAATACTCGAGGGCGCGGGTGCGCTCGGCGCCCTGCCGGATTTCGCGCGGGTTGAAGGGATCGCCTTCCACCGAGCGGAACTGGCGGCGGATGACCTTGTCGAGTGTTGTCGCATTGCCTTCGATGTCGATCCGTTCGACAAAAACCCTTGGCCCCTTGGTCACGGCAAACACCACGTCCAGTGTCTGGTCGCGTTCGTTGCGGGTGATGCGCGGCACGATATTGACGAAATCGACGCCCTGTTTCAGCGCGACGGCTTCCATTCTGCTGATCGTCGTGTCGATCGCCAGGGGCGAGTAGACAACCCCCGGCCGGATGCGCACCGCCGCCTCGTATTCGGCCGCGTCGACACCGGGATATTCGCTGACGGTGCTGATCTTGCCGAATGTGTATCGCAGGCCCTCGCGGATGTTGAAGGTCAGGAAAAAGGCATCGCGTTCGCGGGAAAACTCCGAGGCGACGCCCAGCACCTGGAAATCGATGAACCCGCGCGCGCGGTAGAAATCGACCAGCAGTTGCTTGTCGAACTCGATCCGGTCGGCGACGAAGGTATCGCGCTGGATGATGTTGCGCAGCAACCCGGCCTGTTTGGTGCCCAGAACCTGGCGCAGGCGGCGGTCGGAGAAGGAACGGTTGCCGGTGAAGGACAGTCGCTCGACCTCGGTCACCTTGCCCTCGCGGATCTCGAACACCAGATCGACACGGTTGTCACCCCTGTCGATGACCCGCGGCTCCACCCGCGCCGCAAGCCGGCTGGCATCGGCATAGCCCTGTACGATCGCCGCGGCATCGGCCTCGGCCTGGCTTACGGAATAGACCCGGCGTGACTGCGATTTGACGAGCTTGGCCAGGTCTTCGTCCTTGAGCTTCTGATTGCCCTCGAAGCTGACGATGTTGATTGTCGGGTTTTCCACCACGCGGATGATCAGCGTACTGCCCGACGGCACAAGTTCGACGCTGGCGAAAAGCCCCGAGGCCGTTAGCCGCTGAAACGCATCGTTGAGCGCGGCGGCGCTGACTTGCTCGCCGCGACTGATTCCTGCGAATTTGACGATCGTGGCCGGTTCAATGCGGTCGTTGCCTTCGACAACCACACGCGAAAAGGCATAGTCCTGCGCCGTCGCCTGCGTGAAGGTCGTGGCAAAACCGATTGTTAGGACAAGAAAAAAAGCGATCCTGGTCAGCGTTGTCGAAGCCATGTTTCCAATGCTTCCCGAAAGCCGCTGTGCCAACATTGTCCGCCCCCTGAACACGATTTTTATCTAGCGATGCAATGTCACTAGCCCGAATGCGTAGGCTTGTCAAAAGCCGTGACGCGACCACATCGGGGGCCGCGTCACGGATAATCTGTCGGGGGAGGAAACGGGTGGTGGCTGATTGCTCCACCGCGCCCCGGCGCGGGCGCGGGGTTGCCCTCATTCAGCGGATATTCTGAAAATCCGGTCCCTGCATCTGCGCGAGTTCGGAGCCGATCATCGCGCCGCCTGCCAGACCGACGACAATCGCCAGGGGAATCAGGATGCGGTCAAGCCCGAGATCAAGGACAAGGGATATCCCGCGATAGCTGTTTTGGATCATCTGCATGGGACTGACGCTTTCTGCTGGCTTTCGTTTGAATGCTGGCTCTTGTGTGACTTGCCTCAGGCTAGGCAGGGAATGTGGCAGCAATGCGTCAATTCGCGGGCGTCATTGCGCCCGACCGGACGAATTGGCGACGATCCGCCATGGCCCGGCAAGCATCTTCGACCGCAAGAAAACTGCCGCGCCCGGCGTGCCTTCGGGCTTTTGGCGATGCCTGGCGGACAAGGAATTTCGCGCAACGCCTCAGGTGCACAACAAATCGTTCGAGAGCCCGAAAAGCATCAGCGACAGCACCAGCGCCAGCCCTATCGCCAGGGCCACATTCATCACCCTGTCGGAGGGCGGCCTGCCGGTGGCCCATTCGAAGGCATGAAACACCAGATGACCGCCATCGAGCACCGGAACCGGGAAAAGGTTCAGCAGGCCGATGGCCGTCGACAGCGCCGCGACCAGCCATACGAACGAGCTCAGCCCTTCGTTTGCCGCGGCGCCGGTGGCCTGGGCGATGCCGATCGGGCCGTTGAGATTGCAGGTCGATATCTTGCCCGCGATCATGCTTTTCAGGGCCGAAAAGGTCGCCTCGACGATCCCGTATGTCTGTTTGACACCGAGTGTCAGGGCCTCTCCGATACCCGGCATCCGGGTGGCCGGCTCGAAGAGATAACTTCCGGCAATGCCGATCTGATAACCGGTTTCCAATGATCCGTCGGCGTTTTGCACCGGCCTTTCGCGCGGGATCAGGATTGCATCGAATTCGGTGCCGCCGCGCCAGACGCGCAGCTTCACCGGCCCGCCGTCACTGGCCTTGACGGCATCCTGGAGGTCCGAAAAACGCGGCGTCGGGGTGCCGTTCGCCTCGACGATCACATCGCCTTCGCGCAGGCCCGCGTCCATGGCGGCACTTTTGGGCAGGACCGACTGGATGAGAGCCGGGAAAAGCGGCGGGCCGTCAACCGACACCTGTACCCCGCCCCTGTCGACCAGATAGACATGCCCGGCGCCGTCGGGCAGTGCGTCGGCGACCTTGCCGAGGGTCGGGTAATCGGGGGTCGCTGTGCCGTTCAGCGCGAGGATCCTGTCGCCCGGTTGCAGGTTGTCTTCGACCGGCAGCACCTTGAGCGCAGCGATTTCCGGGGCCTGTGTCGGCAAGCCGGTGACAAGGAGCATGGCCGAAAAGACGGCGATCGACAGGATGAAATTGAACACCGGCCCGGCCACCACCGTTGCCGCCCGCGCCCACAAGGGCGCGCCATGCATGGTGTGGCGCCTTTCATCATCCGAAAGCCGCGACATGGTTTCATCGTCGGCCCCAGCGGATGCGGCATTGGCATCGCCAAGAAACTTTACATAGCCGCCAAAGGGAAACGCCGCGATCTGCCAGCGGGTTCCGCGCCGGTCGATCCAGCTTGCCAGGCGCGGCCCGAAGCCGAGCGAAAACACCTCGGCATGAATTCCCGACCAGCGCCCGACTATATAATGCCCGTATTCATGCACGGCCACGATGATCGACAGGGCGATGACGAAAACGCCGGCGGTATAAAGGAAGTGGCCGGACGATTGCAGAAGGTCGGAAAATTCCAAAACTCAGATCCAGTCTTTGCTTGCAACCACGTTGCGCGCCGTCCGGCGCGCCTCGCGGTCCATGTCGAGAACGATATCGAGGCTTAGCGGCGCCTTGCCAAGGTCGGCAGTCCCGGAAAGACGCTCCAGCACTTCTTCGACTACACCCGCCATGGCCGCGAACCCGACCTGCCCGGCGATGAAGGCGTCCAGCGCCACCTCCTTGGCGGCATTGAAACCCGCCCCGGCAAGCCCGCCCGTGGCCATCACCTCGCGCGCCAGGCGCAACGCGGGATAGCGCGCCGGATCGGGGGGGCTGAAGGTCAGTTTGCCGGCGGCGGCCAGATCGAGCCGCGCCACCGGCAGATGATCGCGCTCGGGCCAGTTCAACGCGTAGCCGATGGCATGGCGCATATCCGGCGCGCCGAGATGGCCGATCATGCCGCCATCGCGAAAGCTGACCAGCGCGTGAAGCATCGATTCGGGATGTATCAGGACATCTATCTGATCCGGCTCGATTCCAAAAAATTCACGCGTTTCAATAACTTCCAGTGCCTTGTTGAACATGGAGGCGGAATCGATCGTGATACGCTGCCCCATCGCCCAGTTGGGGTGGGTCGATGCCTCGGAGACGGTCGCACGGGTCAGCTTTTCAAGCGGCCAGTCGCGCAGCGCGCCGCCCGAAGCGGTGATGGTGATCCGTTCGACCGAATCCATGTCTTCGCCCACAAGCGCCTGAAACACCGCCGAATGCTCGCTGTCGACCGGCAGAATCCGCGCCGAATGCCGCCGCGCCTCGGCGATCAGCAATGGTCCTGCGGTCACCAGGCTTTCCTTGTTGGCAAGCGCCAGCGCACCGCCGTGGCGCAACGCCCGAAACCCCGGCACCAGCCCGGCGGCGCCGACGATGCCGGACATGATCCAGTCGGCGGGTCGGTCGGCGGCCTCGGCAATGGCGGCCGTGCCCGCCGCTGTGTCGATCCCCGTGCCCGCAAGCGCGCCGCGCAGGTCGGCAAGACGGCTCTCATCGGCGATCACCGCGATTTCGGGGCGCAGGATGCGCGCCTGTTCGGCCAGCCGCGCCACGTTGCGCCCCGCCGTCAGCGCCACTGCCCGGTAGGTTTCCGTCCCGCCCTGATGCATCAGAAGATCATAGGTGCTTTCCCCGATCGACCCAGTCGTCCCGAACACAGACACCGAGCGCATGACCTAACCTCCGATCTGCGGGACGGGCAGGACGAATCCCCAAAGCACGAGGAACGTCACCGCCCCGATCAACCCGTCGAAGCGATCGAGCATCCCCCCGTGGCCGGGCAGGACATGGCTTGAATCCTTCACGCCGGTCCGCCGCTTGATCGCGCTTTCGGCGATGTCGCCCAGTTGCGAGGCGAAGGCGATCAGCACCGACAGGCCGATCAGCCAGGCAGGCCCGCCGATCAAGAACGCGAAAACCACCCCCACCAGCGCCGCGCCGGCCCAACCGGAAATCGTGCCCGACCAGGTTTTCTTGGGGGATATGCGCGGCCAGAATTTCGGCCCGCCCAGCATCCGCCCGCCGAAATACCCGCCGATATCGGTGATCACGACCACCAGAACCAGCCACAGCACCCATTGCGGCCCGTGGCCTTCGCGAAACCCGACGAGCGCATATCCGGTCAGCAAGACCGCCGTGGCATAGGCAAGCACGAAGATCCGGTCGCGGCCGGCCAGCACCACGGTCAGCAGCGGCGGCGCCGCCAGAAACATCAGATAGAAGGGCGAGGCATGGTTCGTAACGGCGGTGAACACGACCGCCGCTGTCACCAGCGCGGCAAGCGGCGACAGGTTTTTGCGCAGCGGCCCGGCGGTCATGTTGACCAGTTCCCAGATCATCAGGCCGGTCACCGCCGAGGCGAGATACGTCAGCGCCCACCCGCCGAGCCACAACGCCCCCAGCCCCAGAACCGCCACCCCCGCGCCGGTCGCCACGCGCGGTGCAAGATCGTTCCATTTGCCTGTGGCATTCATGCGGTCAGCGCACCGCCAAAGCGTCTTTCGCGCATCGCAAACCGGTCGAGGATGCCGGCAAGTTCGGCCGGGGTGAAATCGGGCCAGAGCGTATCGGTGAAGACATATTCGGCATAGGCCGATTGCCAGATCAGATAGTTCGAGGTGCGTTTTTCGCCGGAAGTGCGGATCACCAGATCGGGGTCGGGCATGCCCGCCGTGTCGAGCCGCGCCTCAAGGGCGGCCTCATCCACCGCGTCGGGCGAAATCTTCCCCGCGGCGATGTCCTGGGCCAGCTTGCCGGCGGCACGGGCCAGTTCGTCGCGCCCGCCATAATTGATCGCCACCGTCAGATGCAGCCGGTCGTTGGCGCTGGTCTTGGCCTCGATCCCGGCCATCAGCTTTTGCAGCTTCGGGTCAAGCCGGTCGCGCCCGCCGATGAAGCGCAGCCGCACGCCTTCCTTGTGCAGCCGGTCGGCCTCGCTCTGGATGTAGCGGGCAAATATTTTCATCAGGCCCAGGACTTCCTCGGTCGAGCGGCGCCAGTTTTCCGTCGAAAAGGCGTAAATCGTCAGATAGCGGATACCAAGGCCCGGCGCGGCCTCGACGATCGTGCGCACGCATTCGGCGCCACGGCGATGACCCACCAGCCGCGGCCAGCCCCGTGACGTCGCCCAGCGGCCGTTGCCGTCCATGATGATGGCGACATGTGCCGGCGCGCTGCCCGTGATGTCCTTCGCGGCCATTGGCCCTGCCCTTTCCGGTGCCGCCTGCAATTTCAGACCTGCATTATTTCGGCTTGCTTGGCCTCGAGTGCCTTGTCGACTCCTGCAATAGCAGCATCTGTCAGGCTTTGCACTTCGTCCGACCAGAATTTCTGGTCATCCTCGCTCATGCCGTCGGCCTTGGCCTTCTTGATCTGGTCCATCCCGTCGCGCCGCACATTGCGGATGGCGACGCGGGCGCGTTCGGCATAATCGCCCGCAACCTTGGTCAGTTCGCGCCGCCGTTCCTCGTTCAGTTCGGGGATCGGCAGCATGATGATCGTGCCGTTGAGCTGCGGGTTGATCCCGAGGCCGCTGTCGCGGATGGCCTTTTCGACCTTGGCCACCAGCGCCTTGTCCCAGACGTTGATCGTCACCATGCGCGGTTCGGGGACATTGACCGTTCCCACCTGATTGATCGGCGTCAGCGCGCCATAGGCATCGACCATGACCGGTTCGACCATCGCAGCCGATGCACGCCCGGTCCGCAACGTGGCGAATTCCTGGCGCAATGCCACCAGCGCGCCGTCCATTCGTCGATCCAGGTCGTCTGTGTCAATCTCGATTTCGTCGGACATGGCTATCCCCGGATGATTGGAAATTCGAACAAAACATTTTCGGGCGCCCTTTTACAGGCAATGCCCCCAGAAAGATACAGGTTCAGGTGCCGACACGCGTATAGGTGCCCTGCCCCGACAGGATACCGCGGAACCCGCCCGGTTCGTCGAGCGAAAAGACGATGATCGGCAAGCCGTTGTCACGCGCCAGCGCGATGGCCGACGCATCCATGACGCCGAGATTCTTTTGCAATACCTCGTCATAGGTGACGCGATCATAGCGCCTGGCATCGGCATGACTGGCCGGATCCTTGTCATAAACGCCGTCGACCTTGGTCCCCTTGAAGATCGCTTCGCAGCTCATTTCATTGGCCCTCAGCGTGGCCGCCGTATCGGTTGTGAAATAAGGGTTTCCCGTGCCTGCCGCGAAGATGCAAACGCGCTTTTTTTCGAGGTGCCGCACGGCGCGGCGGCGGATATAGGGTTCGCAGACCTGATCCATCGGAATCGCCGAAATGACCCGTGTATGCACCCCCAGCGCCTCGAGCGAGGCCTGCATGGCCAGCGCATTCATCACGGTGGCCAGCATTCCCATATAATCGGCGGTGGTGCGTTCCATCCCCTGCGCCGAGCCTTGCAGCCCGCGAAAGATATTGCCGCCGCCGATGACCATGCATATCTCCACCCCGAGATCATGAACAGATTTCACTTCGGCGGCGATGCGGCTTACGGTGGGGGGGTGAAGGCCGTAGCCCTGATCGCCCATCAGCGCTTCGCCCGAAATCTTCAGCAAGACGCGCCGGTAGGCAATATTGGGTTCCTGCGCTTCCTGCATCATGTGCTCCACTTGCCGCCCCGGTGATTTCGGCGCAAAATGACGGAAATCGGCGGCAGGTTCAACCGGCGTCGGCACGAAACCGATCCCGCGCCGGAACCTGGGTTGGAAATTACATTAAAAGCCACAGGCAACAAACTGACTATAATAGATAATATTGATCCAGAAAAACCCGTTTTGATTGCCGGCCCGACGGCATCCGGAAAATCTGCACTGGCCCTGTCGATCGCCGAGAGGCAAGGCGGCGTGATCGTCAATGCCGATGCGCTTCAGGTCTGGGCGTGCTGGCGGATTCTGTCGGCGCGCCCCGGACAGGCGGACGAGGCGCGCGCCGAGCATCTGTTATATGGCCATTTGCCGATGGATGGCGAATATTCCGTGGGAAGCTGGCTGCGCGACGTTGCGGGTATCATGGCCAGTGGCAAGCGGATGATCGTCACGGGCGGTACCGGGCTTTTCCTGTCCGCCCTGACCGAGGGCCTGGCTGACATCCCGCCAACCCCGCCCGCGATCCGCGCCGAGGGCGAAGGCCTACTGGCGGCCGGCGGAATCGCGGCGCTGCTGCGTGATGTCGACACGGCTACCGCGGCGCGGATCGATCGGCGAAACCCGGCGCGGGTGCAGCGCGCCTGGGAAGTGTTGCGCAGCACCGGGCGCGGACTGGCTGCGTGGCAGGACGACACCGGCCCGCCGCTCCTGCCGCTCGATCGGGCCACGGCACTGGTCATCGACGCGGACCGCGACTGGCTGGCAGAAAGGATCGACCGGCGATTTGATGCGATGATCGCAAACGGGGCACTGGATGAAGTGGCGGCCATTCTGCCCGATTGGAACCCCTCCGCGCCGTGGGCCAGGGCCATCGGCGCCCCCGAGCTGGCCGCCCACCTGCGCGGCGAAATGTCGCTGGCCGAGGCGGTCGGCGCCGCCAAGACCGCCAGCCGCCGATACGCCAAGCGCCAGCGCACATGGTTTCGCGCCCGCATGGCGGCCTGGCGGCGCCATGTTCCGGGCTGAACGATCGGCGATGGCGTGCCTTCGAGCGCAGGGCGCGGAATTTTTCGCTTGGGATTCGGATACACAGCGGCTAGAACAGCCGGGGCGCTCCGGCAGCCGCAATGCCGTTTTCCGCTCTACCATTGCCTGCCGAAAAGCGGGCCGGATTCAAGGACGTTGCCCCCCGTGAAGCTTTTCTC
The DNA here is from genome assembly GCA_020446815.1 of Paracoccaceae bacterium. Lineage (GTDB taxonomy): Bacteria > Pseudomonadota > Alphaproteobacteria > Rhodobacterales > Rhodobacteraceae > Albidovulum. The sequence continues at coordinate 88,058 of JAGRDY010000012.1, forward strand.
AGGCCCGCCGCTGTCGCAGTTTTCGGATAGCCCCGCCCGGAAAGAGGACACTGATGCGGGTCATGTGCCGCAGGCAAAGGCGCGCGCGGCCAACAAAACGGCCAGCAAACCGGAGCAAAAGGTGCGCGGCGAGGTGATCATGCCCGAGGTTCCGCAACAGCGCCTGCGCATCACCCCTATTCCGCGGCTGGCATCGGGCGGCCGCTGGCGGGTCGAGGCCATGCGATCCCTGTCGGAACCGCTTTTGTTGTGGTTTACTCGCGGTCAGGGCCGGATCACCGTCGGTGGCGTCACGCGGGGCTACGGCGCCCATAACGCCGTGTTCATCCCCGCCGGCGTGATGCACGGGTTCGACGTTGGCAACCAGACATTCGGTTCGGCGGTTTTCTTCGGCAAATGCGCCCATGTACTTCCGGCCGAAGCCCATCACCTGCGTATCCGGGATGTCGCGCCGCAGGGCGAGCTGTCGGTGCTGATCGACAACATCCAGCGCGAACTGACCGGTGCCAGGCCAGGGCATGAGCGCGCGGCCGACAATTATGTCGGTCTGCTCAGCGTATGGCTGGAGCGTCAGATCGAACTGATGGCCAACGATGCCAGGAAACCCGGCGCGGCGCTGCGGCTGGCGCGCCGCTATACGGCACTGATCGAAGATGATTTCCGTTCCGGCAAGACGGTGGCGCATTTTGCCCGCGATCTGGGTGTCACCACGACACATCTTACGCGGGTCTGCAATCAGACTTGCGGGCGGTCGGCCTCGGATCTGCTGCATGACCGGGTGATTTTCGAGGCGCGCAAAATGCTTAGCGAATCCACCCTGCCGATCGGCCAGGTGGCCCAGCAGCTCGGATTTGCATCGGCGGCCTATTTCACCAGGGCATTCCAGCACAGGACCGGCAAGACGCCCTCGGCATTTCGCCGCCACGGTTGATTTCCCGCATCAACCGCGACACAATGGTCGCATTATCCATGGGGAATGCCGGAAACAAGCATTGACGTGACATAAAAAACTGCGCGCAATAAGGTGCGAGCAAGAATGCTGCGCGCCAGAACCAATCATCCACGAATTCGGGACGTGGCGAATTGTCTGAAAATCACAGGGAGAAAAAAGAATGACCAAGCACTTCAACCCGGCCGCCCTTCATCCGGCCGTAAGGAAATATGCAAAAGAAGTTGCCGATGGTACGCTCAGCCGCCGCGAATTCCTGACCCGCGCATCGGCGCTGGGTGCGAGTTCGGCCGCGGCTTACGGGCTTTTGGGGCTCAAGGCCCCGGTTCTGGCGCAAGAGACGCCGCAAATGGGCGGCACGCTGCGGATGAACATGGAAACCAAGGCCGGCAAGGATCCGCGGACCTGGGACTGGTCCGAACTGGCCAATTTCGACCGTGGCTGGCTTGATTACATGGTGGAATACAACCGCGACGGTTCGTTGCGCGGGATGCTTCTGGAAAGCTGGGAAGTCAACGACGACGCCACCGAATACACCCTGAACGTCCGCAAGGGTGTGAAATGGAACAATGGCGACGATTTCACCGCCGAAGATGTGGCCCATAACATCACCCGCTGGTGCGATGCCAATGTCGAGGGCAATTCGATGGCCGCCCGCATGGGGGGGCTGGTCGACGAGACGACCAAGACCGCCCGCGACGGCGGCATCACCATTGTTGACGATCACACCGTCAAGCTGACCTTGCCTGCCCCCGACATCACCATCGTCGTCGGCATGTCGGATTACCCGGCCGCCGTGGTGCACCAGTCCTATGACAATGGCGATCCGCGCGACAATCCGATCGGCACCGGCGCCTGGCTGCCCGAAGTCAACGAAGTCGGCGTCAAGCAGGTTCTGACCCGCAACCCCAACCATACCTGGTGGGGCACGGAGGTCTATGGCGGCCCGTATCTTGACCGGATCGAGTTCATCGACCTTGGGACCGATCCATCGTCGTTCCTGGCCGCCGCGGAATCCGAAGAAATCGACATGACTTATCGGACCGATGGCGATTTCGTCGAAATATTCGACGGTATCGGTTGGGAAAAGTCCGAAGCGACCACCTCGGCCACGCTTGCCGTGCGCTTCAACCAGGACGCCGATCTTTACAAGGATGTGCGGCTGCGCACCGGCTTGCAGAAAATGGTCGACAATGCGGTCGTGCTGGAACTCGGCTATGCCGGGCTCGGTTCGCCGGCCGAAAATCACCATGTCTGCCCGATCCATCCCGAATATGCCAAACTTCCGCCTCTGGTCGTCGACCCGGCGGCCGGCTTGGAATCGGTAAAGGAGGCCGGTCACGGTGACTCCGAATTCGAGCTTATCTCGATCGACGATGCCTGGCAGGCGGCAAGCTGTGACGCGGTCGCCGCGCAGATCCGCGACGCGGGGATCAACATCAAGCGCACCATCCTGCCCGGCTCGACGTTCTGGAACGACTGGACCAAATATCCGTTCTCCGCAACCGAATGGAACATGCGCCCGCTTGGCGTACAGGTTCTGGCGCTGGCCTACAAAAGCGGCGGGGCCTGGAACGAAACGGCGTTCAACAATGCCGAGTTCGACGCCTTGCTGGCCGAAGCCATGTCGATCGCCGACGCCGACCAGCGCCGCGTCGTGATGGCCAAGATCGAAAAGCTGATGCAAGACGAGGGCGTTCTCATCCAGCCCTACTGGCGGTCTCTCTACCGGCATTTCCGCAAAGGGCTTCACGGGACGGAAATGCACCCGACCTTCGAGCTGCATCACTACAAGTGGTGGATAGAAGCCTGATCCCAGGCAAGCCAACCGGGGGCGCGGGCCGACTGCGCCCCCCCTCCCGACTCCCCGCCGGTTTTGCCGGCCCCTGTGGTCCGCTCATCCGACTGAGCAGGAAGGGTTGAGACATGCTGACATTTCTGCTGCGACGCCTGTTCACGATGGTTCTGACGGCGCTTTGTCTGACCTTCGTGGTGTTCTATCTGACGAACCTGCCGCCCAACCTTGAAAAGGTCGCCAAATCCGAAGCCGGCGCACGCATCACCGATACCGAGGTGGAAAGCTGGCTGGCAAAGCACGGCTATGCACAACCGGTGCTTGTCCGTTACGGCGAATGGCTGGGGGTGGTGCCGGGCTGGACCGGAACCAGTGACAGCGGCAAGGCCACGGGGCGCTGCGTCGATGCCTACCCCGACGCGCAGACGCCACCGCGGTTTTGCGGCGTCTTGCAGGGGTATTGGGGCTTTTCCACGGTCTTCAAGGAAAACGTCGGCGGCATCATCATCACGCGGCTGGGGCTGACCGGGATTCTGATGTTCTGGGTGATGGTGCTTATGGTGCCGGCTGCGTTGATCATCGGTGTTCTGGCGGGGATGCGCGAAGGATCCAAGCTGGACCGCACGCTTTCAACCGTTTCCATCGCCTCGACGGCAACGCCCGAATATGTTTCGGGGGTGATCCTGATCGTGGTTTTCGCGTCCTCGTTGGTGGGGCTCAAATGGTTCAAGGGCACGGCCACCAGCGCCATGGACGGCATCACCTTCGAGAATTTCTTTTTGCCGGTCCTGACCATCGCACTTTACGGCATCGGCTATATCGCCCGCATGACCCGCGCCTCGATGACCGAGGTGATGACAGCGCAATATATCCGCACCGCCCGGCTCAAGGGCGTCAGTTTCACGAATGTGGTCATGAAACATGCGCTGCGCAACGCGCTGATTGCCCCCTTCACGGTGATCATGCTGCAATTTCCCTGGCTTCTGAACGGCGTCGTCATCACCGAGACACTGTTCAACTACAAGGGGTTCGGCTGGACGCTCGTCTCTGCGGCCGGCAACAACGACATCCAGCTGCTGCTCGGCTGTTCGGTCGTGGCGGTGGTCGTTGTGCTTGTCACCCAGCTCATCTCGGATGTGGGCTATGTCTTCCTCAACCCGCGGATAAGGATCAGCTGACATGCAGGAATACGGTTGGGGCGCCATCTGCGCAGCATTCTTCACCCAGTTCTGGCCGGTCTGGCTGGCGCTGATCATCACCTATGCGGTGTCGATCCGCTACAAGCGCAAGCTCGGTCTTTACGGCAAGCTGTTCGATTCCACGATCGGCATGATCGGCTTCGGCATCGTCATGTTCTGGGTCTTCACGGCCATTTTCGCCGACATGATCATTACGCACGGCACATTGGAACAGGTCAGCCAGATGAAGAACAAGTCCCCCGGCACCGTCATGCCGGACGGGGCGAGCTGGTACATCCTTGGCGGCGATCATCTGGGCCGCGATGTGTTCAGCCGGATGGTCATGGGCAGCCGCGTGGTGATCGAGATTGCCCCGATGGCCACCGTCTTTGCCTTCATGGTCGGCATCACTCTCGGTCTGCCCGCGGGCTATTACAGCGGCAAGCTCGACACCATACTTAGCTTTCTGGCCAACCTGATCCTGGCCTTCCCGGTGATCTTGCTGTTTTATCTCTTGGTCACGCCGGAAATGGTCGAAACCGGATTGCCGCAATATATGGCGGTGGTGCTGTTTCTGTTCCCGCTGATCTTTCTGTCGGTGCTGCTGAATTCGCGCTACTATGTGCGGCCGAACCTGCGCAATATCATGATCGCAGCGGTGCTGGTGATTGGCGGCTGGGCCTATCTGGCGCTGGTGTCGGAGCCAGATACAAGGGTTGCTGTCCTGCCCGAGGCGTTTGATTTCATCGCCTTGCCCGGCAACATCCTGATCGTCTTCGTTTCGGTGGTGTTCGTCAACGCGCCCACCGTCTATCGGATCATCCGGGGGCTCGTGCTTGACATCAAGACCCGCGACTATGTGGCCGCCGCCCAGACTCGGGGCGAAGGCCCCTGGTACATCATGCTGTGGGAAATCCTGCCCAACGCGCGGGGCCCGCTGATCGTCGATTTCTGTCTGCGCATCGGCTACACCACGATCCTTTTGGGTACGCTGGGTTTCTTCGGCCTCGGGCTTTCCCCGGAAAGCCCTGACTGGGGCTCGACGATCAATGCCGGGCGCAAACTGATGAGCATCGCGCCCCATCCGGCCATCGTGCCCGCGCTGGCGCTGATGAGTCTGGTTCTGGGGCTCAACCTTCTCGCGGATGGTCTGCGCGAAGAAAGCCTGAGGGATTGAGGGGAACGCCATGACCAAATGGGATTACGACGGCCCTATCCTGGAGATCGAAAACCTGTCGATTTCCTTCTTCACCCGGCTTCGGGAAATTCCGGCGGTGATGGATTTTTCCTGCACCGTGCAACCCGGCGAGGCGATGGGCCTTGTCGGTGAGAGCGGTTGCGGCAAATCGACCGTGGCGCTGGCGGTGATGCGTGATCTGGGCAAGAACGGCCGCATTGTCAGCGGTACGATCAAGTTCAAGGGCCGCGACCTGACCACCATGAGCGAGCAGGATCTGCGCGACATACGCGGATCCGAAATCGCCATGATCTATCAGGAACCGATGGCCTCGCTCAACCCGGCGATGAAGATCGGCAAGCAGTTGATGGAAGTGCCGATGATCCATGAAGGCGTGTCGGCGGACGTGGCGCACAAGCGCGCGCTCGAGGTGGTGGGCGACGTGCGCCTGCCCGATCCGGCGCGCATCCTCAACTCCTTTCCGCATCAGCTTTCAGGCGGCCAGCAGCAGCGCATCGTCATCGCCATGGCACTGATGTCGAAACCGGCGCTGCTGATCCTTGATGAACCGACCACCGCGCTTGACGTGACGGTCGAAGCGGCGGTGGTCGATCTGGTCAAGGATCTCGGCGAAAAATACGGCACCTCGATGCTGTTCATCAGTCATAATCTCGGGCTCGTTCTCGATACCTGCAACAGGCTTTGCGTGATGTATTCGGGCGAGGCGGTGGAAACCGGCTCGATCAAGGATGTCTTCGACAAGATGCAGCATCCCTATACACAGGCGCTTTTCCGGTCGATCCCGCTGCCGGGCGCAGACAAGAACGCCCATCCGCTGGTGGCCATTCCCGGCAATTTTCCCTTGCCGCATGAACGGCCCCAGGGCTGCAATTTCGGCCCGCGCTGCGATTATTTCAAGGCCGGGCTATGCGATGCCGGTGACATCAGGATGCGTGACATCCCCGGCGATGACCGGCACGGGTCGCGCTGTCTGCGCGTCGACGAAATTGACTGGAATGCGCCGCTGAAGGCAACCAAGACGGTCGAGAAAACCCCGATCGGCGACGTTGTCCTGAAAATGGAAGACTTGCGCAAATATTACGAAGTCTCCGCCAGCAAGCTTTTCGGCGGTGGCAGCAAAAAGGTCGTGAAGGCCAATGAAACGCTCAGTTTCGAGGCTCATGAAGGCGAAACCCTGGCCATTGTCGGTGAAAGCGGCTGTGGCAAATCCACCTTTGCAAAGGTGCTGATGGGGCTGGAAACGGCCACCTCGGGTTCGATCATGCTTTACGGCGAGGATATTCAGGACACGCCTATCGAAAGCCGTTCCACCGATACCGTGTCGGGTGTGCAGATGGTGTTTCAGAACCCCTTTGATACGCTCAACCCGTCGATGAAGGTGGGTCGCCAGATCATCCGCGCGCTGGAGATTTTCGGTATCGGCAAAAGCGAGGACGACCGGCGCAACCGGATGCTTGAACTGCTGGATCTGGTGAAACTGCCGCGCGAATTCGCCGACCGGATGCCGCGTCAGTTGTCGGGTGGGCAAAAACAGCGCGTCGGCATCGCCCGCGCCTTTGCGGGGGGGGCCAAGATCGTGGTCGCCGATGAGCCGGTTTCGGCGCTTGACGTGTCGGTCCAGGCGGCGGTGACGGACCTGCTGATGGAGATTCAGCGCGAAAACAGGACGACACTTCTGTTCATCAGTCATGATTTGTCGATCGTGCGCTATCTGTCGGACCGTGTGATGGTGATGTATCTCGGCCATGTGGTCGAACTGGGCACCACCGATCAGGTCTTTTCGCCACCCTATCACCCCTATACCGAAGCGTTGCTGTCGGCGGTGCCGATCGCCGATACCAAGGTGAAGAAAAAACGCATCGTTCTGGAAGGCGACATTCCTTCGGCGATGAAACCGCCGCCGGGCTGTCCGTTCCAGACCCGCTGCCGGTGGAAATCGAAAGTGCCGGACGGGCTGTGCGACAGGGAAATGCCGCCCATGCAGACGCTGGCGAAAGGCCACCAGGTCAAATGCCACCTGACAAAGGCTCAATTGAACGAAATGGAGCCGGTGATCACCATCGCCGCCGAATAAGTGCGGGCAACACAAGGCTGGTCGCGCCCAGCGGCGCCACCACCGCACCCGTGCCGGCCTTGAACCGGGCCAACCCCGGATTGGCATCGCCGTCCACCGGACCGAGATCGAGCGCCGCAAACCCGCGCGATTGCAGATCGCGCATGGCGCGCCACAACAGCGCGTTATGTGCGTTCATCCGCCGCCCCTCGTCGCCCGACCAGCCGACATGATAGCTGGCCCAGGGCGGATGCAGAAGGAACAGCATCGCCGCGACACGCCGCTTGCCCAATCGCGCTTCGTAATAGCGCAGCGCATCGGGTGCGACCCTCTGCCAGGCAAGTGTGAAAGCCGGGGGCAGCGCACGGTATCGCCGCGCCTTGCGCTGTGCCAGTTCGTGCCGCATAAGCCAGTCGAGATCCGCCGCAACAGGAATGCGCACGCCGGTTTCCAGGCCCGCGGCCTCGGCCCGCGCCAGACGGTTGCGCCACTTGCCGGCCATCCTTGCCCTAAGTGCGTCGGGTTTGGCGCACAGACCGATCACCGCCTGCTGGCGCGGTGCGGCCACCGTCAGCAATCCGCGCGCCTTCAGCGGGTGTTCCGGTGTTGCGAAAAACACCCCGGCACCTTCGGCCAGTTGCCGCAACACACGACCGCGCGCCGCGCCGCCCCGTGCGGTCAGCCAGACCGGCCCCCGGCTCAGCAGCGACAGACGAAGCGGACCCAGGACCCGCGTGATCACCTGCGCCACGCCAAACGGCGTTCCTGCCTCCGAAATCACCGCGCGGCGTACCTGCGCGCCCAACAGCGCCATCGCCGCCCCATAGTGCGGATGCTGCTGCATCGGCATGGCGCATCCTTCCGCAAGCGCCTGCCATTCGGCCTTGCCGACTTGATCCCAGTGTATTTCCATGATCATAGTTAAGACGCTGGAAACCTAATACATGCCTAATGGGCCCATGGATCAGAATCATCTTCTTCGTCCGCGCTCCCGCCTTTCGCATCTAAGTGCCGCGCTGCTGGTAATCGCCGGGTTCGGCTCTGGCGGGGCATTGATCATGACGGGGTTCATCCTCGCGGCGCTGTCTTGGGTCGGGCTAAGGTGAGCCCCGGCGCACCCGGCACGTCATTGCCGCAGCGCCCCCTGATCGTGGCCCGCCCCTTACCGGGCGCGTGATCTTACCGGTTGGCTGTCGTTTTCTGGCGTCGGCATCTGGCGTTTCGGCAAAAACCTGAATCGCCGAAGGAATTTCGCGATGATGGCGCTTGCGGGTATGTCGCGATGGTGGCGCTTGCGGGCATTTCGCGATAATTGATGAATCAGGCATTGCCCGCAACGTTAAAGCACCCGTCCACCAGCGGGGCGGCCCGGCTGCTCTGAAAGGCAAAGGCCGCGCAGGATGACAGACGCCATGCCCCAGGCCCTTTCCATCGTGGCAGATATCGGTGGCACCAATACCCGCGTCGCGCTGGCCGAAGGAAGCCGCATCGACCGGGCCGGCATCCGCAGATTTGCCAATGCCGATCATTCCGGCATCGCGGCAATTCTGGCCGACTATCTGGCAATGGCGGGCCATCCGGTTTGCAGTGGCGCCTGTGTGGCGGTGGCCGGCCCCATCCACGACGGCAAAGCCACGATGACCAACCGCGACTGGACCATCGAGCGCGGCGCAATCGGCCGCGCCACCGGCGCGCGGCGTATCGTGATGATCAATGACTTGCAGGCGCAGGGGCACGGGCTGGGCCATCTGACAAGCAAGAACCTGCGAGGCATCATACCAGCGTCGGCATCGCCTTGCCCCCGTGCCACGCGGCTTGTCATCGGCATCGGCACCGGTTTCAACGCGGCCGCGATTCATGACACGCCCGCCGGCAAGATTGTCACGGCCTCAGAATGTGGCCATGCCGGCCTGCCGGTGCGCGACGCGGCGGGGCTGCGGCTGGCGCAATTCCTCGAACGGACACATGATGGGTTTGCTTCGGTCGAGGATGTGCTGTCCGGTCGCGGGCTGGAAGGGCTGCACCGCTGGTTGACGGCAAAGGCCGGCCCGGCGACCGGCCTTGCCGCCCCCGACATCATTGCGGCGATTGCCTCGGGAGGCGAGCGGCGGGCGGCCCATGCGGGCCGGATCTTCGTGCGCCTTCTGGGTGCGGTGGCGGGCGATCTGGCGCTGATCCACCTGCCCTTTGGCGGCATCTATCTGACCGGCGGCGTCGCGCGGGCCCTTGCGCCGCATCTGGAACGCCTCGGATTTGCCGACGCCTTTCGCGACAAGGGCCGGTTTTCCGGATTCCTGAACGATTTTCCTGTGCTTGTCGTCGAAGACGATTTCGCAGCCCTAAAAGGATGCGCCGCCTTTCTCGATGCGCAGGTCTGACGCATCGCAAGGACTGCGCGGGCGTTTTTCGAGAGGGTGCGGGGCGGCGGCGAACAAGGCTTTTCACCCCGCCGGTTGTCAAAAAAGTAATTTTCTTGCTGTTACCATTGCTTGGCCGCATTCTCGACACATTGGCCGCGGGTAATGACGCAGGGCAGATCATCGTGTGAAAGGACGAACATGGTTCTGGGCGCACTCATCGCAGGCACCATCGCGGGCATCGCCGCTGCCGGTGTCACCGTATTTTACCTTGGCGCCTCTTTCTGGCTCGGCCTGTTCGCGTGGTGGCTGGTCGGTACGGCGGTAACTCTGGCCCCCCTTGTCGCCTTGGCACTTCGCCCGCAAGCAGACCCGGCCCACGAAAACCTCGCTGCGGCGTGAAACCGGCCGCTTCGCCGGGCACGAAATCTGCCTTCCTGACTTTCCCGCGATCGGGTGATGCGGACTCTTTGCAGCCCTTCGCATAAAGCTTATACCGGTCGGCATGTTTGCCCGATTCCTCTCGACCCTCATGGGCCCCGACGCCGGCCCTTTGCCCCGGCAGGACGCAAGCCTTGCGTTGGCCGCGCTGCTGGTCCGGCTCGCCAGGGCGGACGACAGCTATCTTCCGGCTGAAATCAGCCGCATAGATCAGATTCTGATGGCGCGGTACGGCCTGTCGCCCTTCGAGGCGACCGAACTGCGCGCCCGGGCCGAAGCGCTGGAAACCGAGGCACCCGATACCGTCCGCTTTACCCGCGCCATCAAGGATGCCGTTCCCCATGAAGACCGCAAGAGCCTGATGCGGGCGATCTGGTCGGTGGCGCTTGCCGATGGCACACGCGATGCAGAGGAAGATACGCTGATCCGGCTGGTCGCCGAACTGCTGGGGGTGAGCGACCAGGAAAGCGCGCTGGCCAGGCAGAGTGTCGAAAACCGTAGATGATCGCCTGCCTGCCGATGTATGACTGGCCGCAGGTACGCGCCGAAACGGACCGGCTGTGGGGCCTGATCCGCGACGCCCTTGCCGCCCAGGCCATCCCGGCGCCGGCATCCCTTACCCGCGATCGAAACCCGTGGGAAATGTGGCAAAGCCCCGAGCTCGTTCTGGGGCAGACCTGCGGGATGCCCTATCGCACCCGGCTTCATGGCCGCGTACACCTCGTTGGCACGCCAGATTACGCGCTCGCCGGCACGGCTGCCGGTTTTTATTTCTCGCAACTGGTGGTGCGCGCCGATACCGGCGGGCAACTGGAAGATTTTCTTGACGGGAAACTGGCGGTCAACGGCTTTGACAGCCAGTCCGGCTGGGCGGCGCCACAGAATCTTGCCGCAAGCCTTGGGCGTTCATTTGGCCATGTGGTGACAACCGGAACTCATCACGACAGTGCCCGGGCCGTCGCCGAAGCAAATGCCGATATCGCTGCGATAGATGCCGTCACCTGGCGGCTGATCCAGGCCCATATGCCCGATCTGGCCCGGCGGCTGCGCGTCTTGCACGCTACCCCATCAACACCGGGCCTGCCGCTGATCGCCGCAACCAAATTCGACCCCGCCGCCGTCGCCCGCGCGGTTTGCGATGCGATTTGCGCCCTTGCGCCGGCAGATGCGCGGGCACTGGGGCTGAAGGGTTTGGCTGCTATTCCCATGGCGGCCTATCTGGCCATCCCGACACCGCCGCCCCCACCCGAGGCAGCGCCGGGGCGCTGATCCGTCTTGCGCACCGCCGGGTTGCGCCAGAATTTGCTTGCGTCAAAATCCAATCCGGTAGTATTCAGTATTTGATCAAATTGTTTTGCGCGCAATTCCGGAGTTTTATGCGACACCTTCGCGCCATACATTCGCGAACCTTGCAATTTGATCAGAAAATAGCGGCGGATGTCACCAAAGGCTTATGTCCGGGATGGCACGCGCGAAACCGATGCGTGCGGCCGCCTTCGCGCCGCAGAATTCAGGTGAGACGATGAAGAACTGGTTAAGAAAGCACCCCGAGGTGCGCACGATCCGAGTGGCCGCAGCCGACCTGAACGGTCAGCCGCGCGGCAAACGCATTCCGACCCGGTTCGCCGACAAGATGACCACCGATGGCACGCGCTTTCCCGTTTCGGTGCTCAGCCTCGATATCTGGGGCGAGGATATCGAGGACAGCCCGCTGGTGTTTGAATCAGGCGATGCCGACGGGGTGCTCAAACCCACCGATCGCGGTTTCATGCCGATGCCCTGGCTCGAGGCCCCGACCGCGCTGTTGCCGATCTGGATGTTCCGTGAAAACGGGGCGCCCTATGAGGGCGACCCGCGCCACGCACTGTCGAGCGTCGTAAATCGCTACAAGGAACGTGGGCTGACGCCGGTCTGCGCGATGGAGCTGGAATTCTTCCTCATCGACGATTCCGGCAAGAAACTGCAAGCCCCCATTTCGCCTCGTTCCGGCAAACGGCGCAAGGCTGCGGAAATCCTGTCGATCCGGGCCCTCGACGCGTTCGACACGTTCTTTACCGATCTTTATGACGCCTGCGAAGCGATGGATATCCCCGCCGACACGGCCATCTCCGAAGCCGGCCTCGGCCAGTTTGAAATCAATCTCATGCATTGCGACGACGCATTGCGCGCCGCGGACGATGCCTGGCTGTTCAAGATGCTGGTCAAGGGGTTGGCGCGGCGGCACGGATTTGCCGCCAGTTTCATGGCCAAACCCTATCCGGAATATTCCGGCAACGGGTTGCACACGCATTTTTCGGTGCTCGACAAGAATGGTGACAACGTTTTTTCCAATAACGGGCCGGAAGGGTCCGAATTGCTGAAAAACGCCGTGGCCGGTTGTCTTCTGGCGATGCCCGATTCAACGCTGCTTTTCGCCCCCCACGCCAACAGCTATGACCGGCTGGTGCCCGATGCCCATGCCCCCAATGCGGTGTGCTGGGCCTATGAAAACCGCACCTCGGCGATCCGCATTCCTTCGGGCAGCCCAGTTGCCCGTCGCATCGAACACCGCGTCGCGGGGGGTGATGTCAATCCCTACCTGATGCTGGCCGGCATATTGGGCGCAGCATTCATCGGCATCGAAAATGAAATGACCCCGCCGCCACCGATCACCGGCAATGCCTATGCGCTCGACCTGCCGCTTATCCCCGATACCTGGGATGCGGCGATCAGCGCCTTTGAGAAAAGCGATACGATGGCACAGATCTTTCCCAGGGAACTGATCCGCAATCTGGTGATGATCAAACGCCAGGAGCTTCTGTATATGGCCGAACTTTCTGCCGAAGAACAAACCACCATCTATCTCGACACCGTGTAACACCGGCTTTCCAGCCCCCTTGCGCGGCCGGGCGGGACGGGGCACTCTCGATTGAAACGCAAACAAGAGCCTTTCATGCTGATCGGAATCCTACAAACCGGTATCTCGCCGGAACCCCTGCGCAACACTTTCGGCGATTACCCCGACATGTTCGCGCGGCTTCTGGCCGGGCACGGCCTGTCGTTCAAAAGCTATCACGTCGAGGCGATGGAATTTCCCGACACCGTCCATGACTGTGACGGATGGCTGATTACCGGGTCGCGCCACGGCGTTTATGAAGACCTGCCCTTCATTGCGCCGCTCGAGGAATTCATCCGCAAAGCCTATGGCGAACACGTCCCGATGGTCGGCATTTGTTTCGGCCATCAGATCATCGCACAGGCGATGGGCGGCAAGGTCGAGAAATTCGCCAGGGGCTGGGCGGTCGGGCCGCAGGATTATGACTTTGGCGGCAGGCACCTGCGGATGAACGCCTGGCATCAGGATCAGGTCACCCGAAAACCCGATCAGGCAGAGATCATCGGCAGCAACGCCTTTTGCCAGAATGCCGCGCTGCTTTATGACGACCACGCGCTTACCATCCAGGCGCATCCCGAATTCGCCACCGATTTCATCGACGGCCTGATGCGCACGCGCGGCAAGGGTGTGGTGCCCGACAGCGTGATGTCCGAGGCGCGCCATCATTTTGGCGAATCTATCTCCTCTTCCGAGGTTGCCGAGCAGATTGCCGATTTCTTCAACAAATCCCGTAACTGAAAAAGTGTGCCCCATGTCCGACTGGACCGCAAACATACCGCAGGCAGCCCGCGATTACATCGCCAACCGGCGGCTCGATGAGGTGGAATGCCTCGTCTCCGATCTGGCCGGCGTTGCCAAGGGCAAGGCGATGCCCGCATCGAAATTCGGCAAGCAGAAATTCTTTCATTTGCCCAATTCGATCTATGCGCAAACCATAACCGGCGATTATGCCGACATGGCGGATGGCAACGATTTTACCGAACCGGACATGATCCTGAAGCCGGATTTCGCCACCGCGACGGCGGTGCCGTGGACCGCCGACTGGACGCTTCAGGTGATCCACGATGCCTTCGACCAAAAGGGCAATCCGGTCGCCATGGCGCCGCGCAATGTGCTCAAGCGCGTCAGGCAGCTGTATGAGGATCAGGGCTGGAAGGCGATCGTGGCGCCGGAGATGGAGTTCTTTCTTGTCGCGCGCAACACCGATCCCAATCAGCCGATCATCCCGCCGATGGGCCGTTCGGGCCGCCGGGTGATGGCCAATCAGGCCTATTCGATGTCGGCGGTCGATGAATATGGCAAGGTCATCGACGATATCTACGATTTCGCCGAAGCGCAGGGATTCGAGATCGACGGCATCGTGCAGGAAGGCGGCGCGGGTCAGGTTGAAATCAACCTCAATCACGGCGATCCGGTCAGCCTGGCCGATGAAGTGTTCTATTTCAAACGCCTGATCCGCGAAGCGGCGCTGCGCCACGACTGTTTCGCGACCTTCATGGCCAAGCCCATCGAAGGTGAACCGGGCTCGGCGATGCATATCCACCAGTCGGTGGTCGATATCGAAACCGGCAAGAACATCTTTTCCGGCCCCAAGGGCGTCGAAACCGATCAGTTCATGCATTTCATCGCCGGAATGCAGAATTACCTGCCCGCCGCCGTGGCCCTGATGGCGCCCTATGTGAACAGCTACCGCCGCTATGTGCCGGATTTCTCCGCCCCCATCAATCTCGAATGGGGTCGCGACAACCGCACCACCGGCCTGCGCATCCCGATTTCCGAACCCCGCGCAAGGCGGCTGGAAAACCGCCTGCCGGGGATGGATTGCAACCCCTATCTCGGCATCGCGGCAACCATGGTTTGCGGCTATATCGGGTTGATGGAAAAGAAGATGCCGCGCCCCGAAGCCAAGGGCAACGCCTATATAAATGCCGAAGAATTGCCGACAAGCCTGAGCGACGCGCTTGATCTCTTTGCTGACTGCGCACCGATTCGCGAGTCGTTGTCGCCTGAATTCTGCACGATCTACGAAGCGGTGAAGCGCAACGAATTTCACGAATTCCAGCAGGTCATCAGCCCCTGGGAGCGCGAACATCTGTTGCTGAACGTGTGACGGGCCTTGTGCTCGGCCCGAACCGGATCAGGGGCCATGGCGGTTGGCAAAACAGCCGATCCACCGCGCTTCGCCAATAATGCGTTTCGACGCCAATAATGCGTTTCGACTGGCCAGGTCGATCCGCCATGGCGCGAAAGCACCAAGGGCCCGGCCGGGTCTTGGCGATTCAGGTGCTTGACGAAACGCCATGGCCTGCCGGAAAGCCCGTTGCGTCCCGACTTTTCGCCAGCGCATGGGCTTGACCGGGCCGCGCGCCCCGGCCTTGCGTTACATGTGCAAGGCGCGCCCATAGGCGTCGAGCACTGATTCATGCATCATTTCGCTTAGCGTCGGATGCGGAAAGACGGTGTTCATCAAATCTTCCTCGGTGGTTTCGAGGCTGCGCCCGACCACATAGCCCTGGATCAGTTCGGTGACTTCGGCGCCGACCATGTGCGCCCCCAGAAGTTCACCTGTCGCGGCGTCGAAAACGGTCTTGATCAGCCCCTCGGATTCGCCCAGCGCAATCGCCTTGCCATTGCCGATGAAGGGAAAGCGGCCAACCTTGATGTCATAGCCAGCCGCCTTGGCCGCGGCCTCGCTGAGACCGACGGAGGCGACCTGCGGGTGGCAATAGGTGCATCCCGCGATGCTATTGGGCTTGATCGGATGCGGATGGCCACCCGCGATCAGCTCGGCGACCATGACGCCTTCGTGGCTGGCCTTGTGGGCAAGCCAGGGCGCGCCGGCGATGTCGCCTATCGCGAAAAGACCGTCGACACCGGTGCGGCAGAATTCATCCGTCACCACATGGGTGCGCTCGATCTTGACGCCAAGCGCCTCCAGCCCAAGGTTTTCCACATTTCCGACGATGCCGACGGCAGAGATGACGGTATCGAACTCCATGGTTTCGGTCTTGCCGCCCGCTTCGATATGCGCCGTCACCTTGCCCTTGGCCCGGTCGAGCTTGCTGACCGTCGATTTTTCCATGATCTTCATGCCCTGCTTGACGAAGGCCTTTTTCGCAAAGGCCGATATTTCGGCGTCTTCCACCGGCAGCACCCGGTCCATCACTTCGACAACCGTTGTATCCGCACCCAGCGTATTGAAGAAACTCGCGAATTCGATGCCAATCGCGCCCGAGCCGATGACCAGCAGCTTTTTGGGCATGCGCTTGGGTTGCAAGGCGTGCTTGTAGTTCCAGACCAGATCGCCATCCGCCTCCAGCCCCGGCAATTGCCGGGCCCGGGCCCCGGTGGCCAGGACGATAGATTTGGCGGCCAGTTCCTCGGCGCCCTTGTCGGTCGTCACCGATACCCTGCCTTTGGCCGGAATCGTGGCGGCACCCATGAAAACCGTGATCTTGTTTTTTTTCATCAGATGGCCGATGCCGCCCGACAACTGCTTGGCCACACCGCGCGAACGCGCGACCACGGCGTCAAGATCATAGCCGACCCCGCTGGCCTTCAACCCGAATTCGCTGGCACGGTGCATCAGGTGAAACACCTCTGCGGAACGTAACAGCGCCTTGGTCGGGATGCACCCCCAGTTGAGGCAGATGCCGCCCAGATGTTCGCGTTCGACGATCGCGACGTTGAGCCCCAGCTGCGCGCCCCGGATCGCCGCGACATAACCACCCGGCCCGGCACCGATCACGATCAGATCGAAGGATTTCGCGGCCATGTCAATTCTCCCTCAAAAAAGTAATTTACCATTAAACCAAAAACCGCAAGCCAGCAATACAGCTGACGCCGTGGCGCATTGTTCCTGCCGCATGGCAGGCATTTCAGGCCGATTGCTCCAACTGCCGGACAATGGCGCCATATCCGCCTTCGGCCATGAAGGCGGATTCTTCCGGGCTCGACTCGCGCCCCAGCGCCTCATTGCGAAACGGAAAGCGGCCGAACCGGCGGATGATCTCGCGGTGCGCGCGGGCGTGAAGCAGGGTGTTGGCACCGGTTTCGGGCATCGCCGAGCGGATGAGTGTGACGGCGCGTTCCTGATCTTCGATATCCTCGGAATGTTCAAGCGGCAGATAGAAGAATTGCCGCGCCGGTTCGGCGATGCCAAGATCCCAGCCATGAACGATGGCGTCTTCCGTCGCCTTGCGGGCAAGGGCATCGGTGGCAAAAGCGTCGGCCTCGCCGCGAAACATGTTGCGCGGAAACTGATCGGTCAGGATGATATAGCCAAGCGCACCACGCGGCCCGGATCGCCAGGCGTTCAACCCGCCGCCCCGCGCGTCTGCCCATAGCGCGCCAAACCGGTCGCGAATCGTGGCATCAACGGCATCATCGGACACATACCACTGGGCCGGTGTCAGTTCCTCCAGCCAGAACCGAAGAACATCCTCGGGACCGAGATCCTGCGTTTTCGTCATCGCCGCGCCCTCCTGAAAATCCGGCCGCCGCCCAATCATGTCTTTCCGGGCACAAGGCTTGCAGGAACGGCGCGAAAACGCAACTCCTGCCGCAGCACTCCGTGCCGGTATCGCGTCACTTCGAGCCGGGTGGAAGACACCCCGCCTCAGTCATCCTGGCTGATGTCATTCCCGTCCTCGGAGGTATCGGCGGCGGCTCCCTCGATCGCGGCTTCCACCGCGATGGGGCTGGCAGAGGGCGACAAAACGGCAAATCCGCCGGTCTGGACGGATTGCGCCGTGCGCCGCCGTGTCGCGCGCCATCCGCCATAAAGCGCCAGCCCCGCCAGAAGCAGGCCCATGAACAGGAAGTATCCATTGGGGCCGATCCTGCCCATCATCCACCCCGTGATCAGTGGCCCGCTGACCGCCCCAAGCCCGTTGATGAAAATCAGCCCTGCCGAAGCCGAGGCCATGTCCGAGCGATCGAGATAATCGTTGGTATAGGCCACCAGCAGCGAATAAAGCGGGTTGGTTATGCCCCCCAACACGGCCGCGATGACCAGCAAGGCCGGGAAGTTCAGATCGAAAACCGCCGCCACCATCATCGCCGCGGCCCCGAGGCCCGACAGCCCCACCGCCAAGGCGCGCCGGCCCATCCGGTCGGACAGCCAGCCGATCGGGTACTGGAACGTCAAGCCACCGGCATAGATCGCTGCCACGAACAACGACAGGTCGCGCACGGACAGCCCTACCTGCGTACCCCAGACCGACGACATGCCGAATTGCGCCGAAAAGATACCGCCGAGCAGGAACATGCCCACGCAGCCCAGTGGCGATGCCTGGTAGAGGCGACCGAAGCTGAGCGGTTTGGTCGTCTCGAAGGCCGGCGCGGGGCTGACCGACAGCAGGATCGGCGTGAACGAGATCGACACCAGGATCGAGGGAATGATGAACAGGATATAGCCGGCCGGGTCTCCGACATTGAGAATCGCCTGCGCCGCAATGATGCCGGTCATCTGCATCATCATGTAAAGCGACAGCGCCTGACCCCGGTTTTCATTGCTCGACGCGTTGTTCAGCCAGCTTTCGGCAGCGATATAGACACCCGAGAAGGAAAAACCGATGACCACCCGCAAAGCCGCCCAGGCGATCCAGTTGGGGGCAACGGCATAAAGCACCAGAACCGCAGAAATCATCGACGCGAGCGCCGCGAAAACCCGCACATGGCCCACCCGGCGGATCATATTCGGCGCCATCCGCGAACCGAACAGGAAGCCAAGAAAATAGGCCGACATCACATATGACATCTCGCCGGTGGTGAAACCTTCGATACCGCCGCGGATACCCAGCAACGTGCCTTGCATGCCATTGCCCAGCATCAGCATGAGAATGCCCAGCAGCAAGGCCCAGGAACTGCGCAATACGGTCAACATTCAGGTTCAGTCCCTTGGCTTTTGCATTGCCTTATTCGCTGTCTTGCCGGCGCATTCGGCTTTGTTTCCGACATGCCGGGCGCCGATTGCGCCCTATGGTATCAGAAACGATGCATCGCCATAGGAAAAGAACCGGTATTTCCGGTCGATGGCATGGGCATAGACGCGGCTTGTCCGTTCTTTGCCCATGAGCGCCGAAACCAGCATCAAGAGTGTCGATTTCGGCAAATGGAAATTGGTCATCAGAGCATCGGTGGCGCGAAACTCATAACCGGGATAGATGAAGATGTCGGTCGGCCCGCGCCAGGGCCGCATTACCCCATCCGCGGCGGCCGCACTTTCGATCAGGCGCAGCGCCGTGGTTCCGACCGGAATGATGCGGCCGCCCGCCGCCCTCGTCGCATTGATTTCGGCACAGGCGGATTCGGTGACCTCACCCCATTCCGAATGCATCTTGTGGGTGGTCACGTCATCGACCTTGACCGGCAGAAAGGTGCCCGCCCCGACATGCAGTGTCACATGGGTGAAGGCTATGCCTTTGGCGCGCAGCGCCGCCAGCAGCGGCGCATCGAAATGCAAGGACGCGGTGGGTGCTGCCACGGCGCCGGGCACACGGGCGAAGACCGTCTGGTAATCGACGGCATCCCTGGCATCCGGTGCGCGCAGTGCTGCAATGTAGGGCGGCAGGGGCATGGCCCCCACAGCGGCCAGCGCGGCGTCGAAATCCGCCCCTTCCAGATTGAAGGCGATGTGCATCCGGCCATCCTCGATCCGTGCCACAGTGGCCGAGAGGTTGGGCGAAAAGACGATTTCCTCGCCTTGCCCGAGCTTGCGCAGCGGTTTGCCCAGGGCGGCCCATGTGCCATCGGCAGCCGGTTCCAGAAGCGTCACCTCGATCCTGGCCGTGACCCGCCCCTGGCCGGTCTCGCGCACGCGCGTTCCCGTCAGCCGCGCCGGAATGACCCGGGTATCGTTCAACACAAGCCTGTCGCCGGGCCGCAAGACCTCTGTCAGGTCGCGGACATGAAGGTCGCGAATATCGTCACCCTGCGCCACCAGAAGCCGCGCGGCGCTGCGCGGCCGGGCGGGGCGGGTGGCGATCAAGCCTTCGGGAAGGTCAAAGTCGAAATCGGACAGTTTCATTGGGCAAGCCTGGGCGGGTTGGAGCGGAATATCTCGCGAAACATTCCGGGCGTCAGAATCGACAGGGGGTTGACGCTGACTCTCGGCTGAGCGATCGGGCCGCTCAGCCTGTAGTTGAACCCGAAAAGACCTTCGCCCTTCTTCGAAAAGATCTGGCCGATGGCGTTGAGCGCGTAGACCGGCGAAATCGTTCCGCGCAGATCGACCTGCCCGGCCGCCGTTTCGACAACGCCGTCGGCGGAAATGCCCAGCGACGCACCGACCGCCGCGCCGCGGCTGATTTCAACCGCCGTCGGGGTCAGCCGGAAATCTCCGGTTACGCGGGAAAACAAAAGCCCCGGCCCGCTGAGTTGATTCAATAGCCCCACGACCGATATCGCATCGAGCATTCCGGCCAGAACCGGCGCATCTATCACGCGGATATTGCTGATGTTGACTGTCCCGTCGTAATGCCCGTTCTGATCCGTGGGGCGCATCGTCATATCGAGCGCGCCCCCCGCGCCGCGCTCGAAAATGCCCGCCGCGCGCATCACCTTTCCCGCATCCGACGAACGTATCCGAAAGCCCGAGCGCGATCCGAAGGGCGCAACCGTTCCAAGAATGTCGACCTGCCCATTCAGCCTGGCGGTAAATTCCCCCGCAAACCCGCCACGAGAGGTGAAATCGCCTCGAAAACCGGTCAGCGCGATACCTTCGGAAACCGTCAGCCGGTCGAGCGCGATCGACACCGGTGCATCGCCATTGCGGCCTCCGAACGATGCCTTGCGCATATCGGCGCGCCCGGAGGTGATTTGCACCCCCACCGTCCGGCCCCTGCCGCGCCCGATCAATTCAAGCGTGCCATCGAACCACCCGCCGAGCGAGGCCCGCCCCAGCAGCACCCGGTCCAATGCGCCATCGGCCTTGAGCAGCACCTTGCCCGCGACCGACAACCCGGCGCCTTCAAGCTCCAGCCGGTCGATCGTCACCGGGCTTCCGAGCGCGCCGCGCACCGAAAGCCGGCCCGCCGCATCAGGCGATTTGCGCCAGGCGATTTCAGGCACCGAAAGCCCGATACCGGCGAGATCGGAGGTCAGGGTGAATTTCGTGGCCGCACCCTTTTGCAGATCCAGAACGATTCTGCCGGATCCCTTGCCCGTGACGGCCCCCTCGGGCAGGCCGATCGCGAATCTGTCCACAAACAGGGGCGACAGTTCTACAGTGCCCTCGACATGGCTGCGCCCCCTGTCCTTGGGAAAAAAGCTCTGCTCCCAGGACACATCGACCGGAACATCCGAAACCGTTCCCGCCCCGGAAATCCGGATGCCTTTTCGATCGGCGTTCAGTTCCAGTTCCCCGGCGGCAAGAACGCGCCCCGGGACCACCCGGTCAGAGCGCACATCCAACAGCTTTGCCGATACCTGATAGGTCACGTCTTCGGGTTTCACCTTTTGGGTCAGGACGATTCCAAGTCGCGCATCGACCTGCGCACGCCCTGCGGCGATATCGACGGGCAGGCCGGCCTTGCTCAGAAACCGGAACGGCGCCTGATCGAGCAGCGACAGCGCGGCGGTAATGTCGCTTTGCGTATGCAGATGTACCACCGCGGGCGCCGGCTTGATCCGCAGATCGGCGATTGACAGGACAGAACCGGCGACATCGACATCGCCCCCTTCCGGGGCGGTGACATGGCCCTTGTCGACAACCAGCGTGTAGGAATAATCATTGATACTGGCATAGCCGGCCCCGTCCTGTATCGGCGGAAGGGTGCGCAGGATGCGCACTTCGGTCGATTTGTATTCATAGCCCAGCGCGAAATGCGGCTCCTGTCCCGGACGCAGCCGAAAGGCGGCCTCGACATTGAAAAGCTCGCTCGTGGCGACGTTTTCCTCAAGCCAGTTGCGCGTGCGCGGAACGATCGACACCGGCCAAAGCGCCAGCAGCCGGTCACTGGCGATGGCGTCCATGGCAACATCCACGGCAACCGCCCAGCCTTGCGGTTCGGCTTCGAAAGAGCCTTTGGCGCTGATGCGCCGATCGCCATCCACCAGAACCAGCTGACCCAGTTGAACGCGGAACGGATCGAGATCGAGCCGCAGATCCAGCGCCCCTTCACTAAAGTGGACCGGATCGGCGAAAAGCCCTTCGGGGTCGGCCGAAAGCTTGGTGATCCGGACCTGGCCGATCAATTCGCCGGGAATGCCGGCAACCACTTTCTTCAACCAGGCCTTGCCATTGGCGTTGACACGCAATGCCGGGCTTTCGATGGTGATTTCCGAAAGGGTCAGCAGGGATGCCCCGGGGTCAAAGCGCAGATCCAGCCGGGCATGGTCAAAACGCACCGGCCTGGTGTCGGGCGTCGGTTGCAAGGCTCCGGCACCGAGTTCAAGCGTTGCGGACATCTCCTCGATGTTGCCCTGCGCGTCGACACCCGAACTGATGGCGCCCGAAATTGGTGCGTCGAGCGCTTCGAGCCATGCCAGCGCGGTCGATTGCGCCGCCAGATCGCGGGCCGACACATCCGTGACCTTGGCGGTCAAATGCGCTTCGGGCGATCCCTTTTCGGTCGAGAAATTCAACACGGCATGGGCGGGGGGGCGGCCTGTTTCGGAAATCGTGAATTCAGCATCCAGAAAAACCGCCTCATGGTCCTGGCGCAATGACAGGCGCGCCTTGGACGCATTCCATTTGCGGACCGCCCGCAGATCGTTCAGTTGCAGATCGAGCGCATCGACATTGATGTTCTCTATGCCGCTCAGCACCGGCAGTTCGAACACATCGTCAATGGATTTGAGCAGATCGACGATACTGTCGGCACCGCCTGAGCCGATTTCCGCCGGCTCACCCGTTGAGATGTCCAGACTGCCATCGGTAAAGCGAACCAGCCTGACTTGCGCGCCGGAAATCTTCAGATAGCGCGGTTCGATCCGGCCGCGCAGGATCGGCTTTGCATGCAGCGTGACGCGCAGGTCCGGCAAAAACGCGATGCGCCTGCCGCTGCGGGAAAAAAGCGCCACGTCGCGCATCCTGACATGCGGCACGAAAGTCTTGTCGACCAGAACTTCGACGCCACCGATGGCGACGGTCGCCTGACCGTCCAGCACCGCGTTCGCGCGTTTTTCGACGCGGGCGACAAGCCATTGCGGGGCTTCGATCGTCCGCCCGGTCACACCCAGCGCGACGATGCCGAGCAAGGCCAGCAGGGCCATCAGCGTCAAGAGCACCCAAAGGCCGCCAGATCGCCTTTTGCGGGGCGGCCTGGCAGGTACTTCCTGCGGCGGATCTGACTTGCCCTTCATGCTGTCGCCCGTGTATCGCTGCACTTGTTGGCCGGGCAAGACAGACCCCCGGCTGGTTCATTCCCTTATCTTCGCGGAAACGGGATTGAAATACAAAGCACCCTTGTCTGAATGAAGGAACTTGCCAGGATGGTCCTTGTCGGCGAAAGCGCCCCCGATTTCACGCTGCCCCGCGACGGCGGCGGCACGATTTGTCTGTCGGCCCTGCGGCCGGGAAAGGTGGTCTTGTACTTCTACCCCAAGGACGACACCCCGGGATGCACGACCGAAGCAATCGATTTCACAAGGTTGTCGGCAGATTTCGCAGCGGCGGACACTGTCGTGGTGGGGCTGTCCAGGGACAGCACGGCCGATCATGATAGATTCTGCCGCAAACACGGGCTTGGCGTCATTCTCGCCTCGGATGCCGATACCGATACCTGTGAACGCTATGGCGTCTGGGTGGAAAAGAACATGTACGGGCGCAAACGCATGGGGATCGAACGGGCCACCTTTCTGATCGACGGCGCAGGCCGGGTTACGCATGTCTGGCGCAAGGTCAAGGTTGCCGGCCACGCCGAGGCCGTTCTGGATGCCGCGCGCACGTTGTGAACGGCGACAGCGCACTGGCGCAGATGGCGGTCGCGGTTCCGGGCACCGCGGACGGGCGGGCGCGGACGGGCGGGCCACGGCCGGCCTGCGGCCGGGCGTCCATTGACCGCAGGCTGCGGGTTACGGCGCGGGCCGGCGATGAAACCTGGCTTCGATCCCCTTGACAACAGGGTGGAATTCCGAAACCGGCAGGATTTTCGGCGGTATTTCGCCGACCATGGCGCCTGATTGCCGGGATGTGGGTCCGGCCGGCCAAACCTGTTGCGGCGGGCGGGCTTGGTTGGTAAGCCCGGTTTGCGCTGCCCGGTCGGGGACGGGGGCGGCGCTTCAAACCTGATCGCTCTACACGGGAACCGGCATGACTATACCTGTTTCAGATCGCCTGCGCATGACGCTTGAACGCCATTTTCCCGAGCGGCGGCTTTTCCTGCGATCGGAATCAGAGACCCGTTTCGTGAGATTGAAGCCGGCTACGCAGCTTGTCGCGGCGGCCGGATCGACGCTTGTCGTGGCCTGGACGATTGTCGCTACCGCCATCTTGCTGATGGATCACATCGGCGCAGGCACGGCGCGCGAACAGGCCTTGCGCGAACAGACGGCCTATGAGGCGCGGCTGGATGAACTGACCGCCGAACGCGACAGCCGCGCTGAAGAAGCCCTGGCGGCGCGGCAGCGGTTTTCGGTTGCGATGAACCAGGTTTCCGCCATGCAGTCCGCGCTTCTGGATTCCGAAGAACGCCGCAAGGAGCTGGAAACCGGCATAGGCGTGATTCAGGCAACGCTGCGCCAGGCCATGAACGATCGCGACAGCGCGCGTACCGAGGCCCTGGCGCTGTCCGCTGCGCAGTCGCCGGAAAACGGTGCCTCTGCCGATAGCGCGGCTCGTGGCCAGGATCTTGCCGAAACGCTCGATTTTCTGACAACGGCGCTTGGCAAGACCGCGGCAGAGCGCGATGCCATGTCGCACATAGCCGACAGCGCCGCCACCGAGGTGGATAATCTCGCCTATGAAATGAAACTGATGGAGGAACGGCAAAACGACATCTTTTCGCGGCTCGAGGAGGCGATCACCATATCGATGGCACCTCTCGACAAGATGTTCACCTCTGTCGGGCTCGACCCCGATGATCTGATCGCCCAGGTCAAGCGCGGCTATTCGGGCCAGGGCGGGCCCATGGGGCCGCTGTTGCCGCCGCTCGGGCCGGATGCCCCGAATGCCGATGCCGCGCGGGCGGAAAAGATTCTCGACGGGCTCGATCGGATGAACCTCTACCGGATCGCGGTCGAGAAATCGCCCTTCGCCATGCCGCTGAAAACATCGTTCAGGTACACCTCGGGCTTTGGCCGCCGTTGGGGCCGAATGCACGAAGGAACGGATCTTGCCGGGGCCTACGGCTCGCCGATCTATGCCACCGCCGACGGTGTCGTGACCCATTCGGGCTGGGAAAACGGTTATGGCAACCTCGTGACGATCAAACACGACTTCGGCCTGGAAACCCGCTACGGGCATATGTCGAAAACTCGCGTCAAGGTTGGTCAAAAGGTCTCGCGCGGGGACCGGATCGGTGATATGGGCAGTACCGGTCGTTCAACCGGCACCCATCTTCACTATGAGGTGCGCGTGAACGGCAAACCAGTCAATGCGATGACCTATATCAAGGCGGCCAAAAATGTTTTCTAAAAGCAGGATCAACGAGCCTGGGCCCAAGGCGGGCGCGGATGCGGACAAACTGAAGGCGAACGAGGCCGCGACATCAAAGCCGTCATTCGACTATGCGTCGGGTGCGCCAAAGGCCAAACCCCCTGCTTCGATACTGTCGGCGGACCTGACGATCACCGGCAACCTCAAGACAACCGGCGATATTCAGGTCGAAGGCACGGTTGAAGGCGATATCCGCGCCCATCTGCTGACTGTCGGCGAAAGTGCCACGATCAAGGGTGAAATCGTCGCCGACGACGTGGTTGTCAATGGCCGAGTCGTCGGGCGCGTACGCGGGCTGAAGGTGCGTCTGACCTCGACCGCGCGGGTCGAAGGCGACATCATCCACAAGACCATCGCCATCGAAAGCGGCGCCCATTTCGAAGGCTCGGTACAGCGCCAGGAAGACCCGCTTGCCCAGGGCGCGGGCGGTGAAAATCCTCCGGTAGTCCTCAAACAGGCCACCGAGCCCTCCAAGTGATCATTCCCGCGGTTGCGGGCCTGTGGCGTATCAGCCTGACCGTGAAGCGCTGGTTCGCCGCCTTGCCCTTCGGTCGAACGCCAGAAGCGATGGCCGATGCTTCAACGCAAAGTCGATACGCTTGATCGAAGGCGCCCACCCCGGGCGCCTTTTTCCTTTGCCTGAACGCGGGCGCCGCCTCAGCCGGTCAGCAGCCTGCGGTACATGTGCCAGCTGGCATGTCCGAGCACCGGCATCACCGCGAACAACCCCAGAAACATCGGCAACATTCCCAAAAACAGCAGCACCGCGATGCTCAGCCCCCAGACCGTCATCGGCCCCATATTGGCCATGACCGCCTTGACGCTGACAATCATCGCCGTGACGAAATCGACTTCGCGGTCCAGAAGCAGCGGCAGGCCGGCAACCGTGATCGAAAACAGCACGATGGCGAAACCCGCGCCGATGACAGAACCCACCAGCAGCATCACCGGGCCGTTGCCCTCGAACAATAGGGCCAGCGACGAGGTGACGTTGGTCATCGCCGACAGCCCCATGAAAAGCGCAAAGATCGTATGCGCGACAAAGACCCAGAACATGAACATCAGCAAGATCACCATGGCCATCGACGGCGTTTGTCTGTCCTTTTGCGAAAAGACCACGCTCAGAACCGCCCGCCAGGACAGGTTTTCGCCCGCCTCGATCCGGCGCGAGACCTCATAAAGGCCGACGGCGGCAAAGGGCGCCAGCAGAGGAAAGCCGACCACGACGGGAATCAGCCACAATTCCTGCCCGGCGGCGGCGAAAACCCACCACATCAGCAGCCCGCCCACCACATAGAAAGCGCTGAAAAACAACCCGAACAGCGGCGCGATCAGAAAGTCGCGCCACCCCGCCGTGAGGCTTGCGGCAATATCGGCGAATGAAACCTGCCGTATCTCCGGCAGGGCCCGAGACTGCCCGGTCACTTCGTTCATTGCGTTCCCCCCCTGCCCGAAACCGCAAAACTACGCCAAAGAAGGCTGGCCTGACAAGGCTTGTGTGACGCTTCACAGCGGCGGCCGGCCCGGACGCCTGCCGCAATACCTGCAAAGCTGTCGCAGTATGGGCTTGCAAGCCGGCCGGATACCGCCCAGTTTCTTGCGGGTGACGCGCATAAGCGTTTCGACTCTGTGATGAAGCATCAGGTATCGCTTTTCGCGCGCTCTCAAAAAGAGAGGCTGCGAACAGGCGATACAAGGTCAGGGCGATACGCGACTATCAACATCGGAGAACGAACATGGCCCAGAAAGGCACGATCAGAACGACAGCGGGACGCGGCAGGCGGTTTGACTCGGTGCTCGATACCATCGGGGATACGCCGGTCATTCGTATCAACAATCTGGGGCCGGACCATGTGCGCCTCTATGTCAAGGCCGAGGCATTCAATCCGGCGGCATCCGTCAAGGACCGGCTGGCGGTCAATATCATCGAGGCCGCCGAACGCGAGGGCACCCTGAAACCGGGTCAGACCGTGGTCGAGGCGACCTCGGGCAATACCGGTATCGGCCTGGCGATGGTCTGTGCGCAAAAGGGCTATCCGCTGGTGGTGACCATGGCCGAGAGCTTTTCGGTCGAACGGCGGCGGCTGATGCGTATCCTGGGGGCCAGGGTGGTGCTGACGCCGCGCGCTCAAAAGGCGGTCGGCATGTACAAAAAGGCCGTTGAACTGGCTGAAAAACACGGATGGTTCCTGGCGCGCCAATTCGAAACGGCGGCCAATGCCGATATTCACGAGACAACCACCGCACGCGAAATCATCGGCGATTTCAAGGGAGAACGGCTGGATTACGTCGTGACCGGCTATGGCACCGGCGGCACCGTGACCGGCATTGGCCGGGTATTGCGAAAGGAGCGGCCTGAAACGAAGATCATCCTTTCTGAACCGGCCAATGCCGCCCTTGTCGGCAGCGGCCAGGCGCAGGAACGTGGCGCGGACGGATCGCCTGCCACGGGCCACCCCGCCTGGAACGCACATCCGATTCAGGGCTGGACACCCGATTTCATTCCCGCCGTTTTGCAAGAAAGCATCGACAAGGGGTTTTATGACGACCTGATCCCGGTCGCCGGCCCCGAGGCCATCGCCGCCGCCCGTGATCTGGCCAGCAAGGAAGGTATCTTCACCGGCATTTCGGGCGGTGCGACATTCGCCACGATGTTGAAGGTGGCCGAGACGGCGGCCGAAGGCTCGGTTCTGCTGGCCATGCTGCCCGATACCGGCGAACGCTATCTGACAACACCGCTGTTCGAGGGTATTGCCGAGGACATGAACGAAGAGGAAACGGCGCTATCGCTATCGACGCCCAACCACCGGATGCCGTGACGGTCACTCTTCCTCGGTGGCCTCGGCGCGGCTCATGCCGGCGACATTCATCGCCAGCGTCGCGGCCATGAACCCGTCGAGATCGCCATCCAGCACCCCCTGGGTGTCGGATGTTTCGTGGCGCGTGCGCAGATCCTTGACCATCTGATAGGGTTGCAGGACATAGGAACGGATCTGGTTGCCCCAGCCTGCGTCGCCCTTGTTTTCATGGGCTTCGGTAATCGCTGCGTTGCGCTTGTCCAGTTCCAGCTGGTAGAGCCGCGATTTCAGCGCCTTCATGGCGATGTCGCGGTTCTGATGCTGGGATTTTTCCGAACTCGTCACCACGATCCCGGTCGGGATATGGGTGATACGCACCGCCGAATCGGTCGTGTTGACGTGCTGGCCGCCCGCGCCTGACGACCGGTAGGTATCGATGCGGATATCGTTGGGGGCCACGTCGATCTCGATATTGTCATCGACCACCGGATAGACCCAGACCGAGGAAAACGACGTGTGGCGCTTGGCGGCGGAATCGAAGGGCGAAATGCGCACCAGCCGATGCACCCCGCTTTCCGATTTCAGCCAGCCATAGGCGTTGGGCCCGGAAATCTTGTAGGCCACCGATTTGAGCCCCGCCTCTTCGCCGGGGCTCATGGATTGCAGCTCGACCTTGTAGCCCTTCTTTTCGGCCCAGCGTACATACATCCGCGCCAGCATCGACGCCCAGTCGCAGCTTTCGGTGCCCCCTGCCCCGGCGTTGATTTCCAGAAAGGTGTCATTGCCATCGGCCTCGCCATCGAGAAGCGCCTCCAGTTCCTTGGCTGCCGCCAGCTCGCTCAACGCCCTGAGGCTCGCTTCGGCCTCGCCGACGATCTCGGCGTCGCCCTCTGCCTCGCCCATTTCGATCAGTTCGACATTGTCGCCCAGATCGGCCTCGATGCGCCGATAGGTCTCAAGGGATTCGACCAGCATCTGCCGGTCGCGCATGAGTTTCTGCGCCCTGGCCGGGTCGGACCACAGATCACCATCCTCGATCATCGCGTTGAATTCCTCAAGCCGGTGCGGCGCCGTTTGCAGGTCCATCCGCTGGCCCAGCAGCTTCAGCGATTTCCTGACCGCCTCGACAATGTTTTCAACCTCGGCGCGCATGGTCGGCTTCCTTGCTGTTCAACGCTGGCGTGATAGCCGAGCCATTCCGCCCCGACAAGAGAGCCCGGCGGTCTCGCCCTGCGAATACCGCCGCGCGCGGCCTGCCCTGAACACGCTTCCCGAAACCGCTTGCGGCCGGTCAGTAAAGGCCGCCGGAACTCACTGTCCCGAAATCGGCTTGTTTCGGGATGACCTTGGTTTCGCCGGTCGTGGTGGTCACTGAGGTATCCCCATCACCGTCGTAAAACTCGCCATAAGCGAATAGCGGCAGGTTCTGGCCCATGGCAAAGCCGCCATCCACCAGCGCGCCAAGGCCGAACAGCGGGTCTTCGCCATCACGGAAATATTCGGGTTGGACGAAATCGCCGCTGATGTCGTCGGGCAACCGTTCGCCGGTAAAACGGTTGATCTTGATGAAATGGCCGCCGGGCGGCACCTTGAACTGGCTGCCGCCGTATTTCTTCACCGCTTGTTGCATGAAGGCATTAAAAACCGGAACGCAAAGCGTACCGCCATAGGCCCCCGCGCCAAGCGATCTCGGCTGATCGTATCCCAGATAGCAGCCCGCCACGATATTCGAGGTAAACCCGATGAACCACACATCCTTGGCGTCATTGGTGGTGCCGGTCTTGCCGGCGGTGGGCACGGACAGGCGTACACCCGACCCCGACCCGCGTTGCACCACGCCTTGCAGCATCGAGGTAAGCTGATAGGCGGTGATCGCATCCATCACCCGTTCGCGGTCCGAGGTGATGCGCGGCGCCTGCCCCGGATCGAGGCTGGCCAGGCGGCAATCGTCACAGTGGCGCTGGTCATGGCGGTACACGGTATGGCCCCAGCGGTCCTGCACCCTGTCCACCAGTGTCGGTTCCACCCGCTCGCCGCCATTGGCGAACATCGCATAGGCCGCGACCATCTTGAACAGCGTGGTTTCCTGCGCCCCCAGCGCATTGGCCAGATAGGGTGCCAGATGATCATAGACACCAAAACGTTCGGCATAGCCGGCCACCGTCTGCATGCCGATTTCCTGGGCGATGCGCACCGTCATCAGGTTGCGCGACTGTTCGATCCCGGTGCGCATCGGGGTGGGCCCGTAATACTTGTTCGATGCGTTCTTGGGCCGCCACATGCCTTGCGGGGTGTCCACCTCGATCGGCGCGTCGACGATGATCGTGGCGGGGCTGTAGCCGCTGTCCAGCGCCGCGGCATAGACAAAGGGCTTGAACGACGATCCCGGCTGGCGTTCGGCCTGGGTGGCGCGGTTGAAGACCGAGCTTTGGTAGGAAAAGCCGCCCTGCATGGCAATGACCCGCCCGGTATTGACATCCATCGCCATGAAACCGCCCTCGATCTCGGGCACCTGGCGCAGGCTCCAGCGTTTGAAGCTGCCATCCTTCGCGGTCAGTGCCTTGACCAGCACCACATCGCCAATGCCCAGAAGGTCACCGGCGGCCTTGGCCTTCTTGCTCAGCCCGCCTTCATCCAGTCTCTTGCGCGCCCAGGTGACATCCTCGGCCATGATCCAGTGGCCGTCTTCGTCTTCATCGACGCCCTCGATGCCGATACGGGCGTTCTTTTCGGACAGGGTCAGCACCACGGCGGCATGCCAGCCGGGTATGTCGCGCGGCACATCGACGCCCGCCAGCGCCGCGCGCCAGCTTTCCTGCGCGCCAAGCCGGTCTTGCGGAATGGTCATCCCGGTGCCGCGCCAGATACCCTTGCCGCGGTCGAATTTCTCCAGCGCCGCCTGAAGCGACTGCGCCGCCTGATTCTGCATCTCGGGATCAACAGTGGCGCGGATCGTCAGGCCGCCACCGAAAAACTCTTCCTCGCCGAAACTCTTGGACAGTTGGCGGCGGATCTCGTCGGTGAAATAGTCACGCGGCGGCAGGTTCGACCTGAACGACGGATAATCGCCGTTCTGCACGGACAGGAGCGGCGCGGCCCTGGCCTTTTCATAAGCCGCTTGGTCAAGATAGCCGTTCTCCCGCATCTGGCCGAGAACATAGTTGCGCCGGTCGATGGCGTCTTGCTTGTCGGCCACCGGGTGAAGATCGGAGGGTTTTTTCGGCAAGGCCGCAAGGTAGGCGGCCTCTTGCGGTGACAGTTCGTCAAGCGTCTTGTTGAAATAGCTCTGCGCGGCCGATGCGACGCCATACGAGTTCACGCCCAGATATATCTCGTTGAGATAGAGTTCGAGTATCTTGTCGCGCGGCAGGGTGTTGACCAGCTGATTGGCAAGGATCAGTTCCTTGATCTTGCGTTCGGCGGTGCGTTCGCCGCCAAGCAGGAAATTCTTGGCGACCTGCTGCGGGATGGTCGAGGCCCCGCGCAGCGTCTGGCCGCGGGTTCGGATCGCATCCCAAAGCGCGCCGGCCATGCCACGGGCGTCAAAACCCTGATGCAGATAGAAATTCTTGTCCTCGGCCGAGATGAAGGCTTCCTTCACCAACGCCGGGATGTCTTCGATGGGAACGAATATCCGCCTTTCGGTAGCGAATTCGTCCATCAGTTGGCCTTCGCCGGAATAGATCCGGCTGATCGTCTTGGGCGCGTATCGGGCCAGAGATTCATGGTCTGGCAAGTCGCGCCCATACATCCAGAAAACCGCGCCCACCGTAAGCGCCGCGAAAAAGGCGCCGGTGACGAGCCAACTGAAAAGGCCACCGAAACTTGACAAGATGAACCGGATCACGAACCACTCCTGCGCGTCTGCGCCATTCTATACAAGCTGGCGCGAAGCGGGTCAAAACAACTTGCCGCCAGATCCGCCGGCGCGCGGATGCCAGCCGCCCCCCAGCCGCCCCCCCCAATGCCAGCCGCCGCTGCTGCGGATGCGGATCACTGCCGGATCAACCGCGCCTCGGCAGCATCGGCAACCGCCCATTTGCGCAAGGCCGCCGCGATCGCCATTTGCAGGGACTTGCGCCATTCGGGGTCTTCCAGACGGGCGCGATCGGATCTGGATGACAGGAATCCGGCTTCCAACAGGACCGACGGGATATCCGGCGATTTCAGCACGGAAAACCCCGCCTGCTGGATCGGATGGCGGAGCATCCTGATGCCGGCCGCGCTGATCGACGCGGCCAGAGTCCGCGCCAGCCGGTCGGATCGCGGCTGGGTTTCGGTCCGGCTCATGTCCATCATCACCGCCGCCAGCACATCGTCCTGCCCCGCCAGATCGACCCCGGCCAGCAAATCGGCCCGGTCGTGGCGCTGGGCGAGCAAGGCCGAGGCGCGGTCGCTGGCCTTGTCGGAAAGCGTGTAGACGGTTGCCCCCTGGGCAACCCCTTCGGCCAGGGCATCGGCATGGAGCGACAAGAACACATCCGCCCCGGCGGCGCGCGCAATGCTGATGCGCGCCTCAAGCGGCACGAAGACGTCCGCCTGCCGCGTCAGAACGACGCTCATGCCGTCGCGGCGAAGCATCGCGGCCAGCTCGGTGGCAAATGCAAGAACGATCGCCGCCTCGCTCGCGCCGCCCGCCTCGGCACCGGGGTCGATGCCGCCATGGCCGGGATCGAGCACCACGATGAGCGGCGCATCACCCGTCTGGCGCCGCCTGGCCTTGGCCACCGCCGCCGGTTGCGGCATCGCCCCGGGGCCGTTTTCTTCGGCGTGCTTCGCGGTCAGACGGACAAAATCCTCGGGTGTTGCCGGATCGAGCCGGATGACAAGCCTGGCCGCCCCGTCCGGCCGCTCTTCGGCACTGCTCAGCCGGTAGGGTCCGTCGAGCTGGGCCACCAGCCGCGACCAGCCCGCGCGGATCGGACCCCAGCCCAGCGCGACGACCCGCCCGGACCGGTCCACGCCGCCGACATCCGCCCGCCCCGGACCGTCCCCGAAGAAATCGACGACCAGCCGCGGCGGCGCATCGAGCAGAAAGGCGCGGTAGGCGAGCGGCGCGGAAAGCGCAAGTTCAAGACGAATCCCCTCGCCCGCGTCAACCACCCGCGACGCCGCGCTATCCAGATCGGCGCCGGCGGCCTGGCCGGCCCAAAGCGCCAGGGCCGTCAGCACGCCCGCCAAACTTGCTGGAAACTTCATTCCGGGTGCCTGTTTTCGGCCATCATAGGCCCGATCGTGATCGAACGAAACCGTTATCGCCGCGCCGCCATGAAAGAGGCAAGCCGCGCCAGCCCGTCACGCATGTCGGCGCTCGATCCGGCATAGGAAAACCGCAATGTGCCTGCCCCGCGCTGAGGGTCGAAATCAAGCCCCGGCGTGACCGCCACCCCGGCCTTGTCGAGAATTTCGGCGGCAAATGCACGGGCATCGCCGGTCAGATCCGACACATCCGCATAGATGTAGAAGGCTCCGTCGGGCGGGGCGATGCGGGTGAACCCGGCCGACGGCAGCCCTTCCAGCATCAGCTTGCGGTTTTCGGCGTAGACAGCACGGTTCGCTTCCAGTTCGTCGGTACAGTCCAGCGCGGCAAGCGCCGCGATCTGGCTGGCATGGGGCGGGCAGATGAACATGTTTTGCGCCAGCCGTTCGATGGTGCGGATATGGTCCGCGGGCACGACCATCCAGCCCACCCGCCAGCCGGTCATCGAAAAATACTTGGAAAACGAATTGATCACATAAACGTCGTCGGAAATTTCCAGTGCCGATACCGCAGGTTCGTCATAATGAAGCCCATGGTAGATCTCGTCCGACACCAGGGCGATGCCGCGGGCCTGCGCGGCCCCGATCAGACCCGCCAGCGCATCGCGGTTCAGCATCGTGCCCGACGGATTGGCCGGCGAGGCGACGATCAACCCCGCCACAGCGTCGGGAATGTCGCCGCTGCGGGGCTGGTAGCGGTCTTCCGCGCGCGTCGGAATGCCGACCGGAGTCAGCGACAGCGCGCGCAATATCTGCCGGTAGGACGGATAACCCGGCAAACCCAGCGCCACCCTGTCGCCCGCATCGAAAAGCGCCGTGAAGGCCAGCAGGAAGGCGGCCGATGACCCCGACGTCACCACCACCCGCGCCGGATCGAGATCGACCCCGTACCAGCGCCGGTAAAGCGCGGCGATTCCCGCGCGCAGTTCCGGCAGGCCCAGCGCCACCGTGTATCCCAGTGCGCTGCGCTCCATCGTACCGGCCAGCGCCGCGCGCGCCCGCGCCGGGGCCGGGGTCGATGGTTGGCCCACTTCCATATGAATGATCCGGCGCCCGGCGGCCTCGGCGCTGCGGGCCGCCTCCATCACGTCCATCACAATAAAGGGATCGACCCTTCCGCGTCTTGATGTGCGCATCTATCTATCCCTATCCTTGCGGGCGAAACCGGCTTCGTTCATCCCAATCCGCGCGCGCAAGGTCAATGCCTGCCAGCCATCGGGGCAAATGCGGCCTTGCGGCGCCGGGATAATCTGCGATGGTCCGCAGCCATCGACCACCGGCCCCGCGGCAGCAGCACGGGCGCCAAACAGGGAAACCGCATGAAACTCATTCCGCTTGCACTGATCGCCTGCCTTGCGACACCCGCCTTTGGCTTTGACATCGCCTCGATGAGCATCGCCGAACGCGAGGCATTTCGCGCCGAAGTGCGCGCCTATCTTCTGGACAACCCCGAGGTGCTGACCGAAGCCATCGACGTCTTGCAGGGCCGCCAGGCCGAAGCCGCGGCTCAGGGCGATCTGGCGCTGGTCAAGGCCAATGCCGCCGATCTCTTCGAAGATGGCTACAGCTATGTAGGCGGCAACCCGGACGGCGACCTGAACGTGGTCGAATTCCTCGACTACCGCTGCGGCTATTGCAAAAAAGCCCATGCCGAGGTCGAGGCACTGGTCGAAACCGACGGCAATATCCGCTATGTGGTCAAGGAATTCCCCATTCTGGGCGATCAGTCGGTGCTGGCCTCGCGCTTTGCCATCGCGGCGCTGCAAACCGTGGGACCGGCGGCCTACGCCAAGATCAACGCAGGGTTTTACGAAAGCTTTCGCGGCGACGTGACGCCCGAGACGCTGACCGCCTTTGCCGCCAGTCTCGGGCTGGACGGTGCGGCAATCATTGCCGCGATGGATGCCCCCGAAGTCACCCGGGTGATCGAGGAAAACCATCTTCTGGCCCAGCGGATGAAGATTTCCGGCACCCCGACCTTCGTGTTCGGCGACCAGATGCTGCGCGGATATGCGCCGCTCGAACACATGAGGCAACTGGCCGAGGCCGCGCGAAGCTGAATTGCCCCCAGCGCCCGGAACCGAACCGTGACGACAAAGACAGCGATGCCCATCACCATCGCCGAGGCCACCACCCCGGCGGAAATCGGCCATATCCGCGCGCTGGTGCGCGACTATGCCAGATGGCTGGAGGCCGATCACGGGATCAGCCTGACTTTCCAGAACATCGAAGCGGAACTGGCCGCCCTGCCGGGGAAATACGCGCGCCCCGAAGGCGCCTTGCGGCTGGCGAAAACCCCGGACGGCGCGGCGGTGGGATGTATCGCGCTGCGCCCTCATGAAGGTGTGACGGGCGAAATCAAGCGCCTTTTCGTGGCACCCGACGTGCGCGGCGGCGGGCTGGGCTCGCGGCTCATAGACGACATCATCGATTGCGCGCGCGCCTGCGGGTACCGGCGGCTGATCCTGGATACCGGCGAATTCATGGGCCCCGCCCGCCGACTTTACGCCCGGCACGGATTCAGCCCGATTCCCCCCTATTCGCCGGCGCCACCGGGGATCACCATCCACCATATGGGGCGCGATCTGGGCGACAGTGCGGATTGAGCCATCGCAGATCGACGGCAAGACGGCCCACAAAGGGTTCGGTCATACGCCCAGCCATCGGGCGCGGTGTGTGGTCAGCGCCTATCGGGCACCGTCTGACCCGGGTCGGGGCGCGCTGCGATTTATCCCAGCCATGCAAGCACATCGAAGCGGCAGTCCACCCAAGCAGCGCCGAAGCCCCTGCCCGTGGCAGCGAATCCGCAGGCCCGGACGGCAAAAGGGCGACTATTTTAGTCTGATTTGACGCCCTTGACGGGGAATGACCAAAACCTGACGCAGACAGGCCTTGCCAGCCCGCCGCCATCGCCTAGAAAGAAGCCAGCGCAAGAACAGGACCGGAGCTTTCCCATGGCCGACGACGCCCTTGTCATCTTCACCCCTTCGGGCAAACGCGGGCGGTTTGCCCTGGGCACGCCGGTCCTGACGGCGGCACGAAAGCTTGGCGTCGATCTCGATTCGGTCTGCGGCGGCCGCGGCATCTGTTCCAAGTGCCAGATCACGCCCGGCTACGGCGAATTTCCCAAACACGGGGTGACCGTATCGCACGAAGCGCTGAGCGAATGGAATGCGGTCGAGGCACGTTACAAGCGCATTCGCGGCCTGATCGACGGGCGCAGGCTTGGCTGTCAGGCGAAAATCCAGGGCGATGTGGTCATAGACGTGCCGCCCGAAAGCCAGGTACACCGTCAGGTCATCCGCAAATCGGCCACGGCGCGCAAGATCCTCATGGATCCCGCCACCCGGCTTTACTACATCGAAGTCGCCGAACCCGACATGGATGAGCCGACAGGCGATTTTCAGCGGGTTGTCGCGGCATTGCGCGAACAATGGCAGATCGCCGATGCAACCATCGATATCGGCCTGCTGCGCCGGTTGCAGCCGGTACTGCGCAAGGGAGAATGGAAGATCACCGTCGCGATCCACCGCGACCACCACGGCACCACACGGGTCATCGACCTGTGGCCGGGCTTTTTCGAGGGTCAGCTCTACGGGCTGGCGATCGACCTTGGCTCGACCACCATCGCGGCGCATCTGTGCAACCTTACGGATGGGTCTGTCGTCGTCTCATCGGGGCTGATGAACCCACAGATCCGCTTTGGCGAAGACCTGATGAGCCGGGTGAGCTATGTGATGATGAACGAAGGCGGCGATGTCGAGATGACCAGCGCCATCCGCACGGCGCTGAACGGCGTGGCCCAGGCCGTTGCGATAGAAGCGGAGGTGGATCCCAAGCTGATCGTCGAGACGGTCTTCGTATGCAACCCGATCATGCATCATCTGTTGCTGGGCATCGACCCGGTCGAGCTCGGGCAGGCGCCCTTCGCGCTGGCGACCTCCGACAGCCTGTCGCTGGGGGCCGCCGATCTGGAACTGACCTCGATCAATCCCAACGCGCAAATCTACATCCTGCCCTGCATCGCCGGTCATGTCGGGGCCGATTGCGCCGCTGTCGCCCTTTCCGAGCAACCCGACAAATCCGAAGACATGGTGCTGATCGTCGATGTCGGAACCAATGCCGAATTGCTGCTCGGCAACAAGGATCGCGTGATGGCTTGCTCCTCGCCTACCGGCCCGGCGTTCGAGGGGGCACAGATCTCGGCCGGCCAGCGCGCCGCCCCCGGCGCCATCGAGCGGGTCGAAATAGATCCCGTCACGAAGGAACCGCGTTTTCGGGTCATCGGGTCCGATCTCTGGTCGGACGATCCGGCCTTTGCCGCCGCCACGGCGCAGACGGGCGTGACCGGCATTTGCGGGTCGGGGATCATCGAAGTCATCGCCGAGATGCGCATGGCCGGGCTGGTGGATGCCAGCGGACTGATCGGATCGGCCGCCCAGACCGGAACCAGGCGGTGCATTCCCACCGGGCGGACCAATTCGTATGTGCTTTTCGACGGCACCGAAGCGGGCGGGCCGCTGATCACCGTGACGCAGGGCGATGTCCGCGCCATTCAGCTTGGCAAATCTGCGCTTTACGCGGGCGCACGGCTGTTGATGGACCAGCTCGGCATTGACAAGGTTGACCGGGTCGTGCTCGCCGGGGCCTTTGGCGCCCATATCAGCCCCAAACATGCTATGGTGCTGGGCATGATCCCCGATTGCCGGCTGGACAAGGTGACATCGGCAGGCAATGCTGCGGGAACCGGCGCGCGAATTGCGCTGTGCAATGTCGCCTCTCGGGCAAGCATCGAAAAAGTGGTCAAACGCATTCACAAGGTGGAAACCGCCATCGCACCGGGATTTCAGGAACATTTCGTTGCCGCCAACGCGATCCCGCATGCCACGGACCCCTTCCCCGAGCTTGCCGCCGTCATTTCCCTGCCCGATATCAGCTTCAACACCCATAACGCCGAAACCGGTACCGGCGGCCACCGGCGCAGGCGCGGGTGACCGCCGACCCCGTCTCCGGCCTGCTGGCGCAGGTGGCCGCACATGACCGTGGCGCGTTCCGTTCGCTCTATGCGGCGACTTCGGCGAAACTTTTCGGCGTCGTCCTGCGTATCCTCAAAGACCGCAGCGAAGCCGAGGATGCCTTGCAGGAAGTATTCACCCGTGTCTGGCTGAAGGCGCAGGGCTTTGACCCGGCCCGTGCCCGCGGCATGACATGGTTGATTGCCATCGCGCGCAATCACGCGATCGACCGGCTGCGCGCCCGGCCCGCCCCGACCGATGGCGACGATGCCCTGGCCTTTGTCGCCGATCCGGCGCCGGGTGTCGAAAAAAGACTGGTAGCCAAAGGCGAATCGCGGCGCCTGGCCGATTGTTTCGATAAACTCGAGCCGGCAAGGTCGGCGGCCATTCGCGGTGCTTATCTGGATGGCTATTCCTACCAGGACCTCGCAGCGCGCCACGAGGTTCCGCTGAACACCATGCGGTCCTGGTTGCGCCGGGGGCTTTTGAAGCTGAAGGAGTGTCTGGACGCATGACGACGCCCGGCGATCATCTGCCTGAACGCGACGCGCTGGCGGCCGAATATGTGCTCGGCACGCTGCCGCTTGCCGACCGGCAGGCCGCCGAGGCATTGATTGCCGCGGACCCCGGCTTTGCGCAGATCGTGGCGCAATGGCAGGCCAGACTCGCGCCACTCGATGACGACTATCAGGAAATCACTCCTCCGAAGGCGGTGCTGGGCAAGCTCGAAGCACGGCTTTTTCCCGCCCCAACGCGCATTCGCAGGAACTGGCTGGCGGCTCTTTTCGGCGGGCTGGCGATGGCTGCGGCTATCTTTCTGGCGGTCATCTACCTGCCCGTCCTGATCGCGCCGGGCGATATCGTCGCAACCCTGACCGGCGAGAACCAGCCCCTGACCGTGACCGCGACCTATGCCGGAGACAGCGGGCGGCTGACCGTTACCCGCAGCGCCGGCCCGGCCGCCGCGACGGGCAAGGATTACGAGCTGTGGATCATCCCCGAAGGGCAGACGGCGATTTCACTGGGCCTGCTGCGCGACCAGGCGCTGGTTGCCGAAATCTCGGCCCTGCCGCCTGGCACGACATTGGCCGTCACGCTCGAACCGGCCGGCGGCGCGCCCGGCGGGGTCGCCACCGGGCCGATCCTCGTTGCCGCCGTTATCGGAAAATAATTTTTATCCTGCCCGCAACTTTTCGCGCAACCGCTCCGTAGCTTTGGTCACGAAAGAGGGGGACAGGCCCCTTCTGACCAAACCAACGGAGAAGATCATGACACTATCCGCCCGCATCCTCACCGCCGCCCTTGCGTTCGCGGCGTCCCCGGTTCTGGCCGCCAACCCGATGGTCGGCGGTGCCGCGATGTATGACACGAAAAACATCGTCGAGAACGCCGCCAATTCCGCCGATCACACCACGCTGGTCGCCGCCGTCAAGGCCGCGGGCCTTGTCGAGACGTTGTCGGGAAAGGGGCCGTTTACGGTTTTTGCGCCCACCAACGAGGCTTTCGGGAAACTTGCCAAGGGTACCGTTGAAAACCTTCTCAAGCCCGAAAACAAGGATATGCTGGTCAAGGTTCTGACCTGCCATGTCGTCGCCGCCGACGCGATGTCGGACGCCATCAGGGGCATGATCGCCGATGATGGCGGCAGCCATGCGGTTCCGACCGTCGGGGGTTGTACGCTTCAGGCGAAAATGGATGGCGACCGGATCGAGTTGACCGACGAGCGCGGCCGCACGGCAACCGTGACGATCGCCGATGTGGCACAGTCGAATGGCGTCATCCATGTCATCGACACCGTGCTTTTGCCCGCCAGCTGAGCGCGGCCCCCTTCGGCGGCGGCATGTCACCCCAAAAGGCCCGGCTCGGGCAGATCGCCGCCGCAGATCGGCCGTCCGCAAGGGCGGCCTTTCGCATGGGGGGACCAGCCATAGCGCCGCGGCAAATCCCTGCAGGGCCGGAACCCAGCCGCGCATTCGGCGCTTTCGGGCATTTGATCATGCTTGACGGATGACGCGTTTCTTCAGACGGCTTAGCCGTCGGCCGCCTTCTCTTCCAGCCGCAGCCATTCCTCTTCGGCCGCCGTCAGTTGCGCCTGACGCCTGGCCAGGGCTTCCGAGGTACGCCGGAAGCTGTCGGGGGACCGGGCAAATAGATCGGGGTCGGACAGAGCATCCGCAAGCTTGCCGATTTCCGCTTCGAGGTTCTCGATTTCGTCCGGCAATTCGTTTAGCCGGTGTTTTTCTGTAAACGTAAGCGTTTGCGATGCTTTCCTGATGTTTTCCTTGGCGCCAGTGCGCGGCGGCGCCGGTTTTGCTGCGGCGGGTTTCATTGGCAACGCCTGCCGTTGGGCCTGATAATCGCTCCAGCCCCCGGCATAGACCGTCGCGCGCCCGTCGCCCTCCATCGCGATGGTCGTTGTCGCCACCCTGTCGATGAAATCCCGATCATGGCTGACCAGCAAAACCGTGCCGTCATAATCGCCCAGCAAATCCTGCAACAGATCGAGCGTTTCGACATCAAGATCATTGGTCGGCTCATCGAGAATCAGGAGATTGGACGGTCTGGCCATGATCCGCGCCAGAAGCAGCCGCGCCCTCTCTCCGCCCGAAAGCGACCCGATCGGCGCCCGTGCCTGCGCCTCGTCAAACAGAAAATCCTTCAGATAGGCCACCACATGTTTGGGGCTGCCGCGCACCATCACCTGATCGGCGCGCCCCGATACGGCCATGTCGGGGTCGTTTACCAGACCGTCCCACAACGTCATCGAAAAATCGAGCGCGGCGCGCGCCTGATCGAACACCGCGATCTCCAGATTGGTGCCGTGGCGCACATGGCCTGCATCGGGCGCTATCTCTTTGGTCAGCATCTTCAGCACCGTGGTCTTGCCCACGCCGTTTGGCCCGACAAAAGCCACACGATCACCGCGCAGGATCTTCAAGTCAAAATCCTTCAGGATCACCTTTTCATCGTAAGTCTTTGAAATACCGTTGGCTTCTATCACGAGACGCCCGGATGCCGAGCCGCTGTCAAGCCCCATGTCCGCCGTACCCTGCCGCCGGATCAATGCCGCGCGCTCCGCCCTGAGCGCCTGCAACGCCCGCAGCCGCCCCTGATTGCGGGTGCGCCGGGCGGAAATCCCTTCGACCGCCCATTTCGCCTCGCTCCTGATCTTGCGGTCAAGCTTGTGGCGCGCCTCATCCTCGGCGGCCCAAACGGTCTCGCGCCAGTCCTCGAAAGCCTCGAACCCCTTTTCCTGGCGGCGCAGCGCGCCCCGGTCGAGCCACAGCGTCGCTTTGGTCAGGGCACGCAGGAAAGCCCGGTCATGCGAAATCAATACATAGGCCGTGCGGGTCGTGCGCAGGGTATTCTCAAGCCATAGCGTCGCCTCGATATCGAGATGGTTGGTCGGTTCATCCAGCAGCATCAACTCGGGCGATTCGGCCAGCAATTTGGCCAGGGCTGCACGCCGACGTTCACCCCCCGATGCCGCTACGACCGCGGTTTGGGGGTCGAATTTCAGCCCCTCGGCCACGACGGCGACACGGTAATCCTCGCCCTCGGGAAGGCCCGAGGCCGCAAACGCACCCAGCGTGGCGAATGGCGACAGGTCCGGTTCCTGCTCCATATAGCCGACGACCACGCCAGGTGGCGCCGCGCGTGTCCCCTGATCGGGTTCCACCAGCCCCGCCATCACTTTCATCAGCGTCGATTTGCCCGACCCGTTGCGCCCGACCAGCGCCACCCTGTCGCCCGGTTGAATGGTCAGGTCCAGCCCGTCCAATACGGGGTTGCCGCCGAAGGTCAGCGAAATGCCGGAAAGCTGCAATAGCGGTGCGCGGGCCATGGCGCCTGAGCTATCCGCGCCGAAGCGCGGCGTCAACGGCCCGTTTCGGCCCGATGGCGCGCCTTAACCCAGCCGGTTCTTCACCATTGGTCCGACGGCAGAAAAATCCATCTGCCCCGTGTATCTGGCCTTGAGCGCACCCATCACCTTGCCCATGTCACGGATCGAAGCGGCGCCGATTTCGGCAATGGCTTCGGCAATGGCGGCATCGACCTCATCGGCCGACAGCTGACGTGGCAGATATTCCTCGATCACCTTGACCTCGGCCAGTTCCCTTTCGGCCAGCTCGAGCCTGCCGCCTTCTTCATAGGCGCGCGCGCTTTCCTGGCGCTGCTTGACCATCCGGCCAAGGATCGTCAGCACCTCGGCATCGCCGACAGTGGCATCGCCACCTTCGCCACGCAAGGCGATGTCACGATCCTTGATCGCGGCATTGATCAGTCGCAGCGTCGACAGCCGATCCGCATCCCTGGATTTCATCGCATCCTTGAGCGCTGCGGCAATCCGGTCTCGCATTTCCATCGGGTCTCCCATCCCCATGAGGTTCCGAAGCGCCCACTTTATCCGCAAGAAAGGCCGGGTACAACAGATGATATACTTTCTAACGCCCTGATTTGATTAGATAAGCCAAATCACGCTTGGCCCTTGACCCTTTCCTGCCCCGCCTTTAGGTTCCCCACGATCTGATCGCCGGGGAGCCGCAGCATGTCCACCAGCCCCAGGGTTTCGTCCGATGCCGGCACAGCTTTGGCAACACGACCCACCGCTTGCCTCGCGCTGGCGGATGGCACGGTGTTTTACGGTCATGGTTTCGGCGCGGCCGGCACGGCGGTCGCGGAACTGTGCTTCAACACCGCCATGACGGGTTATCAGGAAATCATGACCGATCCGTCCTATGCCCGTCAGATTGTCACCTTCACCTTCCCCCATATCGGCAATACCGGCGTTACTGCGCAGGACGATGAATCGGCCGACCCCGTCGCGGCGGGAATGGTGGTGAAATGGGATCCGACCGCGCCGTCGAACTGGCGTGCGGCGGGCGATCTGAGCACCTGGCTGGAACGGAAGGGCCGCATCGGCATGGGCGGGCTGGACACACGGCGGCTGACTCGCGCGATCCGCCGGCAGGGCGCGCCGAACGTCACCCTCTGCCATGATCCGCACGGTCATTTCGATGTGGCGGATCTGGTCGCCAGGGCCCGCGCCTGGACGGGGTTGGTGGGGCTCGACCTGGCAACGCAGGTCAGTTGCACGCAGAGTTATCGCTGGGATGAAACACGCTGGGCCTGGCCGGATGGTTTTGGCAAACGCCAGGGCGAGGGTTTCCGTGTGGTGGCGATCGATTATGGCGCCAAGCGCAACATCCTGCGCTGCCTCGCTTCGGCCGGCTGCGACGTCACGGTGATGCCGGCCACCGCCAGCGCCGATGATGTGCTGGCGCAAGATCCCGAAGGTGTGTTCCTGTCCAACGGCCCAGGCGATCCCGCGGCGACCGGTGCCCATGCGGTGCCGGTGATCAAGGAAATTCTGGCGCGCGACATTCCGATCTTTGGCATCTGCCTTGGCCATCAGATGCTGGCGCTGGCGCTCGGGGCCAGGACCGTCAAGATGAACCACGGCCATCACGGGGCCAA
Source organism: Paracoccaceae bacterium (assembly GCA_020446815.1). GTDB lineage: Bacteria > Pseudomonadota > Alphaproteobacteria > Rhodobacterales > Rhodobacteraceae > Albidovulum. Next base: position 132,055 of record JAGRDY010000012.1, read on the forward strand.
TCACCCGGTCAAGGACGTCGATACCGGCAAGGTCGCGATCACCTCGATGAACCATGGATTTGCCGTCGATGCACAGACCCTGCCCGAAGGGGTGATCGAAACCCATGTCAGCCTTTTCGACGGGTCCAACTGCGGTATCCGGCTGGCAGACAAGCCGGTGTTTTCCGTCCAGCATCACCCCGAGGCAAGCCCCGGCCCGCAAGACAGCTTTTATCTGTTTACCCGCTTCGTCGATGCGATGCGCGCCCGCCGGCACGCCGGAAAAGGTTGATGCGGGCGCGCAGGCGGTAAATTTTTCGCAAATTCGTCGCAACAGCCGGTTTCCTTAACCGCTTGTTAACGCTGTTCGATTGACCTCGGTGTGAAAGCTGTGGTGAGTTGCCCATGTCGCCGAATGTCGCCTTGTCCCGTCCGTTATCCGCGCCCCCTCGTGAAATGACGGTGCAGATCTTGCGCAAGCCGGCAAAGGGCACGAATCGCGCGCACCGGCATCCGGCCCAACCGCCGCTGGAACAGATATTGCGCGATATGCGGGCGGTGGAGCCGGGCAATCTGCTCAAGGCCATGGCCTTGTGTGACCGCGAAGAGGTGACGCTTGGCGACATCCTGCTGACCCATGGCTGGGTCAGCAGCGCCGATCTCATGGCGGCGCTGTCGCGGCAATGGTCGGCCGAAGCGGTTGATCCGGCGGCCAAGCCACCCGACGCACGCCTGATCGACCGGCTTGGCGTCGAATTCTGCCTGCGCGAATCGGTGTTGCCGTGGCGGCGGCTCGGCGGGGCGACGGTCATTGCCACCGCGCGCCCCGAAAGGTTCGCCGAGCTTTGCGCCCGCCTTCCCGCGGATTTCGGCCCCGTGGCGATGGCCCTCGCCTCGGAAGACGCCATCCGTGCCGCGCTGGTCGCGGCGCGCAGCAACCGGCTGGCGGATCTTGCGCAAACGCGTGTCGCGGCGGATCAGAGCTGCCGCCGGCAAGGTGCGCGCGGTCCGGTTGCGGCCGCCTATGCTGTGCCTGCATGTATCGCACTTGGCCTGCTGCTTTGGCCGTTGTCGGCCCTTGCGGCGATTTCCGCCTTTGCGGTGACATCACTTATGCTGTTCACCGGATTGAAATTCATCGCATTTCTAAGCCTTTTGCGAGTTTGCGACAAACCGGCGCATCCGGGCATGGCGCTGCCTGCCCGGTTGCCGGTGGTGTCGGTTCTTGTTCCCCTGTTTCGGGAAACCGACATCGCTCATCGCCTGGTCGAACGGCTCGGCAAGATCAGCTATCCCAGGGAGCTGTTCGATGTGCTGCTGATCACCGAACAATCCGATCATCAGACCAGAGACGCGCTGGCCCGCGCCCGCCTGCCCCGCTGGATGCGGGTGATCACGGTGCCCGAGGGCCCGATCAGGACGAAACCGCGCGCGCTCAACTACGCGCTCGACTTCGCCCGCGGCGCGATCATCGGCGTCTGGGATGCCGAAGACATCCCGGCCAGCGACCAGATACACAAGGTGGTGCGCCAGTTTCACAACTCCGGCCCGGAAGTCGCTTGTCTGCAAGGGATTCTCGATTATTACAATGCCCGCCATAACTGGTTGTCGCGCTGCTTCACCATCGAATATGCCGCGCTTTTCCGGGTCATTCTGCCTGGCCTGTCGCGGCTGGGTCTGGTCCTGCCCCTGGGGGGGACGACGCTTTTCCTGCGCCGCGAGGCGCTGGAACAACTCGGGCGCTGGGATGCGCATAACGTCACCGAAGACGCGGATCTGGGGGTCAGGCTGGCGCGGGCGGGCTACCGGACCGAGATGATCGACACGGTTACCGAGGAAGAGCCTAATTGCCGGCCCCTGCCCTGGATCAAGCAGCGGTCGCGCTGGCTCAAGGGTTTCGCCATGACCTGGGCGACCCACATGCGCGACCCCGCCCGGCTCTGGCGCGAACTGGGGGCGCGGCAGTTCATCGGCATCCAGGTGTTTTTCATCGGCACCCTGTCGCAATTCCTTCTCGCGCCGGTTCTGTGGTCTTTCTGGCTGTTGCTGTTCGGTCTGCCGCATCCGCTGGCGGCCCAGGTCGCGCCAGGCGCGGTGTTCGCACTGGCCGGCGCCTTCGTGGCGATGGAGACGATCAACATCACCATCGGCGCCTGGGCGGTGCGCGGGCCAGGCCACCGGCACCTGGTGAAATGGGTGCCGAGCCTTCTGGTCTATTTTCCGCTGGCGACGCTGGCGGCCTACAAGGCGGCCTATGAATGGGTGGTCAAACCTTTTTATTGGGACAAGACCGTGCACGGCGTCATCGAAACCTGCCGGCCCGAGGCCGCGGCGCCACCTGCCCTGATCCTTGTCAATCCGGTACGGGTTCCGAAGGCCGGCGCCGCCCTGCCGCGCCGCTTGTCGCCCCCGGCGCTGGGTATCCTACCGGCAGCGCCGCGCCCGCTCGGCTCGACCATCGCCGATGTGTCACGACGCCCCCGCATCGAGCTTCAGCCGTGTCTCGAAGGCCTTGGAGATATGTGAGCGCAACGCCTGCTGCGCCCCTGCCGCATCGCCCGCCGCAATCGCCTTGACGATGGCCAGATGCTCGGCCAGCGCCACCGGCCCGCGCCCTTCGGCGGCCAGCGAAGTGGTCGCCAGAAGCGCCATCGAGCGATGCACGAGTTCGAGTTGCTGGACCAGATAGCGGTTATGCGAGGCCAGGTGAATCTGCCGGTGAAACCGCCGGTTGGCGCGGCTGAGGGCGGCCGGGTCGTTCAGATGGCTGCGGTCCTGCTCGGCCATGTCGGCCAGAACCTTCACCTCCTCCGGAGAGGCATGTTTGGCGGCCAGCCGCGCCGCGAGCCCTTCCAGTTCGGCCCGCACGACGTAAAGTTCGGCCAGCTGATTGTGGTCGAGCGAGGCCACGATGAGCGAGCGACCGTCGCGCGTCAGCATCGACTGGGTCTCAAGCCGCTGCAACGCCTCGCGCACGGGCGTGCGCGATACCCCCAGCCTTTCGGCCAGTTCCGCCTCGACCAGCCGGTCACCGGGCCGGTAAACCCCGCCGTCGATCGCTTCGAGTATCAGCGTATAGGCGTCTTTCTGCATCGTTTCCCAGCCTCCGGCCTCACCGGGGCGAACCCTAAACGGGCGCGCGCCGGCAACGCAAGCTTCGCGGCGATAGAGCCATTGCGGCGGGCGCCGCCGGCGCCTAGATTGCCGCCATGCACGCCGCCCATTTCTCACATATCACGTCCTGGGTCTTTGACCTTGACAACACGCTTTACCCGCCTTCCGCGCGGTTGTTCGACCAGATCGAGGTCAGGATGACCGATTTCGTCATGCAAACCCTGGCCGTGACACGACTCGAGGCCAATCACCTGCGCGACCACTACTGGCGGCGCTACGGCACCACGCTGGCCGGGCTGATGCACGAGCACGGCGTGGCGCCCGAACCCTATCTGACCAAGGTCCATGACATCTCGCTCGACCATCTCGCCCCCGACCCCGGCCTGCGCGCGGCCATCACGGCGCTGCCCGGGCGCCGCATCGTCTATACCAACGGCTGCGCGCCCTATGCCGAACGGGTGCTGGCCGCGCGCGGGCTTGGCGGCATTTTCGATGCGGTCTACGGTGTCGAACACGCGGGATTCCGGCCCAAGCCCGAGCGCACCGCCTTCGACACGATCTTTGCGCGTGACGGAATCAGGCCGACTGCGGCCGCGATGTTCGAGGACGATGCGCGCAACCTGGCCGCCCCCCACGCCATGGGGATGCGCACGGTACATGTGGCGCCCCTTGCCGAACAGAGCGAACACATTCACCACCATACGGACGATCTGACCGGGTTTCTGGTTGCGTTGAGCCGGTGAGCCGGTAACCCGGAGCGACGGCAGGGATACATGAGCGAAAGGAAGGCCGTCATGGCCCGGCAAGAAACCACCGACATTCTGATCTCTGGCGGCGGCGTTGCCGGATTGACGGCGGCGGCGGCTTTCGGAGCGGCGGGCTTTTCGGTGATTTGCGTCGATCCGGCACAGCCCGTCACCGACCCTGCCGCCGACGGCGCCGACCTGCGCACCACCGCGTTCTTGCAGCCGGCGCGGCGGCTCTTGCAGGATGCCGGCCTTTGGGAGCGGCTCGCCCCCCATGCCGCCGCCCTTCAGATCATGCGTATCGTCGATGCCGGCGGCGAAAGGCCCGAACCGCGCCACATCAATGATTTCGATGCCGCCGAGATTTCCGCGGACCCTTTCGGCTGGAATTTCCCCAACTGGCTCTTGCGCCGTGAATTGACCGCGCGTCTGGCCGATCTGGCCAATGTGAGCCACCGCACCGGCACCGGCACCGCCCGGGTGCTGACCCGCGACGGCGAAGCCATCGTGACCCTGACGAATGGCGCGGCCGTTTCCGCCCGCCTGCTGATCGCCGCCGACGGCCGCAACAGCCCGGTGCGCGATGCGCTCGAAATCCCGGTACGGACGATGCGTTACGGGCAAAAGGCGCTGGCCTTCGCGGTCACCCACCCGGTCGCGCATGGCAATGTTTCGACCGAGGTGCACCGGTCGGGCGGGCCGTTCACTCTGGTGCCCCTGCCGGATCGCGACGGCCTGCCTTCTTCCGCGGTGGTCTGGATGGAACGCGGCCCCGAGGCCGCCCGTCTTGCCGCCCTGCCCATAGCTGAGTTCGAGGCCGAAATGCTGGCCCGTTCCGCGGGGCTTTACGGGCCGCTTACGCTTGTCACCCGCCGCTCTGTCTGGCCGATCATCAGCCAGATTGCCGCGCGGCTCGAAGGCCAGCGCAGCGCGTTGATCGCCGAGGCCGCCCATGTGGTTCCGCCCATCGGGGCACAGGGGTTGAACATGTCGCTGGGCGATATCGGATGCCTGCTCGGCCTCGCCCGCGCCGCGCCCGCAAGTCTGGGCGATCGCACCATGCTCGCCGCCTACCACCGCCGCCGCTGGCCCGAGATCAAGGCGCGCGTCACCGGCATAGATCTGCTCAACCGCGCGTCGATGGCCGGGGCCCCTGTCTTGCGCGATCTGCGCGCCCGGACACTGAAATGCCTTTACGCCGTCACGCCGGTGCGAAAGACCCTGATGAAAGCCGGCCTCGGGCTGCGCCCCGGCCAAAGCGGCTGAGCCCGCCGCACCCCGCAAGGCGCGGCGCGCGATGGGACCGCCGTTGCCTGATGCTTCAACATAAGGTCGAAACGCATTGTCCTGCACGGGAATCCGCCGTCGCGGCACCGGCGGGCAAGGCCAGGTTCAATATATTTTTGACTTATGATCAACAAGATATCTGATGAAGTTGATCTTCCTTGTGGCGCCTTTGCGCAGATCTTGTCCAGGGCCGACGCGTCTGGGCAACCGGTGCATTCAGAAGCGACGCGCGCGCCGCCTTGCATGGCCACAAATTCCCGTCTCCGGGCAATGGCGCAGGTGATGCCCGGCAAGATCCCGGCATTCATCTTCAATGCTCGGGCCGCCGCAAATTAGCCCGCGCCAGCAACGCCACCGCCACAAGCCCCACGGCGATGACGACCAAAGCCGCCGGCGCGGCCTCGGCCAGGTTTTCGAGGCTGGCCTTTTCATAGACGCGCGTGGCCAGCGTATCATAGTTGAACGGCCGCAGCAGCAGCGTTGCGGGCAATTCCTTGACGCAATCGACAAAGACCAGCAGCAGCGCGGTGCCGACCGAGCTGCGCATCAGCGGCAGATAGATCTCGCGCAGCGTCTTGCCGGGGGTGCGGCCCAGTGACCGCGCCGCCAGGGGAAGGGCCGGCGATACCCGCCCAAAGGCGGTATCGGTCGCCCCCTGGGCCACGGCAAAGAACCGCACGACATAGGCCAGCACGATCGCTGCCGCCGTGCCGGTCAGCAACAATCCCGGGTCATGCCCGGTCAGCGCCAGCCAGGCGTCGGCGATGCGGTGATCAAGGGCTGCGACGGGGATGAGAATACCCACCGCCAGAACCGCGCCGGGGGCGGCGTAACCAAGGGTCGTGACCGGCAGCAACAGGCGCGGCAACCGGCGCCCCGACAGGCGCACCCCGTAAATCATGAAAAGCGCCCCGGTCACCGTCAGCGCCGCCGCGGCCCCCCCCACGAACAGCGTGTTGAGCAGGGCGCGCGCCAATCCGGCGCTGATCCAGGCCGAGGGCGAATCAACCGCATGGAGCGCGATCACCGTCACCGGCAGGAAAAACCCGATCCCCACCGGAATGGCGCACAAGACGGTGGCAAGCCACGCCCGCGCCCCGCGCAGCGATATCCTGACCACCGGGCGCGATTGCCGTGCCGATTGATAATAGCGTGAATTGCGCCGCGCAGTTTTTTCCAGCACCACCAGGATAAGGACAATCCCCAGGATCACGCAGGCGATCTGCGCCGCGCCACCGGGATTGCCCATCTCCAGCCAGACCGTGAAGATCCCCGTCGTCAGGGTCTGCACGCCGATATAATCGACGACGCCGAAATCGCTGACCGTTTCCATCATCACGATCGCCGCCCCTGCGGCGATCGCAGGGCGCGCCAGGGGCAATCCGACGCGCCAGAAACGCGCAAGCGGCCCCGCCCCCAGGGCGCGCGCCACCTCATAGCATCCGGCCGATTGTTCGCGGTAGGCGGCACGCGCCAGCATGTAGACATAGGGGTAGAGCGCCGCCGCCAGGACCGCGATGGCGGCGGCGCGCGAACGGACCGGAAAGAACCAGTAATCGCGTGCCGAGCTCCAGCCCATCGCTTCGCGCAATGCCCCCTGAACCGGCCCTGAATAATCCAGAAAATCGACCAGCGCATAGGCCCCGACATAGGCGGGGATGGCCAGAGGCAGGAACAGCAGCCATTCCAGCAGCCAGGCCCCCGGAAACCGGTACATGGTGATCAGCCACGCCGCCCCTGCCCCCATGGATGCCGCCAGAAACGCGGTGCCGATCGTCAGAATCGCGGTATTGGCGAGATAGCGCGGCAAGGTCGTGGCCAGAAGATGCGGCCAGATGTTTTCCGTCGGATTGAAGGCCAGCACCAGAACCGACAGGATCGGAATGACAATCAGTGCCGCGATCGTCGCGGCCCCCCAGGACCACAGGCCGCCCAGCCCCCAATACCGTCGCCGCAGCAACCAAGAGCCTGCATCAGGGGCGTCGTGACCGGTCATCATGGCCCGCCGTTACAGGAAAGCGGTTTTCCTGTCCAGAAAGGCCGTATAGGTTCAACGGGATCGGGCGGCATTTTACAGGCAGGGACAAGGCAAGCCATGCAGATCGTTTACCATCTCGGGGCCCATTGCACCGACGAAGACCGGCTGGTGCGCAGCCTGTTGAAGAACCGCGGCATTCTGAACCCGCAGGGCATCGTCATTCCGCCGCCGCGGCTTTACCGGCAAATCCTTCCGAAAATGGCGCAGACCTTGAAGGATGGCCCCGCCGAGGCCGAAACCCAGAAGATCATTCTTGACGCGGTGATGGAGGAAGACGAAGCCAAGCGTCTGATCTTCAGCCACGATTTCCTGATCGGATATCCCCGCGGCGCCATTTCGGAACACGGGCTTTACCGCGGCGCGCCTCAACGGGTCGTCGCTCTGTCCAACCTCTTTCCCGATGCCGAGACAGAATTCCATCTGGCGTTGCGCAACCCGGCGACGCTGATCCCGGCGCTGATCGCGCGCATCCCCGATGCAAGCTATCAAAGCGTGATGGGCGACACCAACCCGATGGATCTGCGCTGGGTGCCGGTCATCCGGCGCATTCTGGCCGCCCTGCCGGGGATCGATCTGACCGTGTGGTGCAATGAAGACACGCCGCTTATCTGGCCGGAACTGCTGCGCAACCTTGCCGGCCTTGGCCATGAGAGCGAGATGGAAGGCGATTACGATCTTCTGGCGGCGATCATGTCGGAAGCCGGCCTGAGCCGGTTGCAGGCCTTCATGCAAAGCCATCCGCCCCGCTCGAGAAGCCAGCGGCGGCGCAATGTCGCGGCGTTCCTGGACAAATTCGCCCTCACGGACGAGATCGAGATGGAAATCCCCCTGCCGGGATGGACCGACGATCTGGTCGCTGCCGTCACCGCCACCTACGAGGCCGACGTCGCCGAGATCAAGGCGATGGCCGGCGTTGATTTCATTGATCCCAGTTAGGTTTCATTGATCCCGGTTGACCGGGCGATTGGCGCATCGGTTGCGCGTGCCGGGCCCGGCGCGGCCTCGGGCATGGCTAGGGCGACAATCGGGTGTGCGACGCAGCAAGGGCCCCGAGAGCCGCGCCAATCTACGGTGCCCCACCCTTATCAACCTCCTGCGAACCGCAAGACCGAAACTTCCGATCTGCCGAAAACGAAGGCGATCCGGATGGTGCCACGCATTCGCCCGCTCCGTCATCGGTCAAATGCGATAGCCCTGAACCGCCCCCCAGAAAACACTTGCGCCCGCAACAAAACGCAGTATGTTCCCGGCCTCGCTTGAACATTGGGTTCGCACCCGGTGGCCGCAGTGCGACCAGTGACGAATTCGGACGAAATCCAGGGCACAGGCCCTCTTTAACCCGAGGTTGAAACATGGCTGTCCCTCAGAACAGAACCACGCGGTCGCGCCGCAACATGCGCCGCGCGCACGATGCGCTGACCGCCGCAAATCCGAACGAATGCCCCAATTGCGGTGAACTGAAGCGCCCGCACCACGTTTGCGGCGCCTGCGGCCACTATGGCGACCGCGAAGTCGTCGCGAAGGCGGCCGAACTCGATCTGGACGACGACGCGGCGTAACGCTGTGTCCTGTTAGGTCAGCACAATGACATCAGCGCCCGATCCGCAGCCTGACGGCCTCAGGACCGGGCCTGCGGGGGCTGTCGTCATTTCACTTGACGCCATGGGCGGCGACCGGGGGCCTGCCGCCGTCGTTGCCGGTCTGGCGCAATTCGCGGCCGCCAACAGTGACGCAAGCTTCGTCATTCACGGGCCGCAAGACGATCTGACAAGAATGTTGGCCAAGCGCCCGGCGCTGGCCGCGCGCTGCACGATCCGCCACGCCGATGGCGTCGTCACGATGGATGACAAGCCGTCGCATGTGATGCGCAGCGGTCAGAATACCTCGATGTGGTCGACGATTGAATCGGTGCGCAACAACGAGGCATCCGTCGCAGTCAGCTGCGGCAACACCGGCGCCCTGATGGCGGTGTCGATGGTCCGCCTGCGCAAACTGCCGGGCATCAACCGCCCGGCGATCGCCTGCCTCTGGCCGTCGCGCAACCCCGGCGGGTTCAACCTGATGCTGGATGTCGGGGCCGATGTGAAGGCCGATGCGCCCGATCTCTTTCAATTCGCGCTGATGGGGGCCTCATACGCGCGCAACGGCCTGGGCATCAAACGCCCCAGAATCGGCCTGCTGAACGTCGGCACCGAGGAAAACAAGGGCGGCGCCGAACTCAAGGCCGCGCAGGACATGATCGCGGCGGCGACGGAAACCGGCAATTTCGACTATATCGGTTTTGTCGAGGGTGGCGATCTGCCATCGTCCCGTGTCGATGTGCTTGTCACCGACGGCTTTACCGGCAATATCGCATTGAAAACCGGAGAAGGCACCGCGAAGCTCATCGGCGATTTTCTCAAGGAAGCCTTCAACGCCACCCTTTTGTCGCGTTTTGGTGCCCTGCTGGCAATGGGTTCGCTGCGACGCCTGAGGCAACGCATCGATCCGCGCCGGCAAAATGGCGGGGTGTTTCTTGGGCTGAACGGCACGGTGGTCAAGTCGCACGGCTCGGCGGATGCGACCGGTGTCTGCGCGGCCATACAACTTGCCTATGCGCTGGCGCGGTCGGGTTTTCAGGAACGGCTTGCGGCGCGGGTTGCCTCGGCCGCATTGGCGGGGCAGGATGCCCCGGAACTTGGATTGAAAAACGGGAACTGAGAATGACGATCCGTGCCGTAGTTAGCGGTGTGGGGCACTACCTGCCCGCGCGTGTGGTTGCGAATGCCGAATTCGAAGCCCTCGTCGATACCAGCGATGAATGGATCAGGTCGCGCAGCGGGATCGAGCGGCGGCATTTCGCCGCCGATGGCGAAACCACCTCGGATCTTGCCACCAAAGCGGCGGCGGCGGCGCTGAACGATGCGGGTCTGAGCGCCGACGATCTGGATGCCATAGTACTGGCCACCTCGACCCCCGATCTGACCTTTCCCTCGGCGGCGACCATGGTTCAGGCCAAGATCGGCATGAAGCAGGGCTTTGCCTTTGACGTGCAGGCCGTCTGCGCCGGATTCGTCTTTGCACTGGCCAACGCGAACGCGCTGATTCTGTCGGGTCAGGCGCGGCGGGTGCTGGTCATCGGGGCCGAAACCTTCAGCCGTATCCTCGATTTCACTGACCGTGCCACCTGCGTTCTGTTCGGCGACGGCGCGGGCGCGGTCATTCTGCAAGCGGCCGAAGGCCAGGGCAACTCCGGCGACCGCGGCATTCTCGCGACCGACTTGCACAGCGACGGAACGCTTCAGGATCTGCTCTATGTCGATGGCGGCGTATCGACCACGGGAACCGCCGGACACCTGCGCATGCAAGGAAACCAGGTGTTCCGCCATGCCATTGAAAAGCTGGCCGAAACCGCTCACAGGTCTTTGGAAAAGGCCGGTCTTTCGGCCGATGACGTCGACTGGATCGTGCCGCATCAGGCCAATATTCGCATCATCGAAGGCACCGCGAAACGCATGCATTTGCCGATGGACCGGGTGGTTGTCACGGTTCAGGACCATGGCAATACATCGGCGGCATCGATCCCGCTTGCGCTGTCGGTGGGCAAGGCGCGCGGGCAGATCAAGGCTGGCGACCTTCTGGTCACCGAGGCCATCGGCGGTGGACTGAGCTGGGGCTCCGTCATTTTGAGGTGGTGAAAACCTGCTTGAAAGCTCCCATCCAAGCCATTGATATTGACTCGTAAATTCAAACCCCTCATCTTCTGCCAAACAACAGGGGGACGAAATGAGCGAAAAAACACTGACTCGCATGGATCTCAGCGAAGCCGTATTTCGTGAAGTCGGGCTTTCGCGCAACGAATCGGCGCAATTGGTCGAGAGTGTCCTGCAACATATGTCCGACGCGCTGGCAGGCGGCGAAACGGTCAAGATTTCGTCCTTCGGCACCTTTTCGGTGCGCAGCAAGGGCGCGCGCATCGGCCGCAACCCCAAGACCGGCGAAGAGGTGCCGATTCACCCCCGGCGAGTTCTGACATTTCGCCCCTCCCATCTGATGAAGGATCGCGTCGCGGCCGGGAACAGGGGCTGAGGACGCGCGCCATGGAGAAATCGGCTGACGCCTTCAGAACCATCAGCGAGGTCTCCGATTACCTGAAAACGCCCGCCCATGTGCTGCGTTTCTGGGAAAGCCGGTTTTCACAGGTCAAGCCGGTCAAGCGGGCGGGCGGGCGACGCTATTATCGCCCCTCCGACGTGGCATTGATCAGCGGCATCAAGAAGCTGTTGCACGAAGACGGGTTGACCATCCGCGGGGTGCAGAAAATCCTCAAGGAACAGGGCGTGCGCCACGTCGCCGAACTGACGCCGGAATTCCTCTCATCGGCGAATGGCAAGGCCGAGCCCGATACGGCGGTTGCGCAAGAGACGCCACAGGCCGCGCCGGAAACGCCCCGGGACGCACCCGAAACCGCCGCCGCGGCCGCCAGCGGCCCGGCAGAGCGCCCCGATACCTCGCCCGGCGCGGACAGGCGCGCGGCACTGGACCGGCAGCGGCAAGCGGATCGCGAGGCGCCCGAGGCGCCGATGCATGTCGATGTTCCGCCCGCCGAGCCGGCAGGATCGGGCGATGTGCTGACGCTTGGAGCCGATGACAAGGCCGGCGGGCCACCGCCCGAGGGCCGCGCCGCAACCGACCGCGGCCTGCCTGCCGCCGCCATGCTGCGGGCGATGGATACCGTGCGCGCCCGTGACAAGAAGCCGGAATTGACATCGGTCTATCTGCGGCTGGTTGACCTCAGGGAACGGATGGTGGGCAACGGCAACCCATCACGCGACTGACCTTTCGCCGATGCCATCGCGCCCGCCGGTTCATTCCAGCCGTTTTGGCGCTTGCCCCTGCCCCTGTTATCGGCCTATACACCGCCGCGTCGGGCCGTGGCGCAGCCTGGTTAGCGCGTCCGTCTGGGGGGCGGAAGGTCGCGAGTTCGAATCTCGCCGGCCCGACCACTACCGAAACGCCCATCCCGTAACCGGGGTGGGCGTTCGCTTATCGGGAGATGCCATATGACCGAATCCGGGGTGCTTTCGGACAGCGCGATCCGCGCCATGGTCGCGGCCGGTGACATCGCGGGCGATCTGGCCATCGCGGACAGCCAGATCCAGCCTGCCAGCCTCGATCTGCGGCTCGGGCCGTGCGCCTTCCGTGTGCGCGCCTCGTTTCTGGCGGGCAAGGGGCGCAGGGTCGAAGACCGGCTGGCCGAATTCGAAATGCACCGCATCGATCTGCGTCAGGGGGCGGTGCTGGAAAAGGGGTGCGTCTATGTCGTGCCGCTGATGGAACGCCTGTCGCTGCCCGCGTCGATGTCGGGCGCATCCAGCGCCAAATCCTCGATCGGCCGGCTCGACCTGCTGACCCGGGTCATCACCGATCACGGCCACGAATTCGACCGTATACAACCGGGTTATCGCGGGCGGCTCTACGCCGAGATCTGCCCGCAGTCGTTTTCCGTCATCGCCCAGGCCGGCCAGATGCTGAACCAGATCATCTTTCGTTCGGGGCAGAGTTTTCTGGACGACAGCGCGCTGCGCGCGCTTCACGCGAAAACCCCCATCGTTTCGGGCGATGCGATGATTTCCGGCGGGTTGGGCTTTTCCGTCGATCTGCGCCCTGAAACCGGCACGCTGGTCGGTTACCGCGCCAAACCGCATACCGGCGTGATCGACCTGGCGCGGCTCGGGTATTACGATCCGGCGGATTTCTGGGAAGAGGTGCACACCGATAGCGGCTGGATCATCCTCGATCCCGGCGCCTTCTATATTCTCGTCAGCCGCGAATCGATCGCGATTCCACCCGATTGCGCGGCCGAAATGGCCCCCTATCTGGCCATGGCCGGTGAATTCCGGGTCCATTACGCCGGCTTTTTCGATCCGGGCTTTGGCTGGGCCGAAGCCGGTGGCGCCGGGTCGCGCGGCGTGCTCGAAGTGCGCTGCCACGAGGCGCCGTTCGTGCTGGAACATGGTCAGGTCGTGGGCCGGCTGGTCTATGAACGCATGTTGTCGCGCCCTGAACGGCTTTACGGCAGCGCCATCGCGTCGAGCTATCAGGGTCAGGGGCTGAAACTGTCAAAGCATTTCCGCACCGGATGACGGGTGCTTTCCCGGTCTTGCCTACCGCCCCAGCCGCCGGGTGACCTTTGCCGCCTGCCTGGCGCGTTTGGCCATGTCCTTGCCCATCTGCGCCTGCTTGCGCTCATCGGGGGTCATCTGTTCCTTCGGTTTGCCCTTTCGGGTGGCAAGATCAATGCCCCTGTCAACCCCGGTTCTGACCAGACGGTGCAGCACCTGACGGATCACCATGTTGATAAGTCGGTTCAAGTCCATTCGGCAAACTCCTGTCATTCCTCAAAAAGTTGGCTTTGTTTACCAATGGTTTCGGGGTCGTCCTCTTCTGCGTCGTCACCCAGTGCGCCCAGACCCGGCGCCGGGCGGTTGTCAAGAAGCCCGGCCGCGCGAAGCTCTTTCAGCCCCGGCAGATCGCGCGCCGATTCCAGCCCGAAATGATCCAAAAACCCCTGCGTGACCACATAGGTCACCGGCCGCCCCGGCGTCATTCGCCGCCGGCCAAAGCGGATCCATTCCAGCTCCAATAGCTGATCGACCGTCCCGCGCGACACGGCGACACCGCGGATTTCCTCGATCTCGGCGCGTGTCGCGGGCTGGTGATAGGCGATGATCGCCAGTGTTTCGATCGCCGCGCGGCTCAGCTTGCGGGTCTCCACCGTTTCCTTGTGCATCAGAAACCCGAGATCCGGCGCGGTGCGCATCGCCCAGGCATCGCCGACCCTGACCACCCGCACGCCGCGCCCTTCATAGCGTTTGCGCAGATTGGCCAGCGCCTCGGCCGGGTCGGCGCCATGTGGCATCCGCGCGGCCAGTTCGGCCACCGTCACCGGATCGGCGGACGCAAAGAGGATCGCCTCGACCATGCGCTCCTGTTCACCCAGGGGTGGTGCCGCGAACAGGCTTCTGTCGGATGTGGGGTCTTCGCTCACGGGTCTTTCCGTTTGATGGAGATGGCGGCAAAGGTATCGATCTGGCGTATGACGATCCGCCCCTGCTTGGCCAGTTCGAGCGACGCGGCGAATGTCGCGGCGGTGGCCGAACGGCGCCTGACCGGGTCGGCGGTCCAGCCCTCGGGCAGAAAGCCGGCCAGATCGGTCCAGTCGCCGGCAAAGCCGATCATCCCGCGCATCCGGTCGAGCGCTTCCTCAAGCGTGAACACATGGTGACGGTCCATGGTGAAGGGGCGAAATTCGTCATGGGTGCGGATCCGTGCATAGGCCTGCATGAGATCGAGCAGCGTCGCGGTATATCTGACCGAGCGCTTGCGCGTCATATCCTCGGGGATGCCGCGGACAAAGAAATCGCGGCCCTTCTGGTCACGCGCCATCAGTTGTGCGGCGGCTTCGCGCATGGCTTGCAGGCGTTCGAGCTGAAACGCCAGATGGGCCGCCAGTTCTTCGCCCGAGGGGCCATCGTCCAAAGGATCGGGCGGCAGGAGCAGGCGCGATTTCAGAAAGGCCAGCCAGGCCGCCATGACCAGATAATCCGCCGCAAGTTCGATCCGCAATACCTTGGCATCGCTTACAAACTTCAAATATTGTTCGGCCAGTTGCAACACTGAAACCCGGCGCAGGTCGACCTTCTGGGTGCGCGACAGCGTCAACAGCAGGTCAAGCGGGCCTTCGAACCCGTCGACATCGACGATCAGCGATTCAGCCGACAGCCGTTCGCGGATGCCTTGGCTGTCTTCCTCGAATGGGGTTGGCTCAGCCACGCTCCGGTTCCTTCACAAGCGCCTCAAACTCGGCTTCCAGAAGGCCGGTGTCAATGGCTTGCGGCTCTTGACGGCCTTGCAGCGCGCGCGCGACCCTGCCCGCTGCCGCCTCGCCCAGGGGGCCGGCGGCGCTCACGGTTTCCACCATCTCGGCGCGGTTCGCATTGCAATGAAGGGCGATGTCGCAGCCCGCCGCAATCGCCGCCCCGGCCCGCGCGCCGATGCCCCCCGACAGCGCCTGCATCGACAGATCGTCGGAAATCAGCAGCCCCTCAAAACCGATCCGCTCGCGGATATGGGCGATCACCCTTGCCGAAGCGGTGGCCGGGCGGTCCGGGTCGATGGCCTCGAAAATGATATGCGCGGTCAGGGCCATGGGCAGATCGGCCAGCGCCGCAAAGGGCGCAAAGTCGGTTCGGGTCAGCTCATCCATTCCGGCCGTCACACGGGGCAGCTGCTTGTGGCTGTCCAGCGTGGCGCGCCCGTGGCCGGGCAGATGCTTGACCGCAGCCAGCACGCCCCCGGCGCGCAGCCCCTCGGCGGCGGCGCGCGCGGCACGGATCACCGTCTGCGGGTCGCTCCCGAAACAGCGGTTGCGCAGGAACGGGTGGGTGTGCGGCCCGGCGATGTCGGCGCAAGGGGCACAGTTGGCGTCGATGCCCACGGCCCTGAGTTCGGCGGCAATCAGCCGGTAGCGCAGCCAGACCGCCCGCTCCATCGCCCCGGGCGAGGCGGTGCGGGCGACCTGATCGAGCGGCGCCAGCCATTCACGCCAATGCGGCGCGCGCAACCGCTGAACCCGGCCGCCTTCCTGATCGATCAGGATCGGTGCATCGCGCCCGACACTTGCGCGCAGTTCGCCGGTCAGCCTGCGCAATTGGTCGGGGCTGTCCACATTGCGCGCGAAAAGAATGAATCCCAAAGGGTTCGCATCACGAAAAAACTCTTTTTCATAATGGCTTATGGCAATATCTTCACATCCGAGAATCGCCGCCGACAACCCCGGCCCGGCGGCACACGGCATCACTGCACCACGGCGGGAACGCATTCAGCGTTGTCGGCCTCCAGGGCGGCGCAGAACCGGCGGGCGTCGTCGACATCGGCAAAGCCTTCGACGCGCAGGCGGTAGAAAACCTGCCCGGCGCTTGAGGCCGCTTCGATGACCCGGCGCTTGCCGTCGAGCAGCGAGCCGTAGCGTTCGGCGGTCTGCTCCCAATGCTGCTTCGCCTCGTCCGGGCTCGAATAGGCGCCGATCTGCACAAGCCGGGTTCCCGCCGCCAGGGCTTCGGGGGCGATATCGAGCGCCGGGGGCGGGGCCATCGCCGCCGCGACCGCCGCCGCGGCGGCCTCGGCCATGGCGTCTATGTTGTCGGCATTGTCGGCATTGTCGGCATTGTCGGCGCCGGCAAGCTGCGCGGCGGCTGTACCGGGCCGCGCCGGCGGGCGCGGCGAATGGGCAACGCCCGGCACGGATTCCGGCAAGACGGCCATCGCCTGCGCCGTTGCCGGGGCGATTTCGCTTCCGGCAGTATCGGCCGGGCCGTCGGGCAAGGGTTCGGCGGGGCGCGCCACAGGTGGCGCGGTCTGAACCAGCGGGGATGCCGCGTCAACCGACGCTTGCTGCGCCTTCGGCGGCGGCGCGAGGGGCATGGCCGGAGCCGGTGCGACAGCCGCCGCCACGGCCTCGCCCATCGGCTGGTCTTCTTCGGCAAGACCGCTGGCGCCCGGCGCCAGTGTGACGCTGTTGGCGGCCTCTGCCGCCGTGCCGTCCGCGGCAATGCGGTTGACCGCCAGCCCCTGATGAAGCGCCAGTTCGCCGCCGGGATCGTTCGGCGCGATGCGCGCGGGCCCTTCAAGGGCGCGAATGACCGGAATGCCGTTCACGTCGCGCATCGCCAGCGCATAGCCCCAATAGACCAGGCCGGCGACCAGCGCGACCGAGGTAAGCGCCCCTGCGCCATTGGTCAGTTTCCGGAACCTCACCCCCGCCGGTACCGTCTCGGCCCGGTCCCCGCCATAGCTGTCATAGGCATCGAAATCGTCGAAATCAGCGTCCGCCATGCTCTTGCCTCGCTCGCGGAGCGTCCCCCGGCCGGTCAGAGGAGTGCCGCGCCATGCTTGCCTCGCCCTGGCGGCCCGCGCCTGTTGATCAGCGCATTTCCTCCACCGGGGTCACGCCAAGGATACCAAGACCTGCGGAAATGACAACGCCCGTCGCCCGTACCAGGGCGATTTTGGCCTGACTTGTGGCGGCGTCGCCTTCCTGGATGAAGCGCAGGCCGGCATCGTCATTGCCGCGATTCCACAATCCATGGAATTCGGAGGCGAGGTCATAAAGGTAAAAGGCGATGCGGTGCGGTTCCTGGCCGCGGGCGGCAATTTCGACCAGCCGCGGCCATTCGGCGATCTTGCGCACCAGCGCCAGTTCGGCGTCATGGCCCAGAAGCGCCAGATCGGCCCCGATCAGGGTGGCGTCATCGGCGGCGATGCCCGCCTCTTGCGCCTTGCGCAGCACCGAATTGACGCGCGCATGGGCGTATTGCACATAAAAGACCGGGTTGTCCTTGGACTGTTCCAGAACCTTGTCGAAATCGAAATCCAGCGCCGCGTCATTCTTGCGCGTCAGCATGATGAAGCGGGTCACATCCTTGCCCGCGCGCTCGACCACATCGCGCAGCGTCACGAAGGTGCCCGCCCTTTTCGACATCTTGAAGGGTTCGCCATTCTTCCACAGCTTGACCAGTTGGGTGAGCTTGATTTCCAGCGGCACCCTGGCCCCCGACAATGCGGCAACCACGGCCTTCATCCGTTTGACATAGCCGCCATGATCGGCCCCCAGAACGTCGATCAAGAGATCGAACCCGCGTGTCACCTTGTCGTAGTGATAGGCGATATCAGGGGCGAAATAGGTCCAGGAACCATCCGATTTCTGCACCGGGCGATCCTGGTCGTCGCCATAAGCGGTGGAGCGAAACAGCGTTTGTTCGCGTGCTTCCCAATCCTCGGGTTTCTTGCCTTTGGGCGGCTCTAGCGTGCCGGTATAGATGAGATCCAGCCCGCGCAGCGCCTCGATCGCCGCCTCGATCTTGCCGGTGCCGTAAAGCGCCTTTTCGGACGAAAACACATCCATCCTCACCCCCAGCAGCGCCAGATCGTCGCGGATCATCTGCATCATCGCCTCGGTGGCAAAAAGACGGATATCGGCCAGCCAGTCGGATTCCGGCCGGTCGATCAGGCTATCGCCGTATTTTTCCTTAAGCGCCTCGCCGACCGGGATCAGGTAATCGCCGGGGTAAAGCCCTTCGGCGATTTCAGGGTCGAGACCGTTGGCCTCGCGGTAACGTTCATAGGCCGAACGCGCCAGCACATCGACCTGCGCGCCACCGTCGTTGATGTAATATTCGCGCGTCACCTCATAGCCCGCGAAGCTCAGAAGACCCGCCAGCGCGTCGCCGAACACCGCGCCGCGCACATGGCCCACATGCATCGGCCCGGTGGGGTTGGCCGAAACGAATTCGACATTGACCCGCGCGCCCTGCCCCAGCGTGGAACGCCCGTAATTCGCCTGTTCGCCAAGCACCGCGCCGATCACCGCCTGCCAGACACCGGGTGCCAGGCGCAGGTTCAGGAAGCCCGGCCCGGCGGCCTCGGCCGACAGGATCCGCGCATCACCCGTCAGTTTCGCCGCCAGGGCCTCGGCAAGGGCCCGCGGGGCCATGCCGGCGGGCTTGGCCAAAACCATCGCCGCATTGGTGGCCATATCGCCATGGGCGGCATCGCGCGGCGGCTCTACCGCCACGCCGGCGCTATCAAACCCGGCAGGCAGCACCCCCTCGGCGGCAAGGCCGCCCAATGCGTCGATGACAGCCGCGCGAATATCGGAAAACAGGTTCATTTTCTTGCCTCTTTGATCGAAAGAGGGGATGCCAGAGCCCGGATGCGCCGTCAATGCTCGTCGCGGCTGCGCGGCACCGAAACCTGCCATCGCGCCTTCAGCGGCAGGCCCGCAGCGGATCGAGGCTTTCGGGGCCGCTCAATGGCCCGTGATCGCGCGCGGCAAGCGCGCCCCCGTCCAGTGTCACGGCGATGACCCGTGTCCAGTCGGGATTGGCGGCGAGGATGGTCGGGCGGCCGTCACAATTGGCGATGCCGCCCTGAAGGTAGCGGTCGCCAAACTTGTGATTGGTCAGGCCGCGCAGCTCGGCCACGCGCGAAAGCCTGCCGCCCTCAAGCCGGACGATCTTCAGCACCCGGCCAAGATGCGGGGTTTCGACATAGGCGATCTCCACCCGGCCGTCGCCATCGAGATCGGCGGCGCCCAGCGGCGCCAGCCAGCGAAAGCGCGTGCCGATAAACGGGGTGGCGGCGCGAAACACCGGCTTGCCGTTCGTCAGGCCGATGATCAACAGCCGCGCCCCGGCCCCAGCCTGGCTTTGCACCACGACGACTTCGGGCGCGCCATCGCCATCAACATCCCAAAGGCGCGGAACGGTATCTTCAAAGACCAGATCGTCGGGCAGATTGAATTCATAGACTAGTTCGAGGCGACCGCTGAACAGCCCGCCCGCGCGGCCCGCCCTGCGCCCCACCGTAATCCGCAACGCGCCCCATTCCAGCGCATCGCCAAGCGCGCCGTGCGGATAACGGCCGGTAGGGGCGGCAAATTCCGCGCCGGTGATTTCCTGGGCCGTGGCCGCACCTGCAACCGCGCCAAACCAGCCCAGCAGGGCCAGCAGGGCGGCACGCGCCATCAGATCTGCTTTTCGGGCATCTGCACGCGCAATCCGTCAAGCGCGTCGGAGACCTTCAGCTGGCAGGTCAGCCGCGAACGGACAGGATCGGGCTCATAGGCGAAATCGAGCATGTCCTCTTCCATCGCCTCGCGTTTGGGCAGCTTGTCCACCCAGGCCTCATCGACATAGACATGGCAGGTCGAACAGGCACAGGCGCCGCCGCAATCCGCCTCGATCCCCGGAATGCCGTTGTCGCGCGCGCCTTCCATGACCGTCAGGCCATTGGCCACCTCGACGACATGCTCCTTGCCGCTGAATTCGACATAGGTGATCTTTGCCATTTCACGCCTCACGGGGTTCGATTGTTGCGAGGCTGTCTAACCCAGCTTTTCAGCCGCTTCCAGCCCCCTCTTGCTAGCGGCAGGGATTTGCCCCGGGCGGGTGCGATCGGCTGCACACCGGAAAGAAAGGAGGGTTCTGCCGAACCTCGGCCCCGGCGCCGCGCTCGCCCCATTGCCCGACGGCGGCGATGCCTGGCCAAAGGGCGGTGCGGCAGGTGCTGCACGATGATGGTACCGACGCCCCGGCTCGAACGGGGGACCCCCAGATCCACAATCTGGTGCTCTAACCAACTGAGCTACGTCGGCACACGCAGGGCATTTAGCCCCGTGAGGGATTTAATGCAAGGGGCGGATGGCCCGCCTGGCACGCCTTGCGGCCTTGCCAGCCCCAAGCGTTTCGCGGTAGCCATCCACCAGCCAAACAGGAGCAGGCGATGGGCATCGACAGCGACAGCGATATTCCGGCCAATCTGCAGATCGGTCCGACATCCCTTGGCATGGTGCGGATCTATGTCGAGGCCGAGGGCGTCGACCTGCCGCTCGACTTCGATCCGGACGAGGCCGAGGAGATCGCCGAGGAACTGCGTGCCGCCGCCCAGGCCGCGCGCGAGATGTCCGCGCCTAGGGGCAAACCCCGCAAGCGGTGACACCGGGGTCGCGCAGCCGTTGCAGGCGCCGCGCCGCGTGACGGGCGAAGGCTTGCGTCATTGCCTTGCGCCGCGTCCCGGCCAGCCGGGTCTGCGCCCCCATCCGCAGGATTTCGGCGCCATAGCCATCGGCAACGATCAGACCGGTATCGCCGGGCAGCCTTTCGGCGGGGAAATTGCCGTCGACCGCCCAGAAAAAGCGGTCGGACCATTCCAGATAGTTCTGCCATTTGCGGTCCGCGACGAAATCGGCGCGGCTTGACTTGCACTCGATGATCCAGAATTCGCCCTTCGGACCCAAGGCCATGACATCGACGCGCAAACCGCGCGCGGGCACCAGCTCTTCCACCGTCACGAACCCGAGGTCGAGCAGGTGGCGGCAGACGCCGCGGGCCAGAACCTGGCCAGGCATGAGATCGCTGAGCATGGATCATTTATGAACACAACATGAACATCTGTCCAGAGTCGCCTGCTTTTGCGCATTGCGCGGCAAATCGGCGCCCGGCACCTGCACAGCCCCTTGCCGCAAGCCCGCCAAGCACCTATCTTGCCCGGTGGCGGGTTCTGCTCTTTGCGTGCAAGGCCCTTTTCCAGTGGCCGATAATCTCTTCCGAGGGAACTGGCTCTGTCAGGATCGTGGTCCTGTTACCCGGTGCCCACCTGTTAAATCAGGCTCTCGGGAAAAAATCGCCTTCACGGTCGCTGCGGTTCCCGCCACCTGTTGGCTTGCCGAAACCAGTTGGCTTGCCGAAACACTCAGGGCGTTGGCGTGACGCGCACGCCCACCTGTTCTTGCCGTGGTGGCGCGGCGTTTACCCGTACCCGCCGCCCGCCACCGGACATGCCGGATTTTCCCATCCGCATGATGGCATAGCCAAACTGGACACCCGAAAACACGATGCCGTTGAAGATGACCAGCATGAGGCCTGCGATGGCTCCGCCCTCCGTGGCGCGTATCAAATGCCAGAGGCCGCCGATATCGAGCCACAAGAGCAGACCGGTGAAGACCAGCCCGAGGGCATAGCCGATGGCGACGTGGCGGATATAAAGCCTGACAAGCGCGGGCATGGCCGGTTCCTTTCCTGGATGGTCCCGAAACTGCCATCGCGACCATCAAGACCCCTGGCGCCATTCTGTCGCACAATACCGCACCCTCGGCCACAAGAATCGCGTGGCGGTGAATGCCAGGGCGTTTCGCGCAATACCCGACACACGGGGCACCACCAGATGCCCGAGAGCGCCGCAGGCGTTGCAGGCTTCTGGCGATTCAGGCCTTCCTTGAAAGCCATACCGGCGTTCAGAACGCCGCGGGGCGCGCCTCGCGGGCCATGTGGTCAAGAACCGCGTTGACGAAGCGCGTTTCCTTTCCTTCGGGGAAAAACGCCCGCGCGACATCGACATATTCGGTGATGACGACCTTGGGCGGCGCATCCTCGGCCGACAGTTCCGCCCCCGCGGCGCGGAAAAGCGCGCGCAGGACCGGGTCGATCCGGCCGATCGGCCACTTGGCCACCAGCGCCCTGTCGGTCATCTGGTCGATCGCGGCCTGCTGGGTCACGGCACCCTCGATGATCCGCCGAAACAGCCCCGGCTCGGCTTCGGCCATTTCGACGTCTTCATAGACGGCCCCGAAGCGGTGGGTTTCGAATTCGGGGCCGACCTTGTCGACGCTCTGGCCAGCCGCTTCCATCTGAAACAATGCCTGCACGGCATAGAGCCGCGCGGCGGATTTCATCTGGCGCCTTTCGGCGGCTGTGGGTTTTCGGGCGGCATCGCTCATGCGCGGGTCGGTCCTTTGGCATCGCCGGCAATGCGGATTTCATCGCCCGGCGGCTTGAACCCCATTCCCTTGGTGCGGCGCGCCCATTTGCGCGAAAGGGCGACCAGATGCAAGGCCGCCGCGGCGGCCCCGCCGCCCTTGTTCTGGCCCGCGGGGTCGGCACGCACTTCGGCCTGGGCGCGGTTTTCGACGGTCAGAATGCCGTTGCCGATACAGATGCCCTGCAACCCCATCAGCGACAGCGCGCGCGAACTGTCGTTGCACACCGTGTCATAATGGGTGGTTTCACCGCGGATGATGCAGCCGAGGGCGACAAAACCGTCATAATCGGCCATGCGCGCCGCCAGGCCGATCGCCGTGGGCACCTCCAGCGCGCCCGGCACCTCGACCAGATCGCACGCGGCCCCGGCCGCCTCCGCGGCCGCGCGGGCGCCGGCCACGAGATCGTCCGCGATATCCTTGTAATAGGGGGCGACCACGATCAGCAGGCTCACCTTCTTGTCAAACCGCGGCAAGGGTAGCGAATGATGGGTCTCGGTTACGGCCATGGCCTCAATCTCCGGAAATCGGGCGGGTGCCCGTGATGTGCAGATCGTAGGCGTCAAGACCCAGATAACGGGTCATCGGCGAATCGGTCAGCAAGATCAGCTTTTTCAACCCCATGGTCGAGAGAATTTGCGCCCCCAGACCGGTCTGCTTGATGGTGCGCGGGCCGTCCTCTTCCTCGACCAGCACCTTGGCGCGCGGGTCGCGAAACAGACAGACCGCCCCGCGCCCTTCGCGCGCGATGATCTTCATGGCGCGGGCCAGTTCGCTTTCCGGCCCGGCCCCGAGCCCCAGCACATCCTCGAGCACCTTGAGCGCATGGGTGCGCACCAGAACCGGGTCGGGTGTGGTGATGTCACCCTTGGTCAGAACCACATGCTCGACGCCCTCGCTGCGTTCGGTAAAGACCCGCATCGTCCATTCGCCGCCATAGGCCGAGGCCACCTTCTGCGAATGGGTTTCGCGCACCAGGTTGTCGTGGCGGCGGCGATAGGCGATCAGATCCGAAATGGTGCCGATCAGCAACCCGTGCTTTCGCGCAAACACCGCTAGATCGGGCAGGCGCGCCATGGTGCCGTCTTCGTTCATGATCTCGCAGATCACACCGGCGGGCTTCAGCCCCGCCAGCCGGGCGATATCGACGGCGGCCTCGGTATGGCCGGCGCGAACCAGCACGCCACCATCGCGGGCGCGCAACGGAAAGACATGACCGGGCGTGGCCAGTTGCGCCATGGTGTTCTGTTCATTGATCGCGACCGAAACCGTATGGGCACGGTCGCTGGCCGATATCCCCGTTTCCACCCCTTCGCGGGCCTCGATCGACACGGTAAAGGGGGTTTCGTGGCGTGACGAGTTGTTGACGGCCATCATCGGCAGCCCCAGTTGGCTGACCCGTTCATCTGTCATCGGCAGGCAGATCAGCCCGCGCCCGTGCGTGGCCATGAAATTGATAGCCGCCGCATCGGCGAATTCCGCGGCGATCACCAGATCGCCCTCATTCTCGCGGTCCTCGTGATCAACGAGAATGAACATCTTGCCCTGGCGCGCGGCGCCGATGATCGCCTCGATGGGCGAAATCGCATTTTGCAGATCGCTGGTCATCCTGTCAGCCCCGAACTTGAACCTTTCTCATCGCGAGGTACCGCAACCCCCGCCGATTGACCAGCCCGCCGGCGGCGGTAAAGTTGCCGCGCAGCGCGTGCCGGCGGCCCCGCCGCGCGGGCAAAGGCGCGGCGCGCCGGGGGGCGAGGCAGACGGCAACCGCGCGTGCGGCCTCACCGCCCTGCCCAGTCCTGCAACCGCGCGACATAGCGCGCCAGCGTGTCGATTTCGAGATTGACCAGATCGCCGGTCCTGGCGGTGCCCCATGTGGTGACCTGCCTGGTGTGGGGAATGATGTTGACGCCGAATTCGGCGCCCGCCACCTCATTCACCGTCAGCGACGTGCCGTTGAGCGCCACCGACCCCTTTGGCGCGATGAACCCGGCCAGCGCATCGGGGGCGCGCAACCCCAGACGGGTGCTGTCGCCCTCATCGCGCATCGCGATGATTTCGGCAACGCCGTCGACATGCCCCGAAACGATATGCCCGCCCAGCTCATCGCCCACTTTCAGCGCCCGTTCCAGATTGATCCGGCTGCCCACGGCCCATCGACCGATATTGGTCCTGGCGACACTTTCGGCCGAAACATCCACATCGAACCAGCCGCGCGCCTCCGCGCCGGTCGCCACCACCGTCAGGCAACAGCCGTCGCAGGCGATCGAGGCACCGATATCAATGTCCGCCACCGGATAACCGGTCGCGATACGCACCCGCAGATCCCCCGCCTGGGTCAATTGCATGACCTCGCCGATATCCGTGACGATTCCCGTGAACATGCCGCTTCTCCTCGGGCTATTGCCTAAACCGGCGGCTGACAGGCCGCAAGAGCCCGCCGTCAGGGCGGCCATGGCCCCGTGATCCCACAATGCGCGCGTGGTTTATCATGCAATTAATGTCCCGGAAGAATAAAAATCGTGAAAGAATCACGAAACCGGCCTGTTCCGCCAATGGGCCCGGGCACTGGCACTGGCCGAAAAGAGGGGGCGTTCTTGGTCCCGCACAGCGAGAAAGGCAGCCCGCCGCGCCGCTTCCTGATGCTTCAGGGGCCGCATGGCCCGTTCTTTGGCCAGCTTGGCAGGATGCTGCGCGCGGCGGGCGCCGAGGTCTGGCGCGTCGGATTCAATCGCGGCGATGCGTTTTTCTGGCGCGGGCCGGGCTACATCGCCTATCGCGACACGCCAGAAAGCTGGCCAGCCGCGTTTGCGCAAATTGCCGGCGAAAAGCGCATCAGCGATCTGGTGCTTTACGGCGAAGGCCGGCCGATTCATGCCCAGGCGATAAGCATCGCCGCATCGAAGGGCATCCGCGTGCATGTCTTCGAAGAAGGCTATCTGCGGCCCTACTGGGCCACCTATGAACGCGGCGGGGCGAACGGCAATTCGCGGCTCATGTCGCTTTCGCTCGCCGCCATCCGCGCCGCGATCAGCCGGCCCGAATTCGAACATCCCGAAGCGCCCGCCCACTGGGGCGACATGCACCAGCACGTCTTTTACGGGGCGCTCTACCATTTTCTCGTCCTGACGATGAACGGCCGGTACCGGAACTTCCACCCCCACCGGGGCATTTCGGTCGGCGACGAGTTTCGCCTTCACCTGCGCAGGCTCTTGCTGATGCCGTGGCACCGCTTTCAACGGATGATCGCCACCGGCCGTATCCGGATGAGCCGGTTTCCCTATCATCTGGTTCTGTTGCAGCTCGAGCATGACGCCAGTTTCCGGCTGCATTCCGATTTCACCTCCATGCCCGAATTCATTTCCACCTGTATCGAAGGTTTTCGCGCGGGCGCGCCACCGCATCACCACATGGTCTTCAAAGCCCATCCGCTGGAAGACGGACGTTCCGCCGTCGCCGCCACGATTCGCCAAAAGGCCGCCGAACTCGGCATCGGCCGGCGCGTCCATTTCGTGCGGGGCGGCAAGCTGGCCTGGCTGCTCGATGGCGCCCGCAGCGCGGTGACCGTGAACTCGACCTCGGGCCAGCAGGTGCTCTGGCGCGGGCTGCCGCTCAAGGCCTTCGGGCGGGCGGTCTATGGCAAGCCCGAATTCACGTCATCCCAGCCGCTTGCCGAATTCTTCCGCACCCCCGGCCGCCCCGATACCGACGCCTATCGCGAATACCGGCGTTTCCTGCTCGAAACCTCGCAGGTTCCGGGCGGCTATTATTCGCGCCGGGGCCGGCGTCACCTGCTGGGGCAGGTCGTCGAGATGATCCTCGCCGATCACGATCCCTATGACGCGCTGGCAACCGGCAAAGCGGCACCGCGGCAACAGTTGCGCATCTCGCGAACGCCTTACTAGCTTTATCGCCGCCTTCCCTGTAGCTTACCCAAAAAAGTTGAGGCAGTTTCCCGCCAAGAGGAGCGCGAGCAGTGACGGCAATTCCCCTACGCTGGGCCAGGTTTCTGGTTCTCGCGACGCTTGCCATAGGCGTCGCTTCATGCGGTTTGCCCAGGTCCGGCCCCACCAAGAGAGAGATATTTTCAGGATCGGTCCAAAAGCAGGGCGATGCCTTCGTCGTGCCGGTCGACGACAAGGTCGCGCAGGCAACATCGGCAACGCCGGTCCTGGGATTTTCCCCGGCATTCCAGCGCGCCGGCGAGATAGGATCGGACGAAATCCATCCGGGCGACGTGCTCGGGCTGACCATCTGGGAAAACGTCGATGACGGCTTGCTGGCCGGGCGGGGGCAGAAAACCACTGTCCTTTCAGAGCTTCAGGTTGATGGCGCCGGATTCATTTTCGTCCCCTACGCCGGGCGCATCCGCGCGGCAGGAAATTCGCCCGAAGCCCTGCGCCGCATCATCACCAACAAACTCGACGCGCAAACCCCCGACCCGCAGGTCTCGGTGGTGCGCGCGGCCGGTGACGGGGCAACCGTTTCGGTGATGGGCGGCGTCGGTGCGCAGGGTGTCTATCCGATTTCTCGGCCCACACGCACGCTGTCGGCGATGTTGGCCAAGGCGGGCGGTGTGACGATCGAGCCGGAAATCGCCCAGATCACCGTGACGCGCGGCAGCCAGACCGGCGAAGTCTGGCTCAAGGATCTTTACGCCAACCCGACCATGGATATCGCGCTGCGCCCCGGCGACGTGATTCTGGTCGAAAAGGATACGCGCAGCTTTACCGCGCTTGGCGCCACGGGTGGGCAAAGCCGCATCGGCTTCGACACCCAGACCATTTCCGCCATCGAGGCCATCGCCCAGGTCGGCGGGCTGTCGACGGCCATCGCCGACCCCAAGGGGGTTTTCGTGTTTCGCGACGAAAGCCCGGAGGTCGCCAACGCGGTGCTTGGCCGCCACGATCTGATTGAGAACCAGCGCATCGTCTATGTGCTTGACCTCACCGAACCCAACGGCATGTTCAACGCGCGCGATTTTTCCATCCGCGACAAGGATACGGTCTATGTGACCGAGGCGCCGTTCGTACAATGGAAAAAGATGCTCTCTGCGCTGACGGGCACCGTGGGGTCCGCCAACAACCTGAGCACGGCGACGGGAAGCTGACAGGCATCCGATGGGCCGATCCAGTCAATCTCAAGCGGCCGGAGCCAAGCCCCGGCCGCTTTATGTTTTCAATGGCGGGTTTCTGGTTCAGCCGCGAATCCGCCGTATCCTCGCGCTGGCCGGCTATGATATCCGCATCGGCAAACCGGGGGCCGATGATCTGATCGGCGTCTGGGGCCACAGCCCCACCGCGCCACGCGGTGAGACGGTCGCGCAGATCACCGACGCCCGGATCGTCCGTATCGAGGACGCCTTCTTGCGCTCCATCCGGCCGGGACGCGACGGCGAACCGCCGCTGGGGCTGATGATCGACCCGCGGGGCGTGCATTTCGACAGCAGCCAGCCATCGGAGATCGAGCATATCCTGGCCACCGCAGATCTGGACGACGGCGCCATGCTTCAGCGCGCCAGGGAAGGCGCGGAGCGGCTGCAGGCGATCCAGCTTTCGAAATACAACGGTTTCGACATATCCCTGCCCCCGCCCGATCCCGGCTATGTTTTGGTCATCGACCAGACCGCAGGGGATGCGTCGATCGAATATGGCGCGGCCCGGGCATCGACATTTCGCGAAATGCTGGTCTTTGCGCAGGAAGAACACCCCAACACGCGCATCGTCATCAAGGCCCACCCCGAGGCGACGCATGGCCACCGGCCGGGCCATTTCAATCACGGGCATACACACGGGCTGATTACCTATCTCGACGATGCCGTTTCGCCCTGGGCGCTGTTCGCAGGGGCGGTGGGCGTTTACACCG
Source organism: Paracoccaceae bacterium (assembly GCA_020446815.1). GTDB lineage: Bacteria > Pseudomonadota > Alphaproteobacteria > Rhodobacterales > Rhodobacteraceae > Albidovulum. The sequence continues at coordinate 160,439 of JAGRDY010000012.1, forward strand.
TGTCGTCGCAACTGGGATTCGAGGCGATTTTCGCCGGCCACAGGCCACGGGTGTTTGGGCAGCCCTTCTATGCCGGCTGGGGCCTGACACAGGATGAAAATCCCGTCGCGCGGCGCGAACGCAAACTGACCCGCAACCAGCTTTTCGCCGGTGCGATGATCATGGCGCCAGACTGGTATGATCCCTGCCGCGACAGGCTGTGCACGTTCGAGGACGCGCTCGATCATCTGGAAGCGACGGTGCGCGCCTACCGCGAAGACCGGCAGGGCTATGTCGCCTATGGAATGCGGCTTTGGAAACGGGGCCATCTGCAAAAGGCCTTCGGGCGCGAAAAGCGCCTGGCCTTCGAAAACGATCCCGGCCGCGCCGCCGCGCGGGCCAGGGCCGAGGGCCGGCAATTGCTGGTATGGGCCGACAAGGTGGCCGATCTGCCGCAGGATATCGCCCGTGACCATCCCGTCATCCGCCTCGAAGACGGGTTTTTGCGTTCGCGCGGGCTTGGGGCAAAGCTGGTCCCGCCGCTGTCGCTGGTCGCCGACGGGGCGGGCATCTACTACGACCCGGCGCAGGAAAGCGGCCTTGAAAGGCTACTTGCCACCGGCCTGCCCCCCGGCGCGGAACGGCGCGCCGAACGGCTCATCGACCGTTTGATCCGCGCCGGGCTGTCAAAATACAACCTCGATACCGGTGCGGTGCCGGTGCTGCCCGAAGGGCGGCGCATTCTGGTGCCCGGCCAGGTCGAGGATGACGCCTCGATCCGGCTGGGCGCGGGCCGCGAACATACCAATCTGGGGCTTCTGGCCAGAGTGCGCGCGGAAAACCCCGATGCGGTGATCCTTTACAAACCCCATCCCGATGTCGAGGCGCGCCTGCGCGCCGGGGCCGTGCCGGACGCCGAGGCCAGGGCGCACGCCGACCTGATCGTGCGCGATGCCGATGCCGTCGCCCTTGTCGAGGCAGCCAACGAGATCTGGACCATGACCTCGCTTCTGGGCTTCGAAGCGCTGATCCGCGGCAAACCCGTTACATGCCTGGGAATGCCGTTTTATGCGGGCTGGGGCCTGACGCGCGACCTTTTCCCCCAGCCCGAGCGCCGCCGCGCCCGCCCCACTCTTGCCGCTCTGGTCCATGCCGCGCTCATCGCCTATCCGCGCTATGTCGATCCGGTCTCGGGCCTGCCCTGCCCGCCCGAAGTCATCGTCGAACGGTTGGCAAGGCATCAAATCCCCCCGCCGGGGCGCGGCAACCGCTGGCTGTCGAAGCTGCAAGGGGTCTTTGCCAGCTATGCGGAATACTGGCGTTAGAACCTCGCGGCCATACATCGAAGCATCACGCCGCGCATGTCGCGTTCAACCGAAGGGCGGCGCGGCGAACAAGCGATTCAAGGCCAAGCCGAAACGCGCGCGGGCAGCCGCGACATCAGCGCCGCCGCCACTGGTGAACGATATCCGCGCCCACCCGGGCGATGTCGATAACCTCGAATTCCGCCAAAGCGCCCAGCGTCGCATCGCCGGGCAGCGCCGCGACGGCGGGCATGCCATCGGCGCCAAATACCCGCCCGGCATTGTAGCCGACCAGCGCATCGACCAGCCCGGCCTTCAGCAGCGCCGCGCCAACCCCTGCCCCACCTTCGCAAAACACGCGCGTCAGGCCAGCTTCGCCCAGTTGCCGCATGGCGTCGCTGATGTCGAGATGCCCCGCATCGCCCGCCGCGCAGCGCATCAACCTGACGCCCGCCCCGGCCAGCGCGGCGGCTCTGGCTGCCGGCCCGCCGCAATGCAGCACCCAAACCGGGACATCGCGGGCCGACAGCGCCAGCCGCCCACCCGCCGGCAGCCGCAGCGCGCTGTCAAGAACGATCCGCACCGGCTGAACCGGCACACCGAGATCGCGCACCGTCAGATCGGGATCGTCGGCCAGCGCCGTGCCGACACCGATCATCACCGCGTCGTGGCGGCTGCGCAGGCCGTGTACCTGGCGGCGCGACTGCGGGCCGGTGATCCAGCGGCTGGCCCCGGCGGCATTGGCGATACGTCCGTCAAGCGACATCGCGAGTTTCAGTGTCAGAAAAGGCACCCCCTGCCTGATCCGTTTGAAGAATCCGGCATTGACGGCCGCTGCCTCGGCGCCAAGAACGCCTTCTTGCACCGCGATGCCCGCATTGCGCAACCGGTCATGCCCGCGCCCGCACACCCGCCGGTCGGGATCGGTGGCGGCGCTGACCACCCGCGCCACACCGGCGCCGATCAGTGCATCGGCACAAGGCGGTGTCCGCCCCTGATGGGCACAGGGCTCCAGGCTGACAAAGGCGGTCGCACCCCTGGCCCTTTTGCCGGCCTGCGCCAGAGCCATCGCTTCGGCATGGGGCCGCCCGCCCGTCTGGGTCCAGCCCCGCCCGACGATCCGGCCGTCACTGACGATGACGCAGCCGACCGCCGGATTGGGCCAGACCCGGCCCAGACCCCGCGCCCCCAGCGCGATCGCCAGCGCCATGAATCGCCGGTCGGTCGCGGGGTTCACGCGTCTCCAGCGCCGTCCGGGCGCAGCTCCGAGACGAATTTGTCGAAATCGTCCGCCGCCTGGAAGTTCTTGTAAACGCTGGCAAAACGGACATATCCGACGGTGTCGATACGGGCCAGGCTTTCCATCACGATTTCGCCGATGGTCTTGGAGGGAATATCGGTTTCACCCAACGATTCAAGCCGCCGCACGATACCGGAAATCATCTGGTCGATACGCTCCGGCTCGATCGGGCGTTTCTGCATGGCGATGCGGATCGAGCGTTCCAGCTTGTCGCGGTCGAAGTCCTCGCGCTTGCCCGATGACTTGATCACCACGAGATCGCGCAGCTGCACCCGCTCATAGGTGGTGAACCTGCCGCCGCAGGCCGGGCAGAACCGCCGCCTGCGAATCGCCACATGATCCTCTGCGGGTCGTGAATCTTTTACCTGCGTATCGACATTGCCGCAAAACGGACAGCGCATACCCTTCCCCTCGGTCGTTTTCCAAAGTTTCCCACAGGCACTATAGGAGCGCCTCTAGGAATTGGGTAGTGGTCAATTTCAGCCACCAGATAAGCGACCCGAAACTTGGGGGAATGTGTCACAATCGGCGCACCGGACCGGCGCTACCCAAACATCCGCCCTATCTTGTGATAAAGGCGGCGCGCTTCTTGATAGGCGACATTCCTGCGCGGAAAATCGGTCTTGCGGCGCGCGCGGTCGAAAACGGTGAGTTCGACGGTTTCCTTGCGCTTCAATTCGGTGATCAGCGCATAGTTGAAACCGGTTTTCCAGACGAGATAGGGAAAGGAAATCTGGTCGCGCCGACTATAGCGCAGCACATGTTCGAACCAGCGTTCGCCAAAATGGGCAACGTCCGGCGCGTTGTGGCGGCGGACGATGAAATGCCCCTCGATCAGACCGGTGTTTTCGGGCATCCCCTCGGCGCGGTACCGGCGCATCCTTTCCCTGACGGTCTTGTAATCATCAAGCCCGTTTTCCCAAACCGCCTGCCCTTCCTGATAGACACAGCGGCGGCGGAAATGCGCAAAGGCGAAGAAATTCGCCTCCGGTTGCGCCCTGAGCGCGTCGATGATCGCCCCCGGTTCGGCCAGAAGCCGCGATTTGTTGTCCAGCCAGATCGACCATTCCGCATCGGCAAAATAGCGGTGCGGCATCAGTTTGGCGCGCCGCGATGCCCGCGCCGGATCGAGACCGTCCAATGGGTCATGAATCACCTCGACACCCGTCAGCCGCAGATCGGGATTGTCGGTGAACACCACCCGGCGGCAGCCGTCGAACCCGCCGAACACCGTTTCATTGACCGGCTCGGCCTGCCCGTAAAGTGCCGAATAAAGAACCAATGACATCTGTCCCCCGCGCCAAGGTCGGTCACACTATAGCGTGACCGCGAGGCTTGGACAGGGGGCCGCGCCGATCCCTGCCCGCATTCGCACCGAATCCGGCCGTTGCCTTCCCGCCAGCGTCCCGGAAAAGGCGCAACCTGACCACGTTGCGGCGATTCCCGCGATTGCACCTGCGGGCGCGGCGCGTATGATTGCGGCGACGCAGCGAAAAGGAAGCAGGCAATGACCCGCAAAAGCGATGACGCCCGGAAAATCGGCGACGAAAGCATAGGCGAATATGCCTCGCCCCCCTGTTTTCTGCACGAACTCGACCCTGCTTATTCCGGCATTTCCGACGCGGTGACCGAAACTGACGTGGCGCGCTGGCGCAAGGCCGAACGCGCCCGGCTGATCGCGGCGCGTCAGGCGGTACCGGTGGCGGCGCGGGCGGGCGCGGATGCCGAAATCGGCCGCAGGCTCGATGCGTTGCTGGGCGATCTGTCGGGCAAGACCATTGGCCTTTACTGGCCCTTCAAGGGCGAACCGGACCTGCGCGGCTGGGCCAAGCGCCAGCGCGGCACGGGCGCGCGGTTCTGTCTGCCGGTGGTGGTGAAAAAGGCCGCGCCGCTGATCTTTCGCGACTGGAGCGAAGGCTGCGCGCTGGAACGCGGCGTCTGGAACATCCCGATCCCCTCTGCCGCGGCCCCCGAAGTCACCCCCGATGTGGTGATTTCGCCGGTCGTCGGCTTTGACGCGCAGAATTACCGGCTGGGCTATGGCGGCGGGTTCTATGACCGCACCCTGGCGCGCTTGCGCCATCAGGGCCACCGGCCGCGCGTCATCGGCGTCGGCTTCGAATTGCAGCGGATCGCCACGATCTATCCACAGCCCTATGACATCGCCCTCGATGAAGCGGTGCTGGCGGCGGTCTGAGAGGTTTTCGGAATGGCGCGGGGTCGCCGCAACGCCTCAGCGGCGCTTGTGGCGAAATTCGCAGAAGGATTGCGCCATTCCCGCGGAAAGGCCCGCGTCATCGGCCCCAAGCTGGGCGATCCCGGTGCTGGCGGCAGCACTGGCCGGGTCGAGCGAAAACCGCATCGGCGCGCCTGAGCGGCGCGGCGTGTCCGTGGCGCGGTAGATGATCCTGCCGGGCGCCAGGTGCAGGCCGCGAATCGCGTAATCACCCGCCGCGCACCAGAAATCGCTTGCCCCGGACGGGCCGCGATAGGCAACGGCGAAACCGCCGGTGCCGCCGGGCGCGACGACAAGGCCGTTCTGGGCAATGAAGGCATGGGCCGGGGCGGTCACAAGAAGGGCAAGAAAGGCGGCGGTCAGGCGCATGGCGTATCCCCTTTTGGCGACAATGAATGACATATAGGCAGCGCGGCCGGGCCTGACCACTCCCTGCGGGCGAGCTCGGGTTTTTCACGATGCGTGACGATCAGGGACTTGCCGCAACGCTTGAGCGGGTCGCACGTCCCGCTGGCAACTGCGGCAACTTGCCCGCAACGCTCACTGCCCGCAACGCTCACTGCCCGCAACGCTCACTGATCGAGAAAGCTCCGCAGCTTCCGGCTCCGGCTCGGATGTTTCAGCTTGCGCAATGCCTTCGCCTCGATCTGGCGGATGCGTTCGCGGGTCACGCTGAACTGCTGGCCAACCTCTTCGAGCGTGTGATCGGTGTTCATGCCGATCCCGAAGCGCATCCGCAGCACCCGTTCCTCGCGCGGGGTCAACGATGCCAGAACCCGCGTCGTGGTTTCCTTCAGATTTTCCTGAATCGCCGAATCGAGCGGCAGGATCGCGTTCTTGTCCTCGACGAAATCGCCAAGCTGGCTGTCTTCCTCATCGCCGCGGGGGGT
>JAGRDY010000013.1 GCA_020446815.1 Paracoccaceae bacterium
AGATTGCCGAGGTCGCGACCTATACGGCCAGCTATACGCTGACCATCGCCTCGGTGACCGATGGCGGTGTGTCCAACACCGTGACGGCAACCGCGCTGCCGGTCTACGGCCCCGGTGTCATCGGCACCCCGACGCCGATCAGCGATGTGTCCGATGACGGCATCGATTCAGATGGCAACACCACCGACGACCCGACCGTGCTTGCGGTGGCCCCGTCGCTTGCGCCTACCGGCCTGACTGTGACCAAGACCACGCCGCGCGGTGTGGTCGAACGTGGCAGTGTCGTGCCCTATACGATCACGGTGCAGAACGACAATCCGGTGGTGTCCGGCACGCTCAACATCGTCGATGCCTTGCCGCCCGGTTTCCTTTATGTCCCCGGCAGCGCGACGCTGAACGGCGCGCCCTTTGCCGTGACCGTGGTCGGCAGGATCGTCACCTGGCCAAGTGTGCCGGTGCCGCCGCTGACCACTGTTACCGCGACACTTTCGGCGCGGGTCACGACCGGGGCGGATGCGGGCGACCATGTCAACCGGGTCAATATCCTCAACCCCGGCACCGGCGGGACACTAGCCCCGCCGGCAACGGCAACCGTGCGCATCCTGCCCGAACCGGTCTTTGATTGCGGCGACGTGATCGGCAAGGTGTTCGATGACCGCAACCGCGACGGATACCAAAATGACGCAGGCCCCGCAGCCGTCACAGATCAGGACTATGCCGGTGGCAAATACGGCGTCGCCCCGGTCGAGATCACCGGTGAACCGGGCATTCCGGGCGTACGTCTGGCCGGTGTCGATGGCACCATCATCACCACCGATCAACATGGCCGCTATCACGTGCCTTGCGCCATGTTGCCCGCCGATCACGGATCGAACTTCATCCTGAAGCTGGATACCCGATCGCTGCCATCAGGCTACCGCGTCACCACCGAAAACCCGCGTGTGGTGCGGCTGACACCGGGCAAGATGACCGAGATGAATTTCGGTGCGGCCATCACCCGGCTGGTGCGGCTTGATCTGAATGCGCGCGGGTTTGTCACGGACGGCGAGGGTCATGCGGCGCTGTCGCCTGCGTTGACCCAGGGCATTGCCACGCTGTTGCCAAGGATCGCGGGCGAGCCTGTCAATCTGCGGCTGGCCTTCCATCTGCCCAACAGTGCAGGCGATGAAGAGGTCAAGCGGGCCAGGGCCTTGATGCAACTGGTGGAAAAACACATCCGCGAAGAATGGCGCGATGTGGGGCGTGTGAAACTGACGGTCGAAAAGACCATTCTGCGGTCGGGCGAGTAAAGGGATTATGAGCATGTTTAACACTTTCCACCGCCCCCGCCTCAGCACTCTGGCCATTGCCAAGGGTTCCACCGCCTTGATCCTGCTTCTGGCCGCCGCCCCGGCCCAGGCCCAGGAAACCGATTGCTTTGAGGCGCTGGTGTCGCAACCCGAAGACTGCCGCCGCGCCAATGGTGACATCACCGTCGACATGCCCGCCGGTGAAAATACTGAGCGGATTGACACACGGCCCGGTGGCAGCTTTGCCAGCGGGGGCTTTTCGATCTCGATTGACGGGGAAACCGTTGCCGGTGCCCCGGCACCCGTCGATCCGCGCCGTCAGGCCGATATTGCCGCCGCCGCCGCCGATATCGACGTGCGCTATGACGGGCTTGATCTGCGGCGGATGCTGAATGTCTCGACCACCGACCTGCGGGCCGCGTTCCGGGCGGGTGAAACCGTCAGTTTCCGCAGTTCGGCCAATTACCCGGCCTTTATCACGCGCTCTGAAATCCGCATCATCGACCGTGCCGGGCGCGGGCGGCCTGTGGTTGCGGTTCTGCCTGCACGTCCGAATGGCCGCGTGGACTGGACCATGCCTGCCGACGGATCGGGCGATCTGGCCTATGTGCTGCGGGTTTATGACGATGCCGGGCGCTATGACGAAACCGCGCCGCGCGATCTGATCCGCACGGAACGTGGCTTTGACACCCATGACACGGTCGGCGAAGTCGTCGCGGCGGGCGAGGGCGAAGATAACACCCGCCTGCGCAACATCCCGGTGCGCGGCGGCCGCATCACCGCCACCGGAACCGGCGCGCGACCGGGGGGCACCGTGCAGGTGATGGGCGAAGACGTGCCTGTCGATGGCTCGGGTGCCTTTGTCGTTAGCCGTATCCTGCCTGCGGGCGATCATGTGGTCGAGGTGGACGTGAATGGCCGCCATGTGCGCCGTGACGTGACCGTGCCGGAAAAGGAATGGTTCTATGTCGGTATCGCCGACATTACCGCAGGCCACCGTTTGCAGGATGATCTGGCCGCCACCGACCCCGATTACAAGGAAAACTACATCGACGGACGGCTGGCGGGCTATGCCAAGGGCAAGACCGATCGCGGCTATACCATCACCGGATCAATCGACACCGGCGAAGGCCCGCTTGAGGATGCGTTCCGGCGGCTGGGTGACAAGGATCCGCGCCGGGTGATCCAGCGGCTTGATCCCGAGGATATGTATCCGACTTATGGCGACGATTCATCGGCCTTTGACGATGCGCCAACCTCTGGCCGGTTTTATCTGAAGGTGGAACGCGAAGGCTCCAGCCTGACCTGGGGTGATTTCAAGGCCGATGTGACCGGTGCCGAACTCTTGCGCAACACCCGCGCGCTATATGGTGCCGAATTGCGCTATGCCTCGCCGTCGGTGACTGAAGGGGGCGAGCCGCGCACCAAGGTCAGCCTCTATGCCGCCCAGCCCGATACATTGCCCCAGCGCGATATCCTGCGCGGCACCGGCGGGTCGGTCTATTTTCTCAGCCATCAGGACATCAATGGCGGCTCTGAGACGCTCGTCATCGAATATGTCGATCCGGTTACGGGCCGCGTCAGCAGCCGCACCACGCTTGTCGAAGGTGTCGACTATGAGATCGACTATATTCAGGGCGTCGTGATCCTGACCAGTCCGCTTTCCTCTACCGGTTCGTCCGGCAGTCTGGTCACCACCGGGTCCGGGTCGCTTGATGTCAATCTGGTGGCGAGCTATGAATACACCCCCACCACCGGCAGCCTTGACGGCATGGCTTATGGCGGGCGGGTCGAGGTCTGGGCGACCGAAAAGCTGCGCTTTGGCATCACCGCGATGACCGAAACCACCGGCACTGCTGACCAGAAGATGGCCGGGGCCGACCTGCGCTATGAAATCGGCGAACAAAGCTATATCGAGGCTGAGATTGCCCATACCGATGGCCCCGGCTTTGGCCGCACGCTATCGACCGATGGCGGGTTGACGATCACGCCATCAGGTATCGTCGGGGCAACGGGGGCCACGGCGTTTCGTTTCGACAGCCGGTTTGAGCTGACCGATCTGGGCCTCGCCAATTCTGGCTTTGTCGGTGTTTACGGCGAACGCAAGGGGGCCGGTTTCTCGACCCTGACCGAAGACATCACCGCCGATCAGACGCTGGTCGGTATCGATGGCGAGGTGGGTCTGTCCGACCGGCTTTCGTTCGGATTCGAGGCGGAATCGTTCCGCAAGGATGGTGGCGACAAGAAGGTCGAAGGCGAAGTGCGGCTGGCCTATCAGATCGACGAGACCTGGAAGGTGACGGCGGGCATCGCCCATCTGGACAAGGTGACGCTGGGCGACGCGACCGAAACCGGCCAGCGCACCGATGCCGCGGTTCGCGTGGATTACCGGCAAAGCGAAGACCTGTCGCTTTATGCGCTGGGTCAGGTCACGCTAAGCGAAAGCGGCGGCCTGGGTGACAACGACCGTCTGGGCGTCGGCTTTGACGCACAGGTCAGCGAAAAGCTGGCGGTGCGGGGCGAGGTTTCAGGCGGCGACAAGGGCCGGGGTGCCGCCTTCCGCCTGACCTATTCGCCCACCGCCGATAACGAGGTCTATCTGGGCTACACGCTTGATCCGACGCGCACGGGGGCGGGCTATGACCTTGTCGGGCAGGACGATGGTGTGATCGTCGTAGGGGGCCGCTACCGCTATTCAGAAGCGGTGTCGACTTACGGCGAAAACACCTGGGATATGTTCGGCCAGCGCCGGTCACTGACCGAAACTTACGGCGTCAATTACACGCCGAATGCGCGCTGGACCTTTTCCGGTGCCATCGAATCCGGCGAAGTGCGCGACAGCGTTAATGGCGATTTTGATCGCGACGCGATTTCCTTCGGGCTGGCCTATAGCGCCGATGATCAGACCGCCGCCCGTGCGCGTCTGGAATACCGGACCGAGGATGGCGTTGGTCTGGCGCAGGACCGCCAGACTTGGGCGTTTTCGGGGGGCTACGAATACAAGCTGAACCCCGACTGGCGTTTTCTGGCCAATGTCGATGCGCTTGTGTCAAGTTCTGATGTCACCAGCTTTCTCGACGGTGAATATATCGAGGCGAGTGCGGGTTACGCCTACCGCCCGGTGGACAATGACCGGTTGAACCTGCTCGCGCGCTATACCTACCTGCGCGATCTGCCGGGGGCCGATCAGGTAACGGTCGACGGGACGGTGAATGGTGATTTGCAGGTCAGCCATGTGTTTTCCATCGACGGCAACTATGATTTGTCGCCGAAACTGACGCTGGGCGGCAAATACGGCTATCGGCTCAGCCAGGTCGCGCCGCGTGGCACCACGGTGTTTGCGGACGAAACCGCCCATCTGGGCATCGTCCGGCTTGACTGGCATGTGGTGCACAAGTGGGACATCCTGGGCGAGGCCCGGATGCTTTACACCGAGCAATCCGACACCACTGAAACCGGTGCGCTGCTGGCGGCTTACCGTCATATCGGTAACAACGCCAAGATCGGTCTGGGCTATGAATGGGGACGGGTTTCGGACAATCCGCTGAATATCGACTACACGGGTGCCGGGATATTCCTGAATCTTATCGCGAAATTCTGACGGGTACTTTTCGTCTTTCGTTCTATTCTCTTTGATTTTGGCGAAAATACCGCAGGGGTCCGGGGCAACGCCCCCGGCCCTGGCGCAGTCAAATGCCCCGACCTCAGACCTTCAGATCATAGGTCACCCACTTGGTCTGCACGGCCATCCGGTCGTAGACCCCGCGCGCGCGGGCGTTGTCCTCGGCGGTGATCCAGCGGATCACCGACCAGCCGCGCCTTTGCCCCTCCGATCGCACCGCCTCGATCAGGGCATCGGCCACCCCTGACCCGCGCACCGCCGGGTCCACGAACAGATCATCCAAAAACCCGCCCACGGTCGCCGACAAAGGCCGCGCGAAGGGGCGAAAATGCGTCAGGCCCAGCAAAGGACCGTCGGGTGCTGCGGCCACAAGGCAGTGGGTTTCATGGCCCGGATCATTGATCCAACCCCAGACGGTTTCGCGCATTTCCGCCGTCTGGGTTACCTGGTAAAACTCGGCATAGCCCTGATAAAGCCGCGCCCATTCCGGGCGGTCGGCCTCACTCACGTCGCGTATCACAAAGGCCATTGCCGCCCCTTTCACAAATTGAACACCCGGCTCGGATACAGTTCGCCGGATTTATAGACCCCCACCGCCACCGGTTGCCCCTGATAGCTGGCCCAGGCCTCGTCGCCATATTCAACATCCGATGCGATCACCATGCCGGGGTTGCCGTTTTTCAGCCGCGCCGCGCCTTCCGGTGTCGCTTTCAACTCGCTCAACTCGGCCAGCCCGACCGCAAGCGGCAGCAACAGCGCGTCGAGCGCATCAGTGCGGGCCAGTTCCTCGACTCGGTCCAGCGTTACCCCGTCTGAGCATTCAAACGGCCCCGACCATTCGCGGCGCAGGCTGATGACATGACCAAGGCAGCCCAATGCCGCGCCCAGATCGCGGGCGATGGCGCGCACATAGCCGCCCTTGCCGCAGACCATTTCCAGCACGACCGTATCGGCGTCGGGGCGGGCGATCATTTCCAGGCTTTCCACCCATAATTCGCGCGCCGCCAGGTCCATCTCCTCGCCCGCGCGGGCCAGCGCATAGGCGCGTTCCCCATCCACCTTCACGGCGGAAAACTGCGGCGGCACCTGCAGGATATCGCCGCGAAATGCCGGGAGGGCGGCGCGGATGTCGTCGTCCGAGGGGCGTGCCGCGGATGTGGCGATTACCTCGCCTTCGGCGTCATCGGTATTGGTGGCCGCCCCCAGCCGCACGGTAAACCGGTAGCATTTCAGCGCATCGGTGATATAGGGCACGGTCTTGGTCGCCTCGCCCAGCGCCACCGCCAAAACGCCGGTTGCCGCCGGATCGAGCGTGCCCGCGTGACCGGCCTTTTTCGCGTCGAACGCCCAACGCACCTTGTTGACCACGGCGGTCGAGGTGATGCCCGCCGGTTTGTCGACCACCAGCCAGCCGGAAATGTCGCGGCCCTTCTTGCGTGCCATGTCTTGTTCCCCTTGTCAGACCGCCGGGTGCTATCCAATGCACCCGGTGTCGTCAATCTTGCGCCATCAATATTGCGACGTCATTTCAGCGGCACCAGCAGCCCCACCATCGGCCCCATCGGAAAGCCGATATCGTCGCGCCCCAGTTCCGGCGCGTAGAGCCGCGAGATATTGCCGTCGAAGTAAAGCGCATCGGGCGCGCCCAGTCCGTCGCGGAAAAACCGGGCGAAATCGTGAAAACTAACCGCGCGGTCTGATTGCACGAACCACGCTGTCTGGCCTTCCTGCGAAACCCCGACCCCGTTGCGTACATAGCGCGATTCGGAACCCGTCAAAAACCGCGGATGCAGCACGCCTGCCATCACCAGCAAGGGGCCTGACTGGCTGGCAAACCGGCAATCGGGGCGGGCAGTGTCGAAGGCCAGGGTTTCCTGCACCACGAACCGGGCGTCGGTGATGCAGAAAACCCCGTTCGGCAGCAGCCCGAAATTGCCCGGCCCGGCACTGCGGACCAGCCGCGACATTTCGTGCCGGTCTTCGACATAAAGCCCAACCGGGCTGCGGTCGGGGTGATACATGCTAATTTTCATTCGTTTCGGCCACGGGATCGCCGGCCAATTCGACGGCCGCTGAATTTTTCGAAGCGCCCGCACCTGATGCGGTCCTGGTTGCCTCGGGCGGGTCCAGAAGATACGTGGCGATCGCTTCGCGATCCCCCTCGTCGAGGAAAGCGGTTCCCGTCTGAACCACCTCGGCCATGCTGCCGCCAAACACGTCACCGTTCGGCATGACACTCGTTTTCAAGGCGTAGGTCAGATTGGCAACTGTCCAACCGTTGGTTTTCAACGCCTCGGGGCGAATGGACGGCGCGGTTTCGCCCTCCGGGAGGCTGTCGCTGCCCGCGAGCGCCTCACTATCTTTCAGGCCGCCAAAAATATTGCGGCCAGTATGACACGCGGCGCAATGAGCGGCGCCGCGGACAAGTTCCTGTCCGCGAATCCAAGCGTCGGATTTGCCCAGAACAGGTGAGATGTCGGCGGGCTTCATATACGCTGCCCGCCACAGCTTGAGACCCCAGCGCATGTTGAAGGGAAAGCGTACGTCATGCGCCGGTGCTGGCTCTGCAATCGACGGAACGGTGCGGATTGCGGCCCAAAGGTCAGCAATATCCTGATCCGAGAAATCCGCATAAAACTCATATGGGAAGGCGGGGTAGTAGGCCTTGCCGTCCGGGCGAACGCCCTGCCGCAAGGCAGCGGCGAACTCTGCAAACGTCATGTCCCCGATGCCGTGGACGGGATCGGCCGTGATATTCGGTGGCACGAAGCTGCCGAAAGGCGTTGTCAGCGCCTTGCCCCCTGCAAGGGCCGCACCGCCGGCTGCCGTATTTGTGTGGCAGGCGACACACCCGGCAGATCGCGCGAGATAGGCGCCGCGATAGGCATCTCCGTCTGGTGCCGGCAAATCCCGGGATTCAGCGATCGGCCATCTTGCGATCACGGCTATGGCAACCATACCCAGACCCGCCGAGGCAAGCGCTGCTCTGATCAGTCCGCGCATGTCACTTCCCCTTCCGGAAGGCCGAGTGGCAAGACGCGCAGGTCTGTCCGACCTTCTCGAAAACGTCGTCAGCCGCCATCATTTTGAAGTCGATGCCGACAGCTTGGGTTTCATCCGCCGCAGGCGATGCGATTGCCGGAGCGGCGTCCTTCAGCGGCTCCACGCCCATCAGTTCAGCAACACTGAAGCGTTTTGGCGCCGACTGCATCGGCATGTTGCCGTGATCCATGGAATTCATCGCTCCAGTCATGGCTGTCTGAGGCACAAGGCCGTTCGGGGCAGCCATCGCGAGCGCTTCTGCATAGAGGTTCAACTCGTCCGCCAGCGCTGAAAACCGCTCCCAATTGCTCCATATCTCCGGTCGGGCATACGAGGCCGCGGGAATCGCTTCCTCCGGAAAAAGTTGCGTCATGGTCTTGCCCGCGTGCTGTTGCAGCACCGCCGCGGCCGCTTGCACGGCCATTTCGTCATAGTCAGCCTGGCCTTGCATCATCGGCGCGATGTCCCGCATCGCGTCTCGCATTGCCGACATGCCCATCATGCGCTCCATCACCACGCCTGTTGCGCCGTTATGCGCGAGCGCAGCGGCACCTATCGCGGATAGCACGAGTGCGCCGAATATATTGTATCGGGTCATACCTCACCTGTCTGAATACTGTCGTGTCTGGCCGATCAGGCCTCGGTCGATCAGCATCAGGCTTGGGGAGGAGGGATCTCAATCGCAGGCAGGCGCCCGGAAATTGTCTGACCTCTGGCGGGCACGGTTCGACGACCACGGTCTCCCACGGCCAGGTAAGGCGCGAACTCCGTAGGTGTCATCAGTGGCGAGCAAGTGGTCAGGCCTGAACATTCCTGCAACGCGCCCTTCGATGAATCCGCCTGCGCGATTTGAGCAGTCTCGGACTCGGCATGCTGACCAACTGTTGCAGTCGATTCAGCACCCAATGTGATAACTAGAGCACAAACAAGGATACAAATGAGCCCCGATCTCGCGAGCAATGACCATTTTCGGAGCGGAGATTTCGCGGAACCCGCCCGCTCCCAAACAAGTTGAACTGCCGAGAGAGTCCTGACTGTGAGGTTCATGCCTGCGATTGTCCCTGGTCGGGCGGTTTCTGCGCTGTCAGATCAGTTTGACCTGGGTGCCAACCCGCGCCAATCCGAACAACACCGCGATCTGCTCGTTATAGAGACCAATGCATCCGTTCGACGAACGGCGCCCGATCTTCCTTGTATCGTTGGTTCCATGAATACGGTAATACTGCCAAGAAAGATAGAGCGCGTGCGTGCCCAAGGGATTATCTGGTCCAGGCCCGACGAAATCCGGCCATTCAGGGTTGCGCTTTTTCATCTCCGGCGTCGGGGACCAGCTTGGTCCCTCGACCTTGCGCACGACCTCGGTGTAGCCGAGCCGCGTCAAGTCTTCAGACAGCGGCACGCTTGTCGGAAACACTTTGTGATTACTTTCATCCTCGGACCAGTATTGCAGTACCCGCGCGGTCGTGTCGGCGATGATCGCGCCGCCTTTTAGGTTGTCAAAATGATCGCGCCAATCGACCAGCCGAAAAGCTGACGCATTGCGGCGGGTTGCGCCCGCCGCTCCGAGTTGTTGTGCGATCGCTGGCGCTGCGACCGATGCGGCGCCCGCAGCTACGACCCCCGAAAGGAAACTGCGGCGGTTTGTCGTGGTGCTCATCGTTGCCTCGTGATCTTTTCTTGTTGTGCGATCTGCTGCCGCATTCCAGCGCTGGAAGCGCAACGCCGGTGTCTTGACTTTTTCGTGATCAGAACTTCGCCATGCACACAATCAGGCCTCGGTTCAAGGTCTTTTCGGGAACAGATTCATTGCTGGAAGCAGCGGCCTGGCCATTGCGCGGTTTTGTCCTGCGCACCATGAGTTGCATATTCAAGACGAGAGCCACTCCTGCCACGCCGACAGGATGACCAGATAGCGCAGGGCTTTGCCGACGGAGACCAACAGCAGAAACCGCCAGAACCCGACCCTGAGCAGCCCGGCGACAAGCGTCAGCGGATCTCCGATGACGGGCACCCAGGATAGCAGCAGCGACCAGGCGCCGTAGCGCCCGAACCAGAGCCGGGTTCTTGCGGTGGTATCGGGTGCTACCGGAAACCAGGCACGGTCGCCGTAGTGGGAAAAGAACCGCCCGAGCAGCCAGTTGACCACTGCCCCGGCAACATTGCCGAACGAGGCGGCGGCGAGCAGGAATGCGGGCTGGCCCTGTCCGACGGCGAGCAAGCCTACCAGCACCGCCTCGGAGGAACCGGGCAGGAGCGTGGCCGACAGGAAGGCCGAAACCATCAGGAACCCGTAGGCGTATAGGTCCGGCACCGGCCCCCCTTGCAGCGCAGAGCCGGGGGCGGGCATCCCCGCCCCCGGGCAATCGATCAGGCCGATACGGCGAACTCGGTCATCATACCGGTCGAGAGGTGCGGCATGTGGTGGCAATGCAGCATCCAGCGCGCCGCCTCGCCGGCGTCGAGCGCCACCGTGACCATTGCCATCGGCGGAACATAGACCGTGTCGCGCACCGCGCCGTCGATCGCGCGGCCGTTGACATTGACCACCTGGAAGACATGCCCGTGCAGATGCATCGGGTGGCCCATCATCGACATGTTGTGAAAGGTCAACTCCACTCGTTCGCCGCTTTTCGCGGTGATCGGCTTGTGTTTCGCCCAGGTCTGGCCGTCGATCGTCCAGAGATAGGGCTGCATCGATCCGCCGAGCATGATCATGTGCGACCGGTCCACGGGTCGCCGCGCCAAGGGTTCGGCCGCGGTCGCCCTGGCGCCCTTGAGCAGCACCTCCTGCGCAAGGTCGGTATCGAAGGCGCGGGTTTCCTCGTCGCCCGTTTCGGCAATCTTCTGCACCCCCGCGCCCCTGGTCGCAAGGATGATCCCCGTCCGCTCCCGCGCGCCCTCGCGCAGAGCGAGGATCGGAAACGCGCCGTCGCCCGGCAGGTCGATCTCCAGGTCAAGGCGCTGAGCCATCGCCATCCCAAAGCGGGAGCCGCCGACCGGTTCGACAGGATGACCGTCGACCGCGACCAGCCGCGCCGGGACCGCGCCCGAGTCGATCCAGAACGAGGTCGCCGCAGCCGCGTTGATGACGCGCAGCCGGACGCGCCCGCCGCGCTCGACCGCGATCACCTCGGGATCGGCGAGTGTGCGGTCGTTGGCCAGATAGGCGTCGAAGTTGAAGTCGTTCAGGTCCATCGCCATTCCGCCCATGTCCATGCCAGCCATGCCGCCCGACATGTTCATTCCCGACATGCCGCCCGACATGTCCATGCCGGTCATCGCGGTATCGCCCGCCGTTGCCGCCATGTCATGGTCCGCCATGCCGCCGGTGATCTCGGCCAGAACCTCCTCGGCCGGACGGAACGAGAAATCATGCAGGAACATCACGATTTCCTGCCGATCCTCCGCCACTTCTTCAGGTCTGCGCACGATCAGCGGGGCGGCCAGCAGGCCCATCTCTTGCACGGGAACGTGGCTGTGCATCCAGTGGGTTCCCGCTTCGGGCGCAAAGTCGAAGCTGCGCACCTCGCCGCGCTTCAGGAGCGGCATCGGCAAGTCCGGCACCCCGTCCTGTTCGTTCGGGGGAATCTGCCCGTGCCAGTGGATGATAGTCTCGACATCGAGGTCGTTGGTCAGATCGACGCGGAAACGCTGGCCGGGATCGAGGATGAGGCCTTGCATGCCGTCACCGTTGACGAGGCCGTAGACCGTTGCGGCGCGGCCGCCGATATCGATCACGCGGGTTGTCGCGGCAAGCGTAAGCGGCGCGCTCTGGCCAAGAGCGACTCGCGGCAGCGCGGTGGAGGCGGTCAGGGCCGCGGAGGCGGCGATAAAACCGCGACGGGTAAAGATGTCAGTCATGTGGTGCTCCGTCTGGTCCGTCGGACCGGGTGAGAAAGGCAATGGGCGACCGCATCGGCCGCGCCGTTTCAGGCAACCAGGAGCAGGTTGGGCGGCCTGAATGCAGGGGCAGGATCGGTCGTGGGCCAAGCACTGATGGGCCCTTCAAACCAGATAACGACGGCCGCGTGGTGGAGTGGCGCGACCATGACCAGCTCCTGGGACCGGTTCGTCCCGGTGCAGGCCTGCGCGCAGATGGTGGGCACCGCCGGGTCGTGGGTCGCCCCGCCGACGGCCATGCGGTCATGCGCGGTTCCGGCGTGGATCATGTGCATCTCCGCGCCGCCGAGGCCGCCGGCCATGCCGGGATGCGGCAGCGCCAAGGCCAGCACTGCCGCCATCGTCAGAAACAGGCGGAACAGGTTGAGAGCAGCACTTGAGGAAGCAACGATCACCATACCTGACCCTCTATGGCCATGCGACGTTCATCACAACTCAAATTCATGCGAAGGTTATGGCTGAGCGTCGCAGCGTCCACGCCGTGAAAGACTTGTTCCCGTAGCGACTAGTGCGCATTCCGGGCGGTCCGGTGCTTCTCGACAGGCCTTTCGCCCTCTTCTGCAGCCAGATCCGCGAGGATCGGGCAATCGGGCCGGTGATCGCCGGCGCATGCTTCTACAAGGTGGGAAAGCGTTTCGCGCATAGCCGCCAGTTCCGCCAGTTTCTCGTCAATCCGGTCGAGATGCCCGAGCGCAATCTGCCGGACATCGGCGCTGGCGCGGTCGCGATCCTCGTAAAGCTTCAAGAGGTTCCGGCAGTCGTCAATGGTGAAGCCGAGCGACCGCGCCCGCCCGAGAAAGGCGAGCTTGTGGAGATCGCTTTCCCTGAAGGCCCGGTAGCCGTTGCTGCTGCGCAGCGGCTCGACCAGGCCGATATCCTCGTAATACCGGATGGTCTTTGCCGGCAGTCCGGACAGTCGTGAAACGTCTCCGATGTTCATGTCTATCTCCCTTCCTATTGCGCTGCGGCGACAGCCAATACAGGTTCTTCCGCCGCCACTCGGGGTGCCTCCCGCATTGCCGGCGCGATACGGCGAAGGCGGAGCGCGTTTGTCAGCACGAAGACCGATGACAATGCCATTGCCCCTGCGGCGAGGATCGGCGACAGCATGAGTCCGAAGGCCGGGTAGAGCGCGCCTGCCGCCACCGGGATGAGCGCGGTGTTGTAGCCGAACGCCCAGAACAGGTTTTCGTGGATGTTGCGCATCGTGCGGCGCGACACCTCGAACGCGTTGACGACGCCGGCGAGATCGCCGGACATCAGCACGACATCCGCGGATTCGATGGCCACGTCAGTGCCGGTGCCGATGGCGATGCCGACATCGGCATGGGCGAGCGCGGGCGCATCATTGATCCCGTCGCCGACGAAGGCCAGCTTCCCCTCGGCGCGCAACTCGCTCAGCGCCGCGACCTTGCCATCGGGCAGCACCCCGGCGACGATGGTGTCGATGCCGATCGCGCGGCCGATGGCGTCTGCGGTCGCGCGCTTGTCGCCGGTGATCATCGCGACCTTGAGGCCTTGTGCGTGCAGCGCCGCGATGGCTGCCCCGGTCGTGGACTTCACCGGATCCGCCACTGCGATCACGGCGGCGAGCTGTCCGTCGATGGCGGCGAAGAGCGCCGTCTTGCCCTCGCTGGCGAGCCTGGTCTCGTCCTTGGTCAACACAGAGATGTCTACCCCCTCGCGCACCATCAGCCGGTCGGCACCGACCGCGACGATGCGCCCCCCCACCGTTCCCTGGACGCCGTGGCCGGTGACCGATCTGAAATCCGCCACCGCCGGCACGGGCATGCCGGCAGCGCGGGCGGCGCGCAGGATGGCCTCGCCCACCGGATGCTCCGACGCCTGTTCGACGGCGGCAATCAGCGGCAGGATATCGCCCCGCGAAAAACCCGGCGCCGGGATCAGGTCGGTCAGTTCCGGGCGGCCGAGCGTCAGCGTGCCGGTCTTGTCGAAGGCGACGACCCTGACCGACGACAGTTCCTGAAGCGCGTCGCCCTTGCGGAAAAGAACGCCGAGCTCCGCCGCGCGGCCAGTGCCGACCATGATCGAGGTGGGCGTGGCCAGCCCCATCGCGCAGGGGCAGGCGATGATGAGAACCGAGACCCCCGCGACCAGCGCGAGCGAAAGCGCCGGGATCGGCCCGAGAAGAAGCCAGGCAAGAACCGTCAGCGCCGCCGTCGCCAGAACAGCCGGAACGAACCAGAGCGTGATCCGGTCCACCAGGCCCTGGATGGGCAGCTTGGCGCCCTGCGCCTCCTCGACCATGCGGATGATCTGCGCGAGCGTCGTCTCTGCCCCAACCCGCGTGACACGGAAGCGGAAGCTGCCCGCGCCGTTCACCGTGCCGCCGGTCACCGCCGCGCCCCGGCTCTTCGCGACGGGAACCGGCTCTCCGGTGATCATGCTTTCGTCGACATGGCTGTTTCCGTCGATCACCTCGCCGTCCACCGCGATGCGCTCGCCCGGCCGCACGATCAGCACGTCACCCGCCACGATATCGTCGATGGGCAGTTCCACCGCCGCACCACTGCGTTCCACCCTTGCGGTGCGGACCTGAAGGCCCAGGAGCTTCTGGATCGCCGCCCCTGTCCGCCCCTTGGCCCGCGCCTCGAGATAGCGGCCAAGGAGGATCAGCACGACGATCACCGCTGCCGCCTCGAAATAGACGGCGCGCACACCCTCGGGCAGCAGGGCCGGCGCGAAGGTGGCGATGACCGAATAGGCATAGGCGGCGGCCGTGCCGAGCGCGACGAGGCTGTTCATGTCCGGCGCACCCTTGAGGAGCGCCGGAAATCCCTTTGCGTAGAAGCCGCGCCCGGGTCCGAACAGCACGACCGAAGTCAGGACGAACTGGATGACCCAGCTCGTCTGATGGCCGATCGTTCGGCCGATCAGGTCGTGGAAGCCGGGGATCAGGTGGCCGCCCATCTCCAAAAGGAAGACCGGCAGGGCGAGCGCGGCGGCAACGGCTGTGCGGCGGGCGTAGCTCTGCGCCTCGGCCTGCTTGCGGTCGCTTCGATCCTCGGCTTTCGCCGCATCGGCGATCTTGGCGGGATAGCCCGCGTCACGCGCCGCCGCGAGCAGGTCGGTCATCGTGACCGCACCTTCGAGATAGGTCACCGTCGCGGTTTCGGCAGCGAGATTGACGTTGACGTCAAGAACGCCCGGCACTGCCGCAATCGCCCGGTCCACTCGCGCCACACAGGACGCGCAGGACATCGATTCCACGTTGAGGGTCACCTTGTTCGTCCGTGCCGGATAGCCTGCGGCCGCCAGCGCCTCGGAAACCTCCGTGATCCGCACCGAGGGGTCGAGCGACAGTCTCGCGGTTTCGCTCGCCAGGTTGACCGAGATGTCCGCAAGGCCGGGAACCCCCCGAAGCGCACGGTTCACACGCCCGACGCAGGAGGCGCAGGTCATGCCCTCGATGGAGAGATTGAGCGATCCTGGCTCGGGCATAGGGCGACTCCGCATCAACATCGACTTGCAAGTAATGGTTCCACCCACTGGAAGGTCAAGCATCAACGCAGATCTTTTTTGGCAAAGATGAACTCTTGACCTTCCCACGCTGGAACACGCGAAGACGTTAAGCGTGAGAAGGAGATTCCCATGACCAGATTCGATGTACCAGAAATGAGCTGCGGACACTGCACCGCGGCGATCCGCAAGGCCGTCACCACCCTTGATCCTTCGGCCAGCGTGGACTGTGACCTGAATGTGCGGGTCGTCTCGGTTGAGAGCACGCTCGGCGATGAAGCGATTGTCCTGGCGATGAAGGAGGCGGGCTATGATGCGACAACCGTCATCGCCGCATAGACAACAGCCAGCCACACGAGCGGCGCGCGGAACTAGTCTCGCGCCTTCGCGACGTATTCTTCCAGTTGTGACCGATCCACGAAACCGGGGATGAGACCATCGCCAATCACGAAGGATGGCGTGCCCTGAAAGCCGAGCCCTCGGGTGAGTCGCATCGACGTCGCGATATGCTCCTCGATCTCGGGCGCGGTCATATCCTGCCGGAGCCGGTCCATGTCGAGCCCGAGCTCGGCGGCGACGCGGAGAACCGATTTCTCCTCCGCCCGGCCTTGTAACCGCATCATCGCCGCGTGGAACTCCGGGTATTTCCCCTGTTTGCGGGACGCAAGTGCCGCGCGCGCGGCGAAGACCGAGCCTTCGCCGAGGATCGGCCATTCGCGATAGACCAGCCGGATGTTCCGATCCTTGGCAATCAGCGCATCGACCTCGGGTGCGGCGCGGCGGCAGTAGGGGCAGTTGTAGTCGAAGAACTCCACCACTGTCACGTCGCCCTCGGGGTTGCCGAGCACCGGTGCATTCGGGTCTCGTTCGATCACGTCCCGCTCGGCCGCAAGGAAGTCTGAGGCGTTCGTGGCCTCGGCGGCAGCCTGACGTTTCTGGAGCGTCGAGAGCGCCTCCATTACGATGTCCGGGTTCTCGCGAATAGCCTCGTAAACCAGTTCCTTGACGCGCCCTTCGTCCAACGCATCAGCTTCTGCGACCATGGGCACGGCCAATGCTATCGCCACCAACAAAAGCGTCGTCACTGTTTTCATTGTGTCGTTTCTCCCTGCAAGCGTTCCACCTCGCTTCGGGCAGACTGAACGTCACGCTGCCGCGCCGGCCATGAGGATTTGATATAGGCGAGGATATCGCGGATCTGCTGATCGCCCAGTTTATCGCCGAACCCCGGCATCCCGCTATTCAGCTCAATGCCCTGCCGGGCGAGCGCGGCTTTGCCGCCGAGCTTCGTGTAGTCGAAAAGCACGTCGTCGCCGTGATGCCAGGTATGGCCGGTCTCGTCATGCGGCGGCGCGGGCAGGCTGCCGTCGTCGTTCTGCGTTTGCCAGTCGGGCTGGCCTTGCAGATTGGCGCCGTGGCAGGAGGCACAGTTTTCGACGTAAAGCTCTGCTCCGGTTGCGATGTCGGCCTCGGCCGCGGCGGAGGTCGCAGGATCGGGGCGCGACGTCGCCCACCAGGCCAGTGCCAGCGCAGCCGGCAGGACAGCCGCCGCGATGGCCGGATACCGGCTCATGCCGTCACCCGCAGCCACGTCATCATCCCTGACGCAGCATGGGAAAGCATGTGGCAATGCAAAAGCCAGTCGCCGGGATTGTCCGCCACGAAGGCGATGTCGCGGGTCTCGCCGCGGAGCATCAGGGCCGTGTCGCGCAGCGGGCCGAGCGAACCGTCCCCGGCGGCCTCGCGGAAATGCATCCCGTGCAGGTGCATGGCGTGGGGAAAGACAGTATCATTGACGATCGTCAGTCGCACCGTCTGGCCACGGCTGGCTTCCAGAAGCGGTGTTCCCGTCATGCCGACAGCGCCGTTGAAGGCCCAGAACTGGTTTGCGTCCACGAGTTGCGCGAAGCTCCGCCGCTCCCCTTCCAGCACGGCGGCGTCAAGCCGGCCCATCGCGCCGCCGGACATGTTGAGCCGCGCGGTCAGCGCATCGTCAAGGCCGCCGACCTCCATTCGCAGATTGGGTGGAAGCGCTGCGGGAGCCGGCCTGCCGGCGCCGCCCGCCGCGCCGGTAACGGGGAAGGCGACCTGCGCAAGGCCCTTCCCGTCCTCGACGCGCACGAGATGCGCGGTTTCGCCCTCCGCCGCCGTCACATCGACGATCAGGTCCGCCCGCTGCCCCGGCCCAAGGACGATCGGTTCGGCGACAGGTTCGGGTTCGGCAAGCGGCATCCCGTCGAGCGCGACCGTCCAGCCGTCGAGGCCCGAAAGCGCGAGCACGAATATCCGCGCGTTCGAGGCATTGATGAGCCGGATCCGGAGCCGTTCGTTCGTTCGCACTGGCAGCGAAAGATCATAACGCCCATTCGTCGTCACGAAATTGCCGATGCGCCCGGCATGGCTCCGGTCGTGGGGTGCCTCGAAATCCGCGGCGATCTGGCCGGTTGCGGGGTCAAGCCGCCAGTCATCAAGGATCAGCGCCTCATCCCTGTCGACCTCCGGCGCCTCGGCCTCCTCCACGATCAGGGCGCCGTACAGTCCGCGCGCGACCTGCTCGACCGAGCGGTTGTGCGCGTGGTACCAGTAGGTGCCGGCATCAGGTGCCACGAAATCGTAGAGGAACTCGGCGCCGCTTGCGACCGTCGCCTGCGTCAGGCCTGGAACACCATCCATCGCATTCGCGATCCGCATTCCGTGCCAGTGGATCGACGTGGGCTGCGGCAGGGCGTTTCTCAACCTCCGGGTAACGCGCCCACCCTGCGTCACCTTCAGCATCGCGCCCGGCATCGTGCCGCCGACCGTCCACACTTCGGTTTCAGGATAGCCCGGAGGCGCAAGCTGAACCCGCGCCGCGCGGGCCTCGAACAAACCGGCATCCGCCGCCGCTGCGACAAGTCGCGCCGGCGATGCCGCCGCGAGCGCGGACGCTGATGCCTTCACGAGAAAGCTTCGACGTGAAAGGCTCATTCATGCACTCCTCGCTTGACGGTCATCAGTTGATGCCGTTCTCACGCTGAAGCTCGCGAACATAACGCGCGATGTAACTCACGTCGGCGTCTGTCAGGCCCTGGACCGGTGGCATGTTGCCGAAATCCCAATGATGCGACTGCACGCCGTTCTTGGCGGCCATGACGAAGGCCATATCGGAGTGATGATTGGGTTCGTAAATCTTGTGGACGAGCGGCGGCGCAATGCCGTTCTGGCCAGCTGCGTTGGCGCCGTGGCATGTTGCGCATTTCGCCTCGAAAGCCCGCTTGCCGATCTGTGCATCGGGCGACAGTTCGGCTGGTATAGCCACTTCTGCAATGGGGGCACCCTGGGCAATACCGCTTGTGTCCGGCGGGGTCATGGAATGCGTGGGCAAGGCTGCTTGGGGTTTGTTCATCGTCCCCCAGATGGCGAGCCCGCCGCCCACGATGAAGAAGCCAAGGATTGCGAGTGCCGACTTGCTCATTCAGATATTCCCGTTCTTATTATTTCTCCGGATGGCCGACTTGGCGACATCACAGTCAGCGCCTTTGGCTCCGGATTCTCGCGAGGTGGAGACAGCCTTCCAGCGCTGGAGGGTCAACCAATATCAGCATGACGAATTGGTGAACATTGTCGCATTGACCTTCCCGCGGGGCAAGGTTGCAACCTTCCTCTCCGAGTGACGCGGGAGCTACGGAATGCCGGACAACACCGTAAAGGATCGGATGCGTTCTGCAGAACCGAGCAAGGATTCGATCAACCGCGCTCCCATGGCTCCGCCGGCCACCGGGCGCTCTGACAGCGACGGCGGGGCGTCGAACCGAATGGGACGCAACCACCCCAGCCATGTCTATACCGGCGGAGAACCCGCGCGATCCGCCAGATGTGCTTGAGGTTTTTTCGCCGTTTGGTGGTGCTCGCACCGCTCGTTCTCGCGGCTTGCGCCGGTCCCTTGCAGTGCCCCTATCGAGGTACGCGGGCGACATCTGCGGAATTCGCTCCAAGCGCCGATCTTCCGCCCGGATGCAAGATCGTGACTATCGGCGCAAATGGTGCTGCGGAGCTGTCCTGCGAGGGCGGGCGGGTCGGTTTCATGGCAGAGATCGCGCCCGGAGCGGGTTGACCCTTCGGTGGAACCGTGCGGAATCCTGTAAATTGACGAAGAAAAGAACAGACGTGACATTGACCCGACGCAAAGCTGTGGCAGGCGCTGTCGCCCTGGCGACCGGTTACGGTGCCTACCGTTCAGTGCCCGTTGTCTTCCGTCCCCGGATCGAATTCGAGCCGCTCGACGAACCGCGCGGCTTCCGCCGGATCGCAGGAGGCAAGATCTCGACCGGCTTCGCGCCCTTCGCCGGCATTTCTTCCAACAGCGCCCCGGACCCCCTGTTGGAGCGGGCTGCAAGGATCGTGAACGACGATATCTGCGGGGCGCTCTTTGGCGCTTCGAAGACCGACAGCGATGTGGTTCGCCTAGCGTCCTTTTCGGACTATTATTGCCCCTACTGTCGTGTCCAGACGAAACGGCTTTCATTGATCGAGAGTCGCTCGGGCGGCCGCGTCAGGGTGGTATGGCATGAGTTGCCCCTGCTTGGCGACGGTTCTCGGCTTGTGGCAAAGGCGGCGCTGGCCGCCCGCCGTCAGGGGGCCTACGCGGCCTTTCAAAAGCGGATGATGACCGCCTCATTTCAGGCGACGCCGGCCTATCTCGCTGCGGTTTCCAATTCGCTCGGGCTTGACTACGACCGCTTGGACGCCGACATGAGCGACCCCGATATCGACCTCGAACTGCACGTCTCCGCCGAGCTGGCCAGACGTTTCGGTTTTATCGGCACACCGGCCCTGGTGATCGGCAGCACCGCCGTACAGGGCGAGATCGGCGAAAGGGTGACGACCGAGTTGATCGCGATCGAGCGAAAGGAGCAAAGAGGGATCTGTGCCTAGATTTTCCAAAGGCTGGTTTCGTATGACCATGCCGCGGCTTGCGGCAGCAGCGGTGCTGGCTTTCGCAATCGGCTCCGGCGATGTCGCGGCAGCCACGTCCGACTCGCACAAGTCGCCTGCTCTGGTAGCGCGCCTTATCACCGCCGAAAACGGTGTGGCGCCCGAGGCGACGGCAATATCGGGCGGGCTGGACTTGACGATTTCCGAGGGTTGGAAAACCTATTGGAGGTCTCCCGGCGAAGTCGGCATCCCACCCTCGGTGGACTGGACCGGATCAGAAAACGTGGCCGGTGTCGAGTTTCTCTGGCCGGCGCCCACACGCTTCACCGCGTTCGGCATCGAGAATTTCGGCTATCACGACGAGGTGGTCTTTCCGCTGCGGATCAGCCTGCGCGATGCCGGCAAACCGGCCTTTCTGAACGCAAAGGTCAACCTGCTCGTCTGTTCCGACATCTGCGTGCCGGATGATTTCATACTGACGCTGGATCTGCCCGCAGCGACGGGAATCGACGCGACGGCGGGGGCACGCATTTCGGATTTCGCGGCGCGCGTACCCGACGATGGCACCGCCAGCGGGATCGAAGTCACCTCGGCGTTCCTCGCAGCGGATCGAAGCAAGCTGACTGTGACCGCGCGGTCGGAGCGAGGATTCTCGGCACCCGACATCTTTCCCGAACTTGGCGGCCAGACAACCTTCGGCAAGCCCGACATCCGTCTTGGCGACGGCAACCGGCTGATGTGGGCGCAACTTCCGATCCTTGGTTCAACCGGCGATCTGCCCGCACTCGCGGTGACGATCACCGACGGAGCGCGTGCAGCGACAATCGGACCCGCCCTGTCGGACGTCGCCGCCCGTCCGCCCTTCTTGCTCGACCGCATCGTGCCGGGCGTGAGCGAAGTCGCCTGGATTGCGCTTGTTGCACTCCTCGGCGGGCTGATCCTGAACGCGATGCCCTGCGTCCTGCCGGTCCTCTCGATCAAGCTTGCATCGGCGGTAAAAGCGCACGGCCAATCGCGAACCCGTCTGCGCTCTGGGTTCCTGATGTCAGCGGCGGGCGTCATCGCCTTCATGTGGCTTCTCGCGGCGGCCACCCTCGGCGCGAAAACGTTGGGGTTGTCGGTCGGCTGGGGCTTGCAGTTCCAGAACCCGCTGTTCCTCGCGGCGATGGTCGTGGTGCTCGCGCTCTTCTCCGCCAATCTGTTCGGCGCGTTCGAGATTGCGCTGCCCGCCTCCTGGCAGACCCAGCTGGCTCGGGCTGACGGGCAGCCGGGGCTTGCCGGAGATTTCGCCACCGGGGCCTTCGCCGCAGTGCTGGCGACGCCTTGTTCGGCCCCGTTCCTTGGCACTGCCGTCGCATTCGCGTTGTCCGGGCGGCCGGTGGACATCGTTGTGATTTTCACTGCGCTAGGCGTCGGTCTCGCCCTGCCCTATCTCTTGGTCGCCGCGACGCCCGGACTGGTGCACCGCCTGCCCCGGCCAGGCCGCTGGATGGTCTGGCTGAAGTTCGTTCTGGGCGGACTTCTGGCGCTGACGGCGGCCTGGCTGTTCTGGGTGATGCAAGGCGTCGCCGGGTTCGCCGCCGTGGCCGGCGTCGCCGCCGGCGTTGCGGCCCTTGTTGCTGTTCTGTCCCTCCGCGGGCTGGGCCAGCCGCTGCGCCTCGGCGCCGCTCTGGCTCTTGCCGCCGCGACCCTCGTCGCCCCCGCAATCCTGCGCGGCACGCCGACCGCGGCGACCGGCCCGGAGACCGGTTGGGTGCGGTTCGAGCGTGGCGAGATCGCCCGGCTGGTCTCGACCGGAAGGGTGGTGTTGGTCGATGTCACGGCGGATTGGTGCCTGACCTGCAAGGCCAACAAGGCGCTGGTCCTCGACCGCGATCCGGTGCGCTCTGCGCTGGCCCGGCCGGAGGTCGTGCCGATGCTGGCCGACTGGACCCGGTCCGACGACGCGATCACGCGCTATCTGGAAAGCTTCGGCCGCTTCGGCATTCCGTTCAACGCCGTCTATGGCCCTGCGGCGCCGGACGGCATCGTCCTTCCCGAACTGCTGTCGAGCGAAGCGGTGCTCGAGGCGATCGAAAGGGCGGGGGCGGTCGGGGCGACGGCTGCCGGCGGATGAGGATGGTCGGCCAGCACATCGATCAGGCTGCGGGAAGCTCGATCCGCACGGCAAGCCCGCCACCTGCCTGATTCTCCAGCGTAATGGTTCCACCATGTGCCTGGACAATGGAGCGGGCGATCGAGAAGCCCAGTCCGCTTCCGCCGGTCTCGCGCGAACGTGACTTCTCCAGCCGGTAGAACGGTTCGAAAACCCGCTCGAACTCCGTCTCGGGTATCCCGGGGCCTTGATCGGTGACGATGATCTGGATCACGTTCCCCGCGTGTTGCGCGGTCACGGCGGCACTTCCGCCATAGCGAAGAGCGTTTTCAATAACGTTGCGCAGCGCCCGGCGCATTGCGCGCGGGCGGATGCGCACTTTCAGCCCCGATCCCGCCTCCAGCGCGAAATCCACCGCCATGTCGGTGCGAAGCTGTCTGAGGAAGGCAGCAAGATCGACCGGTTCGGACGGTTCGGATTCCGCCATGCCCCGCGCGAAGGAAAGCGTCGCCTCAACCATGTCCCGCATCTCGTCGATGGATGCGATCAGACGTTCGCGATCTTCGCCTTCCTCCACCATCTCGGCGCGCACCCGCATCGCGGTCAGCGGCGATTTCAGGTCGTGGCTGAGTGAGGCGAGCAGCCGGGTCCGGTCGGAAATGAAGCGGATGAGCCGGGACTGCATCCGGTTGAACGCCTCGGTCAGGTGCCGCACCTCTGAAGGGCCGCGGGCTACGAGAGGCGCGCCCGGCTCGCCGCGACCGAAGTCCTCGGCCGATGCGGACAGCCGGGTCAGCGGACCGGTGATCCGCGTCAGGATAAACCAGCAAGCTGCGATAAGGACAAGAGCAGCCGTCGCCACGAACGTGACCGCCTGCGCCCAGGGCCATTGCAAGGGTGGTTTCTGAAACCGCGTGGAAACGTTGAGCCAGGTTCCGTCTGCAAGTGCGATCGCCAGCCGCATCTCGACGGTCGAAAGCGCGCCGCCCATCATCGCGCCATGCATCTGGACCATGTCTGCAGGAACATGCGTCATGTCGGGCGTTCCGGCCGCGACGTCATGGAGTTCCACCCGGATCTCGCGCGGGGCGTCCGGAGCCATGAGGGCGCCGATACGATCCGCGAGGCCGCCACCATCCGAGTGATCGAGGTGATCGACCTCCGGCCTGTCCGACATGCTGAATTGCACGAAGGGAGAATTCGCGGCTCGCAGGATCGCAGAATGGAGACTGGCGGGCGCTTCATCAATGAGACGCGCGACATTGGCGGCACGCGCCGCGGCCTCCAAGCCCTGCGCCGTGCGAACGGCAAGACTGCGTTCATCAACGAAGAGCCAGACGCTGAGTGCCTGCGCGATAACGAGTGCGACAACGATCAGAAGGACGAGCTGGCCGCGCAGGCTGTCCGGGAAATACCATTTCACGGCAGATCCCTCACATCTGTCGCAAGACAGTAGCCGCCGCTTCGGACCGTGGTGATGATGGCCGGACGGCCCGGATCCGCTTCGATCTTGCGTCTGAGCCGGCTGATCTGATTGTCGATGGCCCGGTCGAACGCCTGCGCCGCACGCCCGGATGTGAGATCGAGGAGCTGCTCGCGGCTGAGGACGAGGCGCGGCCGTTCCAGCAGCACCGTGAGGAGCCGAAATTCGGCGGTGGTCAGGGCGGTCTCCGCTCCATCCTTTCCGATCAGCACCCGCCGGTCGGTATCAAGCTGCCAGTCCGCGAAGGCGACACGCCGTCCCGACAGCGCGCCGGCGATGGGTTCCTCTGAGGTGGCGCGGCGCAGGATCGCCTTGATCCGCGCCAGCAATTCGCGCGGATTGAAGGGTTTGGGCAGATAGTCGTCGGCGCCAAGCTCGAGGCCGACGATACGGTCAGTGTCCTCTCCGAGCGCTGTCAGCATGAGGATCGGCACCTTTCCCTCCGCAGAGAGTCTGCGGCAGACCGACAGCCCGTCCTCGCCGGGCATCATCACGTCGAGCACGATCAGATCGTATTGACCCGTCGCGAGCCTGGCGTCCATCTCCGTGGCGTCACGAGCAGTGCTCGCCCGCATTCCGTTGCGTTCGAGATAGCGGCTGACCGCATCCCGGATTTCGCGGTGATCATCAACGATGAGAATATGAGGCGCTTCGTTCATGGTCCCTATCTAAGCCGACAACAGGGCACGGTTCAGGAAAAATTGTCGCGTTTGGTGTCGTCCGCCGAACTTGCGACAGACGGTTACAAATCTCCGAGAGGCTCATATGGCGCTGCGGCACAGAACGGTCATATCTGCTGCATCGCAACCATGAACACGAGGTGCTGAAATGACACGCAGATCAATTTTCGCAATTGGACTGATCGCGACCACGATCGCTGGCGGGGTGGCGTTCGCCCACGGCTCGGGCGGATTTGGAGGCGGAGCCGGTCCGTTCGCCGGCCAGGGCATGATGATGAACCAGCAGGGCGGTCCCGGCATGATGGGTGGCATGGGCCCTGCGAGTGGCATGGGCCCTGCGAGTGGCATGGGCGATATGGGCGACATGATGCAGATGATGATGCGCATGCACGGCCAGATGATGGGCGGCGACATGATGGAAAGCGCGGCCGGACCTATGGGCTTCGGCATGACGGGCCGCCAGCTCGACGAGGCTTTCGACGCCGATGGAAACGGCACCGTGACACCCGAGGAACTGCGCGCCGGACTCGCGGCGCAACTGAAGCAGTACGACTCCGATGGCGACGGATCGCTTTCGATTGCGGAATTCGAGGCGCTGCACAACGCGATGACCCGTAACTTCATGGTGGACCGGTTCCAGGCGCTCGACGAGGATGGCGACGGCAGGATCACCGGCGACGAGATGGCGGCTCCCGCCAATTGGATGGAGCGGATGCAGATGATGCGCAGCCAGGCCCCGGTCGCGTCTGGTGAGCAGATGCCAATGAGCCAGGGCAATGGTGCCGGCAACGGCACAATGATGAACGGAAACTAGGCGCTTCCGGATACCGGCTCCGAGCCGGTATCCGCCCTTCCCTGAAAGGAGTCCAGCTATGATGGGATATGGCTTTGGCGGCCTGTGGATGCTGCTCGTCGGCGCGCTTGTCGTGCTCGCGGTCGCGGCACTGGTAAAATACCTGATGAAATGAAGGACCCAATGACATGGCTTACACATATGACCGCCTGATCACGGACGCGAATTTCGACGAGGTCGACGGGCGCGTGCGCGGGGCGCTTGCCGACAAGGGCTTCGGCATCCTCACAGAGATCGACGTGAAAGCGACGATGAAGAAGAAGCTGGATGTCGAGATGAACGACTATCGTATCCTCGGCGCCTGCAATCCCACGATGGCCCATAAGGCAATAGGGCTCGAGCCGCGCGTGGGCGCGATGCTGCCCTGCAACGTGATTCTGCGAAAGGTGGCAGAGGGCGTAGAGGTAAGCGCCATCGATCCCGTCGCCTCGATGGCGGCCATCGAAAATGACGAACTGAAAAAGGTTGCTGGGGAAGTGCGCGAGTTGCTGTCCGCCGCCGTCCGGGCGGCATGATCGTTTGGGGGGCAACTCAGAGGCAAAAGTGAGTGTCGTTCGGCCCACCGTCCGGGTTGACGAGCCGTCCGGATATTGGTTCGCGCAAGTGAGCGCATTCATTGCCTTTTGAACACTTGTGAACCATGATCCAAGTCAAGGAAGAATGACGCTTGCCCGACGAAGATAGACTGTGGGAAAGTTATGAATCATGCGGCAATTGCGACACAAGAGCAGTTTTGAGAGAGGGCGTATACGCGCTGTGCTCTTGCTAGCGCTTGTCGCCGCCTTGTTCTTCGGAACGGTCGCCGATGCGTTCCACTCCCATGATATCATCACCGATACTTCGGTCACCTACATTGATCTGCCGGGCGTCGACGACGGGTCTGTCGCGACAATCGATGATCTCGATTGCGGCATTCATCCAGGCTGCGCTGCGGCGCTAATTCCCGATACGCCAATTCCGGCAAACCTTCCGGTTTCAGCCGGCAGACAGCCGATTTCCGCCTGCCGAGTGTCATCGATGGTCGAGTTCGAACCCGATCACCCGCCGATAATCTCCTGATCTCTGGCTGTCTGCGGTGTGCGCCGCAACGTGGCCGTCGGCGGTGGTTGGTCCCAGACCATCACTTGTCGTCAGGAATCCTGGCACTGCCCCGCGCAGAATCCTGTGCGACCCTGAGGCCACTCTCTGTACGCAAAGCCAAATTACCCCGACCCCGGCGCATCTCGTCGGTGGGTTCCAATTTCCAGAGGAGTTGCAATGAATACTTTTCGCTCTCTCACAACCGCCCTTGGACTTGTGCTCCTCGGTTTGCCTGCTGCAGCCGAGTCGGGCCGCGTCTTCATACCCGAAGGCAGCGCCAATTCTGTCCTGATCGTCCGGGCCGGCACCGGCGAAGCCGTGCGCCGGATCGACGGCGTGGAGGCCGTGCACGGCCTGTCGGGCGCGCCCGGCGTGCCCTACCTCGTCGCCGGCAGCTATACTGAGGCGCCGCGCGATGAGATCGCCGCGATGGCACAGCCTAAGGGCGTATCGGCCGACGACCACGCCGCGCATCATACCCCTGCCGTCAAACCGCTTGGTCCGAAAGATGCCGGGATTAGCATCGTTACCATTCTCGATGCCAAGACCGGTGACATATTGCGCCGGATCGAGGTGCCCGGCGCGGTCCACCACACCGCCATCTCGCCCGACGGTAAGTTCGCTGTCGCGACCCACCCAGCCGGCGACGGCATCTCTGTGATCGACCTCGCCACCTTCAGCGTGACCGGCTATGTCACGACCGGCGCCATGCCGAACTACGCAGTGTTCGGAGCCGACCCCAACCTCGTCTACGTTTCCAATACCGGCAACGGCACGATCAGCGAGGTCGATCTGTCCCGCGCCATCGTGCGCCGAAACCTGATCGCCGGCGAGGGCCCGGAACACATGGCGGCTGCGGCAGCAACCGACCGGCTCTACGTGGCAGACGCTGATGCCGGCAGGGTTCTGGAAGTATCCCTGAGCGACGGCGAAACGCTTCGGAGCGTGGACATTGGCGGCGAAATCCACGGGATCGGCCTCTCCGATGACGGTACGATGCTGTTCGTCGCAGGAAGGGGCGAAGGCAAGCTCGTCGCGGTCGATCTGTCCTCGGGCGATAGGCACGAGACCGCGCTTGCGCCCGAGCCCTACCACCTGACGGTGATCCCGGGATCAGGGACGCTCTTCGTCTCAAGCCGTGCCGAGCCGAAGGTCTGGATGATCGACGCTTCGACACTGGGCGAACGCGGTACGATATCGGTCGAAGGCGAAGGGCACCAAATGGTGGCGTTACCCTGACCGGATGTCCATATCAAGGAAAGGACCAGGGCCATGTCAAAGCAAACCAGTCCGACACTCCGCTTCCT
The DNA here is from genome assembly GCA_020446815.1 of Paracoccaceae bacterium. Classification (GTDB taxonomy): domain Bacteria; phylum Pseudomonadota; class Alphaproteobacteria; order Rhodobacterales; family Rhodobacteraceae; genus Albidovulum. Next base: position 27,746 of record JAGRDY010000013.1, read on the forward strand.
TGGCGCTGCCGGAACCGTTACCGGCTCGCGCTATCTGATCGAGACCGGGGGTCGCCGCATCCTTATCGACTGCGGCTTGTTCCAGGGGTTCAAGACGTTGCGTGACCGCAATCGCAAGCCTTTCCCGGTGCGCCCCTCGACGATCGACACGGTGCTTCTCACCCATGCGCATCTCGACCACTCCGGCTATCTGCCCGCGCTGATCCAGAGCGGTTACAGGGGCAAGGTGTTCTGCACAGAGGCGACGGCTCAACTTTGCGGGCTGATCCTGCCCGACAGCGGTCACATCCAGGAAGAAGAGGCGCGATTTGCCCGCAGGCACGGCTTTTCCAAGCACAAGAACCCGACGCCGCTTTACACCGTGGCCGATGCCGAGGCGGCACTGGAGCGTCTGCATCCTGTTTCGTTCGGCAGGGCCGTCGACCTCGGCGACGGGATCCGCGCTGAATTCACTCCGGCCGGTCATCTACTTGGCGCCGCGCAGATCCGTCTCAGCCTGCCCGGAACGACGGTCTTGTTTAGCGGTGACCTCGGACGCCAGAATGACGCGCTGATGCGGCCACCACTGCCGTTCTCGGGCGCTGACGTGCTGATCTGCGAGTCCACCTACGGCAACCGCAGTCACGCGAAGATTGATGCTGAGAAAGAACTTGCGCCGATCCTGAAACGGATGCTCGGGCGCGGCGGCACGGTCCTCATCCCCGCCTTCGCGGTCGGCCGCGCGCAGGGGATCATGTATCACATCGCCCGCCTGCAGAAGCGCGGCGACATTCCCTATGTGCCGTTCTACCTCAATTCGCCGATGGCGATCGACGCGACCGAGATCTACCACGGCCATCACGAGGAGCATCACGTCTCGTGGGAGGACTGCCTGGCGATGTTCAAGATCGCCAAGAGGGTCAACTCGGTCACGGAATCGAAGAAGCTGAACACGCAGCACGGTCCGATGATCATCGTCTCGGCCAGTGGCATGCTCACCGGCGGGCGGATCTTGCACCACCTCGCGAGCTTTGGCGGAGACCCGCGCAACGCGATCCTGCTGTCGGGGTTCCAGGCCGGCGGCACGCGCGGCGCGGCGCTGGCCGGCGGCGCCGATCACCTGCGCATGTTTGGTCGCGATTTCCCGATCCGGGCCGAGGTGGTCCAACTCGAAGCCTTTTCGGGACACGCCGACGCGGAAGAGCTTCTGGCCTGGATGCGCGCGGCGGACCGCCCGCCGCGCATGACCTATGTGACGCATGGCGAACCCTCGGCCTCCGACCGGCTGCGTTGGCGGATCGAGCACGAGCTTGGTTGGCCCGCCCGCGCCCCTGAGCATCTCGACACCATTCGGCTGGACAATCCGAAATGACGACGATCGACAACACGCTTCCGGTCGTCCGCGCCGGGATCGACACCTATCGGCAGCCCGTGGTCTTCATGCGCGAGGACTGCCATGTCTGTCGCGCCGAAGGCTTTGCCGCCCTGACCCGGATCGAGGTGACTCTGGGCGGCCGTTCGATCATCGCCACGCTGAACGTGCTGACCGATGGCGGGTGGTTGCCAACGGATACCGCCGCCCTGTCGGAAGAGGCCTGGGCGATCCTGCAACCCGCGTCGGGCGACCGCGCCAGCTTTTCCCACCCCGAGCCGCCGGATTCCGTCTCGGCGATCCGCGCCAAGGTCTACGGCGAAACATTGGAGCAGGACCGGTTCGAAGCCATTGTCCGCGACGTTCTCGACCGCAGACTCTCCGACCTCGACCTCGCCGCCTTCATTGCCGCCTGCGCAGGGGACAGGCTTTCCATCGACGAAACCATCGCACTGACCCGGTCCATGCAGGCGGCAGGCGAAACGCTCGACTGGGGCGGGGTCGAGATCTACGACAAGCATTGCGTTGGCGGCCTTCCCGGCAACCGCACGACACCGATTGTCGTCTCGATCATCGCGGCGGCAGGCCTGATGATCCCCAAGACCTCATCGCGCGCGATCACCTCGCCCGCGGGCACGGCGGACACGATGGAGGTCATGGCGCCGGTCGCGCTCAACATTCCCACGCTGCGACGCGTGGTCGAGGCCGAGGGCGGCTGCATTGTCTGGGGCGGCAATCTCGCGCTCAGCCCGGCCGATGACCTTCTGATCCGAATCGAGCGGCCGCTCGATTTCGACAGCGACGGACAGCTCGTGGCGAGCGTGCTGTCGAAGAAGGCGGCGGTGGGCGCGAAGCGGGTGCTGATCGACGTGCCGGTCGGCCCCACGGCCAAGGTCCGTTCGACCGAGACCGCTGCCGCGCTGGAAAGTCGGCTCCGGGCCGTGGGCGAGGCGATCGGCCTGACACTTTCCATTCACCAGAGCGATGGCACTTCGCCGGTCGGGTACGGGATCGGGCCAGCGCTCGAGGCGCAGGATGTCCTCGCCGTTTTGTGCCGCGACAAGGATGGCCCCGCCGACCTGCGCGATCGTGCGCTCGACCTCGCTGGGGCGCTCCTCGATCTCGCGCCCGAGGCGGGGACAAAAAGCGGGCGCGCGGAGGCAGTGCGAATTCTCGACAGCGGCGCGGCTGAGACGAAGTTCATGGCCATCTGCGAGGCCCAAGGTGGATTCAGTGAGCCCGGCGAGGCGCGGTATCACGCGATGGTGACGGCTGGCATCGCGGGGCGCCTTACCGCCATTGACAACCGCCGCATCGCGCGAATTGCGAAGCTTGCCGGAGCACCACGCCAGAAGCTCGCGGGTTTGCGCCTTCTGGCCCGCGTCGGCGACCGGATCGATCCCGGAAGGCCACTGTTCGAGATCCATGCCGAAACCCTGGGGGAACTGGAATACGCCCGGTCCTACGCCGAGGCGCAGACCGGCATCGTCACGGTCGCGGAGGACGGATGATGCAAATCCTTGCCCCCTTTCCCGGCATGGAGCCGCTGGCACGCGGCATCGCCGCCGTCACCGGCGCCGAAATCCAGCCGGTCGGCCTGCACCGCTTTCCCGACGGCGAAACCCTCGTGACGCTCGGCGGCGATCCCTCCGGGTGCGACGTTGCCATCCTCGCCACGTTGCGCGATCCCGACCGCTTGGCTCTGCCGCTGCGCTTCGCCGCCGCGACGGCGCGCGAACTCGGCGCCACTCGGGTAGGCCTCATCGCCCCCTATCTCGGATACATGCGCCAGGACGCGCGGTTCCACCCGAGCGAAGCGGTGAGCGCCCCGATCTTCGTCGCCTTCCTCGATGACTGTTTCGACTGGCTGGTGACCGCCGACCCCCACCTGCACCGGAACCCGAGCCTTTCTAACCTGTTCCGCATCCCCGCGCGCCGCGTCGCCACCGCCCCTCTTCTCGCGACGTGGATCGCGGAGAACGTGCCCGATGCGGTCCTCCTCGGCCCAGACAGCGAAAGCCAGCAGTGGGTGGCCGAGGTCGCGCAGCGGGCTGGCCGCCCGTACGAAGTGCTGCGTAAGCACCGCTCTGGCGACCGCCAGGTCGAGATCAGCCTGCCACACGGTGCCGTTCTCCGGCAGGGAACGCCGGTGATCCTCGACGACATCGCCTCCTCCGGCCGCACATTGATCCGGACACTCGAACAGCTTCGTGCCCTCGATATGCCGCCCGCGTTCTGCGTCGTGATCCACGCCGTCTTCGCGGACGGAGCGGAAGAGGCGATCCGCCGCGCCGGCGCCGCGCAGATCGTCAGCACGGATTCCATCCCGCATCCGACCAACGCGATCGGCGTCGCCGGGATACTTGCCGGTGCGATGAAGGAGGTTGCGGACGGCACTTGACCTTCCAGCAACTGGAAGCCCCACATTGGGCAGGAAAGACGCGAAAGGAAACACAAATGAACGAGCGCCATACGGACCACGGCCACACCCGCAATCCTGACGACACCGTTCCGGCAGGTTTTGCAGGTACGGTCTACACCTGTCCAATGCATCCCGAGATCCGGCGCCCGGAACCGGGGGATTGTCCGAAATGCAACATGCACCTGGTGCCAGAAGGCGAAGCCACTCCGCATCACGGCCATCACTACGCCGAACCGGACAGGACGAAGGACAGCTACGACACGGTTCCCGAGGGCTATGCCGGGCCGGTTTATACCTGCCCGATGCATCCGGACGTGCGCCAGCCCCATCCCGGCTCCTGCCCGATCTGCGGGATGGGGCTGGAGCTTGAGTCCGCCGCGATGGAAGCCGAAGGGCCGAACCCTGAACTCGTCGACTTTACCCGCAGGTTCTGGGCTGGCGTCGTCCTAACCATTCCTTTGCTGGTGCTGACGATGGGGCCGTACCTCGGGTTTGGTGGTGTGCGCGAGATCTTCGGTGAGCGCGCGACGCTCTGGATCGAGCTCGTGCTCGGCACACCGGTCGTGCTCTGGTGCGGATGGCCATTCCTGGTCCGCGGATGGACTTCGTTCAGGACGATGAACCTGAACATGTTCAGCCTGATCGCCATGGGCGTGATCGCGGCCTGGATCTTCAGCGTCGTCGCGGTGCTCGCGCCGGGTGTATTCCCGGACGGCTTCCGCGATGCCGAGGGTCATGTTGGCGTCTATTTCGAGGCCGCAGCAGTGATTGTGACGCTCGTGCTTCTGGGACAGGTCATGGAGCTGCGCGCCCGCGAAGGCACCGGCAAGGCAATTCGCGCGCTTCTCGACATGGCGGCCAAGACCGCGCGCGTCCTCCGCGACGACGGCAGCGAGGAGGAAGTGCCCCTGGAGCATGTCGAGGTCGGCGACCGGCTGCGCATACGTCCCGGCGACAAGGTGCCGGTCGATGGGGTCGTGATTGAAGGCCGCTCGTCGATCGACGAGTCGATGATCACAGGCGAGCCGGTCCCGGTCGAGAAGGTTGCGGGCGACCCTGTGACCGGCGCCACGATCAATGGCACTGGCAGCCTGATCATGGAAGCGACCCGCATCGGTGCCGACACTATGCTGAGCCAGATCGTCGAGATGGTCGCCAACGCGCAGCGCTCGCGCGCGCCGATCCAGAAATATGCCGACAAGGTGTCGGGTTACTTCGTGCCGGCGGTGATCGGAATCGCGGTCCTGTCGTTTATCGGCTGGGCGCTCTGGGGGCCCGCGCCGGCACTGTCCTACGCGCTGATTGCGGCCGTGGCGGTACTGATCATCGCCTGTCCCTGTGCCCTTGGGCTCGCTACGCCGATGTCGATCATGACCGCCACGGGCCGTGGCGCGCAGGCGGGCGTTCTGATCAAGAATGCCGAAGCGCTCGAACGGTTCGAGAAGGTCGACACGCTCATCGTCGACAAGACCGGTACGCTGACGGAAGGGAAGCCGAGGCTCGTCGGCGTCTTCCCCGAGGAGGGTCATGACGAAGCCGAGGTGCTGCGCCTAGCCGCCTCCCTCGAACGCGGCTCAGAGCATCCACTGGCCGAGGCGATCGTAAGGGGTGCCGAGGAAAATGGCGTCGAGATGACCGAGGCTCAGGATTTCGAGGCAGTGACCGGCAAGGGTGTCAAGGGCAAGGTCGACGGGAAACCCGTTGCGCTCGGCAATCTGAAACTCGTTCAGGAGATGGGCCTTGAAGCGGCTGCTTTGACCGAAAAGGCGGACTTCCGCCGCGACGAAGGCGAGACGGTGATGTTCGTGGTGGTGGACGGCCGGATTGCCGGCCTCGTCAGCGTCGCCGATCCGGTGAAAGAAACCACGCCCGCCGCGCTGAAGTCGCTGCACGACCTTGGTTTCCGCATCATCATGGCCACCGGCGACAACGAGCGTACGGCGAAAGCCGTGGCCGGACGTCTCGGCATCGACGAGATCCGCGCCGATGTCCTGCCCGAAGACAAGGCCCGCATCATCAAGGAGTTGCAGGATGGCGGCGCCAGGGTCGCGATGGCCGGCGACGGTGTCAACGACGCGCCCGCGCTGGCGCAGGCCGATGTCGGCATCGCGATGGGCACCGGCGCCGACGTCGCGATCGAAAGCGCGGGCTTCACGCTCGTCAAGGGCAATCTCGACGGGATCGTCCGCGCCCGCAAATTGGCCCGCGCGACGATGCGCAACATCCGCCAGAACCTGTTCTTCGCTCTGATCTACAACGCCGCAGGCGTCCCGGTCGCGGCGGGTGTGCTGTTCCCGGTCCTCGGCATTCTCATCAGCCCGATGTTCGCCGCCTTCGCGATGAGCGCCTCCTCGATCTCGGTGGTGCTGAACGCGCTCAGGCTGCGGAGTGCCAAAATCTGACGAAAGGATCTGCAAATGAACGACATGAACACTCACGACGAACACGCCGAAACTGTAGGGCCGGTCTCGACAGGCTTCTGGAAGTCACGGGCCGGCATCAGCCTGGTGGTCGCATTAGCGGTCGGCGGCCTGATGCTTGGATATGAGCATCGCGTGCACATCCTCGGCAGCGACTGGTTGCTCTGGCTGCCGCTCCTGCTTTGCGTCGGCATGCACTTCTTCATGCACGGCGGGCATGGCGGTCACGGCGGCAAGCATGGCGGAGGCGGGCAGACATGACCTCTGCGCCGCAAGCCTACGGCCTTTGGACACTGGTAATCGTCAACTCGGCCGTCTTCATCCTTTTTGCGCTGAGCTTCTTCAGGCCGCAGACGGAGCGTGACTGGCGCAGCCTCGGTGCTTTCAGCGCCTTCGTGGTGGCGCTGTTTACCGAGATGTACGGATATCCCCTAACGCTTTACGTTCTGTCGGGCTGGTTGCAGTCTGCCTATCCCGGGGTGAACTGGTTTGCTCACGATTCCGGCCACCTGCTCGAGATGATGTTCGGCTGGAAGTCGAATCCGCATTTCGGCCCCTTCCACCTGATCAGCTTCGCGCTGATCGGCGGTGGCTTCTGGCTGATCGCGGCCGCCTGGCATGTGCTCTGGGCCGCCCAGCGAAGCGGGAAGCTCGCCGTCACCGGTCCTTATGCTCGGATCCGCCATCCGCAATATGTTGGCTTCGTCCTGATCCTCACCGGCTTTCTCGTTCAATGGCCGACCCTTCTGACGCTCGCGATGTATCCGTTCCTCGTCTGGATGTATGTCCGGCTCTCGCGGGTCGAGGAACGGGAGAGCGAACGGCGGTTCGGCGACGCCTATCGTCGGTATGCGGCGCGGGTTCCGGCGTTTCTGCCTGAACTGTCCGTCGGAACCGGCGAGAGAACATGAAAGTGGAGCCTGATCGACACTTGTTCGGGATTGGCCGCGCCGAAATGCGCAAGCGATGTCAGTCGCCGAGAGGTTCAACCAGAAGAGAGAAGGAGAAAATCATGAACAGAACCGTTTCCGCATTGATCGCGGGTATCGCCATATCGTGGATATCGCCACTTTATGCCCAGGAAAGCTCAGGGATGATGAGCGGCGACGCAATGCGTCAGATGATGAGCTCTGGTCTTATTCTGCCCAAGCTCGATGCGACCAAAGGCCGAGAGTTGTTCGCGGCGAAGGGTTGTGTCGTCTGCCATTCGATCAACGGCGTCGGCGGAGAAGATGCGCCAGCGCTCGATGCAGAATACATGGACTTGCCGATGAATCCCTTTGAGTTCGCCGCGCGGATGTGGCGCGGCGCACCTGCGATGGTCGAGGCGCAGGAGGACGAAATCGGCGGGCAGATCGAGTTCACTGGCGAGGAACTGGCCAATATCATTGCCTTCGTTCACGACGCCGATGAGCAGAAGAAGTTCTCCGAAAGCGACATCCCTGGGAATATTGAAGGGATGATGCACCATATGGGCGAGGAGGATCATCACGGCGACGGTGAGACTGACGATCACGGATGAACCGGTGAACTCGATCCAGCGCTTCTTGGAATGGAGCCCAAGCGACGTTTGATTGCACAGGCAGTCAGGATGCCCGAATGCGGTTGGAGAGGATCAACCCAAGAACTGCCAGGAACGCAGACGCAGCCGACCCTACGAGTACTGCGAGTTTGGCTGCGTCCGCGCGGGCAGGATCATCGAACGACGCCGTAACGAAGAACAGGCTCATCGTGAACCCAATGCCGGCGAAAAGGGCCGCGCCGGCCGCATCCTTCCAGTTTGTTCCCGCCGGGAGTGAACCGACCCGCAACCAGATCGCGCCGTATGTACCCGTCATGATTCCGATCGGTTTTCCGATGATGAGGGCGAGAATGATGCCGTATGTGACCGAGTCGGCGTACCAATCCGCACGAATTTCGTTCAGGGGAATGCCGGCATTGAAAAAGGCGAACGCTGGCACGACTACGAAAAGAGAAACGGGAGCCAGACGACGCTCTGCACGGCCCGCCGGAAATACTCCCGAAGGCAGCGCCAGCCCGATGATCGCTCCCGCGATGGCGCCCTCGAGACCGGATCCGACCAGCCCAGCCCAAAGAAGGACGCCAGCAAACAGATAAAGGCTTACCGTTCCGCTTGAACGCCAGTTCAGCACTGCCAAGCCCAAAAGGCCTGCCGCAATAGCGGCCAGGGGCAACCCGACTTCGATCTCACCGTAGAATACGCCGATCACGACAACCGCGCCGAGGTCGTCGAAAATCGCGACTGCCGTTATGAAAGCCAGCAATCCGGAAGACACGGCTGAGCCGAAGAACGACATGAGCCCGAGTACCAGTACGACGTCCGTCGCGATGGGAACGCCCCATCCCCGCAAGGCCTCCGGATCTCCGTAATTGAGTGTCAGGTAAATGAGCGCGGGCGCTGCCATACCGCCGAGGGCCGCCGCGGCCGGCAGAGTCGCGCGCGCTGGCGAGGAAAGAACGCCCGATGTCATCTCGCGTTTGGTGTGCAGGCCGATGTGGAAGAAGAATATGACCAGAAGGCCCTGATTGATCCAATCGATCAGCGGCGCTTCGACGATCAGCGGCGCGATGCCGAACCGGAGCGGATAGTGATGGATGACCGCATACAACTCCGACAACGATGAATTCGCGGACAGCATCCCCAGGCCGATGGCGAGAAGCATTGCGATGCCGCCACAACGTTCTTCGGTCACCATTCCCTCCGACCTATCCCGCACTCAGTATCCGCCCGCGCCGCCGCGCATGGAGCGGTTGTCCACTCGTCTCGGAGTTCAATGGCCGAAGGAGAACAGAAATTTGGCTCGCGGCTCTGGAGGCGGTTTCTCGTCACAGACGGCCTGGCTTCCGAGCTTTGTCTGCACGTTTCTTTCGATTTGTCGGGCGCAGCTCCGTACCCCATATGCGGTCAACCCCTAGGAAAACAGCACGGGACATTCCCGGGCGCATTTGTTGCGCAGGATGATGTAGATGAGGTGCAGCGTTCCAAGTCCGGCCAGCAGGCAGAAGAACGATATGTAGGCATAGCGCAGGAACAGGATGTCGACCACGACCACTGTGACGATCGTCAGGGCGAACCAGCGCATGTGGTAGTAGGTTGAGATTAGGGGCGGCACGATGATCAGGAAAAGGTAGATCACATAGGTCATCCAGCGTGGCATGAGGTAGTCGAGGATCATCGTGCCTTCGTAGGCCAGTGACTTCTGATTGACCGTGACCTCGATCCAGCCCGGGTTAACCAGATGCGGCACATAGAGTGCCAGACCGAAGGCGAGCCCAGCCAAAGACATCGCTAGCATCCAGGGTTTTCGGGTGCTGCCTGGCGGTTCCAGAACGTAGGTGGCGAGCGGAATCCAGAAAGGCCACATGAACCAGGTGAAGAAGATGAACCCCAGCGCTCCCAGCAGGGTCGTCCAAGGATCGCCCGTGTTCACGCCCCACCAGACATTGCCTTCCATGAATTGCTGGAGCCCGGCAAAAAGTGGCATCACCGCGACCGCGAGATAGCGCTTGTTGATCTTGGCCGACTTGGCGACCGCCAAGGCGCCGCCTCCAATGAGAAGGACGCTGGCGGCATAACTGACAGTTTGCGACAGACACATGTGTGATCATCCTAATGATGGCCCTGAGGTCTGGCCGGTTGCTGGGGACGAAATTTAGGTTCACCTCGGCATCTCCGCGGACATGCACATGATGGGGCAGGCGTACGAATGCAGCGCGCGAACGATGGTCATGCTGTTTGCTCGCGGCGTGACTGCCTGAACGACAGCCAGAGCAGACCGATGCCCACGGCCACCATTGGCAGTGAAAGTGTCTGCCCCATCGTGAGGCCCCAGTCGCCAAACTGTAGCGCATAGCCGGTCGGGTTGCTGGCAGTCACGAACTGCGCGTCCGGCTGACGGAACAGTTCGACGAAGCTTCGGGCGAGGCCGTAACCAACGAGGAAAGCGCCTGTTATGGCTCCGGGCCTTCTAAGCCAGCCGCGACGCCAGGCGAGAACCAGGAGCAGCGCGCCGAGCAGCAGACCTTCCAGCAGCGCCTCGTAAAGCTGCGACGGATGTCTTGCGCACAGCCCCTCGATCCCGGGGCATGTCTGTGCAGCCTCCCCGGGAAAGATCACCGCCCAGGGCAGGTCCGCCGGCCGTCCCCAGAGCTCGTTGTTGATGAAATTTGCGAGACGCCCGAGAAACAGGCCGGGCGGCGTTGCCAGGGCGAGAAGATCGGCCGTGCCGAGAATTGACGCATGTTGGCGCATACAGTAGGCCAGCCCTGCGACCGCTACGCCGGCGAAGCCCCCGTGGAACGACATGCCCCCCTGCCAGACCTTCAGGATTTCGAGCGGGTTGGCCAGGTAGTATTCGGGCTGATAGACCAGCACGAAGCCGAGCCTTCCACCGACGACCACCCCGATGATGATCCAGGTCAGGAGATTCTCGATCTGATGCGGCGAAAGCGGCGGCCCGGATGCCGGCCAGAATGCCGCGCGCCTGACCGCCGCGACGCAGAGGCGCCAGCCCATCAACAGGCCGACGATATAGGCAAGCGCGTACCAACGCAGCGCCAATGTGACGGTGCCGATCTCGATCGAGAATATCTCTGGCCCGATGTCGGGGAATGGAAGCGCGGCGGTCAGCATCGGCAAAGTCCTATTCGTGCGAGTGGGATTGGCTGGCGGTTCGGTCGCCACCGCCCAGGCGAAGGAACGACCATTCGAATGCGAAGACCGCTGCCATCAGCCCGACAGAAACGAGAACGATGAGCGGGTCGCCCCGCCACTTCATCACGGCGAATGCCGACAGCACGACTGCATCGAAGGCGATTGCGCTCAAGAGAACCCAGCTGGCGGCTTTGATCTCTTGCCTTCGGTGGCGAAACACACCCCAGTGGATGATGATGTCCATCACCAGGTAGAAGAATGCGCCGAGGGACGCGATCCGGCCGAGATCAAAGAACACCGTGAGAAAGCCGGCAATGACGACGGTATAGACAAGCGTATGGTCGCGTATGGCCCCGGGCATTCCGAAATGGCTGTGCGGGATCAGCTTCATGTCGGTCAACATGGCCAGCATCCGCGAGACGGCGAAGATGCTGGCGATCAGACCCGAGGATGTCGCCACCAAGGCCAGAAGCACCGTGAG
>JAGRDY010000004.1 GCA_020446815.1 Paracoccaceae bacterium
AACCCAAGCCCGGTTGGACGAAGGGAATGAAGTCGCCGAACCCCGCCGGTCGTCCTCCGGGGTCGTCCAAACAGCAGAAGTTCATGAAGCGGATGCTGACCGAGGGTCAGGCCGTGCTGGATGCGGTCTTGGAGAAGGCGAAGGCGGGCGACCCCGCCAGCGCGGGGCTGATCCTCAGCCGCATCCTGCCCACCCTCCGCGCCCAGTCGCAGACCGTCGAGTTCGACTTCGACCCGGAGCTACCTATCGGTAGGCAAGTCGAGCAGGTGCTGGCCGCCGTCGCCGCTGGGCTGGTGCCCCCTGACGTTGGGCAGGCCATTGTCGCGATGATTACGAACCTCGCATCGGTGCGTGCCACCGAGGACTTGGAAGCCCGCATCATCGAACTGGAAGCGAAGGAGGTCCGGTAATGGACATCATCCCGACAGGTGGCGGGCGGTACGCCGCCATCACCCCGCTCAGCCCGGACGATGCATTCTGCATGACCGTGGTCAACGGGCGCATGGTCTGCGTGACGACAATCGAGTTCTACCGGGCAGCGCTTGCGAGCCTGCTCCGCGACCCGCCCAAGGTCGGCACGCCATACCTGCTGAACTACAGCGGAGCCGAGTTCGTCGCGCTGTTCGACAAGGCACTGTTTGAGCGCTTGGACGCGATGTACTTGGCAGGGGCCACCCCTGACGACCTCTTCGCCGTGATCGACCGTGCGCGCGCCGTGCTGATGGCGCTGCGCAGCGACGATGCCAACCGCGCGTTCTGGCCGCAGGTTAGCGCGTTGCTCGACAAGTTGGGGGTGCCATGACGCGCCGCGATGAACCGGAAATCCCGTTCACCGGACGGTCCTGGGACGAACCGCCGCGACGGCGACCTATCGTGCCACCGGACCCGGCAGTCACGACCATCGACGGACGTGAGTTTCGCCGCGAGTCCTCTATCGTCGTACCGGATTTCACGGTCACGCAAGACGAGCAAAGGGTGCTGGGCCAGCGTGCACAGGAGGCCGCAGCGCGTCGGCTTGCCGACAAGGACGCCAACCTCGCGGCGGCGGTGCGCCTTGGTGCCGCGCTGAAGGTATTGAAGGGGGAGGACTGACCACATGCCGAGTGTCGCTTCCCTGTTGGCCCGGGTGCAGAAGCTGGAGCGCGGTCGCGCTTTGCACCCGATAGCGGAGTTCGGCACGCCCGAGTTCGAGGCTGAGTTCCGGGCGTCGGTTGAAGCCAACGGCCTCGACCGCATCGACATGTTGGGCGAGAATGGGAACGGCGGTGTGCTGGCCTGCCTGCAAAGCTGGGCGAGGAACCGCGTATGGCTGACCGCGCGCCGATGATCCAGCCGCCGTGGCTGGTCCCGGCACAACGCCCCACACAGCCGCAGGCCGCAGCAGGCCAAGGGGACAGGGGCGGCAGTACCCACACCGCGAGCGCTGCGCCAGCTACGCCGCGCCGCAGGGGCGGCCGCTGGGACACCGGCTTTGAAGAACCGGAGCCGTGGGCATGGGATGGCGGCGTGCGAAGGGAGGCGGTGCTGGACACTGACCACATGCCGCCGCGCATCGTCCGTCGCGTCGGTTGGAGGATTTGCATGAAGTGCGGCGCACCATACTGGTCTGACGATGTGGTCAAGATCAGGATGTGCAGCGACTGCAAAGCTCCGCCCGCGGGGCTGAGACGAACACCCTAGCTGTAGCCCCAAGGAGTGGCAGCGCTACAGCCCGCGGCCTTGCCAGCCGCGCGTCCTTGAGGAAACCGACGGACGCTAAACCATCGGGACCAGCCGTCAGCGGTGTCTCCTCGCTGCTCGCAACGGTAAGCGCCCTGTGCCGATGGCGGTGCAGGGCGTTTTCATGAAAAGGGGTGATTCACCGTTCGGACCTGTCTGCGCTGCTTACTAGCGGCTTACTGGATAGGTCCAAGCGCTGGGCGGTGCCCGGAGGGGTTCTGCTAAGCGATTGTTATTGTGCGGGAAACTGGTCGGAGCGAGAGGATTCGAACCTCCGACCCCCTGCTCCCGAAGCAGGTGCGCTACCAGGCTGCGCTACGCTCCGACCGTGGGCGCGGGTTAGCCTTTCCTGCACCCTTTGGCAAGGGGCCATTGCGAAACCTCAGCGGCGCGGGCCGCCGGCCGATGACAGCAGCCGTTGCAGGGCGCTGCTGCGCGGGGTTGCTGGCGTCTCGGTTCTGCCGCCGGTGGCAAGCACAGGCCGATTGAGCGATGTACCCGAGCGGCCTTCACGAAACACGATGTAGATGCCCGATGCGATGATCACAGCCGCGCCAAACACGGTCGCCCCGTCCGGCGTTTCACCGAAAAGCAAATACCCGTAACCCGTTGCCCATAATATCTGCGAATACTGCATGGGCGCCACGATCACCGCCTCACCCGCCCGGTAGGCCATAATGATCAGATATGCCCCGATCATTCCCAGCACGGCGATCACCGCCAATAGCCCCAGATGTTCGATCGGCATGGGCCGGTAGACAAAAGGCAACGCCATGGCCATGGCAAGAAAATTGCCCACCATCGGAAACAGCAACAGCACGACCGCGCGTTCCGCCTGCCCCACCTTGCGCGAGATGACAGAGATCATCGCGCCGCAAACTGCCCCGGTCAACGCCGCAAGATGCCCGAGCGATAGCGCCGCCTGCCCCGGGCGCATCACGATCAACACACCGGCAAGGCCGGCGATCACCGCCACCCAGCGCCGGATGCGAACGGTTTCACCCAGAATCGGCACCGCCAGCACCGTCAGGATCAGTGGCGCCGCAAACAGGATCACATAGACCTGCGCCAGCGGCAGAACCGCAAAGGCAAAAAACACCGCCGGGGCCGCGATGACCGAACAAAGCGTCCTCAGAGCCATCCACCAGGGGTGTTTTGGTCTCAGGTTCGCCTCTTTCGTGTCGTTCAGAAGGATGACCGAAACAAGAGGGAAACCAAACAAGGTCGCAAAGAACACGACCTGGAATGCCGAGTAGTCGGCACCAAGGGTTTTGACCACCACGTCATGGGTAGCATAAACCCCCATTGCCAGAAGCGCCAAGAAAGCGCCCCGCAGATTATCGGTGGCGTGGTTCACACCGGCTCCCCTACCCAGATTTCAAGGCCACATCCAAGCCGCCCCGATCGGCAGAATGCCATCTGGTGCGAATAACCGATTGCCCGATGGCACCCTGGGTCGCTATAGCCGGGCAATGTCACGGCTGCAATCTCATCCGCTGTTTGGCGTCGCACTTGGCCTGATCGGCGTCACGCTGTTCGGGGCGACGTTGCCCGTCACAAAACTTGCGCTTGGCGGGTTCGACCCGGCGTTTTTGACATTCGCGCGCGCGCTGATCGCCACCGTGTCCGGGGCGATCGCGCTCTTCCTGTTGCGCCGGAAACCGCCGGTGGCCTCACTCTGGCAGATTGGCACGGCGGGCGTTTTGCTGGTATTCGGCTTCCCCTGGCTTTCCAGCACCGCAATGCAGACGGTTCCCGCCACGCATGGCGGGATCGTGCTCGGCATCCTGCCCTTGCTGACCGCCACCTTCGCCGCCTTGTTGGCGGGGGAAAAGCCCGGAGCGGCCTTCTGGGCGCTCAGCGCGCTTGGCGCGGGACTTGTGGTGACCTTTGCGCTCATCTCGGCACCATCGGCGGCGGCCGGTTCCATCGGTTCCGGCGATATCTGGCTCGGCCTCGCAGGGCTTTCTGCCGCTTGCGGCTATGTCCTCTCCGGGCGGCTGTCACGGGGCCTGCCGGGTTGGGAAGTGATCGCCTGGGCCCTGGTCATCACATCGCCGCTGTCGGTCATGGGCACCCTGTCGACGCTGGGCACCGGCATCCATCAGCCCGGCCCCAGCGAACTGGCGGCGCTTGCCTATCTCGGGCTGGTTTCGATGTTCCTCGGTTTTGTCTTCTGGAACGCCGGACTCGCCATCGGCGGCATTGCCAGGGTCGGACAGGTTCAATTGATGCAGACTTTCGCGACCCTGGGCTTTTCGGCACTCCTTCTGGGCGAGGCGATAACCCCCATGATGATCGGCTTTGCGGTCGCGGTCGGGGCTGTGGTCTGGTTTGGCCGCAAGGCCCGCATCACGACCATCTCTCGCTGATCCCTCTGCTCTACCACCATCGGCAACGCAAAGGGCGCTGTCAAACGCTCGCGTCGAGCGCCTGGCGGATCGCGTTGCCCATTTCAGAGGTCGAAACCGGCTTTCCGCCATCAGGCCCCATCAGATCAGCGGTGCGCAATCCGTCCGCCAGAACCTTTTCCACCGCCTGTTCGACGCGCGTCGCCTCATCGCCGAGATCGAAGGAATAGCGCAACGCCATCGCGAAGGACAGGATGCAGGCGATCGGATTGGCCTTGCCGGTACCGGCGATATCGGGGGCGGATCCGTGGACAGGCTCATAAAGTGCCTTGGGGCGGCCATTCTTGCCAGGCGCGCCCAGGCTGGCCGAGGGCAGCATGCCCAGGCTGCCGGTCAGCATCGCGGCGGTATCCGACAGGATATCGCCAAAGAGGTTGTCGGTGACGATGACGTCAAACTGCTTGGGCCAGCGGACGAGCTGCATGGCCCCCGCATCGGCATACATGTGGGAAAGTTCGACATCCGCATATTCGTTTTCGTGCACCCATGTGACTTCCTCGCGCCACAGGATTCCCGATTCCATCACATTGGCCTTTTCCATCGAACAGACCTTGTTGCCCCGGCGTCTTGCCAATTCAAACGCCGAACGCGCGACCCGGCGGATTTCCTCTGTCGTGTAGCGTTGAGTGTTGATGCCCACCCGGCCGCCGTCGTTATCGGGGAAAATGCCCCGTGGCTCGCCGAAATAGATACCGCCGGTCAGTTCCCGCACGATCATTATGTCGAGCCCCGCGACGATATCCTTCTTCAAAGAAGAAAAATCGGCCAGCGCGCCAAAGCACTGCGCCGGGCGAAGGTTGGAAAAAAGGTCCATTTCCTTGCGCAGACGCAACAGGCCGCGTTCCGGCTTGACCGCGAAATCCAGTTTGTCGTATTTCGGCCCGCCAACGGCGCCCAGCAGCACGGCATCCACCGACATCGCCTTGGCCATGGTTTCGTCCGCCAACGGGACGCCATGCACATCGTAGGCGGCCCCCCCCACCAGATCTTCGGACACATTGAATTTGATCTGCCGCTTGGCCGCGAACCAGTCGATGATCTTGCGTACCTCGGACATGACTTCCGGGCCGATGCCATCGCCCGCAAGAATAAGGATGGAAGGATTGGCCACGATACGTCCCCTGCATGAGTGAATTTGCCCATGCTCGCCTAACCAAAGCCCGACGCGCGGTCAAGGGATGGGCGGATTCAGGGAAGATCAATATCAACCCAGACCAGCTTGTGGCGCGACGCCTTGGCCGCCGCAACGGCTAGCGCAACCTCTTCGGGCCACCAGACTCCGGCATCCAGGACCGTCAGATCGGCAGAAGGCAACACATAATCCACCCGCAGGTTGCCCGGCCCCGGATCCTCTGGCCAGTCCACGGTATCCAGAGCCGGGTCTCCGCCGTTCAGGGCGTTCACGCCACCTTGACGCGCCGCCTCTGCGGCGCCACGGCTGCGCGGCGCGGGATCCTGCAGTCGGGGATCGGCCAACAATGAGATCATCGCCGCGTGCCGGCCGTCGCCGTCGACAGGGTCGAGATTCGCGTCGCCCAATATGACGAAGGGCGCGCGCGGGGCCGGCCAGGCCAGGTCGCCATCGAGCAGATGCAGCCAGAACGCCGTTTCGTCATGGCTGCGCCTGCCATTGCGATCCTCCGGCCCGTCAAAGACCGGCGGTGAGGCGTGATAGGCCAGGAGTGTCAGACGCCCGCCATTCGGCAGGGCGACCGGCACGGTCCAATGTGCCGTCGTGGACAACCGCTGGGCCGCAAGCGCGCCGGATGACAGCCTGGCGCCGTCAATCAGGCTTTCGGGCAGATCCTTCCACAGGAATTCGGAATAGTCCTGCGCGGCCGCTTGATCAATCGGCAGGCGCGACAGCACAGCCATGCCGCCTTCGCCCGCGAAACGGCCAAACCCCTGCGCATCGCCGGGTCCCCCGGCCCGGCCGTCGCCATCGAGGTCGAGCCCGGTTGCAAGGCCGGTATTCGGCCGCCTTGCAAAAAGATGAGGGTAGGGATTGCCGCGCCGTTCCAAAGCACCGGCAAGCGCCTGCAGGGCCACCATGTTCAGATCGTAATCGAACCCGTTCAACAGCAGGATGTCAGGGGCTATCCGCGATATGACATCGACCACCGCAATGGTCTGGGCATCTGTACCCGACAGGATATCGCGCAACAGCAGCCCTGGCCCCTGGCGGGACATATCCGCATTGAAAGTGGCTACGCGTATCGGAGCAGCGGTGACGGGCATGGCCGCCAGAAGCATCAAGCCAGCAAGAAGTCCGATTCTTCGGCCGACGAATTGTTGTGGCGCCGTTTCTCGGCGATCATGCCGGCAATGCGTCCCATCGCGATACCGCGCATGAAAAGCGAAGCGGGAAGAAAGGCCCATGCGGTCATCGTCCAGATCAAGGTTTGCGGACTTTCCAGCGTAACCGGAACAAACGCGAGCGCGGCAAGTTTGACTGCCGCCGGAATAAGGAATGGCAGCAAAAACCCTAACGCAATGTTAAAGCGGGCGTCGCGCTGCAAGCGCTCCACGACATCGCCGCCGGTTGTCGGGTCAAATGTGGGCAGATTGATCCATACATTGAACGAACCCATTCGCGTCGGCCAGCTTATGAACCGCATCGTGGCGACAAAGAAGACCAGCGTCAGCAGCGATATCATATAGCTGATCCCCGCCGCGGTGCGCACCAGGACCAGATGTTCAAGGTTCATGTCATCCGGCAGCATCAACACCACCAGCCGCACCGGGCTGTAGGGTACATCGATCGATTCGCCCAGTTTGTTGCCCAGCACCTCGATAAAGTTGGTCAGCGTTGTCGGATCGGTCTGGCCGCGAACGATTGTCGACAACAAAAGCACCGTGGCAAACAACGACAGGAACCGTAGCCGGTTGAAAGGGGGCGCATCGCGAAATTCAACCAGTCCAGGGTAGGTCGAGGCATATTCGAAAAACGTCAACGCCGCGGCGAAAAGCGCAACGAGGGCGACGATCTGCGTCGTGTCATTGTTTACACCCGGCAACATCAGCGAAGGCGTTGCGATCAACACCATTACCAGCAAGGCGCGCACGAGTGCACCTGTGAATTGCGAAATCACCGCTCTAGTCCCTCAAGCCGACCGGCATTCGGTACATGGCCGATGCCCTGTTCCAGGCCGATCCCGCCAAATGTGGCAGGCTGCCTTATTCTTGCCAAAATTTTGCCCACATTCATCTCCCCTGGCAATCTTGGGTTAAGGTTAATGCTGGCAATAAGGCGTTTTCGTGAAAGAACTGGTGCCGCTTTGCATCAAATACTGAGCAAGAATCCGCCGACAAATGAGCAAAAATAAGGCCGCCCTAGGGGGCGGCCCAAGATGTGGTGTGTGGCGTTAAATCAGACCCAAGGACGAGCCTGTGCTGCCGTTTTTTCGAAACCGTCGATGGAAGCGACTTTTTTCAGCGTCAGACCAATATCGTCGAGCCCGTTCATCAGGCAGTGCTTGCGGAACCCGTCGACTTCAAAGGGAAATACCTTCCCGTCAGAGCTTGTGACGGTTTGCTCTTCCAGGTCGATGGTCATTCGGGCATTGGCGCCTTTTCGGGCATCATCCATCAAGATATCCACAACCTCCTGCGGCATCACGATCGGCAGGATGCCGTTCTTGAAGCAGTTGTTGTAGAAAATATCGGCAAAGCTGGTGGAGATTACCGCCCGGATCCCGAAATCGAGCAACGCCCAGGGTGCGTGTTCCCGGCTTGACCCGCAGCCGAAATTATCACCGGCAACGAGAATTTCCGCCTTCCGGTAGGCCGGCTGGTTCAGCACGAAATCCGGAATTTCCCTGCCGTCCGGGGTAAACCGCATCTCATCGAACAGATTGGCGCCCAGTCCCGACCGCTTGATGGTTTTCAGGAACTGCTTGGGGATGATCATGTCGGTGTCGATATTGACCAGGGGCATCGGTGCGGCAATGCCGGTGAGGGTGGTGAATTTTTGCATGTCGGTGGTCTCCGTCGATTTGTGACGGATAAAGCACGCAATGGCCCCGCTCTGCAAGCGTCCGCTCGCCGGTCGCCGCTGGCGGGCCGATGGGCGGGGTATGCTGGCCTTCCTGATCGAAAAGCGGCGCTGGATGGGCACGGGCATTTTGCTTACCTTCGGCTCATCATTTGGGCAGACCTGGTTCATCTCGCACTCTGCCGCCCAGATCAAGGCGGATTACAAATTCACCGCCGGCACCTGGGAAGCCTCTGCACCGTGGCGATATCGTGATATGCCACGCTTCTATTATCGCGCGGCTCGCTTGCCGATACGATGCGCCCGTCGCACCGGCCTGCCCTGCGCGCGTGTGCAATGGCTGGCGACGAAATATCAGATCGTTTTCGGCGACGGCCGCGCCGGAAATCGGGGCAGCCGACGCCGGGCGGGCAGGCCGTCCGAGTCGGGCAGCCTCGGACGCTCGGGCGGTTTCAAAAGCCCAAAACAGGCAAGCGATTGTTTTTAAAGGGATATAGTGGTGAGCCGGTCGGGGTTCGAACCCGAGACCTACTGATTAAAAGTCAGTTGCTCTACCAGCTGAGCTACCGGCCCCATCACAGGCCGTCTCTTTAGGAAGCCCGCACTTGGCGGTCAAGGGAAAATCCGCGCAAACGCGTCATCCGCTGGCAAATGCATTACGAAATGCGTATATCCCCGGCCATGACGGGAACAGATGACACAGCCGGGCTGGCGTTCATGAAAATGCACGGCGCGGGAAATGACTTCGTGATCATCGATTCACGGGGGCGCGATGCCGTGACCAGCGCGCCGCTGGCCGCCGCCATGGGCGATCGGCATCTCGGCGTCGGCTTTGACCAGCTTGCCGAAATTCTCGAAGATGCAACCGGCGACTACCGGCTGGAATTCTGGAACGCCGACGGTAGCCGGGCAGGTGCTTGTGGCAATGCCTCGCGCTGTGTGGCCGATTTTGTCATGTCAAGAAACGGGCGCAGCAACGTCACCTTCACCACCGAACGCGGCCTGCTTGCCGCTTGCCGCCGTGCCGACGGCCTTGTCAGCGTCAACATGGGGCCGCCGGTGTGCGACTGGGCAGCGATACCGCTGGCCGAGCCTGTCGATCATCTGCATCTGCCGATCGAGGGCGATCCGGCCGCGGTGGGCATGGGCAATCCTCATTGTGTCTTTTTCGTCCCCGATGCCGAGGCTGTGGACGTGCCTTGCCGGGGTGCAGCGATGGAACACAACCCGCTGTTTCCGCAGGCAACCAATGTGGAATTCGCGGCCCTGACAGGCCACGACCGACTCCGGATGCGGGTCTGGGAACGCGGCGCGGGGGTGACCCTTGCCTGTGGCTCGGGGGCCTGCGCCACGGCCGTGGCCGCGCATCAGCGAGGGCTGACGGGGCGCCAGGTGACGCTCGTCCTCGATGGCGGTACTCTGGAAATCGACTGGCGCGACGATGGCGTCTGGATGACCGGGCCAACGATGCATGTCTTTGACGGCTGGCTATCGGCCGAATTCCTTGCGCGCTACCCATGAGTACCCCGATTTTTTCAACGCTGGGGTGCCGTCTCAACGCCTACGAAACAGAGGCGATGAAGGATCTTGCCGCCGGGGCAGGGATCACGGATGCGGTGGTCGTCAACACCTGTGCCGTGACCGCCGAAGCCGTGCGCAAGGCCAAGCAGGAAATCCGCAGGCTGCGCCGTCAGAACCCCGATGCCACATTGATCGTCACCGGTTGTGCGGCACAGGTGGAGCCCGAAACCTTTGCCGCCATGCCCGAGGTCAGCCTGGTCATCGGCAATACCGAAAAAATGCGGGCCGCGACCTGGGCGAGCCTGAAAGTGCCCGGCCTGACCGGCGCCACCGAACGCATTCAGGTCGATGACATCATGTCCGTCACCGAAACCGCCGGGCATCTCATCGACGGATTTGGCCGCCACCGCGCCTTTGTCCAGGTGCAGAACGGCTGCGATCACCGCTGCACCTTTTGCATCATCCCATATGGCCGCGGCAATTCCCGCTCGGTTCCTGCCGGGGTCGTCGTCGATCAGATCAAACGGCTGATCGACAAGGGGTTTCAGGAGATTGTGCTGACCGGTGTCGATCTGACATCCTGGGGGGCCGATCTGCCCGGCGCGCCGCGTCTCGGCGACCTGGTCATGCGTATCCTGCGGCTGGTACCGGATCTGCCGCGCCTGCGGATCAGTTCCATCGATTCGATCGAGGCCGACGAAAACCTGATGCAGGCCATCGCCACGCAATCGCGGTTGATGCCGCATCTGCATCTGAGTCTTCAGGCCGGCGATGACATGATCCTCAAGCGGATGAAGCGCCGCCACCTGCGCGACGATGCCGTCCGGTTTTGCGAAGAGACACGCAAACTGCGTCCCGATATTGTCTTTGGTGCCGATGTCATCGCGGGGTTTCCGACCGAGACCGAGGAAATGTTCCAAAATTCGCTGAAGCTCATCACGGATTGCGGCCTGACGTTTCTTCACGTCTTCCCCTATAGCGCACGCAAGGGCACCCCCGCGGCGCGAATGCCTGCCGTGCACGGGCCGTTGATCAAGGACCGGGCCGCCCGTCTGCGCGCCGCCGGCGATCGTGCCCTTGCCCGCCACCTTGCATCGCAGATCGGACAGACCCACCGCATCCTGACCGAAGGCCCCCACAGGGGCCGCACCGAACAATTCACCGAAGTGAGCCTTACCGCCCCACAACCCGAAGGCCGGATCGTCACCGCCCGGATATCCGGCCACGACGGGACGCGGTTGACCGCCTGACGGATTTGCCCGAACGCGCCCGCTCCGCAAGGAATTCGGGCGGCGGGCAGCCACCCGGATGCGACCTTGGAACAGCGCCATGCGACCGGCGCAAACCCCTTTCAGGCCGTCACAGCCGTCATGAAACGGTCGCGGATCACTACCGGGTCCTTGGTGATGACGGGCACCTTGATGTTGCCGCTTTCACATTTGCACACGATGATCGTCATCTTTCTGCTGTCGAGGGCGGCCTGTAACGCCTTGCCGGTTTCCTCGGCGCGGCATTCAACGACATTGCCACAGCCGCAGGCCCTGGCCACCGCCGCAAGCGAGGTCTTCTTGCCCGCATAGGTTGGCTGATCGCCGGTGGATCCGTAAGAACCATTGTCGATGATCAGCAAGATAAAGTTGTCCGCGACATTGTTGGCGATGGTCGGCAGGGTTCCGAAATTGGTCAGAACCGATCCGTCACCATCTATCGCGATCACGGTTTTGGGCTGTGCCAGGGCAAGCCCGAGCCCGATGCTCGACGCCAGACCCATCGTGCCCAGCATGTAGAAGTTGGTCGGCTGATCGTCGATCATATGGAGTTCCTGGCTGGGCAGGCCGATATTGCAAATGACCAGTTGGTCGCGCAGGCGCGGGGCGATATCGCGAAAGATTTCAGAGCGGATCATTTCAGGAGCCTTCCCAGAATGTTGCATCCGTCAGGATTGCCACCGGTTTGTTGCACATGAAGGTGTATTTCAGAATGGTGTCGAATTCCCTGGCGTCGTCCTGTTGGTGAAAATGATAGGTGGGGATACGCAACTGGTTGAGCAGCGCCTTGGTATGCACAGCCATTTCCACCTGACAAGCGACGGATTCCTTCAGTTCGCCCCGGTACGAAATCAGCATCGGCAGGGGCATCCGGTAGAACTGGATCAGCGTTACCAGCGTATTGATCGTCACACCGATCGCGGTGTTCTGCATGATGATCGCGGGCCGTTTACCGCCCATGAAGGCACCGGCGCAAAGCCCCATGCCTTCGTCTTCCTTGTTTGCCGGGATGTGGTAAATTTCAGGGCGCGTCTCTATCTCTTCCATCACACTGCCCAGCTGTTTGCACGGTACAGTAGTGATAAAGGTCACGTCATTGGCGACAAAGTCGTCGACGATCTTCTTGTTGATGCTCACGTTCCGACATCTCCTGAGAAACGCGCCGCGTCGGGCGCAGGGGTGTTGGGGTCTTAATCTGACGGATCGGTTGTCCCGAGATGATCTATCACAGATCCGGCACCAATACGATCTTGGGTTCCGCCGTCTTGCCCGATCTCATGTACCGAAAGGCCTGTGCCCCTTGCCCGAGCGGCGGCGGCTGTCATGGCCCGGACAGGCGTGCACGACCGATCCGCAAATCCCTACCGCATGAATGCGGACAAGTTTTTCGACGGCGTTGGGGGCCGGATCGCGGACTCCGCAGTATGTCAGTATTTCAGCCGCTGACATTGTCCATGAGGGCTGGGTGCGCCGGCGGGCTATAAGGATCGCAGGATCATTGTGCGTCATCCTGACGGCATGCTGAGCGAGGTACAGATCCCGACGGATAAAATGTATCGCGTGAAAGAAGCCGGCACGCCGCTCTACAGGGAAATCCGGGGATTTCCGCAAGGTGACCCGCGTCGCGCGAATATCGAGCGCCAGAGGGTGGAACTTTATTCGGTGGCCGCCGGGGCCGACAAGGATGCAAGCATGTTCAGGGTCGACGGGACGTCGAGCGACCCGAAGCTGCGCGCAAAGCCCGCTTTCAGCTCTTCGGCTGACGCACGCAACACTGCCGTGTTGCTCACGTCAAAGGCGTCCACTTCGCTCCAGTCGGCACCGCGGTCGAGTTTGGCCACGGCAACCAGGGTGCCGGACACCGGGGAAAACAGGATCGCCGGGCGGCCATCCCAGTTGCAGAACAAAAACAATCTCATCGGGGAAGTCCCTCCACTAAGGGACACTTCCAGCATGGGATCAGGATTTGCAGATTTCAATAATCTGTGATCCGAGTTCGGCGATCTGACCTTCAGGCTCGATGAAAACGGCCCGGAAAATTCCGTGGCCGAGCGGCTTGACGACATCGCGGCCGATCGGGAGGAAGCGCGGGTTGGGATCGAGAGGCCCGGCAAGGTTTGCGTCACCGGGTTTGGCGATATCGAACTGGCCCAGGAAATCATTCCCGATCTGGCCACTGTTCATGTGCCGCACCAGGAAATGGGCCGGCGGGGGGGCGCGGATCATGGTCGGGATGGTTCAGGGGCACGGCCCGGCCAAGCCTTCGGCATTCCCCCGCTTTTGGTGATATCTGATGGATCAGGTGTTACTTGAATTGCCTTAACAGAGGCAACCTGCACAAGCACTGCGACCAACTATGCTAGGTAGGCCCGGAAGGCCTTGACAACCTGATCGTAGACCGCGTGTTTGAATGGCACGATGGCGGCGAGCATTTCATCCGCCCCGATCCAGCGCCATTTTTCGAATTCGGGATGCTCTGTGGCAATATTGATCTGATCGTCGCGTCCGAGGTACCTGTACAAGAACCACCGCTGCTTTTGGCCGCAGAATTTTCCGCCCCAGATCCTTCCCAAGAGATCATCGGGCAGATCGTAGGTCAGCCAGTCCTGGGTCTTGTCAAGGAATCCCACCAGATCTTCGGTCACGCCGGTTTCTTCCCGTAACTCTCGAAGCGCGGCGGTACGGGGCTTTTCGCCATCGTCGATACCGCCTTGCGGCATCTGCCAGGCGGGCGCGGCGCTGTCGACCCTTTGGCCCGAAAAGATCAGCCCATCCGCATTGATCATCATAATGCCGACACAAGGCCGATAGGGCAAACGGGTTTGATTTTCTGGCGGCATCCGAAAACCCTTCGGGGCCGGTTGCCCGGCCCCTTTAGTGATCAGTTGGCCGGCTCGATCGCCGACAACCCCTTGAGTATGTCAATGGCATAGGCCATCTGATAATCATCGAGCCGCAATTTGGCGGCGTCCTCGGCTTTCTTCTGTTCTTCCAGAAGCAGGCGCTTTTCATCCTCGGTCATCGAATCATTGGTAATCGCACCGCGCAGATCGGCCTCGGACCGGCGGCGGGTGGCGGCCGATTCTTCGGTTTCCGTATCGGCAACGGCATTGGGATCGACCTTCGGTTGTTCGACCACGATGTCGGGAGAAATACCCAGCGACTGAATCGAGCGCCCCGAAGGCGTATAATAACGTGCGGTGGTCAGGCGCATGGCACCTTCACCACGCAGCGGCACGATCGTCTGAACCGATCCCTTGCCAAAGGATTTGGTGCCGACGACGACAGCCCGGTGGTGGTCTTGCAATGCACCGGTGACGATTTCCGAGGCCGAGGCCGAGCCGCCATTGATCAGCACGACAATCGGCTTGCCATCGGCCAGATCACCCTTGTGCGCGTTGAACCGCTCGCTGTCCTGGGGGTTGCGGCCGCGGGTGGAGACAATTTCCCCCTTGTCGAGGAAAGCATCGGAAACCGAAATCGCCTGGGTCAGCAATCCGCCGGGGTTATTGCGCAGATCAAGCACGAAGCCATTGACCTTGTCCATTCCGCCGGCATCCGCCACGGCTTTCTTCAGGCCCTCTTCCATGTTGTCATAGGTCTGTTCATTGAAGGTTGTCACGCGCAGCACGACCGTCTTGCCTTCAAGCCGCGCCTTCGCCGCCGTCAGTTTGATCGTGTCGCGGATGATCGAGACGTCAAAGGGCTCATCCCTGCCCTTTCGCGCCACGGTGACGATGATTTCCGAACCGACCGGCCCGCGCATCAGATCGACGGCCTGATCCAGTGTCAGGCCAAGAACGCTTTCGCCGTCGACATGGGTGATGAAATCGCCGGCAAGAATGCCGGCGTTGAAAGCAGGTGTGCCGTCTATGGGCGATACGACCTTGATGAAGCCTTCTTCCTGGGTAACTTCGATCCCAAGGCCGCCGAATTCTCCGCTGGTCTGGACCCGCATGTCCTTGAAATCCTTCGGGGGCAGATAACTCGAATGCGGATCAAGCGACGTCAGCATACCGTTGATCGCCGCCTCGATCAGCTTGCCTTCGTCGACGGGTTCGACATATTGCGACCGGATACGTTCGAAAATGTCCCCGAAAAGGTCGAGCTGCTCATAGACCGACGATGACTTTTTCGCCTCTTGCGCCAGAAGCGGCCCGGCGATCTGCGTGGTCAGCAATACACCCGCCACGGCCCCACCCAGAGCGGCCATTATGAATTTCTTCATTCCTCAGTCTTCCCCTATCAGGATGAACCAGTCTTCCGGGTTCACGGGCGTTTCGCCCTGCCTCAACTCTATATAAAGCGTTTCCATGCGCTTTGTGCCACCACCTTCCGGCGACCGACTCGAAAACGTTTGTAACGACGTTTCCTTGCCCATCAATCCAATCGGTGCCCCTTTTGCCAGAATGTCGCCGGTTTCACCATAGACCGTGCCGAGCCCGGCGAAAATCAGAAGATAGCCGGATTGCGGTTCAAGGATCATCACATTTCCGTAGTCGAGAAGCGGGCCGCGATAGCGGATCGTCGCGGCTGTGGGCGTCGTTACGATGGCTTCTGGCATGGTTGCGACAAGGATGCCCGGCCGGCGGATGCCGGCGGTGTCCGCCTCGCCCGCGTGACGCAGAAGCGATCCGCGCACAGGCAAGGGCAGATGGCCCTTGGCGGCCAGAAAACCCGTGACCGGGGTTTCCTCACCCGGATCAGCTGCCGCGAGACCCTTGGCGAAGCTGTCGAGCGTGTCCGCGGAAGCCAGCAAGGCGGCCAACCTGGCGGGGTCTTTGGCAATGTTCGGAGGCAGTTCGGAGCGGTTCTGGATTGCCCTGCTTAGCGCCGCGCGTGCATTCTGGGCGGTCAGAAATCCTTCTTGCAGGATTGCGTTTGCAGCCTCTTGCGCATCGCGCAGGCGGCGCAGATCATCCAGCCGCCCGGCCAGATCGTCGGCCTCGGCCTGGAGAGCGGGGACGACGGAAGACAGGATCATCCCCGAACGGGCGGTATCAAGCGCGCCACCAGGATGCAGAAGCAATAGCGGCGCAGACGATTTTTCAAGCGTCAGCAAGGCCCCCAAAAGCTGCCCGTTGCGGCCGCGCTGGCGCTCCAGCCCGGCGGTCAATGCCGCTTCTTCGGTGGTCACATGACGCAGCGCTTCGCGCAGCGCAGTCAGCCCGGCTTCGTAGGCACGCAGCGTGCGCGTCAGGGCGGTCACGCGGTCACGTCCCGTTTCGGCTTCTTGCAAGGCGGCGATCGTGGCGCGCAGATCCGCCGCCGCCTGATCGGCGAAGGCGGCGGTCTGGCTGGCGGCGGATGCCATGCGGCACGACACCGCCAGAATCAGGCTCAGCAGAAACACTCGGCAAATGCTCATTTTCGGACGATCAGGGTCTTGCCGGTCATTTCGGGTGGCTGCGCCATGCCCATCAGGTCCAGCACTGTCGGCGCCAGATCGGCCAGCCGCCCATTGCGCAGCGCCGCGCCGGCCGGACCACCAACAAGCGCAACAGGCACCGGGTTGGTCGTATGCGCGGTGTGGGGCACGCCTGTAGCGGGATCGATCATGGTTTCGCAATTGCCGTGATCGGCGGTCAGGACCATCGCGCCACCGGCCTTGCCAAGCGCGCGAATGACCTGCGCCAGATCACGGTCGACTTCCTCGCAGGCGGCGATGGCAGCGGCAAGATTACCGGTGTGGCCGACCATATCGGGGTTGGCAAAATTGACCACGATCAGGTCATAGCCCTTCTCGATGGCGGCGATGAGGTGGCCGGTCACTTCGGGCGCGGACATTTCGGGTTGCAGATCATAGGTCGCCACCTTCGGCGACTTCGGCATGAACCGGTCTTCGCCGGGCTCAGGGGATTCCTTGCCGCCGTTCAGGAAGAAGGTGACATGCGGGTATTTTTCCGTCTCGGCAATGCGAAACTGGGTCAACCCATGCCTGGCCACCCATTCCCCCAGGGTGTTGCGAATGGCCTGCTTGGGGTAGGCGGCGGCCATGAAAGCGTCATGCGTTCTGGAGTAATCGACCATCCCCAGGATTGTCGCCCAATGCGGGCGTGCGCCGCGGTCGAAACCGCCAAAGGCATCCTCGCCAATCGCCAGCAGGATTTCGCGAGCGCGATCGGCGCGGAAATTGAGGCAGAAGAAGCCGTCGCCATCCTGTGCACCGCCGTATCCGCCGATGACCGTCGGCGCGATGAATTCGTCGGTTTCGCCGCGCGCATAGGCAGCGTCGACAGCGGCAGCGGCAGTCTCGGCGGGCTGGCCGCTGGCGCAGATCATCGCGCGGTAGGCGCGTTCTACCCGGTCCCAGCGGTTGTCACGGTCCATCGCCCAGTAGCGCCCGGTCACCGTGGCCACACGCGCGCCCGACGGCAATCGCCCGGTCAGGTCGGCAATGAACGCACCGGCAGAGGAGGGCGGTACATCGCGTCCGTCAGCCACTGCGTGAAGCGCCACCGGAACACCGGCACCGGCGATCATCGCACAGGCCGCGATCACATGGTCGATATGGCCATGCACGCCACCGTCCGAGATCAATCCCATCACATGCGCGGTCCCGCCCGAGGCTCTCAGCGTTTCGACAAACGCGGTAATCGCATGATTGGAAAAGAAACTGCCGTCTTCTATCGCCAGGTCGATCTGGCCCAGGTCCATCGCCACGACACGACCCGCGCCGATATTGGTATGTCCGACCTCTGAATTGCCCATCTGACCGCTTGGCAAGCCGACATCGGGACCGTGGGTGATCAGCCGCGCATGGGGGCAAGTGGCCATGATGCGATCATAGGTCGGGGTATCGGCAAGCGCCACGGCATTCGCCTCGGTTTCGGCCCGCAGTCCCCAGCCATCGAGAATGCACAGGACAACAGGCTTGGGACGGGACATGAAGGCTCCTTTCCGGTTTGGCCACCTTCTAAAGTGTTTCGACTATATGGTGAAGCATCGGGTATCGCTTTTCGCGCTTGATCGAAGGGAGCGGCCGCGAACCAGCGATTCAAGATCTGGTTGACCCGCTATAGTTCCAGTTGCGAAGGGCGGCAACCGGCTGGGGCGGGCGGGGCCATGCCCGCCTTGCATCGGGCTTCGTTTCGCCCGATGATACCCGATGTGAGGTTGTTGCGAGAAAAACCAGCATGGATATCGCCGCGCTCTTGATCTTCGCCGGGGCTCTGGCCATTGCCGCCGGAACACCCGGGCCCAGCATTGCCGCGCTCGTTGCGCGGGTTCTGGCACGGGGGCGGCGAGATGTGGCGCCCTTTCTGGCGGCGATGTGGATTGGCGAGGCGATCTGGCTGTCGCTTGCGGTCTGGGGGCTGGCCTCGCTGGCCGGGACATTCCATGCGGTATTTGTCATGCTGAAATGGGCGGGCGTGGCCTATCTGCTGTTTCTCGCCTGGAAGATGTGGCGCGGGTCGGCTGATCTGTCGGGGCAGGCAATCCCCGAACGAGGATCGGCATCCGGCATGTTCATGGCGGGAATTGCCGTAACCCTGGGCAACCCCAAGGTCATGGTTTTCTATCTGGCGTTGCTTCCGACAATCATCGATTTGCGTTATCTGTCGGTCCTGGGCTGGGCGGAATTGACGGCAACGATGCTGGCGGTGCTGATTGGCATTGACATGACATGGGTCGCCCTGGCGTCGCGCGCGCGGCAATTCCTCAAGAGCCCGCGCGCAGTGCGTTGGGCGAACCGGTTCAGCGCCGGGGTCATGACCGGCGCCGCGGCGGCAATCGCGGCGCGCTGATCTCAGGCCCGATGGTAGGGGCTGCCTGCCAGGATGGACGCCGCGCGATAAAGCTGTTCGGCCAGCATGACGCGGGCAAGCATATGCGGCCAGACCATGGGCCCGAAGGACAGTGCCAGGTCGGCGCGGTCGCGCAGAGTTGCGGCAATCCCGTCAGCGCCGCCGATGACCAGCGCGGTTTCCTGCTGCCCGTTGTCACGCCACTGGGCGATCTGCCTGGCGAATTCGGGTGAACTGAGCAATTTGCCACGCTCGTCGAGACAAACCAGCCTGGACCCTTCGGGGATCACCTTTGCCAGCAGATCGGCTTCGCTGGCCATGCCGCCGCCTTTCCTGTCCTCGACTTCATGCAGGACAACTGGCCCCAGGCCGAGCGCCCGGCCGGTCTTGTCGAAACGCGCAAGGTAGTCGCAGATCAGGTCGCGTTCAGGGCCCGCCCGAAGGCGGCCCACGACGCAAAGGTGCAGCCGCATCAGATGGGCGCGGCGATGGCGTCTGTACCGGTCGCAAGCCACATCTTTTCGAGTTGATAAAACTCGCGGACCTCGGGGCGGAAAATGTGAACGACGATGTCCGAGGCATCGATCAGCACCCAATCGCCCTGATCCTTGCCCTCGATCTTGCAGATCAGGCCGAAATCCTGTTTGAGCCGGTCAACCAGCTTTTCGGCGATCGCCCCCACCTGACGCGACGAACGGCCCGAGCATACGACCATGTAGTCGGCCACACTGGAACGGCCGCGCAAGTCGATTGTCACGACATCGTCGGCCTTGTCGTCATCAAGTGAGTTGAGAATTCGGGCAAGCAACGCGTCGCTTGTAACCTCGTCGGGCATCGCCGTCATCGGCGCCAGCCCCGCGGCCGAAGAAGCGGCCGCCTTTGCAGTTTGAAACAGGACATTGTCCTCCTCGGTTGCGCGCCGACCATGCCCCGGCGCTGGGCCTGTGTTCAACGTAACATCGCGACTGTAAAATCTCAATGTAGCGGAATTAAGGAAAGAAGGCGCTGTGGCGCCTCTCCGCCACCGGTCATCGTGAAACGTCGGCGTTCGCTGCCCGTTCACTCGGGATTTCGACCGCGCCGCCAAGCATGCGCACCTCGCGCTGCGGGAAGGGGATGGAGATGCCGTTCTTCTTGAAGGCGTCCCATAGGGCGAGATAGACATTGCCGCGCACATTGGTCAGCCCTTCGGACGGATCGGTGATCCAGAAGCGCAGGACATAGTCGACCGAACTTTCGCCAAAGCCGGTGATATGACAGACGGCGGGGCGGCTTCTGAGCACCCTGTTGACCGACAGGGCGGCCTCGATCGCCACCTTGCGCACCAGATGGGGATCATCGCCATATGCGGTGCCAAAAAAGATGTCGATGCGAACGAACTGGTTGGAATGCGACCAGTTGACCACTTGTCCGGTGATCAGGTCTTCGTTGGGGATCAGGTATTCCTTGCCGTCGCGCGTGACCACGCTGACATAGCGCGCGCCCAGCGATTCTATCCAGCCGAAGGTATCACCCAGCGAAATCACGTCCCCCGGTTTGACGGACTTGTCCAGAAGGATGATGACGCCCGAAACAAGGTTCGACACCACTTTTTGCAGGCCGAAACCAAGACCGACACCAATGGCGCCCGACAGCACCGCAAGCCCGGTCAGATCGAAGCCAACCGCCTTCAGGCCGATGAAAAACGCGGCACCGTAAAGGCCGATTTGCAGCCCCTTGACCGCAAGCTCCTGCATCGAGGGTGAAATATCCTTGTTGCCGCGGATACGTCTTGTGCTGGACTGAGTGACAAACCGGGCCAGCGTGACGAGAACACCAGTGACCACCAGCGCCTTGATGACCGACAGCGCCGAAAGATGGAATGAACCGAATTGAATCGCCACCCGGTCGAGAAACCCGCTTACCTCCTCGCTCAGTCCGAGATAGTAGATCGTGACATATGCCCACAGCCCCCAGGTGACGATGGGCCTTAGAAGCGGGTTCGAAATGAAACGCGCGGCGAAACTGACCATCAGCACTGCCGTGGCAATCGTTGCGCCCAGGGTGACCAGATAGCGCCGCGAGGGAAAATGGAACAGATAGGCGAGCACCGCCGCCGCCCCCCAGGCCAGGAGCACGAAGATGATCAGCCGCAACCGTTTATGCACGATCAGCGCGGTGCGCAGGCGCCATTTCGGCCAGCCTTCGCGGTCGCGCAGCCAATCATGGGTTCTCGGCCCGACCCAGCGGTGGATCGCCCAGGCGGCTGCAACACAGGCGATGAGGATCACCACCTGACTGTAGCGCGACGGCAGGAAGAGGTTGTTCAACGCCTTCAGCAGACCGTCGAACAGGTCGGAAAACGCCGCGTAGGTTGTCTGAGCCTCATTTTCCATCAGGCCACCCTGTTTTGATTTCATCTATTGCATGCACCCTGAATGCCGTCAAACCGGACGCCGGGCATGGTGCCATTCGAACGTCTTGCGGGGTGCGCGGCGAGCGTGTATCTGCCCAGCCCATGGAACCGATTTTCGACATGGATGACCGCGCCCGCCTGCCATGGCGGTTTTTCGCCACCGCATTCCGTACCCTGGCGCGCGCCTGATCCGTTCAGCGCATCGCGCAAACCAATTGCCTTCGGACCCTCAAACCACGGGAGCGCCCCAATGTCCCCCAAGACCCTTTACGATAAAATCTGGGATGCCCATGTCGTCGATACGCAAGATGACGGCACCTGCCTGCTTTATATCGACCGCCATCTGGTTCACGAGGTGACCAGCCCGCAGGCCTTTGAAGGGTTGCGGATGGCCGGACGTGCCGTGCGCGCGCCGGACAAGACCATCGCGGTGCCCGATCACAACGTGCCGACCACGCCAGACCGGGCCAACGCCGCCACGATGACCGAAGACAGCCGCATTCAGGTCGCGGCGCTGGACAAGAACGCCAAGGATTTTGGCATTCATTATTACCCGGTCAGCGATATCCGCCAGGGCATCGTGCATATCGTCGGCCCCGAACAGGGCTGGACACTGCCGGGAATGACCGTCGTTTGCGGCGATAGCCACACCGCCACGCATGGCGCGTTCGGGGCGCTGGCTCACGGTATCGGGACGTCGGAGGTGGAACATGTTCTGGCAACCCAGACGCTGATCCAGCGCAAGGGCAAGAACATGAAGGTGGAAATCACCGGGCAGCTTCGCCCCGGTGTCACGGCCAAGGACATTACCCTGTCGGTCATCGGCGCCACCGGCACGGCGGGCGGCACCGGTCATGTCATCGAATATTGCGGCGAGGCGATCCGCGACCTTTCGATGGAAGGCCGCATGACCGTGTGCAACATGGCGATCGAAGGCGGTGCGCGGGCGGGTCTGATCGCGCCCGATGAGAAGACTTTCGCCTATGTGAAGGGCCGTCCCCATGCACCCAAAGGCGCCCAGTGGGAAGCAGCACTCGCCTGGTGGAAGACGCTGAAATCCGACGAGGACGCGCATTGGGACAAGGTCGTGACGTTGAAAGGCGAGGATATCGCCCCGGTCGTTACCTGGGGCACGAGCCCCGAGGATGTGCTGCCCATCACCGGTGTGGTGCCCGACCCTTCGGACTTCAGGGGCGGCAAGGTCGAGGCGGCGAGGCGCTCGCTCGACTATATGGGGTTGAAGCCGGGAACGCCGCTGAAAGACATTGCCATTGATACGGTTTTCATCGGCTCCTGCACCAACGGCCGGATCGAGGATCTGCGCGCGGCGGCCACGATCCTCAAGGGCCGCAAGATCAAGGAAGGGC
Organism: Paracoccaceae bacterium; assembly: GCA_020446815.1. Taxonomy (GTDB): domain Bacteria; phylum Pseudomonadota; class Alphaproteobacteria; order Rhodobacterales; family Rhodobacteraceae; genus Albidovulum. The sequence continues at coordinate 22,424 of JAGRDY010000004.1, forward strand.
TGCGGGCGATGGTGGTGCCCGGCTCCGGCCTCGTCCGCGCCCAGGCCGAGGAGGAGGGGATCGCCCAGATCTTCATTGACGCGGGCTTTGACTGGCGGCTTGCCGGCTGCTCGATGTGCCTTGCCATGAACCCCGATCAGCTTTCACCCGGCGAACGCTGCGCCGCGACGTCGAACCGCAATTTCGAAGGCCGCCAGGGCCGCGGCGGACGCACCCATCTGATGAGCCCCGCAATGGCGGCGGCGGCGGCGGTAACAGGGCACCTGACCGATGTGCGCGAACTGATGTAAGAGTCCGATTCACCGAAGGAATCCCTCAGCCGCGGAATTAATCACCCGCATTCGGCCTTAAAGGCGAATTTGCTGTCCAATCACCACGGTTCTGTCCGGTGGAAGATCATAGGTGTCGGACATGCGCTGGGCGTTTCGCCAGAGTTGGGTAAACATGGCGATCCGCAACTGTCTGGCCCATGATCCGGTTCGCTCCGACAGGATTTCTTCCAATCCTGTGAAATAGGTCAGATCGTCGGGGTCTATTTCCAGCCCCACAACCCGGCACAGTTTCAGGGCTAACGGAATATCCGGCGTTTGCATGAACCCGTAAGAAACGATGACCCGCCAGATCCCTGGATCAAGCTCGTCCAGCTCGATGCGACCCGCGGCCGCAACGCGCGGGACATCCTGAATCCGTATCGTCACGAACAGGGTTCTTTCGTGGATCACCGGCATATGCGTCATGATCAGGCGCAGGGCCACTGGGCTGAGTTCTGGGAACGCCGTCAGAAACACCGCCGTTCCCGGCACCGTTTTCGGACGCTCGCGCCTGATATCGACAAGCCAGTCAGACAACGGCTGTCGGTTCTCGCTCGTTTTCGTCTTCAGATCCGCCAATCCGAGGCGCCAGATCGACATGGTCATGAAAATGACGAACGCGACCAGGACCGGATACCAGCCGCCTTCGAGGAACTTGAAGGCGTTGGCTAAGAGGAAAGTCACATCCACAACCAGGAAGGCCAGAGCCAGCAGACCGACAAGAACCGGGTTCCAGCCGAAACGCCGCGCCACGAAAAATGCGAGAAAGGTGGTGATCACCATGTCCGCCGCTACTGCAAGACCGTAGGCCGCGCCCAGGTTGGCGGAACTGCGAAACCCCAGCACCAGCGCGACGGTCGCAACCATCAGCAGCCAGTTTACGGATGGAATATAGATTTGGCCGATGTTCCCGATATCGGTGTGCATGACTTTGACACGCGGTAATTGACCCAGTTGCATGGCCTGTCGGGTCAGCGAAAACACCCCGGAAATCACCGCCTGAGAAGCAATGATGGTCGCTAGAGTTGCAACCGCAACCAACGGATAGTGAAACCAGCCGGGGCTCAATTCGTAGAACGGATGGGCAATGCTGCCCGGATGAGCGAGGACCAGCCCGCCCTGCCCAAAATAATTCAGCAACAAGGCCGGCAACGCGACGAAAAACCAGGCGGCACGAATCGGTCTACGCCCGAAATGCCCCAGATCGGCATAAAGGGCCTCGGCCCCTGTTACTGCCAGAAAGACGTTGCCGAGGACAATCACGCCGGTCAGGCCATTCTGCACCACAAACGACAGCCCATAGATCGGCGACAGTGCCGCAAGGACGTGCGGCTCCTTGAGAATTCCGCCAAGCCCGAGGCCCCCCAGGATGAGGAACCAGATCAACATCACCGGGCCGAACAGCGCGCCTATCTTGGCGGTGCCACGGCTCTGGATCGCAAAAAGCGCGACAAGGATTGCGATCGTGATCGGGATGACAAAGGTATCAAGGTTGGGGTTGTCGACTTGCAGGCCTTCTACCGCGCTCAGCACCGAAATGGCTGGGGTGATCGTGCCATCCCCAAAGAGCAACGCGGCACCGAAAAGCCCGAGAATCATCAGCGTATGGCGGGTGGTTCCCGCTGCCGCGGCCCAGGGGTTCAACAGAGCGACAAGCGCGATGATCCCGCCCTCGCCATTGTTGTCGGCCTTGAGCACGAACATCAGATATTTGATGGACACCACGATAATCAGCGCCCAGACGATCAGCGACAGCACGCCAAGAATATCGCCCTGGGTCGCGGCGATGCTGTTGTCATTGGCAAAGCTCAGTTTGAACGCATAAAGAGGGCTTGTGCCGATATCGCCATAGACAACGCCCAATGCAGCCAGGGCGGTAAGTGAAAGGCGGCCCTGGCCCCGATCGTCGACGTCGGTCATCTCTGGTCGCCTTTTTGAGAAGATTGCTGGGGGCGGGCACCGCGAAGAGACGCCCGTGGATCCGCGGGAAACGCCTCGGGAACGGAGAGGCCGCGGCGAAGCAGTTTGAGGTTATAGATGCTGGGCGCGCAAAGCTGATGGCGCACGATCCAGGCAGTTGCAGCGCAAAGCAGGATCGGCAGGATGATGCCGCTGTCCCCCGACATTTCTGTCAGCATGACGACAGAGGCAAAAAACGCCCCGGTGGTCGCCGCCGCAAGCCCGGCCATCCCCACCAATGCATAGGTCGGCACACTGACCCCGGTACCCGGTATGAGACGATCGACGAGCAATCCGAAACCCGCCCCGAGACAGGCGCCCATGACAAGCGATGGTGAAAATATACCGCCCGAACCGCCAAAGCCGATGGTCATGCAGGTCGCGCACAGCTTGAGAAACGCCAGCAACAGCAAAAGCGCGGGGGCATACTCCACGTCTGTCAGCACGTCCATGATGACGGCATAGCCCACACCTTCGACGAAATAATGCCCCGTACCCGCATGGAGGCAGACCAGCAGAACACCCACCAACGCCATGCCGGCGGCGTTACGCAGGTATTCATTCACGCGAATGCGGTTGGCGATATCCTCGGCCCAATAAAGCCCACGAATGAAAAGCCCCGAAAATGCCCCCAGCGCGACACCGAGCGAGGCGAAAGCCACAAGCACATAGACAGGTTCGGCCGCATAATCGGGAAGCTGGAGCGCGGGAACATCGAAGCTTGGCGCCGAACCCATCAGGACGCGGCCGACGAAGGCAGAGCTCACCACCGTCAAGGCCACCAGTGCGATCGCGCGGAAGTCGAGGCGCAGCAGGAACATTTCCACCGCAAAAAGGACCCCGCCCAAGGGCGCATTGAAAGTCGCGGCAATCCCCGCGCCCGCGCCCGCCGCCAGCAGCGTCACGCGGTCCGAATGGTCGAGCCTCAGAAGCCCCCCCATGAACGAACCGAAGGCGGCGCCGATCTGCACGATCGGCCCTTCACGCCCGGCGGAGCCGCCAGACCCGATGGTGATCGACGAGGCCAACGCCTTGATCAGGACCACGATCGGCCGGATGTGCCCGTTCTTGAAATGCACGGCATCCAGAACTTCGGGCACACCGTGGCCCTTTGCCTCCGGCGCAAAATTCCTCACCAGCCAGGTGACGACAAGCGCCCCCGAGGGCAAGGCCACGAGCGGCAGCCAGACGGGGGCCGTGCCGGCGGTATGCTGATTGGCATCGTAGAGGCTGGAGAACAGCTGGCGGAAGGAGAGGTTGTGAAACAGCCCGATAAGTTGCCGAAAGACAAAGGCTCCGAACCCTGCCACACAGCCCACCACCAGGGCCACGGCAACCAGAAAAGCCAGCGCCCGAGGCTGGCCTGAATCGAGAGGGGAGGAATGGATGCTCATGTCTTTCCCAAGTGCGAAGGTTGGCATTTCCGGCAGATCAATTCACTGCGCCGCCGGTCGCAGCGTGGCTTTGCAGTTGCAACCGGCCTGACGCGATCTGGCGAGTCGCAGGAAGCCACGGCGCCCGCGACAGCTTCAGGCTCTCGGATGCGTTGATATGGCCGGTCATGCGGAACCGCTTCTTTGAGCGCGCGACCACGACCATCGCGGCGCGGCAGGCGTACCGAGGGTGGCAGGGCACCCTTCGGGAGTTGAGGCGGGCTTGACCTGACATACAAGGGTCTTGAGCTTCAAAAGGTTCATGAAGGCCCGGTCATATCATTACGCAACCGTGCAGACGAGTAATTTCACAAGTGCCGCCGCCAATTTCGCATTGTGTGTCTGGCCGGCTTTCCCGCGATCCTCTGAGCGTACCTTGCGGGCGCAGATCGAGGCAAAACGCCACCCAGTCATCCAGTGCGCCGTCAACGGGCAGGACGCGCGCTGGTGTGGCTTTCCCGGCCCCGCCTATCGAAGCGGCTATCGGTATCATATTCATGGTTAGCGACGCTATCGCAAATGCACAGGGCCGCAAACGCCCAATTTCCTACACCCGCACCTGCGAAATCTTGGTTTCGCACGGGAATAGCCAGAGGCCGGAGCGCCGAGAATGTCGCAAAGACCTTTTTGTTGAAAGGAGGCCTGGCGGAGTGAATCGAATTTACCCCTCACTTTTTCGCAGGCGTCTGACATATTTTCAGAAATGGTGCTGTGAGAGAGGATTGAACTCTCGACCTCACCCTTACCAAGGGTGTGCTCTACCACTGAGCTACCACAGCATCCCGTTTTCCAGAAACCTGCCCGGATCGGGTGAGTTCTGGAAAATAACCATCTTCAGCAACTTAGCCCAAAATACCTACACCACTGCACGGGCGCACCATATTTCTGAGCCACCGAAGCCCTTTTGCGTGGCGGGTGATTAGACGCGAATCGCCGGTCACGCAAGTGCAATATGGCCATCCGGCGGTCGCGTCGGGCCGGATGCGGGGTTTGCGGTGCGCGAAAAAACCACTCTCGCCCGATATTGCCGTGAATTCCAATTCAATGTCGCGCGAATACACACTAGACAGGTCAGCATGGTATCAAAGAGCGTAAAACCTTCAAAGACCAAAGCGGCGGATGCCAGGGCCGAGCGCCTCAAGGCGGCTCTGCGCGCCAATCTGCAAAGGCGCAAGGCGCAGGCGCGGACCCGTGGGGCCGAGCAATCCGCGGCGGACACGCAAACCAAGAACGAAAGCTGAGGCAGGCCAATGGATTCGATCATCGTGACGGGCGGCGCAGAGCTTCGAGGGCAGATTCCGATTGCCGGGGCAAAGAACGCCTGTTTGGCGCTGATGCCTGCAACCTTGCTCAGCGAAGAGCCGCTGACCCTGACGAACGCGCCACGATTGTCGGACATCAAGACCATGGCGCAGCTCCTGCAATCCTTCGGGGCCGAAGTGGCGTCACTTCACGACGGGCAGGTCCTGTCGCTGTCGAGCCACGATCTGACCGGCGTGACGGCCGATTACGACATCGTTCGCAAGATGCGCGCATCCAACCTGGTGCTTGGTCCGTTGCTGGCGCGGGAAGGCCGGGCCGTTGTCTCGCTGCCTGGGGGGTGCGCCATCGGCGCGCGGCCGATGGACCTGCATATCAGCGGGCTAGAGGCTCTCGGCGCGGAAATCGAACTCAGGGACGGCTACCTTCACGCAGTGGCACCACGGGGCCTGAAGGGTGCCGTGATCGAACAGCGATTTGCTTCGGTCGGGGCCACCGAGAATATCGTGATGGCGGCTGCGCTGGCCAAGGGCACGACGGTGCTGAAAAATGCCGCGCGCGAACCGGAAATCGTCGATCTGGTAAAGTGCCTGCGCGCGATGGGTGCCGAAATTGGCGGCGAAGGCACATCTGAAATTTCGGTTCAGGGCGTGGACCGCCTGCGTGGCGCCACCCATTCGGTTGTGACCGACAGGATCGAGCTTGGCACCTACATGATCGCCCCCGCCATCGCCGGCGGTGAAGTCGAGCTTCTGGGGGGGCATATCGGCCTCTTGCCGGCGTTTTGCGAAAAGCTGGATGAGGCCGGGATACATGTTTCTCAGACCCCCGCCGGGCTGAAAGTTGCCCGATCCAATGGCCGCGCGCGTGCAATCAATGTGCGAACCGAGGTCTTTCCCGGTTTTCCCACCGACCTTCAGGCCCAGATGATGGCGTTGATGTGCACCGCCGATGGCGTGAGCGTTCTGGAAGAAACCATCTTTGAAAACCGTTTCATGCACGCGCCGGAACTCACCCGCATGGGCGCCCAGATCGAGGTTCATGGCGGCCACGCCACGGTGACGGGGGTTGAACGGCTGAAAGGTGCGCCGGTGATGGCGACCGATCTGCGTGCCAGTGTCTCGTTGATCCTGGCTGGGCTTGCCGCCGAGGGGGAAACCGTTGTCAGCCGGGTCTATCACCTTGATCGGGGATATGAGCGGGTCGAGGGAAAGTTGTCGGCCTGCGGGGCGCGTATCGAACGCATCCGCACCGAATGAGGAAACAGCCATGGCAGAAGACGCACGATTTGAGGATGGCGCCGAACGGCCATTGTATCTGAAGGCCTTTGACGGCGAGGAGCTCTTGGTCATTTCCGCCCTGGTCCAGGATGCGGTTCTGGCAGGCGGCGACATGAAATGGGAGCCGAAGGCGCGCAGGCTGTCCTTTTTGATCAATCGCTTTCGCTGGGAAGACCGGGGCTTGTCGTCCGGCCGCTCAGGCCGCTTCGAACGAGTACGGGCGCTGTTGATCTTCCGCGACGTGCTGTCGGTCGCCTCGCAAGGGTTGCGGCAGGCAGAGCACGATACGGTTCTGTCGGTCCTGTCGATAGGCTGGATCGCTGGCGAGGATGGCACAGGGCGGGTCGAGATCATCCTGGCGGGCGACGGCACCATCGCCGCCGAGGTCGAGTGTCTCGACGTGACACTGAAGGATGTGACGCGGCCCTATCTCGCACCGTCCGGTAAAAAGCCCGAACATCCGGCATGATCGTCGCGCAGGGCATTTTCCGGCGCACGGACCTTCGGGCGCGCCGCTGGGACGCGAGGCAGAGACGGGGGCTGCTCTGACCGCGGGCGGCGCCACGGGAAGCCGGACAGCGTTCGCGTGGCGCAAATGCTTGAGACCGGGCAATGGCCCCTGTAATGGAAACCCGATAGGAGTACAGCCATGCCGGTTTATCTGTCCACATCCGATGCAGAGTTCGAATCGAGCTTCTCTGCGCTCCTTGCCGCCAAACGCGAGGACGCGCCGGATGTCGATGATACCGTGGCCGCGATCATCGCTGACGTGCGGGCGCGCGGCGATGCCGCCGTACTCGAACTGACGGCCCGGTTCGACAGGGTGGAACTGACCGCAGACAGACTGGCTTTTGGCACTGACGAAATCGACAGGGAATGCGCCGGGATCGCCGCCGAGGATCGCGCCGCGCTGGAACTGGCGGCCAGGCGCATCCAGGCCTATCATGAAAGGCAGATGCCGCCGGACCGGCACTGGACGGATGGCGAAGGGGCGGGATTGGGCTGGCGCTGGACGCCGATAGCCGCGGCGGGACTTTATGTGCCCGGTGGCCTTGCTTCCTACCCTTCCTCGGTTCTGATGAACGCCATCCCGGCCCGTGTGGCCGGGGTAAAGCAGCTGGTCATTGCCTGCCCGACAACTGACGGCGTGATCAATCCGCTGGTGCTTTATGCCGCGCGACTTGCGGGTGTCGACAGGGTCTACCGGATCGGCGGTGCACAAGCGATTGCGGCGTTGGCCTACGGCACCGAAACCATCGCGCCCGTCGACAAGATCACCGGGCCGGGCAACGCTTTTGTGGCGGCGGCCAAGCGGCGGGTTTTCGGGCGCGTCGGCATCGACATGATCGCCGGACCGTCCGAGATTCTGGTGATCGCCGACAAGGACAACGATCCGGACTGGGTCGCGCTCGATCTGCTGTCGCAGGCCGAACATGACGCGACCGCCCAGTCGATCCTGATCACCGATGATGCGCGTTTTGGCCGTGCTGTCGCGGCGGCAGTGGACAGGCGGCTTTCAACACTGAAGCGTCGCGCCATCGCCGGGGCGAGCTGGCGCGATTATGGCGCGATCATCGTGACCCGCGATCTGGCCGAAGCAGCGCGCCTGTCGAACCGGGTGGCCCCCGAACATCTGGAGCTGTGCGTGGCCGACCCGGAGGCGCTGTCCAACGATACGACCCACGCCGGGGCGATCTTTCTGGGCAACTGGACGCCGGAGGCGATCGGCGATTATGTGGGTGGGCCCAACCATGTGCTGCCGACGGCGCGCTCGGCGCGGTTTTCAAGCGGGCTCTCGGTCATGGATTTTCTCAAACGCACGACACTTGCCCGGATGACGCCCGCCGCGCTTTCCGCGATCGGCCCCGCCGCGGAGCGTCTGGCCCGATCTGAAGGGCTTGAGGCGCACGGCCTGTCCGTGCGCGCACGCCTCGACCGGCTGAACCGGGAGGCAAAGACATGAGCCGCATCTGTCATATCGAGATTGACGACAGGGGCCTGCCGCCGCCAACGCCGGAAGTGGAACAGGAACGCAAGGTTGCGATCTTTGACCTGCTGGAGGACAATAGTTTTTCACTGCCGGGCAAGAACGGGACCGATGCAGCCGACGGCCCGTTCCGTTTGGCGCTTTCGATTCGGGAAAAGCGTCTGGTATTCGATCTGGCCGCTGAAACCGAAGCCAAGGTGGCAGAATTTCACCTGTCGCTCGGCCCTTTCAGACAGGTGGTGAAGGATTATTTCCAGATTTGCGAAAGTTACTTCGAGGCGGTCAAACGCCTGCCGCCCAGCCAGATCGAGGCCATCGACATGGCGCGGCGCGGTATCCACAACGAAGGCGCGCGCATTCTGCAGGAGCGTCTGGAAGGCAAGGCCGAACTGGACGTTGCCACGGCAAGGCGGCTTTTTACCCTTATCTGCGTTCTGCATTTCGGGGGCTGAGAGTGGCCGGAAAATTGCCCGCATCGGTGCTGTTTTGTTGTGATCACAACGCGGTACGCTCCCCCATGGCCGAGGGATTGATGAAAAAGCTGTATGGCAAGGCGCTTTATATTCAATCCGCCGGGGTTCATAATGATCTGGAAATTGACGGTTTCGCGATAGCGGTCTGCAATGAAATCGGTGTCGAGCTGTCGCGCCACCAATCGCGCAGCATCGAGGAAATGCAACAATGGGGCGATGATCTTTCGGGTTTCGATCTGGTCATATCCCTGTCGCCGGCCAGCCAGCGTCTGGCACTCGAATTCACACGCTTCTTTCATCTCGAGGTCGAATACTGGCCGATCATGGACCCGACCGGACTTGGCGAAGACCGCGACGCCAAGCTGGCCGCCTATCGTCAGACCCGCGATCAGATTCGCCAAAAGATGATCGAACGGTTCGGCCCGTCCCCCGAAGCCGGGTGGCAATGACATTTCGCGACATGATCCAGCCCGTAATGAATGCGACAATCACAGCATCACAGCGCTGACGGGGCGCAAGATGCAGGTCACGCAAAAGGAGTACCAGCCCATGAGAATCGCCGCCGCCGCCTATCCGCTTGACTGGTTCGACACCTGGGCGGAGTTTGAGAACAAGCTGACCCGCTGGGTGGCAGAGGCCGCAGGCAAGGGTGCAACCCTGCTGGTCTTTCCCGAATACGGGGCGATGGAACTGGCATCGCTTGGCGGCAAGGCCGTGGCGCGCGACATGGAGGGTTCACTGCGCGAAGTGGCAAGCCACAAACCTGCCACAGACCAGCTTCATGCGAGGCTTGCTGGCGAATACGGCGTGCATATCCTCGGGGCATCGGGCCCCGCCTATGACATGCCCTTTGCCAATGGCCGTCCGGTCAACCGCGCCAGCCTGTTCGGCCCCGAAGGTCTTTTGGGGCATCAGGACAAGGCCATGATGACCCGGTTTGAACGCGATGGCTGGGATGTCGTCGGCGGAGAGGGGCTGGCGGTGTTCAAGACCGCCATCGGGACGATGGGTGTGAATATCTGCTATGACAGCGAATTCCCGCTGCTGGCACGCGCGCAGGCCGAAGCGGGCGTCGAGATCATTCTGGTGCCATCGGCAACCGAGGCTCTGGCAGGGTTCACCCGCGTGCGGGTCGGCGCGATGGCGCGTGCGCTGGAAAATCAGTGCATCGCGGTTCATGCGCCTGTCGTAGGCGCCGCGCCCTGGTGTGTGGGAATGGAGGAAAACACCGGCCGCGCCTCCATCTATGGGCCGCCTGACCATGGCTTTCCGCCCACGGGCATCCTGGCCGAGGGCGCGCTTGGTGAACCAGGCTGGGTCTATGCCGATGTGTCGCTGGATGCGGTCAAGGCGGTGCGCGCCGACGGAGGGGTTCTCAACTACAGCCACTGGAACGAACAGCATGCGCGCGTCGCCAACGTCACCTTTGTCGGGAAAAGCTGACATAAGCCTTGAATTATGCCGCTTTCAGGCGCAATGAGTGCGCGCCCGCGCATTAAGGCGGGCGACATGAGAACGGAGTGGACATGGCCAAGGAAGAAGGTCTCGAATTTCCAGGCGTCGTGAAGGAACTCCTGCCCAATGCGACGTTTCGGGTCGAGCTGGAAAACGGCCATGAAATCATCGCGACGATGGCAGGCAAGATGCGCAAGAACCGCATCCGGGTTCTGGCGGGCGACAAGGTGCAGGTCACGATGACACCCTATGACCTGAGCAAGGGGCGGATCAATTACCGCTTCAAGTGACGTGACGCTGCGGCTCGTCCTTGGCTCGGCCAGCCCGCGCCGGCGCGAACTGCTGGCGCAGATCGGGGTGGTGCCTGATGAAGTGCGCAGCCCCGATATCGACGAAACCCCCCGAAAGGGCGAATTGCCGCGCCCCTATACGGTACGGATGGCCTGTGAAAAGGCACAGTCGTTGAACTGTCTCGACGGCGACGTACTGCTTTGCGCCGATACCACGGTCGCCCTCGGCCGCCGCATTCTGGGCAAGCCGGAGACCGCAGGCGAAGCGGCGGAATTCCTGGTCAAGCTGTCGGGCAGACGGCACCGGGTGATCACCGCCGTGGCGGTGCGCAGGGGCGCGCGTGTCTGGCAACGCTCCGTTGAAACCATTGTCAAGGTCAAGCCTCTCTCGGATATTGAACTCAATGCCTATCTTGCCTCGGGCGAATGGCAGGGCAAGGCGGGCGGTTACGGCATTCAGGGCCGGTTTGGTGCTTTCATCCCCTGGATTCAGGGGTCGTTTACCAGCGTCGTCGGGCTGCCGATTGCAGAAACCGCAAACCTGCTTGCCGCGGCAGGTCTCTCCATCCACCGAGATCCGCGATGATCGGGCGCGTGGTGGCTTTGGGCGCGTATCAGGGGCGCGAGGCGGCGGCGCTTATCGTGGACGGACGGCTGGAAGATTTGCTGCTGAAGGCTGAAGATGGCGGCGGCTATGCCCCCGGCGCTATTCTGCGCGGCATCGTCGACCGGCCGATGAAAGGCCGGGGCGGTGTCTTTGTCAGACTGCCCGGCACATCGGGGTTCTTGCGTGAAACCTCCGGTCTCGCCCCCGGGCAACCGGTGCTGGTTCAGATCTCGGGACAGGCCGAACCGGGCAAGGCGCAACCGGTGACGACCCGGTTGCTGTTCAAGGGCCGCCTTGCCATCGTCACACCCTTGGTACCGGGCCTCAACATTTCCCGGCGCATTCGCGACACGCAGGAACGGGCACGCCTTGGCGCTCTCGCCACTGTCGGCATGGCCGGTTTCACAGCCGGATTGATCCTGCGCTCGGCCGCGGAGGGCCAGAAAGAGGATATGATCGCGGGCGAAATCGCTGCCCTGCGCGAGCTGGCCGAAGCGGTGCTTGGCGACGCCAAAGGCGCACCCGAGCTTCTGGTTGACGCGCCCGGCCCCCATGAAGCAGCCTGGCGCGACTGGGCCGACCCCGCCCCTGACGAGGTCGCCAGCGAGGCGGATTGCTTTGCCCGCCACGGTATCGACGCGATGATCGATGCCCTACGGTCACCTCTGGTACCCTTTGCCGGTGGCGGCCACATGTCGATCGAGCCAACGAGGGCGCTGATTGCCGTCGACGTGAACACCGGCCCGGATACTTCGCCCGCCTCCAGCCTCAAGGCCAACATCTCTGCTGCCCGCGACCTGCCACGGCAACTGCGGCTGCGCGGCCTGGGCGGGCAGATTATCGTCGATTTCGCCCCCATGCCCAAGCGCGATCGCCCGGCACTGGAACAACAGCTCCGCGCCGCCTTCAAGGGCGAATCCGCCGAAACCAGCCTGGCGGGCTGGACGCCTCTGGGAAATTTCGAACTGCAAAGAAAGCGCGACCGGCCGCCTCTGGCGGGACTGTTGCCGCCTGCATCTGCCTGAGCGCGCCGGACACAGATTGACCGGCGATCTGGCCGGACCGGGCCCGCAAAACCTGTTCCGGTTCGCGCCTGAAAGGCATAACATCGCACGCACCAGTCCGAACAGGGAATCACGGCCATTGACCTGCCCAATCTGCCACAAGGATACCGACCCGAAGTACCGTCCCTTCTGCTCGCGCCGCTGTGCGGATGTCGACTTGGGACGCTGGCTGACCGGTGGATACGCCATTCCGGGCGATCAGGCCGAAGACGACAAAGAAAGCCAGGAAGGCCCTGGCAATCATTTGCCGCACTAGCTGTGAAGTCTCAGCAGGTTGTTCTTCTGGCTCGAATTCAGGCTGCCATCGCCAAACTCGGGCCGAAGGCCCCGAAGGATCAACAACCCGCATCACAATGCGCGCCCTACTTTCTATAGGCTATAGGGCACCTCGATTTTTTGCGGTTTTTGGCCGTTCAGGGCCAGTTCGGCAGCCTGAAGCCTGCAGACGCGGGGTGGCGGGGTGCTTGCGATTGGTCTCCGGGGGCGATTGGCCAGGCCGCCGCGGGTTTCGCCCTTCCGGCCCGCCGGCGGCGCGGCGCGTTACGCCGGGCAGGGGTTGAGGCGGCGTAACTGTCCGAGGCGTCGTATAGTCGAGAACCGATCGTTTCGTGCCACCGGAAGGGGCCGACCCTCAGCCGTCATTGCGGAGACGTTAGGGATATCGGTCCGAACGGTCTGCAAATGGCTGGACCGACACAGGGCGGGTGTCAGCGCGGGTGGCGGGGCGTGTGGCGGGGCGTGTGACGGGGCGTGTGACGGGGCGTGTGGCGGGGCGTGTGACGGGGCGGGTGGACAAGCCGCTTTGCCCAGGGAGCCCAGCGCGCCGGCCGGGACTATCCAGAATTTTGTGCTCGGGCCGGTTTCATTCAGACGCTCTGAAAGCGTTCTTCGAACAGAATGGCGAACTGGTTTTTCGCCTCGACCCATTCACGCGGCGGCCGTTTCCAATCCTCGGC
>JAGRDY010000014.1 GCA_020446815.1 Paracoccaceae bacterium
ACTGCAATGCGACAACGACGGAGAATGACGTGATGGATATTACTAGCGCCGAGGCGAAGAAAGAACGGGAGAAGAGGTTGCCGGAGAAAAAGCGGTCAAACACAATTGAGTGAGAAACTGAGAGAAATCTCAAAAACCTCTCAGTAAGAGTTTGGAAACCAGTTGCGCCATCGAGGTAGCGCTCAATTTTCTCGCGTTCCTTCTTGCCCATTAGAACAGTGTCCAACAACGCGCCGAATCCGGCGAGGGTCATGACGTCTGTTAGGAAGGAGCTGAACATGGCGCGCCTACAGGTTGTGCATTGCCCATAGATACGGGCATCTCTTGCCGGTGGCTAGACATTATGCGGTGTTGAAGTGTGGCAGGATGAATCCTTCGAAGCGCAATTCGCTTTTCTGCGTCAAACGACGCGGCGGTTGCCTTCCGTTTGATGTGTGGTCAGCCCGTCTTGGCGCCGTGGAAGTGATGTAACATATTGCTATGAAAAGAAAATCGTAGCGGACCTATATGCGACCGCCCTACCTTGCAAAGACACACGTAAGTCTTCATCCAGAAAGTAGGGCAAAATGGCGGACCTTGATGTCAACGTGGCCCCGGACCTGCATCCGGACACGTTTCTCAACCTCGACGGGGTGGATAGCGAAACCGCGCCCCTGATCGCTCCTGCGGTCGAGGCGTTTGAAAGCGCGTATTCGTACATCGGTGGCATTCACCAGTTCAGGAAGGCCGCGTTTTCGGACCCGACGCTGACGCCCGAGGGCGCGCTGTTGAAAACGGACGACCACGCGCAGGCGAAGCTGAGTGCCGTGACGCGCAAGATCGACGGTGCGGTTGCCCAGCTCACCAAGAGCATCACCAGCCTTGAGGCCGACCTGAGCGCCAGCGTGAAGGAGCAGGCGGGCAGGATGGTCAGCGGCGAGGTGCGGGCGCTGATGCAGAAGTCCAATGACCGGGTGGGCCTGATGGAGAAGGCGTTGGCTGAGGGCGACGACGAGGTGCTGAGCGCCGTGCTTGGCGCGCCGCCCATGTTGTCGGGCTTGTCGAAAGAACTGCACGCGGCGTTCCTGCTGAAGTTCAACCAACTGCGGAAACCAGAGACGACCAAGCGCCTCAAGGCGATGGTGGCGGCGCGGACGCGGCTGGAACAGCAAGGCGGGCTGGTGCTCAATGAGATGATGAAGGCTGTCGGCACCATTCCGGTCGTCAGTGACAAGGAAGGCTCCAAGGGGCGCATCATCCGCCATATCACCCCGACCGAGGTTCGCGCCAAGCGCGATGCCAGTGCCGCCATCTATGCCAAGCACGGCTGAAGCATCGGAGGCACCTTGATACATGGGTCAGCAAAGCGATCAAGAGACCGAGGTTGAACAGCCGGAATGGCTGAAGAACTACACCCCGGCACCCGGACCGACGCGGGGCAACCCGAACTGGCACAAAGGGATGAAGAGTCCGAACCCGAGCGGCAAGCCCGCGGACTTCGGTGTCGCCCGCACCAAGATCACCAGGCTGCTCTTGGACAACGCGGGTGGCATTTTGGAGAAGCAGATCGCGAAGGCGTTGGAGGGCGATTCCGCTGCCGCGCAGCTCGTCCTTTCGAGGGTCATTGCTCCGCTGAAGTCCGACAGCGGGCGGGTGAAATTCGACTTCGACGCTTCGCTGCCCATCAGCGCCCAGGTGGAGAGGGTTCTTGAAGCTGTAGCCACAGGGAAGGTCAGCCCCGAGGTGGGGCAGCAGATCGTCGGCGCGATCAGCAACCTTGCGTCGGTCAGGGCGACCGAGGAACTGGAACAACGGATCGTGATGCTGGAATCGAAGGCGGTGAACGGATGATGAACCTTTGGACCTCGGGCGGCAACAGCGTCGTCACCTTCCCGCCCAGCCGCGACGACTTGTTTGTCGCCGCGCTGGTGGCCGGTAAGGTCGCGCTGTTCTGGCCCATCACCGACTACGACCGCGCGGTGCGGGCGGCTGAGACCCTGACCCGGACAGAGCACCAAGCGCGGCCCTACACCGTCAAGGTGATCCCGCTGACGGCACGGGAGGCGCAGACGCTGGGCTTGCTGCCCGAGAACCTGTTCGAGGGCATGACGCCTGAACAGCACGCCGAAATGCAACAGCGGACATATGACACCTGCATGGAGGTGTTGCGCACCAGCACCGACCCTGTGACGCGGGAAGATGCGATTGAGCTTCTTAGGTCGATGGGGGCGCTGAAATGAGGGTGCGATACGACTGGGCGGACCAAGGAGAACCGCAGCCGCGACGGGCGCGAGGCTATTACCACAGCGACCCGAACGTGACCTTCGCCCATGGGCAGCACTTCCGCCGCGAGTCGAGCATTGCGGTCCCGGACTTCACGGTGTCGCAGGGCGAGCAGCGAATTCTTGGCGACCTAGCGCGGGAAGCGGCAGAGGCGCGGCTTGCCGACAGGGACCGCCGCCTGCTCGGTGCCATGCGCTTGGGGGTGGCGCTCCGGGCGCTGGAGGGCTGAGGCATGGCGGCGGTCCGGGCAATGCTGACACGGGTTGCCAAGCTCGAGGCGGCGCGTCAGCCGCGCCAGTCACACTTCGTCCGCGCCTACGGGAGCTTCGAGGCGTTCGAGGCTCAATGCCGGGAGATGGCGGCGGGGGCGCTGGACCGCGACTTTCCCATCGACGCCTTGGCGCGGTGGGAGGCTGATGGCACTTGGGCGAATGCGCAGGGGCGGTGGCGGTGACGGACAAGCGCTATGGCATCCAAGTCCTCCCCGGATTTCAGGAGCCGGACCCTTGGCCCTTTGACCAGTGCCGACGCCGCGAACCCGTGCTCGACCTTGACCACAACCCGCCCAGAATCGTCCGAGAGGTCGGTTGGCGCTTCTGCATGAGGTGCAGCAGGCCCTACTTTTCAGCAGACGTGGTGCGCCTCCGCTTGTGCGACTCGTGCAAGGGGAAGGCCGCCACCCAAACCCGTGGAGCTTAAAGGGGAGCGAAGCGGGGCGCGGGTCTCAATGCCGCCCGCGACGAGGCATAGCGGTTCAGTTCCTCGTTAATCGCAACAGCCGCAGTCAGGGTGCGGGCCTCCTTTACCGCATGACCTGTAGCGCCTCGCGGCATGGGTTGCGGGGCGCTTTTCGTTTGCGCGATGATTCAGCAGCTTACGCGCCAGCGGACCTCAGGGCAGGTCTTACGCCCAACTTACGCGATATTCATGAACTACCAGAGACCCCATGCGGAGTCTCGGTAAGTAGCTGTTTTTATTGGGATTTTTGGCTCCGGCGGTAGGGATCGAACCTACGACCAATTGATTAACAGTCAACTGCTCTACCGCTGAGCTACGCCGGAACACCGGGGCGATATAGCAAGCGCCGCCGGGGGCGTCCAGTGGCATTCGCGACAAAAACCCTGTCTGTCAGGCCAGGCTGTATCGGGCGGTGAAGGAGGCGGGTCCGGTGGGCCTGACAAGCTCGCGTTCGGTCAGATCGAGCAGGTGGGCAAAGACGTTGCGTGACGCGGCGGCCAGCAGATGCGGGGGGGTATCGCGATAGATTTGCCGGGCCAGCGCGCGGGCGTCGGACGCCGATCGGGCCAGGGCGGCGAGGATCTCGGCCTCGCGCCCGCGCCGGTGCCGGGCCAGAAAGGCGATGCGGTCGGCGGGAGACGCGACCGGTGCTCCATGGCCGGGGTAAAGCCGTGCGGCCCTGACGGCATCGAGCCGATCCAGCGACCGCATATAGGCACCCATGTCGCCGTCGGGCGGCGAGACCAGTGACGAGGACCATCCCATCACATGATCGCCCGAAAACACCACCTTTCCCCAGCGAAATGCCAGGTGGCTGGAAAAGTGACCCGGTGTGTGAATCGCCTCCAGCTCCCAGTCGTCGCCGCGGATCCGGTCGGCGTCGGCAAGGCGGATATCGGGTGAGAACCGGTGATCGACCCCTTCGCCGCCGCCGATGGCTTCGCTTGCGGCCAACAGCTTCATCGCCTCCGATCGCCCGGCGACCGCATCGCCGAAAGCCAGCACCGGAGCACCGGTCAGGGTGGCGAGGCGACGGGCAAGCGGCGCGTGATCGAGATGCGCATGGGTCACCAAAATGTGGCTGATGCTGTCGCCCTTGCGCAACGCGCCCAGAATGCCTTGCAGATGCGCCGGATCGTCCGGCCCCGGATCAATCACCGCGACCCGGCCGTGGCCCAGAAGATAGGTGTTGGTGCCATGCAGCGTCATCGGCGACGGGTTCGGGGCCAGCACCATTCTCAGCCCCTTTTCCAGATCCACCGGCACGCCGGGCCGTGCCGGTTTGCCCTTGCCGTCGGTCATCTTGCGCTTTCTCTCCTGCCGCTGCCCCGCTAGGCTCCGCCCATGGTCCTTGGTCTGCTCAAACGGTTCTTGCCCCGCGGTCTTTATGGCCGCGCCGCACTCATATTGATCCTGCCCATCGTGACGATTCAACTCGTCGTGTCCATAACCTTCATTCAGCGCCATTTCGAGGATGTGACCCGGCAGATGTCGCGCAATCTGGTGCTGGAGATAACGCTGCTGGCGGACCGGGTTGCAACGGCCGCCGATCTGCACACCGCGCGCGCGGCGCTGGCCGGTCCGGCCAGGGCGCTGGCGATCGATGCGGTACTGCCCGCGCCCGGCAAACCGACGCCTGGCGACAGGCGCGCGTTCTACGACCTGTCCGGACGGGTCGTCATCGACACCTTGCATGACAACCTTGCCGATCTTGTTGCCGTCGATCTGTCCAATTCGCGGCGGGTGCATCTGGTGCTGGCCACGCGCTTCGGGCCGCTCGACATCACATTCGACCGCCGCCGCGTTTCGGCCACCAATCCCCATCAGCTCCTGGTCCTGATGGTGGCAACGGGGATCCTGATGACGCTGATTGCGGTGCTCTTCCTGCGCAACCAGCTGCGCCCGATCCGCCGTCTGGCCCATGCCGCCGAAGCCTTCGGCAAGGGCAGGGTGCTGCCCTACACGCCGACCGGGGCCACCGAAGTGCGCGCGGCCGGCAACGCGTTCCTGGACATGCGCGCGCGCATCGAGCGCCAGATCGAACAACGCATGTTGCTTTTGTCGGGGGTCAGCCACGATCTGCGCACCCCGCTGACGCGCCTCAAACTCGGTCTGTCGATGCTGGGCGATGATCCCGACATCAGGGCGATGGGCCATGACATCGACGAAATGCAGCGGCTGCTCGATGCATTCCTGGCCTTTGTGCGCGATGAAGCCGTCGCTGAAGAGCCCGAACCGCTCGATCCCGCGGCATTCCTGCGAATGGTGGTCGAGGATTGTCGGCGCGCCGGGCAGAACGTCCGGCTTGCCGAGACATGCGGCGCGGGGTCTGTGCGGCTGCGCGCGGGGGCCATCCGGCGCGCGCTCGAAAACCTTGTCAACAACGCCTGCCGCTATGGAAGCCAGGTGGAAATCTCGCTTTCGGTTCTCGACAAGTCCTTGCGCATTTCGGTCGAGGACGATGGGCCGGGCATCGCCAGCGAACGGCGCGAAGAGGCGATGCAACCCTTTACCCGCCTCGACCCCGCCCGCAACCAGGACCGGGGATCGGGCGTCGGGCTTGGCCTGGCGATCGCGGCGGACATCGCCCGCCAGCATGGCGGTTCGCTGCGGCTGGGCCAAAGCGATCGGCTCGGCGGGTTGAAGGCCGAGCTTTTGCTGGCGCGATGAGCGCATATCGGGGGGTGTCGGCGCCCGGCCGTGCCGCCGGCTCACGGCAGGCCGTTCTGGCCCGTCCGCCACTTTCGGCCCGGGGCTTGCCCCGTCGCAGTCAACGCCAGCAAGATCTGGTAGGCCCGGAGGGACTCGAACCCCCAACCAAGGCGTTATGAGCGCCCTGCTCTGACCGATTGAGCTACAGGCCCGGCCGGCGGCATCCCTAGCACAATCGGCCGGTCGGTCAAGCGAAAGGGCAGGGCGGGCGCCTTCCGGCGGGCTGCCGCGCGCTGCTGCCAGTGGGGCAGAATTTTTGCACCTTGGTGCACGGCTGCGTTGTCGTCGGCGATCTTATCCTGTATGCCGCGCCGAAACACAAAACGGCCGGCGCGATCGCGCCGCCGGGGCGTTTGCGCAAAGCCGCTGGCGCGGCGATGCGCGGGGCAGGGCGGCATGGCCGTCGGTACCGGCCGTTCGCATGGGGAAATGAATGACCAAGCAGAAAACCGGGCTGACCTATGCCGATGCGGGTGTCGATATCGACGCGGGCAATGCCCTTGTCGAGCGGATCAAACCGGCGGCCGGGCGGACGGCGCGGGCTGGCGTCGTTTCGGGGCTCGGCGGCTTCGGGGCGCTGTTCGATCTGAAGGCCGCGGGGTATGCCGACCCGGTTCTGGTGGCCGCGACTGACGGCGTGGGCACCAAGCTGCGCATCGCCATCGACACCGGCAATGTCGCCACCATCGGTATCGACCTGGTGGCGATGTGCGTCAACGATCTTGTCTGTCAGGGCGCCGAGCCGCTGCTCTTTCTCGATTACTTCGCGACCGGCAGGCTCGACCTCGACCAGGCCGCGGCGGTCATTGAGGGGATCGCCACCGGCTGCGCGCAATCGGGTGCTGCGCTGGTCGGCGGCGAGACGGCGGAAATGCCCGGCATGTATCATGGCGGCGATTTCGATCTGGCGGGCTTTGCCGTGGGGGCGATGGAACGCGGCCAGGGCCTGCCCGATGGGGTCGGCGAGGGCGATGTGCTTTTGGGGCTGGCATCGAACGGGGTGCATTCCAACGGTTATTCGCTGGTGCGCAGGGTGGTGGCGCTTTCCGGCCTGGATTGGCAGGCGGTGGCACCGTTCGGCGCCCGCCCGCTTGGCGACGAGCTGCTGGTGCCGACCCGGCTTTATGTCAAACAGGCGCTGGCGGCGATTCGCGCCGGGGGGGTGCACGGGCTGGCCCACATCACCGGCGGCGGGTTGACCGAAAACCTGCCAAGGGTGCTGCCCGAGGGCCTAGGCGCCGAGATCGACCTTGCCACATGGCCGCTGCCGCCGGTGTTTCGCTGGCTGGCCGAGACCGGCAGGTTGAGCGAAGCCGAATTGCTCAAGACCTTCAATGCCGGCATCGGTATGGTCGCCGTGGTCGCCGCCGATCGTGCCGCGGCGCTGACATCCTTGCTTGAATCGCTTGGGGAAACCGTCTTTGCCATCGGCCATGTCCAGGAAGGGCAGGGGGTTCGCTACCGCGGGCGGCTTTTGTGAAACGTGTGGCCATCCTAATTTCCGGGGGTGGCTCGAACATGGCCGCCCTTTGCCGCAGCATGACCGGCGACCATCCCGCCCGCCCGGTGCTGGTTGCCTCGAACGATCCCGCCGCGGCCGGGCTGGAAAAGGCGGCGCGGATGGGTATCGCCACCGCCGCAGTCGATCACCGCGCCTTCGGGGGCGACCGCGCCGGGTTCGAGGCGGCCCTGCTCGGCCCGATTCTGGCGGCGCGGCCCGATATCCTCTGCCTGGCCGGTTTCATGCGGGTGCTGACGCCGGCATTCGTGGCCCGCTTCGCGGGGAGGATGCTCAACATCCACCCCTCGCTTTTGCCCAAATACCCCGGCCTTGATACCCATGCCCGTGCGCTGGCGGCGGGCGACGCGGAGGCCGGGTGCACCGTCCACGCGGTCACACCCGAACTTGACGCCGGCCCGATCCTCGGACAGGCCCGTCTGCGCATCGCCCCGCAAGAGACGCCGCAATCGCTTGCCGCGCGTGTGCTCGCCCTTGAACATCGGCTTTATCCGGCCGTCTTGCTGCGGTTCTGCGAGGGTGACCGTCGCCCGGTAATCTTTTGAAAGTAACGTCGATTCCCGCACAAGTAGCCTTTCAAGTCGGCGATTGTACGCAGCTTTGACCACAGCGGGCGCGCCCATGACACTCGGACCTTCCTTTCGCTCTCCGTCTCGCCTAAGAAACCCTGACCGCCCAGCGCGCCCGCGCAAAAGACCCGGATCCTTCATGCACGCCATCACCACGACCGACGACCTTGCCCGAATTTGTTCCGCCGCCAGGAACGAGCCCTATGTGACGCTGGATACCGAATTCATCCGCGAACGCACCTATTACTCCAGGCTCTGCCTGATCCAGATGGCGCTGCCGGGTGACCATGGCGAAGCGGTCCTGATCGATCCTTTGTGCGACGGTCTGTCGCTGGAACCGCTTTATGAGCTTTTCCGCCATGAAAAGACCGTCAAGGTGTTTCACGCCGCGCGCCAGGATCTGGAGATTTTCTTTGTCGATGCCAATGTCTTTCCGGTGCCGCTGTTCGATACGCAGGTCGCCGCCATGGTCTGCGGCTTTGGCGATCAGGTCGGCTATGAAACGCTGGTACGCAAGATCGCCCGCCAGAGCCTCGACAAGACATCGCGTTTCACCGACTGGTCGCGCCGCCCGCTGAGCGAGGCGCAAAAATCCTATGCGCTTGCCGATGTCACCCATCTGCGCATCATCTATGAATTCCTGGCGGGAGAATTGAAAAGGACCGGGCGGCAGAAATGGGTCGAAGAGGAACTTGGCGTCTTGCTCGATCCGGAAACCTATATCAACCGCCCCGAAGAGGCGTGGATGCGCATCAAGACGCGCACCACCTCGGGCCGGTTTCTGGCCATCGTGCGTGAATTGGCGCGCTTTCGCGAAACTTACGCCCAGACCCGCGATGTGCCGCGCAACCGCGTCTTCAAGGATGACGCGCTGCTGGAACTGGCCTCGAGCAAACCCCAGTCGGTCGAAGATCTTGGCCGGTCGCGGCTGTTGTTGCGCGAAGGCCGGCGCGCCGACGTCGCCGAAGGCATACTGGCGGCGATAAGGGCCGGGCTGGAGTCGAGCCCCGAAGATTTCCCCAGGCCCGACACGCGCCGCGAACAGCTTCAGGTCAACCCGGCGCTTGCCGACCTGCTGCGGGTCCTGCTCAAGGCCAAGTCAGAAGACGCGGGCGTTGCGCAAAAGCTGATCGCCACATCGGGCGATCTCGACGCGCTGGCGGCGGGCGACCGCAAGGTGCAGGCGCTGAAGGGCTGGCGGGGCGAGGTCTTCGGCGCCGACGCGCTGCGCCTGTGCAAGGGCGAGATTGCCCTGTCGGCCAGGGGCGGGGCGGTCCGGGTGGTGCCGGTCTGATGGGTCGGAAGAACCCTGTGGCGTTTCGCCAGGACCATTAAGCCGGCGGAGCCCTGCCGCGGTTGCGGCGGTCTCGGGCTTTCGGCGATGCCCGGCGGGTCGGATACTTCCCGGCACGCCCTAGCGGCGCATGGAACGGCTGTTTTGCGCGCCCAGCACCACGATCTTGCGCACCTCTGCCAGCTTGATATCCGACAGATAGGTGGCGACCGTCAATTCGCGCGATTGCGGCGTCGATACCCGCGTTTGCCCGATCGGCTTGGCAATCACGAAACGATAGGTCAGAACGCCGTCGACCGGCACGCCGTCATTGTCGGCGATCAGTTCGGTATCCCACCAGCCCTGCGTCGGCGGCAGGCCCGAGGCGCGAATGATCGCGCCGCCCGGCTGGCGGGCGATTTCAAGCTCGGTCACATCGGCCACCAGCAACCGGCCATCGGCAATGACATTGGGGTCGGCCGCGGCGGCGGCCACCTGGCTTTCCTGCGACCGGCCGAACCAGTTGAACGGGTTGAGGATGCGGCTTTCACGGATACGCCCGCAGCTTGTCAGGCTAAGCGCCGCCAGCATCAGCGCAAGTATCGTCAGTCTCATGCGGTGGCACTCCCTCGATGGCTCCTGCCTTGGGTAGCTGATTCAGCGTCGCGTGAAAAGAGCCCACACCGACTGGACCTTGGCGGATTTAGCGACTACCTCAAGCGGGCAGGAAACCGGAGCACGCCATGCCAACCCCCGCCTTCGAGGAAATCGCCGAGACGTTCGAGTTTCTCGACGATTGGGAAGACCGTTATCGGCACGTCATCGAACTGGGCAAGGCGATGCCGGCGCTCGATGACGCGTTCAAGGTTCCGGCGACCAAGGTCGATGGCTGCGCAAGCCAGGTCTGGCTCTTGCCAAGGATCGAGGGGCAGGGGGCGGCGGCGCGGTTCGATTTTGCCGGCGACAGCGATGCGATGATCGTGCGCGGCCTCATCGCCATTTTGCACGCGCTCTTTGCCGGGTTGTGCGTTGCCGATGTGCTCAAGGTGGACGCCGGCGCCGAACTTGCCCGGCTGGGGCTGAATGATCATTTGTCCGCGCAGCGCTCCAACGGTCTCAGGGCGATGGTCGAACGCATCGGCACCCTGGCGGCGGAAACTGCCCGATAGGTTTTTCGGGGGGAGGGGGGCCGCCTGTTTGCCCCGCCCTGTCAACCCCCCGTCGCCACGTCGATGATCAGCTTCACGTTCAGCGCGATGACGGTCAGGGCGATAACCGAACAGGCCGCGATATGCCAGCGCGGGGCCGGCAATCCGCCCATCATCCGCCGGTTCGCCGTGAACATCACCAGCGGCACGATGGCGAAGGGCAGTTGCAGGCTCAACACCACCTGGCTCAGCAACAGCAGCTGCGCGGTGCCGCTTTCGCCGTAAGTCACGCTGACAATCACCGCCGGGACGATGGCGATCCCGCGGGTCATCAGGCGGCGCGCCCAGGCGGCCATGCGAAAGCGGATGAACCCTTCCATGACGATCTGCCCCGACAGGGTGGCAGTGACCGTGGAATTCAGCCCCGAGGCCAGCAGGGCGACCGCAAACAGCGTCGAGGCCGCCGCCGCGCCCAGTGTCGGTGACAAGAGCGCGTAGGCATCCTGAATTTCCGCCACCGTGGTCTGTCCCGTCGTGTGAAACGTCGCGGCGGCCAGAATCAGGATGGCGCTGTTGATGAACAGCGCGAAGGTCAGGGCGATGGTCGAATCGATGGTCCCCATCCGGATCGCTTCGCGCCGCGCCGCGGTATCGGTCTTGAAGGCGCGCGTCTGGACGATCGCCGAATGCAGATAAAGGTTGTGCGGCATCACCGTCGCGCCGAGAATGCCCAGAGCCAAGAAAAGCATGTCAGGGTCGGACAGGACGCTGCGTTGCGGAACATAGCCGCGCAGCACATCGCCCCAGGCGGGATCCGCATAGGCCATCTCGAAGCCGAAACAGACCGCGATCACCAGCGTCAGCGCGATCACAAAAGCCTCCAGCCGGCGAAACCCCTTGCCTTGCAGCCACAGGATCACGAACACATCCGCCGCGGTCAGCACCACTCCGACCGGCATCGGCAGGCCGAACAGCAGGTTGAGCGCGATCGCCGTGCCGATCACCTCGGCCAGATCGGTGGCGACGATCGCCGCCTCGGCGAGAACCCACAAGGCGACGCCGACGGGGCGCGAATACCGTTCCCGGCAAAGCTGCGCCAGATCGCGCCCGCTGGCCATGCCCATGCGCACCGCCAGCGCCTGCAGCAAAACAGCCATGATGTTCGACAACAGCACGACCGACAGCAGCGTATAGCCGAACCGCGACCCGCCCGCCAGCGACGTGGCCCAGTTGCCCGGGTCCATATATCCGACGGCCACCAAGTATCCCGGCCCCGAAAAGCTCATCAAACGCTGCCAGAATCCACCGCGCCGGACCGACACCGACGCGTTCACTTCCGGCAACGACAGGGGCCGCGCGTCCTTGTCCGGTGCGCGCGTAGTCAAAGACAAGTCAGGTTCGGACAGGGGCGACATGGAGTGCGATTCATTCGCCATTGAAAATTTGCGAATGATTACTATTCCTATTTATTGCCCTTCGCAACCGGTCTTTGCGCCTTGATCAGGCAAAACCCTCGCCGCCGCAAAGCGTGCAACGGCGCGATTTGGTGCCGAAACAGCCGACGCAGCGTTCAAAGAGGGTATTGCCGAATTTGTCGCGCCCCTTGGCGACCTGTCCCGACCCATTGCAGAACTGGCAAGGCGCGCGCCCCGTGCCGTGGCAGCGGTGACAGCGCCGCTTGACATAGGGAACCTGCTTTTTGCCGGGGGGGTCGTATTGCATGCGTATCCTCGGGAAGGTCTTCGGGTGTTATGTTGCGACATTGGCTGGCTTCATCAAAACATAACCGAAATTGCCTGTCATCCCTTTCACGCCCGCCCGGCGCGCAAAACAGATATCTGTGGTTGCAATGCCGGCCTGCCCTGGCCCTGGCGTGGTCAAAGGGCGGCCAATGTCGACTTCAGACCACCATAGCCGGTAAAGCGCCGCTCGTATTTCAGCCCCAGCCGCCGCGCGCAATCCTCGGCCTTGGCATCCAGCGCCGGATCTTCTGTCTGGGCCTGATAGACCAGCTTCTCGTAATTGCCGAACATCATCGGGATCAGTTCGGGATGGCGATCGAAACCCATCGGTTTCCAGACGAAACCATCGAATTGCCGCACCAGAAAATCGGTCAGGTAGAAAGCGGTGCATTCGTCGCGCGCCGCGAAGGCCTCGTTGCCTTCATAGAAGGAATAGCAATGCGGCCCCGCCACCATTTCGACCCCAAGCTCGGCGCATTTCGCCTTGAGCGTGCCACCCGTGCCGCAATCGGCATAAACCACGAAAATGCCGCCGTAGGCATCGCGATTTTCGATGACCGCCGCCTCGACCGCGCCGGTGATCCTGTCAGGCCAGAGATGAAGGTTCGCCGGCAGGCATTGCAGATCCATGTGATCCCAGCCATTGGCCTTCTTCAGCGCCATTATCTCGCGCGCCAGCGCGCCGCAGGCGATCAGCAGGATGCGGTTCTGCTTTTCCGACGACATCATCTAGCGCCCTTTCCTCCAGCGGACCGCGAGGTAAAGTGCCAACAGCACCGGCCCCAGCGCCGTCGCCCAAAGCTGCCCGCCATTGGCCGACCAGACCAGAGCCATCCAGATGCTCATCCCGGCGGCGGCGGTCACGATGACGATGAGCAAGAGAATGCGCAAATTCACCCGATGTCCTCCTGCCCGACAATCTGGGGGTGCCGGGCCCGAATTCCAACGCCAAATACGCCCAAATGATGCCTGAACCCGTCAAAATCGCGCCGGCCTCATGAAAAACGGCCCCCGAGCCTGCGCTCCTGGGGCCGTCATAGGGTGTCGTCCGGGTGGTTCAGCCGGCCGCCAGCTTGTTATGCTTGCGTGCCATGAAATCCTTGGCGGTCTGCACCGCCACGGCGGCGTCGCGGCAATAGGCATCCGCGCCGATGGCCTTGCCGAATTCTTCGTTCAGCGGCGCCCCGCCGACCAGCACGATAAAGTCGTCGCGCATCCCCTTTTCCTTCATCGTATCTATGACGACCTTCATGTACGGCATGGTGGTGGTCAACAACGCCGACATGCCCAGGATGTCGGCATCCTCGGCAACCAGCGCATCGAGATATTTGTCGACCGGGTTGTTGATCCCCAGATCGACCACCTCGAAGCCAGCGCCCTCCATCATCATGCCGACCAGGTTCTTGCCGATGTCGTGGATGTCGCCCTTCACCGTGCCGATCACCATCTTGCCAACCTTCGGGGCGCCGGTTTCGGCCAGAAGCGGCTTGAGAATCGCCATGCCCGCCTTCATCGCATTGGCCGCCAGCAGCACTTCGGGAACGAAAAGGATGCCGTCACGGAAATCGGCGCCGACGATGGTCATGCCCGCAACCAGCGCCTTGGTCAGCACATCATAGGGCTGCCAGCCGCGTTCCAGAAGAATTTCGACGCCTTCGACAATCTCTTCCTTGAGACCGTCGTAAAGGTCGTCGTGCATCTGAAGCGTCAGTTCCTCGTCATCGAGTTCGGAAAGGATGATGTCGTTTTCGTCGGCCATTTCGGTCTCCTGGCTGTGCTTGGCATGTTAATGCGGCCTCGGGCGCCATTTCACTTGGCGATTTACGACATGGAGTGCGTCTGCGGCGACGAAAACCGTCAAGACCAAACTCGCAATGCGTGCTGGCGCTGGTAAATGTTCCCATTATGTTCTATTCTTCATTCATGAACCTGCCCCCGCCCGACCCCTTCTTGCGCTTGAAGGCGCGCGGTTCGGCCACCAATGTCAGTGGCCGTTTCGAACCCTATGCGCGCACGGCGGAAAACGACGGCTGGGATCTGCCCGAAGAAGAGCGGCTCTTGCGCACCGAGGTGAGCGAGCAAACCCCGCGCAGCGTGATCAACGCCGTCACGTCGCCCGATCTGCCTTTCGACCGTTCGCTCAACCCCTATCGGGGCTGCGAACATGGCTGTGCCTATTGCTATGCGCGCCCCAGCCATGCGTTTCTCGGGCTTTCGCCGGGGCTCGATTTCGAAACCCGGCTCATCGCCCGCCCGTCCGCGCCCGAAAGGCTGGCCCGCGAACTCGGGCGCAAATCCTATCGGCCCGCGCCACTGGCCATCGGCACCGATACCGACCCCTACCAGCCGATCGAGGCGCGATACCGGATCATGCGGCGGCTGCTCGAGGTGCTCGGGGCCTGGAATCATCCGCTGACCATCACCACCAAGGGCACGCTCATCGAACGCGATATGGATCTCCTCGGCGACATGGCCCGCCGTCATCTTGTCGAGGTCGGCATCACCGTGACCACGCTCGACGCCGATCTGGCGCGGCAACTCGAACCGAGGGTGCCGGCGCCCGCGCGCCGTCTGGCCACCATCGAGAGCCTGGCGAACGCAGGCATCCCCGTCCGGGTCATGGTCGCGCCGGTCATCCCCGTCCTGACCGAACCGGAACTCGAACGCATCATGGCCTCGGCCGCTTCGGCGGGGGCCACTTCGGCAAGCTGGATCTTGCTGCGCCTGCCCCTTGAAGTGGCGCCGCTTTTTCGCGACTGGCTGGCCCGCCACCGCCCGGATGCCGCCGCGCATGTGATGAACCGGCTGCGCGACATGCGCGGCGGCAAGGATTACGACGCCAGCTTTGGCCGGCGGATGCGCGGGCAGGGGCCCTTTGCCGATCTCATCGCCCGCCGCTTTGCCGTGGCCGCGCGCAGGCTCGGCCTCGAATCGCGCCGCGCCGCGCTCGACGTCGGCCGCTTCGCCGCCCCGCCCAGCCCCGGCGATCAACTGTCGCTGTTCTGAGCCCGCGTGCGGCGGCCCATCCGTTGCGCGCCCCTGCCGGTGCCCGGTGCCGCGTTTCGGCAAGTATTCGAGAGGCGCCATGGCGGCTCGGGAAAGCCCCGAATCGTCCAGACCGCCGCGCCATTGGCGCTTTCGGGATTTGGGCGAAGCGTGGCGGATCGAAAATGCGCCGAAACGCCTCAGCCGCGCCGCCGCCCGCGCCGTTCGCGCGCCGGCCCGGCATCCTCGCCGGTGCCGTCCGAGCCGGACGAAAACGCCCCCAGCGCGGCGGTGATCTGATCGAGCGTCGGGCGCGGGCCGGGCGGACGGCTTTCCAGCGCCTTGCGCATCGCCACCAGATGCTCGGGCATGGTGCCGCAGCAGCCGCCGATGATCTTCGCCCCGGCATCGCGCGCCAGCACCGCATATTCGGCCATCAGCGCCGGGGTGCCGTCATAATGGATATGGCCATCGCGATACTTCGGAATGCCGGCATTGCCCTTGGCGATGATCGGCCGCTCCGGGCCGGCCGCGACAAAGCCCAGGAGCGTGCGCATCAGATCGCTGGCACCCACTCCGCAATTGGCCCCGAAGGCCAAAGGCGGATGCGCCAGCTTGTCGACCATCGCGACCATCGCCGCCGAGGTCAGCCCCATCATGGTGCGCCCCGCCGTGTCGAAACTCATCGTGCCACACCAGGGCATCGCGGCGCGCGCGCAGGCTTCGGCGGCCGCGTGAAACTCTTCCGCAGCCGAAATCGTCTCGACCCAAAGCACATCGGCACCGCCCGCCTTGAGCCCTTCGGCCTGCTCGTGAAACATCTCCACCGCGTCGGCATGGGCCAGCGTTCCCATCGGGGCCATGATCTCGCCCGTCGGCCCCATCGAGCCGGCCACGAGCACCTTGCGCCCGGCGGCATCGGCGAGGTCGCGGGCAATCTCGGCGCCGATGCGGTTCAGTTCGTGCACACGGGTCTGGGCATTGTGCAGCTTCAATCGGCTGGCATTGCCGCCGAAGGTGTTGGTCAGGAAGATATCGCTGCCCGCGTCGATCGCGCCCTGGTAAAGCTTGCGGACGTTGTCGGGCCGCTCGACGTTCCACAATTCCGGCGCCTCTCCTGCGGTCAGCCCCATGTTGAAAAGATTGGTGCCCGTGGCGCCGTCGGCCAGAAGCCAGTCGCGACCCGCCAACAGACGATTGAGTGCATCGCTCATGATTATGCCTTTCAAAGAAGATCCCGCGGCGCCGGGGCCTGCCCGCGCCGCGGATGCGCCACGCCAACCGGTCCGGGCGCGACCGGCGCGCCCCCGGTCCGGGTCAGGTTTCCTTCATGATCTGGCGTTTTGCCTCGACCATCAATTCGGCCATCCTGGTGCGGATCGTCCTGTCATCGGCCAGCGCCCCGAGATCGCCGGCCACCTTGCGATAGACATCCTCATCGCCCGCCTCCTCGAAATCCGACGCGACGACTTCGCCCGCATAGGCCGCCGCCGCATCGCCGGTCTTGCCGATCAGCCCGGCCGCCCAGAGCCCCAAGAGCTTGTTGCGGCGCGCCTTCGCCCTGAACTGCATTTCCTCGTCATGGGCAAACTTGTTTTCAAATGCGTTTTCGCGGTCGTCGAATGTGGTCATTTTGGTCTCCAAAGGGCTCGTTACCCGAGATATGGACAATCCTGGGGCGCGGCGCAAGCTTGCTGGTGGCTCCGGCGTCGCCAGCGCCGGTCCCGGTCCGGGCCCGCGCCGGGGTCGCGGGCCTTCTTGCCCCGCACCCCGCCTTCCCTTATAGCACGCCACAGAAGCGCATGAGAACCTCTCCCACGCGCCTAAAAGCCGGAGCGTCTCCATGGCACGTCGCAAGAAAATCTATGAGGGCAAGGCAAAGATCCTTTACGAAGGCCCGGAGCCAGGCACCTATGTGCAGTATTTCAAGGATGACGCCACCGCCTTCAACGCCCAGAAGAAGGCCACCATCGAAGGCAAGGGGGTACTGAACAACCGCCTGTCGGAATTCTTCATGACCGGGCTGACCAATATCGGCATCCCCAACCACTTCATCCGCCGCCTCAACATGCGCGAACAACTGATCCGCCAGGTGGAGATCATTCCCCTGGAGGTGATCGTGCGCAATTTCGCCGCCGGCACCATGGCCAAGCGGCTCGGCATGGAGGAAGGCACCCCCCTGCCGCGCCCGATCGTCGAGTTCAGCTACAAGAACGACGCGCTCGGCGATCCGCTGGTGCCCGAGGAATATATCCTCGCCTTTGGCTGGGCCAGCCAGCAGGACATGGATGACATCGTGTCGATCGCGCTTCGGGTGAACGATTTTCTTGCCGGTGTCATGCACGGCGTCGGCATCAAGCTGATTGATTTCAAGATCGAGATAGGCCGCATCTGGGATGGCGATTTCATGCGCCTGATCGTGGCCGATGAAATCAGCCCCGACAGTTGCCGCCTGTGGGACATGAAAACCAACCGCAAGCTTGACAAGGATGTCTTTCGCCGTGATCTCGGCGATCTGGCCGAAGCCTATACCGAGGTGGCCCGCCGCCTCGGCGTCATGCAAAGCGCGCCGGTCAATATCGGCAAGCCGAAACTCATCAACTGAAAGGGGGCGCGCGTCATGAAAGCACGCGTTCATGTCATGCTCAAGGACGGCGTTCTCGACCCGCAGGGCGAGGCGGTGCGCCACGCGCTCGCCACCCTGGGCTTTTCGGGCGTCGATGCGGTGCGCCAGGGCAAGGTGATCGAACTCGATCTGGCCACCAGTGACCGCGCCGCCGCCGAAGCCGAGGCAAGGGCCATGTGCGAAAAGCTGCTCGCCAATACGGTGATCGAGAAATACAGCGTCGAGATCACCTGACCGCCGCGCCATCTGCGGCCCCGACGCGGGCCGCCTCGTCGCGGTGAAATCGGGCGGGGCTGGCCCGGCGCCGCGATCTGCCGCTGGAGCTTTGGCCCGATCCGCGCTAAATAGCGCCCGCCACCCGTTCAGGAGCCTGCAATGAAAGCCGCCGTCATCACCTTTCCCGGTTCCAACTGCGACCGCGATCTGGCGATCGCCTTCGCGCGGGCAGGGGCCGAGGTGGCGCGGGTCTGGCACAAGGATACCGATCTGCCGCGCGGCACCGATATTGTCGCCATTCCCGGCGGATTTTCCTTTGGCGATTATCTGCGCTGCGGGGCCATCGCCGCCCAATCGCCGATCGCCACCGCGATCAAGGCCTTTGCCGGGCGCGGCGGCCATGTGCTGGGTATCTGCAACGGGTTTCAGGTTCTGACCGAATCCGGGCTGTTGCCCGGCGCATTGATGCGCAATGCCGGGCTCAAATTCGTCTGCAAGCATGTCGATCTGAGGGTCGAAACCGCTGACAGCGCCTATACCCGCGGCTGGGCAAAGGGCGACATGCTGCGCATCCCCGTTGCCCATCACGACGGCAACTACACCATCGACGCCGAGGGCCTGGCGCGGCTGCGCGGCGAGGATCGCATCGCCTTTCGCTACGCCGACAATCCCAATGGCGCGATGGACGATATCGCCGGCATCCTGTCGCCGAACCGCCGTGTGCTGGGGATGATGCCGCATCCCGAAAGGATGGTCGAGGCGCCCCAGGGCGGTACGGACGGTTCGGTGCTTTTCCGCTCGCTCATGACGGCGATGGCTCTGGCCTAGGCCATGACGCTTGAGGCGGGCCGCAGCAGCGCCTAGACTGCCGGGATGGTTGCTGATCCGAACAAGACCTCCGCGCCGCCGCAGCCGGGCACCGTGATGCTGCCCGGCGTGTCGGACATCGCCATCCGCAGTCCCTGGTGGCTGCGCGTCGTCGTCATCGCCTTCATCGCCCTGGCGGTGTCGGTGATCTGGTTCACCAATATCTATCTAGGCGACCGGTTTTCCGAAACCACCCGAAATCGCGCCGATGTGCGCCTGGCGCTCTATACCGGCCATGTGCTGAGCGAATTGCAGCGCACCTCGATCGTGCCCTTGCTGCTGGCGCGCGATCCGGCGCTTTTGTCCTCGCTGGAATCACGCGATTTCTCGGTCACGTCGCAGCGCCTCATTTCGGCGCGCGACGAAATCGGTGCGGCCTCGATCCAGTTGCTCGACGAAACCGGCCGTACCGTCGCCGCAACCGATCGCCGGGAAATCGGCACCGCCCACGGATCCGAGCCTCAGTTCGTCAATGCCCAGCGATCCAAGGACACGGTTTTCACGCTCTCCGAAACGCCTACCCACCATGAATTCGTCTATTCGCGGGCGCTGTTTGCCGATGGCAAGCTGGCGGGCGTGATCATGGTCGGCGCGGAACTGTCGAAATTCGAAAAGGTCTGGTCCAACATCACCGATGTCGTGGCCATCACCGACAGCGAAAACAAGGTCATCCTGTCCACCGAACCGCGCTGGCGCGGCCTGACGCTCAGCGATGCGCTGGCGGTCCGTTCGGTGCCCACGGCGCTGGAACGGGCGTTCCGCGTCACCTCAGGCTGGGCCAACGATCCGCCCGATGCTTATCTGAAAGGCGAAGCGGTGATGCGCAACGAGGCGCGCATTCCCTTCCACGGCTGGCGGCTGACCAGTTTTACCGGCTATGATTCGGTGCGCGAAAGGGTCAATGCCGTTCTGGCGCTGGAAATCATGGCATTCGCGGTGTTGCTGGCGCTGATCTTCTATTTTCTGTCCCGGCGCGCGCGGCTGCAAACCGCCGAGTTCCGGCGCGAGTCAGCGGAACTGCGCCAGTTGAACGTCCGCCTGCAGCGGGAAATCGCCGAGCGCAAGAAGGTGCAAAAGGATCTCGCCGTGGCCGAACAGACCCTGGCGCAATCCTCCAAACTGGCCGCGCTCGGCGAAATGTCCGCCGCCGTCAGCCACGAACTCAATCAGCCGCTGGCCGCGATGAAGACCTATCTGGCGGGTGCACGGCTCTTGCTGCAACGGCTGCGCCCGCAAGAGGCGTTATCGTCCTTCCAGCGCATCGACGACCTTATCGAACGCATGGGGGCGATCACCAGGCAACTCAAGAGCTATGCCCGCAAGGGCGGCGACGCCTTTGAACCGATCGACGTAAGGTCTTGTGTTTCCTCGGCATTGTCGATGATGGAGCCGACGCTGAAGGAAAGCGCCGTGCGCATTACCCGGACCATGCCGCGCAGTCCGGTGATGGTTCAGGCGGACCGGATCCGCCTTGAACAGGTGATCATCAACTTGCTCAGAAATGCGCTGGACGCCACCCGGGGCATGGCACGCCAGGAAATCGAAATTCTGCTGTCGATGGGCGACATGGCGATTCTGGCGGTGCGCGACAACGGCCATGGCATCGAAGATTTGGACAACCTCTTTGAACCATTCTACACGACCAAGAAACCGGGCGAGGGCGTGGGCCTGGGGCTTGCCATTTCCTCGGGCATCGTCAACGACTTTGGCGGAAGACTGACGGCGCGCAATGCGCCGGACGGGGGGGCTGTATTCGAAGTGCAGCTCCCAATATTGACACAGAAGTCCCACGCGGCGGAATGAGGTAGACCATGACACGCGCAATGAAAGTGGCGATCGTCGATGACGAACAGGACATGCGCCAGTCGATCAGCCAGTGGCTGGCCCTTTCGGGGTTCGACACCGAAACCTATGCCAGTGCCGAAGAGGCGCTCAAATCCATTGGCAGCGACTATCCCGGCGTCGTGGTGTCGGATATCAAGATGCCGGGGATGGATGGCATGGCCTTCCTCAAACGGCTGATGAGCGTCGATGGCGGCCTGCCGGTCATCATGATCACCGGCCATGGCGATGTGCCGATGGCGGTCGAGGCGATGCGCGTCGGGGCATACGACTTTCTCGAAAAGCCCTTCAACCCCGACCGCATGACCGAACTGACCAAACGCGCCAGCCAGTCGCGGCGGCTGACGCTCGACAACCGCGCGCTGCGCAAGGAACTTTCCGACGGCACGGTGATCATGCAAAAGCTGATCGGTTCCTCGCCGGCGATGGAGCGGCTGCGCGAGGATATCCTCGATCTCGGCCAGGCTGACGGCCATGTGCTGATTGACGGAGAAACCGGCACCGGAAAGACCCTCGTGGCACATGCGCTTCACGCCGTAGGCCCCCGTGCGGGAAGGAAATTCTGCGTGCAAAGCTGTGCCGCCTATTCCGCAGAAATGCTTGCCACCCGGCTATTCGGCCCGATGGAAGAGGGCGGCCATATCCCGCTGGTGGAAGAGGCGCGTGGCGGCACATTGGTGCTTGAGGATATCGAGGCACTCAGCCATCCGCTGCAATCGCGGCTGTTGACCTTCATCAACGACCAGGGCACCCCCGCCGAAACGCGCATCGTCGCCATCTGCAATGATCACGAACAGGGCCGCACCGTCGAGGATTCGTTGCGCCCCGATCTCTTTTACCGTCTGGCCGCGCTGAAGATCATCCTGCCGCCCCTGCGCCAGCGCGGTGAAGACATCCTGGCGCTCTTTGCCCGCCTCGCCGATCAGTTCGCCGAGGAATACGGCTGCGACGCGCCGCAGGTCACGGCGCAAGAGGCCGCCCAGTTGTTGCAGGCCCCATGGCCGGGCAATGTACGCCAGCTGATCAATGTCGCCGAGCGTGCCGTGTTGCAGAACCGGCGCGGCTCGGGCTCGATCGCCTCGCTTCTCATGGCCGAGAACGAGGAGACGAGCCCGGCGGCGGTCACCACCGAAGGCAAGCCATTGAAGGAATATGTCGAAAGCTTCGAGAAAATGCTCATCGACAACACCATGCGCCGCCACAAGGGCGCGATCACCGCGGTCATGGAAGAACTGTGCCTGCCGCGCCGCACGCTGAACGAAAAGATGGCGAAATACGGATTGCAGCGGTCGGATTACCTGTAAGCCGCCAGACAGGGGCGCGGCCCTTGCCGCGCCGCCTGCCGGCTGCATTCCTATTTGGTTGGCAGGGTTGTCGTATAGCGCAGCACATCCGCGGCGACATCGGGCGAAAAGGCCCGCAGATTGACCATCTCTTCGCCGGGATGGGCGTTCAGTATCTTGTTGAGCACCTCGTCTGGCACCTTGGCGGCCTCGGTGCCGATATAGGCGTGTTCGCCGTCGTCGCCCCAGTCGAGCCTGCGCCCGTCAAAACCGTGGCAGGCCGCGCAGACGGTCTGGAAAACCGCCCGCCCGCGATCGGCATCGCCGCCCGTGACCTGGCGTGTCTCGGGGTCGATATAGGCCGACATGTCGATCTGCCCGCGCGACACGAAGGCGGCCAGCCGGGCCATTTCCGCGTCGTTGATCATCTCGGGCGTATAGGCATGCGATCCGCGCATCAATGCGGCGATCTTGTCCTCGGGCCAGCCGATGGCCCCTTCGATGCCCTTGATGCCCGTGGCATGGCTGCCGTTCCGGTAGATACCCGCAGCCCCGCGATAGTCCCAGCCATGGCATTCCTCGCAGCGCCAGGTGTTCTTGCCCGATTGCTGGCCGGTGGCGGGGTACAGCGGATGGGTGCCGTCCGGTTCGTCGCGGTCCAGCGCCGCCCACCATTTGTCGTAAATCCGCCCGCCCGCCGCGAGCAGCCAGGCTTCCGACGGCTGCGCCGGCGCGCCATGAACGAATTGCTCGGCCAGTGAGTCATCATCATAATCGTCGTCATCCGCGCTGGCCTGCACCGCGCCGAACACCATGAAGGCCGCAAGCAGGGCAGTGCCCATAGCGTTTCGACTCAGCCCTGAACCGCTTGTTCGCCGCCTATCCCTCCGTTTGAGCGCGCAAAGCGCTGCCCGCTGTTTCAACATTAGGCCGAAACGCATTATTGTCAGCAAGTTGCAATCTATTGTCAGTGAAGTCTTGTGCATGTCACCCCTCCGGCAGCCGAAGCCGCGCGCAAATGCACGTTTCCGTGATCAGATTAGGGGATGGCACTGCCCTTGTCTGCAACAAACAGGGCCGGATCGTGGGGTCGCGCATCATCCAGGAGCCCTGTCTGGCGCGCCCTGGGGCCCCCTTTGGCCGGCAAATGCCCGTTTGCGAAGAAAATGCCATTGTGTTAGGGCAGCACTACCCGCTAAGTTGGGAAAACGTCGGTGACGGTCCGGATGGGCTTCGCGACGCAACAGTTTTACTGCCGCATACGCCCAGGTGATTCCCTTCAGGCGCATTTCGACAGCAAGTCTGGCCGCAAGGCCGCAAATTTATCCCCGGTGTCCTGACAGGGCCGGGGTCAGAAATGGGCACCGCTCAGGTGTCCGGGACAGAACCGCGATGAAACGCGTGAGGACAGAGCAGCGACATTCAAGGCGGCCGGATTCGGCGGCCCTCGCTGCGCTCTCTGCGTTTCGCATCGCCCCATCATATGAACACGTCCGCCGCGCCGGCCCGCCCGGGCCTGCGGCGGTGTCGTCGTTCGGAAAGCTCTTATGGCCAAGAAAATGCTCATCGATGCCACCCACTCCGAGGAAACTCGGGTCGTGGTGGTCGACGGAAACCGGGTCGATGAATTCGACTTCGAAACTGTAAACAAGCGCCAGCTCGCCGGAAACATCTATCTCGCCAAGGTCACGCGGGTCGAACCGTCGCTGCAAGCGGCCTTTGTCGATTACGGCGGCAACCGCCACGGCTTTCTGGCGTTTTCGGAAATCCATCCGGATTACTACCAGATCCCCGTCGCCGACCGTCAGGCGCTTCTGGCCGAAGAACGCGCCTATGCCGAAGAACAGGAAGCCGAGGATGCGGGCCGCTCGCGGCGCGCCTCGGGAACCAGGTCGGCGGCACGGTCCGCCTCCGCCGGGGACGACGATGCCAGGACCGCCAGCGATGACATCGCGGGGATGGGCGTTGCGGGTGGCGACGACACGGATGCACCCCGAACCTCGACGGCCGATGCCAACGGCATCGCGCCCAACAGCGATGGCGGCAATGGCGATGGCGGCAATGCCGATGGCGGCAATGGCGATGACGGCGATCACCCCTATGTCGCCGCCGATCACGCCAGCGACACCGACGAGACCATCGAATCGGTCGCCGAAGAGGATGTCAGCGAGGAAATCCGCCAGCCGCGCAAGCCGCGCCCGCGCAAATACAAGATTCAGGAGGTCATCAAGGTCCGCCAGATCATGCTGGTGCAGGTGGTCAAGGAAGAACGCGGCAACAAGGGCGCTGCGCTGACGACCTATCTGTCTCTGGCCGGGCGCTACTGTGTGCTGATGCCCAATACCGCCCGTGGCGGCGGGATCAGCCGCAAGATCACCAATGCCGCCGACCGCAAGAAGCTCAAGGGCATTGCCAATGACATTCTGGTGCCCGAAGGCGCCGGCCTGATCATCCGCACCGCGGGAAGCCAACGCACCAAGACCGAAATCAGGCGCGATTACGAGTATCTCATGCGGCTTTGGGAACAGATCCGCGAACTGACGATGAAATCCATCGCCCCCGCACCGATCTATGCCGAAGGCGACCTGATCAAACGCTCGATCCGCGACCTTTACAACAAGGATATCGACGAGGTGCTGGTCGAAGGCCCGGAAGGTTACCGCGCGGCCAAGGACTTCATGAAGATGATCATGCCGTCCCACGCCAAGAACGTGAAGCACTATCATGACGGCCTGCCGCTCTACGCGCGCTTTCAGGTCGAAAGCTATCTTGCCGCGATGTTCAACCCGACGGTGCAGCTCAAATCCGGCGGCTATATCGTCATCGGCGTGACCGAGGCGCTGGTGGCCATCGACGTGAACTCGGGCAGGGCCACGAAGGAAGGCTCGATAGAGGATACCGCGCTCAAGACCAATCTAGAGGCCGCCGAGGAAGTGGCCCGCCAGCTGCGCCTGCGCGACCTTGCCGGGCTGATCGTCATCGACTTCATCGACATGGAGGAACGGCGCAACAACCTCGCCGTGGAAAAGCGGCTCAAGGACAAGCTGAAAACCGACCGCGCGCGCATCCAGGTGGGCCGCATCTCGGGCTTCGGTCTGCTGGAGATGAGCCGCCAGCGCCTGCGCCCCGGAATGCTGGAAGCATCGACAGCCCCCTGTGTCCACTGTCACGGCACCGGCATCATCCGTTCCGATGACAGCCTGTCGCTTTCGGTGCTGCGCCAGCTCGAAGAGGAAGGTACGCGCAACCGCTCCAAGGAGGTGCTCTTGCGCGCGCCTGTGGCGATCGTCAATTTCCTGATGAATCAGAAACGCGAACATGTCGCCCAGATCGAGGCACGTTATGGCCTGTCGGTGCGCGTCGAGGCCGATCCCTCGATGATCAGCCCCGATTTCGTCATCGAGAAATTCAAGACGGCCACCCGCGCCGTTCCCGAAGCAGCGTCACCGGTGATATCGGCAAGCGCCCTGCACATGGCCGATTTCGACGAAGACGACGATACTACCGCCGAAAGCGCCGGCGCGGATGCCGCCGAGCCTTCGTCGGCGGGCCGTGACGGCGACGCGGATGGCGAGCCGGTGAAAAAGAAAAAACGGCGCCGGCGGCGGCGGCGCAAACCCGGCAGTGGTGCTGCGGGCGACAGTCACGACGCCGAGGCGCAGGCCCAGGCCGGCAGCACCGAAAGCGCGGCCGGGCAGGGGGATTCCGCGGCGGCGCCCGGTGATGTCGCCGATGATGACCAGGGCGCGCCCGATCCCGAAGCCAAAGCCAGACCCAAACGCACGCGCAGCCGCACGAGCGCCAGAAAGACCGTCGCCCCGGCGGACGAGGCCGCCGAAGCGCCACCGCCCGCGCCCGAGGCGCCCGAAAGCAAGACCGAAGATGCCGCCGCGTCCCCCAAACCGAGGCGCCGCCGGGCAGCACCGAAAGCCAAGGCCGCGGCAAAGCCCGCCCCTGAAGCCGAATCAACCCCCGAGCCGGCGGAAGCCGCCGCGCAAAAGACCCCCGCCAAAAAGGCCCCCGCGAAACCGCGCGCAACGCGCGCACGCGCGAAACCGGCCGCCAAGACCAGCGCCGCACCCGAAGCGGCCGCCGCGGTCGCGGTTCTTGAACCCGCCGCATCGGCCCCGGCCGCCGAGGCGCTCAGACCCATGCCGTCACCCGATCCGGCCGGCGGTTCGGCGCCGGAATCCGGCGTACACCCCGATCCGCAGCAGGGCGCGCCCGAAACCGCGCCGGAGACCGAAAAGAAGCCCAAGCGCCGCGGCTGGTGGTCGATCGGGCGCTGAGGCGAAGCGTGGCGGGCGGCCGCCCCGAGATACCGTCAGCCCAGGGCGGGCTGACGGCGAACCAGGGCGATTTTCACCGCCGTCAGTTGCCGCAGGTTTCCAGGTTGGCCAGCGCCGCATCGCCCTCGGCCTGGGTCATGTAGCGGCTCCAGCCGAGGCGATAGGTCAGCCCGTTGTCCGCCTTGTTGATGAACTGCGCCGCCACGCCCCCGTCCGGCGCCAGAATGAGAATGCGCCCCGAGTTCTCTTCCTCGACGAAGATCCCGCCCTCCGGAAGCAGGGTGAAAAGCCCCTCGAACACCGTTTTGACATCGGCCGCCTCGAAGGCCTCCGCCCAGGGAAAGCTCACCTCGTCGGTGGCGAAATCATAAACCGCAATGCGGTTGGTGCCATGAATGCGCGCGCCATTGCCCCGGTCGTAGGCCTGGTTGTCGAAAACCGCGATCCGGTGATCGTCGATCATGTCGACATCGTGCTGCGCCAGCCATGGCCCTTGCCGCATCCAGACGATTTCGTCGCTTGACGGGCGATATAGCATGACCGTCGCGGTGTGGCGGAAGCTCAGGAACAGATCGCCCTTGCGCCAATAGGGCCCATCTTCCAGAACCGGCTGGATGTCGTTCAGATGCAGCGGGTCGGGCTGGTAGCGTCCGGCCGTGAATAGCGTGTGTTCCATCCCGTGATCGAGATAGATCCGCGGCACCGATTTCTGCCACAGGATATTGCCCGCGCCATCGACATGCACCAGGGTATCTTCGACGAAGCTTTCGGGCACCTCGTCGATGGTGTGCGGCTGCACCTGGCCGGGCACCCAGAAACCGCCCGCACCATCGCTTTCCGTGGAGTGATGCGCCAGAAAACTGTCCTGGACCCAGAGCCGCCTGGCGCAGCCATCCAGCCCCATCAGGTACGACTGGTGATCCTTGATCACCAACTGGCCCTCTGGCGTCAGATAGGGGTGAATCGCCCTGTATGACCGCTGATTGGCGAAACTGCCCTGACTGAACCGCTCCTTGCCCGGCGTCCCGGCCATCAGCGCCTGCGCATCGATCTGCCAGTCATGCCTGATGGTGCCGTCGGCCAGCGATACCAGTTCGACCACATGATGCCCCTTGGCGCGGTCGTGGCGCGACAAGAGCACATAACCCGACGGGCGCGCATGGCGATCGTCGAAAAACGTCCAGCCGCCCGGAGCGTCGCGGAACCGTTCGGGCAGAAACCCTGCCATCCTGCGGTCTTCCTCGGTCAGGGTCTTGATGGTTCGCGGAATTTCGGCGATCGCCACGGCGGTCTGGCCAAGCCTGCCAAATCCGTCGCGCTTGCGTTCACCTTCCAGCACCACCGCGCCAAAGCCGATCATGGCCAGCAACCCCGCCAGCACGATCAACAGCACCACCCACAATTCCACCCGGGCAAAAATCAGTTTGTTCATTCCTCATCGCCCTGCGAACTGGTTTCGGTCAATCCGGTCAAGCCGGTCAATCCGGTCAAGCCTAGCACGAACGAAAAATCCCGCGCCAGCCCTGCCGCCCGCGAACCCGGGGCGCTCCCGCCGATGTCAACGGGTGCGCAACAATGCCCGCCGCAGCGCCGCATCATCTTGCGATCCTGCCATCCGCCCACGCGGTTGTGTGGCTTTGTGGCGCTTTGCCCCCGTGACGCCGGGGCGGGCTTGGGGTAAGGCTGGCGCCATGTTCGATACATCCATCATCGACGCGGGGTTCGCGCTGGCCGCACTCGTCGCCCTGATCGCGGGCCTGCTGTCGTTTCTCAGCCCCTGCGTGCTGCCCATCGTGCCGCCCTATATCGCCTATATCGGTGGCATCAGCATGGCCGAAATGAACCACACCGGCGGCGGGCACCGGCGTGCCCTGCTGCCTGCGGGGTTTTTCGTTCTCGGGCTGTCCACGGTGTTTCTCTTCATGGGCTTCGCCGCCTCGGCTTTCGGACGGTTCTTCTTGCAGAACCAGCAATGGTTCACGACCCTCTCGGGGGTCATCGTGATGGTGTTCGGGGCGCATTTTCTTGGTGTCCTGCGGCTCTCCTTTCTCGATCGCGAAGCGCGCATCGACGCGGGCGACCGGGGCGGCTCGTCGCTTGGCGCCTATATCCTCGGGCTTGCCTTCGCCTTTGGCTGGACGCCCTGCATCGGCCCGCAACTGGGCATGATCCTGTCACTGGCCGCCCAGGACAGCAGCCTTGCGCGCGGCACCACATTGCTGGCCATCTATGCGCTGGGGCTGGGCATCCCCTTTCTTCTGGTGGCGGCGTTCTTTCCGCGCCTTGCCGGCGCCATGGGCTTCATGAAACGCCACATGGGCCGCATCGAACGGATCATGGGCCTGCTGCTCTGGACGATCGGCCTGCTGATGTTGACCGGCGGCTTCAGCCAGTTTTCCTACTGGCTTCTGGAAACCTTTCCGGGCCTGGCGCAATTGGGCTGACAGCCTGCGCAATTTCGTAAAACGCAAAAAATTCTTCGCAAACGGATAACACGATTCGGCCTTGCCGGATATAGTTGCGCCAATCGCGGAGGATCGCCATGCCACTTGCCATGAACAAGGACGTATTCATCACCTGTGCCGTCACCGGATCGGGCAGCACCCAGGATCGTAGCCCGCATGTGCCGCGCTCGCCCAAGCAGATAGCCGAAAGCGCGATTGCCGCCGCCCGGGCCGGTGCCGCCGTCGTCCATTGCCA
This sequence comes from Paracoccaceae bacterium, assembly GCA_020446815.1. Lineage (GTDB taxonomy): Bacteria > Pseudomonadota > Alphaproteobacteria > Rhodobacterales > Rhodobacteraceae > Albidovulum. Next base: position 28,772 of record JAGRDY010000014.1, read on the forward strand.
TGTGCGCGACCCGGAAACCGGCAAGCCCTCGCGCGATGTGAAATATTACCGCGAAGTGACCGAACGCATTCGCGACAGCGCCACCGATGTCGTGCTCAACCTCACCGCCGGAATGGGCGGCGACATCACCTTCGGGCCGGTCGAAAGCCCGCTGCCGGTCAACCCCAAGGGCACCGACATGGCGGGCGCCAGCGAACGCATGGCCCACGTCGCCGACTGCCTGCCCGAAATCTGCACCCTCGATTGCGGCACGATGAACTTCAACGAGGCCGATTATGTGATGACCAACACGCCGGGCATGTTGCGGGCGATGGGGCAGATGATGACCGATCTGGGCGTCTGCCCCGAGATCGAGGCCTTCGACACCGGCCATCTGTGGTTCGCGAAGGAACTGGTCAAGGAAGGCGTGCTGAAATCGCCCGCCCTCGTGCAGCTTTGCATGGGCGTGCCCTGGGGGGCGCCCAACGACCTCAACACATTCATGGCAATGGTCAACAATGTGCCGCCGGACTGGCACTGGTCGGCCTTCTCGCTGGGGCGCGACCAGATGGCCTATGTCGCCGCCTCGGTCCTTGCGGGCGGCAATGTCCGCGTCGGGCTCGAAGACAACCTCTGGATTGCCAAGGGCCAGCTTGCGACCAACGCGCAGCTTGTCGAACGCGCGGTGTCGATCGTCGAGAACATGGGCGCGAAGGTCATCGGCCCGCAGGAGGTGCGCCAACGCCTCGGCCTGACCAAGCGGGCGCCCAAGGCGCGCTGATCCGGGGCATGTCAGGCAACTCTACCCGCCATCCATTTCGCCGACACTCTGCCGACGCGGGGCAGACCGGCCCGAACCAGGGAAAGAACTCTTCATGACGCGCAAGGCGGCAATCATCGGCGGGGGCGTGATCGGCGGCGGCTGGGCGGCGCGCTTCTTGCTGAACGGCTGGAATGTCTCGGTTTTCGATCCCGACCCGGAGGCGGAACGCAAGATCGGCGAGGTGCTGGCCAACGCCCGTGCCGCATTGCCCGCGCTGTCGGACGTGCCGATGCCCGCCGAGGGCAGCCTGCGCTTTGCCAAGAACATTGACGGCGCCGTGAAAGGCGCTGATTACATTCAGGAATCCGTCTCCGAGCGGCTTGATTTGAAACATCGCGTCTTTGCCCAGATCCAGGCCGCGTCAAAGGGCGTTCCGATCGGCTCATCGACCTCGGGCTTCAAGCCTTCCGAACTCCAGCAAGCTGCGGCCGACCCTGCGACGATCTTCGTGGCCCACCCCTTCAATCCGGTCTATCTGCTGCCTCTCGCCGAAGTGGTCCCGAGTGCCGAATCAAACCCCGAACTCATCGAACGCGCCAAGGACATCCTGCGCGAAATCGGCATGTTCCCGCTTCATGTCCGCAAGGAAATCGACGCTCATATCGCCGACCGTTTTCTCGAAGCCGTCTGGCGCGAGGCGCTCTGGCTGGTCAAGGATGGTGTCGCCACCACCGAGGAGATCGACGAGGCCATCCGCATGGGTTTCGGGCTGCGCTGGGGCCAGATGGGGCTTTTTGAAACCTACCGTGTGGCCGGTGGCGAAGCCGGCATGAAACATTTCATGGCCCAGTTCGGCCCCTGTCTTCAGTGGCCCTGGACGAAACTCATGGATGTGCCTGAGTTCACGGAAGAACTGGTCGACCTGATCGCCGGGCAATCGGACGCGCAATCGGGAAACTACACCATCCGGGAACTGGAGCGCATTCGCGATTCCAACCTCATCGGTTTCATGCGCGCCCTGAAAGACCGCAACTGGGGCGCGGGCCGCGTGCTGCGCGAACACGACGACCGCCGCCGCGCCGCGTTCCACCAAACCGTCAAGACCGGCCAGGGTGCCCCGCTCGTGATCGCCCACATGCAGGTTCTGCCAGGCTGGATCGACTATAACGGGCATATGACCGAAAGCCGGTATTTGTTCGCAGCATCAGAGACTTCGGACGCGTTCCTGCGGTTGATCGGCGCTGATATGGACTATGTGGCGGGCGGTCACAGCTACTATACCGTCGAAACCCATATCATGCATCTCGGCGAAGCCAGGCTGGGCGACCGCCTGACCGGCAGCATCCAGATACTCGGCAGCGACGACAAGCGCATTCACGCCTTCATCCGCATCCAGCGGGGCACCGAAACGCTGGCCAGCCTCGAGCAGATGTTCCTTCATGTCGACATGAACGCCGGTCGCGCCTGCCCCGCGGCTGCCGATGTGCTCGCCCGTCTCGCGCCGATCGCCGAGGCCCACCAGTCGCTGCCCCGGCCAGATGCCGCCGGCCGCCATGTCGGACAGGGGAAAAACTGATGGACTTCGGGCTGAGCGACGAACAGAAGATGATCGTCGAGACGACGCGCGCCTTCGTCGAAAACGAGCTTTACCCGCATGAGGCCGAGGTCGAACGCAGCGGCCATCTGCGCATGGAACTGGTCCGGGAAATCCAGGCCAAGGCGATCGCGGCGGGGCTTTATGCGGCCAACATGCCCGAAGAGGTCGGCGGGGCGGGGCTCGATACCCTGACCTGGCTGCTTTATGAAAAGGAACTGGGGCGGGCCAATTACGCGCTGCACTGGAGCTGTGTCGCCCGGCCTTCGAATATTCTGCTGGCCGGCACGGAAGAACAGAAGGAACGCTACCTTTATCCTTGTGTTCGCGGCGAAAAGTGGGATTGCCTGGCGATGACCGAACCCTCCGCGGGCTCGGATCTGCGCGGCATGAAAGCCACGGCCAGGGCCGACGGCGACGATTTCATCCTCAGCGGCACCAAGCATTTCATCAGCCACGCCGATATCGCCGATTTCGCCATCGTCTTCATGGCCACCGGCGAACAGGACACCCCGCGCGGGCCGAAGAAACTGATCACCGCCTTTTTCGTCGACAAGGGCACGCCCGGCTTTGCGGTCCGCGACGGCTACCGCAACGTCAGCCACCGCGGCTATTCCAACGCCGTGCTGGAATTCGACGACTGCCGGCTGCCGAAAACCGCCATTCTCGGTGCGTTGCACAAGGGCTTCGATGTCGCCAATACCTGGCTGGGCGCCACGCGGTTGCAGGTGGCCTCGACCTGCCTCGGCCGGGCCGAACGCGCCTTGGGTCATGCCATCCACTACGCGGCAGAGCGCGAACAGTTTGGCCAGAAGATCGGCAAGTTTCAGGGAATATCCTTTAAACTGGCGGATATGGCGATGGAACTCAAAGCGGCGGAGCTTTTGACGCGCGAAGCCGCGTGGCGTTTCGATCAGGGCACGGTGAGCGAATCCGACATGTCGATGGCCAAGCTCAAGGCCACCGAGGTGCTTGCCTTCATCGCCGATGCGGCAATCCAGATCCATGGCGGCATGGGGCTGATGGACGATCTGCCTCTCGAACGTATCTGGCGCGACGCCCGCGTCGAGCGGATTTGGGAAGGCACCAGCGAAATCCAGCGCCATATCATCAGCCGCGAACTCTTGCGGCCCCTGGGGGCCTGAAAAACGCGATGCCTCCGGCGGAGGTATTTTTGAACAGAAGAAGTAACACACGGTTAACCATGACACGGCAAAGTGGACAGGCGGTACAGGCGGAGGCGCCGATGACCGCAACAGGAGACGGCGCTCTGCTTCCGCCACAGGGGGCAGGGCGCTCGCTGTTTCTTCTGTTTGCAAATACCTCGGGGTCCGGGGCGGCGCCCCGGGCGGGCGGGATCTGACGGATGCCCGCGATGAACCGCGATCTTTCCCGCTTGCTGCGCCCTTCCTCGATCGCCGTCATGGGCTCTGTCTGGGCCGAAAACGTGATCGCCCAGTGCCGGAAGATGGCGTTTGGCGGGCCGGTCTGGCCGGTTCACCCGACCAAGGCCACCATCGCCGGGCTGAAGGCCTATCCGTCGCTGGCGGCGCTGCCCGCCGCGCCGGATGCGAGCTTTGTCGGGGTCAACCGCCATGCCACCATCGGTGTCGTCGCCGAGCTTGCCGGTATGGGAGCGGGTGGGGCGATCTGCTTTGCCTCGGGCTGGACCGAGGCGGGCGAGGCGGGGTTGCAGGCCAGTCTGGTCGAGGCGGCGGGCGACATGCCGATTCTTGGTCCCAATTGCTACGGGGTGATCAACTATCTCGACGGGGTGCTCTTGTGGCCCGACCAGCACGGCGGGCAGCGGGTGGACAGGGGTGTGGCGCTGCTCAGCCAGTCCTCGAACATCGTCATCAACCTGACGATGCAGGCGCGCGCCTTGCCGATCGCCTATGTGGCCTGTCTTGGCAATGCCGCCCAGATCGGGCTGGCACAGCTTGCCGCAGCACTTCTGGAAGATGAGCGGGTAAGCGCCATCGGCATCTATGTCGAGGGTTTCGACGATGCCGCGGGCTTTGCCGCGCTGGCCGAGGCGGCGCGCCGGGCGGGCAAGGGTGTGGTGTGCATCAAGTCCGGCAAGACCAGCGCATCGCGCGATGCCGCCGCCTCGCATACCGCATCGCTGGCCGGTGCCGCGGCCGCCTCGTCGGCCTTCCTGCGCCAGGCCGGTGTGGCGGAGGTAACTACCCTTTCCGAACTCATTGAAACATTGAAGATATTTCACGTTCACGGTCCGCAGATCGGGCGGCGGCTCTGTTCGCTCTCATGCTCGGGGGGCGAGGCCGGGCTGGTGGCCGATCTGGCCGCGCCTTTCGGGCTGACATTCCCGCCGCCGACGGCGGCGCAACGCCAACGTCTCGGCGACATTCTCGGCCCCATCGTGACCATCGCCAATCCGCTTGATTATCACACCTTCATCTGGGGCGACGGCCCGCGCACCACCGATGTCTTTACCACGATGCTGGCGGGCTATGATGCGGGTCTGTTCGTCATCGACCCGCCAAGACCCGACCGTTGCGATCCTTCGTCGTTTCAGCCGGCGCTCGACGCGATCGCCGCGGCGGGCAGGTCGACGGGCAAGCCGGCCTTTCCGGTGGCGTCGCTGGCGGAGAACTTCGACGAGGATCTGGCCCGCACCATGATGGCCGGGGGTACGGTCGCGCTGATGGGGCTCGAAACCGCGCTGGGGTCGCTCAGGGCCGCGATGACGCCCGCCGGCCGGCCCGGCTGGCGGCCCCATGCCCCCGCCACCGTCGCGGATGCGCGGCTCATGGACGAATCCGACGCCAAGGCCCTGCTCGCGCAAGCCGGGGTGGCGATCCCGCACGGCATTGCCGCCCCGACGCTAGCCGAGGCAGGCGCCCTGGCGGGCCGGTTGCGGGCACCGCTGGTGCTCAAGGGGTTGGGATTCGCCCACAAGAGCGAGGCGGGAGCGGTGCGGCTCGGGCTCGACAACCTTGCCGGCCAGGCCGAAATCGACGGCGCCACGGGCTATCTGGTCGAGGAGATGGTCACCGGTGCGGTTGCCGAGCTTATCGTCGGTCTGCGCCGCGATCCGGTCTATGGCATCAGCCTGACACTGGGGATGGGCGGGGTGACGGCAGAGCTTATGGCCGATACGGTCACCCTGATCCTGCCGGCCACGGCAGAGGAAATCCGCGCGGCGCTGATGCGCCTTGCGCTCTGGCCACTGCTGGACGGGTATCGGGGGCGGTGCCGGGCCGATGTCGATGCGGTGGTCGCGGTCGCCGGTACCTTGGCCGGGCTGATCGCCGACACCCCGGCGATCGAGGAAATCGAAATCAACCCGCTGATGGTCTGCCGGCAAGGTGCGGTGGCCGTCGACGCATTGATCAGAAAGGCAGCGACGAGATGATGAAGATGTTGACAGAAGGGCCGATCCGCACCCGGCGCGAGGGCGCCATCCTGGAGGTGACGCTCGACCGGCCCAAGGCCAATGCGATCGACCTGGCCACCAGCCGGATCATGGGGCTGACGTTTCGCGATTTTCGCGACGATGACAGCCTGCGGGTCTGCATCCTGCGCGCCGAGGGCGACAAGTTCTTCTGTCCCGGCTGGGATCTGAAGGCAGCGGCCGGGGGCGATGCGGTCGACGGCGACTACGGGGTGGGGGGCTTCGGCGGCTTGCAGGAACTGCCCAATCTCAACAAGCCGGTGATCGCCGCCATCAACGGCATCTGCTGCGGCGGCGGGCTGGAACTGGCGCTGTCCTGCGATCTGTTGCTGGCCTCCGACAATGCCAGTTTCGCGCTGCCCGAAATCCGTTCGGGCACGGTCGCCGATGCCGCCTCGATCAAGCTGCCCAAGCGCATCCCCTATCATGTGGCGATGGATCTGCTGCTTACCGGGCGCTGGTTCGATGCCGAAGAGGCGCATCGCTGGGGCTTGTTGAAGGAAGTCACCGCCCCGGCCGATCTCTTGGCCAAGGCCTGGGAACTCGCGCGTTTGCTGGAAAGCGGCCCGCCTCTGGTCTACGCGGCGATCAAGGAAGTGGTGCGCGAAGCCGAGGACATGCGTTTTCAGGATGCCCTGAACCGCATCACCAAACGGCAGATGGTGACGGTCGACCGGCTCTATTCCTCCGAGGACCAGCTCGAAGGCGCTCGGGCCTTTGCCGAAAAGCGCGCCCCCGTCTGGAAAGGCAGGTAGGGGGCCTTGCGCCCCCGCAGGGGGTGTCGCACGCACGCACCGCCACCGCCACCGCCGGCGGCCGGCCCGGCTATTCGCCACGCGGAAAGCGCTTTTCCTCTTCCAGAACATTGAGATCCATGTGGTTTCTCATGTATCTTTCCGAAGCCAGCCGCAGCGGCTGATAGTCCCACGGAAAGTAGCTGCCGTTCCTGAGCGCCTCATAGACCACCCAGCGGCGCGCCTGGCTTTGCCGGACTTCGGCATCGAAGCGCGCCAGATCCCACCGCGCCGCGGCTTTTGCGCGCAAGCTGGCAAGGGTGTCGGCATGGGCCGGATCGCCGGCAAGGTCGCGGGTTTCGCCGGGGTCGTCCTGCATGTCGAACAACAGGTCGGGATCGGCGGCGCAGCGGATGAATTTCCACCGCCCGTCACGCAGGCAGACCAGCGGCGCGATGGATCCTTCGGCGGCATATTCGATGGCCACCGGTGCGGTCCGCGCAGCGCCACCGGCCAGCGGCAGCAGGCTTTCGCCGTCGGTCCAGGGCAACACTTCGGCCAGTGACACGCCCGCCAGATCGGCCAGCGTCGGCGTCACATCGAGCGTCGAGACCGGTGCCGCGACCCGCTGCGCCGCCAGCCCCGGCGCCGCAATCATCAGCGGCACCCTTGCGGAGCCTTCGAAAAAGCTCATCTTGAACCACAGGCCGCGTTCGCCCAGCATGTCGCCATGATCCGAGGTGAAGACGATGATCGCCTCCTGCCGTGTCGCTTCCAGCGTGGCGAGAATGTCGCCGATCTTGTCGTCGATATAGGAGATATTGGCGAAATAGCCGCGCCGGGCGCGGGCGATCTGCTCGTCGCCTATGTCGAAAGCGCGAAAGTCGCACGCCTCCATCAGCCGTTTGGAATGGGCGTCCTGATCGCCGAAGGCAATGGCGCGGGGCGCGGCCAGATGCGGGCAATCCTCGTAGAGATCCCAGTATTTGCGGCGCGCGACATAGGGGTCGTGCGGATGGGTGAAGCTGACCGTCAGGCACCAGGGGCGGGTATCGGCCCCGCGCGACAGGTCGTAAATCTTCTGCGTCGCGTTATGGGCGACATCGTCGTCATATTCCATCTGGTTGGAAATTTCCGCCACGCCCGCCCCGGTGACCGAACCCAGATTGTGATACCACCAGTCGATGCGTTCGCCGGGCTTGCGGTAATCGGGCGTCCAGCCGAAATCGGCGGGGTAGATATCGGTGGTCAGCCGTTCCTCGAATCCGTGCATCTGGTCGGGGCCGACGAAATGCATCTTGCCCGACAGGCAGGTCTGATACCCGGCGCGGCGCAAATGGTGGGCATAGGTCGGAATGTCCGATGCGAATTCGGCGGCATTGTCATAGACCCCGGTGCGCGAGGGCAACTGCCCCGACATGAACGAGGCGCGCCCCGGCGCGCAAAGCGGCGAGCCGGTATAGGCATTGGCAAAGCGCACCGAGCGCGCCGCCAGCCTGCGCAGATTGGGGGTGTGCAGCCAATCGGCCGGGCCGTCGGGAAACAGGGTTCCGTTCAACTGATCGACCATCAGGATGAGGATGTTGGGAGGCTGGGCCATGTGTCGGGTCTTTCTTGCAAATTGAGCGGGCGTCGGTGATGTCGCGGGTTTTTTCGCAGCGCTCGTATCTTGATCGCGGCTGCGAACAAGCCCTTGGCCCGTGACAAGCAATCTCAATAATCGCGGCGCCGAACAAGCCCAATCGGTACCGTTGCCAGCACATTTGCGACATGTTTGCGGCTGACGCTCACGAAGGCCGGCAATGGCTGCGTTTTGCCCTTCAGATGGCGGCCCACATCGCAAGCAAGACGCGGGCGCGGCGCCGCAAAGCCCCGAAACGCCTCAGCTACCCATATATCCCACGAATGAAACCACCTTCCAAAGCCCGTCGCGTTTGCGCAACGTGAAGACCGATTGCCAGCGATAGGGCTCCTCGCCGCCGCCCTTAAGCGGCAGGCGCCCATTGAAAACCTTGTGCAGGATCGCCGTGTCATCCGCATAAAAATCGATGCGCCTGATTTTCGCCCCCGCGAACAACGCCCGCCGCAGTCTTTGCATATCGGCCTTCTGGCGGGTTTCGGCAGACATCCGCAGCCAGCTGTCGCGATAGGCGGCGAGATTGGCAAAACCCACGCGCCAGTCGGCCGGATCGCGCGAATATCCCGCGTCGATCGCGATAAAGTTCTCGGCGTCGAAATCCCTGGCGACGGCGTCCCAGTCGGCTGCGATAAAGGCGTCGATATCGACACGCATATGGGCTTCCCAGAGTGCGTGACGGTCTGCGTCCGCGCGGGCGAAGGGGTTGTCAAAGGGGCGCATTGCCGGTGCCTTTCGGGCGGGTTAGCCGCAGCGCCCGCCGCTGCAGCCCCAAGATCGCGTCGGCGGCTTTCTCGGGGCCGGGCTGACGGCGCATCCTGGCTGAAATCCCGCAAAGGCGCGCGCGCATTTCGCTATCGGCCAGCAGCGATGCGATATCCTCGCGCAGGCTTTCGGGCGTCCAGCCGGTACGGTTCACCCATTTGCCCACCCGCGACTGGGCCGCGCGCTGCGCATTGTCGTGCCCATCCCAGCAATAGGGCATTATCAGTGACGGCACCCCGTGAAACAGCGCTTCGCAAAAGCTGTTGTTGCCGCCATGGTGAATGAACAGATCCGATCGGGCGACCACCGAAGGCTGCGGAAACCAGTCGCCCAGATGCACGTTGTCGGGCACCCGGTGATAGCTGTCGATATAGCCGCCCGCATTGACGATGAAGCGGGCCGGAATGGCTTCGAAGGCGGCGATCAGGCGTTGAATGAGTGCGGTGTCCAATGCGCCGAGCGACCCGAAGCTGGTATAGATGACCGGGCCGGTTTCGGCGGGAAAATGCGGCAGATCGAACGGGCTTTCCCTGCGCACGCAGCCTTCGAGATAGACGAACCGATCCGCAGGCAACGGGTTGGCCCGGTCATAGCGCACCCCGGCCGGTGCCAGCAACAGGTTCAGATGGGCCGAATTTTCCAGAAAGATCTCGCCCGGGAGTGCCGGCAGGCCGCATTTCCTGCGAAACGCGTTATAGCGGCGGTGCGTCCTGCGGGTGGCCGCGACATAGGCCTTTCTGAAGGCGGCACAGGCGGCCGTATCCGCGGGGTCGAGCCCGGAAAGATAGGGCGGCACCGCGGGGTCGGGAATTTCGGTTTCGGCGCAGGACACGACCCGCACCCATGGCGGCCCGGCATTGGCGATGGCGGGGAACATGATCACGTTGTCAAGAAGCACGACATCCGGGCGGATCTGGGCCAGAATGTCGCGCAGGCTGTCTTCGACGGCGATCGCGCTGTCGACGATCGCATCCCATGTGGGCACCACATAGGATTTGATCTGTTCCGACGGGCTGAGATTGAAATTGGGCAGATGGGTGTTCAGGAATTCTTCCCAATGGCGTTCGCTGCTCGGCGCGCTTGGCGCCGTTGCCGCCGTCAGGTGGTATTCCATGAACCCGTATTCGGCGAAAATCCCGGTAAAGCCGGGATGGCAGATAAACACCGGGCGGGCGCCTTGCCGGCGCAGTTCCTGGGCGATCCCGACACAATTCAGCGCGGCGCCAAAGCTCGCTTCGGGAAACAGCGCGATGGTCGGCGACACGTTCACGCGCCTGCCCCCCTCACCAATGGCGAAATGCCGCGATTGGCGGCCGCCGGGCGGCGGATGCTTGACCGGCGCAGATGCACCGTCATCTGATCCGCGGCCAGATCGAACTGTTTGCGCTCCAGCGCATCGAGAATTTCCAGATGCTCTTCCATCGCCTGCTGCATGCGGAACGCCGGAATCGTCTGCCCCTCGCGCGAGGCATGGCGCAACCGGTGATGGGCCATCAGCGCGCTGCGCACGAACCGGTTGCCCGAACCTTCCGCGACAAGTTCGTGAAAACCGATGTCGAGCCGCCGGAACCCCGCGCCCGAGGCGCGCGTTTCCTCGAGTTCAAGAAATTCATTCATCTGGTTGCGCAGCAGCCCGGCGCGCTTGCTGTCCAGCGTGAACCCGAGCGATCGCAGCGCCAGCGGTTCCAGCTGAAGGCGCATCTCGAAGCTCTCTTCGGCGGACCTGGGCGAATCGATCATCGGGTGGAAGGCCCAGGCGCGGCCGGGCAATTGCGTGACGATTCCGTCCTTCGACAGTACTTTTAGCGAAAATAATACAGTACTTCTGGAAACCTCATAGCGCCGCGCCAGCGCGCTGACCGATTGGATTTCACCGATCCGGCGTTCGGCGCGATCTGCCAGAATGCGCGTGACGAGCGAGTCTTCCGCGCTTTCCAGCGCGCCCAGCGCCGCGGTGATCGCGTCGGGCGTATCGAGCGCAAGAAAATATCCCTGCTCTTGCCGCCATTCCAGAATATCCTGAGATTCCAAAAGTCTGAATGCGGAACGAATCGGGGTGCGCGACACGCCGCAGGCTTCCGAAAAAGATTGCTCGGGCAAATGGTCGCCGCGCGCCATGCCGCGCTCCAGGGCGATGCCGGTGATCTGCCGGGCCAGGTCAAGATGGTTCTGATGCGAACTTCGCTTTGTGATTGCCACTTGTCTGGCGCTCCTCTGGTATTTTCGTACCGCCGCAAACCGCCTTGCCGGAAAAGAACAAAAAATACAAATTGACGTATTTTTCAATTTAAAAATACTGAAAAGGCAACCGGCGCGCAATAGTGCCCGGACCCAACCCCGGCGCAGCGGTCGGGGCGCCAAACCAGGGAGGAAACCGATGGCGGATAGACTGATGACCACCAGAGCATTGGCGACCGTCGCGATCATGGCGATCGGCGGCGCGGTGCAGGCAAAGAATCTCGTGGTGTCGAACTGGGACGGCTACATGGCCCCCGACGCCATCGAAAGCTACACCGCCGCCACCGGCAACGGCGCCGAACTTGTGCTGCACGCCACTAACGAAGAGATCATGGGAAAGCTGATCGCCTCCAAGGGCAAGGGCTATGACGTGGTGTTCGTGTCCTCGCCCTTTGCCGAGGTGCTCAACAACCTGGGTCTGGCCGAAACGCTCGATCATGCCAAGCTGCCCAACATCGCCAACCTCTATCCCGAGGCCGGCGCGCTCAAGCACGATCCGGGCAACAGCTTTTCGGTGCCCTATGCCTGGGGCACCACCGGGCTGTGCTACCGGTCCGACAAGATCGCAGAGACACCCGACAGCTGGATGGATCTTCTGGCCCCGGCCGCGGACGTGACCGGCAAGACCACCATGCTGGCCACCGACCGCTGGCTGCTTGGCGCGGGGTTTCTGGCCAAGGGCTATTCGGTCAACGAGACCGACGAAGCCAAGGTGGCCGAGGTGCGCGACCTGCTGATCGACGCCAAGAAGACCCTGCTGGCCTATGACGACACGACGTTCTACGCCAAGTTGGTCTCCGGCGAGGCGGTGCTGGTGCACGCCTGGGACGGCTGGTGCAACTACGGGATCGCCGAAAACGGCGACATCAGATATGTCATCCCCAAAGAGGGATCGGATCTGTGGGTGGACACGATGGTGATCATGAAATCGTCGGAAAACAAGGATGCGGCCTACGCATTCGTGAACTTCATCCTCGATCCCAAGAACCACGGCTGGGCGGCCGAGAACATTCTTTACAAGGTGCCCAACAAACCCGCGATGGAGGGGCTTTCGGCCGACTTCCTGGACAGCTTCCCGAACATGAAGATCAGCCCGCAGGAACTGATCGGCTACGAACAGCTGCGCGACGTGGGCGAAGCCCAGCGCCTCTATTCGCGCACAGTGTCCGAGATCAAGGCCGCGCAATAAGGCCCGGTCCCTGCTGGTCCGGCGGGCGCGAGGCCTGCCGGGCCGGCAATCCCTCTCACTGACCGCGGCCCGCCTTTTCGGCGGGCGCCACGCAAAGCACCGATTTTCCATGCAAGATCGCAAACCCGTCTATCTCATGGCTCCGGCGTTGGGCTGGCTGACCGTCTTCATGGTCATCCCATGCCTGCTGATCCTGGCGCTGGCCTTCTTCCGGCGCGGCATCTACGGCGGCATCGAATACAGCTTTACCCTCGAAAACCTGGCGCTGGTGTTCGACCCGCTCTATGCCGGGATATTCCTCAAATCCGCCTGGATCGCCGGGCTGTCGGCGGCCATCGCCGTGATCGTCGGCTATGCCGCAGCCTATGCCATCGCCGCGGCACCCGCGCGGCGCCAGCCGATGCTGCTTTTCTTCGCGGTACTACCGTTCTGGTCGAACTATCTGGTGCGCACCTATGCCTGGATCGTCCTGCTCAACCGCGAGGGGCTGATCACCGGTGTTGCCCGCCTTTTGGGCTATGACGCAGAGATGCCGCGCCTGCTTTACAGCGAAGGCGCCGTGGTGATCGGGCTGGTCTACAATTATCTGCCGTTCGTGATCCTTGCCTGCTACGCGCCGCTGTCGCGGCTCAATCCCGAAATCGCCGAAGCCTCGCGCGATCTGGGCGCCAGCGGCTGGAAAACCTTCCGCCGGGTCATCCTGCCGATGACGGTGCCGGGCATCGCCACCGGTTTCGTGTTTGTCTTCGTGCTCTCCATCGGCAATTTCGTGACCCCCGCGCTGCTGGGCGGCGGTCAGTTCCAGATGATCGGCAATCTGGTCTATGCCCAGTTCCTGACCGCCAACGACTGGCCGTTCGGCGCGGCGCTGTCGATGATCCTGATCGGCATCATGATGGGGCTTCTGACGCTTCAGACCTTTGCCACGGAACGCGCCTCGGGCGCCCGCCGGGAGGAAAGCTGAAATGGCGACACCTGCCGCGCCGCGCCTGATGCTGATGATCCTGTCGGCGGTCTTCGCCTTCCTCTACATTCCGATCTCGGTGCTGGTGGCGCTGTCGTTCAACGAAAGCGGCCTGCCCACCGCCTGGACCGGGTTTTCCACCAGATGGTATGGCGAATTGATGCATAATTCAGACATCACCTCGGCGGCGCTGAACACGCTGATCGTGGCGGTCGTGTCGACGCTGCTCGCCACGTTGCTGGGAACGCTTCTGGCCATCGGGGTCGAGATCCGCCGCCGCAAGGGGCGCTTTCTGGAAACCATCATCTTTGCGCCGATGATCATTCCCGACATCGTGCTTGCCATCGCGCTGCTCAGCTTCTTTTCGCTGCTCGACGTGACGATGGGCCTGCATACGGTGATCCTGAGCCATGTGGTGTTCAATCTCGCCTTTGTCTGTTCGGTCGTGCGCGCGCGTCTCAAGACCTTCGACTGGTCCATCGTCGAGGCTTCGACCGATCTGGGCGCATCGACCGCGACGACGCTGCGGCGGGTGGTGGTGCCGGTCATGCTGCCGGCCATCGTGGCGGGGGCGCTTCTGGCCTTCACCCTGTCCGTCGACGAATTCATCATCGCATTCTTCACCGCCGGCGCCGGGCGCGATTCGATCACCCTGCCGATGCAGATATTTGCCATGATCCGTTTTGGCGTGACCCCCGAAATCAACGCCCTCGCAACGCTTGTGATGGCCGTTTCGATCCTCGCGCTGACCCTGTCGCAGCGGCTGAACCGCGGAGGTCTTCCGGGACAATGAGCCAGACCTTCCTGTCACTGCAAAACATCGAAAAGCGTTTCGGCTCGGTACGCGCCGTCGATGGGCTGAGCCTCGATATCCGGCAAAACGAATTCTTTGCCCTTCTGGGCGCGTCGGGCAGCGGAAAGACCACGCTGTTGCGGCTGCTTGCCGGTTTCGAAACCCCGACCGGGGGCAGCATCCTGCTGGGCGGCAAAGACATATCTCGGGTTCCGCCGAACCTGCGCCAGATCAACCTGATGTTCCAGTCCTATGCCTTGTTCCCGCATATGACCGTGTTTCAGAACATCGCCTATGGGCTTGAAATGGAAAGGGCCGGCAGGGCCGAGATCCGCCGGCGCGTCGGAGAAATGCTGGAGATCATCCAGCTGCCCCACCTGGCCAAGCGCAAGCCCGATCAGCTTTCCGGCGGCCAGCGCCAGCGCGTGGCGCTCGGCCGGGCGCTGGTCAAGCGGCCCCATCTGCTCTTGCTCGACGAGCCACTGGGCGCGCTCGACAAGAAGCTGCGCGGCGACATGCAGCTCGAACTCAAGCGCATTCAGCACGAATTCGGCATCACCTTCATTGTCGTCACCCATGATCAGGAAGAAGCGCTCGTCATGGCCGACCGGGTGGCCATCCTGAAAGACGGCAAGTTGCTGCAATGCGCCAGCCCGCATGATATCTATGAACATCCCAACAGCCGGTATGCCGCGGATTTCATCGGCGTGATGAATTTCCTGCCCGGCATCCTGCAACGCGACGGCGTGCGCGCCCTCGACGGCAGCCTGATCCAGGCGGGCCGCCCCGCGGGTGCCCGCGACGGTGATAAGGTGGTGGTCGCGGTGCGGCCCGAACGCCTGCACATCGGTGCGCGGAAGGACGGCAACGGCCTGAAGGGGCGGGTGGTGGCGATGGCCTATCAGGGGCTCGACCTGCAACTGCACCTGAAATCGGATCTGTCGCCCGATCCCGTCCTGGTGCGCCTGACCGCCCATGACGCCGAGAGCAATCCGCTGAGCGAGGGCGACGAGGTGAGCCTCGGCTGGGCGGCCAGGGACACCCGCATCTTCATGGCCTGACCGGCTGCGATACAAACGAGAGCTTCCGCCGGCAGGCGGCACAATACAGGGAGTAAGACAATGGCTCGGAAAACTTTCGCATTCTTCCCCGAAGCCGCCTTCGGCCCGGCGCTGAACTCGGTCGGGATCGCCCAGGCGGTCGAACGCATGGGCCACAAGGCGGTGTTCCTGTCGGACCCCGGTTTTGTCGATGTCTACAAGGGCTACGGGTTCGAAGCTCATCCGGTGAACCTCTCCGCGCCGATGCCGCCCGAACAGATGGCCAAGTTCTGGGAAGACTTCATCAACGGCCACATCCCCAACTTCCGCAAGGCCCCGATCGACCAGATCGACAATTATGTGAAGGAATGCTGGGAGGCGATCGTCGACAGCGCCAAATGGGCGCAAAAGGATCTGCCGGCCATTCTGGCCGCGATCCGGCCCGACGTGATTTCGGTCGACAACGTGATCCTGTTCCCGGCGATCAAACAATACGGCGTTCCCTGGGTGCGGATCATTTCCTGTTCGGAAAACGAGATCGAGGACGAAGCCATTCCGCCGCATCTGTCGGGCATGTCGGAAAACGACACCGCGGGACATGCCGCGTTTCGCGCCAGGTTCAACGCGGTGATCAAGCCCATCCATGACGATTTCAACGCGTTTCTGACCGAAAACAACGAAGATCCCTATCCGCTGGGGCAGTTCTTCGAAGCGTCGCCCTTCCTGAACCTGCTGCTTTACCCCGAACAGGTGAAATACCGGCGCGCCAGACCGCTGGATCCCGCGCGCTACCAGTATCTGGAAGGCTGCGTGCGTCAGGACGACGCCTACACGGTGCCGGCCTTCGCAAAGAACAACGACGGCCCGCTGCTTTACATTTCGTTCGGCTCGCTGGGCGCGGGCGACACCGAACTGCTCAAACGCCTGATCGGGCTGATCGGCAAGTCGCGCTACCGCGCGCTGGTCAATGTGGGCGACTACAAGGATGCCTACACCGACATCCCCGGCAACGTGATCATCGACAGCTGGTTTCCACAACCGTCGGTCATCCCGCAGGTCGATGCGGTGATCCACCACGGGGGCAACAACTCGTTCACCGAATGCCTCTTTTTCGGCAAGCCCGCGATCATCATGTCCTATGTCTGGGACGGCCACGACAACGCCATGCGCGTTCAGGAAACCGGCCACGGATTCCGGTCCGAGCGCTACGACTGGACCGATGAAGAGCTGATCGGGAAGATCGAGGCCTGTCTGAATGACGAGACCATCGCGGCAAGGCTCAAGGAAACCTCGGCCCACATGCAATCGCAGAACGGGCAGGAAAAAGCGGCAAAGCTGCTGGTCCGGGTCGCGGAGCAGGGGGCATGACCAACCTTGCGTCATCCGCGCCTCACATTCACAAGGCCAGCACCTATGACGATCTGGTGGACTGGGGCCTGCAGCCCGACATGATCAGCGGGCAGTCCCATTCCATGGGGCGGCTTCTGCACAAGGGGCCGGGCAACAGCCCCGAAACCGGCATCTGGGTCTGCACCCCCGGCACATGGCGCATCTCGGTCCCGCGCGACGAATTCTGCCATTTCGTCGCAGGCCGCGTCATCTATCGCCGCGACGGCTCGGACGAGGTGATCGAGGCGGCGGCAGGCACCTGTGTGTTGTTCCCCGCCGGCTGGCAGGGCACGGCAGAGATCACCGAAACCCTGCGCAACATCTACATGCTTGTCTGAAAAGGAGCGCGCCATGAAAGCCGCCTGTTTCCGCAACCCGCTCGCGATCACCGATACGGTGGACTGGGGTGTGATCCCGACCATGATCGAGGGCGAAAGCCGCACCTCGGGCAAGGTTCTGCACAAGGGCCCCGATGGCCAAAGCGAATGCGGGCTGTGGATCTGCACCCCCGGAAAGTGGGAATGCCACGTCACCCGTGACGAATTCTGCCACTTTCTGGAAGGCCGCTGCACCTATGTGCACCAGAGCGGTGAGGTGATCGAGATCACCCCCGACACCGCCGCCTTTTTCCCGCAGGACTGGAAAGGCACCTGCACGGTCCATGAAACGGTCAAGAAAGTCTACATGATCCGATGACCGACACGTCGCCGACAGTCGCGGGCGGCTACCGCCTGTCTGATGCCGCCACCCGGTTTCTGGATGAAAACGGGTTGACGGGGGCTGTTCTGAATGCGCTCGTGGCCGATGCTTCGCCGCGCCGGTATTTTCGCGTCGCGGGCCGGGGTGTGCTGTTGATGGATGATCGGCAGGATCCGGCGGGCTTTGCCGCCTATCTGCGGATTTCCCGTCACCTGACCGGCCTGGGCCTGTCGGCGCCGCGGGTGCTGGCGGTCATGCCCGGCGAATGCCTGGCCCTGATCGAGGATTTCGGCGACGACACCTATGCCCGCTGTCTGGCGCGCGGCGCCGATGAAGGCGCGCTCTACAAGCTCGCTGTCGATGCGCTCTTGAAGTTGCATCGCGACCCGGGCGGGGGGCGCATCGCCCGTCCGGCCTATGACATGGATGTGCATCTCGACGAACTGTCGATCTTTTCGCGCTGGTTCGCGCCCGCCGTGTCGCCGGGGCTGGATGTCAATGGTTTCGACGTCCGCTTCCGCGCCCTGTGGCGCGCGGCGCTGGCCCCGGTGGCCGGGCGCCACGATACGCTGGTTCTGCGGGATTTCCACATCGACAACCTGATGCTGCTCGGGGATCGCCAGGCCGAGGCGCGCTGCGGGCTGCTGGATTTCCAGGATGCCATCCTGGGCCCCTGCGAATACGATCTGGCGTCGCTGTTGCAGGATGCGCGCCGTGATCTGGCCGAAGGTCTCGAAGCGCGGCTTCTGCGCTATTATTGCGACAACGCGCCGGCCGCGCAGGGGGGCGCCAGGGCAATCCGCGAACGCTATCACCTGCTGGCCGCGCAACGTCACGCGCGCATCCTCGGCGTCTTTGTGCGGCTGTGCCGGCGCGACGCCAAGCCGCGCTATCTGGCCTATCTTCCGCGTGTGCTGCGCCAGTTCCGCACCGCACTTGCCGATGCCGGGCTGGGCGATGTCGCGGCCTTCCTCGATCAGGCGCTGCCCGGCTGGGTCGCGACCGCCGGCGCGCTCCATGAAACCCTTCGCCCCACCACCACTGGAACTTCCGATGACTGAGACACCTTCCTGTTCGTTCTATCTGGCGCCGGAATTTCTTCCGGCAAACGGGCCGCGCCACGAGGTCATCGACCCGGCGACGCTTGAAACGGTCGGCCATTATCGCGAACCGACCGCCGATCAGGTCGACGAGATGCTCGATCGCGTCAATGAAGCCCAGAAAAGATGGGCCGCGACGGATTGCAAGACCCGCGCGGGCCTGCTGCATCGTGTCGCCGACGCGATGGAAAGGGCCGACATGACCGAAATCGCCATCATGATGTCGCGCGAGGTGGGCAAGCCTTACCCCGAAGCCATCGGCGAAATCGCCAACATCCCGCCGGTGTTTCGCTACTTTGCCGAAATGGCCCGCGATGATGCGGGCCGGATCGCCGGGCCGATGCAGCCCGGTTCGTTCCAGTATCAGACCTATGCGCCGCATGGTGTGTCGGTGCATATCGTGCCCTATAACTTTCCGCTCATCCTCGGGTGCTGGACCATCGCCGCGTCGCTGGCGGCGGGCAACGGCGCCGTGTTGAAGGCGTCGCCCGTCGGGACGATCTGCACGCTGATGTTCATGCGCTTCTTTGACGCGCTGCCGGCGGGTCTGATCGCCTGTGTGGGCGGCGGCGCCGAATTGGGCGCGCGGCTGGTCGACAGCCCCAGAACCCATGCCATCGCCTTTACCGGCTCGGCCGAAGTGGGCCGCCGCATCGCCATGCAAAGCGCGGCCCGGATGAAGCCCTGCGTGATCGAAGGCGGCGGCAGCGACCCTCTGGTGGTGTCCCGACATGCCGATGTCAATGTGGCCGCCGCGGCCGCCGTGACCGCCGCTTTCCTGCAATCGGGCCAGGTCTGCACCTCGACCGAACGGATCTATGTCGAGGATGCGGTCCATGACGCATTCGTCGCGGCGCTGATCGCGCGCACCCGCCGGCTGCGCCTCGGCAACGGGCTGGGGATTGCCGAAATCGGCCCCCTGGTGTCCGAAGCCGCCCGTGACCGGGTTCTGGGCTGGATCGACAAGGCCCGCGCCGCCGGGGCCACCATCGCCCTTGGCGGCGGGGTGCCCGCCGGTCAGCCGCAAGGCTGGTTCGTGGAGCCCACCGTCGTTACCGATGTGACCCAGGACATGGGGCTGTTCGAACACGAGATTTTCGGCCCGGTCGTCGCTGTCCTGCGCGTCGGTTCGTTCGACGAAGGCCTTGCACTTGCCAATCAATCCGCCTTCGGGCTCGGCGCGGCGGTCTTTACCCGCGACCTCGGCGAGGCGCACCGCGCGGTCGATACGCTCGAGGCGGGGATGATCTGGGTCAACAACCCGCTGGTCGACAACGATGCCCTGCCATTTGGCGGGGTTAAGAAATCCGGGCTCGGTCGCGCGCTTGGCCGCGCCGGTCTCGATGCCTTCCGAAAACCCAAGATGGTGATCCTCGACCCCGTCGCGAAAGAGGCCGACTGGTGGTATCCCTACCCGGACGACTGGTTTCTCGATGCCGGCGGGCGCAAGCACGTCTGATCGGTTCGTGCCGGGGATGATCTCATGAAAACAGAACCTTATGGTGAGAGTGCCTGTCGCGCGGCGGTGCCGGGCATTGATCCGCAAGGCGGGCGTGCAGCACCGGACCGGGCGCCGAAGCCGCGCAAGGCCCGAAAGCCCCGCAAGGCCCGGGGCGCCCGGCGATGACGCGGCTTTCGCATCGCTTCGCAACGACCAGATTCGCGCCCTTCTGGCCCGAAACCGTCGCCCGACGGCCCGAATTGCCACCCCTGTCGGGCAGCCTTCGCTGTGATCTGGCGATCATCGGCGCCGGTTTCACGGGGCTCTGGTCGGCGCTGAAGGCCCGCGAACGCCACCCCGGCGCCCGTATCGTCGTGCTGGACGCGCGCCGGCTGGCCGATGCCGCCAGCGGGCGCAGCGGCGGCTTTGCCGCGCCGTCGATCTCGCACGGGGTGACGAATGCGGCCGGCCGCTGGCCGGACGAGGCGCAAGATCTGGTCCGCCTGGGGCGCGAAAACCTCGATGAAATGGAGGCCGACATCCGCGCCTACGGTATCGACGCCGAATTCGAGCGTACCGGCAAGCTTAACGTGGCGCAGACCCGCTGGCAGATCGAGGGCCTGCACGCGATGCAGGCGAGCTATGCGCGTTTCGGGGTCGAAACCGCCATCCTGAAGCGCCCCGAACTTGCCGCCCGCCTCGATTCCGCACGCTATCCGGTCGGGCTTTTCGAGGAAAACTATGCCTTTGTGAACCCGGCCAGGCTGGTCCACGGTCTGGCACGGGCCTGTCTGGCGCAAGGCATCGCCATTCATGAAAACAGCAAGGTGACCGCAATTCGCAACGACGGCCCCGACCTGCGGCTTGTCCTTAACGAAGGCGCGCTTCATGCGCGCCGGGCGATCCTGGCCACCAATGCCGATCTGCCGCTGCTGGCCCGCCTGCGCCGCGCCATCGTTCCGATCTATGACTATTCCATCATGACCGAGCCGCTGTCAGAGGCGCAGCTGGCCGCGATCGGCTGGCGCGGCCGCCACGGTGTGGCCGATTGCGGCAACCAGTTCCACTATTCGCGCAAGACCGCCGACAACCGCATTCTGTGGGGCGGCTATGATGCGATCTATCACTTCGGCGCAAGACGCGATGCGGAACTTCTGCACCGCAACGAAACCTACGCCAAGCTTGAAGAAACCTTCACGGCAACCTTTCCAAGCCTGTCGGAGGTGCGGTTCAGCCACGCCTGGGGCGGCGTTATCGACACTTCGGCGCGGCTGACCTTTTTTAGCGGCACCGCGTTCGGCGGGCGGCTGGCCTATGCGCTCGGCTTCACCGGGCAAGGCGTCACGGCCACCAGATTCGCCGCGCTTTCGATGCTCGATCTGCTGGACGGGGTGCAAACCGAACGCACCGGCCTGCGGATGATCCGCAGCCGGCCCGTGCCGTTTCCCCCCGAACCCCTGCGCAGCCTCGCGATCGGCTGGGCGCAGGCCGATCTGGCGCGCGAGGACCGCACCGGCCATCGCTCGCTGATGCTGCGCCTGATGGACAGGCTGGGTATCGGGTTCGGCTCGTAAACGGTTGGGCGCGTGCCGCGACAACAGCGTTTCGCAACACCCGCCCCGATATGCCCCGCGGCGCGGCCCCCACACGCCTGCGCGGAGGGGCATGGCCGGGCATGTCAGCCCGCCGAAGCGTGCAGTTGCGGGCGGTAGCCTGCCGCCAGCACCGCCACCAGCGGGGCAGGGGTCAGGACCGTGACCCCGCCTGCCTCCGGCCGCGGCCTCGGGGGCAGATAGCCCGACATGGAAAACGGCAGAAGGCCGGAGCCCAGGACAAGGGCCGGGCGGGTGCCGTGACGAATGAAACACCCGTCCGGCAGACCCGCGATATCGGCAAGGTGGGTCGCCTGGCGGCGCGTCTTCGCGGTGACGCGATGGCGGTGCAGCACCGCGTCGATTTCCGGCGCGCGGGCGGCCAGGCCAAGCCCCGCCGCGCCCCAGGCGTCGCGAAACCGGTGGTAATCGGCGCGGCGGCATTCGGCGCAGGGCCGGTGGCCCGCGGCCAGCGCGACCGCCTCGTCAAGAAAGAACAGCTGCGTGTAATGCCCCGGCGCCGCCAGCGCCAGCCGCCGCCCCCTGAATGACAGCGCACAGCATATCCACGCCTTGTGCCGCCATAGCGCCCGGCCCAACCTGCCGTCGCGGTCGTGCAGAATGCCCCGGTTGCCCATGAAAAGCCCGCGCGCCGGGTCGGCGACGATCCGTCCATCGGGGGTGACGCGGTTCTGTCTGGGCATCAGCGTATCCCAGGCGCGCCGTCAGCCCGGATCACCTCGCCGTTGAGATATCCGCGCCCCGGCGTGCGTTCGCCGGGGGCGATCCCGGCGCAGCCGGCCAGACCGTCAATCCCGCCCATCGCCGCTCCTTTCGACATGCCCGCGGCCTTGCCCCGCCATCGTCCCCGCGCCCGCTACCTCATCCGCACCGGCGCCAGGGGCGCGGGCCGACCGCCGGGCAAACGATACTCCGGCCGGCAGCATATTGGCCAGAGTGTTGCACAAACTCCGCGCCTGGGCCGCGCAATCCCCCGTCTGCCCCGGAAATTGCGCCGCAAAGGGCGTTTTTTCTCCTATTTCCGCAATATCCGGTACATTTGCACAAGGAAACAAGCGGCTTCAGTCAGGCAGGCAGAAAGCAAGGAGTTTGCAATGCGTTATCCAGCCGCCGCCATCTGCGTTCTGTTGATGCTCGCGACGATCGTTCTGGCGGGGTGCGGCGCGCGGTTTGCAACCAGCTACGATCACCCGGTCGCGGCGGATGCCGCGGCAGAGTGGAAACTGGCCGGTGTCGATGTCACGGTGCCGGACGAGCTTGTCGTTTCCGAGGCCGATACCTACCTGCCGCGCGCCGATATCGTCTGGCGCGAAGACCCGCCGGGCGACCGCAAGGCGCAGGTGGCCACGATCGTCGCCGATGCCGCCCGCGCCGCGGCGGCGGACATGCACGGCAAAAGGGCGGTCCGGCTGAAGATCGTGCTGGCGCGGTTTCATGCGCTGACCTTCAAGGCCGAGGCGCTGAACATCAAATCCGGTGTGCATGACGTGATCTTCACCATTTCCGTTCTCGACGCGAACAGCGGCGAAATTCTCGCCGGCCCGACGCTCGTCAACGCGGCGGCACCGGCGCTCAGCGGCGCCGAGATGGTCGCGGCGCGGGCGCGCGGCGAAAGCCAGAAGCTGCATATCAGCCGGCATCTGCAAAAGGTCATCGCCGGTTGGCTGGGCCTCGGCCCCGACCCGCGGGAAACCTTCATCCGCATCGGCGCCTGAATGCCGCGGCCCGGGGGCTTGGCAGGGTGCCGGTGATGGTCTATGACGGCACCATGAAGACGAACGGCAGCATCTGCATCATCTGCATTACCGGCTGATTCAATCCGGCGGGCCGTTCTAGCTGTTTTCATCGAAGCGAGAGACTGCTAAGCCCGCCGCCGGGATGCGCGCGCGAAGGAACGAGGCATGACCAAGATCACGCTGACCAACAGCAAGACCCGCCAAAAAGAACCGTTCGAACCGATCGACCCGAATAATGTCCGCATGTATGTTTGCGGCCCCACGGTTTACGACCGCGCGCATCTGGGCAATGCGCGCCCGGTGATCGTCTTCGACGTGCTCTACCGGCTGTTGCGCCACCTTTACGGGGGCGAACACGTCACCTATGTGCGCAATTTCACTGACGTTGACGACAAGATCAACGCCGAGGCGCAGCGCCGCAAGGATGCCGGGGATGCGCGCCCGCTCGAGGAGCTGATCCGCGAGCGCACCGACGAAACCATCGCCTGGTATCACGCCGACATGGCCGCGCTCGGCAATCTGGTGCCCGACCACGAGCCGCGCGCGACCGAATATATCGGCCAGATGATCGCGATGATTTCCGACCTGATCGGGAAGGGCCACGCCTATGCCAAAAAGGGCCATGTATTGTTTCGCGTGCGCAGCTACGAGGCTTACGGCGCGCTTTCGGGCCGCTCCGTCGACGACATGATCGCGGGCGCCAGGGTCGAGGTCGCGCCCTTCAAGGAGGATCCGATGGACTTCGTCCTGTGGAAGCCCTCCGACGCCGACCTGCCGGGCTGGGACAGCCCCTGGGGCCGGGGGCGGCCCGGCTGGCACATCGAATGCTCGGCCATGGCGCATGAACTTCTGGGCGCGAGCTTCGACATCCATGGCGGCGGCATCGACCTGCAGTTCCCGCATCATGAAAACGAGATCGCCCAATCGGCCTGCGCGCACCCGGAGGGCGAATTCGCGCGCGTCTGGATGCATAACGAGATGTTGCAGGTCGAGGGCCGCAAGATGTCCAAGAGCTTGGGCAATTTCTTCACTGTGCGCGATTTGCTGGATCAGGGCTTTCCGGGCGAGGTGATCCGGTTCGTGATGCTGTCGACGCATTATTCCAAGCCGATGGACTGGACGGAGGCGAAGGCGAAGGCGGCGCGGAAAACTCTCGCACACTGGCAGGAGCTTACGGACAAGGCGGAGCGCTCGCGCCGTCCTCACCTCGACGTCGTCGATGCACTCTCAGATGATCTGAATACATCGCTCGCCATCACGCGGTTGCATGCGCATGCGAGAGCTGTGGAAACTGCGAGCGGGAATGAACGGAAAGAACTCGCCGCGCGATTCCTCGGCACGCTGGAACTGCTCGGAATAGGGGAAGACTGGCGTGACGGTGTGCGGATCGCGATTGAGGCCGCTTTTGAAACGACCGCTCTCTTGGATCGTTTGACCCAGCGACTCGAAGACGCGCGAGCTGCAAAGGACTGGGTGAGGGCGGATGCGATAAAGGCATCTCTGGTGGATGCCGGCGTGCAGGTGATGATCGGACAGGACGGTGTTAAGCGCGTGCTAACACCCGACTTCGACCCCGCCAAGCTGGAGGCGCTGAAATGAGCCTCCGGGATAGACTACACCGGTCACAGGGCGGCGCCCGGCCCGCGGGTGGGCGTGAAGCGCGCGCCCTTGGGGGCGGGTCGGGCGCTGCCCGGCTCGCAAGCGAACCGGGCGGGGGGATGCGCATCGCCGCCCCCGGCCCGATCCGCCGCCGCCCGGCCAGCCCCGGAGCACCCCATCGCCTGTCCCGACGCTGTCGGGACGGATGCCCTACGGATACCCGACAGATGCCAGACGCCGGATTCGCGCCATGAAACGCGAACGCCTTTATCTCTATGACACCACGCTGCGCGACGGTCAGCAAACCCAGGGCGTGCAGTTCTCGACCGCCGAAAAGCACCAGATCGCCGCCGCGCTCGACGCGCTCGGGGTCGATTACATCGAAGGCGGCTGGCCCGGCGCCAACCCGACCGACAGCGAATTCTTCGCCGCCCCGCCCGCGACGCGCGCGCGCTTTACCGCCTTCGGCATGACCAAGCGTTCGGGGCGCAGCGCCGCGAATGACGAGGTGCTGGCCGCCGTGATGAACGCCGGCACCCCGGCGGTCTGCCTTGTCGGCAAGACCCATCCCTTCCATGTCACCACCGCGCTCGGCATTGGGCTGGCCGAAAACGTCGACCTCATCGGCCAGAGCATCGCCCATGCGGCGCAGGCGGGGCGCGAGGTGCTGTTCGACGCGGAACATTTCTTCGACGGCTATCGCGCCAACCCGGATTATGCCCTGAAATGCCTGCGCGCCGCCCATGATGCCGGGGCGCGCTGGATCGTGCTTTGCGACACCAATGGCGGCACGCTGCCCGCCGAGATCGGCCGGGTGACGGGCGCGGTGATCGCCGCCGGCATACCCGGCGGCCATCTGGGCATCCACACCCATGACGACACCGAAAACGCCGTCGCCGGATCGCTTGCCGCCGTCGATGCCGGGGCGCGCCAGATCCAGGGCACGCTGAACGGGCTCGGCGAACGCTGCGGCAACGCCAACCTTACCGCGCTGATCCCGACGCTCCTGCTAAAAGAGCCCTACGCCAGCCGCTTTCAGACCGGCGTCACCGCACAGGCATTGCAGAACCTGACCCGCACCAGCCGGATGCTCGACGATATCCTCAACCGTGTGCCCCTGCGCGCGGCCGCCTATGTCGGCGCCTCCGCTTTCGCGCACAAGGCCGGGCTTCACGCCAGCGCCATCGCCAAGGACCCGGCAACCTACGAACATATCGACCCCGCGAAGGTGGGTAACGAACGCATCGTTCCGATGTCCAACCAGGCCGGGCAATCGAACCTGCGTGCCCGCCTTGCCGCCGCCGGGATCGTCGCCGACCCGAAAGACCCGGCACTGGCGCGCATCCTCGATGTGATCAAGAGCCGCGAGGACATGGGCTATGCCTATGACGGGGCGCAGGCGTCTTTCGAGCTGCTGGCGCGGCGGGAACTGGGACTCTTGCCGCAGTTTTTCGAAGTCAAGCGCTACCGGGTGACGGTCGAGCGGCGCAAGAACAAGTACGACCGGACGGTCAGCTTGTCCGAGGCGGTGGTGGTGGTCAAGATCGGCGGCCAAAAGATGCTGTCGGTCAGCGAAAGCATGGATGAAACCGGCTCCGACCGAGGCCCGGTCAACGCCCTGGCCAAGGCATTGGCCAAGGATCTCGGCCCCTATCAGGCGGTGATCGACGACCTGCGGCTGGTGGATTTCAAGGTGCGCATCACCCAGGGCGGCACCGAAGCCGTAACCCGTGTCATCATCGACAGCGAGGACGGCCAGGGCCGACGCTGGTCGACCGTCGGCGTGTCGCCCAATATCGTCGACGCGAGTTTCGAAGCGCTTCTCGACGCGATCACCTGGAAGCTGATCCGCGACGGGGCAAGTCCGGCATGAATGCCACCGCCTGCGCGCCCCTGGTCGAGGCGGGCGACCCGGACCGGTTCCTGACCGTCATGGCTGCGCCGATGCCGCTGCGCCCCAGGCTCTGGCCGCTTTATGCCTACAATCTGGAAATCGCCCGCGCCCCCTGGGCGTCGTCCGAACCGATGGTCGCGGAGATGCGCCTGCAATGGTGGATCGACACCGTCGAGGCGATGGGGCGGGGTACCTTGCGGCCGGGCCATGAGGTGACCGACGGCCTCGCACCGCTGATCGCCGCCACCGAGGGGCTGGCGCCGCTGCTCGTGCGGATGGCCGAGGCCCGCCGCTGGGAGGTGTGGCGCGACCCCTTCGCAGATGCGGCTGCGCTTGGCGCCCATCTCGACGAAACGGCGGGCACGCTGATGTGGGCGGCCGCGCGGCTGCTCGATGCGCCCCGATCCGCCGAGGAACCGGTGCGCGCATTCGGTGCGGCCGCAGGGCTGGCCGCATGGTTTCGCGCGGTTCCCGCCCTGACGGCCCTTGGCCGCCAGCCCCTGCCGGACACATCGCCCGCGGCGATCGGGCGCCTTGCCCGCAACGCCCTCGACCGGATCGCCGCGGCACGCCGCGACCGGCATCTGGTGCCGGCGTTCGCGCATCCCGCGCTGTGGCCCGGCTGGCAGGCGCGGCGCACGCTCGCCATGGCCCTGGCCGACCCGTCGCGCGTCGCAAACGGCACGCTCGGCCCCGGCGAACTGTCCCGGCGCGCCAGCCTCGTCTGGACGGTGCTGCGCGGTACCTGGTAGGGTGCCGGACTGCTCATGGGAGAGGAGTGCCACCTTGACCCCAGCCGGTGTCGCGATCTGACGGTATGGCCTGTGACAATCGTGCTACGAGTGAATGCAAAAGAGCTGCCATCAGGCTCATCTGTCACGAAGATTGCGGCCATTTCAGAGGCCGCAGCGGAATCTAGGCCATTGCAAGCGGGGCGACTTCAGCGCCC
Source organism: Paracoccaceae bacterium (assembly GCA_020446815.1). Taxonomy (GTDB): domain Bacteria; phylum Pseudomonadota; class Alphaproteobacteria; order Rhodobacterales; family Rhodobacteraceae; genus Albidovulum. Next base: position 56,305 of record JAGRDY010000014.1, read on the forward strand.
ATGTGTGGAGGGATACTCATGCGAAAAATCGCCTGTTTTTGTTCGCTTCTGGCAATTGCCGGACCGGCACTTGCGCTTGATATAACGGTTGTCGACGATCATGCGCTCTTTCCCGAAGGGCCGATCATGGTCGACGGAAACCTGTACTTTGTCGAATACGGTGCAGGCAAGGTAACCGAGTTCGATGGCAATTCGCTTAGTGAATTCTGGATGCAGGAAGGGTCCGGGCCGAGCGCGATCGCGAAGTTTGGCGACGGCTTTCTGGTGACCGGTTACGACAACAATTCGATGATCCTCGTCGACAAGAACGGGCAGACCGTGAAGAACGTGACTGCCGATTCTTCCGGGACACCGATGATGGGGCCGAACGACATTGCGCTGGACGGCAAGGGTGGGGCATATTTCAGCCTGTCCGGCGGTTGGGAAAGCGCACCGATTGTAGGGAAGATCGGGCACATGTCCCCGGACGGCAGCGTTACGATCGTAGCCGATGATCTGCACTACCCAAACGGCCTGGTGCTGTCGGCCGACGCAAGCACGTTGTTTGTCAACGAGACCTATGCCAACCGGATCATCAGGTTCGCGGTCAACCCCGACGGCACCCTGGGCCAACGCAGCCTGTTCGTGCGCATGGGCGATATCGGTCAAGCCTATGACGGAGAACCCGACGGTATCAAGTTGGGCCCCGACGGGAACCTCTATGTCGGCCTCTACAGCATCGGCCGGATTGTGGTGCTCGACCCCGAAACGGGCGCGCTGATAAAGGAGATCGACGTGCCGTCCGCTGCGGCGCCGAACCTGACCTTCAGTGCGGATGGCAAGACCATGTATGTCACGGCTGTTGATCAAAAGGATGCGGCCCCCTGGAAGGGCACGGTTTATGCGGTAAGCGGTTACTGATCATGTGATCTGCCAGATGCCGCGGCTATCGCGCTTCGGCTTTCCATTGAAGCAACAGATGTCGCTTGTTGTCTTCGGCCGAAGGGAGAGACCGCGACGAATTGATTCAGGATTTTCCCGAAGCGTGTCAGGCCCTAGCCCGCAGCGACAGCCAGATCAGCGATCCGCCGGCAAGCACCAGAAGCGGCAGCATGGCAAGGTTGACCGCATTCCAGCCGGCGATCACGCTGGTGCCCGAACAGTTCATCAACCCGCCCGAGGCGAATGACGCAACCGTGACACCGCCGAAGACGCAAAGATCGTTGATGCCCTGGATGCGGCCCCGTTCCTCGGGCGCATGGGCCGAGGCCAGCAGCGTGGTGGCGCCGATGAAGCCGAAGTTCCAGCCCAGGCCCAGAAGGATCAGCGCCCCGAAAAACTGCTCCAGCGCCACACCCGAGAGCGCCACCGCCCCCGCCGCCAGCAGGATCGCCAGCCCCGCGCCGACGATCCGCACCGCCCCGAAGCGGGCGATCAGGTGGCCCGTGAAAAACGACGGGATGAACATCGCCAGGACATGCGCCGAGACGACATCGGCGGCATTGGCCTTTTGATAGCCGCATCCCACCACCGCCAGCGGCGTCGAGGTCATGACGAGATTCATCAGCGCATAGCTGACCATCGCACAGATGATCGCCACACGGATGGTCGGATCGGCCAGCAACTGGCCGCGGCTGCGCCCTTGTGGCGTATCCTTTTCCGGCCGGCGGGGGCGCGGGATGTCGAGAAACAGGAAAAGCCCTGCGCCGACGATATTGAGAACCGCGACGACGAGATAGGTGCCCATGAATGTGACCGCGGTGGCATCGGCCGTCACCTTGACCAGTTGCGGCCCGATGATGGCCGACACCAGCCCACCCGCCATGACCCAGGAAATCGCCTTGGGCCGGAAATCCTCCGGCGCGGTATCGGTCGCGGCAAAGCGGTAGAACCCCTGGGCAGACATATAGATACCGGTGATCAGCGAGCCGGCCAGAAACACCGGGAACGAGCCATGATAAAGGCCGAGCGCCCCGACACCCGCCCCGGCCGCACCGCCGCAGGTGCCGCACCAGAACCCGGCACGGCGGCCATAGCGCTGCATCAGGGCCGACATCGGCGTGGCGCTGATCATCGATCCCAGCACGATCAGGGAAATCGGCAATGTGGCCCAGCAGGGGCTGGGGGCCAGCGACTGCCCGGCCAGCCCGCCGATGATGAAGATCATCGGCATCTGCGAGCCCAGCATCGCCTGCGCGAGAATCAGCACGACGACATTGCGCCGCGCGCGGTGCGCATAATCGGGCAGGGGGGTGATGACTTCCATACGCCTGACTAATCCGCCGATGAAACCTTCCGCAAGGGGGATTTCGCGCGACACAGCCGCGTCGGCCAGAACATCAGGCATCCGCGGGCACAAGGCCCAGCCCGCGCAGATAGATGCCGATCCCGGTTTCGAGCAGTTCCTCGGGCGGGAAAGGCGCGCGCGCACCGGGTGCGCTGCGGGTATAAAGCTCGACCACGCCATGGCTCATCGCCCAGACATGCGCCGAAAACATCGAGGCGGGCGGGCGTTTGTCGGCGGGGATATGTTTTGACAGGGCGTCAGCGGCGCGGTTGAACACCGCACGCGCCCGCTCGGCGGCGCGGGCCAGATCGGGGTGGGCGTTCAGCGAAATGCCGCTTTCGAACATGGCCATGTAATGGCCGGGAAACCTGCGGGCGAAGGCCAGATAGGCGCGCCCCGTCGCCTCGAACGCGCGCAGCGCCGTCGGCTTGCCGTCGTCATAGGCATGATCCATCAGATCGGCGAAAATCTCGAACCCCTGGCGGGCGCACTCTCCGATCAGATCCTCGCGCCCGGCAAAATGACGGTATACGGCGGCCGGGGTGACACCTGCCGACTTGGCGGCATCCGACAGGGTGAAGCCCTGCGGGCCCTGCGATTCGATCAAGGTCAGCGCCGCCTCGACCAGCGCCTGACGCAGATTGCCGTGATGATACCCCTGCTTAGCCATCGAGCAGACCCGGACCTCCGCAGATGGCCGCATCGGGTTTGCCGATCTTTCCGATGTCCTTGCCGGCGTAGTCGACGGCATGAAGAACCGTCTGAATGGCCGCGATGCGGGCGCGCGCCTTGTCGTCTGCGCGGATCACCGTCCAGGGGGCATGCCCGCTATGCGTCAGCTCCAGCGTTTCGACGATGGCACTGGTATATTGATCCCATTTTTTTAGACCTTCAACGTCGATCCAGCTTAGTTTCCATTGCTTTAGCGGGTCTTTTTCACGTTTCAGAAAACGCCGCAACTGTTCGGCCCGGCCGATATTCAACCACAGCTTCACCAATGTCACGCCTTCATCCACGATCATCTTTTCAAAGTCGGGCAACTGGCCAAAGAACAGCCGCCGCTGATCGGGAGTGCAAAAGCCGAACACATGCTCGACCACGCCGCGGTTGTACCACGACCGGTCGAACAACGCCACTTCGCCGCCAGCGGGCAGCCAGTCGATATAGCGCTGGAAATACCATTGGCTTGCCTCGCGTTCGGTGGGTTTGGGCAAGGCGACGATATAGGCGGTGCGCGGGTTGAGGTTTTCGCGCATCCTTTCGATGGCGCCGCCCTTGCCGGCGGCGTCGCGGCCTTCGAAAAGAACCGTCAGCCTCTTGCCGGTCTGACGCAGATCAAAGAGCATCTTGACCAGTTCCACCTGGAGCGCATCCATCCGCCTTTTGTAATCGTCCTTTTTCATCACCCGCCGGTAAGGATAGGATTCCGACAGGATGTGCCTTTTCCTGCTGCCTTCGATCGCCCTGCGGATTTCATCCGGGGCGCCGTTCACGAGATAGTCGGTGATGTCCCCGACAAAGGGAACCGGCCGGGCGGCGGGGGATCCGGGCTGGGTCATGGCGATGCTTTCCTGCGCTTTCCTGCGCTGCCCGGCCAGTATCGCGATTAATCCGGGAAGGTGCAATCGGCTGGCATCGCGTTTGCGGTGGCAAGGGGCGGGGCTGTCCTCAGAGCCCGTTGACCGGGACCTTCAGAAAGGTCTTGCCCGCGTCGTCGGGCTGCGGCATCTGGCCTGCACGCATGTTGACCTGCAACGACGGGATGATCAGCCGCGGCATCGCCAGCGTCGCGTCGCGCGCCTGACGCATGGCGACGAATTCATCGGCAGATGTTCCGCCGCCGACATGAACATTGCGGGCTTTTTCCTCGGCAACGGTGCTTTCCCAGGCGAATTCATCGCGCCCCGGCGCCTTGTAATCGTGGCAGACGAATATTCGCGTCTCGTCCGGCAGGGAAAGTATCTTCTGGATCGAATGGTAAAGATCGGCCGCCGAACCGCCCGGAAAATCGCATCGTGCCGTACCGAAATCGGGCATGAAGAGCGTATCGCCCACAAAGGCCGCATCGCCGATCACATAGGTCATGCACGCGGGCGTGTGGCCCGGTGTATGCAGTACGTTGCCGTCCAGCCCGCCGATCGCGAAACTGTCGCCATCGCGGAAAAGCCGGTCGAACTGCGATCCGTCACGCTGAAATTCCGTACCTTCGTTGAAGATCTTGCCGAAAGTGTCCTGAACATAGGTGATCCGTTCGCCGATACCGATCTTGCCGCCAAGACGTTGTTGCAGATAGGGCGCCGCTGACAGATGATCGGCGTGCACATGGGTTTCGAGAATCCACTCGACCGTCAGGCATGCAGCCTCGATATGATCGGCTACGCGGTCGGCGGATCTGGTATCCGTGCGGCCCGACGCATAGTCGAAATCCAGAACCGAATCGACAATCGCGCAGGATGCGCTGCCGGGATCCTTGACGACGAAAGTGGCGGTATTTGTAGATTCGTCGAAAAAACCTTTTATATCCGGTTTTTGAACGGTGGAGTTCATCTTCTATCCTCGTGCCTTGAAAGGTGCGGGCAGGTCAGCTTTACGACGGGCATTGTCCTCGTGCATGGGCATTCTGGCAATCGTATTTCAATAAGTGAATGTAAATTCCCGCCATGACGGCACGCGAAGGGCCGCCCCCCGGTGCCGTCAGAACAGCCGCGCGACAATCGCCGGCAGTTGCGCGAAATCGTCGAATTCGGCGTCGAAGCGGATCTGCGCCTTGGGCACCCGCAGGTAGCCTTCGCTGTAAAGCGCGAACCTTATACCCGCCGCGGCGGCGCAATCCGCATCGACCTCACTGTCGCCGACGTACAGGCAGGTCGCTGCCTTCAGCGCCTCGCGCGTCGCATGAAGCGGGGCAGGGTGCGGCTTCTTGACCGGCAGGGTGTCGCCCGCGGTCACGCAATCGAAATACCCGTCGAGCCTCAGCGCCGCCAGCACCGAGGCCGTCGCGCCACCGGGCTTGTTGGTGCAAATCCCCAACCGATGGCCCTTGCCGCGCAGCAAGGCCAGTGTATCGCGCACATTCGGATAGGGCCGCGTCAATTCAGCCGATCTGCCGGTGTAATCGGTCACCATCTGCCGCGTCAGATCGCTGTGGCGGGTCGGATCGAGCCCTCTGGCCGTCATCACCCGTTCAACCAGCACCGGCGCGCCGTTGCCGACATAGCTTTGAATCTCGGCCCGCTCCATCGGCGCCAGACCCTCTCGGGCCAGCATCCGGTTCACGGCAGCCATCAGATCGGGCACGCTGTCGATCAAGGTCCCATCGAGATCGAAGATGATCGCCGGGGCAGGGGCCACGCTCACGCGGCTTTCCACTTGATCGAACATCCCATCGAGGCCACCTGCCCGGCCGGTCCCTTGCCGGTATCGGCGACCTGGCGCATCGCCTCGACAAGCTCGCGCCGCGCACCTGGCACCGCCTGCCGGCCCGATGCATCAAGCCGGCCGCGGTATTGCAGGCCCAGCCGGGCATCAAAGCCGAAAAAATCCGGTGTGCAGACCGCACCGTAAGCCTTTGCGACAGCTTGAGTTTCGTCATGAAGATAGGGAAAGCAAAACCCGTGGCGGAGGGCTTCGCGGCGCATGTTGTCGAACCCGTCTTCGGGATATTCGCCGGCGTCATTGGCACAAATGGCCGCGACACCGATGCCGATGGCTTGCAATTCAGAGGCGTCGCTGACGATGCGGTCGATAACCGATTTGACGTAGGGACAGTGGTTGCAGATGAACATGATCAAGGTGCCCTTGGGGCCGGCGATATCGGCCAGCGACCAGTCGCGGCCATCGGTGCCGGGCAGGGTGAACGCGGGGGCTTTCCAGCCAAAGTCGCAAATCGGGGGCGATACGGCCATGCCGGGCTCCTATGCTGTTTGCGCGGCGCGGCGCAGGGTTGCGATGTTGCGGCCATAGATGTCCGGGTCGGAAACGGACCCGCCCGAAAAAACGCTGGAACCGGCAACCAGGACATCGGCGCCCGCCGCGCTGACCAGCGGTGCGGTGGTTGGGGTCACGCCACCGTCGATCTCGATATGGATCGGACGATCGCCGATGAATTCACGCAAGGTTCGTACTTTATCTATCTGGGAATGAATGAATTTCTGACCTCCGAAGCCGGGATTGACGGTCATCACGCAAACCAGGTCGATCATGTCCGCCAAATGCGCTATGGCCGATGCCGGGGTCGCCGGGGTGAGCGCCACGCCGGCCTTGGCCCCGGCGCCGCGAATGGCCTGCAAGGTGCGGTGAATATGCGGGCCAGCCTCGAGATGGGCGGTAATGACATCGGCGCCCGCCTCGGCATAGGCCTCGATATAGGGATCGACCGGCGCGATCATCAGATGCACATCCATGACCGTCCTGATATGCGGCCGGATCGCCTTGCACATGGCCGGGCCGAAGGTCAGGTTCGGCACGAAATGCCCGTCCATGACATCCACATGCACCCAGTCGCATCCCTGATCTTCGATGGCACGGATCTCGGCGCCAAAATTGGCGAAATCGGCGGACAGAATGGAAGGAGCGATCTTGATCGCGCGGTCGAAGGCCATGCGTCTGTCTCTTGTTGCTGTGGTTCGCGACTGCTCTAACGCGAATCCGGGGGGTGCGTCCAGCGCATCGCGGGACATGGCAGTTTATTTGACATAATTCTGCTTATCGGAGTTTGATGCCTGTCAGAAACCGCAGCCGGCACCATGGCACCGGCCCGACGCTTTCGGGCATGTGCAGTGCGTCACGCATCGGAAATTCCGGGCATGGCTCAGGTCACCACATCAGGCCCGGTCCGGCCGGTGATTTCCGCGATCCCGGCCAGTTCCGCGGCGGCGGCGGCGATTGGCGCCAGCGCCTTCTGCACGTCGAGATCCAGTTCTTCCGGCCCGCTCTCGTATCGTTCGAGATAGAGCCGCAACGTAGCGCCCTCGGTGCCGGTTCCCGACAGGCGAAACACGATCCGGCCGCCGTCCTTCAGGATGATCCGCAGCCCCTGCCCCCGTGACACCGACCCATCGGTTGGATCCGTGTAGGCAAATTCATCCGCGGCTGCCACGGTGAGACCGGCGACGGTGCGGCCGGCCAATCTGCCGATCTGGTCGCGCACCCGCGCCATGACGGCTTCGGCCTGAACCACGGGCAAGGCGTCATAGTCATGACGCGAATAATAGTTGCGCCCGTATTCACGCCAATGATCTTTCATTATTTCCTTAACGTTCTTATTGCGTTGCGCGATGATATTCAACCAAAGAAGTACCGCCCAGAGCCCGTCTTTCTCGCGGATGTGATCGGAACCGGTGCCGAAACTTTCTTCGCCGCACAGCGTTGCCTTTCCCGCGTCCAGAAGGCTGCCGAAAAATTTCCACCCGGTCGGTGTCTCAAAGCATGGCACGCCTAGTGCCGCGGCAACCCGGTCGGCCGCGGCGGATGTCGGCATTGAGCGGGCAACACCCTTGATCCCCTGGCTGTATCCCGGCGCCAGATGCGCGTTGGCGGCCAGCACGGCGAGGCTGTCGGACGGGCTGACGTAAATCCTGCGCCCGACCATCATGTTGCGGTCGCCGTCGCCATCCGATGCCGCGCCGAAATCCGGCCCGTCGGGTGCGAACATCGCCTCCATCAGGGTGCTGGCCCAGACGGGGTTCGGGTCGGGATGCATGCCACCGAAATCGGGCAGCGGCACGGCGTTGACGACGGTCCCTTTCGCGGCGGCCAGCCGGTTTTCCAGAATTTCCGTCGCATAGGGGCCGGTGACCGCGCACATGGCGTCGAAACGCATCCTGAATCCCGCTTCAAACATGGACCGTATCGCATTGAAATCAAATAATGTTTCCATCAAATCCGCATAATCGGTCACCGGATCGACGACCCGAACCTCCATGTCGCCAATCTGGCTTTTGCCAATCCGGCCAAGGTCTGTGTCGGCACATTCGACGGTGAAATATTCGCTGATTGTCTCTGTGCGGGCATGAATGGCATCGGTGATGGCTTCGCCCGCCGGGCCGCCGTTGGCCATGTTGAACTTGATTCCGAAATCGGCGGCTGGCCCGCCGGGATTGTGCGATGCCGACAGGATGATCCCGCCATCGGCCCGGTTCATCCGGATCAGATGCGACGCGGCGGGCGTCGACAGCAGGGCGTTTTGACCGACGATGATCCGCCCGGCACCGTTGCCCGCCGCCATCTTGAGAATCTTTTGCGCCGCACGGTCATTGTAAAAGCGCCCGTCGCCACCAAGAACAAGGCATTTGCCCGCGATCCCGCCGATCGCATCAAACGTGGATTGGATAAAGTTTTCAAGGTATCCATCTGACATGAATAAAGAAGTTTTCTTGCGCAGCCCTGATGTTCCGGGCTTTTGTCCCTCTATCGGCCGGGTGGTGCGGGTTGCTCGCCTCAAGTCGTCGTCCTCCTTTTCGGCCGGTCCGGCCATGACAGATCGCCGCGACCGGGGGTCCGCCCGGCAAAGGATTTACCGCGCTGGCCAAGAGTGCAAGCGATTATCGGGCAATGCGGGGCTTTGTGCTGAAGTGCGCCGGAAAGGCGCCTGATGGCGTTGTGCCCGCGGTGGATTCTGCTAGGGTGCGGCGCCACGAAGCGTCAACGCTCTGCCCGGGGCCGGTCGGTGATCGGCACAGCCCTGGCGCACCAGACGTTGTTCGGTCGCCTTTTGCAGAGACCCTGAAAGCACAGAACTTGATCCGCCTCGATATCATTTCCGATGTTGCCTGCCCCTGGTGTTTTATCGGCAAGGCCTATCTTGACCGCGCCCTGGAGGCCCATCCCGGCCATCCTTTCGGGATCGAATGGCATCCTTTCCAGCTCAACCCCGACATGCCGGCCGGCGGCATGGATCGCGCCGCCTATCTGGAGGCCAAGTTCGGCGGGCGCGACACCGCCCTGCGTGCCTACGCGCCGCTGATCGAACATGCCGCAACCGCGGGGGTGGAGCTGAACCTCGCCGCCGTCAGGCGCACCCCCAACACGCTTGACGCGCACCGTGTGATCCATTGGGCCGGGCTCGAAGGGCGGCAAACCCACGCGGTGGCCGGCCTGTTCCGCGCACTTTGGCAAGAGGGCCGCGACATCGGCGATCTGCCCACCCTGGCCGACATCGCGGCAAGCGCGGGGCTGGACCGGGCCATGACCCTGCGGCTGTTGCAAAGCGATGCCGATAGCGACGACATTCGCGCCCGCGACCAGCATGCCCGCGACAGGGGTGTAAGCGGGGTGCCGACATTCATCATCGCCAACCGGCATGTGCTTCAGGGCGCGCAGCCAAGCGATGTATGGGCGCGCGTCATCGGCGAAGTCACGGCCAGGCTGGCCGATGCCGCCACAGGGGCTGGCGAATGACCATGGCCACGACCGGTTGCGAGGCGGCCCGACCGCGGCTGCCGATCGGCGAATTCATCGTGCTCATCGCGATGCTGTTCGCCCTGACTGCCTTTTCGATCGACTCGATGTTACCCGCCCTGCCGCAGATCGCGGGCGAGCTGTCATCCGATGAACCGAACCGGGCGCAGTTGATCATCGCCGGTTTCGTGCTGGGCATGGGGTTCGGAACGTTCGTGACGGGGCCGATATCGGACGCGATCGGGCGGCGCGGGGTCATTCTTGGCGGGGCGGCGATCTATGCCGTCGGTGCGGTGCTTGCCTGGGCCGCGCCCTCGCTCGAACTGATCATCGTGGCCCGGTTCCTGCAGGGCCTTGGCGCCGCTGGGCCGCGCATTGCCGCCATGGCGCTGGTGCGCGACCTTTATTCAGGCCGCGAAATGGCGCGGATCATATCGGTGATGATGATGGTGTTTGTGCTGGTGCCGGCCGTCGCCCCGCTTCTGGGGTCGGTGATCATCCAGCAGGCCGGCTGGCGGTCGATATTTCTGGCCTTCATCCTGTTTGCGGGGCTGGTCTCGGGCTGGTTCGCGATGCGTCAGCCCGAAACATTGGCGCCCGCACACCGGCGCCCGTTGAAATTCGCGCTGATCGCCGCGGCGACCGGGGAAGTCCTTACCCACCGGGTCGTTGTCATGGTGACATTGGTCATGGCGTTGGCCTTCGGTGTGCTGTTTGCCACCATCGCCTCGGTTCAGCAGGTCTTTGACCTGACATTCGCGCGCGCCGAAAGCTTTCCGTCTTGGTTCGCCTTCATCGCGCTGGTGGCCGGTTCGGGCAATCTGCTCAATGCGCGGCTGGTGGTGCGCCTGGGGATGCGCTGGATGGTCACGGCCACCTTCGCCGCCCAGATCGTGATTTCGGGAACCATGGCGCTCGCGTTCGACATGGGGTTGTTGACGCAAGCGGGCGAATTCTGGGCGTTTCTCTTCTGGGTCTGCTCGATCTTCTTCACTGCCGGGCTGACGCTCGGCAATCTCAATGCGCTGGCACTTGAACCGATGGGCCATATCGCCGGAACGGCGGCCTCCATTGTCTCGGCGGTGGCCACGGTGATTTCGGTGGCCATCGCCGCCCCGATCGGGCTGGCCTTCGATGGCACCCCGCTGCCCTTGATGAACGGGGTGCTGCTCTGTTGTCTCGTGGCGCTGCCGATCATGCTCTTGCTGCCCCGCCCAAAGCGCGACTAGCCTGGCGCGCCGTCTCGTTGCTTGCCCGCCCTGGCGGCCAGATCGCGGGCAATGGCATGGGCGCCCTTGATACGATCGCCGGCCCGCGCCCAGTCGCGGCGGAGGATGATCTTGTTGTCCTTGAGCCGGGCCATGCCGCGTTCGGATTGCAGAAATTCCACAAGACCCGCGGGATTGGCGTATTTGTCGTTATGGAATTGCACTGTCGCGCCCTTCGGCCCGGCATCGAGCCGGCCAATCCCCGCCCGGCGGCACAGGCCCTTGATCCGCATGACCAGCAGCAGCGTATTGACCTCGCGCGGCAACGGACCGAACCGGTCGATCAGCTCGGCGGCAAAGCCCTCCATTTCAACCTTGTCGCTCAGCGTCGAAAGGCGGCGGTAAAGCCCGAGCCGCACATCGAGATCGGCAACATAGCTTTCCGGGATCAGCACCGGCACCCCGAGATTGATCTGCGGCGACCATTGACCATCGCCCTCCACGGCGCTTTCGATCTCGCCCGATCTGATCTTGCCGATGGTTTCTTCCAGCATCGCCTGGTAAAGTTCATAGCCCACCTCGGTGATATGCCCCGATTGTTCTTCGCCCAGGATATTGCCCGCCCCGCGCAGGTCGAGATCCTGGCTGGCAAGCGAAAACCCCGCCCCGAGACTGTCGAGGCTGCCAAGCAGGCGCAGCCGTTTTGCCGCCGCCGCCGTCAGCGCAAGCCGCGGCTTGGTCGTCAGATAGCAATAGGCGCGCAATTTGGCGCGCCCTACCCGCCCCCGTATCTGATATAGCTGCGACAGACCGAACATGTCGGCGCGGTGGATGATCATCGTGTTGGCGGTCGGAATATCGAGGCCGCTTTCGACGATGGTGGTCGACAGCAAGACATCGTATTTGCCGTCGTAAAAGGCATTCATCCGTTCATCGAGTTCGCCCGCGGCCATCTGCCCATGGGCAATGACATATGTTACCTCGGGCACCTGGTTTTTTAGAAACTCCTCGATCTCGGGCAGATCGGCGATGCGCGGCACCACATAGAAACTCTGCCCGCCGCGATAGCGTTCGCGCAGCAGCGCCTCGCGGATGGTCACCGAATCGAATTCGCTGACATAGGTGCGGATCGCCAGCCGGTCCACCGGCGGCGTTCCGATTATGCTTAGATCCCGGACACCTGTAAGCGACAATTGAAGTGTTCTGGGAATTGGTGTCGCGGTCAGCGTCAGCACATGGATTTCGCTGCGCATTTCCTTAAGGCGTTCCTTGTGCGACACCCCGAAATGTTGTTCCTCGTCGATCACCAAAAGCCCGAGTTCACGAAACCGCACCGATTTGGCCAATACCGCATGGGTGCCGATGACGATATCTACGGTGCCATCGGCCAGCCCGTCGCGGGTGGCCTGGGCGTCCCTGGCCGAAACGAAACGCGACAGGGGCCGCACGGAAATCGCGGTGCCGCGGAAACGGTCGCCGAAGGTCTTGTAATGCTGGCGCGCCAAGAGCGTCGTGGGGGCGATGACGGCGACCTGCTTGCCGCATTGGGCGGCAACAAAGCTGGCGCGCATCGCCACCTCGGTCTTGCCGAACCCGACATCGCCGACGATGAGCCTGTCCATCGGGGTGCCGGCCGCAAGATCGCCGACGACATCGTCGATCGCCGAAAGCTGATCTTCGGTTTCCTCATAGGGAAAACGGGCGGCAAAGGCATCCCATACGTGATGCGGCGCCTCGAGGATCGGCGCCCTGCGCAGATGCCTTTCGGCGGCAACCCGGATCAGCCGTTCGGCAATCTGGCGGATACGGTCTTTCAGCTTCGCCTTCTTGGCCTGCCAGGCGCCACTGCCCAGACGATCCAGCAGACCTTCTTCATGGCCGAACCGGCTCAGCAGCTCGATGTTTTCAACCGGCAGATACAGCCGGTCGCCGCCGGCATATTCGAGCGCCACGCATTCATGCGGCGCGCCAAGCGCCGTGATCGTCTCAAGCCCCGTGTAGCGCCCTACCCCGTGATCCACATGCACCACCAGATCGCCCGGTGACAGCGATTGCGCCTCGGTCAGGAAGTTTTCGGCCCTGCGGCGTTTCCTTGCCCCGCGGATAAGCCGGTCGCCCAGCACGTCCTGTTCGGAAATCACCGTCAGGCCGGCGCTTTCAAAGCCATGCTCCAACGCCCATACCGCCAGATAGAGCCCGCCCCCGCCCTGTGCCAGATCGCGGCTGTCGCGGGCCAGTTCGATACCGGTGATGCCCTCATCCGCCAGCAACCCTTCGAGCCTTTCGCGCGCCCCTTCGGAATAGGCGGCGACCACCACCTGGCTTTGTTGACGTTTTTCCTTGATATGTTCCGACAATGCGTTGAACAAGCTTACGTTTTCCAAGCGGCGCTCAGGCGCGAAATTGCGCCCGATGCGCCCGCCCGCGTCCACCACCCCCGGCCCCGTGGCCTGGCGCAACGCCACCAGTTGCAAGACCCTGTGGTTTTCGATCGCTTCCCGCCAGGCCGCATCATCCAGATAAAGCAGCCCCGGCGGGCAGGGTTTGTATACCGAATCCAGCCGGTCCTTGCGGCGCTGCGCTTCGTGCCTTGTGTCGTATTGATCCTCGATGCCTTCCCATCGCGACACACGCGCCTGGGTGATCTGATCGTCGAGCGCGACCGAGGCCCCAGGAAGGTAGTCGAAAAGCGTTTCCAGCCCGTCGTGAAAAAACGGCAGCCAATGTTCCATGCCCGCATGTTTCCGCCCCGCGCTGACCGCCTCGTAAAGCGGATCATCGGTTCCCGCGGCGCCAAATTCGATGCGGTAGTTCTGACGGAAACGGGTGATCGCCGCCTCGTCCAGAATGACTTCGGAAACCGGGGCGAGTTCCACCCTGGCCAGCTTTTCGATCGTGCGCTGGGTTGCGGGATCGAACCGCCGCGCCCCGTCAAGCACATCGCCGAACAGATCCAGCCGCACCGGCCCGCCTTCACCCGGCGGATAGATGTCGATGATGCCGCCACGCACCGCATAGTCGCCCGGTTCGGTCACCGTCGGGCTCTGGCTGAAACCCATGCGGGTCAGAAAATCGCGCAAGGCGCCTTCATCGACCCGGCCGCCGACCCTGGCGGTGAAGGCCGATGTCGACAGCAACCGGCGCGCCGGAACCCGCTGGGTTGCCGCATTCAGCGTCGTCAGAAGGATGAACGGCGCGGGCATCCCCTGCGCCAGCCCCGCCAGTGTGGCCATGCGCGCCGCCGAAATATCGGTGTTGGGTGATATGCGGTCATAGGGAAGGCAATCCCAGGCCGGGAAGGTCAGAACCACCGCCTCGGGCGCGAAAAAAGCCAGCGCGGCGCGCATTGCCGCCATGCGCTTGTCGTCGCGCGCGACATGGACGACCGGCGCGCCCCGCGCCAGTTCGCGGGCCACAAGCTGCGCGTCGAACCCTTCCGGCGCCCCCGACAGGACAAGATGATCAGCTGATGTCATTGCGTTCCCCTACCCGGCTTGCGATCGGTGTCAACCGGGCAGGATCGAGACATTGAAGTTTTGCAGCATGCCCCAGAACGCGGTGACGAAGATGGCAATCATGCCCACGACCTGCACCGTCACGCGGTGAAGCGCCAGGCGCTTGCGCAGGGCTTCACCGGTGTCTTCGGCGGTGAAAATCCTGCGCGCGGTATTCACCGACATAAGCGCCACCAGCGACAGCGGCATCGCGATCAGAAAAAGCGCCTGGCAGAATTCGATGTGATAATAGAACCCCAAAAGCGCCAGCGTCGTCAGCAAGAAAGCCCCAAGGGCCATCAGGATCACCCCCGCTTCGCGGACGATATAGAGGATGCGCGTGACATTGATGCGGATCATGTCCTCCAGATCCCGTTCGGCCTGCCCGCCATGGCGGCGGGCGCGCAGCACCATGTCGAAGGGCACCCCGAGGATCCAGTGCGAGGCGGTTGACCAGGTGACCGCCAGGGCGATCCAGTACCAGAGATTCGAGAATGACCGAAGGTCGATCAGGTCAAAGATGAGTTGCGTCCAGTTCAATTCCTGCTCCTGATCGCCGCCTGGCGCCGATGCTATCGGCAGCCCGCGGCGGATTCCACCCTTGAGATATGCCCAAAAGCGTGTAACCGGTTGAAACGAACAAGAACAGGGCCGATGCAATGATACCCCAAATCGCCGATTTCCCCGCCGCACGCTTTCGCCGCCTGCGCCGCACCGCTGCTTTGCGCGATCTGGTTCAGGAAAACCGCCTTTCGGTCAAGGATCTGATCTGGCCGCTGTTCGTGACCGACGTGGTCGGCGCCGATGCGGAGATCGCCTCGATGCCCGGCGTCTCGCGGCTGACGGTCGAGGGCGTGGTCAGGGCGGCGGAAACCGCGGCAGGGCTGGGCATTCCGGCGGTATGCCTGTTTCCCTATACCGACGCGGCGCTGAAAACTCCGGACTGCCAGGAGGCCTGGAACCCCGACAACCTGACCAACCGTGCGCTGCGCGCGATCAAGGCCGCGGTGCCGGAACTGGCCGTCATGACCGATGTCGCGCTCGATCCCTATAATGCCAACGGCCATGACGGGCTGGTCAGGGACGGTGTGATCCTCAACGATGAAACGATCGAGGCGCTGGTCAGGATGGCGCTGGCGCAGGCCGAGGCGGGGGCCGATATTCTGGGGCCGTCCGACATGATGGACGGCCGCATCGGGGCGATGCGCCAGGCGCTCGAATCCGCGGGCCACAAGGACGTGTCCATCCTGTCCTATGCGGCCAAATACGCCAGTTCGTTCTACGGCCCGTTTCGTGACGCGGTGGGGGCCGCGGGGGCGTTGAAGGGCGACAAGAAGACCTATCAGATGAACCCCGCCAACCGCGACGAGGCCCTGCGGCTGGTGGCCCGCGATCTGGGCGAGGGTGCCGACATGGTCATGGTCAAGCCGGGAATGCCCTATCTCGATATCTGCGCCGCCGTCAAATCGCAGTTCGGCGCGCCGACCTTCGCCTATCAGGTGTCGGGCGAATACGCGATGATCACCGGCGCGGTGAACAACGGCTGGATGAAAGAGGAAGTCATCCTGGAAAGCCTGCTGGCCTTTCGCCGGGCCGGGTGTGACGGTGTGCTGACCTATTTCGCGCCCCATGTCGCGGGCCTGCTGGCCGAAGATTGATTGCGTCCGCCTGGTGGCGTATGTTTGCGCAATAGCCAGTAGAATCCCACAAGCTATGATGACACGGCTGGCAAAATACCCTATGGATAGTGCAGGATTGGCCAGATAAGGCCAACATGACCAAAGAGAGCGGAGCAGACAAATGACCGGCATTTCCCGTCGCGGACTAATTCTTGCAGGTGGCGCGGCCTTTGGGCTGACCGCGTGCGGCAATGGTATCGGCAGCCCCGGGGCCGCCCAACTGGATGCGCGCGTGGACGCCACGCGCGACTATCTGCGCACCAATTTTCCGGGCGCGGCCGATCTGATGGCCAAGTCGGTCGGCATCCTCTACATGCCGCTGGTGACCGAGGCGGGTTTCGTTTTCGGCGGCGCCTACGGCCGTGGCGCGCTGCGCATCAAGGATGTGACGGTGGATTACTATTCCTCGACCCAGGCAAGCTGGGGGTTGCAGATCGGCGCGCAGCAATATGCCCACGCGCTGTTTTTCATGACCGAGGAAGCTCTGGCCGATTTTCGCCGCGCGGATGGCTGGGCGGCGGGGGCCGATCTGGAATATGCGCTGCCCGACGGCGGCCGTTCGGCGGGCGTGGAAACGACCACTTCGCTGGCCCCCATCGTGGCGATCGTTTTCGGCCAGTCCGGGTTCATCGCCGGGGCCACGCTCAAGGGGACGAAATACAACCGGATCATCCCCTGAAGCGGTGCGTGCCTACCGCACGAACCGGGGCCAGAAGCGATCGGGGGCCGCGTCCCTTTGATGCGGCGGGCGTCAAGGGGGGCCGAGACGCGTTATCCAAGCGCGCGCAGCCTTGCGATCAGGCTTGAGGTGTCCCAGCGGTTGCCGCCCAACTTCTGGACATCCTTGTAGAACTGATCGACCAGCGCCGTCACCGGCAGGCTGGCGCCGTTTTCGTCGGCCGTTGCCAGACAGATGCCCAGATCCTTGCGCATCCAGTCCACCGCGAAGCCATGGTCGAACTTGCCCTCGGCCATGGTCTGGTGGCGGTTGACCATTTGCCAGCTTCCCGCCGCCCCCTGGCTGATGACCTCGACCAGTTGCGCGATGTCCAGCCCGGCCTTTTCGGCAAAATGCAACCCCTCGGCCAAGCCCTGAACAAGGCCGGCAATGCAGATCTGATTGACCATCTTGGCCAGTTGCCCGGCCCCCGACGGGCCGAGAAGGCGGCAGATTCGCGCATAGGCGGCGATGACCGGCTCGGCGGCGCGGTAATCCTGTTCGCTGCCGCCGCACATGACCGACAGAACGCCATTTTCCGCCCCGGCCTGCCCGCCCGAGACCGGCGCATCGACATATCCCAGCCCGCGCTCGGCCGCGCAGCCGGCCATGTCGCGCGTGACCGCCGCCGAAACGGTGGTGTGATCGACAAAGATCGCGCCCCTGGCCATGCCCGCAAAGGCGCCGTCAGCACCTTCGCAGATGGCGCGCAGGTCATTGTCGTTTCCCACGCAGGCCATGACGAAATCGGCCCCCCTGGCCGCCGCCGCCGGGGTTTTGGCCGACGCGCCGCCATGTTGGGCCACCCAGGCCGCCGCCTTTTCCGGGCTGCGGTTGTAGACCGTCACCTCATGCCCCTTGGCCGAAAGATGCCCGGCCATCGGATAGCCCATCACCCCCAGACCCAGAAAAGCCACCTTTGCCATGTCACACTCCCTATTTCATTGCGGTCAATGCTGTTCTGTCCTAGTTAACCGACCGGCCCCCACCGTCAACCGCTACTGTCATCCGGCCCGACTGCCATTCCCGCGACGCGGCGCGCCCGAAACCGACTGGTCCACATGATTAACGCATTCCGCTGGCTCCTGCGCATATTTCTAGGCATCGCCACACTCATCGCGGCCGTGCTGGGGCTTGGCTACTATTTCGCGGCGCGGTCGCTGCCGGATTACGACGAGGATTTTACCGTCGGCGGCATCGACTCGCCGGTCGAGATCGTCCGCGACACGGCCGACATTCCGCATATCTTCGCCGCCGGCGATGCGGGGGTGTTCTTCGGCCTGGGCTTTGCCCATGCCCAGGACCGGCTCTGGCAGATGACGGTGATGCGCCGAACGGCTCAGGGGCGGCTGTCGGAAATATTCGGGGCGCAGACCCTGCCGACCGACGATCTGATGCGCCGGCTGGATATCTACGGGGCGGCATCGGCGTCACTGGCCGCGCAGGATGACGATACGCTGGCCGCGCTCAAGGCCTATGCGGATGGTGTGAATGCCTGGATCAGCCTGATCAATTCCGAAGCCAAGGGGCGCGGCGCGCCCGAGTTCTTTCTTTTCTCGAACGAGATTTCCTATTGGCAGCCGGTTGATTCCATTGCACTTCTCAAACTGATGGCCTTGAAATCATCAAGCCAGATGACGCTTGAGATAAGGCGCGCGCGCCTGTCGCTTCTGTCAAGCGACTGGGCCAGCGATCTGATGCCCGAGGTGCCGGGCAACGGCGTGGCGGCTTTGCCGCCTTTCGCCAGCCTGGTGCCGGGGGTCCGGCCTTCCTATGCGGCGCTGTCGCCCGCGGAGGCCTTTTCACCGGTGCCGCAGGCGGCATTCGCCGGGGCATCAAACGCCTGGGCCGCGGCGCCGGCGCGCTCGGTAGCCAACGGCTCTCTCATCGCCAATGATCCGCATGTCGATTTCAGCGCGCCGGGGCTGTTCTACCTGGCCCGGCTCGACCTGGAATCGGGCGGTGTCATCGGCGCCAGCATTCCCGGCATCCCGGCGATCCTTGCCGGGCGCAATAACGGACTTGGCTGGGCGATTTCCGGGGCATGGCTGGACGATCAGGACATCTTCATCGAGGAACTGGACCCGGCCGACGGCGAACGCTATCGCACGCCGCAGGGATGGAAGCCCTTTGTCAGCCGGCGTTCCATCATCGATGTGAAAGACAGCCCGCCCGTCACCATCACCTTGCGCTGGAGCGAGAACGGCCCGATCCTGCCCGGCACCCATCTCGATCTGGCCAGCGTGACACCGCCGGGCCATGTCGCGGCGCTGGCCTGGACCGGACTTGACGCCAATGACCGCTCGATGAGCGCGGTAATGAAACTGATGCGGGCGCATTCCGTGTCCGAAGGTCTGGCGGCGGGCGAAGGCTTTGTCGCGCCCGCCCAGAATGTCACCATGGCCGATCAGAAGGATATCGCCATGGTCATGTTCGGCACCATGCCCGCGCGCAACCCCGATCAGCGCGGCCAGGGGCGGCTTCCTTCGCTTGGCTGGGAGCCCGGGAACCGCTGGCAGGGCACCCTGCCCTATGCCAACAATCCGCGCTTTGTTGACCCGGCTGGCGGCATTGTCGGCAACACCAACAACAAGACCGTCGACCGCCCCTTCCCGCTGCATGTCACATTCAACTGGGGCGATTCGCAACGCGTTCAGCGCTGGACACAGTTGATGCAGGAACGCGAGGTTCACAGCCGCGACAGCTTCATCGCGGTGCAGCTGGATACAACATCGCCGGCCGCGCGGACGATCCTGCCGCTGATCGCCGGCGATCTTTGGTTCACCGGTGAAGCCGCCCCGGCCGGCAGCCCCGAGGAATTGCGCCAGCGCGCGCTCGA
This sequence comes from Paracoccaceae bacterium, assembly GCA_020446815.1. GTDB lineage: Bacteria > Pseudomonadota > Alphaproteobacteria > Rhodobacterales > Rhodobacteraceae > Albidovulum. The sequence goes on from JAGRDY010000014.1 coordinate 75,907, forward strand.
TCTGTTGGCAAAATGGGATGGCAACATGAACGAACATCTGCCCGAGCCGCTGATTTACGCCGCCTGGGTGCAGGCCCTGCAAAACCGGCTGATCCGCGACGAGCTGGGCCCCCTGGCCGACAGCTTCACGCATGTGGAGCCGCTTTTCATCGAACGGGTCTACCGCGACATCGACGGCGCCGGTTCGTGGTGCAACGTCATGCAATCGGCGACGCAGGAAACCTGCACGGACATGGCGCGGCTGTCGCTCGATGACGCTTTGCTGATGCTGTCGGAAAAATACGGGCGCAATGTGGAAAGCTGGCGTTGGGGGGATGCCCATCAGGCTTTGCACGATCACGAAGTTCTGGGCCGGATGCCGTTCCTGAAATGGGTGGTAAACATTCACCAGACCACCAGCGGTGGCGATCAGACGCTCAATCGCGGTGTCACAAAGGGAACCGCCCCCGATCCCTTTGCCAATGTGAACGGCGCAGGCTACCGCGGTGTCTATGATCTGGCCGACCCGGACAGCTCGGTTTTCATCATCCCGACCGGCCAGTCCGGCCATCCGCTCAGCCGCCATTACGACGATCTGAGCGAAATATGGCGTCGCGGCGAATATGTGCCGATGTCGCTTGATCCCGATCTGGCACGCGCAGCCGCCACCGGCATCACGGTGTTGACCCCGCAAGCCGCGCCATGAACCGCACCCACCGGCTTGCCACCAGGCGCCTTGTCCTCAGACGCCCCAGAGCATCGGATCTTGCGGCGTTGCATGCGATCATGTCCGAAGCGCGGGCCATGCGGTACTGGGCGACACCCGCGCATGGCACGATGGAGGAGACCCGCGCGTGGCTGGCGCGCACCGTGGCCGCCGCGCGATCGGGCAGATCGGACGAATTCATCATCGAGCGTCGCGGTCAGGTCATCGGCAAGGCGGGCGCCTGGCGCATGCCGGAAATCGGCTTCATCCTCGGGCTGCCGTTCTGGGGGCACGGCTATGCCCATGAGGCGATGTGCGCCGTCATCGGCGATCTTTTCGCCCGTCACCCCACCGACCAACTGACCGCCGATGTCGACCCCCGCAATGCCGCCTCGCAAAAGCTGCTCGGGCGGTTGGGCTTTCAAGAAACCGGGCGGGCGAAAAACACGATCCTGTGGGGCGATGAGTGGTGCGATTCGGCCTATTATGCCCTCGACCGAAAGGTCTGGCAGGCGCGCACCCCCCCACCCGAGCGCCTGTCAGGCAAATGACCTATCGGCTTTCTGAAACCTGGCAAACGCCGCCTCTTGCCTTTTCGTCCAGGACAGGGTGATCCGGTAGCCGTCCTGTTCGGCTTTTTCGGATGATACGACCCCGGCATCGTGCAGCCAGGCGCGCGCCTTTCCGGCACTGAACGGCAATGAGACCTGCGCCGCGAACCTGCCGTCATCCAGAGCCTGCGAAATGCCCTCCAGCAGGTAATCCAGCCCCTCTCCGGTACGCGCCGAGGTCGCAAAAATTCCGGGCGTGCGGGCATCCCGGGCCTGCAGGGCCGCGCGCGTGGCGGCGCTCATCAGGTCGATCTTGTTCCAGACCTCGAACATCGCGACATCCTCGGCAACGCCAAGGCTGTCGAGTATCCGGCCCACATCTTCGGCCTGTTCTTCGGTTTCGGGATGCGCAATATCGCGGACATGCAGGATCAGATCGGCCTCGAGCACCTCTTCAAGGGTGGCGCGAAAGGCCGCGACCAGTTGCGTCGGCAGATCGGAAATGAAGCCCACCGTATCCGACAGGATGATCTTGCGGCCCGACGGCAGGACCACCCCGCGCATCGTCGGATCGAGCGTGGCGAAAAGCATATCCTTCGCCAAAACCTCTGCGCCGGTCAACCTGTTGAAAAGGGAGGATTTTCCGGCATTCGTATAACCGACCAGCGCGACGATGGAAAACGGCACCTTGCGCCGCGCCGCACGGTGCAGTTCGCGGGTCTTGACAACCTTGCCGAGTTGACGGCGGATCTTGGCGACTTCGTCGTCAATGGCGCGCCGGTCGGATTCGATCTGTGTTTCACCCGGCCCGCCGACAAAACCCAGCCCGCCGCGCTGGCGTTCAAGATGCGTCCAGGCCCGAACAAGGCGCGTGCGCTGATAGGAAAGCGCGGCAAGTTCCACCTGCAACACGCCTTCGCGGGTGCGCGCGCGATCGGCGAAAATCTCCAGAATCAGCCCGGTCCGATCAAGCAGCTTGACCTTCCAGTCCCGTTCCAGGTTGCGCTGCTGGATCGGGCTGACCGGCCCGTCGACCAGAACCAGATCGACCTGCATCTGCGCAAAGCGCTGCTTCAATTCGTCGATCTTCCCGGATCCGAAAAGACTGCCCGCGCGCGCCCTGGCGACGCTGACGATTTCCGATCCGGCGACCTCGAGATTCGGCAGCGCCAGCGCCAGCGATACCGCCTCGGCCAGGGCGTGTTCGGGCAAACGCCGCTTCGGGCCGGATTTCATGTCCGGATGCAGGACAAAGGCCCGCGTCGGGCGGTCCTTGACGATATGCGTGTCGATCAGTCTTCGCCCTCATAAAGCGATATGGGTTGACCCGGCATGATGGTGGAAATCGCGTGTTTGTAAACCAACTGGGATTGCCCGTCCCTGCGCAGAAGGACACAGAAATTGTCGAACCAGGTGATGACACCCTGCAACTTCACCCCGTTGATCAGAAATATCGTTACCGGAACCTTGGCCTTGCGAACATGGTTCAGAAAAGCATCTTGTAAATTTTGTTTGTCGGCGGCCATTATGTTTTGCCTTGTTTTTGGTCTTGCACGGGTTTCACATCTTTTCGCGGCATTCCGGCGCGTTACCGGCTGCACGCCGCGAGTATGCCGAAGAATCAATGACTTTCCAGCCCCAAAAAGCGTTTCTTGTCGCCGCAGGGCAGGTTGTACGGCTATCCGCGCCAGAACTCCGGGTTCAACAGCGCGATAAATGCCAGGGTTTCCAACCGCCCGACAACCATCGCCAGGGCCACGATGGTGCGTGCCGTGTCATCCAGGCTAGCCCAGCTAAGCGGCGTTTCCGCCGCAACCGACGCCAGCGGCCCGGTTGTCGATAATGCCGCCACGGCAAAAACGGTCGAGCCTTCGAAATCCAGCCCCGTCAGCGAAAGGGCCAGCATCGTGACGGCGATGGACAAGGCAAAGAGCATGAAGAATATCCACGCCATCTGCGCACCCTGCCGCCGCAGCCGCCTGGCCTGAACCCCGGCGCCGCCGATCGAATTGGGATGCACGAGACGCTCGACCTCGCGTTCGCCGTGCCGGTAAAGCGCGTAGACCCGAAGCAGCTTGACCCCCCCGGCGGTTGTCGCGACGCCGCCACCGATCACCGCAAGCCCGGCCAGAACCAGACCGGGTGTCGGCAATCCCGACCAATGCTGAACGGCCCCCCAATGGGCCGATTCGAAACCCGTTGTCGTCAGGAAGGACAGCACCGTGAACACCGACCCCCAAAGCGCACGCATCGCCGCCTGGGTGTCTTGCACGTCATCGACCTCCAGGGCGCCGACCCAGTGGCGGAAAAACAGCAAGAGCGGCACGATAACCACGATGAGCACCGCCAGGCGCAGTTCCGGGTCGGCGCGCAGGCTGCCCTGCGCCGTCTTGCCCATCGACGGCATCAACCGGCGTGACAGGGCGAATACCAGAAAAACAAAGATGATGGCTTCGCCCGCATGGCCCGAACCGGCCTGATCAAGGCCGCCTATGGGCGATATCCCCGATGTGGCCAGTGTCGACATCGCGTGACAGGCCGCCACAAGCGGAGCATCCCCCGCCACGATCAGGGCGATCCACAAAGCCAGCGTCAAACCGGCATAGGGCGGAAATATCCAGCCGGTGAACCTGATCAACCGTTCCGAAGTATCGATCTTTTGCGTGTTCTGAGCGCCCGAGAGCACCCCCTGCCCCATGGGCGAGCCGCTCAGAACCTCGAACCCGCCAAGATTCATCGGCGCCAGGATCGCCACCGCGGTCACCAGAACGAAAAGACCGCCGAACCAGCTCACAAGAGCCCGCCAAAGATGCACCGAGCCCGGCAGGCGGTCCGGTTCGAACAACGTGGCGCCGGTAGTGGTGAAGGACGCGACCATTTCCCACCAGGCGTTGAAATAGCTCGTATCCGGCACCACTTCGGCCACCGGAATCGCCAGCATCACCGGCAACACCACGAACGCGGCCACCAGCGTCAGCAAATGGTTGCGCGCAACATGCCCGGTACGGTTTGCAGCCGTCGCAATGCCGATCAACACCGTCAGGATCAAGAACAGCGTCCCGGAATAGAAAAACGCCTGCGCGACGCGATGCTCGTGCCGGGCCAGAGCATGGCCCGCCGGCACATACATCGCCAGCGACCCGACCCCCATCAGGATCACGAACAGCGGAAGATCCAGAATGCGCCGCAGCATCGTTCAGAAAAAGTCGATCGAGACCTGCAACAGCCTCTCGACTTCGGGCACATCGCCGGCCAGGCAGAACAACACGATCACGTCGTCTTCCTCGATCTTGGTGTCTCCGGTCGGTTTGACCACCTTGTCGCCTTTCATCACCGCGCCCATCAGAACCCCTTCGGGGAATTCGATATCGCGCACCAGCCGTCCGGCAATCGGCGATGTCGACAGGACCTGGGCCTCGATCACCTCGGCCTCGGCATCGCCGATCGAATAGATCGCGCGCACCCGGCCATGACGGATATGGCGCAGGATGGATGACACCGTTGTCGCGCGCGGGTTTATATAGGCGTCGATATCCAGCGCCGCCATCAGCGGCACCAGCGTCGGGTCGTTGATCAGCGCAATGGCCAGCGCGCAACCGGCCTGTTTGGCCCGCACCGCCGCCAGAATGTTTGTCTTGTCGTCATCGGTCACCGCCAGAACGGCATCGGCGCGGTCGATATTGGCCTCGGCCAGAAGCTCCATGTTCATGCCGTCGCCGTTAAGCACGATCGTGCGCTGCAACGCATCGGCGGCGCGTTCGGCGAAGGCGCGGTTCTTTTCGATGATCTTGGCGCGGATCCGGTCGGTGCGCTTTTCGAGTGCGGTGGCGACCGCCAGCCCGACATTGCCCCCGCCGATGATCACGATACGCTCTTGTTTGCGGGTGGTCTTGCCGAAGATATCCAGCGTCCGGCTGACATCCTCGACATGGCAAAAGACATAAACCTGGTCGTTGGCGAAAAGCTGATCGCCCGGTTCGGGCGCGAAAAGCCGGCCTTCCCGGCGGACCCCGACGACGATGGCGCGCAAAGTCGAAAAGAGATCGGTCAACTGGCGCAGCGGCGTGTTGATCACCGGGCAGTCTTCTTCCAGCGCCACGCCCAGCAATTGCGCCCGCCCGCCCATGAAACTTTCGGTGTCGAAGGTCGATGGCGCGGCAAGCCGTTGCAGGGCGGCTTCGGCCACCTCCTTTTCGGGGCTGATCACCACGTCGATCGGCAGGTGGTCACGGCGATAGAGATCGGAATAGATCGCATCGAGATAGGATTGCGCCCGCAGTCTGGCGATCTTGCGGGTGATGCCGAACACCGAATGCGCAACCTGGCAGGTGACCATGTTGACTTCGTCGGAATGGGTCGCGGCGATGATCATGTCGGCATCCCGCGCCCCGGCGCGTTCGAGAACATCCGGATAGGACGCGAACCCGGCAATCCCCTGAACGTCGAGCGCCTCGGTCGCCCGGCGGACCAGTTCGGCATTGTTGTCTACGACCGTGACATCGTTGCTTTCACCGGACAGATGGCGCGCGATCTGCCAGCCGACCTGCCCCGCGCCGCAGATGATGACCTTCATGTCGCTTTCTCCTGCCTCCGGCTCGGGTCTTGATAGGCTGGCGCTGATCCATGGTCAACGGGTGGCCGGAGGGCGCGCATGAAGGCGCGGGCGCGCCGTTCAGGCTTCTTCTTCCTCCAGATGGGCAATTCTGGTTCCGGACTTGGAGGTGGTGACAACCCCCAGCGACTTCAGTTTGCGATGCAGCGCCGAACGTTCCATCCCGACGAATGTTGCCGTCCGGCTGATATTGCCGCCAAAGCGGTTGATCTGGGTCAGCAGATATTCGCGCTCGAACAGTTCGCGCGCCTCGCGCAACGGCAGCGTCGCCAACCCGCCCGACAGGACTATCCGCCCCTCATCGTTCGCACTGTCACCCTGCCCCGGCAATTCGCGCGCCTCGATGGCGCCGCCGTTTTCGCCGAGAATCAGCACCCGTTCGATGATGTTGCGCAGCTGGCGGATATTGCCGGGCCACAGCATCGTCTGCATCAGCGCCTCCGCCTCGTCCGAGACCGCCCGCAGCGGCAAGCCCTGGTTCTTGTTGAACTCGTCGATGAAATGGCGCGACAGTTCGGGAATGTCCTCGCGGCGTTCTTCCAGCGACGGCACGGCGATGGGCACGACATTCAGACGGTCATAGAGTTCCTGGCGAAAGCGGCCGGCCGCGATTTCGCCGGCCAGATCGCGCGTCGTCGATGAAATCACCCGCAGGTCGACGCGCACCTTGTCGTTGCCGCCGACACGGGCGAATTGCTGTTCGGTCAGAACCCGCAAAATCTTGGACTGCGTTCCCAGCGGCATGTCGGCCACCTCGTCGAAATAGACGACACCGCCATGGGCCTGTTCCAGCAACCCCTTTTCGACCCCGCGCTCGGGCGTTTCGCGGCCGAACAGCACCTCCTCCATGCGGTCGGGTTCGACCGAGGCCGACGATACCGTCACGAACGGACCGTTGGCGCGTTGGGAATTGACGTGGATATAACGCGCGGCCACCTCCTTGCCCGACCCGGGCTGGCCGGTCAGCATCACCCGCCCGTTCGATTTGGTGACCTTGTCGAGCTGCCCCTTCAGGGCCCGAAACGCCGGTGAGCTTCCGATCATCTCGGATGAGGTGACGTCGCGCCGCCGCAGGCTGGCGTTTTCGCGGCGCAGCCTTGAGGTTTCCATCGCCCGTGAAATGACCACCGTAAGCTGGTCGATGTTGAACGGTTTCTCGATGAAGTCATAGGCGCCCTGCTTGATCGCGGCGACGGCGATTTCGATGTTGCCATGCCCGGATATGATGATGATCGGCACATCCGGGTTGTCGCGCTTGACCGTCTTGAGAATGTCTATCCCGTCCATGCGGCTGTCTTTCAGCCAGATGTCGAGAATCATCAGTGCCGGCGGCGCTGCATTGATTTCGGCCATGCAGTCCTCGGAATTGGCCGCCAGCCGGGTGGAAAAGCCTTCGTCCTTCAGAATGTCCGAGATAAGCTCCCGGATATCTCTTTCATCATCGACAATCAGAATATCGCTCATTTTTTGCCTCCGGCGGTTTGCTCGCCGCTATCCTTCGGCCCACGGACACGCGTTCGCGGCAAATGGATCTCGGCCATTGCTCCTTTATGGGCGCAACCGTCGAACGGCTCTGCATCGCGCAGAACCAGCGTGCCCCCATGTTCCTCGATAATTTTCTTGACGATCGACAGCCCGAGCCCGGTACCTTTTTCGCGTGTCGTCACATAGGGCTCGAACAGGCGCGACCGGTCTTCCGGCAAGCCGATGCCGTTGTCGGATATCCGTATCACGACCTGGTCGGTATCAGCGGACATCGCTACCCTGACTTGCGGGGCATAGCCGTCTGGCGCCCCTTTTTCGATCAGTGATTCAATGGCTTCGCCTGCGTTCTTGATAAGGTTTGTCACCGCCTGCGAAATCATTGTCGCGTCGAGCCTGACGGTGACGGGCTCTGCGGGCAGATCGGCCGTCAACGCGGCGCCATGCAGCGCGTCTTGTTGCAACGTCACCGCATCGCGCATCAGCCCGGTCAGGTCGTGATCGCGCCGGTCGGGTTCGGGCATCCGCGCGAACTTCGAGAACTCGTCGACGATGCGGCGCAGATCGCCCGTCTGGCGGACGATCACATCGGTCATCTGGCCAAGCGTTTCGGCTTCGTCGCCGACAAGCCCGGCGAACTTGCGGCGGATGCGTTCGGCGGAAAGCTGGATCGGGGTCAGCGGGTTCTTGATCTCATGGGCGATGCGCCGGGCGACATCGCCCCAGGCGGCCATCCGCTGGGCCGACACCAGATCGGTAACATCGTCGAAGGCGACGACATAACCTTCGAGCCGCCCGTCGGCATTGCGCCGGATCGCCATGCGCACCAGCAGGCTTGCCAGCCGCCCGTCGCGGCTGATCCTGATTTCTTCCTGCACCACCTCGCCGATACCGTCGCGAAGACGCCTGAACAGGGCGGCAAATTCGGGTACGGCCTCGCCCAGTGCGCGGTCGTGATCCTTCTCTTCGTTCAGGTGCAGCAATCTGGTTGCCGCCCGGTTGAGAAAATCGATCCGCCCCTCCGCCCCCAGTCCGATCACCCCCGAAGTGACCGAGGACAGGACTGAATCGAACAGCCGGCGGCGGCGTTCGGTGCTGCGGTTGCTGTCGAGCAAGGCCTGCCGCTGGGTGTTCAGTTGCCGCGTCATCTGGTTGAACACGCGACCCAGCATGGCGATTTCGTCGTCACCCTCCTCTTCGATGACCTGTACCTGAAGATCACCCGCGCCCACCCGTTGCGCCGCCCCCGCCAGACGCCCGACGGGGCGCGACAACCTTTCGGCAAACCACAACCCCATCCAGATCGCCGCGAGCACCAGAATCAGCGCAAAGCCCACATAGACCAGGCCGAATTCGAACACGACCTTGCCGCGCGATACCTCGAGCTGCTGGTAAAGCCCGACGGTCGCGCGGGTTTCATCGAGCAGGCTCAATATCTTGCCATCCACGTCGCGGCTGACATAGAGAAACCGGTCCGCGAAGGCCGGAAGCTTGATCAGGGCGCGAAATTCGTTGTTGCTCCAATCCTCGATCAGAACCGTTTCGCCCTCGCGCGCCTGTTCGATTTCCTGTTTGGTGGGCTTTTCGAAGTTGAACAGATAACTGCGCTCGCCGCGCGCCTTCAGTTCACCTCCGCCGTCGATGACATAGGCTTCGCGCAAGCCCCGCTGGATCTGGCCCTGACCCTGGGTCAGAAGCTGGCGCAGATCGCTGTCGGAAAGCAGAAAGGTCGTCTGCCGGGCGCCGTTGAGAAACCGCGCCAGCGCCGTGGCGTCGGTCGACAGATCGCGCCGGTGTTCGTTCTGATAGGCTTCGGCGGCGGCCAGCGAATTGCCCACCACCTGACGGACCCGCTCGGAAAACCAGCCCTCCAGCCCGATATTTATCGTCAGCCCGGCAAAAACCGCCACCAGGATCGTCGGGACCAGGGCGATTCCGGCAAAAACACCGGTCAAGCGCAGATGCAGCCGCGACCCGGCCGATTTGGCCCGCCTGGCCGCCACCATCCGGGCAAGCCGTGCCAGCACCATGCCGCCCAGCATCAGAAAATAGACCAGATCGGCCAGCAGGATCAGTCGCAGCGCGGTGGAGTTGGCGCCCTGCCCGAACGGGCCGAGCGCCGCGAAGGTGGCCAGCGCCAGCAGCGGGCCGAGAATGGCCAGCCCCGCCGTCAACATGTTCTGGAATCGCCGCTGCCGACGCAGGCGGTTCAAACGCCCCAGTGTCGTATTGCGTGCAAAGCCCTGCAAGAGCTCGCCCCTGTATAAAAGGCCGACAAGGCGGCCACCGCCGATATATCGCTGTCCTGGCATCGGCTGACGCCGATGGGCAACGGTTTGTGTTGCGGTTTTACATCAATTTGCGGTGCCTTGTCACGCGGATATCCAGCGCGGTCAGCTTCTTTCGCAGTGTATTGCGGTTGATGCCCAGAAGATCGGCGCATTTGGCCTGATTGCCGCCGACCGAAGCCAGGGCGATTTCCAGCAGCGGTATTTCCAATTCCTTTAATATTCGGCCATATAGGCCGGGCGGCGGCAGGGAATTGCCATGCAGGTCGAAATATCTTTGCAGATGGCGCGCGATCGAGGCGGAAAGCCGCTCATGGCTGTCGGGCGCTCCGGTCCGGTCCGGCGCGACGGGTTCGGCGGGCAGCAGCGATTCGACAGCGCTCTTGCTGATTTCAGGCTCCTGTGACGTCACCGCCAACTGGCGGACGGCATGTTCCAGTTGCCGGACATTGCCCGGCCAGCGGTAGCGGCGCAACACTTCCCTGGCATCCTTGGCGAACCATTTGGCCGGCGCGCCGTCGCGTTCGTTGCGCGCCAGAAAGTGATCGGCGAGAAGCGGAATATCCTGCACCCGTTCGCGCAGCGCGGGAACCGTCAGGGTAACGCCGTTCAGCCGATAGAACAAATCCTCGCGAAAGGATCCGCTTGCCAGTTGCGCGGCAAGATCGCGCTGGCTCGTCGCGATGATCCTCGGGCCAAAATCGGGCAGCGCGTCCAGCAAACGCACCAGATACGCCTGACAGCCGGCGCTGAAATCGCCTGCCTCGTCCAGCACGATGCTGCCGCCACGCGCCCGCGCCACCAGGCTTGTGACCGCGTCGGGTGTGTCGATATCGACATTTCGCACCGTCACGAAGGGTAATGCCCGCCGATCCGAGAAATCGTGAATGGCGCGTGCGACCAACGATTTGCCCGATCCGGATTCGCCCGAGATCAGCACCGGCAGATCTGCATTCATCACCCGTGCCACCAACCGGTAAAGCGCCTGCATGGCGGGCGCGCGCCCGACCAGCGGCAGATCGGCGCCCGCATCGCGCGCCACCGCCGCGCCGGCGGCGGCCCCGGGCCGTTTGCCCAACGCCCGCGCCGAGCGTTTCATCAGATCGGGCAGATCGAAGGGCTTGGGAAGGTAGTCGAAGGCATCGGCCTCCGACGCCTGGATCGCCGTCATGATGGTATTTTGCGCGGAAATGATGATGACCGGCAGTTCCGGCCGCAGATCCCTTATCGCTGGCAAAAGCTCCAGCCCATTGCCGTCAGGCATCATCACATCGGAAATCACCAGATCTCCCTTGCCTTCGGCGATCCAGCGCATCAGCGTGACCAGCGACGCGGTGGCATGAACCTTGCAACCCGCCCGTGTCAGCGCCTGCGTGAGCACCGTGCGAATCGTGCGGTCGTCGTCGGCGACCAGAACCGTACCGTCCATCAGTCTGCCTCCTGTCCCTGGGGGGCTACGGGCAACGACAGGCGAAAGACGGTGCGCCCCGGCACCGAATCCACCGATATCCACCCATCATGATCGGCGACGATCTTCGACACCAAAGCCAGCCCGAGCCCGGTGCCGTTTTCGCGCCCCGAAACGAAGGGGGCGAAAATATCGCCGACCAGATCCGGCGCGATACCCGGACCGTCATCGACGATTTCGATTTGCAGCGGCAAGGCCGATGCGCCGCCCTGCGCGCGCCTGCGGCGCAGCGCGATGTCATAGAAACTGCGGATGCAGATCGTTCCGGGCGCGGATCCGCGCGCCTCGGCCGCGTTCTTCAGCAGGTTCAGGATGATCTGCAACAATTGATCCTTGTCGGCATGGGCCGGCGGCAGCGACGGATCATAATCCTCGGTGATGGTCATATGCGCGGCAAACCCCAGCGCGGCCGACCGCCGCGCCCGTTCGAGAACGTCGTGAATATTCACCGCGCGCCTTTCGGGCGGGCGCAGGTTGCCGAACTGCTCGACCTGTTCCAGCAGCTTGACCACCCGCCGCGTTTCCCCGACGATCAGGTCGGCCAGCTCCCGATCCTGCGGGCCGAGGTTCATCGACAGAAGCTGGGCGGCACCGGAAATTCCCGCCAGAGGGTTCTTGATTTCATGGGCCAGCATTTCGGCCATGCCGATGGCCGAGCGCGCCGCCGATTTCATGGCCCGTCCGCGACCCAGCCGCCCGGCGTGTTCATGCGGCGAAACCATCAGCATGACGAGGTCGGAACCATCGCCCAGCGGTGCCGCCTGCAAGTCGCACAGCACGGGCGGGCGGCCGCCCGTGCCGACCGTCGCATCGTTGATGACGAGCGGTGCGTGATCGGCGCGGACACGCGCGAAAATGTCGTCCAGCGGCGCATCGGTCGTCATCCTGCCCGCAAGCGGCCGCCCCTTGCAGGCTTTCTCGGACAGATTCAGGAACAGTTCCGCCGCCGGGTTGACGGCGACGGGAAAATTCCTTTCATCCACCAGCACGGCCGGCACCGGCATCGATGCCCAAAGCGCGGATGATGGCGGCAACGTCATGCGGCCGCACCCGGACCGGCCTCGGCAAAGGCGCGGTCGATCAGGGCCAGGGCCCGGGCCGGGTCTGTCTGGGTCATCAGATCGGCGCGCATCATGGGGTTGGCGCCCGCTTCGTCCAGATACCAGCCAAGATGCTTTCGCGCGATGCGCACCCCCAGTTGTGATCCGTAAAAGCCGAGAATCGCTTCGTAATGTTCCGATACCAGGTCGCGCAACTCGGGCCCGGTCGGTCTGCGCGGTGCGGGCGCGCCGGTGAGCGCCGCCGTGATTTCGGCCAGCCGCCAAGGCGCGCCGCGAATCCCGCGCCCCACCATCACGCCGTCGCCGCCCGATGCATCAAGTGCGGCCCGTGCCGAGGCCTTGTCACGGACATCGCCATTGGCGATCACCGGAATGTTCACCGCCTCTTTCACGGCCCGAATGGCCGCCCAGTCCGCGCAGCCCCTGTAAAACTGTTGTCGCGTGCGCCCGTGCACCGTGATCATTTTCACACCCGCCGCCTCCGCCCGGCGGGCCAGAGCCGGGGCGTTCAGGCAATCGCCGTCCCAGCCCAGCCGGCATTTCAGCGTTACCGGCACCTCCACCGCGCCAACAACGGCCTCGATCAGTCTCAGGGCATGATCCGGATCGCGCATCAGCGCCGAACCGGATGCACCACCGGTCACTTTCCTGGCCGGGCAGCCCATGTTGATGTCGATGATCGCCGCCCCCATTTCGGCAACCAGGCGCGCCGCTTCGGCCATTGGCCTTGCCTCGCGCCCGGCCAGTTGCACCGAAGTGCGCACCGTGTCCGCCAGCCCGAGATCGGTGCGCGCCTTGGCCCTGACCGATGCCTTGCGGCCCAGCAGCTCGCCCGAGGCGACCATCTCGGACACCACCAACCCAGCGCCGAATCCCGCCACCAGCCGGCGGAACGGCAGGTCGGTGATGCCGGCCAGCGGGGCCAGGAAAACCGGAGGATCCAATGTCAGATCTGCCAATTGGACGGGCAAGTGCCTGATCCTTGTGCAACCGGCCCCTTGCTAGCGTCGGCCACGCGGTTTCGCAATCGTTAAGGCGTTTCGCGAAATGCCCCATTCACCTCTCATCGCCACAAGTGCCGGCGCGCCGCAGGCCTGCGAGGGTTGTGGCGTTTCAGGTCCTGGCAAAACGCGATGGCCGGATGGCTCCCTGCATGGTCCCCCGCATGGTCCTCCGTGCGAAGGCGGATTTGCGCCGCGATGCGCGCGACAGGCAGCGTTGCGGTCAAGTCAGGGCATTGTCAGAAACCCGGCAGAAGATTAGACCGGTGCCGCAAAACGGAGGACGCCAGTTGCCATCGAGGGCCGACATAGCGGCGATCATCGTCGCCGCCGGGCGCGGCCGGCGCGCCGGGGCCGGTGCGCCGAAACAATGGCGCGACCTTGCCGGTCAGCCGGTGCTGGCGCGCACGGTTGCGGCATTCGGTGGCTTTGCCCGTACCCTTGTCGTTCTTCACCCCGATGACATGGCCAGGGGCGTGGCGGAATTTGAAGGGCGGGTGACCTTGATCGCCGGCGGAGACAGCCGCGCGCAATCTGTCAGGAACGCCCTGGAAACACTTGATCCAGAAGATATTTCCAAGGTTCTGATACATGACGGCGCGCGGCCCTTCGTCAAACCGGACCTGATCGAGAGAGTGCTTGGCGCCCTGGGCGCCGCTCAGGCCGCCGCCCCGGCGCTGCCCGTCACCGACGCCTTGTGGCGCGGCGCGCAAGGCAGGGTGGCGGGACGCGTTTCGCGCGACGGGCTTTTTCGCGCCCAGACGCCGCAGGGCTTCGACCTGGCCGCGATTCTCGCGGCACACCGCAACCACGCGGGCGATGCCGCCGATGATGTCGAAGTGGCCCGGGCCGCCGGTTTGGATGTTGCAATCGTGGCCGGTGACGAGGACAATATCAAGATCACATGGCCCGAGGATTTTCACCGGGCCGCAAGAATGCTGCGGGGCGACGTGGATATCCGAACCGGCAACGGCTTTGACGTACACGCCTTTTGCGAAGGCGATCACGTCATGCTGTGCGGGGTGCGTGTCGCGCATTCGCGCGGGTTGCGTGGCCATTCGGATGCCGATGTCGGAATGCACGCCCTGACCGACGCGATCTATGGCGCGCTTGCCGAAGGCGACATCGGCAGGCATTTCCCGCCCAGCGATCCACGATGGAAAGACGCCGCCAGCCGGATTTTTCTGGCCCATGCCGCCGATCTGGCGCGGCAACGCGGGTACCGGCTGGCCAATGCCGATGTGACCTTGATCTGCGAAAGCCCCAAGATCGGTCCCCATGCGCTTGAAATGGCGTCAGAACTTGCAAGGAACATCGCCGCCGACCCGTCGCGGGTCAGCGTGAAGGCAACCACGTCCGAGCGTCTGGGCTTTACCGGCCGCGAAGAAGGAATTGCCGCACTTGCCACCGTAACCCTGGTAAACACATGACACATACACGCCTTATCGCGACATTCTTCGGAGTTGGCCTCTTGCGCCCGGCCTCGGGCACCTGGGGATCGCTGGCGGCGCTTGCGCTGGGTGTGCTGCTGCACCGGATCGGGCATTTCCCGGCCCTGGCGCTGGCCACGCTGATCGTTATTCCCGTAGGGTTCTGGGCCATCGGCCGCGAGGTTGCGCAAAGCGCCGACAAGGATCCTGCGGAAATCGTCATTGACGAGGTGGCCGGGCAATGGCTGGCGCTGCTGTTTCCCTCGGCGGCCTTTTATGTGACGGGGGCGGCGAGTACGGTTTTCCCCTGGCCCGCCTGGGTGGCCGCCTTCGTGTTCTTCCGGCTCTTCGATATCTGGAAACCCGGCCCGATCGGGCGCGCCGACCGGCGCGGCGACGCGAAAGGCGTGATGATCGACGATCTATGGGCGGGCCTGTTTGCCGGCTGTGCGACGCTGATTGCCGCCGGACTGGCCCACAAGATACTGCTAGAGATGTGAGCGGGACGCGCGCGCAAACGCTGCTGGCCCTGGCCCGTGCGAAGGGCGCGGTGATCGCCACCGCCGAAAGCTGTACCGGCGGGTTGATTTCCGCCGCAATCACCGATCCTGCCGGCGCATCCGACATTTTCCATTTCGGCTATGTGACCTATGCCAACACCGCCAAGATCAGGCTGCTGGGCGTCAGGCAAGCGACCCTGGCGCGTTACGGGGCGGTCAGCGAAGCGGTGGCCTGCGAAATGGTCAGCGGCGCCCTGGCCGGTTCCGGCGCAACACTCGCCGTTGCCGTCACCGGCATCGCGGGGCCGGGCGGATCAGAGCACAAACCCGAAGGCCGTGTCTGTTTCGCCTGCGCCGCCACGGGGCAGCCGCCACAAAGCGAAACCATCGAGTTCGGCGCAATCGGCCGCGCCAATGTACGCCGCGCCACGGTCGATCACGCGCTCGACCTGCTGATCGCCGCCTTGCGCTGACGGGGTGCCAAATCTTTTTTGGATTGAAGGCGCCAGTGCGACCTGGCCACCACTGGCACCACAAGGCGCCACGGGCCTCACCGCGCGCCGTAAAGTTCCGCCGCGCGCGCCTCGAAGGCCCGGACGACGCGCCGCATCGCTTCGTCGAACACCACGCCGATCAGCTTTTGCAGGATGGCGTTGCGGAATTCGAAATCGACGAAAAACGCAACATCGCATCCACCGTCATCGCGCGGGGCAAATTCCCAGAAGGAGCGCATGTACCGAAACGGCCCGTCCAGATATTCGGTCTCGATCCGGTGCCGGGCGGGCCACAGAACGATACGGCTGCCGAAGCGTTCGCGAAACACCTTGAATGAAATGACCAGATCCGCCTCCATCACTTCGGAGCCGTCGGCGCCGGGCCGGTGCGAACGGATCCGCGCCGCCGCCGTCCAGGGCAGAAACTCCGGATAGCGCGCCACATCGGCGACCAGCGCATACATTTCCCCCGCCGTCCAGGGCAGCGCCCGGTTTTCGGAATGTGTCGGCATCCCGCCCTTTCCTCTTGATCATCCGCCGCGCCCTATCTCTTATGAAGGGGGCGCGAGCACAAGGGGGGGCCATGCCACATCGACCATATGCCATCGACGAAATGATTTCCGCCAAGGCCATCGCCGCACGGGTCGAGGCGCTCGCCAAGGAGATTACCCAGGCATTTGCGGGAACCGAAAAGCTGGTTGTCGTGGGGCTCTTGCGCGGTTCTTTCGTCTTCATCGCCGATCTGGTGCGTGAAATCGACCTGCCTCTCGAGGTCGATTTTCTCGAGGCGTCGTCCTATGGGGATGCCATGCAGTCTTCGCGCGAGGTGCGGATATTGAAAGACCTGCGCGGCGAAATATCGGGCCGCGATGTGCTGGTGGTCGAAGATATCGTCGATACCGGTTTCACCCTTCATCACGTTGTCAACCTGCTCAGAAGCCGGGCGCCAAAGCGGCTTGAAGTCTGCGCGCTGCTCGACAAGCCGTCGCGCCGCGAAGTACCGATACGGGCGACCTGGACCGGTTTTGAAATTCCCGATGAATTCGTCGTGGGTTACGGGATCGACTTCGCGCAGCGCGACAGGAACCTGCCGCATATCGGCAAGGTGCGATTTACCGAAAGGGCGGCTGGCTGATGCGTATTGCGCATCTGCTGCGAATGGCTCGCTGGGCGCATCGCCCGCCGTCCACCCGGCGGGTGATCCTGGTGTTTTCGGTGGTGGCGATCTGCCTTGTGCTGGCGGGGGCCGAGTGGCTCGATCTGTTGCCCGAGGGTTTCGGGCGCCCCCCCGACAGGCAGATCCCGAAAATCCGCGCCCTGCCCTGACGCGGCTCAGCCCGGGGGGGCGAAACGCGCCGCGGAATCGGTCAGCATCCGCACCAGCGCGCGGCGCATTTCGGCAAAACGCGGGACATCGGCCAGATCGGCATGGCTGGCCACCCAGATCCGCGCCTTCAGGCCCGATACCACGCCCGGCACCCATTCCAGCCGATCGTCCTCTGCCCCCAGAAACGCCGGCAGGATCGCCATGCCATCCCCGGCGGCGGCGATTTCGCGCAGGATCAGGAAACTGTCCGCACGCGCCACGATGCGGGCCGGATCGACATTGGCGTCAAGCCAGCGCCCGGCAACCGACCGCGCCAGCGGCCCCGACAGGCCCAGCCAATGGTCGTTGTCGCGGCACTTGCGGGCAAACGGCGCAAAGCTCAGATCGACCGGCGATTCTCCGGCCAGGTCTTCCGGCAATCGTTCAGCGGGGCGAATGGCGATATCCGCGTGGGTCCGCCCCAGATCGAGATGGGCGTTCGAGCTAAGCAGCTCGATCCTGAGCGCCGGGGCATCGCTGCGCAACCGGCTGATCATTGGCGGCAGCACATATTGGCAGAAGGAATCCGTCGAGGTGACACGCACCTCGCCCGTCAGCGGCGCGCGCGCACCTTGCAAAATCCGCCCCACGGCCAGAACCGCCCGTTCGACCTCTCGCGCGGCGTCGATGGTCCGGCGCTGATTGCCCGCCACCGCATAGCCGCTCGGGGTCTTGTCGAACAGCGCAACCCCCGCCGCCGCCTCATAGGCAGCGACCCGGCGCAGCACCGTGGCATGATTGACGCCCAGCGACCGGGCCGCACCGCTGACCGATCCTTGCTCGGCCACGGCGAGGATGAAACGCAGATCGTCCCAGTTAGCGCGCATGATTACCGACCCCTGGCGATGAACTTATTGTGAATTCCGGCGGTCGAACACCGTAGACCATGACCGAATTTCCCGATTTTCCCGTCTATTTGCTCCTCAAACTTATGCTGTGCAAAAAATCACCAGTATCAAGCAGAAATAGCGAATGGCAATTGATTATAGCACAGATATCCTGCCTTCGAACAACAACAGGGAGAAGGCTCATGAAACGGATGCTGGTTGCCACCACGGTCGCGGCCATGGCATTGGCCGGATCGGTCATGGGGCAGGATGCGCCTTTCGCAATGCAGATCAAGGCGCGGCAAGGGATCATGGAATACCGGGCGCTGAATATCGGTGTGCTGGGGGCTATGGCCAAGGGCGAGACGCCTTATGACGCCGCAGCGGCCCAGAAAGCCGCCGACAATCTGGTCATGACGACGATGATCGACATGTCCATGCTCTGGCCCGAAGGTTCGGATCATTCGGCCAACCCCGCCTCTACGGCAGATGCCAAGCTGTGGACCGCCGAAGCGGATGTCGCCGGCAAGGATGCGGCCTTTGCGGCTGCGGCCAAGGCGATGCAGGCTGCCGCGGGCGGCGGGCTTGACGGGGTGAAGGCGGCGATGGGCGACCTTGGCGGCGCGTGCGGCGGTTGCCACAAGGTTGCGCGCATCCCCAAATGAACTGATACCGGGGCGGATCGTTTCTGCCCCCGGATCAACTTCGGAGCCACGCCATGCGCCGCCTTGTGACCTTTTTCGCCACCGTGGCGGCTGTCGGGATGGCGGCCTTCTGGTTCGTTACCCGGCCCGACACTCTGCCGCGCGACGCGCTGGCGGGGCTCGTGGGCGATGAGGCCCGCGGCGAAAGGATATTCTGGGCGGGGGGCTGCGCCTCTTGCCACATGGCGCCGGGGTCCGAAGGCGCCAGGGTGCTTGAACTTGCCGGCGGGCAGAAATTTCCTTCGCCGTTCGGAACCTTCATCGCGCCCAACATCTCGCCCGATCCTGTCCATGGCATCGGCGGATGGTCTGCCCATGATCTGGCCAACGCCATGACGCGCGGCGTATCGCCCGCCGGGCAACACTATTTCCCGGTGTTTCCCTACACGAGCTTCGCCAGGGCCCGGTTTCAGGACATCGTGGATCTTTACGCCTTTCTTCTCACCCTGCCCGCCGTCGAAACACCAAGCCTGCCGCATGACGTGGGG
Organism: Paracoccaceae bacterium; assembly: GCA_020446815.1. Lineage (GTDB taxonomy): Bacteria > Pseudomonadota > Alphaproteobacteria > Rhodobacterales > Rhodobacteraceae > Albidovulum. The sequence continues at coordinate 94,864 of JAGRDY010000014.1, forward strand.
TTCCCGTTCGATATCCGGCGCGCCATCGGCGTCTGGAAACGGCTTTTCTTCAACAAGAACTGGGTGGTGTCCGGAGATCTTTCGCCGACCGAGACCCGTGGCCGCTATCTGTCCGAGGCGCTGGCGCATTGCGGCGAATGCCACACGCCGCGCAATATTCTGGGCGCAATGGAACGCGACCGCTGGCTTGCCGGTGGCCCGATCCCCGGCGGCAAGGGAAATTTTCCCAACATCACGCCTGCCAAACTCGACTGGTCCGAAGCCGATATCGTCGAATATCTCACCTCGGGCTTCACGCCCGATTACGACAGCGCCGGTGGGCATATGGCGCTTGTCGTCGACAACATGGCGCATCTGCCGCCCGAGGACCGCACCGCGATCGCCGCCTATCTCAAGAAGGTGCCCCCCGCCGAATGAGGCCGCGCCCCGACCGTGACGGCGGCGGTCATGCCGATGGCGTTTCGTCACATTACTGGATCACCAGAACCCCGCCGTGGTTTCGGCGCTTCCGGCCTTTTGGCGATGCCTGACGGATCAGGCGATGGCTGAAACGCGTCAGACGTTGGCATGGCGGGCCAGGCGCGCCGCCCTGAGCCGGGCGAAATCTTCGCCCGCGTGATAGCTCGACCGCGTCAGCGGCGTTGCCGAAACCATCAGGAAGCCCTTGCCATAGGCGGATTTTTCATAAGCGGCGAATTCCTCGGGGGTGACGAAACGGTCAACCCGGTGGTGCTTGGGCGTCGGTTGCAGATACTGGCCGATGGTCAGAAAATCGATATCGGCGGCCCGCATGTCTTCCATCACCTGCATCACTGCCTGACGATCTTCGCCGAGGCCCACCATGATGCCGGATTTGGTGAACATCGTCGGATCGAGTTCCTTCACGCGCTGCAACAGGCGCAGCGAATGGAAATAACGCGCGCCCGGGCGCACCTCGGGGTAAAGCGCCGGTACGGTTTCGAGATTATGGTTGAAGACATCCGGTTTTGCTTTAACGACGATCTCCAACACACTGGGATCGCAGCGGATAAAGTCCGGCGTAAGGATCTCGATGGTGGTGGCTGGCGATTGCCGGCGAATGGCGCGGATGGTCTGGGCGAAATGCTCGGCCCCGCCATCGGCGATATCGTCACGGTCGACCGATGTGACCACCACATGCTTCAGGCCCAGTTTCCTGACGGCATCCGCCACACGCCCCGGTTCGAAGATATCGAGGGCTTCGGGGGGCTTGCCGGTGGCGATGTTGCAAAAGGTGCAGGCGCGGGTGCAGACCTCGCCCATGATCATCATCGTGGCATGGCCCTGCCCCCAGCATTCGCCGACATTGGGGCAGGCCGCCTCTTCGCAGACCGTCACGAGCTTTTGTTCGCGCATGATGTCGCGGGTTTTCCTGTAGCCCTCCGACACCGGCGCCTTGACGCGAATCCAGTTTGGTTTTTTCGGTTGCGCCTGATCTGGGCGGCGCGCCTTTTCAGGGTGGCGCTGACCGGGGATGCTGAGGTCTCGCACGGGGGTGATCCTGCTGTTTCAGATTACCCTCCAGATAGGCCGTTTCGGATCGGAAGGCAACGCGCCGTGGCGCCTGGTGCCGCCGGCGTCAGCCAATCAGTGGCGGCTGCCCGCCATTGATCTCGTCATAGTGCCGTTTCAACCGCATCAGCGCGATCCGAAGCACGATCTTTCCGGAGCGCGCCGACCACCCCATGCGCTTTTCGGCCACTTCCAGCCCTTCGAGAAAGCAGCAGCACCGCAGAACCATGTCGCCCAGCCCCGGGCCCAGATCGCGCAGCGCCGCGGCGACGCGGTTGCGCGCCTGAGACGGGCCTTCGCCGGTCCTTGAACCCGCGGCAACGCTGCCCCGGTCGCCGGCGGTCAGGAAGCGGTCCCAGTTTTGCGCCACCCGAGGACCCATCTGCGCCAGTTCGAAATCCTCGCGCAACCGCTCGCCCGCGACCACCAGATCAGGGTGCAGGAAGGGCTTGCCATCCTTTTCCTTGCGCCGCGCCAGAACCGCGAGCGGGCTTTCGGCCAGATTGAACCGCATGCGGCGCGGTGTGCCGCCCTTGGCATCCGAGATCGCGCGTTCTTCCCACACACGATGCTGATCGGCGAAGGATGACGGGGCCTCGGCGAAACCGGTCGCGCGCTGCCCCTGATCGCCAGCCAGCATCCGCTTGAGCGCCGTCCGCCCGGCGCTTGTTATTTCGTATGTCGCGACCCGCCCGTGAGTCCTGGCGCTGATCCAGTCTTTCAGCGCGAAAGCCTGCGCGATACGTCGCTCGACGACCGCAAGGCGCACAGATCCCTTCAACACCGCCGCCTTTTCCAGATCGGATGACACGGCCAGAACCGACCCCACCTCGCACAAACGCCGCAATATGCGCCGCGCCTCGCGGTTTACGGTGGCTTCGTCGGTGATTTCCGCGCTCCGGGAGCGGATCGGTGCAGTCATGTGGTGAACCTCTTTCGGTTTGTGTGATTCTCGCATGGGTACGGGCCGCCAGTCCTCTGGCGTCGCGCGCCTGTACAATCGGCCGAGTTCATCAAGCGCCTCATCGACCAGCGGATCATCGCGCAGGTTTTCGTAGGCCCGAACCTTTCGCAAAACCGTCGAGGCATGACAGCCCTCGCTTCTGGCCAATTCGCGGATCGATCGCCCTTCCTCCGTATGGCGAAGGTAGAGGCGGGCATTGTGCGGCAGCCAGGCGGGGAGCTTGGGGCGGTTTTCCGCTACGACAGTCATTGCTTTCCCTGTGATCCGGAACGATTTGTGACCGCTTTACGTTCTGTTAATACTACCTGAGCGAGCATTTCTTACCTGTTGGTTAACATTATCCATGGCCCGGATGTTTCGGGGAAATCTATAAAAAGTGTTAAAATAGTCGTGCGTTGCACGGCAACAATCCGCAACACCCTAAAAAATCGTTTGTTCTTTAGGTTGTATCAATCAGGAGAATTCAATGTCCGATCTACTGTCACGGGTGCGTAGCCTTCGTCGTCCGCGCCTGCTGGTCGAGGCCGCCCGCGCGGGGCTTTTGGCCTATGACCGAAACCGGGACCTGAAGCGGTTGATGCGCGCAAGCAATGCGCCATCCCCCGATCGCGCTGTGGCCGCGTTACTGGCCGAAGAAGAACGTCTTGAAGAAACCCGCTGCGCCGGGGACGCGCGCTATAGCTTGACCCGCCACATTGATCTTCTGATCGCGATGATGGCCGAAATCCGGCTGCTTCCCGGAACCGGCGGCGCGTGAAACCGCGCACATGCCAAAGGCCGCCCTGAACGGCTGCGGCCCTGGTCTGCGCCGGTGCGCGCGGTCTTGCCCCTTGCAGTCGCGCCAGAAAGCGCCAGGGCCGTTTCCACGTTACATGAACGCATCCGGCATCGAGGCTTTCTTTCGCGCCACATAATCGTTCAAGGCTTCTTCGATCCCCGCATCGATGGCCGGTTTGCGGTAATCGTCGAGAAGCTTTTTCACCCGGTTTGCGGCCAGCACGACAGTGTCGCGCGCGCCTTCCTCGTCCCAGGTCTCGAAGGGCTTGTAATCAAAAAGCTCGGTCCGCCAGAAGGCTTGCTTGAAATTTGCCTGGGTGTGGGCGCAACCGAGATAGTGCCCGCCCGGCCCGACTTCGCGGATGGCGTCCATCGCCTGGGCATCTTCTGAAATATCAACCCCCTGGGCAAGGCGGTGCAGAACACCGAGCTGGTCGGCATCCATCACGAATTTCTCGAAGGACGACACAAGCCCGCCCTCGATCCAGCCACAGGCGTGCAGCATGAAGTTGACCCCGGCCAGCAGCCCCATGTTGAGACTGTTGGCGCTTTCATAGGCGGCTTGCGCATCGGGCAGCTTCGATCCGGCAAAGGCGCCCGCCGACCGGTAGGGCAGGTTCAGCCGCCGCGCCAGTTGCCCGGCGCCATAGGTGATCAGGCTGGCCTCGGGCGTGCCGAAGGTCGGCGCCCCGGAATTCATGTCGATCGAGGTGACGAAGGCCCCCATGATCACCGGCGCGCCCTGCCGGACCAGCTGGCTATAGGCCACGCCCGCAAGCGTTTCGGCCAGCACCTGCGTCAGCGTTCCGGCAACCGATACCGGCGCCATTGCCCCGCCCACGATAAAAGGCGAAACGATGCAGGCCTGATTGGCCTTCGCATAGACTTCCAGCGCCCCCATCATGATCCCGTCGAAGGTCATCGGGCTGTTGATGTTGACCAGCGAGGTCATCACCGTGTTCTGATCGACGAAATCCTCGCCAAAGAGGATTTTCGACATTTCGACCGAATCCGCCGCCCGTCCCGGTTCCGTGACCGACCCCATAAAGGGTTTGTCCGACAGCGTCATATGCGCCAGCAGCATGTCCAGATGCCGCTTGTTGACCGGCACATCGGTCGGTTCGCAAACCGTGCCACCCGAATGGTGCAGCCACTTCGACATATAGCCGAGCTTCACGAATTTCTGGAAATCGGCGAGCGTGGCATAACGGCGCCCCCCTTCGGCGTCGCGCACGAAAGGCGGGCCGTAGACCGGCGCCAGCACCAGCCCCTTGCCGCCGATGGTGACATTGCGTTCGGGGTTGCGGGCATGTTGCACATATGACGAAGGTGCTGTCTTGCACAATTGGCGCGCAAGGCCCCTGGGGATACGCACCCTTTCGCCCTTCACGTCCGCCCCGGCCGCCTTCCACAATGCCAGCGCACCGGGATTTTCAACGAAATTGACGCCGATTTCCTCCAGAACCGTCTCGGCATTGCGCTCGATGAGCTCAAGCGCCTCTTCGTTGAGGATCTCCAGGTTTGGAATGTTGCGTTCGATGAACTTCGCGCATTCGATCCGCACCGCCGTGCGTTCGGCCCGCCGCGCGGCACCGCCACCTGCACCACGGCCGGCACGCCGACGTTCCACCTCTTCGCTCATGCCCATTCTCCCGATCCGCAAGACATTGCACCTTTTTAGCGCGACCGGCGCGCCCAAAGTAGCGGATTACGTCGCCTTGCGGGCGAAAACGACATGATGGCAACTTCTCCCACGCGCGCACGGCCGGCACTCCTTGGCCGTGGTCCTGACCACGCCCGCCACGACAGGGATAACCGGTCAGCTTTCCTCAAGCACCATGAGATCGCGCTCCGATGCCCCTTTGGCATGGACGAGCGCCGCCTGGTAATCGGGGCTCTGGTAACAGGCGACGGCGGCCTCGAACGAGGGAAACCGCGCCACGACATTGCGCGGCCGGTCGTTGCCCTCAAGCTGGAGATACCGCCCGCCACGCGCCAGAAACACCCCGCCATGCTTGGCGATCGCCGGACCCGCGAGGGCGGCGTACTTGCCGTAGGCTTCGGCGTCGATAACCTTCACATGGGCGATCCACAGCGCGCTCATGACATTCCTCCTATCACGGCTTCGGCGGCCTTTATGGCGGCTTCGGCCTGACTTGCGTCGGCGCCGCCGGCCTGCGCCATGTCCGGCCTCCCGCCGCCGCCTTTGCCGCCCAGTGCCCCGGCCGCCGCCTTGACGATATCAACCGCCGAAAGCCGCGCCGTCAAGTCGGTCGTGACACCCGCCGCAGCCGCCGCCCTGCCACCGGTATCGGCGATGACCAACACCGCCCCCGATCCGATGCGCGCCTTCAGATCATCGACGATCGCGGGCAAATCCTTGCCCGAAACGCCGGCGACCGACTGGGCGATGAACCCGATTCCGTTGATCCTTCTGATTTCCGGGCCCGACGCCGTCCCGCCGCCCATCGCCACTTCGCGGCGCAGCTGCGCGAGTTCGTTGCTCAGCGCCTTGCGTTCCTCGAGCAGCGTCTTGACGCGGCCCGCCACCTCGCCGGGCTGTGTCCTCAGCGCCAGAGCGACTTCGGCCACCCGCCGGTCCTGCGCGCGCAGATGATCCATCGCCGCCGCCCCGGTCAGCGCCTCGATCCTGCGTACCCCCGCCGATGACGCCGAATCGCCCAAGGTCACAAAGGCCCCGATATCGCCGGTGCGCGCTACATGCGTGCCCCCGCAAAGTTCCAGCGAATAGGTGCTGCCATCGCTTCCCTTTCCCGATCCGGCCAGATGGCCCATCGACACCACCCGCACCTCATCGCCGTATTTTTCGCCGAAAAGTGCCTGCGCGCCAAGATTTCTGGCGTCATCGGGGGTCATGATGCGCGTCTCGACGGTGCTGTTCTGGCGGATGAATTCATTGACCTCGGTTTCCACCGTCACCAGTTCTTGCGCGCTCAACCCCCTGGAATGACTGAAATCAAAGCGCAACCTGTCCTCGGCGTTGAGGCTGCCGCGCTGGGCGACATGATCGCCAAGGGTGCGGCGCAGGGCCTCGTGAAGCAGATGGGTGGCCGAATGGTTGGCCCGGATCGCCCGGCGGCGGTCATGGCTGACCTCGAGCTTGGCCGCCTGTCCGGTGGTCATCGTGCCTTCGGTCACCTCGGCGACATGGATGAACACGTTTTGCGATTTACGGGTGTCGGTGACGGCGGCTGTCCCGGTCTCGGTGCGGATCAGCCCGGTATCACCCACCTGACCGCCCGATTCGGCATAAAACGGGGTCTGATTGACAACGATCTGCACCTTGTCGCCTGCGCCCGCGCCGTCTATCTCGGCGCCGTCACGCACCAGCGCGATGATCTCGCCCTCTGCGATTTCGGTGTCGTAGCCCAGAAATTCGGTCGCCCCATGCGCTTCGCACAGATCGAACCAGATCGCCGCATCCCTGGTTTCACCGCTTCCCGCCCAGCTTGCCCGCGCCTTGGCCCTTTGTTCGGCCATGGCCGCGTCGAAGCCGGCGATGTCGACGCAGCGGCCCATTTCGCGCAGCGCATCCTGCGTCAGATCGAGCGGAAACCCGTAAGTGTCGTAAAGCCGGAACGCCGCCGCCCCCGGCAGCGGCTGATCCGCGCCGATCTTGCCCAGTTCGTCATCGAGCAGCCTCAGGCCACGGTCGAGCGTCTGCCTGAAACGTGTCTCTTCCAGCCGCAGCGATTCCTCGACAAGCGCCTGTGCGCGCTGCAATTCGGGGAAGGCCGCGCCCATCTGACGAACCAGCGCCGGCACCAGCCGGTGCATCAAGGGTTCCTCGGCGCCCAGAAGATGCGCATGGCGCATCGCCCGCCGCATGATCCGCCGCAGGACATAGCCGCGCCCCTCGTTCGAGGGCATCACACCATCGGCAATCAGAAAGGATGTCGCGCGCAAATGATCGGCGATCACCCGGTGATGCACCTTGCCCGGCCCGTCCGGGTCGCTTGACGTGGCATGGGCCGACGCCTCGATCAGGCTGCGCAGCAGATCGGTGTCGTAATTGTCATGCTTGCCTTGCAGCAGCGCCCCGATCCGCTCCAGCCCCATACCGGTGTCGATCGACTGGTTGGGAAGCGGCACAAGACGGCCGTCGGCGAATTGTTCGTTCTGCATGAAGACGAGGTTCCAGATTTCGATGAACCGGTCGCCATCCTGATCCTTCGAGCCCGGCGGGCCGCCCCAGACATGATCGCCGTGGTCGTAGAAGATTTCGGTGCAGGGACCGCAGGGGCCGGTCGGCCCCATCCGCCAGAAATTGTCGTCGGTCGCGATCCGGATGATCCTCTCGTCCGGCAGCCCTGCCGCCTTTTTCCAGATATCCGCCGCCTCGTCATCGGTATGATAGACCGTCACCAGCAGCCGGGATTTGTCGATGCCGAAGTCGCGGGTCAGCAATTCCCAGGCATAGGGGATCGCCTCGGATTTGAAGTAATCGCCAAAACTGAAATTTCCCAGCATCTCGAAGAAGGTATGGTGGCGCGCGGTATATCCCACATTGTCGAGATCATTGTGCTTGCCGCCGGCGCGCACACATTTCTGGCTGGTGGTGGCGCGGCTATAGTCGCGATGCTCGACTCCGGTGAACAGGTTCTTGAACTGCACCATCCCCGAATTGACGAACATCAGTGTCGGATCATTGCGCGGCACCAGTGGCGAACTGGCGACGACGCGGTGATCGTTGCGTTTGAAATAATCGAGAAAGGTAGAGCGGATGTCGTTCAGGCTGGGCATGGGCGGGAACCTTGATTGGCGCGATCGGTGTCAGCGCTGGCGTGTTATCCGTTGCGCTGCGCTATGTCCATATTAACGCCTGACCGGCATGGCTCAGGCCCGGATATGCGGCGCGCCTATCGGGTGCCGCGATCCGGGCCGCCCACATCATCAAGCCCGCTCAGGCCTCCATCACATCGTCGGTGTCCGCTGATGGCGATGCTCCGAAATCGAGCCCGTGCCCGGCGCGGATCTTGTCCTCGATCTGCAGCGCCACATCGGGGTTGTCGGCGAGGAACTGCTTGGCGTTTTCGCGCCCCTGCCCGATCCGTTCGTCACCATAGGAATACCAGGCACCCGACTTCTCGATCACACCGGCCTTGACGCCGAGATCCACCAATTCGCCAGTCTTGGAAATGCCCTTGCCATACATGATGTCGAATTCCACCTGCTTGAAGGGCGGCGCCACCTTGTTCTTGACCACCTTGACACGGGTGGTGTTGCCCACCACCTCGTCGCGGTCCTTGATCGCGCCGATGCGGCGGATATCGAGCCGCACGGAGGAATAGAACTTGAGCGCATTGCCCCCGGTCGTGGTTTCCGGGCTGCCGAACATCACGCCGATCTTCATGCGGATCTGGTTGATGAAGATCACCATGCAGTTGGAACGGGCGATGGACCCGGTCAGCTTGCGCATGGCCTGGCTCATCAGGCGGGCATGCACGCCAACGCTGGAATCTCCCATGTCGCCTTCGAGTTCCGACTTGGGGGTCAGCGCCGCGACGGAATCGACGACGACCACGTTGACGGCGCCGGAACGCACCAGTGTATCGACGATTTCCAACCCCTGTTCGCCGGTATCGGGTTGCGAAATCAGCAATTCATCGAGGTTGACGCCGAGCTTCTTGGCATATTGCGGATCAAGCGCATGTTCGGCGTCGACAAAGGCGCAAACGCCACCCAGCTTCTGCGCCTCGGCCACCACATGCAGCGTCAGCGTCGTCTTGCCCGAGCTTTCAGGCCCGTAGATTTCGATGACCCGGCCGCGCGGCAACCCGCCGATACCCAGGGCGATGTCCAGCCCGAGCGAGCCGGTCGACACCGCCTCGATCTCGACTGCCGGATTGTCGGCGCCGAGCTTCATGATGGAGCCCTTGCCGAATTGCCGCTCGATCTGTGCCAGCGCACTGTCGAGCGCCTTTTGCTTGTCCGCGCTGCGTTTGTCGTTCATGTCCAGAAGGTTCGCTATCGCCATTGTTCACTTCCTTATTTCACACCCTACGGGGCGCGGCAATCATTGCTCGTGTTCGCCTCTTGTTCTCATCCTTATGAGTTCAAAAGAAGAACATTTCAACCGGATTTTCATAAAATCCACTTTTTCTTCTTTCGGTAAATGTCTAGTTAATGGCCGCGCAGAATTGCGCGAGCGACAGATGGCAAGGGTGCTGAATGCTGGTTTTCTGGAAAGAAAGGCTTGTCTACCTTGCCACGCCCAAGACCGGCACGACCGCGATAGAGACGGCCCTCGAATCACTGGCCAGCTTGGCCATTCAGCGCCCGCCCGAGTTGAAACACACCTCGGCGCACCGCTACTGGAGATACATCGCCCCCTATCTCGCGGCAGCCGCGGATGAGGATTTCTTCGTTGTCGCGGTGATGCGCGAACCGATCGACTGGCTGGGAAGCTGGTATCGCTACAACCAGCGCGAAAAGATGTTCAGGCCGGAACGAAGCACCGCGGGCATCAGTTTCGACACCTTCATCGAAGGCTATCTGAGCGATCCGCAGCCCGATTATGCCAATGTCGGGCAGCAAAGCCGGTTTCTCATGCCGCAGAAGGGGCCGGGTGTCGACCGGATCTTCCGCTATGACGACATGGACAGCCTGGTCGGGTTTCTGGAGGATCGTCTGAATTGTGAGATCCTGCTGCCCCGTCTCAATGTATCGCCGGAAGGATCGCTCGATCTTGCGCCCGACATCGAGGCGCGCCTGCGCCGCGAACGCGCCCGTGAGTTCGCGCTTTTCGATTCGCTGAAAACCGGGTGCTACAACGATCCGTTGGCATAAGCCGGATCGCCGCATGAAGGCCGGGCCGCTGCCCCCCTGCAAGATCGGCCGGCGTGGGCGTGGCAGCAAATGCGCCCGCATTGACCGCGACGGGGGCAGCCGCGGTATTCGCACCGGATTGCCTGGATTTCCTCCCATTGGCAGGCGGTCAATGGATCTGCCCCTGCACGGTCGCGGTGAGTTCGCTCAGGGAAAACGGTTTGGGCAGGAAAACCGAATTGGGGATCCGTTCGCGGGTTTCGGTAAGGCTTTCCTCGGAATAGCCCGAAACAAAGACGACCCGCGTGCCGGGGCGCTGCTTGAGCGCCTCGCACACCCAGGATGGGCCGTCCATGCCCGGCATGATCACATCGGTGACAAAGATATCAACGGTCAATGACCGGTCTTCGAGTGTCTTGAGCGCCTCTTCGGCATTTTGCGCTTCGATAACGGTATAGCCGCGCATCCTGAGCGCGCGGCTGGCAAAGGTGCGCACCGGCGCTTCATCCTCGACGAGCAGGACAACCCCGTCTGCCGCTGGCGCCGCGCGTTTGGCTGGTGTCGTCCCGGCCGCCGCGTCATCCGTCGGGGCAGGATCATGGGCGGGAAAATAGAGCGAGAAGGTGGTGCCCGAGCCCGCCACACTGTCGCAAAAGATGAACCCGCCGGATTGCTTGACAATGCCATAAGCGGTCGACAGCCCCAGCCCGGTGCCTTCGCCCTGGCATTTGGTGGTGAAAAACGGCTCGAATATCTTGGCAAGCTTGTCGGGCGCGATGCCGACCCCTACATCCGTGACCCGCACCACCACATAATCTCCGGGTATCACGGTGGCGCGGTCGCGGATCAGCGGTTCGCGCAAGCTGACGGCCAGGGTTTCGATCTTGATGTCGCCGCCTTCTGGCATGGCATCGCGGGCATTGACCACCAGATTCATGATCACCTGTTCGAGTTGCCGCCGGTCGGCGCGCACATGGCGCAACGCCGGATCATGGGTAAAGGTAAGGCGGATCTTTTCGCCCACCAGGCGGTTGAGCAGATGGGTGATATCCGACAGGGTATCGCGCAGATCGATGATTTTCGGTTTCAGCGTCTGTTTGCGTGAAAAGGCCAGCAGTTGCCCCACGAGACTGGCTGCACGATTGGCATTCTGGTTGATCTGCACCAGATCGGCATAGTCGAGGTCGTTCTTGCTGTGCCGTAGCAAAAGCAGATCGCAATACCCTGTTATTGCAGTCAAAAGGTTATTGAAGTCATGGGCCACACCGCCCGCGAGCTGGCCGATCGCCTGCATTTTCTGGCTTTGAACGAATTGTGCCTCGAGTGTCTTCAATTGGGTTGCGTCCGACAAGACGGCGACGAGCGCCGGCCGGCCCTGCGCGAGCGTTCGCGTCAGCGTCACCTGAAGATAGGTTTCCGTCCTGGCATGCGTGACGCGCAGCACTTCGGGCATCGATCCGGCTCGCCCCGCAAGGGCATCGGCCAGCCAGTCATTGACCGATCGCCCCAACCCCTCGAATATTTGCGAAACCCGCGCCCCTTGCTCTATCCCGCCGAGCAGGTCGCGTGCCGCGCGGTTGGCCTCGCGCACATGGCCGTCGCCCGACAGGCGCAACAAGGCCACGGGAAGCGCATCAAAGGCGGTTGGATCACGGACGAATTCTTCTTTCCCGGTCCGGGTTGGCAGCAGGAAAACTTCCCGGCGGCCGGCGGGGTTTTCGCTTGATGCGACGAGAACCCGGACCGGGCCGTCAACGCCGGCGATCTCATGTTCATGGCCGGATCGCAACGGCAGATCGGCGAATATCCGGTCGAGCGATTTGACCCGCCGTCCGATCAGACGTTTCATCGCCTCGTTCATGAAAAGAATGGTGCCGGTATGTGACGCGGTGAGCATCGGCAAGCTGATGCTGTCGGCGCCGCGCCCGGCCGGAAACCGCTCGGCGATATCGTCGAAGCGCCAGAGAAACCCTTGTTCGCCAATGCGCTGCGCGGTCAGCCTGACGTGACCGCGCCGTGTGACGATGTCTTCCTGCGCCGCGCCCGTTGCCTGGGCCTTGATCTTCAGCCGGCTGGTCACAGCGGCAGGGCTGGCAAGAACGCCCGACAGGGTATGGGCAAGCGTTTGCCCGGTCGCGATCTGGAAACGGTCATGCGCGACGCGGTTCTGTGCGGTGATCTGGCCTTCGGTATCGGTGATGAAACAGACCAGCGGCTCATGCCGGATGAATGCGGCAATCTGCGCTTGCAGTTTCATGTCGGCGCTGTCCTGCCTGAGCGAAAACCACAAGGCGAACGTGGCAATCATCGCCAGAGTGGCGGCCGTAAGGATCGCCGCCGTCGAGGCAATGCCTTCGGCCAGAAAAAAGACCGCGACCGCCAGAAGCATCGCGACGACTGTCAGATATCCGATCCTTGGCGCGATGCGGGCGATGTTCTGCAACAGGGATTGCGATGTCATTGTCGGCTGCAACACCCACTGGCTCCTCTCAGATTCGACCCTCTACATTTCGGCGCGAAATGCTTAAGCGACGGTTAAGCGGTTTCGCGGGCAAGCGGGGTCGGTTTGCGGGCAGGCCGGCAGCACCGGAAATTCATCACAACCTCAGATTGATTAACGCCCCTCCTGGCGGCGCGTCAAGAGGGCGCTGAAAAACCCGTCGCCGCCGGTTGCGGGGCCGAAACGCGTTTCACGGACCAGCAGCCAGTGCGGATGGCGCCGCAGAAACGCCTGGATCTGATCTTCATTTTCGCATCGCAGCAGGGAACAGGTCATGTAGACAAGATCGCCGCCCATGCCGACATGGCCCGCCGCGGCATCGAGAATAGCTGCCTGCATGCGGCACAGTTCCGTCAGCTGTTCGGCTGTCAACGTCCATTTGGCTTGCGGCTGTCGCCGCCATGTCCCCGAACCCGAACACGGCACATCCGCGAGCACCAGATCAAACGGCGCTTCGGCCTTCAGTGCCGGGGCCGCAACCTGCCTGATGGCGGCCCGCGCCCGGCGCGCGCGCACCGCAAGATCGCGCATTCTGGCCGGTGCGATGTCATGGGCGGCGTAATCCGCGTCGACACGCGCGGCCATGGCAAGCGATTTGCCGCCCCCGCCCGCGCAATAGTCGAGCACCCGCATCCCCGGACGCAGCGGCAGTTCCTCCACCGCTGTCTGCGGCGAGATATCCTGCAATTCGATCAGGCCGGAACAGTAGGCCGCGGATCGAGAAATCTTTCGTTCATTTTCAACGACAACCAACGCATGGCGCGATGAATCGGCAGGAAGTGTCACGATCCCTTCGCGTGCCAGATCGGCACGGACGACGGCACGTTCGGCTCTTCTGGCGTGAACGCGCAGAAAGGTTGGCGCGCGGCACTGAAATGCCTTCATCACGGCTTCAAGGTTCGGGCCGAGGCTGAGACGCAGGGGTGTCTCCAGCCAGTCGGGGAAATCCAGCGCGACCGGCGCGGCGAGGTCTTGCAGAGCGGGTGCCGCGCCCAGAGCCGCACATTCGGCGTCGCTCAGCGGCATCGGCCCATGGCCTGCCCCGGCAAACACCGATGCGGGGTCGGCCCCGGCGGTTTTCACAACCCCCAGCATGACGGCCCGGCCACTGGGGGCCGCACCGCCCCCCACCGCGGTCATCGAACGCAGGCGGCGCAGGGCATCGAATACATGGTCGCGCACGGCGGCGCGGTCTCCGGAACCGGCGAAACGGCTGGCTCGCGCCCATTGCGTCAATACCTGTTCCGCGGCTGCGCCGGCCAGGATGCGGTCGAGAATTTCGATGGCGGTCTGGATCCGGGCGGCGGGGGTCATCTCGGCTTCATCCGGGGGTTGCGGGCGGTTCGGGTTGGGTTTCCGGCCCGCCAGATGTCAAAGGTCATTCGTACCGGCCGATTGCGATCGGGCAACAGTTCCGGCCGGATCAATCTGGCAGTGAACGCCGGTTGCCGTCAATCTGGACCCGATTTGCGGCAAACCTTGCCGCGATGCGTTGCCTGCCGCCAAAGATGTCCGGATTTCCAGACCCTTGAGCGAATTTCATGCCCTTGTCAGGCAAGAGGGTCTCAAAAAATCTTCATCGGTCACTATCTTGTGCACAGGCAGGCTTGCTGTTCTGACGCCGGGCCATGCGCGGAGAAGATTTTCGGGGGTGCCTTGTGACCGTCAGTCGCGAATTGAAAATGACGCCACAGCGCGCAGAACGCGCGGCCGCCACAACCACAACCCCGCCTGCGGAGTGCTCTGTCGCATGTACCAACGCAATTGGCGCGACCGACATCAAGGATATCCATGAAACCCTCAATCACGCCGTGCAGGCATCGGTCGCACGGCTCACCCGGGGGCTGTCACCCGCGGCGCTGATGGGGGCGTGGTTCGATTGGGCGACGCATATCGCGGCGGCGCCGGGCAAGCAGCTGCAGCTTGCCGACAAGGCCACCGGCAAGCTGCGCCGCCATATCCGCCTTGCGATCGACAGCGCGCTGACAGGCGACAAGGCCAAGCCCTGCATCGCCCCCTTGCCGCAAGACACCCGATTCAAGGCCGATGCCTGGCAGACAAGGCCGTTCAACACGATCTACCAGGGCTTTCTGCTGCAGCAGCAATGGTGGCACAATGCCTTCACCGGCGTTCCCGGTGTGACGGCGCAGCATGAACGCGCATTGCAGTTCCTGGCCCGCCAGATGCTCGATTCGGTCTCGCCTTCCAACTTCCTCTGGACCAACCCCGAAGTGCTGGAAAAGACGCGCGAAACGAACGGTCTGAACCTGATCCGGGGAATGCAGAACCAATTGCAGGACATGCGCGGCGCCATGACCGGAAGCGCGCCCGAGGGGGCCGACTCATTCCAGCCGGGCCGCGACGTGGCGGTAACGAAAGGCCGTGTCGTTTACCGCAACCGGCTGATCGAGCTTATCCAGTACGCGCCCTTGACCGAAACAGTCCGCGCCGAACCGATCCTGATCGTTCCGGCCTGGATCATGAAATACTATATCCTCGATCTTTCGCCGCACAATTCGATGGTCCGCTACCTGGTCGGACAGGGCCACACCGTCTTCATCATCTCGTGGAAGAACCCCGACGCGGACGACCGCGACCTGACGATGGACGACTACCGCCGGCTGGGGGTGATGGAGGCGCTGGATGCCATAGGAGAGATCGTTCCCGAGCAGAAGGTTCAGGCGGTCGGTTATTGCCTCGGCGGCACGCTGCTGTCGATTGCCGCGGCGGCGATGGCGCGTGACGGTGACGACCGGCTGGCCTCGCTGTCGCTGCTGGCCAGCCAGGTCGATTTCACCGAACCGGGGGAACTGGCGCTTTTCATCAACGAAAGCCAACTGGCGTTCCTCGACAGCTTGATGTGGAAACAGGGCTATCTTGACACCACGCAGATGGCCGGTGCCTTCCAGATGCTGCACTCGAACGATCTGATCTGGTCGCGGGTGATCCGCGACTATCTGATGGGCGAGCGCAAGCCAATGAACGACCTGATGGCCTGGAATGCCGACGCCACGCGGATGCCCTTTGCCATGCATTCCGAATACCTGCGCAAGCTTTACCTCGACAACGACCTTGCCGAAGGGCGTTTCCATGTCGACGGGCGGCCCATTGCGATTTCCGATATCCGCACCCCGATCTTCGCGGTCGGAACCGAAAGCGATCATGTCGCGCCCTGGCCTTCGGTATTCAAGATTCAGGCGCTGGCCGATACCGACGTGACCTTCGTGCTGACCAGCGGCGGCCACAACGCGGGCATCGTCTCGGAGCCGGGTCACCCGCACCGCGCCTATCGCATCGGCACGCGGCACGCGATGGACCGCTACGTTGATCCGCAAACATGGCAGGCAGCCGCGGGTGTCCAGGAAGGTTCGTGGTGGACGGCATGGGCAGAATGGCTCGGCTCGCACGCGGGCGCTCGGACGTGCCCGGCAAAGACGGGCGAGACGCCGCCGCGCCGCCCGGCGCTTGCCGATGCGCCCGGCACCTATGTGATGCAGAAATAGACAAGCCGCGATGCGCGGCAAGGAGAACCGGATCATGTCGCGAAACCGCAACCTCAGCCTGCCGATTGCCGCCATCGTGGCGCTGCTTTTTGGCGTATTGACGGTGTTCGCGGGGGGGCGGGCTCTGTTCGGCGGCGCCGAGGCGCGGGCGGCGGTGGGCAATGCGGTGCCATTCGTGCTGTGGTTCAACTTTCTGGCCGGATTTGCCTATATCCTGGCTGGAATCGGGCTGTTCGCACAACGTCGCCCGGCGCTTTGGGTGTCGCTGGCCATTCTGGTCATGACGGGTTTGGTCTTCATGGCGTTTGGTGTTCATGTGTTCCTGGGCGGCGCCTACGAGATGCGCACCATCGGCGCCATGACCCTGCGCACGGGCGTGTGGGGTGTCATTTCCGCCGTGGCCTGGCGGCATTTCCGGCAAAGCGCCCCCGCCGGCGCGACAAAGGCCCGGCATTCCGGGTGAAATCCGCAATCGGCTCGCGGAATGAAAAACCCGGCGCCTTGCCTCCTTAGGGGGCGTTTCGGGCCAACCGGTGCGTTACGGATATCGCGTTTCGTCATGGCGTTGATGCGCGACAACACGCTGCGCCGCATGCCGCCTGTCCGACGCTGCGCGCGTGGCGGCGCGAGAGCGTTTTCTGTCCCGACGACGGGCGGCGGACAGCGCACGGAAGCGGCCGAAAACGCGTTGGCCTGGCTGGGGCAAAGCTCTGTCGCGAAAAGCGGTTCCGCGAACGACCGCCGCCGCGAGATGGATCGAACCGGCTGGTTCCGCGGGCTGCGACAATGTCAGCAATTGTCCCGACTTTTGAGCGATCATAGAGTTCGCCGCGACTCGGTTAAGCACAAGAGGGCGGGCGTTTGGCGCGCAGGGGCATCATCGGCGGGGTAACGCGTCTGTTGGGCGGACCGGGCGTCGCGGTGGCCATCGCAGCGGCGGCATCGGCCGCGCCGCTGGCGTCCGACGAATTCGTCGCGACCGCGACCACTCTTTCCGCCGACAGTGGCGGGACGGCCCTGGGCGAGGTGACCCCGGCAACGCCGGTCACCGTCGCCGCCACCCGCGCGGATGCCGCCCAAGTCGCGATCGAGGGCTGGTCGATGCACGACGCCCCGCAATATCTTTATCCTGCGATCGGCCAGCGCATCGTCCTTGTCACGCTCGATGCGGCCGGGCAAGCCGCCCGCACGATCGAACGCAGCCAGGACGACAAGTACGGCATTCACTGGGACGAGGTGAAGATCGTCGGCTGGGTTCCGGGCGCGAACCTCACCGCCGATCTGTCCACGGTCTGGCAGGCGGCGCGGACGCTCTACCAGGACCGCTGCAGCGCCTGCCACGCGCTGCACCGGCCGACCGAGTTCACCGCCAACCAGTGGCCAAGCATCCTGAAGATCATGACCATGCGTGCCGCGCTGGCGCCCAACGAGGCCGAACTGGTGACGAAATACCTGCAGATGCACGCCAAGGTGCCTGGTGCCGGTGGCGGCCCGGGGCCGAAGACGGGGGTGACGGCGGGCGGGCGCTCGCCGAAACGATAGACGCCACGACCATTCAGGGCCGGATCGCGGCGCCGGAGCACAATTCGAAGACGGCTCTCGGAAAGGATCGACGATGATCAGGACATCGAGACGACACTTCCTTCAGGCCGCCGCCGCGAGTTCGGCGGTGGGGATGCTGGGCACGCGGATCGCGGCGGCGCAGGGCCTGCTGACCGGCCCAATAATGGACCGTGCGCGACGGATCTCCGCCTCGCACTGGGGCATTCTCGAGGCCGAGACCGTCGGCGGACGTCTGAGCTCGGTCGCGCCATTTGCCACCGATCCCGGCGCGGCATCCCCGGTGATGCAGGCGCTTGCCGATCAGGTCTATGCGGAGACGCGGGTCAGGTATCCGATGGTTCGCGAAGGCTTCCTGAAGAACGGCCACAAGAGCGACACGACCGAGCGCGGCCGGGGCAAGTTCGTCCGGGTCGGTTGGGACAAGGCGCTCGATCTGGTCGCGTCCGAACTGGAGCGCGTGAAGAAGGCGCACGGCAATGCCGCGATCCACGCCGGCAGCACCGACTGGCATTCGGTCGGCAAGTTGCACAATTCCTCGGTGCTGCTGCGGCGGATGCTGGGGCTGCACGGCGGCTACACCGACAACTCGGGCGACTTCAGCATCGCGGCGGCGATGGTGATCCTGCCGCACATCCTCGGCGGGCTCGAGGTCTACGAGCAGCAGAGCGCCTGGCCAACCGTGATAAACCATTCGGACCTCGTGGTGCTCTGGGGCTGTGACATCCTCAAGAACAACCAGATTGGCTGGTCGCCGACCGACCATTCGACCTACGAGTATATCAAGGCGCTGAAAGCCAAGGGCACGAAGGTAATCTCGATCGACCCTCGCGTTACCGACA
The DNA here is from genome assembly GCA_020446815.1 of Paracoccaceae bacterium. GTDB lineage: Bacteria > Pseudomonadota > Alphaproteobacteria > Rhodobacterales > Rhodobacteraceae > Albidovulum. The sequence goes on from JAGRDY010000014.1 coordinate 113,329, forward strand.
CTGCAGAATATCTTGGCGCCGAGCAGGTTGCAGTCCGGCCCAACACCGACACCGCCCTGATGCTGGCCATCGCGCACACGCTGGTCACCGAAAACCTTTATGACAAGGATTTCGTCGAACGCTACACCGTAGGGTTCGACAAGTTCGCGCCCTATCTGCTGGGCAAGGAGGACGGTGTCGCCAAGACCCCCGGCTGGGCGGCCGCCATTACCGACATCCCCGCCGACAGGATCGTCGCCCTGGCGCGGGCCATGGCCAAGGGCCGGACCATGCTGATGGGCGGCTGGGCCATCCAGCGCGCGCATCATGGCGAACAGCCCTACTGGATGCTGATCACGCTCGCCGCGATGCTGGGCCAGATCGGGCTGCCGGGCGGGGGGTTCGGGCTCAGCTACCACTATGCCAATGGCGGTTCTCTGACCGCAGATGGTGCGCCGCTTGGCGGGATCTCGGCTGGCGACAACGCGGTCACCGAGGCCATTCCCTATGCGCACGGGCTTTCGGACATGTTGCTCAATCCCGGCACGACCGTCGCCTATAACGGTGAGAGTGTCACCTATCCCGACATCCGGCTGATCTACTGGGCCGGCGGCAATCCCTTCAGCCACCAGATGGACCGCAATCGTCATATCGAGGCCTGGCAACGCCCCGAGACGATCATCGTCAACGAGCCGTTCTGGTCAGCGACCGCGAGGTTCGCCGATATCGTGCTGCCCGTCACCACCCCGTTCGAGCGCAACGACATCGAGATCGTCAGCGAATATAGCGGCCGCTGGATCGTCGCCATGCCCAAGCTGATCGAGCCCCTGTTCGAGGCCAGGAGCGATTACGACATCTTCGCCGCGATCTCGAAACGGCTCGGCTTTGCCGACAAGTTCACCGAAGGCAATTCCGAGATGGCGTGGATCGCGTCCTTCTACGACGCCGCCACGACCCAGGCGGCCATGAACGGCATCGACATGCCGGATTTCGACAGCTTCTGGGCCGCCGGCACCTTCGAGTTCTCCGTGCCAGACAGTGCCAGGGATTATGTCCGCTTTTCCGACTTCCGCGCCGATCCGGCCGCCAACGCGCTCGGCACGCCGTCGGGGCGGATCGAGATCTTCTCGGAAACCATCGCCGGCTTCGGCTACGACGATTGCCCGGGGCATCCGACCTGGCTCGAACCCGCGGAATGGCTGGGCGCGGCGGATGCCAAGACCTATCCGCTCCATATCCTGTCGCCGCATCCGAAGTTCCGGCTGCATTCGCAGATGGACAACACCTGGCTGCGGGAAACCTACGAGGTCGCTGGGCGCGAGCCGGTCTGGATCAACCCCGCCGACGCCGCGGCGCGCAAGATCGCAGACGGCGACATCGTGCGGATTCACAACGCGCGCGGGCAGTTGCTTGCAGGCGCCATCGTCACCGACCGGGTTCGCGCCGGGGTCGTGATCCTGCACGAAGGCGCGTGGTATGATCCCGATGAACCAGGCAAGATCGGTGCGCTGTGCAAGAACGGAAACATCAACGTGCTGACAAGTGACCGCAGCACTTCACGACTGGCCCAGGGCAATACCGCCAACACGGCACTGGTCGAGGTCGAGCGTTACACCGGCCCCGTGGCTCAGGTCACCGCGTTCGAACCCGTCATCGCCTGACGGCCTCGACCCCGGCCAGCGCGGCGGACAAAGCCGATTGAGAAGAAAGACGACCGCGTGAAAGCCGATCGCGGCACACGGAATCGGCACACGCCTTGCCAACACGATCCGCGGCCAGACGTTTCCGAAGTCGGGCGAAAGCTTGGACGCTGCGCCGGTCTGGTCGCTGGCGCCGGTTAACTCGGTGGATGCCCAGCCTTGACCGGCTCGCCCCCGGCCGGCTTCAGGTCAGGCCCATGAACGCGAGCGCGATGCCCGTCAGCGCGCAGCCCGCCAGGACCGTCACCGGACCAAGCTTGAAGCGGAACACCGCGACAAGGGCGGCCAGCACCAGCGCCGCCGCCGCCAGATTCAGCGTGGTCCAGACCGGCAGGTTGATGTCGAGGCCCAAGGACGTGGCCGTCCGCACCTCGTCGAAGACGACATGCAGACCGAACCAGACGGCGAGGTTCAGGATGACGCCCACCACGGCCGCGGTGATGGCAGTCAGCGCGGCGGTCAGCACCGCGTTGTCGCGCAGCCGCTCGATGAAGGGCGCACCGAGGAAGATCCACAGGAAACAGGGTGTGAAAGTCACCCATGTGGTCAGAAGCCCCCCAAGCGTTGCCGCCAACAGAGGTGACAGGCCGCTTGCCTCGCGGAAGGCCCCCATGAAGCCGACGAACTGCGTTACCATGATCAAGGGGCCGGGCGTGGTCTCCGCCATGCCGAGGCCATCCAGCATCTCGCCGGGTGCAAGCCAGCCGTAGTTCTGCACCGCCTCCTGCGCGACATAGGCCAGCACCGCATAGGCGCCGCCGAAGGTCACCACCGCCATGATGCTGAAGAAGCCCGCGATCTGCGAAAAGACGTTCTCGGGCCCGAGCACCGCGAACAAGAGCGCCACCGGGGCAAGCCAGAGGGCGAGGAAGACGCCGGAAATCCGAAAGGCCCAACCCCGATTGACCTGCGTGTGATCCGGCGATTCCTCGCCCAGCAGGGTAGCGGAGTCGTCGACCTGGACCTTGCCCACCATGCCGTGTCCATTGCCGCCACCGAACGCGGGCAGACCGGTACGCGCGCCGATGAACCCGATCAGGCCGGCGATCAGAATGATCAGCGGAAACGGTACCGCGAAGCCGAAGATCGCCACGAAGGAGGCGGCGGCGATCACGACCATCGCGCCGTTCTTCAGGGCGCGCGAGCCGATGCGGATGACCGCCTGCACGACGATCGCCAGCACCGCCGCCTTGAGCCCGAAGAACAGCGCCTCGACCGGCCCCACATTGCCGTAGAGCGCGTAGATCCAGCTGAGCGCCATGATCGCCACGACGCCGGGCAGAACGAAGAGGACGCCCGCGATGATGCCGCCGAGCGTGCGGTGCATCAGCCAGCCGATATAGACGGCAAGCTGCATGGCCTCCGGCCCCGGCAAGAGCATGCAGTAGTTGAGCGCGTGCAGGAAACGCTTCTCGCCGAGCCACCGCCGCTCTTCGACGAGGATGTGGTGCATAAGCGCGATCTGCCCGGCCGGGCCGCCGAAGCTCAACAGGCCGATGCGCGCCCAGATGCGGGTGGCCTCGGCCAAGGTAGGGTACGGCCGGTCCTGCTGCATCATTCTGCCTTGGGCTTGTTGGTGGGCCGGTTGTGCGTCTCGTCTGTTGCATCGCGGACCCATAGAAAGAAGGCGTCGCAGAGCAGCATGCCGGCGGCCAACTGTTCCAGGTCGTCGGAGTATATCCGCGACAGCCCGGGCGATGCCGCCGCAACAGACCCTTCACGGTCGGACCGAAACGCTATGGCGGTTCGATTTCTAGCGAAAATATCAGCCGACGAGTTCGAGACCCGAGAAGAAATAGGCGATCTCGACTGCGGCGGTTTCCGGCGCGTCCGATCCATGGACCGAGTTTTCGCCGACCGACAAGGCAAATTCCTTGCGGATGGTGCCCGCATCGGCATTGGCCGGGTTGGTCGCCCCCATCACTTCGCGGTTCCTGGCGATGGCGTTGTCTCCTTCCAAAACCTGTACGACCACCGGCGCGGAGGCCATGAATTCGGTCAGTTCGGCGAAAAACGGGCGGTCCTTGTGGACTTCGTAGAATTTCTGCGCCTGCGCGAGGCTCAGATGGATCCGCTTCTGGGCAGCGATGCGCAGGCCGGCCTCTTCGAACATGGCATTGATCCTGCCCGTCAGGTTGCGACGTGTCGCATCAGGTTTGATGATGGAAAGGGTGCGTTCGATCGCCATTGTGTCTTCTACCTTTTTCGATGATGGCCCGCAGCCCGTGCTGCGCGCTGAAATCCGCGTGCCTGCTAGCATGGCCGTGGCGTGAAGAAAACCCCACGCAGCGCAATTGATCGGCAGCGGCGATTGACGCGGGGCCGCGCATCGGGCAAGCGGTGCGGATGCTGAGGATCGCAGACATCACCTATTCGGTCGAGGGCCGCCCGCTGTTCGAGGCGGCTTCGGCAACGATTCCCACGGGCCACAAGGTTGGGCTGGTGGGCAAGAACGGCACCGGAAAGACCACGCTTTTCCGGCTCATCCGCGGGGAACTGTCGCTGGAGGGCGGTGAAATCGCCATGCCCGCGCGCGCCCGCATCGGTGGCGTCGCTCAGGAAGTGCCCTCATCGTCGACCTCGCTTCTGGATACGGTGCTGGCCGCCGATTCCGAGCGCGCCGCCCTGCTGGCCGAAGCGGAAACCGCCACGGATGCCCACCGGATCGGCGAAATCCAGACCCGTCTGACCGATATCGACGCCTGGTCGGCGGAGGGACGGGCCTCGGCGATCCTGCGCGGTCTGGGCTTTGCGTCCGAGGCGCAGAGGCGGCCCTGTTCGGACTTTTCCGGCGGCTGGCGGATGCGGGTGGCGCTGGCCGGGGTGCTCTTTGCACGGCCCGATCTTCTGCTGCTTGATGAACCGACCAATTATCTCGATCTGGAAGGTTCGCTCTGGCTTGAAAGCTATCTGGCGAAATACCCCCATACGGTGATCATCATTTCGCATGATCGCGGGCTTTTGAACCGCGCGGTCGGTGCGATCCTGCACCTGGACAACCGAAAGCTCACTCTGTGGTCCGGGCCCTACGACCAGTTCGCCCGTCAACGCGCCGCGATGCTGGCGGTGCAGGCCGCCGAGGCCAGGAAGCAGGACGCGCGGCGCGCGCATCTGCAAAGCTTCGTCGACCGCTTCAAGGCCAAGGCGTCAAAGGCGGTTCAGGCGCAAAGCCGGGTCAAGATGCTGGAAAAGATGACCCCGATCATGGCCCCCGAAGAAGCCAGAAAACAGGTCTTCACCTTCCCGGCCCCCGAACAGCTTTCGCCACCGATCATCACCATGGATGGCACCGCCGTGGGCTATGACGGTCCGCCGGTTCTCAAACGGCTCGATCTGCGCATCGACCAGGATGACCGCATCGCCCTTCTGGGTCGAAATGGCGAAGGAAAATCCACTCTTTCCAAGCTATTGGCCGGCAAACTTGAACCATGCGCCGGCACGATCGTCAGATCGTCGAAACTGCGCATCGGCTATTTCGCCCAGCATCAGGTGGACGAACTGCATCTTGACGAAACGCCGCTCGATCACATCACGCGGCTCAGGCCGTCGGAGGGCCAGGCGCGCCTGCGCGCCCGGCTGGCCGGGTTCGGGCTGGGTGTCGATCAGGCCGGAACGGCGGTCGGGCGGCTTTCGGGTGGGCAAAAGGCGCGTCTGTCGCTGCTGCTGGCGACCATCGACGCACCGCATCTACTCATTCTCGACGAGCCGACCAACCATCTCGATATCGAAAGCCGCGAAGCCCTGGTGACGGCGCTGACCGAATATACCGGCGCGGTGATCCTGGTGTCGCATGACATGCACCTTCTGGGGCTGGTGGCCGACCGTCTTTGGCTGGTCAGAAACGGCAGCGTGACGCCCTATCAGGACGATCTGGAAACCTATCGGGGGCAGCTTCTGGCGGGTGACGACACCGAAAAGCCCGCGGAACGGACCGCCGAAAAGCCGGGGCCGAAGTCAGCGCAACCATCACGCGAAGTCTTGCAGGCGCTCAAGGCGGATGTCAGGAAATGCGAGGAACGGGTCAGCAAACTCAATGACATGCGCGACAAGCTGGCTGGAAAGCTGGCGAACCCGGAGCTTTACGAACGCCCCGCCGAGGCGGTAGTCTGGCAAAAGAAATATGCCGAAGTGATGGAGGCTCTCGACAAGGCCGAAGTGCTATGGCTTTCGGCGGCCGAAAAAATGGAAAAAGCGCAGGTCTGAGACATGGAAATCGCCTTTTACCTGACCGCGTTCGTCACGCTTTTCGTGATCATCGACCCGATTGCGCTGGCGCCGCTTTTCGTTGCCTTGACGCAGGGTATGGACCAGGCTCACCGAAGAACCGTGGGCGTGCGCGCCTGCGTGATCGCCATCGGGCTGATGACATTGTTCGGATTGCTGGGCGACAAGATATTGCAGGTCGTTGGCATTTCGATGCCGGCGTTTCGCATTTCAGGCGGGCTCCTGCTTTTCGTCACCGCGCTCGACATGCTGTTCGACAGGCGCACCCGGCGCCGCGAAGATCAGCATCCCAACACCGATGATCCTTCGGTGTTTCCCCTGGCCATGCCGCTGATTGCCGGGCCGGGCGCCTTCACGACGATGATCCTTCTGGTAAACTCGCAGCATGGCGGTATCGCTCATGTCGTCGCGGTACATGCGGTGATGATCGCGGTCGTTTCCTGTGCCTTTCTGTTTTTTCTGGCCGCCGGATATATCGAACGCGCGCTGGGGCGTATCGGAATTCAGGTCATCACCCGGCTTTTGGGCATGTTGCTGGCGGCGATGTCGGTTCAGTTCGTGCTCGACGGGGTGCGCGGCACCGGGATTTTGTGAGGGATTGCAAAAACCCGGCCAGGGCACCATTTCATGTCCCGAAGGGGGAATGCATGGTTGGCGATGATGTGGCGCGGCTTGTCTATCTGGGGCTGCTTCTGGCGGTGATTGGCGGCTATTTCCTGCTGTCGGGCAGGCACCAGTTGGGCAAGACGCTGCAGCAGGCGGCGATCTGGGGGCTGATCTTTCTGGGGGCGATTGCCGTTGCCGGCCTGTGGAACGATCTCAAGCGCGCCACGCATCCGCAAGAAGCATTGGTCACCGGCGCGGGGATCGAGGTGCCGGTCAGCCCGGACGGGCATTTTTACCTGACCGCCATGGTCAACGGCGTCAAAGTGCGCTTTGTCGTCGATACCGGCGCCTCGGATGTCGTGCTGACCCAGCGCGACGCCGCGAGAATCGGCCTTGACCCCAAGACGCTGAATTATTTCGGCACCGCGACGACCGCCAACGGGCAGGTCATGACCGCACCTGTCCGGCTTGACACGTTGTCGCTGGGCGATCGCGTGGACAGGGATGTGCCTGCCGTGGTCAACAACGGCGTGCTTGACACATCGCTGTTGGGGATGAGCTATCTTGGCCGTTACCAGATAGCCCTGACCCGCGATCAGATGGTGCTGAAGCGCTGAACCGGCCGCGTCACGCCGGGCCGGGTCCGCGGATCACGCGCGCCGGTAAAGAGAGTTCGACCGCGTGCGCCCGGCCAGCTTGTACCCCCGGCGCTTGAAAGCGGCCGCACAGCCAGGATAATCGCCGCCATCAGGCCCGCCGCGTTCCAGCACGATCCTGCGGGGCAACATCTGCTCGGGCGCGGATTCCAGGAAAGGCGCCAGCGCCGCATCTTCAAAGCCCTCGATATCGATTTTCAGAACATCGACATGCTTGACACCCTGCGCGGCAAGAATGTCGGCCAGGGGCTGCATCGGAACCGCCCCGGTCGCGCTTTCGGCAACCGACACGATCGAAAGGTCGTCGCGGCAGATCGACAGATCGACCTTTCCGTCATGATCGCCCACGGCGCGATGGACCGGCATGATCTGCGACAGGCCGCTGGATTCGGCGTTGAACACCAGCCGCGCCAGCACGCCCGCATTCGCATCAATGGAGATCACCCGCCCGCGTGATCCGACCGCCGCCGCCAGAGGCAGGCTGTAAAGGCCGATATTGGCGCCGATATCGACGGCGATCCCGTCCTTGCGGCACCCCTGAAGCAGAAAATCGATTTCCTGGGCATTGTAGGTCGGATGCAGCAAGAGACCGTATTCCATCAGGTTGTTGCGCCCTTCGATGCGGTAACGGCAATTGCGGAATTCGACGTCGAGCGGGCGGCCCAACCGCGTGATCAGGTTGGTCAGCCGGTGGCGGGCGCGGCCGTGGTGCAGAAATGTGTGGCGCGCCAGCGCGATCAGTGCGGATTGCAGCGCATTGGGTCGGCACGCGCCCCAGGGCTTCTTGCGGTATCCGGGCGGCAAGGCTGTTTCGGCTGCGGTGATTGCCCGGGTTTCAGACATGCCTTCTTGCCCCTGTTTCAGTTGCGGTCATTTCTCGGCCTTCTTTTGCCAACGGCCCGCTGCCTCGCTCCAGTACTGGGCGGAAACGCCGGCCCCGGTCAGGTCCTGCCACTGCGCGCGCGCGCGGTCGAGCGATGCCTGTTCATTGCCGTCGAAGATCACGCAAACCCGTTCGACAGCCCGGCATTCCCCGGCCGCGACATTGGCGCCATCGATGCTCATCAGGCAGGCGGCGCCGTTGGGGAAATTTTCTGCCGTGGTCAGCAACACCGGCTGATCCGCATCGAAGCGCCCGCCGGCCAATCCATGCGGCAAGAACCCGTCATCTGGACCCTGCCAGAGCTTTTCGTCCAGCCAGCCCATGCGGGCATCCGATACACCGCGCACCACGACGCGCCAGCCGGCGTGAAGCGACCGGGCCAGCAGCGACGGCAGCATCACTTCAAGAGGCGAGCGTGTGAGGTGATAGAAATAGGCCGACCCCATCAGCTTTCCATCGTGTCGCGGATCAACCGGTCAAGCGCCATCACCCCCCAGCCGGTCGCCCCTTTCGGGGCCAGCGCCGTTGCCTTTGGCGGCAAGGTCACCCCGGCGATGTCAAGATGGATCCAGGGTGTTTCATCCTTGACGAACCTCTTGAGGAATTGTGCCGCGGTGATCGACCCCGCCGGCCGGCCGCATGAATTCTTCATGTCGGCGATCCGGCTTTTGAGCAATTCGTCATAGGCCGGCCCCAACGGCATCCGCCAGGCGCCTTCGCCTTCGGCGGCGGCCGCCTTGAGAAAGGCCTTGCACAAAGTATCGTCGTTGGAAAAGGCGCCGGCGTTCTCATGACCCAGGCCGATGATGATCGCACCGGTCAGGGTGGCCAGGTTGATCATGCCCGCCGGTTTGAACCGTTCTTGCGCATACCAGAGCACATCGGCCAGAACCAGGCGGCCTTCGGCATCGGTGTTGATCACCTCGATGGTATCGCCCTTCATCGACCTGACCACATCGCCGGGGCGCTGGGCGCGCCCGTCGGGCATGTTTTCGACCAGGCCGACGACGCCCACGACATTGGCCCTGGCCTTGCGCAGGGCAAGGGCGCGCATGACGCCGGAGACGACACCGGCGCCGCCCATGTCCATGGTCATTTCCTCCATGCCGAGCGCGGGTTTGATCGAAATGCCGCCGGTATCAAAGACGACGCCCTTGCCGACCAGGGCAAAGGGCGCCTGCCCCTTCGCGCCGCCATGCCATTGCATCACAACCACCTGCGAGGGGCTTTCAGACCCCTGCCCCACGCCCAGAAGCGCGCGCATCCCGAGTTTTTCCAACTGCTCTTCATCCAGGATTTCGATCTCCAGACCAAGATCGCGCATTGCCGCCAGACGGTCGGAAAACCCGACCGTCGTCAGGACATTTGCAGGCTCGTTGACCAGATCGCGGGTAAAGCACACCCCTTGCGCCACCGCCTGCATGGGCGCGGCGGCCGCCCTGACCGCATCGGGCTTGTCGACATGAAATGTCGCGTTCCCCTTTTTCGTTTTATCATCAGTATGATATTGCGAAAACGCATAGCTTCCCAACGTCAGACCAAAGGCGACATCGGCGGCGCGCGGATGGTTCGCGGCCAGCACCGCAACCCCCGCTTCGCCGAGTTCCCGCCCGATCGCCGAACCGGCCTTGCGCGCCTCGATCCCCGTCGATTTTCTGGGCAGCTTGACCAGTTGGACAGCCTCGGCCGGCACGCCCGCCGGGAATTTCAGATCCAGTGCCTCCGCCACCTTCAGCTTTGCCCAGGCGCCGTTTGCCAGCGCCCGCGAAATCGCGCCGCGCATCTTGCGGTCGAGCCGGCGAACGATGGCGCCGGGCCGGTCATCCGCAGCGATCAGCACCGCGACGCGGCCCGATACCTGGCACAGGCCATCGAAGTCCGTTTCACGAAAATCCACCAAAACTTGCTCGCTCATCGCATCCTCCGGCCGGGTTTTGCCGGACCCTACCCGCCGGCCTTGCGTTTTACCAGATATCAGTTTTCCCCATTGCCGGTTTCGGTTAGAAACGACCCGACAAGCACGACGGGAAAGCGGGGGTATCAACGTGGCCAGGTTCGACAGGTATCTTCTGTCGCAGTTTCTGGCGCTTTTCGGTTTCTTTGCGCTTGTGCTTGTTGCGGTATACTGGGTCAACCGCGCCGTGACCTTGTTCGACAGGTTGATTTCCGATGGCCAGTCGGCATGGGTGTTTTTGGAATTCACCGCCCTTTCCCTGCCCAATGTGATCCGCCTCGTCCTGCCGATCGCGGCGTTCGTGGCAACCGTCTACGCGACCAACCGGCTGTCATCCGAAAGCGAACTGGTCGTGATGCAGGCGACCGGATTTTCGCCCTTTCGGATGGCCCGTCCGGTCATCTATTTCGGGCTGATCATCGGCTTGCTCATGTCGATCCTCGTGCATGTTCTGGTCCCGGTAAGCCGCGCCAAGCTTGCCGATCGCAGCGGCGAGATTTCCGAAAACATTGCGTCGCGTTTTCTGTCCGAAGGCGTCTTCCTGCACCCGGCCGAGGGCATAACCTTTTACATCCGCACGATCACGCCGAATGGCGAGCTGAAAGACATATTCCTGTCGGATTCGCGCAAGAGCGGCGCGCGTGTGACCTATACGGCCAGAAGCGCATTGCTGGTCAAAAGCGAAACCGGCCCCAAACTGGTGATGTTCGACGGGCTTGCGCAATCGCTTGGGCGCGCGGACAGGAAACTGTCGGTGACGCGCTTCAAGGATTTTTCCTATGACATCGGCGCCCTGATCGCGGCGCGGGCCAGCAGAATTCGCGCACTGGACGAAATTCCCACGGCGGAGCTGCTTTTCCCGGAATCTCCTGCCACCGATGGCCGCGCCCTGCCCGATGCCGACATCAGATTTGTCGTGCATGACCGCATCGCCAATTCCCTGCTGGGGCTGGTGGCCTCGCTTGTCGGGTTTTCGGCACTCCTGATGGGCGGCTACAGCCGGTTCGGCAAATGGCGGCAAACCGGCATCGCGGTGTTTGCGCTGATCCTGGTGCAACTCACCGTGAACGCGGCTGCGAATGCCGCGATCAGGGATGCCGCTTTCTGGCCGCTGGTTTATGTGCCGGTTCTGGTTGGGGCGGTGATTGCCTCGATGATGCTGGCTTATGCAGGACGGGTGCGCCGCCGCCCCAGGGCGTTCGCGAACATGCCGAAGGGAAGCGCCCTGTCATGACGCTTGCACTATATCTGGCCCGACGGTTCGTCTGGACTTTCCTTTATGTCTTCGCCGGCTTCTTCATCATCCTTTTCTTCATCGACGTGGTCGAACAGATCAGGCGGTTCGCGCGATTTGATCTGGGTCTGGGGCCCCTGGCGGAACTGGCGCTGCTGAATGTGCCCGCTTCGGTATACCGGATCCTGCCCCTGATCGTCATTCTGGCGTCGATTGCCCTGTTTCTTGCCCTGGCGCGGTCCTCGGAACTGGTCGTCATTCGGGCATCGGGGCGTTCCGCGCTTCGGATGCTTGTCGCCCCGGTCGTGGCGGCGCTGATCATCGGCGTGGTGGCGGTGGCGGTGTTCAACCCGATCGTCGCCGGAACCACCAAGAGATACGAGGCGCTTTCCGGACGCTATCAAAGGGACGACAATAATGTTCTGTCGATCTCGCGCGAAGGATTCTGGCTGCGCCAGGGCGGCCCCGACGGGCAAACCGTGATCCGCGCGGACCGCTCCAATCCCGATGGCACGACCCTTTTTGGCGTCACCTTTCTTTCGTTTTCCCCCGATGGCGGACCTTTCATGCGCATCGAGGCGGACGAGGCGACGTTGGGCAAAGGGGTCTGGACCATTGCCAATGCCAAGGAGTGGCGGTTCACCCAGGGCGAAAACCCCGAACAGACAGCCCAGACCCATCGAAGCATGACCTTGCCCTCCGATCTGACGGCAGACCAGATTCGCGACAGCTTCGGCACACCGTCCGCCATACCCATCTGGCAGTTGCCTGCATTCATCACCGCGCTGGAACGTGCGGGTTTCTCGCCCAGAAAGCATCGTGTCTGGTTGCAAATGGAACTGGCATTGCCCTTACTATTGGCCACGATGGTCCTGGTGGGCGCGGGCTTCACGATGCGTCATGCGCGATCCGGGCGGACTGGCATGATGGTTCTTTTGGCGATAATTGCGGGATTTTCGATCTTTTTGCTGCGCAATTTTGCGCAGGTCCTTGGCGAGACCGGCCAGATCCCGATCCTGGTATCGGCATGGAGCCCGCCGACGGCGGCGATGCTTTTTTCGCTCAGCCTGCTTTTGCACCTGGAGGACGGCTGATGCGGTTGCTGCTGGCCATCTTTCTGTCGCTTTGTACGGGGCCGCTTTGGGCGCAGGAAAAGGCGACCCTGGTTGCCGATCACATTTTTCTGGGCGGCGACGAAAAGCTCACCGCCGAAGGATCGGTCGAGATATTTTATCAGGGAACGCGGCTGACCGCGTCGCGCATCGTTTATGACAGCGCCGCCGACAGCCTGTCCATCGACGGGCCGATCACGCTTGACGATGGCCGGGGGGCCACGGTTCTGGCCAGTTCCGCGGAATTGTCGCGTGACATGGCGCAGGGCATCTTGAAAAGCGCGCGACTGGTATTCGAAAACCGGTTGCAGATCGCCGCGGTCGAGATGACACGGGTCAGCGGCCGGTACAATCAGCTTTCCAGGGTTGTCGCCTCTTCCTGCAAGGTCTGTGCCAACAGCCCCATCCCGCTTTGGGAAATCAGGGCGCGAAGGGTCATTCAGGATCAGGTGGAACGCCAGCTGTATTTCGATCATGCCCAGTTTCGCGTGGCAGGGGTGCCGGTTTTTTACATACCCCGTTTGCGGATGCCCGACCCGACCCTGAAACGTGCCACCGGTTTCCTGATGCCCAGTTTCCGCACCAGCACCGGGCTGGGTCCGGGCATCAAGTTACCCTATTTCATTGCCATCGGGGATAGCCGTGACCTGACCCTGACCCCTTACGTTTCGACGCAGGGGACCCGGACGCTGGAATTTCGCTATCGTCAGGCCTATCGGACCGGCCGCGTCGAAATCGAAGGCGCCGTGACGCGCGACCAGCTCTTGCCGGGGGATCTGCGCGGCTATCTGTTCGCCGACGGGCAGTTCGATCTGAAAAGGGATTTCACGCTCGATCTCTCGGTCCAGAGCGTGACCGACCGTGCCTACCTTCTGGATTATGGCATCAGCGATATCGACCGCCTCGCCAGCGGGGTGGACGTGACCCGGACGCGGCGCAACGAATATATCGACGCGCGGCTTTTCCGGTTCCAGTCGATCCGCGCCGGCGAAAACAATTCTACCTTGCCGACCCTGGTGGGCGACGCCACCTATCAGCGCCGTTTCACACCGCGCTTTCTGGGGGGCGAAGGCCAGTTTCGTTTCGAAACGCACGCGCAGCGGCGCGGCTCGACCGTCGATTTCGACGCCAATGGCGACGGGGTCACCGACGGGCGCGACATTGCAAGGGCCTCGGCCATCGTCGACTGGCGGCGCAATTGGGTCTTGAACAATGGCATGGTGGTTTCCGGCGCGATTGAAGCGGCCGCCGATTTTTATGCGATCGGGCAGGATGCCGGATTTTCGGCCACGGTCGCCCGTTTCACGCCGATGGCGGCGGTCGAGTTGCGATGGCCGTGGATCAAGTCGTCCCCGCGCGGCGCCGCACAGGTGCTGGAACCCGTCGCCCAGATCGTGCTCGGCCCGCAGTCGACGCAAGCGGTTCCCAATGAAGACAGCCAGATCGTCGAATTCGACGAAGGCAATCTTTTCGCCTTCAGCCGGTTTCCCGGCTCCGATCGCCGCGAGTTGGGCGACCGGCTCAATCTTGGCCTGAGCTGGACGCGCTATGCGCCGACGGGCTGGACACTTGGGGTTGTGGCGGGGCGGGTATTGCGCACCAAAGACCTTGGCCAGTTCGGCCCCGCCTCGGGACTGGACGGAACATCGTCGGACTGGCTGGTCGCAGCGCAGATCACAACCGATGGCGGCCTGTCGGCAACCAACCGGGCGCTGTTCGATGACGCTTTCAGTTTCAGCCGCAATGAACTCCGGCTCGACTGGAATACCGACGACTACGATCTTTCGGCCAGTTACAACTGGCTGGTTGCCGACCCTGCCGAGGGGCGTGCGATCCCGACATCGGAAGTCGCCTTCGATGCCGGCTGGCGGATAAGCGACGGCTGGCGGGGGGTCGTCGCGGGGCGTTACGATTTTCAGGCCGACAGGGCCGCGAATGCCAGGATCGGCCTCGAATACCGCAACGAATGCGCCGCGATCGATCTTTCCCTCTCGCGCCGCTTTACGTCATCGACTAGTATCGCCCCGAGTACGGATATCAACTTGTCGGTCGTCCTGACCGGTTTCGGCAATGGGGCGGTTTCCCAAAACTACCAACGCCGGTGTGTGCAATGAACCGCCGATGCGCGGCCAGGCAGGAACAAGACCATCACCAAGAACAAGACCATCACGCGGACTATCAGCAGACTTAAAGATACTGGAACAATGACGATGCGGTTGATCAATACCCTTTTTGCAGCTTTGGCGACGCTGGCATGCGCAGGTCACCCGGCTTTCGCGCAAAACCGGTTTGCACCGGTCGTGATGGTCAACGATCAGGCCGTGACACGGTACGAGCTTGATCAGCGCATCAGCTTTCTGCGCCTGTTGCGCGCGCCCGGCGATCCGGAAGCCGAAGCCATGAAGGGCCTGATCGAGGACCGTTTGCGCGCCGAGGCCGCCAAGCAGGCCGGCATCACGCTGACAGAGGCGCAGATTCAGGCCGGCATGGCGGAATTTGCCGGCCGGGCCAATCTCGATACCGAACAATTCCTGCAAGCCATCGGCGAGGGGGGCGTCGCCCCCGAGAGTTTTCGCGATTTCGTTTCCTCCGGTCTGGCCTGGCGCCAGGTGGTGCGGACCAAATTCGCCTCGCGCGTCACCATCAGCGAGGCCGATATCGACCGGGCCATGTCGGTGGCCGCGCGCCGCGGCGCGGGCCCCAGGGTATTGTTGTCGGAAATACTGATCCCGGCGGGCCCGGCGGTCGCCGTCGAGGCGCGCGAACTTGCCGCGGATCTGGCGAAATCCATCCACTCCGAGGCCGATTTCGCGCGCGCCGCGCGGGCCCATTCCGCGGCCGCGTCGCGCGCTCAGGGCGGCAAGCTGGGTTGGATTCCCTTGTCCAACCTGCCCGAACAGCTGCGCCCCATCGTCGCCGGCCTGCGCAACGGTCAGGTAAGCGCGCCGATCCCGATGGGCGGCACGATTGCGATCCTGAGAATGCGCGGGATCGAACAGGGCGGCGATATCGACGCGCGCAACCTTACCGTGGATTATGCCCAGTATCTGATCCCCGGCGGCAAGACCCAGGCCACCCTTGCCGAAGCCGAAAGGCTGCGCGGCGAGGTGGATACCTGCGACGATCTCTACCGTGCCGTGCGCGGGCCGGCGCAGGAACGGATCAGCCGGACGACGCAGCCCATGCCTGCGGTGCCCGGTGATATCGCCGCCGAGCTGGCACAATTGGACGACAGGGAAAGTTCCGCCAATCTGGTCCGTGGCGATGCACTGGTTTTCCTGATGCTGTGCAAGCGGTCGGCGACGCTTGACACCGGCGCTGCGCCCCTTGTCGCCGACGCCGATGCCGGCACACCGGACGCCCCGCAGATCATACCCGAGCTTGGCTTCGGGGCGGGGCCGACCCGCGCGCAGGTGCGCGACGAACTGGTCAACCAAAGGCTGGCCGGGCTGGCCGACGGGTATCTTGCGGAGCTGCGCGCGGATGCCATCATTCGCACCCCGTGACCCCGGAAGATGCCGGCAATTCCCATTGCAGTTACCTGTGGCGAACCCGCAGGAATAGGCCCGGAGATCGCCGCCAAGGCGCGCGCGAAGCTGGGAGGTGAGCTGCCGTTTTTCTGGCTGGGCGACCCGCGGCACCTGCCCCGGGCAACCCCGTGGCAAGAGATCGCCACACCGCGCGATGCCGTGCATGTGCCGGCCGAACGCCTGCCGGTTCTGGTGCATCGCTTTGCCGCCGATGTGCGGCCCGGCCTTCCGCAGCCCGCGAACGCGGCCTGCGTCATCTCCGTCATCGCCCGCGCCGTCGGCCTTGTCGGCACCGGCGAGGCCGCCGCCATCGTGACCGCCCCCATCCACAAGAAGGCGCTGAAGGACGGTGCCGATTTCGCCTTTCCGGGCCATACGGAATATCTGGCGCATCTGGGCGGCGCCGGCCGGGCGGTCATGATGCTGGCCAGCGAAGCAATCAACCCCCCTCTGAGGGTGGTGCCCGCGACAATCCATATTGCCCTCAAAGACGTGCCCGGTGCCCTTGGCGAAGCCCTGTTGGAAGAAACCATCCGCATCACGCACAGCAGCTTGATCGACCGGTTCGCCATCCCGGCCCCGCGTCTGGCCATCGCCGGCCTGAACCCCCATGCCGGCGAAGGCGGGCAGATGGGCGATGAGGAATTGCGGATGATCGCCCCGTTGCTCGCGCGTCTGCGCAGCGACGGCATCGCCGTTTCGGGCCCCTATCCCGCCGACACGATGTTTCATGCCGGCGCGCGGGCGCGCTATGACGCGGCGATCGCCATGTACCATGATCAGGCTCTGATTCCGATCAAGACGCTGGATTTTTCGGGTGGCGTCAATGTGACGCTTGGCTTGCCATTCGTGCGCACATCGCCCGATCACGGCACGGCATTCGACATTGCCGGCAAGGGCATCGCCGATCCGGCAAGTCTGATCGCCGCGCTGCGCATGGCAAGCGATCTGGCTGCAAGGACACGGCGGGCGGGGCAAGGATGACCCCCCAGGCCGAGCCATGCCCGTGACAGGCGGCCTGCCGCCCCTGCGCGATGTCATCGCGGCCCACGGATTGGGTGCCAGGAAGAGCCTTGGCCAGAACTTCCTGCTCGATCTCAATCTGACGGCCAAGATCGCCCGAATGGCGGGTGATCTGAAGGAATGCGACGTGTTGGAGGTCGGCCCCGGGCCGGGCGGGCTGACGCGCGGGTTGCTGGCGCAGGGCGCGCGCCGGGTTCTGGCCGTCGAGAAAGACCCCCGTTGCCTGCCTGCACTTCAAGAGATCGCCGAGGCCTGGCCCGGCAGGCTGGACATCGTCAATGGCGATGCGCTGAGCATCGACATGCTGGCGCGGCTGACGCCCCCCATTCGCATCGTCGCCAACCTGCCCTACAACATCGGCACGGAACTTCTGGTGCGGTGGCTGACACCGCCGCGATGGCCACCGGCCTGGCAAAGCCTTACGCTCATGTTCCAGCGCGAGGTCGCAAAGCGCATCGTCGCGCAACCCGGTTCGCGGGCCTATGGACGCCTTGCCCTTCTGGCGCAGTGGCGTTGTGATGCCAATGTCGTCATGACCTTGCCGCCCGAGGCGTTTTCACCACCACCCAAAGTGCATTCATCCGTCGTGCATCTGACCGCATTGCCGGCGCCGCGCTATCGCGCGGATGCCGCCATTTTGAGCCGCGTTGTCGCCGCAGCGTTCAATCAGCGCCGCAAGATGCTGCGCTCCAGCCTGAAATCCCTGTCTCCGGAAATCGAGACCCTTCTGGAACGGGCGGAAATTGCCCCGACATCACGGGCCGAGGAAATTTCGCTGGAATCGTTTTGCCGCCTGGCCAGGGCAATCGAAGGTGAAGAGCAAGGCGGCTGACGCGTTTCGGCTTGCCATTGAAGCGTCCCGCGTCGCAAAAAGCCCCCGCGCGCCGCAGACATGGCAGGGTTCGGGCGATTCCGTGCCTTGGCGAAACGCCACAAGGCGCCCTGGCCTTGCGTTGAAACGGGCGCGTTGCCGGTCGATTCAGATTGAAGGTGGTCGGCTTTGGTACTGGCCGTTGCTACTGGCCATTTTCCATTTGAGTGGCCGCAGGCTCCGCCTTGGACGCATCGAGACTGTCGGTCTTTGACTTGGGCTTGCGCGGCGCACGCGGCGCACGCGGTTTGCTTGGCGCCGCTTCCTTTGCCTTCGCCGCAACGGGTCCATCTTCCGGCATCGCGGGCATCATGGTCGCCGTCACCGGGGCGATGGGGCCGGTGGCCTGGCGGGATTCAGGTGTGTCAACCAGGCCGGACCCCTCGTCGCGGTCATCGTTGCCGGGTTGATCGGGCGCGGGTTGCGCACGGTCGCCGCTGTCGTTCTGCTTTCGCGTCCCATGACGATTGCGCTGATTTTGCTGCCTGTCACCGGTCGCATCGCCGGTTTGACCGGCGACATTGCCCTGGCCATCGTTGCCGTTCTGGCCACCGCCATTGTTGCGCCCGTTGGTGTTTTGCTGGCCGCCATCGGGCTGGTTCTGGCGCTGTTCATGTTCGCGATTCATCTCGCGCTGCGCCTCACCCAGCAGGCGGGTGTAATGTTCGGCATGCTGAAGGAAATTCTGTTCGGCCACACGGTCATTGGACAACTGCGCATCGCGCGCCAGCATCAGATATTTGTCGATGATCTGCTGTGGCGTTCCGCGCACCTTGCCTTCGGGGCCGGAACTGTCGAACACCCGATTGATGACATTTCCGGACGGGCGCTGCCGGTTGTTCGATTTCGAACGCGAACGGGATTTGGATGATCTCATGTGCTTTCGTCTTGTCCGAGCCATTCGGCTGTGAAATGTCTTGCCCTGTTCTGTCCGCCAAGGCCGATGCTATTCGGCGCAGGTCGCAGAAATCTGTCTGGTAAGGCAAGACGTTCTGGGCGGCCCCTAGCGGTCCACCCAACATGATCCTGTTTGCACGATGCGCACGTCAGAGCAAGTAAAAACTTGGGCTTTGCGCGTAAAACACCGCATTTTCCAGCCAAACGCTGCTGTTTCGCCGCAATTCCCGCCCTGTCATTCTACCAGAACTACCCTGTCGCGGCCATCGAAATCGGCAAGAACCCCGATCCGGTCAAAGCCGGCCCTTTGAAATATTTCCCTGACGGCCGCCCCTTGCGCCGCGCCGATCTCCAGGATCGCCTGCCCGCCATCGGCGAGATGTTGCGACAATCCCGCCGCGATCACCCGATATGCCCCAAGCCCGTCGCCGCCGGGTGTCAAGGCCAGATGTGGTTCCCAGTCGCGCACCTCGGGGGCGAGATCGGGCATTTCCGCTTGTGCGATATAGGGCGGGTTCGACACGATCAGATCGAACCGCCCCCAGACCCCGCCAAACCAGTCCGAGACGGCGAATTCCGCGCGGTCCGCCAGACCGAAAGCCGCGGCATTCTCGCGGGCCACGCACATCGCCGCAGCGGAGATGTCGACACCGACGCCGGTCGCGCCGGCCCTTTCGGACAGGAGCGTCAGAAGAATGCAGCCCGTCCCGGTGCCAAGATCGAGAATGCGCGTGAAATTGCGGTGCAGGGCGGCCTCTATCAGGCATTCGGTTTCCGGGCGCGGATCGAGCGTATCTTGCGTCACCGTGAAGGGGCGGCCCCAGAAAAGCCGCCTGCCGGTGATCTGGCTTACGGGCTTGCGCGAGATTCTGGCCGAAATAGACCTTTCAAACTCCGATTGTTGCGCTTTGCTCAACAATAACCCGGCATTGAGCAGCAATTGCTCACGCGGCACATGCATCGCATGGGCCAGAAGATGACGTGCGTCGCCGGCCGCCTCCTCAATGCCCGCCTGCCGCAATTGCAAGGTGGCCCGCCGCAGCGCCTCGGCCACCGTCATATGTCCATCGCCGCGAGTTTTTCGGCCTGATCGTGCGATATGAGCGCATCGACGATTTCCACAAGATCGCCCTGCATGATCGCATCCAGCCGATAGAGCGTGAGGTTGATCCGGTGATCGGTCATCCGCCCTTGCGGAAAGTTGTAGGTGCGGATCCGCTCCGAGCGATCGCCCGATCCGACTTGCGATTTGCGTTCGGCGGCGCGGGCCTCGTCGGCGCGTCGGCGTTCCTGATCGAACAGCCGCGCCCGCAGCACCGCCATCGCATTGGCACGGTTCTGATGCTGCGACTTTTCCGAAGACGTCACGACGATCCCTGTCGGGATATGGGTGATGCGCACGGCGCTGTCCGTGGTGTTGACGTGCTGGCCCCCTGCCCCGGAGGCCCGCATCGTGTCGATGCGCACGTCGCCGGCCGGGATGTCGATATCTACCTCCTCGGCTTCGGGAAGGACGGCCACGGTAGCCGCCGAGGTGTGAATGCGCCCGCCGCTTTCGGTTTCGGGCACCCGTTGGACGCGGTGAACGCCCGATTCGTACTTGAGCCGGGCAAAGACGCCTTCGCCGGCGATGCGGGCGGTGGCCTCCTTCACCCCGCCAAGCTCGGTTTCCGCCAAGGCCAGGATCTGGAATTGCCAGCCCTGCTGTTCGGCGTGCTTTTGATACATGCGCAGCAGTTCGGCGGCAAACAGCGCCGCCTCGTCGCCGCCCGTGCCGGGGCGAATTTCGAGAATCGCGGGGCGCGCATCCGCGGCATCCTTCGGCAGCAGCGCCAGGCGCAACCGCCCCTCCATCACTGAAATATTGTCGCGCAACCGGGGCAGCTCTTCCTCGGCCAGCGCGCGCATTTCCGGGTCATGCACCATCGCCTCGGCATCGCGCAACTCATCGAGCGCGGCCCGGTAACGGGCGATCTCGGCGATGACCGGGCGAAGGTCGGCATATTCGCGCGACAGGGCCGCGATATCGGCGGGCGGCGCGCCCGCCGCCAGTTTCGCTTCGAGAAAATCGAAGCGCCGGGTGATCTGATCTAGCTTGTCTAACGGGACCATCGCCCTGATCCATCCCTTGAGTGTCTGTGGTCACGCCGCGTTGCGGCCCCCGGTACGAAACGCTGCCAAACGGTACGAAACGGCGCGATGCCTGCCCCTCACAAGCGCCTGAATCTTGCCTTCAATCTAACCGTTATGCTTTTTATTCCAGCAATATAGAGCAATAAGTTCATGCGCGATATGCGCCCCGGCAATGGCCGTGGCCCCGCTCGTATCATAGGCCGGAGATACCTCGACCACATCGCCGCCAACCAGATTGACCCCCGCCAGATCGCGCAGGATCGCCGCCGCCTGCCAGCTCGCAAGCCCGCCCCAGACCGGCGTGCCGGTGCCCGGTGCAAACGCCGGATCGAGGCAATCAATGTCGAACGTGAGATATGTGGGGCGATCCCCGACGATGCCGCGAATCTTTTCGGTAACGGCAGCCGCGCCGCTTTCATGGACTTCGCGCGCATCGATCACATGGACGCCCATGAAATCGTCATTATGGGTTCTGATCCCCACCTGAACCGAGGTCCGGGGATCGATCACCCCCGATTTCACCGCCTTGTAAAACATCGTGCCGTGGTCGATCCGGTCAAAGTCGTCATCGACCCAGGTATCGGAATGCGCATCGAAGTGCAAAAGCGAGATCGGCCCGAACTTTTCCGCGTAAGCCTTCAGAATCGGAAATGAAATATAATGATCGCCACCAAGCGCGACAGTACCGGGGCCGGCCTTCAGTATGGCGCTGATGTGATCGGTCAGCGCGGCCGGAAAGGTCGATGTCATGGCATAGTCGAAGGCCAGATCGCCATAATCGACGATGTCGAATTCCTCCAGCGGGCTGAAGGGCCAGCCATAGGGCGGATCGAAGGGTTGCAGAGCGCTGGCCTCGCGCACTGCGCGCGGCCCGAACCGTGTACCGGGCCGGTGCGTGACGGCCTGGTCAAAGGGGATGCCGGTGATGGCCAGATCGACACCGGTCAGATCCTTGCTGTAGCGGCGGCGCAGAAAACTGGTGGCTCCGCCAAAGGCGTTTTCATAGGCAAGTCCGCGGCGGGCTTGCGATGTGAAAGCCAGATCAACCTGTTTTTTTGCATCCTCAAGGGCCATCGGCGTACCTCGTGTCTTGATGAGTATGTGCGGCCCCGAATGACGAATGCCGGGGCGGTGCGTTCAGCAGTGTATCTGCGAATCCCGCTGGAAATGCCAGCCCTTCCAAAGCGGCCGGTCCGCGTGGCATGTAGGGCCAGGCGGGCCAGGCGGCCTGTTCCGGCCGCCACACGCCGCAAGCAAAAGGATCTGCCCATGCCCCTTGACCCTGAAACGAGCCTCAGGCTCTGCCTCGACCCCGAAGGCGGGGTGCCGAGGCTGCTGGAGATCATGGCGCGCTTGCGTGACCCTGAAAATGGCTGTGCCTGGGATATTGATCAGGATTTCGCCTCCATCGCCCCCTACACGATCGAAGAGGCCTATGAAGTCGCCGATGCCATCGAACGCGGCGCGATGATGGAACTGGAGGATGAACTGGGGGATTTGCTGTTCCAGACAGTCTATCACGCCCAGATGGCTGCGGAAAAGGGTCTGTTCAGCTTTGAATCCGTTGTCAAGGGAATCTGCGACAAGATGGTTTCACGCCACCCGCATGTCTTTGGCAACGAAAGCCGCAACAAGACCGCCGTCCAGCAAAGCAGGGATTGGGAAGCCATAAAGGCGGCCGAGCGCGCCGGTCGCGCCAGGGCCGCGGTGCTGGACGGTGTGGCAAACAACCTTCCGGCCCTGACACGCGCCATCAAGCTGCAAAACCGGGCAGCGCGGGTGGGTTTTGACTGGCCGTCGACCACAGAGGTGCTTGACAAGATCGTCGAGGAGGCAGGCGAATTCGCCGAGGCGCGGGGCACCCTGGGCGAGGCGGCGGTTTTTGAGGAATTCGGCGATCTGCTTTTCGTTGTCGCCAACCTGGCGCGGCACCTGAATATCGATCCCGAAGCGGCGCTGCGCGCGGCAAATGCCAAGTTCACCCGCCGGTTTGGCGCGGTGGAAGCCGCGTTGGCGGCCAGCGGCAAGACGCCGCAAGACTCCGATCTGGCGGAAATGGACGCGCTGTGGGATGCCGCCAAGCTGGCCGAGAAGGCGCAACGCTGATCAGGCGGTTCAGGTTTTGCGGGCATCGGGCGGCCTGCCGGGGCGTAAATTTCCCGACTCGTTTTATCAGGAGTTGACGGCGGCCCGTCAATCGGAAATAACCACCCGGATAACCCGACCAAAGGAGTCAACAATGCGCATCCCTGCATCCTGTGCCGTTCTCGCGCTTCTGTCGCTTGCCACGCCTCTGGCCGCCAGCGAAGTGAATGTCTATTCGCACCGCCAACCCGAGCTGGTGCAGCCGCTTTTCGACGCCTTTACCGCCGAGACCGGGATCGACGTCAATGTCGCCTATGTCGGCAAGGGTATGGTGGAAAGATTGCAAAGCGAAGGCGACCGCAGCCCCGCCGATCTGGTGATGACCGTGGATATCGCGCGCCTGGCGCAGGTGGTCGAGGCCGGGGTGACACAGCCGGTTCATTCGGACGTCCTGAACGCCAACATCCCGGCGGAATTCCGCGACCCCGGCGATCAGTGGTTCGGCCTGACCAGCCGCGCCCGCGTCGTCTATGCCAGCCGCGACCGGGTAAAGGATGGCGAGGTGACGACCTATGAGGATCTGGCCAATCCCAAGTGGAAGGGCCGCATCTGCACGCGCCCGGGTACGCATGACTATAACATCGGCCTGCTGGCGGCGATGATCGTGCATGATGGCAGCGCGGCCGCCGAGGAATGGGCCGGTGCGCTCAAGGCCAATCTCGCGCACAAGCCCTCCGGCTCGGACCGTGCCCAGGTAAAGTCGATCTGGGTGGGCGAATGCGATATCTCGCTGGGAAATACCTATTACATGGGCAAGATGCTGGCCGACCCCGAGCAGGCGGAATGGGCCAATTCGGTGCGCATCATCTATCCGACGTTCGACAACGCCGGCACCCATGTGAATGTTTCGGGCGTGGCGATGACGAAAGCCGCCCCCAACCATGACAATGCGCTGAAACTGATGGAGTTTCTTTCGTCTGATGCCGCGCAGGCGATCTATGCCGAAATCAATCACGAATTCCCGGTCAAACCCGGCGTCGCCCGTTCCGCGCTTGTCGAGAGCTGGGGCGAATTCACGCCCGACACCATCAACCTGATGGAAGTCGCCGCCAAACGGCCCGAGGCGCTGCGCCTGATGGAAGAGGTGAATTTCGACGGCTGAGACCGCGCGCCCCCGGCCGGTTTGAAGCCGCCTGCCGCCGATCCGAATGCTGTCGGCGGCAGGCGCGGGCGGGCGCGCGGGAAAAGGTTGCACATGGCTCTCGATGGGGTAAGCCACAAAGAGAGCCACACCCTGCGCGGTGCGATTCGGCCGCCCTTCCGGAGTCCGCCATGCCCATGCCACACGCCCGCAAGATCATCATCGACACCGACCCCGGCCAGGACGACGCGGTGGCCATCCTGCTGGCTCTCGCCTCGCCGGAGCTCGATGTTCTGGGCATCACGGCGGTCGCGGGCAACGTGCCTCTGGATCTGACCGCCAGGAACGCCCGGGTGATATGCGAACTGGCCGGGCGCGACGACATGCCGGTTCATGCCGGATGCGACCGCCCCCTGCGCCGCAGGCTGGTGACTGCGGAGCATGTGCATGGCAAGACCGGTCTGGACGGGATCACCCTGCCCGATCCGCGGATGCCGCTGGCCAAGGCCCATGCCGTCGATTTTCTCATCGATACGCTTCGCAGCCAGGCGCCCGGCAGCGTCACGCTCTGCCCGTTGGGGCCTTTGACCAATATCGCGACCGCATTCGCGCGCGCCCCCGACATCGTCGGCCGCGTGGCCGAGATCGTCTTGATGGGCGGTGCCTATTTCGAGGTTGGCAACATCACTCCTGCGGCCGAATTCAACATTTACGTCGACCCGGAAGCTGCGGAAATCGTGTTCAAATCTGGCGTGCCTCTGGTGGTCATGCCGCTCGATGTGACCCACAAGGTACTGACGACGCGCCAGCGGATCGAGACGTTTCGCGATCTGGGCAACCGCGCCGGCCATGCGGTCGCAAGCTGGACCGATTTCTTCGAGCGCTACGACATCGCCAAATATGGCGGCCAGGGGGCCCCTTTACATGATCCCTGCGTGATCGCCTATCTGTTGGCCCCGGATCTGTTTTCCGGCCGCCACATCAATGTGGAGATCGAGACCAAAGGCGATTTCACCCAGGGCATGACGGTTGCCGACTGGTGGGGGGTCAGCGGGCGCGCGGCCAATGCGCTGTTCATGGGCGAGGCGGACGCGGCAGGCTTTTACGCGCTGCTGACGCGGCGTATCGGGGATTTGCCATAGCCCCGGGCGATGCCGCCATTTTCATGCCTTGGGGTCAGGTCTTGTCGTCCTCGACCGCGTAGTCATGAAAGATACGGCCCTGCGCCATGAAGAAAACGAAAATCGCGGCCGTCAGCCCGAAGGTCTTGAAATTGACCCAGGCCTGATCCGACATGGTTCGCCAGACGATTTCATTGGTCACCGCCAGGGCGGCGAAGAACAGCGACAGACGCCGGGTGATGATCATCCAGCCTTCGCGCTTCAGCGGCATGGTATCATCCATCACCAGCGCCAGATAGGATTTGCCGCGCAAGAGTCCGAACCCCAGGATGCCGGCGAAAAGCAGATAGATCATCGTCGGTTTCATCTTGAAGAACCGTTCGTCGTTGAACCAGACCGACAGCCCCCCGAAAACCACCACCAGTACCAGCGTGGCGATCTGCATCGGCGCAATCCGCCCCGTCAGCCGCCACAGGATCGCGGTCGACAACAGCATCAGCGGCACGAATCCCATCGTGGCCAGAATGAAACCGCCATAATCGGTGCCGCCGATGGTGACGGTCTGATCCTTGAGCCGAACGAAGGCCACGAAGAATGCGATCACCGGGCCCAGTTCCAGCCCCAGTTTCAGCCATGTGTTGATCTTCCTGCCGGCCATATCCGTCACCCCGCCATTTCCACGATCACCGCCCCCGCCGCAATCAATGCCATCAGGCCAAGCCGCCGCGGCCCGACCCTTTCGCCCAGCACGAGCCAGGCGATCGCCGCCGCGAATACCGTCGAGGTTTCGCGCAATACCGCCGCCTCGCCCACCTTGTCCAGCCGTGTCGCCATCATGATCGATCCGAAACTGGCAAATGCCGTCAGCCCCCCGATGATCCCCCGCCTGAACAGCGGCCCGACCTCATCGGCAGGCAGCCGCCGCCAGCGCGGAAATACATAGATCGGCATGAACAGCCCGTCCAAGAAGAAAAACCACGCAAGAAAGGTAAAGGGGTTGGCCGTGGCCCGGATGCCGTAGGCGTCATAGGTCGTGTAAAGCGCCACGAAACAGCCGGTCAGCACCGCCAGCAGCAAGGCGGGTACCATCGTGTCGCGCCCCTGGGTGATCGTGCGCAGGTTGTAGATGGCCAGCCCGAAAATGCCCGACAGCAGCACCAGAACCCCCAGCCACTGGCCAGGGGTGAAATGTTCGCCAAAGATGATCCCGGCCCCGATGACCGCGAAAAACGGCCCCGTCCCGCGCACCACCGGGTAGACAACCGCATAGGCCCCGCGCTGATAGGTCATCGCCTGGGCGAACTTGTAGCCGATGTGAATGACCATCGCCCCGGCAAGAATCGCCCATAGATGCGGCTCTGGCCAGGGGACGGCAAAAAAGGCGAAAGGGGCGGCCATCGCCCCATAACAGGCATCGATCGCCGCGCGGCTCAGCCAGGGGTCGTGGCGACCCTTTTGCAGGGCCCCGAAGAGCGCGTGCAAGAACGCCGCCAGAAGCGCCAGCACCAGCGCCAGATCATGCCCGGCGGATGTGCCATCGAGCGAGATCAGCCAATCGCTCATCGGTGCGCCGATCCGAGGCCGGCCGTCACGGCGCGGTGTCCAACCCGACCAGCGCCGTGGCGAATTCCTCGGGGTCGAAGGGCGCCAGATCGTCGATCTGTTCGCCGACGCCGATGGCGTGGATCGGCAATCCGAACCGATCGGCCAGCGCCACCAGCACGCCGCCCTTGGCGGTGCCGTCCAGTTTTGTCATTATCAGCCCGGAAACATCTGAAATCTTGCGAAAAATATCAACCTGGCCAAGCGCGTTCTGGCCGGTTGTCGCATCCAGCACCAGCAATGTGTTATGCGGTGCGTCGGGGTCCTTCTTGCGGATCACCCGGACGATCTTGGCCAGTTCCTCCATCAGATCGGTGCGGTTCTGCAACCGGCCCGCCGTGTCGATCAGCAAGAGATCGGCGCCGTCCGCCTCGGCCTGTGCCATGGCGTCAAAGGCCAGGGACGCCGGGTCGGCCCCTTCGGGCGCGGTCAGGACCGGCACCCCTGCCCGCCTGCCCCAGACCTGCAACTGTTCCACGGCGGCGGCGCGAAAGGTGTCGCCTGCGGCAATCACCACCGATTTGCCCGCGGCGCGGAACTGGCTGGCCAGTTTGCCGATGGTCGTGGTCTTGCCCGAACCGTTGACGCCCACCACCAGAACCACCTGCGGTTTCCTGGCATAGATCGGCAGCGGGCGCGCCACCGGCTCCATGATCCGTGCGATTTCGGCCGCGAGAAGCCGCTTGATCTCAAGGACCGACAGTTTGCGGCCCATCCGCCCCTCGGCCAGGTTGGCCGCGACCCGCAAGGCCGTGTCAACCCCCATGTCGGACTGGATCAAAAGCTCTTCGAGGCTTTCAACCATCGCATCGTCAAGAACCCGGCGCGGGGCCGAAGGTTCCGGCTCGCGTTTGAACATCCGGCCAAGCAGGCCCGGCCGGGCAGGCGCGGGGGCGGTCTGTTCGTGGGAAGGCGATGTGGCGGCCGCGATCGCCACATCGGCTTCGTTCGGCTTTGAGCGCATGTCTTTGGCATGTGTCGATACCGGCGCCGCGGGCGGTTCGGGCGGCGCGGGTTCGGGGGCGGTCGGCGGCGCGCCGGCCGGCTCAGGTTCCGGCGCCCCTGGCGAATCGACAGCCTCAGGCGCCGTTTCAACGCCTGTACCGGCCTCTTCCACCGCGTCGCCGACAATCGCCTCCAGCCCCTCTTCAAGCCTGGAGGAAGACTTGAAAAGCTTGTCCTTGAGTTTTTTGAAAAACGACATCGACGGCCCCGGAAATTTCACCTGGCTTTCCACCTAGTCAATTCGGCGCGGTGATGGAAGGGGCTGCGCCACCACGTCCCGGCCGGCGGGCTCTTGCGGGCAAAGCCGGCCGGTCCGACGCATGGCCAATCAAAACAAGTGATCTTTGGCCAGCAGCCGTCTATCATGTTGCCATGAAACGACCGATCATCAAACGACCGATCATCAGATTTGCGGCGGCGCGGCAAACCCCGGCCGACACCCCCGGCACCGCGGCGACCGATGACGAGGTGCTGGGCCGGGTCGTCTCGGCGCTGAACGATGAGACCCCCGAAGGCCCACCCGAACCTGCTGCCGAGCGGAGCGATCCCAATGCGCACGATACAAACTCTCCGCCTGCGCCCGGCGGGGCCGGCAACACGACCAACACCGACCATCTGACAATGCTTCGGGACCGGGCCAGCGCCTTCTGGCAGGATTGGGCAAATCTTCGCCCCTTCGCCCTGGCCACCCTGACGCCGGTACCGTTCATGTTGTTCGGGGCCTTTTTCGGCGGTTTCTGGGCGTTGTTGTCGCTGCTGATCCTGACCGTGCTTGTCCCCGTGCTTGACAGGCTGATGAGCCTGCCAGAGGCTGCCCCGCCGACGAAAGACGACCTGGAGCGGGCCGACCGGCTTTCGGTGTTTCTCGCCATCAGCCATTTCGTGTTGATGCTGATCGCGGTTCATGCGCTGTCTGGCGGCAGCGGGTTGGGTTTTTTCGCCTGGATCGCGGTCTTTTTCAGTTTCGGCCTCTGGTTCGGGCAGGTCTCCAATGCCAACGCGCATGAACTCATCCACCGCAGCGACAGGCGCCTGTTCAGGTGGGGCATGTGGGTCTATGTCTCGCTGCTTTTCGGACATCACACATCGGCGCACCGGTTGATCCACCATCGCCATGTTGCCACCTCCGACGATCCCAACACCGCCGCATCGGGAGAAAGCTTCTATGCCTTTGCCCCGCGCGCCTGGTGGCAGGCCTGCCGCGCCGGCTACGCGGCGGAAAGCAAAAGGCGTGACAGTCGCAACACCGACAGGCTTTTCGATCTGCACCCCTACGCCGTCTATATCGGCGGCGCCATGCTGTGCCTGATGGTCGTGACGACGGCCTTCGGCGGATTCGGGCTTCTGGCCTATCTGGCGCTTTGCGCCCATGCGCAGGTGCAACTGCATCTGTCGGATTATGTGCAGCATTACGGGCTGTTGCGCCAGCGCACGCCCGAAGGCGATGTCGAACCGGCAGGCCCGCAACACAGCTGGAACGCCGCCCATCCGGTTTCATCGCTGATGATGCTTCATGCGCCGCGCCATTCGGATCACCATAGCCATCCGTCGCGCCCTTACCCGGCGCTTGCCAAGCCCCGCAAAGATGACGCGCCAAACCTGCCCTTTTCGCTTCCGGTGATGGGGGCCATCGCGCTGGTGCCGCCGCTCTGGTTTCGGGTGATGGACACGCGACTGGCCGAACTGCGCCCTGACCGGTGGTCGAAGCCGATTGTCTGATCCGGCCCAAGGGGGGGGCCGCAGTCGCGCCGTTCTGGCAAATCGGATGATAATCTGGCAATCTGGCCAGCGACGAACCGGTTTCGATTGTGAAAGCCAATCATGACTATGATCCGCCTTGCCCGAGTCTCACTGTGGCTGACGATCGCCGGCCATCTGGCCCTGTCACCCTTGGCGGGGCTGGCCGCCGAAACCGGCAGGCCGATGACCGGGGCCGAATTCGAAGCCGCCACGACCGGCCGTACCCTTTACTACAATTCCGCCGGGCAAGCCTATGGTGTTGAACAGTATTTACCGGGTCGGCGGGTAATCTGGGCCTTTGTCGGAGACGATTGCCGCAAGGGCAACTGGTACGAGAACCAGGAGCAGATCTGCTTTGTCTATGAGGATAACCCCGACCCGCAATGCTGGCTGTTCTACCAGACGCCAGCAGGTTTGACCGCCCGGTCGCTGGGCTTTCCCGACAGCGCGCCCCTGATCGCGGTCGAACAAAGCCCCGAAGCGATGGCCTGTCTCGGGCCGAATGTGGGTGTGTGACAAGACGCGGCCCACGCCCGGATGGCAAAGCGGTTTGCCGGTTTCATGGCGTTTCGCGACTGCCGCGGATCGCCCGGACCCTGCCGGACCCTGCCGCGCCTGCGGCGCTGCCGGGGTATTGGCGATGCCTGGCGGGTCCGGAATTTCGCGAAACGCATCTATTGCCAAGACGTGCCGGTCTTGGTTTGCCTTAAAACAGCGTTCCTTGATCCGGCGGTGCCGCCGGCCCGGCTTTGCGCGGTTTGGCCGGGCGCTCCGGTGCCGGAATGGCCGGCAGCCGTCCATCGTGAAACTCGATCTCGAGTGTCGACGCCCCGGCCGCCGCGGATCTGCGGGTGGCCACGGCCCCGTCGGCGCGCACCACGGCATAGCCCCGGCGCAATGTCTCGGTATAGCCGAGCGTCTGGCGGGTGCGGTCGATGCCGGCCAGGCGTTCGGCCAGCGCGGCAAGGCGCAAGGCCGGGGCGGCGGCAAGACGCGCGGCAAGCGCCGTCAGATCCCTGCGGTACTGTTCGTTGCCGCGAAGGGCATCGCGGCGCAGCCGGCGCAGGGCCGGGGCAAGGCGCGCGGCACGTTCCCCGAGCCGCACCCGTTCGATGCCGATGAACCGCGTCAGCAGCCCCGGGCGTAGTCGCCCGGCCACCGCGTTGAACCCGGCCCTCTTGCGCGTGGCCGCCGCCGAGAGGGCGGGGCCGAGCCGGCCCGACCAGAGATCGAACCTTTGCCGCGCCGGATCGGTCAGCGCCGCGGGCCGCCCAAGCGCGCGGGACAGATCGGCAAGCCGCTGGCGGCGGGTCTGGGCGCGGTGCCCCATGGCGCGGGCCAGACGCGCGTCCTGATCGCCCACCCAGGCCAGCAGATCGAGCCGCACCGGCACGGCCATCTCGGCCGCCGCTGTGGGCGTCGGCGCGCGCCTGTCGGCGGCATGGTCGATCAGCGTCGTGTCGGTTTCATGACCCACCGCCGAGATCAGCGGAATCGCGCTGGCCGCGGCCGCACGCACGACGATTTCCTCGTTGAAGCCCCAAAGATCCTCGATCGAGCCGCCGCCACGCGCCACGATCAGAAGATCGGGGCGTGCGATCGCCCCGCCTGGGGCAAGCGCATTGAACCCGGCGATGGCGCGGGCCACCTCGGGGGCGCATCTGTCGCCCTGCACCGCCACGGGCCAGATCAGCACCCGGCGCGGGAACCGGTCGCGCAGGCGGTGCAGGATATCGCGGATCACCGCCCCGGAAGGCGAAGTGATGACGCCGATAACCTCGGGCAGATAGGGGATGGGCTTTTTGCGGTCGGCGGCGAAAAGCCCTTCGGCGGCCAGGGCGGCCTTGCGTTTTTCCAGCATCGCCATCAGCGCACCCGCCCCGGCAGGCACGATATCCTCGACGATCAGCTGATATCTGGACTGGCCGGCAAAGGTGGTCAGCCGCCCGCTGGCGATGACCTCCATGCCTTCTTCCGGGCGCACCGACATTTTCGTCACCTGGCCTTTCCAGGATACCGCGGCGATGACCGCGCGGTCATCCTTGAGGTCGAAATAGAGATGCCCCGAAGCCGGCCGCGACACGCGCGATATTTCGCCACGCACCCGGACCTGGCCAAAGGTGCCCTCGATCAGCCGTTTGACCGCCCCCGAGATTTCCGAGACGCTGAATTCATGAGCGTTGCCGCCCTCCGGGCCGGTGTCGTCGATCAGGCGCATGGCTTGCCTTGTGTCCCTTGTCCGCTGATCTTAGAAGGCTACGCAGGCAAGGCCAAGCGGGGGGTCGCATGAATATTCTGATCTTGGGCGGCGGGGGGCGCGAACATGCGCTGGCCTGGGCGATCAAGCAAAACCCCAAATGCGACCGGCTGATCGTGGCGCCGGGCAATGCCGGGATCGCCATGCTGGCGGAATGCGCCGAAATCGACATCTTGGACGCCGCCGCCGTGGTGGCCTTCGCCGAGGAAAACGCCGTCGATTGCGTCGTCGTGGGGCCGGAAGCCCCGCTCGCCGCCGGCGTCGCCGATGCGCTGCGCGACGCGGGTATCCTGACCTTCGGCCCCTCGGCGGCGGCGGCGCGGCTGGAGGCGTCGAAATCCTTTGCCAAGGAAATCTGCGATGCCTGCGGCGCGCCGACGGCAGGCTATGCGCGGTTCAGCGACGCGCGCCTTGCGGCCGAACATGTGCGCCGCCAGGGCGCGCCGATCGTCATCAAGGCCGACGGGCTGGCCGCCGGCAAGGGGGTCGTGGTGGCGATGAGCGAGGCCGAGGCGCTCGGTGCCATCGCCGACATGCTGGGCGGCGGTTTTGGCGAAGCGGGCCGCGAAATCGTGATCGAGGAATTCATGAAAGGCGAGGAGGCATCGCTTTTCGTGCTGTGCGACGGGACGGATATCCTGCCCATCGGCACGGCGCAGGACCACAAGCGGATGGGCGAGGGCGATCGCGGGCCCAACACCGGCGGCATGGGGGCCTATTCGCCGGCGCCGGTTCTGACCGATGCGGTTCTGGCGCAGGCGATGGACGAGATCGTCAGGCCGACCGTGGCGGAAATGGCCCGCCGGGGAACGCCGTTTCAGGGTGTGCTCTATGCCGGCTTGATGATCGAGCGCGGCCGGGCGCGGCTGGTCGAATACAACGTGCGTTTCGGCGACCCGGAATGTCAGGTTCTGATGATGCGCCTGGGTGCGCAGGCCTTCGATCTGATTCATGCCTGTGCCGAAGGGCGTCTGGGCGGGATGCAGGTCAACTGGGCGCGCGATCACGCGCTGACGGTGGTGATGGCGGCAACGGGGTATCCGGGTGCCTATGCCAAGGGGTCGCAGATTCGCGGCCTCGAGGAAATCCGCGAGGATTCCACCCGGATGGTGTTTCACGCCGGCACCGCCAGGCGCGACGGCACCATCATCGCCGCTGGCGGCCGGGTGCTGAACGTGACGGCGCGGGCGGCATCGCTGGCCGATGCGCAACGGCTGGCCTATGCAACGGTCGACCGCATCGACTGGCCGGGCGGGTTTTGCCGGCGCGATATCGGCTGGCGGGCGCTCTGAAGCAGCGTCGGTCAGCCGGCGAACGCAACCCGGCCGGCCAGGGTAGCACCCTTTCGGCGCAACCGGACCGGCAAGGCGAACGCGCGGCGCGCGACGGCCGGCCGGAAATCGGCCGTACCGGAAGTTTCCGATTCAACATAGCCGCAAAACCCGCTAGACGGGCAGCATGGCCCTGCCCCGCAATTCAGATCCCAGCCTGACAGACCGGCTGACCGATGGTGCCTTTCGCGCCCTGCTGGCGCTGATGCGCCTGTTTCCCTATCACCGGCGCATTCCGGTGGCGGGCTGGGCGGTTTCGCGGCTGGTCGCACCGCTGGCCGGCTACCGGCGCCGCGTGCGCGACAATCTGGCGCTGGCCTGCCCCGACATGCCGTCCGCCCGGATCAGGCATCTTTTGCGGGCGGTTCCCGACAATGTCGGGCGCACCATGGTCGAATTGTATTGCGGGCAGGAATTCACCGACCGGGTGAAGGATCTGCCGCTGACAGGCCCTGGGGCCGACGCTCTGGAGCGGGCCCATCGCGAAGGCCGGCCGGTCATCCTCGCCACCGGTCATTTCGGCAATTACGACGTGGCCCGCGCCGCATTGATCGCCCGCGGCTACCGGGTCGGCGCACTTTACAAGCCGATGAACAACCCGCTGTTCAACGCCCATTACCTGGCGGCGATTTCGGCCATCGGCACGCCACTTTTCGCGCGCGGCAACCGGGGGCTTGGGGAAATGGTCCGGTTTCTCAAGTCGGGCGGCATGCTGGGGCTGCTGATGGATCAGCACATGGCCCACGGAGCGCCGCTGA
Source organism: Paracoccaceae bacterium (assembly GCA_020446815.1). GTDB lineage: Bacteria > Pseudomonadota > Alphaproteobacteria > Rhodobacterales > Rhodobacteraceae > Albidovulum. The sequence continues at coordinate 147,171 of JAGRDY010000014.1, forward strand.
CATTTTTCGGGCAAACGGCGCGCACCGCCACCTCCGCCGCCGATCTCGCGCTCAAATACGGGGCCGAACTCATCCCGGTCTACGGCATCCGCCAGGCGGACGGGCTGAGCTTCACCATCGTCGCCGAAGCGCCGATCGCCGCGTCCGATCCGTTGACCATGACCCAGGCCATCAATGACAGCCTTGAGGCGCAGGTGCGCCAGAACATGGACCAGTGGTTCTGGATTCACCGCCGCTGGAAGTGAAGGTCGGTATCCGGCGCGCCTCAAAGCGTGTCGACATGTCTCAACGCGCGCGCGCGGCCACCAGAACCGAGCCCGGCCCCGGTTCCTGGATGATGACGGCGAAAGATCCGCTGCCTGCGATTTTCACGTCCCGGGCAAACTCGGCCGAGCCGTCCCAGTTGGCCAGTTTGGTCAGCTCCCGCACCGTATTGACGTAATTGATGGTCCGCCCCGAATTCTCGCCCCGCTCGATCGTGACGGTTCGGGAAGGGTCGTAGCGTACCAGTTGCACGATAGCGCCGTGCTGCAATGGCCGTAGCGCTTTGGCGCGAACCTGCAATAGCGAACCCTTGCGGGTCAGCGTGAGCTTGACCTCGGGCGGCTTGCCTGCGTGGCTTTTCAGCAATTTTTCCAGTTCAATGGCACGGACACCGACAAGATGATCCATCCCGCCCACGATCATTTGCGGCGTATAGATCGTTCTGGCGCCCGCGACCCGCGCATAGTCGCGCTGACGCTGGGTAAAGGCCGGATTGGCGAAGGTATCCTTCCAGCCGATGTAGTCCCAGTAATCGACGTGCAGCGCCAGCGCCATCACATCGCTGCGTTTGGCCAGCCGCGCCAGAATCGCATCGGCAGGCGGGCAGGATGAACATCCCTGCGATGTGTAAAGTTCCACGACCACCGGGTTTTCGGCGGCGGGCTGTGCCATCGCCATCCCAGGTATCACCAGCCAGCAGGCCAGGACGCAGGCGGTAATTGCGCGCATTTGGTGATTCCGTTTCCAGTTCCCCCCGGTGTCTATGCCAAAACGTCGCGCGATACCAATCAACGAAACGCGAGAATGCGCGCCCGACCCGGCCGCCACCGCCAGAACGGGGGGCGGGAAATGTCTGGCCGGGTCTCTTGCCGTCAATGGTACACAATGGTATACATATTTTGAGCCACAGCCCTTGAACCCCTTCCCGCAATGCGGCATTAGCGGTTCACGATCCTTCTCACTTGCCCAAGGGAGACCCGACCATGACCATCGTCACCGGCAACGACACCGCAAGAACCCGCAAGACCCTTACCTCGGGTGGCAAGTCCTTTGCCTATTATTCGATCCCGGCGGCCGAGGCCGCGGGGCTGGGCACGTTTTCCAACCTGCCCGCGGTGCTGAAAGTGGTGCTGGAAAACATGCTGCGCTTCGAGGACGGCGGCAGCACCGTTTCGGTCGATGACATCAAGGCCTTTGCCGAATGGGGCGCGAAGGGCGGCAAGAACCCGCGCGAAATCGCCTATCGCCCCGCCCGCGTGCTGATGCAGGACTTCACCGGCGTCCCCGCCGTTGTCGACCTGGCCGCGATGCGCGATGGCATCAAGTCGCTGGGGGGGAATGCGCAGAAGATCAACCCGCTCAACCCCGTCGATCTGGTCATCGACCATTCGGTGATGGTCGACGAATTCGGCAACCCGCGCGCCTTCCAGATGAATGTCGACCGCGAATATGAACGCAACATGGAGCGCTACCAGTTCCTGAAATGGGGCCAGAGCGCGTTCGAGAACTTTCGCGTGGTGCCGCCCGGCACCGGCATCTGCCACCAGGTCAACCTGGAATACCTGGGCCGCACCGTCTGGAGCGACCGCGACCAGAACGGCGAGGAGGTGGCCTATCCCGACACGCTGGTCGGCACCGACAGCCACACCACGATGATCAACGGCCTGGGCGTGCTGGGCTGGGGCGTCGGCGGCATCGAGGCCGAGGCGGCGATGCTCGGCCAGCCGATCTCGATGCTGATCCCCGAGGTCGTCGGTTTCAAACTGACCGGCAGGATGGTCGAGGGCTCCACCGGCACCGACCTCGTGCTGCGCGTCGTGGCGATGCTGCGCGAGCACGGCGTGGTCGGCAAGTTCGTCGAGTTCTACGGCGAGGGGCTTGACCGGCTGCCCCTGCCCGACCGCGCCACCATCGGCAACATGTCGCCCGAATACGGCGCCACCTGCGGCTTCTTCCCGGTCGACGACGAAACCCTGCGCTACCTGCGCCAGACCGGCCGCGACGACAGCACCGTTGCGCTGGTCGAAGCCTATGCCCGGCAAAACGGCATGTGGCGCGACAAAAATTACAACCCGATCTACACCTCGACGCTGGAACTGGACATGAGCACCGTGGTGCCGGCCATTTCGGGCCCCAAACGCCCGCAGGATTTCATTGCCCTCGATACCGCGGCCAAGACCTTTGCAAGCTATGTCAAGGGCCAGCGCGGCGGCAAGAAGGCCTGCGAACACGAGGCCAAACGCTGGGAGGGCGAAGGCGGCAATCCGGTCCCCGCCGCCATTCCGGGCGACGAGGGCCATCATGTGCGCGGCTATTTCAAGACCGACGACGGGCATGTGCAGCTTCATGACGGCTCGATCGTCATTGCCGCCATCACCTCTTGCACCAACACCTCCAACCCCTATGTGATGGTCGGCGCCGGGCTGGTGGCGCGCAAGGCGCGCGAACTGGGGCTGCATCCCAAACCCTGGGTCAAGACCTCGCTCGCCCCCGGCTCCAAGGTCGTGTCGGACTATCTGGAGGCGTCCGGCCTGCAGGTGGATCTCGACGCGCTCGGCTTCAACCTCGTCGGTTATGGCTGCACCACCTGCATCGGCAATTCCGGCCCGCTCGAGCCGTCGATCTCCAAGGCCATCGCGGATTATGACCTGATTGCTGTTTCGGTGCTTTCCGGAAACCGCAATTTCGAGGGCCGCATCAGCCCCGATTGCCGCGCCAACTATCTGGCCAGCCCGCCACTTGTCGTGGCCTATTCGCTGGTCGGCGACATGAATGTCGATATCGCGAGCGGCTCGCTCGGCAAGGACAGAAACGGCCGCGATGTGTATCTCAGGGATATCTGGCCATCGAACCAGGAAATCGCCGAGATCGTCGAAAAGACCGTGACGCGCGAATCGTTCCTGTCCAAATACGCCGATGTCTTCAAGGGTGACGCCAAGTGGCAGGGCGTCAAGATAACCGATTCGGAAACCTACGACTGGCCCGCGAGTTCGACCTATATCCAGAACCCGCCCTATTTTCAGGGCATGTCCAGGGAAAAGGGCAAGATCGAAGATCTCAGCAACGCACGCATTCTTGCCCTTCTGGGAGACATGATCACCACCGATCACATCAGCCCGGCCGGATCGTTCAAACCCTCATCGCCCGCGGGCATGTACCTGACCGACCGTCAGGTCGCGCCGCGCGATTTCAATTCCTACGGATCGCGGCGCGGCAACCATGAGGTGATGATGCGCGGCACCTTCGCCAATATCCGCATCCGCAACGAAATGCTCGATGGCGTCGAGGGCGGCTATACCAAGGGCCCGGACGGCGCGCAGACCTCGATCTATGACGCCGCGATGGCCTATCAGGAGGCGGGAACGCCGCTGGTGGTTATCGGCGGTATCGAATATGGCGCGGGCTCCAGCCGTGACTGGGCGGCCAAGGGCACCAGCCTGCTGGGCGTCAAGGCGGTGATCGCGGAATCGTTCGAGCGCATTCACCGCTCCAACCTTGTCGGCATGGGGGTCATCCCGTTCGAATTCACCGACGGCGTGACGCGCAAATCGCTCAAGCTGACTGGTGACGAAACCGTTTCCATCACCGGAATCGCGGGCGACCTCAAGCCGCTGTCACTGGTGCCTTGCACCATCACCCATGCGGACGGAACCAGTACGGCCATCCAGATCAAGTGCCGGATCGATACCGAAATCGAAGTCGAATATGTCGAACATGGCGGTGTGCTGCATTATGTGCTGCGCAATCTGGCCAAGACCCACTGAGAGGCCGCCGGCGCCGCAATGCGCCCATGCGGGAGCCGTTCGCTGAAAGCAGACGCCGGGAAATCGGATTCAGGTTTCCCGGCGATTTCCGCGCGGGGGTGCCGGAGCCTGGGCAGCGCGCACGGCGCAGGATTTTCAATCCTGTCGTTGAACCAGAGCGGCGAGTCGCACGCGATGCGCGATTCGGGCGGCTGTCATCCGCTGGCCCGGCGGGATTGGACAGCATCGGGAAATGATCGCCCCGGACGTCGCCGCTTGTTGCCACCGGGGCGACCCGGGGCGGCAAGTCAACATACCGACAAACCCTTGTTTTATTGTAATATTCAATAAAAAGACAGGTTCAGGGCTTCGCGCTGCAACGGTATCTGCTAGGCAGACGCACGATACAAGAAACGTGAAGAATAACGAGTATGAAAAAAACCATCCTCAGGGTCTGGTCGCATAGGCCAAGCATGCCTTGGTTCGAATTCATCGGGTTCGGCATTCTGATCGTCGCAACCGTGAAGCGTTGACGACACGCCGTCGCGGAGAGCAGCTACTCCGCGGCGGCTTTTTCGAGTTCGGGCAAAAGGCGCTGTTCGTAATCGCTGCCGATCATCGGACCGATGAACTTGTAGGCGACCGTCCCGTCGCCGCGCAGGATGAAGGTCTCAGGCGGCCCTGTCACCCCCCAGTCGATGCGCATGTGTCCCTTTGGGTCGAAGGCGAGCGCCGCAAAGGGATTGCCGCCTTCGGCCAGAAACGCCAGGGCGTTTTCAGGGGTGTCGAGGATGTCGACTCCGACCACATGCACACCGCTTTTGGCCAGCGCCATCAGGGTCGGGTGTTCGGCCCGGCAGGGCGGGCACCAGCTGGCCCAGAAATTAATCACCGTCACCTCGCCGGTGCGCAGGTCGGCATCGGTCAGTTGCGGGATGTCCGCCAGAGCCTCGCCGGAAACCGGCGGCGCCTGCTGGCCGATGAACACCGACGGCAGGTTGTCGGGGTCATCGCGGTACATGCCGATGGCGAAGGTCACGGCAATTGCGGCGAAAACCGCTGGCGGCAGCAGCATCAGGGGCGGGATTCTAGCCATGCAGGCCCATTTCACGTTCCAGGGTTTCGAGTTTGCGGCGCATCTTCCGGCTTTTCCAGAGCGTCAGCCAGACCAGCGCCAGGACGAGGCCCAGGGACACGCCATAGGCGGCCAGCACCGGGCCGGCATATTTGCCCAGTTCCACCATCACGCCATCCGTCCGCGGGCTTCGAGCGCGCGGAGCCGCCGCGCCCTGATCTCGGTACGGGTGCGGATCAGCACAAGGGTGACGAACAAGAGCACAAATCCCGCCATGGCCACATATAGCGGCAACTTGAAGGCCATGGCCATCCGCTCGCCCGGGGCCAGCGATAACGATGCCCCCTGATGGAGCCCCTGATTCCAGAAATTCACCGCATAGCGGCTCAACAGCGCGAAGATCGACCCGACGAGGCACAGAACCGAGGTGAGATCGGCGGCGGTGTCGGGATCCTCGATCGCCTCCCAAAGCGCGATATAGCCGAGATAGAACAGGAACAGGATCAGGAAAGATGTGAGCCGCGGATCCCAGGCCCACCAGGTGCCCCACATCGGCTGGCCCCAGATCGCGCCGGTGAAAAGGGCAATCAGCGTCATGGTGACCCCCACCGGCGCCGCGGCCTTGGCCGCCAGCGCCGAGACGTGGTGCCGCCGGATCAGCCAGATCAGCGAGCAGACCAGCATCATCAGCCAGCTGTTGACCGCCATCAGCGCGGCAGGCACATGGACAAAGAGTATTTTGACCGTCGCGCCCTGCCGGTAGTCATCCACGGTAAAGAAAAACCCCCAGACAAGGCCGGTCAGCAAGGTCACCACCGCCAGCCCCGCCACCCACGGCAAGGCCCATGCAGAGGTCTGCATGAATTTTCTCGGATTGGCATATTCCCAGATCGACATGGCCGTTTGCTAACCGTTTCCGCCCCTGCTCTCAACTCAATAGCACGTCATTGCCTATCGCAGGTTGACGCGGATTGCCGCAGCCGCCGCGAAGGGCAGGATCGCCACCGCCCCGAGGGTGATCGCCACGAGCATCAGCAGCGGCGTGCCCGCGGCCAGCGCCGCCGCCCCGCGCCGCGCGCAATCGGCGCCATAGATCAGCGTCGGAATGTAAAGCGGCAGTACCAGCAGCGACATCAGCAGCCCGCCCCGCTTCAGGCCGACGGTCAGCGCCGCACCAAAGGCCCCGATGTAGCTCAGCGCCGGCGTGCCCAATGCCAGCGACACGGTCAGCCAGAAAAACCCCGGACCGGGCAGATTGAGCAGCACCGCCAGCATCGGTGCCGCCAGCGTCAGCGGCAGGCCGGTCGTCAGCCAATGAGCCAGCGCCTTGACCGCCACGACAGATTCGAGAGGAATCGGTGCCGTGGCCAACAGATCGAGCGAGCCGTCTTCGTGATCGAGCGCGAAGATCCGGTCGAGCGACAGCAGGCTGGCCAGGAGCGCCCCCACCCAGAGGATACCCGGCGCGATCCGCGCCAGCGTGCCGCCTTCGGGGCCGACGCCAAAGGGCACGAGCACGGTGACAATCAGGAAAAACGCCAGCCCGAGCCCGAACCCGCCGCCCGCACGGGTGGCCAGGCGCAGATCGCGAAGAAGCAGCGCGATCATCTTGCGCCGCCATTCTGGCGCCGCGCGCCGGGGGTTTTACCCCCGGACCCCCAGAGTATTTGCACAAAGGTGAAATGGGCAGGGTTCATGCGAAAGCCCCGTCGAAGGCACCGGCCCTCGGTGCCGTGGCACGAAAGGCGCCAAGGTCGATCTCTTCGGCCTCGCGCAGCCCGAGGCTGATATGGGTGGCGATCAGCGCCGCGCCGCCTTGCTGCAGATGCCCGCTCAGGACCTGCAGGAAAAGTGCGACGGAAGCCGCATCGAGCGACACGGTCGGTTCATCGAGCAGCCAGAGCCTGCGCTGCGCGACCAGCAGACGCGCCAGCCCCAGCCGGCGCTTCTGGCCGGCCGAGAGGTTTTGCGCCATCCGGTCGCGCAGCGGCGCCAGCGCCATCGCCGCGAGCGCCGGACCGATATCGCCGGCGCCGAAGATATCGGCCCAGAAACGCAGGTTCTCTGCCACCGTCAGCGTGGCTTTCAGCCCGTCGGCATGGGCTGCATAGGCCGCCCCTTCGGGCGGCAGCACGATGCGTCCCGAGACCGGTGGCTGCAACCCGGCAATGGTGCGCAGCATGGTCGTCTTGCCGGCCCCGTTGGGCCCGCGGATGATCAGCGCCCGGCCGGCGCCCAGCGTCAGTGTGACGCCTTCCAGCACGGGCACCCCGCCGCGCGCCACGGATATGTCGACCAGTTCAAGCATCATCCTGACCTATCACGCGCCGATCGGGTGAGCACGGCAGAGCGCGCCGTCAGACCGGCAAGAGCGCCGCGGCGATGCGGCGGCCCTCGGACAGAAGCACGTTATAGGTGCGCGCCGCCGCGGGGCTGTCCATTGCCTCGAGACCGATGCCTGTCGCCTCGAGACGGGCACGAAAGGCTTCGGGCAGGCGCGCGATGCTGCGTCCCGTACCGATGAACAGCACGTCGATGCCTTTGGCCATGGCCAGAAGCGGCGCCAGATCGTCATAACCGCCCCAGGGTGTCGCACCTGTGGCGGTGACGATCACCGCGCCCTCCAGGCGTTCGCCGCCGACCCGGAAAAAGCCCGCGCCATAACCGTCGATCGGGCGGGCCGCGCCGAATTCAACCGCGTGCAGATGTGCCATGGCGCATCCTTCACTTGCCGTCGCCGGCGAACTGGGTGCCCGCGGGAGTGTCGCCCTTCCTGCCCCAGTCGCGTTTCACACCCAGATACAGGACCACGTTCTTGGCCACATAGATCGACGAATAGGTTCCGACGATCACCCCCCAGGTCATGGCGAAGACAAAGCCCCGGATCACATCGCCACCCAGCACCAGAAGCGCGATCAGCGCGATCAGCGTCGTTCCCGAGGTCATCACCGTCCGGCTGAGGGTTTCGTTGGCCGACAGGTTGCACAGGTCGCGCAGGGGGGTTTTCTTGTATTTGGTTAGGTTTTCGCGCAGCCGGTCGAAAACCACCACGGTGTCGTTGATCGAATAACCGAGAATGGTCAGCAGGGCCGCGATAATGGTCAGATCGAACTTGATCTGGAACAGCGCGAAAATGCCGATGGTCAGGGCGATATCGTGAACGAGAGCCGCCACCGCGCCAATGGCGAACTGCCATTCGAACCGCAACCAGATATAGACGACAATGGCAAATACCCCGGCGAGAACCGACAGAACCGCCGTCCTGATCAGCTCGCCCGAGACCTTCGGCCCCACCGATTCCACCGACGGAAAGGTGATCGACGGGTCAACCTGCTGCAATGCCGTCTCGATCCTGGCGATCGTCTCGGGGGTGACGGCTTCGCTGCCTTCCTGGGCCTGAATGCGCAGCATCGCCACATGCTGATCGGCGCGGAACGTCGGATCATAGACCTGGGTGATCGACACGTCGCCGAGATTCAGCGGCTTTACGGCGGCACGATAGGCGCCGACATCTACGGGTGTGACGGAATCGGTGCGGATCGTGGTGCCACCCTTGAAATCGATGCCGAAATTCAGGCCCATGACGATGGCCAGAATGACCGCCGCGATCGACGCCACGAATGAACCGCCGAAGGTGAGCGTCGCCCAGCGGAAAAAATCTATCCTGGTGTCATCGGGAACGAGTTTCAGACGATAAGCCATTTCAGCCCTCTCATAGCTCGATCTGTTTCGGACGCCGACGGTCGAACCAGGCGACGACAAAAAACCGGGTGACGTAAATCGCGGTAAAGACCGAGGTGACGAGCCCGACAACCAGCGTGACGGCAAAACCCTTGACCGGGCCCGAGCCGAGCATGAACAGGATCAAGGCGGTCAGGAATGTGGTGATATTGGCATCCACGATCGCCGACATGGCCTTTTCATAGCCCAGCTCGATGGCCCGCGCCGGTCCCCGCGCGGTGCGCATTTCCTCGCGGATCCGCTCGAACACCAGCACATTGGCGTCCACCGCCATGCCCACGGTCAGAACGATCCCGGCGATCCCCGGCAGGGTGAGCGTGGCGCCGATGGCCGACAGCGTCCCGAACATCAGCATGATGTTGATCCCCAGCGCCACCGACGCGAACACGCCGAAAAGCCCGTAGACCGCGATCATGAAGGCAACGACGGCGACGATACCGACGATGGCGGCGATGCGGCCGGCATCGATGCTGTCCTGGCCCAGCTCCGGGCCGATGGTACGTTCTTCGAGAAAGGTCATCTTGGCCGGCAGCGCCCCGGCCCGCAGCAGGATCGCCAGATTGGTCGATTCCTCGACAGTGAAATTGCCGGTGATGATGCCCGACCCTCCGGCGATGTGGCTCTGGATGCGTGGCGCGGAAATCACTTCCTTGTCCAGCACGATGGCGAAAAGCTGGCCGATATTGGCGCCCGTGTAATCGCCGAACTTGCGCGCGCCGGTCGTGTTGAAGCGAAAGCCCACCGCAGGGCGACCGTTCTGATCGAACTCGGGGCGCGCGTCGACCAGTTCCTCGCCGGTCACCACCGGCGTGGCGTCAAGGATGTAATAGACACCCTTTTCGTCGAGCGACGGATAGATCACATCGCCGGGCGGGGCGATTTCATTGGCGTTGCTCGTACGGCCGACCACCGGGTGAAAGGTCAGTTGCGCGGTGGTGCCGATCAACGCCTTCAACTCGCTCGCCGACCCAATGCCGGGCACCTGGATCAGGATCCGGTCGGCGCCCTCGCGCTGGATCGACGGCTCGCGCGTTCCCGACCCGTCGACGCGACGGCGGATGATTTCCAGCGACTGCTGCATGGTGCGCGCATCGGTGGCGGCGCGTTCGGCGTCGCTCAGGGTGATGACCAGCTGGTTGCCCTCGCCGCGCACAGCGAGGTCGCGCTGGCCGACACCCGTCAGCGTGACCACGGGGCTCGACAGCCCCTTGGCGATCTCGATGGCCTTGGCCATCGCTTCGGGCTTTTCGATCTGGATACGCAGCTCGTCGGGCGCGGAAGGCGCGCGGCGGATACCGCCGAGTTCGGCGCGATCCTCGGCCAGCGCCTTGCGCATCTCGGGCCATAGCCCGTCCATGCGCGCCTTGTAGACATCGGCCACCTGCACCTCGGCCAGAAGCTGCGCACCGCCGCGCAGATCAAGGCCCAGATTGACGATGCCCGACGGCAGGAATTCCGGCCACAGCGCGGCGTCAGCCTCAAGTTCCGGCGTCGCCGCCCCGGTGGCCGCGATCCTGGCCAGCGCATCGTTATGCCGCTCGACGCGGCCATAAAAGGCATTGGGCAGCGCCGTCAGGAAACCCAGGGCGCAAATCCCCCAGATGATGATCCGCTTCCAGAGGGGAAATTGCAACATGATCGCAGGGCTCGATTTCTGTCAGGCAGTCGGGAAAGGTTACTTGCTGGCGGCCGCGGGCTCGGTCTTGGACAGGACCGTGGCAATGGTCGAACGCACGATGCGTACCTTGACGCCGTCGGCGATCTCCACTTCCAGCTCGCCGTCTTCCTTGACCTTGGAAACCTTGCCGACGATGCCGCCCTGGGTAACCACCTGGTCGCCGCGGCGCAGCGCCTCGACCATTGCCTTGTGATCTTTCAGCTTTTTCTGTTGAGGGCGGATCAACAGGAAATACATGATCGCAAAGATCAGGATAAGCGGCAGAAACTGGGTCAGCGCACCGGCGGCTCCGGCGCCTCCGGCGGCCTGCGCAAATGCGGGGGTTACGAACATCGGGCGTCCTTCGGTTGGGTCCGGGGCGGATGGGGCCCCTCGGTTGCGCGGGGAACCTATAGACGCGCCGCCCGGTTTGCAAGCGGAGCCGCAGCGTAATCGGCGCCTTGCGCCCCGGCCTTGCGCCCGCCCGCAATGCCCGCTGACAATCCGGGTTCACCTTGCCCCTCAAATCGGGCATACCTCCGGCAATTCAACCACGCCCGAGGGGTCTTTCATGCACGACATCCGCGCCATCCGCGACAATCCCCAAGCCTTCGACGCGGCGCTGGCGCGCCGGGGTCTGCCGGAAGCATCTCCGTTCGTGCTGGCGGTCGACGACTCGCGGCGCGCGGCGATCCGGTCGTCCGAACTGGCTCAGGCGGAATTGAACGGGTTGAGCAAAAAGGCCGGCGCGGCAAAGGCGGCTGGCGACCAGCCGGGTTTCGACGCGATCCGCGAAGACATCGCCGGACGCAAGGCGCAGATCGCCGAACTTTCCGCCAGGGCCAGGGACGAGGATGCGCGCCTGCGCGACTACCTCATGGGCATCCCCAACCTGCCGCTTGAAGATGTCCCCACCGGCAGCGACGAACAGGACAACGTCGAAATCCGCCGCTGGGGCACGCCACGCCGCTTCGACTTCGATCCGCTCGAACATTTCGACATCGCCGCCGTCAGATCCGGCATGGATTTCGAAACCGCCGCCAGGCTTTCCGGCGCCCGTTTCGTGGTTCTGAAAGGTGCCGTCGCACGCTTGCACCGGGCGCTGGCGCAATTCATGCTCGATCTGCATACCGAGCAACACGGGCTGACAGAGATGATCACCCCGGTTCTGGTCCGGCAAGAGGCGATGCAGGGCACCGGTCAACTGCCGAAATTCGCCGAAGACAGCTACCAGACCACCAACGGCTGGTGGCTGATCCCCACCTCAGAGGTGACGCTGACCAATACCGTGGCCGGCGAGATCCTCGACGAGACCGCGCTGCCCATCCGCATGACCGCCCATACCCAGTGTTTTCGTTCCGAAGCCGGATCGGCGGGCAAGGATACCGCCGGGATGCTGCGCCAGCACCAGTTCGAAAAGGTCGAAATGGTCTCGATCACCACGCCTGACACAAGCCTTGCCGAACACGGCCGCATGACCCGCTGCGCCGAAGCCGTGCTGGAACGGCTCGGCCTGCCCTACCGCACCGTCGTGCTGTGCACCGGCGACATGGGGTTCGGCGCGCGAAAGACCCATGACATCGAAGTCTGGCTGCCCGGCCAGAACGCCTTTCGCGAAATCTCCTCGGTCTCGGTCTGCGGCGATTTTCAGGCGCGCCGGATGAACGCCCGCTACCGCCCCGCCGGTGGCAAGCCCGATTTCGTCCACACCCTCAACGGTTCGGGCCTCGCGGTCGGGCGCTGCCTGATCGCGGTGCTGGAAAACGGCCAGCAGGCCGACGGCTCGGTGACCTTGCCCGAGGCATTGCACCCCTATCTGCGCGGCAATGCCAGACTGGGCGCCGACGGAAGGCTGGAGTGACTTCTTCTTTGCGAAAATACTCCCGCCGGAGGCAAGCCGCCCCGCCGGACCCCGCGATCATTTCCTGACCGGGTTGCCCACATGCTTGCGCAGCCGTGACGGCGTGTGGAACTTCGGGTTCCTGAACGGGTTCTTGTCGCCCTGATCGCGAAACGTCAGCCGGATCGGCGTTCCGGGCATGTCGAAATCGGCCCGCAAACCGTTGACGAGATAGCGCGCATAGCTTTCCGGCAGCTTGTCGGCATGATTGCACATCACCACGAAGGCGGGCGGGCGCATCCTGACCTGGGTCATGTAGCGCAGCTTGATACGGCGCCCGCCGGGGGCGGGGGGCGGATGCGCCGCGGTCATCGCTGCCAGCCACTGGTTCAGCCGGGCCGTCGCCACCCGCCGGTTCCAGACATCATGGGCCTTGAGGATGGCCGCGTGAAGCCGGTCCAGCCCCTTGCCGGTCCTGGCCGAGACCGTGACCAGCGGCGCGCCGCGCAGTTGCGGCAGCAGCCGCTCGAAGGCCTCGCGCAGCATTTTCAGCTTTTCGGTCTTTTCATCCTCGAGATCCCACTTGTTGGCCGCCACGACGACGGCGCGGCCTTCGCTTTCGGCGAAATCGGCGATGCGCAGGTCTTGCTGTTCGAAGGGGGTGTCGACGTCGAGCAGGACCACCACCACTTCGGCGAAGCGGACCGCGCGCAACCCGTCCGATACCGACATCTTTTCCAGCTTGTCGGAAATACGCGCCTTCCTGCGCATCCCGGCGGTATCGAAAATCCGCATCGGTGTGCCAAGATAATCGGCATGGACCGAAATCGCGTCGCGGGTGATGCCGGCCTCGGGGCCGGTCAACAGCCTTTCCTGGCCAAGGATCTTGTTGATCAGTGTCGATTTGCCCGCATTGGGGCGGCCGATGACCGCGATCTGCAACGGTTTGTCGCGGGTGGGAACGCGCGGCTCCGGCGCGTCCTCATCGGTGATGTCCACATCCACCTCGGGCGTGTCGGCGGCGGCGCGCGCGGCGAAGTCCGCGGCCAGCGGGCGCAGCATGTGGTAAAGCTCGTCCATGCCCTCGCCATGTTCGGCGGACAGGCGCAACGGCTCGCCCAGACCGAGGCCGTAAGCGTCGATCACGCCGCCCTCGGCGGCCCTGCCTTCGGCCTTGTTGGCGGCAAGGATGACATGGGCGTTTTTCTTGCGCAAGATGCCGGCAAAGACCTGATCGGCCGGCGTGACCCCTGCCCTCGCGTCGATGACGAAAAGGCAGATATCGGCCATTTCCACGGCCCGTTCCGTCAGCCGCCGCATCCGCCCCTGCAGGCTGTCGTCGCCGGCCTCTTCCAGCCCGGCGGAATCGATTACCGTAAAGCGCAGATCGCCCAGCCGCGCCTCGCCTTCGCGCAGATCGCGGGTGACGCCGGGGGTATCGTCCACCAGCGCCAGCTTGCGGCCCACAAGCCGGTTGAAAAGCGTCGATTTGCCCACATTGGGGCGCCCGACGATGGCAAGGGTAAAGCTCATGGCGCGGCGTTCCTGACTGCGAAGCCGACCCCTTACACCGGTTTTTGTCTAGCGGAAAGCGTGAAGCTGCCCGTTTTGCGTGACGACATAAAGTGTGCGGCCCGCGACCACCGGGGCGGATGCCGCCCCGGCGGGCAGTTCGACGGTTGCCAGAACCGCCCCGGAAACCGGGTCGATGCTGCGGATCAACCCGTCGCTCGAGGCGACCACCAGCCGCCCGCCGGCCAGCACCGGGCCATAATGCGCGAAGATATTGCGCCGGCGCTTGTCTTTGCCCCTGGTGAAATAGGGCAGATCGACGCGCCAGACCTCGGCGCCCGTATCCGCGTCCAGCCGCAGGATCTGGTCTTCGTCATTGACCAGAAACACCGCGCCGCCTGCCACGACAACCGGGCTGGCAGCACCTTCGGGGGCGCTCCAGAGTGCCTGGCCGGTATCGGCGTCGACCGCCGCCAGGCGCCCCGCCGAGGTGCCCGCATAGACCACACCGCCGCTGATCACCGGATCTCCGGTCAGATCGGAAATGGTGGCATAGGCGCGCCCGAGCCGTTTACCGGCGACATAGGCCTGCCACAGGCCGACACCGCTGTCCTTGGCGACGGCGACCAGCTGCCCCGAGGCAAAGGGAAAGACCACCTGGCGGGAATCGACGGCGGGCGAGGAAACGCCGATGACGCCCGAAACCGACGGCGTGCCGGGAAGCTGCCATTCGACCTTGCCGTTGCGCGCCGTTACCGCCCAGGCCGAAGCATCGCGGGCCACCACATAGACCCGCCCGTCCGCCACCGTAGGCGCACCGCCGACCGGGGCGTCGAACTTCTGGCGCCAGGCGACGGTTCCGCTGGCGGGGTCAAGCGCCACGAGTTCGCCAAATCCCGTCGTGGCAAAGACCAGCCCCGCGCCGAATGCCAGGCCGCCGCCGGAGGCGTCGTCGTCCCTGTCGGCGGCAGGCGTCAGATCCGTTTGCCACAGCGTGGCACCATCCGCGCCGGTCGCCGTGACGGTCGCCCGGCTGTCGAGCGTGAAAATCCGCGCGCCCGCGACCACCGGGTCGGCGGTAATGCGATGCTTGCGGTCATCGCCCCTGCCGATCGGTGCCGCCCATATCTGTGTCAGCGGCGCGGCAAGCGCCACATTGCCGATGGCATGGGCAGGCGATCCGCCGCGGTGGGTCCAATCGGCGTTGCTTTGGGCGGCGGGCAAGCTGATGGGCTTGGCCTCACCCGGCTTCGGCGCCAGCGAAGCGCCCGGCTCGGCCTCGCCGCCGGCACCGATGACGGCGCTGCGCAAATCCTGCCGGTCGCCTTCCAGGACCAGCTCGCCCTTGGAACAGCCGGCCAGCGCCGCCAGCGCTGCCAGAATAAAAACTCCTCGTGAAATCTTCACGCCATCTGCCCCTTCGATTGAGGCGTGCCGGCCCTGAACCGGTCACACCGATCCAGAACAAACCGCCGCTGTCCCCGACGCCCGACCCCCCTGGCATCTCCGCGACCCGATCCTGATCGAAGACATACCGCTTTGCCATGCGCAAGACGCATCATATCTTGCCAGCCTCTGATCACGCAGTGTCCGGATCGGCGCCCAGTGCCACAATCAACTGTGTTGTCCGGCGGCGCAAGCCCGCGGTCACGTCCGGTTCCTCTAGAATCTGGCGCAGCAAGGCAACCGCGCCGTCACTGTCGCCCGCGCCGATCAGCGACAACGCCTGCTGTTCCATCGCCAAGGGCCGGAACGGCGCGCCGGGTGCCGCCAGCGCATCAAGCAGCTTGCCGCGTTCATCCGGTGCCATCGCGTCGCCCGCCAGGATCACCGACTTGAGCTCGGCCAGTTGGCGAAGGCTGTCCGGAACTGTGGTATCCGCAATCACCGCATTCAGCTTTGCCAATGCTCCCTCGCGGTCATCATTTGTCACCGCTTCCGACGCGGCCAGCATCTCCAGAACGGCCTTGCGGCTGCCGCTATCGGCGCTTACCGCGTTCAGCGCCGCGATCCGTGCCGCCGGATCATCCTCGGCCATCGCCGCCATGACGGCATCGCCAAAGGCCTCGGCCGATGCGCGTGCGTGCGCCTTTTGCCATTCGGAGTAAGCCGCGCCGCCCACGATGAGCACCACGAGCAGGATGCCGATCCAGCCATATTTGCGCATCAACGCGAAAAGCCGGTCGCGGCGGACCTCTTCGGTCACTTCTTCAATGAAACTGTCGGTTTCGCTCACGCCAATCTCCAGCCCTGATGGCCCCGAACAGAGGCCGAACCCGGCCCCGTCTTACACGCAACCGGGCCGATTTGCCAAGCCCGGCGCAAGCATCGCCGATCAGCCGCCGGTGCCACTGGGCAGCGCGCGCCGCCAGGCATCATTGTCGGGCCAGTCCTTTGCCGCCTCGGCACCGCGATTCGCGCCGCCGTCATCGGCGGGCCTGGCCGCAGGCAAGCCATCTTCCTCGGCGGATTGGCGCGCCCACATGGCGGCATAACGGCCCTTGTGTGCCAGAAGCTGATCGTGACGTCCCTCTTCGACGATGCGCCCGGATTCGAGAACGACGATCCGGTCGGCATCGGCGATCGTCGACAAGCGATGCGCTATCGTGACGACCGTGCGCCCCTCGCCCATCGCCCGCAGGCTGTCCTGAATATCGCGCTCGGTCTGGGTGTCGAGCGCCGACGTCGCCTCGTCCAGCAGCAGGATAGGCGGGTTTTTCAACAGCGTGCGGGCGATTCCGACCCGCTGCTTTTCGCCTCCCGACAGCTTCAGCCCGCGTTCACCGACCCTGGTGTCATAGCCTTCGGGAAGCGAGATGATGAAATCATGAATCTTCGCGGCCCGGGCGGCGGCGACGATTTCCCGCTTCGAAGCCTCGGGCCGGCCATAGGCGATATTGTAAAGCACCGTATCGTTGAAAAGCACCGTGTCCTGGGGGACCACGCCGATCTGGCGGTGCAGGCTGTCCTGGGTGACATCGCGTAAATCCTGCCCGTCGATCTTCAGACTGCCGCCGGTCACGTCGTAAAACCTGAACAGGAGCCGCCCGATTGTCGATTTGCCCGACCCCGACGGCCCGACGATCGCCACCCGTTGCCCCGCGCCTATTTTCAGGCTGACATTCTTCAGGATCGGCCGGGCCGCGTCATAGCCGAAGCTCACGCCATCCAGCACCACCTCGCCACCGGAAATCGCCAGGGCCCTGGCGCCCGGCCTGTCGGTCACTTCCGCCGGTTGTTCGAGCAGATCGAACATTTCGCCCATGTCGACAAGTGACTGGCGGATTTCGCGGTAAACCGTGCCGAGAAAGTTCAAAGGCAGGGTGATCTGGATCATGTAGGCATTGACCATGACGAAATCGCCGACGGTCAGCACCCCGGCGCGGACCCCAAAGGCCGCCATGACCATCACGATGACCAACCCGCAGGTGATGATCACCGACTGACCGAAATTGAGCGCCGACAGCGACAGCCCGGTTTTTACCGCCGCCACTTCATAGCCTGCCATCGCCGCGTCATAGCGCTGCGCTTCGCGGGTCTCGGCGCCGAAATACTTCACGGTTTCGAAATTGATCAGGCTGTCGATCGCCTTTTGATTGGCGTCGGTATCCTGTTCGTTCATCTGGCGGCGAATTTTCACCCGCCATTCGGTCACCTTGAAGGTATAGGTGACGTAAAGTCCGATCGTCACCAGCACCACGACCGCATAGCGCCAGTCGAACACCAGCGCGAATATGACCGTGACCATGCTGAGTTCCAGAATCAGCGGCCCCACCGACAAGAGCATGAAGCGCAGCAGAAAATCGACACCCTTGACACCGCGTTCGATCACGCGGCTGAGCCCGCCCGTCTTGCGCGTGATGTGGTAGCGCATCGACAGGCGGTGAATATGGGTGAACGTCTCCAGCGCCAGCTTGCGCAGCGCCCGCTGCCCGACGCGCACGAAAATCGCATCGCGCAATTCGGAAAAACCGGTATTGCCCAGCCGGGCGACGCCGTAGGCCACCGTCAGACCGATGGCCCCGACGGCCAGAAGCCAGGTATCGTCACGGGATTCGCTGGATAGCGAATCGACGGCGGCCTTGTAAAGAAACGGCGTCAGAACCGAAACGACCTTGGCCAGGACCAGCGCCAGCATGGACAGGACGACCCGGCGCCTGACCCACAGTTCGCCGGCAGGCCACAGGTAGGGCGCAACCTTGCGGATCGTGTGCAGGCCTCCTTTGCGGCGCTCGGCGCATGTCTGTAGGGGTTCCGTCACGATTCTTGCCGCCATTCATTGCCCTGCCCCGGTTGATCGAAGGGGCGAAGTAGGTTACTCAGGTATATATTTCAACGATTCATGAGTAGTTGAAGCGTGGAAAAGAGTAAAGCCCTCGAAGCCCTGTCCGCCCTGGCCAATCCCACCCGGCTCGATCTTGTGCGCACCCTCATGCCGACCGGGCCTGACGGGCTTTCGGCGGGTGACATCGCGCGGCGGCTCGATATTTCGGCCTCGCGCCTGTCGTTCCACCTTTCGGCGCTGGAGCAGGCCGATCTGATTTCGTCGCGCAAAGCGGCGCGGCATGTATTTTATGCCATCAACACAAAGGGTCTTGGTGGCGTCGTCAGCTATCTGCTCAACGATTGCTGCGGGTCGAACCCGGAAATCTCGGCTTGCTGTCGTCATCCCGCCCGCAATGACAGGCAATGCGACGGGATTACTGCGGAACGGTGAATATCTGACCCGGATAGATCAGGTCCGGGTCGCGTATCTGGCCCTTGTTGGCCTCGTAGACCTTGACGTACAAAAAACCGTTTCCATAATTTTCGCGCGCTATGCCCCAAAGGGTAAATCCCGGCTGAACGGTGATGATGGTGGCGCGTGTCGCCGATGGCACTGGCAGGGCGACCGGGGAAGGCTCCGCCGGCAAGGCGATGTTCGGGGTCGTCTCCGGGGCGGCTGCGGCGGCGGTTGCTGACGGCAGTTCGGGCACCGGGGCCGGGTCGGCTGTCGTTCGGGCCGCTGTCTTTGCAACTGGTGCTTCGGTGCTGCCCGCCTGTTCGCTCTGGGCGTGTTCGCTCTGGGCCTGTGCCAGAGCGTTGCCCAGGGTGCTGCCCGGCGTCTCGCCCGCTTTCGCAGGGCGTGCCGTGGCCTGGGGAGTCTTGGCGGCATTGGGCCCTTGCTCGATGGCAAGCGACGCGACAACCTTGTCAGGCTCTTCGCGCAAGAAAGGTATTTCGAAACGCGACGTTACGGATCCGGATGCATCCAGCTCATCAACCCGCATCGTATACAGCCCCGCCGCAACCGCGGTCAGCGAAACCGCCCAGCTCCCATCGGCATTGATGGGCGCCGTCGCGACATCCGCGTTGTTCAGATAAAGACGGATGAAGCCCTTCCCCGACCCGCGCCCCGATACCCTGACCTGCCCCTCAAGATCGTAGCCGATCGTATCGATAACCACCGAATGAAGCGGCGTCGCGGCGGCAGGTCTGTGTACCCCGCTCGAATCCACGATGAGAATTCCCGGCGCCTCGGGCGGCCCGAGCGTTGCCGGCGTATCGGCAACGGGCTGCGGTGCAGAGGGTTCGGGAAGCGCTTGCAATGTTGTCCCGGCGGCTTCCCCCGTCTCGGCCAATGTCGCCGGCACCACGGTGGCGGCAATGCTGGCTGAGGATTTACTGTTGGTTTCCGCTGTCTTGGCCGAAGCAATTGATGTGCTGCTTTCAGCCGTTCCGGTGGTTTCGGCGGCGGCGGTGTCGGCGGCAGGCGTTTCGGTTGTGGCCGATTCGGTAATTGACGTTTCATCCGCCTTCCGGTCGCTTGCGTCAGAGGCCGACGCGTCGGCCACCTCAACCGGCGCCGCGACCGGTGTGATGATCACGCTTTCTTCGGATGCCGTGGATGTACCGGCTTCCGACATCGCCAGGAGCGTCAGCACCCGTGGCTGCGCACTTTGCGGCAGATCGAACAGGGCCACGAAATTGCCGTTGTCATCGGCGGTAACGGTGACGGATGCGACCCCGTCCACCAAAACGGCAACGTCCGTTCGCGGCGCCGCTCTGCCCGCGACGATCACCGATCCGTCCGCCTCGGCGCGCACCGTGTCAAAACCCGGCGTCTCGGGCGCCTGGCGCGTCGTCTCGGCGTTGCTCGCGGCTTCATCCGGCGCGGGCGCGACGCTGGCAGCTTCGGCTTTCGGCTCGACTTTCGGCTCGGCCTTCGCCTCGGCTTCTGGCTCGATGGCATCCGCCGTGGCCGTTTGCGCACCGGGCGCCGCATTCGCCGGGGCGGAACCGTCCGGCGCTTGCGTGACAGCAGGCGCCACCGGCGCCGGGCTTTCGCCGGATCTCGGCAACAGATAAAAGCCTGCACCCGCGATCAGCAGCCCGGCAAACAGCCCGCCGATCCAATACACAGCTGTGCCGAAAGGCGATTGGCTTGCGTTCTTTTCCGCCATGAATTCCCCTAACCCCGCACCGCCCCGTTCCGGCACGCCTGCACGACAATAGCAATGCCGGTATCCCGGGTCAAAGAAAGCCTTTTGCCATTGCTCAGGCGCCCACCACGACCGCGGACCGCCGGTTTTCTTCCTTCAGCGCCGAAATCGAATAGATCGCCAGACCGGTCCAGATCAGGGCAAAGGCCACTACATGCCAAAGGGTGACGGGTTCGACGAAAATGAATGTCGCGACAAGGAACTGAAGCGATGGATTGATGTATTGAATCAACCCCACCGTGGCCAGACGCACGCGTTTGGTCGCATAGGACATCAGCATCAGCGGCCCGCCGGTAATGATGCCCGAAAAGATCAACAGGACGGTATCGTGCCACCCGCGCCCGAATGCTCCGCCACCCGCGCCGACATAGCCTGCATGAACCCCGACAAGCCAGGCCAGCGCCAAGGGCGCAAGCAGGCTCACCTCGGTTGCGACCGACACCACCGGGCCGGACGGAATACGGCGTTTGATGAAGCCGTAGGCGCCGAAAGTCCCGGCAATCACCAGCGCGATCCAGGGGGCGGCGCCAAGGCCGATCGTCAGTACCAGAACGGCCACGAAGGCCAACAGAACCGTGACCCATTGCGCCCGCCCCAGCCGCTCGCCAAATCCGACCGCCCCCAGCAACACCGCGACCAGCGGAAAGATGAAATAACCCAGCGATGCCTCGACCGCCATGCCGATCTGAATCGAATGGATGAAGATGAACCAGTTGGCCGAAATCATCAGCGCGGCCAGAAAGACCAGCCGGATCTCCTTGCTGGCCAACAGTCTGGGCACCAGGGAAAGCCGTCCTTGCCAGGCCAGCAGCGCGAAAAAGAACACCACCGACCAGATTGTCCGATGGGCGAGTATTTCCAGCGCGGGGACATGGGCCAGGGCCTTGTAGTAAAGCCCCGACAGGCCCCAGACCGAAGATGCCAGGGCGATCGCCAGCACACCTTTCAGCGCCTCGCTCATCAGGCCATCTCGACAAGAGTGATTTCGGGCACCATGCCCAGCCGGATCGGCAGGATCGAACAGCCGATGCCACCCGAGACGACAAGATCGCGACGCCCTTCGCGCACATGACCATAGGCAAAACGATTGCCGAACGCCGAGGGCACGACCGGCGAGTAGCCGAAAAGCCGCACCTGCCCGCCATGGGTATGTCCCGAAAGGGTGAGGGCGAACCGCTCGGGCACTTGGGGGAAAATGTCCGGCTCATGTGCCAGGAGAATGGCGGGGGCATCGTCGGTGATGCTGGCCAGGGTAGCGGGCAGATCGTCGAGCCCGCGAAACCGCATCGGCCCGATCCCTATGGCCAGCTGATCCTCGAGCCCGGCGAGCCAGAAGGCCCGCTTTCCCTGCCCCAGCTTGACCGCGTCGTTCTGCAGGACGGGGATTCCGGCGGCCCGCAGCGTCTCGGCTACGGCCGACGGGCCGCCGCCCCGGGCCTGCGCGGCGCGATCGTGCCACCAGTCGTGATTGCCGAGAACCGCGTGAACGCCCAGCGGCGCCGTCAGCCGCGCCAGTTCGCGCGCGGTATCGCGCATCGGTACGGTGCGGGTGACGAACCTGTGGCCCGCCTCGAGATCGCCGAGTATCACGATCATGTCAGCACCCAGCGCATTGGTGCGCGTGACAAGCCGCTTGAGCCGTTTCAGTGTCACGAAAGGTTCGCCCATGTGGATGTCGGCAAGAATGGCGATCTTCAGCGGCCCGCCTGTCCAGCGTGGCGGTGAAATCCGCCACCGCGCCACCCGCAGCCTCAGCATCGGCTCGATGAAAAACCCGTATACCGAGACAAAAAGGCCCGCCAGGAATGCCCCCAGCAGGCCCTTGAGAAACTGGCGCCGCGATATCACGTCAGAGCCATACCCGCAAAACGCGCATCAAAGTCGCGCGGCGACATTTTCCCAGTTCACCAGCTTGTCGAGGAAGTTGCCCAGATAGGCGGGGCGCTTGTTGCGAAAGTCGATGTAATAGGAATGTTCCCACACGTCACAGCCCAGCAGCGCCGTCTGCCCGAAGCAAAGCGGATTGACGCCGTTTTCGGTCTTGGTGACCTTCAGGCTGCCGTCCTTGTCCTTGACCAGCCAGCACCAGCCCGAGCCGAACTGCCCGGCCCCGGCGGCGGCGAATTCTTCCTTGAATTTCGCCACCGAGCCAAAGCTGGCGCTGATCGCCTTTTCCAGATTGCCCGGCATCGCCTTGCCGCCCGGCCCCATCATTTCCCAGAACTGGCTATGGTTCCAGTGCTGCGAGGCGTTGTTGAAAATGCCGTTCTGCGCCACCGCGCCCGCCTTGTAGGTGCCGCGCACGATATCCTCGAGCGATTTGCCTTCCCATTCCGTCCCGGCAATCAGCTTGTTGCCGTTGTCGACATAGGCCTTGTGATGCAGGTCGTGATGATATTCGAGCGTTTCCTTCGACATGCCAAGCGATGCAAGCGCATCATGGGCGTAGGGAAGATCGGGAAGTGAAAAAGCCATGGTGGAGTTCCTTTCGCGCTTTATGAAAGTTCACCCCGTATAAGCGCGCTTGGATTGCGAAGGTCAAGGGTCGGGCGGCGGCTTTTCTTGCTGAAAGACACGCGGTGCCGACCAGGGGCGCCGGCATTCCCGGCAACGCCCATGTTGCGGGCGGCGGTTTTTTTGCTAGACAGGGCCCATGCGACGAAAATTCTGCCTTGTCCTGAAATACCTGTTTCTTGCCACGCTCCTTGCGGCCCATCTGGCAACCGGCATGGCTGCTGCGCAGCCCCGGGCCGTGGCCGCGCCCGGCGATTTTTGCGATGCGCACGCGACGCGGCTGGAAAATCGGGATGTCCCGGGCGGCGACCCGGCGCTTCGCCATTGCGCCACCGCGCAACCATCGTGTGCAGGTGAACGGTGTCCGGGCAATTCGTCCACCCTGTCGGCGCAACAATCCGACGCGCCGCCAACGGGTGCGGCATCGAAACGCCCGCTTTTTCATGGTGAAACGGCCCTGCGCGCGCTGATGCGCGCCGACAATCCCTTGCGCCCTCCGCAGGCCTGATGACCGGCCGGGGCCGCGCCCCGAACGTGTCCCGCACGAACGCGGGGTCAAGGTCCGGGCCGCATTCGGCCCGCCACATCAGAACCATCGAGGATACAATGAACAAACAGATTCTGGGTGCGGTCGTCCTGGCCGCCGTCATCGGCGGCGGGTTCGCCGTCTATTCGCTCCGGCTGGGCACACCTACGCCCATTGACGGGGCGAACCGGCCTTCGAGCCTGCCGCAGGGCGCCGCGCTGGTCGAGGTGACCCCCACGACGCTGAGCGGCGACGCAATCATGGGCGAGACGGCGTTCAACGCGAAATGCGCCGCCTGTCATGGCAAGAATGGCGCCGGACGAAACGGCATGGGGCCACCGCTCATCCACAGATTCTATGAGCCCGGCCACCACGGCGATCAGGCCTTTTTCCTTGCCGCACAGAACGGCGTGCGGTCGCATCACTGGAGCTTTGGCGATATGCCGCCCGTGGCGGGTTTGACCCGCTCGGATATTGCCAACATCGTTGCCTACATCCGCGCGGTGCAACGCGCCAACGGCATCGACTGACTGCGCGCGGCCAACACCGGCGCCGCCCTGCACGGGGGCGGCGCCGGGATTGGTCAGCCGAGGTTCAGTTCGGAGCCGGCGCGCGCGGACACCTCCAGCAAGGCCATCACATACCCCGCGACCGAGCGGAAGGAGACGAGCGTGTATTCCTCCGGCGCCGATTTCCAGAAGGCCGCGGCGACCTGGGCGGCGCGGGTGCGGCGGATCTCGCCTTCGGCCAGCGTTTCGAAATCGACCGGGCAGAGCTTCATCAGCACCTCGCGCGCCTTCGCGCCCTTGATGCGGAACACCGCGCGCGCGTCGGAGACATCGGCCACGAGGTGATGCTCCTTGCCGAGCGCCCTTTCCAGCACCTCGACCGTGGCGACGGCCTCGGCATAAGGCACGAGGATCAGAAGCTCGTCCGGCGACATCCAGGCGGCCCCTTTCTCGCCCGCAAGCTCGATCCGGCGCGGCGCGGGCACCGCGGTGCCGACCGCGGCCTTCACCGCCTTCTTCATCGCCGCCGAGCCGAGATCGCCGCGCACCGTGATCATGCCGCGCTGGCCGGCCTCCGCGACGTCAACGAAACCTTTGTGAGAAACGCCACCCAAGGCGCTGACAGCCTTAGACATTCTGCTTTTCCCCTTGCTTGTCGTAAAAGACCTGATCGACGATCCGTGCCTTGACCACCTTGCCGTCACCCACCGGAAATTCGACCACTTCGCCCATCCGGTCGGGGCCGTGTTTGACCAGCCCCATGGCGATCCCCTTGTTCAGCGTCGGCGAATAGTAGGTGGAGGTCACACGCCCCTGCACATTGCGCTGGCCATTGGCGTTCACGCCGTCGGCCACCACATAGGCGCCGTCGGGGATGACCGATCCGTCGAGGGTTTCCAGCCCGACCAGTTTCCAGCGGTCCGGGCTCGCCATGTAGGACCGTTGCTGCGCGCGCTTGCCGAGATAGTCGTCCTTCTTCCTGGATATCGCCCATTCAAGGTTGAGATCCTGCGGAATCACCGTGCCGTCAGTTTCGTCCCCGATCATGATGAAGCCCTTTTCCGCGCGCATGATATGCATCGCCTCGGTGCCGTAGGGCGCGACAGCGAATTCTTCGCCCGCCGCCATCAGCGCTTCCCAGAAGGCGCGGCCTTCCGAGGCCGGCACCGCGACTTCGAAGGAAAGCTCGCCCGAGAACGAGATCCGGTGCACCCGCGCGCGACATCCGCCAAGCGTGCCCTCGCGCCATTCCATGAAGGCCAGCGTCTCTTTGGAAAGATCCATGCCGCCAAGCTTTTCAAGCAGCTTGCGGGCGTTGGGGCCGGCAATGGCCACCTGGGCATATTGCTCGGTGACATTGGCGGTATAGACCTTCCAGTCCCACCATTCGCATTGCAGCCAGTCTTCCATCCAGCCGTGAATGCGCTCGGCGCCGCCGGTCGTGGTGTGGCAAAGCCAGGTATCCTCGTTTAACCGCACCACCACGCCGTCATCGCTCAGAAAGCCGTTTTCCGAACACATGAGACCATAGCGGCATTTGCCGATCTTCAGCGTGGACATCATGTTGGTGTAAAGCATATCGAGAAAGCGCCCGGCATCCGGCCCGCTGACCAGGATCTTGCCAAGCGTCGAGGCATCGAGCAACCCGACCGAATTGCGCACCTGACGGATTTCCCGGTTGACCGCGTCATGGGTGCCCTCGCCCGGCCGGCGGTAACAATAGACCCGTCGCCACAGGCCGACCGGCTCCCAGTGCGCGCCATTGGCCGCATGCCAGTCATGCATCGGGGTCTTGCGCAGGGGCTGAAAAACCTCGCCCCGCGCCTCGCCGGCGATCGCGCCCAGGGAAATGGGCGTATAGGGCGGGCGGAAAGTGGTGGTGCCGGTTTCGGGGATTGGCCGATGCAGCGCATCAGAAAGAACCGCAAGACCATTGATATTGCTTATCTTTCCTTGATCAGTGGCCATCCCCAGCGTCGTGTAGCGTTTGGTATGTTCGACGCTTTCATAGCCTTCGCGGGCGGCCAGCTGCACATCCGAAACCTTCACATCGTTTTGCGGATCAAGCCACATCTTGGCGCGCAGCGCCGGCCCGGCGCCCTGCGGCATGATCCAGACCGGCAGGACCGGCGTTTCGGGCTTCGCGGTTGCCTGCGGGGCCTTGCCCTTGCCGCCGGCGGCCTTGTGGGCATCGGCCAGCACGCCAGCGGCGTCCAGCACACCATTGGCCGCCCCGATCGCCGTGACCATCGCCGCGCCATCCGCGCCGGTGGCCGGGCGCGACGGGTCGGGGCGGAACATTGCGCCCCCCTCGTCCCAGATCAGCTTGCCCCCGCAATGCGACCAGAGATGAACCACCGGCGACCAGCCGCCCGACATCGCCACCGCATCGCAGGCGATGGTTTCCAGCTCCGCCCCTTCGCCGGCCTGAATGCAGGTCGAAACTCCGGTGACGCGCTTGCCCCCCTTGACCCTGGCCACCCCGTGGCCTTCCAGAACCCGCACGCCGCGCGCCCGCACCGCCCCGGGCAGTTCGCCCCGCGCCTCGGGGCGCGCGTCGATCACGGCGGGAACGATCAGACCGGCGTCGAGAAGCGCCAGTGCGGTGCGGTAGGCATCGTCGTTGTTGGTGACGATCACGGTGCGGTCGCCGGGGCTGACCGCCCAGTTGACGACATAGTCGCGCACCGCCGAGGCCAGCATCACGCCCGGGATATCGTTGCCGGCGAAACTCAGGGTTCGCTCGATGGCGCCGGTTGCGGTGACGACCTGGCCCGCCCGCAGCCGCCAGAGCCGGTGGCGCGGCCGCCCGTCGCCGGGGGTGTGGTCGGCGACGCGCTCATAGGCCAGAAGATAGCCGTGGTCATAAAGACCCGAGGCCATGGTGCGGGTGCGAAGCGTGACATTTTCCATGCCTTCAAGGGCCTGGAGCGTTTCTCTCACCCATGTTTCGGCGTCCTTGCCGTCGATTTCCGCCCCGTCGACCACGGCGCGCCCGCCCCAATGGGCGGTCTGTTCGATCAGCCAGACGCGCTTGCCCTGCCTGCCTGCCGCCAGAGCGGCGCAAAGACCGGCGATACCGCCGCCGACGATCACCAGATCGGCGAAGGCATAGGCATATTCATAGCGGTCCGCGTCGCGGCCCTGCGGCACCTTGCCGAGCCCCGCGGAACGGCGGATGATCGGCTCGAACACATGTTTCCAGGCCGCTCGGGGATACATGAAGGTCTTGTAGTAGAACCCGGCGGGAAGGAAGCGCGCCAGGCGGTCGTTGATCGCGCCCACGTCGAATTCGAGGCTGGGCCAGTGGTTCTGGCTTTGCGTGACCGCACCGCCGAAAAGCTCGGTCGTGGTCAGGCGCTGGTTCGGCTCGAAACGCGCGCCCTCGCCGAGGCCGACAAGGCCGTTCGGCTCTTCGGCGCCGCTGGCGACAAGCCCGCGCGGCCGGTGATACTTGAACGACCGGCCGACCATCATCCGGTTCTGGCCAAGCAGGGCCGAGGCGAGCGTGTCGCCCTCATAACCCTGCACCGGCTTGCCGTTGAAGGTGAAGGAAAGCGGTTTGGCGCGGTCGATCAGGCGACCGCCGTTTTGCAGACGTGTGCTCATTTGTAACCCTCCCAGCCGGGGCGCTTCAGCTTGATCCTTGCCTGAAGATCGACGGGCGGCTTGGTGGACTGGGCGGGATAGGTGCCGAAGACTTCGAGCGTCGCGGTGCAGCGCGCCGCCAGAAACCACTTGCCGCAGCCATAGGCATGACGCCAGCGTTCGAAATGCACGCCCTTGGGGTTCTTGCGGGCGAAGAGATAGCCGTCGAACTCCTCGTCGGTCGAGCCGGGGCCATGGCGCTTCAGATGCGCCTCGCCACCGGGCGCAAGTTCGGTTTCATCGGCTTTGACGCCGCAGTAGGGGCATTCAAGGGTCAGCATGTCGTTGTCCTTTCGGAAGCCGGCCGGGGGCGCTGCCCCCGGACCCCCGGAGTATTTGAACCAAGAAGAAGGGTCATCAATGCGCCACCCCGGCAGCGACACTTTCGTCGATGAACCTGCCTTCGCGGAACCGGTACATGGAGAATTCCTCGGCCAAGGGCGAATGGCCCCGCGCCATCAGCTCGGCCATCGCCCAGCCCGAGCCGGGGATCGACTTGAACCCGCCGGTGCCCCAGCCGCAATTGACGAAGATGCCGTCCACGGGGGTTTTCGAGATCAAGGGCGAACGGTCGCCGGTCATGTCGACGATGCCGCCCCATTGGCGCAGGTTCTTGAGGCGCGAGATCATCGGGAAGGTTTCGACCAGCGCGCGCACGGTTTCCTCGATATGATGGAAGCTGCCGCGCTGGGTGTAGTTGTTGAACCCGTCGGTGCCGCCGCCGATCACCATTTCACCCTTGTCGGATTGCGACATGTAGCCGTGCACGGTGTTGGCCATCACCACCACATCCATGCATGGCTTGATCGGTTCGGAGACCATTGCCTGCAGCGCGAGGCTTTCGATCGGCAGGCGGAAGCCGGCCAGTTCGGCCAGAACCGAGGAATGGCCCGCCACGACCAGCCCCAGCTTGTCGCAATCAATGGCGCCTTTCGTCGTGTCGATCCCCGCGACCTTGCCGCCCGCGCTGCGGATGCCGGTCACTTCGCATTGCTGGATGACATCCATGCCCATGGCCGAGCAGGCGCGCGCATAGCCCCAGGCCACCGCATCGTGGCGCGCGGTGCCGCCGCGCGCCTGATAAAGCGCACCCAGCACGGGATAACGCGGGCCCTCGATATTCATGATCGGCACCAGCCGCTTGACCTCGGCGGGCTCGATCCAGCGGGTTTCCACCCCTTGCAGGTTGTTGGCATGAACGGTGCGCTTGTAGCCCCTGACCTCATGTTCGGTCTGCCCGAGCATCAGAAGACCGCGCGGCGAGAACATGACGTTGTAGTTCAGATCCTGGCTCATTGTCTCGTAGAGCGACCGGGCCTTTTCGTAGATCGCGGCGGAGGGGTCCTGCAGATAGTTCGAGCGGATGATCGTGGTGTTGCGCCCGGTGTTGCCGCCACCGAGCCAGCCCTTTTCGATGATCGCGACATTGGTCAGGCCGAAGTTCTTGCCAAGGTAATAGGCGGTGGCGAGCCCGTGGCCGCCCGCACCGACGATAACGGCATCGTATTTCTTTCTGGGCTGCGGCGCGGCCCAGGCGCGTTGCCATCCCATGTGATAGCTCATCGCTTCGCGGGCGATGGCAAAGACGGAATAACGTTTCATGGCCATGTCGACACTCCCATTGGGCAAGGCTCGCCCACCGGGCGATAGATGGAACACAGAGCATATTGCAACAGGCAGCCAAGCGTCGCAATTCGGATAAATGCGACATTGCCCCCCCCGTGCGGCGCGACGGGCGCGGATTTGCCGGGTTTGCCCCTTTCCGCGCGCGGCGCAAAGGCCTACATACGGCCGGGATATCGGAGGTCGGATGTTTTTTTGGATCGTCGCAGCGCTCATCACCGCCGCAGTGGCGGCCGTGTTGTTGCGCGCGCTCTTGCAGGGCGGGGCAAGCGAAAGCACGGCATCGTTCGACATGAAGGTCTATCGCGACCAGCTTGCCGAGGTGGACAACGATCTGGCGCGGGGGATCGTCTCTGAGAGCGAAGCCAAGCGGCTCAACATCGAAATCTCGCGCCGCATCCTTGCCGCGGATCAGGCCGGCAGGCGCGCCGCAGGTCCGGCCGGCACGGCCAGACCCCTTTGGGGCATCATCGCCGTCTCGGTGCCTCTGGCCGCCGCGCTGGCGCTTTATGAGCGCATTGGCGCGCCGGGATATCCGGACATGCCGATGTCGGCCCGCCTTGAACGGGCCGCGGCATTCCACGATGCGCGCAAGTCGCAGGCCGAAGCCGCCGCCGAAACGCCGCGCCCGGCGGCCCCGGCCGCCGACGCGGATTATCTCGCCCTGGTCGAGCGTTTGCGCAAGGCCGTCGCGGCAAACCCCGAGGACATTCAGGGGCTGACCTTGCTGGCGCGCAACGAAGCCATCCTGGGCAACATGACGGCTTCGGCTGAGGCGCTGGCCAGGATCGCCACGCTGAAAGGGCCCGCGGCAAGCGCGGCGGATTACGCGGCGCTGGCCGATACCTATGTTCTGGCGGCCGGTGGCTATGTGTCGCCCGAAGCCGAAGCGGCGCTGAACCGGGCGGTAGAGATCGATCCGCAAAACGGCACGGCACGCTTTTATCTGGGGCTCATGTGGGCGCAAACCGGACGGCCCGATCTGGCCTTTGCATATTGGGCCGAACTGTTGCGCGAAGGACCGGAAGATGCCCCCTGGATCGCCCCGATCCGCGCCCGCATCGCCATGCTCGCCGCTGCCGCGGGCATCGACTACACGCCGCCCGCGGCCCCGGACGGGCCCTCTGCGGAGGATCTGGCAAGTGCCGGCGATATGTCCGCCGAGGACCGCGCGGCGATGATCACCGGCATGGTTGACCGGTTGGCCGAGCGTCTGGCAAGTGAGGGTGGTACGCCCGAGGAATGGGCGCGCCTGATCACCGCGCTGGGGGTTCTGGGCGAAACCGATCGCGCCCGCACGACCTGGCGCGAGGCCCGGTCGGTCTTTGCCGGGCAGGACGCGGCTCTGGCAGCCATTCGCCGCGCGGCACAGCAGGCCGGACTGAGCGAATGATCCATGAGACGATCGAGGAATTCGCCTCCGCCCTGGCGCCCGGCAAGGCGCTTGCCGGTCTCGATCTGGGCGAAAAGACCATCGGCGTTGCGGTTTCCGACCGAAGGTTGTCGGTGGCGACGCCGCTTGAAACGATCCGTCGAAGCAAGTTCACACGCGATGCCGAGGCTTTGCTGGCGATCTGTGCATTGCGCGATATCGGCGGTCTCGTTCTCGGGCTGCCGTTCAACATGGACGGCACGGAAGGTCCGCGCTGTCAGTCGACCCGCGCTTTCGCGCGCAACCTGACCCGCCTGTCGGATTTGCCGGTCGGCTATTGGGACGAACGGCTGTCGACCGTGGCGGCGCAACGCGCCCTTCTGGAGGCGGATACGTCACGCAAACGTCGCTCCGAGGTCATCGATCACGTCGCGGCCGGGTATATCCTGCAAGGGGCTCTTGACCGGATCGGATATTTGAGGCGAAAGGCATGAACGACGACACCTGGAAACGCGACGAGATCGAATCGCCCTGCGTGAAGATCTGTGTGGTGCACCCTGTCGAACGCATCTGCGTCGGCTGCCTGCGCAGCGTCGATGAAATCACCTCCTGGAGCAGGATGGACCCGGCAACGCGCACCGCCATCATGGCCGAGCTGCCGTCACGCGCGCCGCGTCTTCGCCAGCGCCGCGGCGGGCGTGCCGCACGTCTTGAAGGCCGTTCCGCGAAATAGGCCCGCACAGGGCCAGGGTACCCGCGCCCGTAGCCCCCGCCCCCGCCGTTCAGCCGCGGTACCCGTCACCGGCGGCACGGGTCCTGTCTGGCGCAACTTCCCGCAGTGCTGCATCCACGACTTCCAGCCCGGCCCCCGTGGCGTTTGCCCCTTCGGACAACACTCTGCGCCATGCGCGCGCGCCCGGCACCCCGTGAAACAGGCCCAGCATGTGGCGGCTGACATGATGCAGCCGTCCGCCGGCCTGAATGTGCCGGGCGATGTAGGGCCGCATCCTGCCGACCACCTCCAGCCGGTCAACCGGGCGGGGGTCATGGAAGACACGCGCATCCACCGTCGCCAGCGTATTCCAGGGGTCATGATAGGCCGCACGCCCGATCATCGCCCCGTCCAGCCCCCGAGCCAGAAAGCCCAGGGCTTCGTCCACCGTCGCGATCCCGCCGTTGACCGAAATGTGCAGCGCCGGAAAGGCCCGCTTCATCGCCAGAACCAGCGCATGGTCGAGCGGCGGCACGTCGCGGTTTTCCTTGGGCGAAAGTCCCTGCAGCCAAGCCTTGCGGGCATGAATGGCAAACCGGCGGACGCCCGCCCCGCCGACCGTCTCAAGAAAGGCGGGAAGCACTTTCTCGGGAACCTGATCATCCACCCCGATCCGGCATTTCACCGTTATTTCAACCGGACTCGCCGCGATCATCGCCGCAACGCAATCGGCGACCAGTTCGGGCCGTTCCATCAGCACCGCCCCGAAGCAACCCGATTGCACGCGGTCGGACGGGCAGCCGACATTCAGGTTGATTTCAGCGTAGCCATATTCGGCCGCGATCCTTGACGCCTCGGCCAGTTCCTTCGGATCGGACCCGCCGAGTTGCAAGGCCACCGGATGCTCTGGCGGATCGAACGCCAACAACCTGTCGCGCGGCCCGTGAACGACCGCAGCCGCGGTCACCATTTCCGTGTAAAGCAGCGCATGCCGGCTGATCAGGCGATGGAAATAGCGGCAATGCCGATCGGTCCAGTCCATCATGGGGGCGATGGAAAATCTAGCGTGTTGATTTATTTGCATTTTTTATATCTTCAAACTGTTGGCGGCGGATGCTGCTACGCTGGAATACGCCCCAATATCCCCGAATTTGCCCCGCTACGACGACCCATTGCACACACAGCGCACCCGAAAATGGCCTCCTTCACCAAGCTCCCCTCCGGTGCCTACCGGATCCAGATCATACGAAAGGGCCGCTTCGCGAGCGAGACGTTCCTCCGTCGCGAGGACGCCCATCGTTGGGCCCTGCCCGAGCGGAGACCCGGGTCGATCAGGGGCTGGCGCCGGACAAGTCGTCCGTTTCCCGCCTCCAGACCGTTGGCGACCTCATCGATCTTCATATAACCGATATGTGCGCGGTAGGGAAACCGCCGCGTCGCGAGCCAAGGCCGCCACGATTACCACGCTCAAGCGCGATCAGGGCAAGGAGAAGATCGGCCACCTCGACCGGCAAAAGCTGATCGACTACGGCAAGATGCGCGCCGAACAAGGTGCGGGCCCGGTCACTCTCGGGATCGACATCGGCGTGATCAAGATGATCATCACCCATGCGGCAGCTGTGCACGGCCTCGACATCTCGCCGGAACCCGTCGATCTGGCGCGCGTGGCGCTCAAACGTCTCGGCCTGATCGGCAAGGGCACGGAGCGGGATCTGTCGCCCTAATACGTGCGAGTTGAACCGCCTATTTGTAATACTCGACGTTCATATGGCGATTTTGTTGAGAGAGTTTATCCTTACGAAAATGCCGCGTCGGCCGTCGTCCGGAGGGTCAGCCACATCTCGACTTAAAGCGTTCACTTGTATTTCTAGGATACCAAACACATTGTTCCCTGAAATCTTACTAGAGGCACGAGCATGGACGGTAGCGATCTTTATCGGATTTCCGGAATATTTATCGGCGTGCTGACTTTTATTGGTTGCTGGCTTTACGCAGTTGCAGAATGGGGTTTCTTCTTAGGTTTCGGGTTAGGATGGATTCCGTCATTGTTCATTGGGATTATCGCAGGGTTTGTTGGCCCAGCCTTGGTTTTGATGGCCATTGTTGTCGTCGCATTCATGTATGCCGCTAACAACTGACCGTTATTCGGCTGACGGGGTCTAGTAGTTCGACGTCCGCTCTGACTGATTACCGGCCACAAGGATTGGAAAATGATGCGCCGATACACGCATATCCGCCCGGAAACGCTGCACCGGCTCGCCGCGTCACGCGCCCCTTTCCCGCTCGAGACCCGCGCAGCCGAATGATCCGAGAGTCAGAGGGGCGCCGTCCCGGACCGTGACGGGTTTGGAGGTCGAGAGAGAGGCTTTCGGCCGCCCGTCGCGGGAGAAAACCCATGAATACCGAAATTATCGATGCCGGGCGTGATATCAGCGGCGGCTACAAGGTGGATGTGTCGCGCGGTACGAATGTTGATCGCGTGTCGTCCGAGTGGTTCTCGCGACCGGATGACGAGCGGTATCTGTCGCTCGACGATCTCTTTGCGTCCGTCAAGGGCCGGGCAGAGCGGAGCCGGACGCGCACGGTGGAGAGCGCGGCGATCCGTGTCGAGGCGCATCGCGACAACCCGGAGAAGCTGGGCCTTGTCCTGCCGGGCGCAGATGAACCCATCGCGCCGACGCATTGGTCCTTCGGCCAGCTCTCGAGCCTCGTCGGTGCCCCCGCGGCCTATCTGCGACAACTGCCCGCGCCGCTGGCGGGGATCAACTTGCAGTACGGGCTGACCAACCACCGGGCAGAGCAGATCAAGACGATGGAGGTCGCGGATGGCCGCACGGAACTGCGCGCGGTGACAGGCCCCGACTATGGCCGCATCTACGACCACGAACTGGTCTCAGCCGTGCAGCGCATCGCGGGCAACGGCATTGGCGACACGCGTTGGAAGGTGCCGGGCGTGCTCGGCTGGTCGACCGGCATCTACAACCCGCGCGTGGACGTGACGAGGGAGACGACGACGCTCTACGCCTCCGATCGCGACGTGTTCTTGTTCCTCGTCGACGACCTGAACCCGATCGAGGCGGGGCTGCTGCCCGACGGCTCGCCCGACCTCTACTTCCGGGGCTTCTACTGCTGGAACTCGGAGGTGGGTGCCAAGACGCTGGGCATCGCCAGCTTCTACCTGCGCGCGGTCTGCCAGAACCGCAACCTCTGGGGCGTCGAAGACTTCCAGGAGATCACGATCCGGCACT
>JAGRDY010000015.1 GCA_020446815.1 Paracoccaceae bacterium
ATCGCGAGACAGGGGATCGCGCCCGACCCAATGCGCGACGCGGAGAATTCGCCATGAACACCACACGACAGGCCGAAATCGCGGCCGCCTTCCGGGCCCGCCACCATGCGGCGCGCGGAAACGGCGCGCGCCCGCTGGTGCTGCCCAATGTCTGGGACGCGATGAGCGCGCGACTCTTCGCCGGGGCCGGCTTCGACGCGCTCGCGACCACCTCGGGCGGGGTCGCCTGGGCGCTCGGCCATCCCGACGGAGAGGCCGCGCCCTGGCCCGAAGTTGTGGCCGCCACCGCCCGCATCGTCCGCGCCGCCGGGGTGCCGGTGAGCGCCGACATCGAGGCGGGCTACGGCGCCACGCCCGAAGAGGTCGGCGCCCATGTCGCCGAGATCATCGCCACCGGCGTTGCCGGCATCAACCTCGAGGACGGCCACAAGGGCGCCCTGCGCGCGACGGACGACGCCGCGGCGCGCATCGCCGCCGCCCGCGCCGCCGCCGACGCATCCGGGGTGCCGATCGTCATCAACGCCCGCTGCGACGTCTTTTTGCACGGCAAGACCCCCGCCGCCGAGGCCCATGCCATCGCGGTCGAGCGCGGGCGCGCCTATCTCGCCGCCGGGGCCGATTGCGTCTATCCGATCGGGTTGCGCGCGCCCGACGCCATCGCGGCTTTCGTGCGGGCCATCGACGCGCCGGTCAACGTCACCGGCCGCCCCGGCATGCCCGATGCCGCGGCGCTGGGCCGCGCCGGGGTCGCGCGTATCACGCTGGCCACCCTGCCCGCGCTGGTGACGATGGCGGCGATCCGCCAGTTGGCCACCGATCTGCGCGCGCAAGGCGGCTTCGATCCACTCGCGGCAACGATCACCCACCCCGACGCGCAAGCGTTGTTCCAAGCGAAAAGATGATCGCCATGAAAGCCAGACTGACCCCCGCCAAATTTGCCCCCGGCGCCTACAAGGCGCTCTCGCAGGTGCAGCAATACGTCGACAACTGCGGGCTCGAGCAGAGCCTGATCGAACTGGTCAAGCTGCGCGCCTCGCAGATCAACGGCTGCGCCTGGTGCATCGACATGCACACCAAGGACGCGCGCGCCGCGGGCGAGACGGAACAGCGGCTCTACCTGCTCAGCGCCTGGCGCGAGGCCCCGTTCTACAGCGCCCGCGAACGCGCCGCGCTGGCCTGGACGGAAGCGGTGACAAAGGTCTGCAACGGCGAGGTCTCCGACGCGGTGTTCGACGCCGCGCGCGCCGAGTTCAGCGAGGCGGAACTCGTCAACCTCAACGTCGCGGTGATCGCCATCAACAGCTGGAACCGGATGAACGTGGCCTTTCAGGTGCCGGCGGGAGATTACAAGCCCGCCACCCACAAGGCAGCGAAGTAACCCGTTTTTTTCTGGGCGCGCCAACTGACAGGCCGTGGACTGCGGGGCATGAAATGCCACCCCCCTTGGTCACCGCCAATCGGCCTGTCGGCCCGCGGCCTGTCAGTTGGGGCGCCCGGCGGGGATCTGCCCTTCAAGAAAGGTCTGAAGGCTGGCGAAGGCGCGCAACCCGCCGACGCCATGCGACAAGGTGACAAGGCGGTCGCAATCCAGCAGATCCGGTGACATGCCCGCCCCGCCTTCAAATACATCCAGCGCCGCCCCGCCGATCGTCTCGAACGCCAATGCGTGGAAAAGCGCGGTTTCATTGATACACTCGGCGCGCGCGGTATTGATCAGAAAGGCGCCGGGCTTCATCAGGTTGAGCCGCCGCGCATTGATCAGATGCCGGGTTGCCGCTCCGCCCGGGCAATGCAGCGACACGAAATCGCACTGCGGCAGCAACGCGTCGAGATCACGGGTCTGGGTGGCTGCCAGTTCCGCGATGTCCTCGGCGGCCACGGGGCTGCTATCACAGATCGCGATCCTCATGCCAAACCGCCGATGCGCCTGGCGCGCCACCGCCCGCCCCACCCGGCCGAACCCCACGATCCCGAGCGTCCTGCCGGCCAGACCCGGTTCGCCCGCCCGCCACCGGTGCCGCTGATCCTTGCGCGCCGCCGGCCGCGAACCGGGCGCGGCGCGCGCGGCACATGCCGCAGCCTTCAGCAACAGCATCAAGGTCCGCTCGGCGGCGCGCGCCGACACGAGGTCGGGCACGCCGGCGCGCGCGCCTATCCTGGCCCGGCCGCCCGGCAAGGCCTGGTGAAAGGCCGCGCGCGACTCGGGCGCGCCGCTCCGGCAGGGCTGCCGGTCACGGGCTTCGCGCGCCCCGCGGCCGGCATCGCCAGCCGGGTTGCACCCTTCGATGATCGTGCGTTTTTCCATGGGTCTGACCTTTACATCACGCGGGCGATGGTTTCGCCGATCACCGCGGGGTTTTCGGCCACGACCACCCCCGCCGATGACAATATCTCCACCTTTTCGCTGGCACTTTCGCCAAAGGCCGAGATGATCGCCCCAGCATGTCCCATCGTGCGCCCCTTGGGCGCCGTCAGCCCGGCGACATAGGCCACCACCGGCTTGGTGATGTGGTCGCGGATATGGGCCGCCGCCTCGGCCTCCTGCGGCCCGCCGATTTCGCCGATCATGGCGATCACATGCGTGTCCTCGTCCTTTTCGAACAGTTCCAGGATATCGCGGAAGGAAGAACCGTTGATCGGATCGCCGCCGATGCCGACACTGGTGGACACGCCGATGCCGCGTTCCTTCAGCTGCGCGGCCGCCTCATAGCCCAGCGTGCCCGACCGCCCGACAATGCCGACATTGCCGGGCAGGAAGATATGGCTGGGCATGATCCCCAGCATGGCCTTGCCCGGCGAAATGGTGCCCGCGCAATTCGGCCCGGTCAGCACCATGCGCCGTTCCTTGGGATAGCGCATCATGTAGCGTTTGACCTGGATCATGTCCTGCGCGGGAATCCCGTCGGTTATGCAGACGCAATAGCGGATACCCGAATCCGCCGCCTCCATGATGCTGTCGGCGGCAAAGGGCGGCGGCACGAAAACCAGGCTGGCTTCGGCGCGGGTGGCCGCGACCGCCTCTTTCACGGTATCGAATACCGGCACGCCGAACACGCTCTCGCCGCCCTTGCCGGGAACCACGCCACCGACGACGTTGGAGCCGTATTCAAGCATGTCCTTGGTGTGGAACTGGGCCATGCGGCCGGTGATGCCCTGCACGATGATGCGGGTATCGCGGTCTATCAGGATGCTCATTTCGCTGCCCTCAGACTGGTGTTCTGGTTCAGATCGCTTTTCCACGCCGAAACGACCCTTTCGGCGGCTTCCATCAGGGTGGTGGCGCGAATGATCGGCAGGCCGCTCTTGGCAAGGATCTTCTGGCCCTCCTTCACGTTGGTGCCGGACAGCCTGACGATCACCGGAACCTCCACCGGGTTGTCGCGCAGCGCCTGCACCACACCTTCGGCCACCCAGTCACAGCGGTTGATACCGGCGAAGATATTCACCAGGATCGCCTGGACATTGCTGTCCGACATCACCAGCCGAAAGGCCTTGGCCACCCGGTCCGGCGTGGCGCCGCCGCCGATGTCGAGAAAATTGGCCGGCTCGCCGCCGGCAAGCTTGATGGTGTCCATCGTGGCCATCGCCAGCCCGGCGCCGTTGACGATGCAGCCGATATTGCCGTCAAGCCCGACATAGGAAAGCCCGCGGTCGGCGGCACGGCTTTCGCGCTGGTCCTCCTGGCTCTTGTCGCGCAGCTCGCTGATCTGGGGGTGCCGGAACAGGGCGTTGTCGTCAAAGGTCATTTTCGCGTCAAGCGCGAGAATGCGCTTGTCGGCGGTCACCACCAGGGGGTTGATTTCGACCATCGTCGCATCCAGTTCCAGAAACGCCCGGTAACAGCCCTGAAGGGTGCGGACCATCTGCTGGACCAGCGCGGGCTCGATCCCGAGCGCAAAGGCGATCTCGCGCGCCTGGAATTCGCGCAGGCCGACGGCCGGCTCCACCGTGGAGCGAACGATGCTTTCGGGCTTGCTGGCGGAAATGTCCTCGATTTCCATGCCGCCCTCTGCCGACGCGACGATCATCACCCGCTGGCTGGAACGATCGAGCACGAAGCCCAGATAGATTTCCCGGTCGATGGCCACCGCCGCCTCCACATAGACGCGATAGATCCCCTTTCCCGCCGGGCCGGTCTGATGGGTCACCAGCTTCTGGCCGAACATTCCTTCACAGGCTTGCTGGATCGCGCTGTCGCAATCGCACAGCTTGACACCGCCCGCCTTGCCGCGGCCCCCGGCATGGACCTGGGCCTTGACGATCCACTTCTCACCACCCATCTCACGGGCCCGGTAGGCCGCCTGTTCAGGGCTGTAGGCGAGGGCGCCGACCGGCACCTCGACCCCGAATTTGCTGAGGATTTCCTTGGCCTGATATTCGTGAATGTCCATGATCGGCCCCCTAGGCGGCAAGCGTCTTTTGGTAATGCGCGCCAAGCACCGCATTCACCGCGCCCATGTCGATTTCGCCGCCCATGTCGTTGATGGCCTTGGCGAAGCGGGTGACGATTTCGGTGATCGACGCGCGGCTCAGCTGATTGAGAATGCCGATGCGGATCTGCACCGGCGATGACAGGGTCGGCCAGATGCCGAAACCCCGCGCGCGGCAGTTCTGCACAAGCTCCATTTCACGCCCGGCCAGATGCGCGGGCAGGTTCAGCACCACAAGGCTGGTCATGTCGGATGTCACCGTACAGCCCATGGCCACGACCGCATCGCGCAGTGCCTTTTCATGATAGGCGTAATCCCTGGCCCGCCGCGCCAGACTGTCCGACAGGTTGATGCGCAGCGCCTCGTGGAACGCGGCAACCGCATAGCCCGAATGGGTCCGGTGATAGGTGCCCTTTTCGACATCCCTGCCATCGACGATGCCCCAATGGCGCGCCTCGAAGATCGGGTGGTTCGCATAGGTATAGCAACCGCTGGCCTTCAATGCCGCGATATAGCTGTCGGTAAAACTGACCGGAGCATAGGTCAGCGGCAGACACAGCAGCCCCTTTTGCGGGCACGAGGCCCAGCCCGCCACGCCGGGATAGTCGTCAAGGGCGAAATCCGCGACGCCGAGCGACGACACAGCGTCAACCAGCCCCATCGCCCCATGCCTTTCGCAAGCCTCCGAAAAGCCTTTCAGATCGTTGATCCGCCCCGAACCGGTTTCCCAGTGCGCCATGAAGGCCCATTTCGGCTTGACCTTCGCCAGCGCGGCCTCGATCACGTCGCCGGTGACGGATTCGCCGTGCGCAACCTCGATCACGGTGACGCTGGCGGGCTTCGGATCAAGCGCGTCCTGCGCCAGTTCCTCGCGCGTTGCGGCCTTCATGCGCAGCGTCAGCGCGTCGATCCCGGAAAACGTGCCGTTGACAAAGGCGACGACCGTGTCGCCCGGCATCACCGCCGACATCATGCAGTCGAGACCGCTCCAGCCGGTGCCGGCAACCGCGAAGGTGTGGATGTTGGCGGTGCCCATGAAGCTGCGCAGCATGTGCTTGCATTCGACCATGCCGCGCAGCACATCCGCCTGCATGTGATCGGCGACCCCGGCGCCGGCAAAGGCCGCAAGCACACGCGCATCGGTATTGCCCGGCCCCGGACCGGCGGCCAGCGTATCGGGAATTACGAGCTTCGGAAAGATTTTGGCGCTTGTCATCACATCGGCCTCTGCCTGTTGGTCGGATAGGTGTTCCTCCAAAGAAGACCCCCGGCGGCGAAATTGCGCAACCTACCATACTCCTGCTTTTGGGTATCTATTCGGGTGGGAAAAAAACCATTCCTTTTAGTAGCTATCTCGTGCTGACATCGCTATCATGCTATATATATGGGTAGGTTTTTTCGGAAAGGATAGCATTTGCAAGACGTTAAACCCGAAACGGCGCCCGTGTCGGTTTCCCTGGCCGACAGCAATCCTCTGGTCCTGTCGGCCATGTCAGAGATTTTCGACCGCGACCCGCGGTTTTCGCTGGTCGCCACCACCTCGACGGCAGAAGGTTTTCTGGGCGCCGTCATGCGGGTGCCGGTGCAGCTCGGCGTCATCGACTGGAATCTGCCCGCGCTCGGCGGACAGAAGCTGATCGAGGTGCTGCGCGACCAGCCGGCGGCGCCCAGGGTCATCGTCTACGGCGATGATCGCGGCGGCCTGCCCCGCCTGGCGATGACGGCCGGGGCGGCGGGGTTTTCGCCGCGCAAAGGGCCGGTCGAAGGGTTGCTCGACACCTGCGCCGCGGTGGCGGCCGGGCAAATGGTGTTTCCCTTCCTCGATGTGCGCGACCTTCACGTCGATCCGATCCACCAGATGACCCGGCGCGAACGCGCCTTGCTGGAAGCCCTGTCGAAGGGGCTCAGCAACCGGCAGCTGGCGGCCGAATTCGGCATCTCTGCAAACACAGTGAAATTCCATCTGTCGAACCTCTACGAAAAGCTGGGGGTAAGCAGCCGGACACAGGCCGTCGCCTTCTATTTTTCGTCGCGCCTTCCCTCGGAACAGGCAACCATGCCGGGGCCGCGGAAATGAAATGCGCGCGCAATATCTGCAAATATTTTACCACTTGACAGAAACAAAATTATTCTCCTTGTGTTGCCGCCACTTTCGACCCGCAACATGAAGGATCACCGGAAAATGAGTTTTCACCCCATCGACCAGGCGACGGCCCGGCTCAATCGCAGCGAACTCGCCGTGCCTGGAAGCCAGCCACAAATGTTTGAAAAAGCTGCCAAATCCGACGCAGATGTGATCTTTCTGGATCTTGAGGACGCGGTGGCGCCGGATGAAAAGGAACAGGCCAGAAAGAACATCGTCAAGGGCCTGAACGACATCGACTGGGGCTCGAAAACCATGTCGATTCGCATCAACGGGCTGGACACGCATTTCATGTATCGCGATGTTGTCGATGTCGTGGAACAGGCCGGCGAACGGCTCGATCTGATCATGATCCCCAAGGTCGGCACCGCCGCCGATGTCTATGCCGTCGACATGATGGTGACGCAGATCGAGCAGGCCAAAGGGTACAAGAAACGCATCGGATTCGAACACATCATCGAAACCGCCCTGGGGATGCAGAACGTGTCGGAAATCGCCGCCGCGTCAAGGCGCAACGAAAGCCTGCATTTCGGGGTTGCCGACTATGCCGCCAGCACCCGCGCGCGGACCACGATCATCGGCGGCGTCAACGAGGATTACGCCGTGCTGACCGATCCGGATTCCGCCGGAAACCGGGCGGTGCACTGGGGCGATATGTGGCACTACGCGCTCGCCCGGATGGTGGTCGCCGCACGCGCCAACGGCCTGCGTCCGATCGACGGGCCGTTTGGCGATTTCTCCGACCCGGACGGCTATGTCGCCGCCGCCAAACGCGCCGCGGTGCTGGGATGCGAAGGCAAATGGGCGATCCACCCCAGCCAGATCGCGCTGGCCAACCAGGTGATGAGCCCTTCCGAGGCCGAAGTGGCCCGGGCCGAGCGCATCCTCAAGGCTATGGCAGAGGCCGACGCCGCCGGAAAGGGCGCCGTATCCCTCGACGGGCGGCTCATCGACTATGCGTCGATCCGCCAGGCGGAAAACCTCGTCGCAAAGCACGCCAGCCTGCACACGGCCGGCTGAGGATGACCCTGCCCGTCCCGCGCGCGGCGCGGGACGGGCCTTGACTTGTCTGCCGAAATCCCCCATCTGCCCTGCCAAGGCGTTTCGGCTTCATGTCGAAGCATCAGGTACCGCTTTTCGTGCCCGACCGAAGAAAAAGGCAGCGAACGCGCGATGCAGGATCAGGTCGATACGCCTTAGCCCGACGCCCGCTGCCGCGTGAGCAGCCGTTCCCCGAACCGGGGGCAGAGGCCGGGCGCAACAACGGTTCCCATGTCACGCCAGGGGTCCAGCGGTTCACGACAACCGCGCCCCGATGACCCGCGCAGGCCCGAACGGACTCTGCGCACCGAACTTTTCCGGCCCGCTCCAAGGGCTGAACCATTAGGATAATACATTGAATTACTTTGAAGAACTGGGCATCGACGCCCGCGTTTCCGCCAACCTCGCCCAAATGGGCCTGTCCGAACCGACCCCGATCCAGACCCGCGCCATCCCGGCGCTGCTGGATGGCCGCGATGTCATGGGCCTTGCCCAGACCGGCACCGGCAAGACCGCCGCTTTCGGCCTGCCGATCGTCACCAGACTGCTGGAAATCGGCCGCCGGCCGAACCCCGGCACCTGCCGTGCCCTGATCCTCGCGCCGACCCGCGAACTGGCCACGCAAATATCCGACAACCTTCAGAAATATGCCAGCGGCACACCGGTGCGCACCTTCCGCGTCGTCGGCGGCGCCAGCCTCAACGTCCAGGCCCAGCGCCTCGCCTCCGGCATCGACATTCTGGTCGCAACGCCCGGTCGCCTGATTGATTTGCTGGACCGCAAGGCTTTGAAACTGAACGAGGTTCGCTATCTCGTTCTTGACGAAGCCGACCAGATGCTCGACATCGGCTTCATTCACGCCCTGCGCCGGATCGCCCGCCTGCTGCCCGCCGAACGCCAGACCATGCTGTTTTCGGCCACCATGCCGAAACTGATGGACGAACTGTCGAAATCCTACCTGACCAATCCGGTCCGCGTCCAGGTCGCGCCCCCCGGCAAGGTCGCCGACAGGATCGACCAGTCGGTGCATTTCGTGAACCAGGGCGACAAGGCCCGGCTTCTGGCCGGGATGCTGGAAAAGCACCCGGGCGAGCTGGCGCTGGTGTTCGGCCGCACCAAGCATGGCTGCGAAAAGCTCATGAAACTGCTCGCCGGCTGGGGTCACGATGTCGGCGCCATCCACGGCAACAAGAGCCAGGGCCAGCGCGAACGCGCCTTGCAGGCCTTCCGCGATGGCGCGATCACGGTGCTGGTCGCCACCGATGTCGCCGCCCGCGGCATCGACATCCCCGATGTGCGCCATGTCTACAATTTCGATCTGCCGAACGTGGCGGAAAACTACGTCCACCGCATCGGTCGCACCGCGCGCGCCGGCAGGGACGGCCGCGCCGTGGCCTTCTGCGCGCCTGCGGAATTCAACGAACTGAAAGCCATCGAGAAAATCCTCAGGCTGTCGATCCCGGTAAGCGGCGGCCAGGCCCCCTCCAGCGCCGAGGCGAACACCGCCGCCAAGGCGGCGCGCCAGCGCCGCGGCAGCGGCGCGGGCAAGGGTGGCCATCCTCAGGGCAACGCGGGGCGCCCGGACGCCCATCAGGCCCGGCCCGCCCGCCGTCCGTCGCGCCGCCCGCGCCGCGCCAGGGCGGCCTGACCGGGCGCGGCGGCGCGGATCCCCCCGGGGCGCGGCGCGCTTCTGGGGGGGGCGCGGCCTACTTGACCTCTTCCTCCAGGTGCAGCTTCATTTCCAGCAACACCCGCTGAATGGCCAGGGTTTCCGCCAGTAACCGCTTGGATTCGTTGATGGTAATCCGGCCGTCCTGAATCGACTGGTTGTATTCCCCCATCAGCATGGCGAACCGCTGGCTCAGCGCCACGACATCCGAATTGACCCCCCCGGCACCGGTGTTGCGCCGGTCCTGATCATAAGACAGGGTAATGCCCCGCAGATCGGCCAGCGCCACCGTCACATGCGGAAAACGCGACGCGGCCTCCAGCGCGGCGACAACATCAAGCGGCATGAACCGGTCGGCATGTTCCGCATCGGTGGAATAATACCGGCCCAGCGTGGCCTTCGACTTGCCGCAAAGCGCTGCCGCGGCCTCGATACCGACGTCCTTGACCAGCGCCTCGCTGTGCTTTTTCAGATAGGTCTGCGTTGCCTTTACCAAATTTCCGCTCTCCTGCGCCTCACCATCCCACCAACGGGCGGGGGAAATCTAAACCCTCATTCCCCTTAATGGCTGGCGCGCATTTTGTCATCGTCTAAGCGTTCCCCGAAACGGGAACGAACACGAGTATCCGGCGCCCCGACGTCGGCAGGTGTGGGGTCCGTTGTGTTCTGGCAGGGTGGGGCTGCCAGAGTCGGCGTCCCCGACAGCGTCGCAACGGACCTTCAACGCGGCATTGCGACCACAGGCATTCCGCACAGTCCTCCGGCACAGTCATCCCGCACAGTCATCCCGTACAGTCATCCCGTACAGTCATCCCGTACAGGTGCCCGGCCGATCGCGCTTGATCCGGCCCTGCCGGCAACGCTATCAGGGCATATGGCCAAGCTCTACTTCCACTATTCGACCATGAATGCTGGCAAATCCACCTTGCTGTTGCAGGCCGCGCACAACTACCGTGAACGGGGCATGCAGACCTGTCTGCTGACCGCCAGGCTCGACGATCGCGGCGGCCAGGGGCG
Organism: Paracoccaceae bacterium; assembly: GCA_020446815.1. GTDB lineage: Bacteria > Pseudomonadota > Alphaproteobacteria > Rhodobacterales > Rhodobacteraceae > Albidovulum. The sequence continues at coordinate 10,301 of JAGRDY010000015.1, forward strand.
CATCGCCAGCCGCATCGGCATCGGCGAAGCGGCCGACACCTTCGATGCCGACAGCGATCTGTTTGCCGGCATCGCCGCCCGGATCGAGTCCGGCCCCCTCGCCTGCGTCTTTCTCGACGAGGCCCAGTTTTTGACACCCGAACAGGTCTGGCAACTGGCCAGGGTCGTGGATGATCTAGGCGTTCCGGTGATGTGCTACGGGCTCAGGGTCGATTTCCGCGGCGGGCTCTTTCCCGGCTCGGCGGCGCTGCTGGCGCTGGCCGACGAAATGCGCGAGGTACGCACCATCTGCCACTGCGGCAAGAAGGCCACGATGGTGGCGCGCAAGGGCCCGGACGGCAGGTTTCAGCGCGACGGCGCACAGGTGCAGATCGGCGGCAATGAAACCTATGTCTCGCTCTGCCGCCGCCACTGGCGCGAGGCGGTCGGCGATCGCCGGCCCGAAATCGGATAGGGCGCGGCGCGCCGTCCGCCCCCCGCGCCGTCCGCCCCCCGCGCCTGCCCGGTCAGCCCAGCGCCCGCACCCTTTGGCGAAACTGCGCCAGCACCTCGCTCTCGCCATGGGCTTGCGCGAGCCGCATCAGACCAAAGCGCACATGCGCCATGTCCTGATAATAGCCGACGAAGGCGGCATTGATCGCCGCCCCCGCCGCCGCCCCCAGAACCGGCACCGCCTGACCGGCCAGCTTGCGCCCCAGCACCGCGGCCAGCGATGGCGAAACCCGCCGGATCAGCGCCTGCAAACTCATCCCGTTGACCGCCATCCTGGCCGCCAGAAACCCCGAATTGATCCCGTCGTCATGGCGCATCGGGCCGCCCGCGCCAAAGATCTCCAGACAGATCAGGCGGGTTTGCGCATCCGCCGGGTCGAAGCCTTGCGCGCCGGCCGCTTTCTGCATCGCCCCGAAAAACAGCGCCACCGTCGCGGGAAGCTCGACCAGCGCCGTACCCAGCCCGCCAAGCCCGCCCAGCGCGCCGCCCGCCGCCGCCGCGGCGCGGTGCCCCCAGACGCCGGCGTCGGGCATGCCGGGATGCGCGCCCAGAACCCCGGCGGTGCGATAGGCCCGTTCCAGCAGTTCCGCCGTGCCCGCATCGATCATGCGCCGGACCTGCGGCGGCAGGCCGCCAATCCGGCCCTCGATGCCGCGCCCCAGCCGGTTCATCACCTGCATCACCGGCCCGTTGGCGCGCCGGGCGCGCAGCGCCAGCGCCGAAATCTCGACCAGAACCTCGGGAGCAAGCCCGCCGCCCTCCTCCGCCGCGGCCAGCCGCGAGACGGGCCCTGCCGTGGCGGCGGGTATCGGTGAAGCGCCATTCATCCCCTGAAGATAGGCAACGCCGCCAGCCAGTGCAATCGCCGCGCCGCTATTCCGGCCCGGCCCCGCCTCTGGCCCGGCGCACCCGGCCTTTCACATCGTCCCACGCCCCCGGCCGCAGCGCCAGCCCCAGCACCCGCTCGGGGTTGGTCGGCGGCGGCATCACCACGCCCTCCAGCCTGACAAACCCGAAGCGCCGATAGTAAGGCGCATCGCCCACCAGCAGCACCCGCTGCCAGCCGAGCCGCGCCGCTTCGCGAAGACTGTCGCGGATCAGCAGCCCGCCAAGCCCCTCGCCCTGCCGCGTCGGGTGCACCGCCACCGGCCCCAGCAGCAGGGCCGGCGCATCCCCCACCCTGACCGGCCAATAGCGAATCGCCGCCGCCAGAATCCCCGCGCCGTCGCGCAGGGTCAGGCATAGTGCTGCCACCTGCGCCACGCCGTTGCGCAAACGGTAGGAGGACAGCGCCGTGCGCCCAGGCGCAAAGCACAGATCATAAAGCGCCTCGACCTCCCACCAGTCGGCCCCTGTTTCAACCGCGACCCTGTACACGCCTGCCCCGACCCCGCCGAATTGACTGGAAACGCGCCTAACACGCGGGCAGGATCAGGGCAAACGGCAAAGAGGTTCACCATGTTCTACCGCCCCGAGCAAGGCCACGGCCTTGCCCACAACCCCTTCAACGCCATCGTCACCCCGCGCCCTATCGGCTGGATATCGACGCGCGGTCCCGGGGGCGACAACCTCGCGCCCTATTCCTTTTTCAACGCCATCGCCTATAGCCCGCCGCAGGTCATGTTCGCCTCCACCAGCCGCAAGGACAGCCTGAACAATATCGACAAGACCGGGGTTTTCGCGGTCAATATCGTCGAATTCGCCGCGCGCGAGGCAATGAACCTGACCTCGGGCGGCTATCCGCCCGGCACCGACGAATTCACCCTGGCCGGGCTCGACCGCAGCCCCTGCGACACCATCGACTGCCCGCGCGTCAGCAATGCCCCGGCGGCGCTCGAATGCCGCGCCAGCCGGATCATCCGCCTGCCGGGCGACGACAATCACCTGATCCTCGGCGAAGTCACCGGCATCCATATGCGCGACGACTGCCTGGTCGACGGCCGCTTCGACGTGACCCGTTTCCAGCCGCTCGCCCGCGGCGGCTATCGCGACTATTCGGTGGTCGGCGAAGTGTTCGAGATGCACCGCCCCGGGCAGCAAGCGCCAGGGCCCCGCCCGCCCGGCGCACCGGCCGCGCGATGAGGCTTGCCGCGGCCCCGGCCCCCCTTTCCCGATGCCCGCCCGCGGCCTGTGGCATCTCGGCCCGATCCTCAGTCGCTCGTTGTTCGTGTCCTTCCTCGCACGAACGCGACAAACGATGCCTGACGCGTCAACGCTTCAACATGGTGCCGAAACGCTTTAACCTGCGGTTGCAACCGGCGCGGGGAGACAAGCCATGCAAACCAGAATCGGCGTGATCGGCGGCTCGGGCCTTTATGACATCGCCGGGTTGCTGGATGCCGCCTGGCAAAGCGTCGACACCCCCTGGGGGGCGCCTTCCGACCAGATCCTCACCGGCACGCTGGCCGGCACCCCGATGGCCTTCCTGCCCCGCCACGGGCGCGGCCATGTCCATGCGCCCGGCACGGTTCCCTACCGCGCCAATATCGACGCGCTCAAACGTCTCGGTGTCACCGATATCGTTTCCGTCTCGGCCTGCGGCTCGTTTCGCGAAGACCTGGCGCCGGGCGATTTCGTGCTTGTCGATCAATATATCGACCGCACCATCGGGCGCGAAAGGTCGTTTTTCGGCGCGGGCTGCGTGGCCCATGTCAGCCTTGCCCATCCGACCTGCCGGCGCCTCTCGGCCGCCTGCATCGCGGCGGCCGGCGCGGAAGGCATCACCACCCACGCCACCGGCACCTATCTCGCCATGGAAGGTCCGCAATTCTCGACGCTCGCCGAATCGCGGCTCTACCGCGATGTCTGGGGATGCGACGTCATCGGCATGACCGGGATGCCCGAGGCCAAGCTGGCCCGCGAGGCCGAGATTTGCTATGCCTCGGTCGCGATGATCACCGATTACGACTGCTGGCACGAAGCGCATGGCGCGGTCGATGTGGCCACCGTCATCGCCACACTCGCCGGCAATGCCGGCAAGGCCCGCGGGCTTGTCGCGCGGCTGCCCGCAGTTCTCGGCGCCGCGCGAAGCCCCTGCCCGCAGGGCTGCCGTCACGCCTTGGACAACGCCCTGATGACCGCCCCCGACAGGCGCGACCCCGCGCTCATGGCCAGGCTCGACGCCATCGCCGGGCGGGTGCTGGCGCGGTAAGGCGTCTGGCGAACCGCGCCAATACCGGCAGCTCTGGCGGCCGGCTCGTTACGGCGGCGCTCGGCGGCCGGCGGGTTGACGCCGCCCGGGAGCGGTTTTCGCGTCAAGCTGCTTCAGACTGAAGGCACGCCAGGACCGGCAACGATCGGGAATGGGTGCGTATCGCTCTTGATGAGCTGAACCACATCGAATGCGCCCCTCACTAACGGCCGGTTAGCGGACAGCACGCCCTGTCGGGACGGATGCGGGACGGATGCGGGACGGGTGCGGTACGGTTGCGGGACGGTGGCGGGACGCGGGTTTTCGCCCCCCCCCGCGGCGCCTCAGCGCGCCGTCTTGCAGCGCAGCCAGCGCCACAGGTAGATCACCGGCCAGCGCAGGATCGACACCCCCGCCGCCAGCACCAGAAGCCCCACCCAGGGGCCATTCTGATAGGTCACCCAGCCGAGAACGGGAATGCCCAGGCCGATCAGCACATAAGCCAGCCGCCACTGCCGATCGCGCGTCGGCAGCATCGCGGCCAGGCTCGCCATGATTGCCCAGAGGCAGGCCAGAACCAGTGACAGATTCATCGCTCGATGCCTCCTCTCCCGATTCGGCAGCGGTCCATTTTTCCAAGCGATAACAGTCTATTGCCAGCGATTCTTGCGGGTAGATGACACCTGCCGCGCCGTGCCGCCACCGCCCTATCCTCCCAGCCGTTCGGGCAAATCGTTGGCCCAGGCCGAAATCGTCCCCGCCCCCAGACAGACCACCATGTCGCCCGGCCGCGCCTCGGCCCGCACAAAGGCCGCCAGGCCGTCTTCATTGCCAATGGCGACGGCGTGGCGATGCCCGTGCGCCGACAGGCCGGCGACCAGATCGTCGCGGCTGGCACCCGCGATCGGCTCTTCCCCGGCGGCATAGACATCGGCGATCGCCACCGCGTCCGCCTCATTGAAACAGGTGCAGAAGTCCTCGAAAAGACTGGATAATCTGGTAAAGCGGTGCGGCTGGTGCACGGCGATGACGCGCCCCTTCGTAGCCTGCCGCGCGGCCTTCAGCACGGCGGCGATCTCGACCGGGTGGTGGCCGTAGTCGTCGATGATCGTGACCCCGCCCAGCACCTCGCCAACCCGCGTGAAGCGCCGGTTGACGCCGCCAAACCCGGCCAGCGCCTCGCGGATCTCATCGCGCTTCATGCCCAGATACCGGGCTGCGGCTATCGCCGACAAGGCGTTGGAAACATTGTGATCCCCGGGCATCGGCAGGGTGCAGCCCTCGATCATCTGGCCCTCGGCCTGCAGGGCCACATCGAAATGCGCCACACCGTTTTCATAGCGCAGATCGACCGCGCGGACATCGGCCTGGGCATTGAATCCGAAGGTGATTATCCGCCGGTCGGTGACCCTGCCCACCAGCGTCTGCACCTCGGGATGGTCGATGCAGCAGATCGCCACGCCGTAAAAGGGGATGTTGGAGACAAAATCGTAAAACCCCTGGCGCAGCGCATCGAAACTGCCCCAATGTTCCAGATGCTCGGGGTCGATGTTGGTGACGATGGCGATGGTGGCGGGCAGCCGGTTGAAACTGCCGTCGCTCTCGTCGGCCTCCACCACCATCCATTCCCCCGCCCCGGCGCGGGCGTTGGAGCCATAGGCATGGATGATGCCGCCATTGATCACCGTCGGATCGAACCCGCCCTTGTCCATCAGCGCCGCCACCATGGTCGTGGTGGTGGTCTTGCCATGCGTCCCGGCAATCGCCACATTCGAGCGCAAGCGCATGAGTTCAGCCAGCATTTCGGCGCGCCGCACCACCGGCAGCCCGAGCCTGCGCGCCTCTTCGAGTTCCGGGTTGCCCTTCTTGATCGCCGAGGAAATCACCACGACCGCCGCGGTGCCGATGTTTTCGGCGCGCTGGCCCTCGAAGAATTCGGCGCCGAGCCGCACCAGCCGGTCGGTGATCCTGGAGGCCTTGGCATCCGACCCCTGCACCCGGTAGCCCAGCGTCATCAGGACTTCGGCGATACCCGACATGCCGATACCGCCGATCCCGACAAAATGTATGGGGCCAAGTTCTCCGGGCAGTTTCGTCGCGGCGTTCATCTCGTCTCTTTCGCAGTTAGTTCTTCGACCGCGGCGGCCAGCCGTTCGGTGGCATCGGGAATCCCGTAGGCCAGCGCCGCATGGGCCATCCGCCGCGCCGCGTCGGGGTTTTCCAGGACCGTGGCGACATGCATCGCCAAAGTGGCCGCGTCAAGCCGTGATTCAGGGATCAGGATCGCCGCCTCGGCCTCTACCAGCCCGCGGGCATTGGCGGTCTGTTCGTCGCGGATGGCGGCGGCCAGCGGGATCAGGATCGACGGGCGCCCGATGACCGAGATATCGGCGACAGAGGAGGCACCGGCACGGCTGATGACCAGCTGCGCTTCGGAGAGGCGGCGCGGAATATCGTTGAAAAACGGTAATATCTCTGCCTTGATGCCTGCGTTTGCATAGGCCTTGGTCACCCGCGCCACATCCTCTTCGCGGGCCTGCTGCGCGATGCGCAGGTGGCCGTGGATCTTGGCTGGAAGCGATGCGATGGCCTCGGGCACGACGTCGGAGAGTATCCGCGCGCCCTGGCTGCCGCCGATCACCACGATGCTCATCGGATAATCGCCCGGAACGATATAGGGTGCCGCGGCGCGGTCGAGGACGGCGGCGCGCACCGGGTTGCCGGTGTGGATCACCCTGACGCCGCCAGGAACCTCGGTGGGCCAGGTGCCGCAGGCAACCGCATGTACCCGCGCCCGCGTGGCAAAGAACTGGTTGACCCGGCCCAACACGCCGTTCTGTTCATGCACCATGCGCGGCAGTTTCAGCAAGTTGGCCGCCGCCAGCGCCGGAATCGACGGATAGCCGCCAAAGCCGATCACCAGGGCGGGCCGGTCGCGCAACATGCCCCGAAAGGCGCGCAAGACCCCCGCCGCGATGCGAAACGGTACCGCCACCCTGGCCGCCAGGCCGCCCCGCGCGAAGGTCGCCGAGGCAACCACCTCCACGGTGACACCCTGCGGAAAGCCGCCGGTATAGCGCGCTCCGCGCGCGTCTGTCGACAGCTTGACCCGCCAGCCCCGGGCCACCATCGTCTCGGCCAGCGCCTGGGCGGGAAACATGTGCCCGCCGGTGCCGCCCGCCGCGATCAGAAGAAGCGGGGCCTGCGCCATCAGCGCCCCCGTCGGGTCAGGTAATCGCCGATCTTGCCTTGCGGGCGCGCGCGGGTGAAGGCCAGCAGCATCCCCAGCGTGATGCCGCTGGCGATGACCGACGATCCGCCATAACTGACGAAAGGCAGCGTCATGCCCTTGGCCGGCAGCAGCCGCACTGCAACGGCCATGTTGATGAGCGCCTGCACCCCGAACGCACAGGCAAGTCCGGTGCCGGCAAGGCGGATGAAAGGGTCGCGTTCCTTCATCAGCCGAAACAGCGACCGCGCGGTGATCGCGGCGTAAAGCGCGATGATGATGAGCACCAGGATCAGCCCGTATTCCTCGGCCGCGACGGCGATGATGAAATCGGTATGGGCGTCGGGCAGCGACCATTTCACCGTCCCTTCGCCGACGCCGACACCGAAGAATCCGCCTTCCTGGATGGCATTGGTCGCATAGCCGATCTGGGTACGTGGATCGACATCGGCCAGCAGGAACCCGTCGATGCGGCGGGCAAAATGTTCCGAAAGGTCATAGATGGTGACACCGGCGAAAGCCACCAGCCCGCCGGCCGCCGTCAAGACCATGATCGGCGCGCCGGACACGAAATACATCACCCCCCAGGCGAACAGAACCAGGCAGGCCTGCCCGAAATCCGGCTGAAACGCGAGAAAGAACACCACGATCAGCGTGATCGCCAAAGAATAAAGCCGCCCCGACGGTCCATTGATTTCCTGTGCAGCCGCCATCAGCCATGCCGTCAGGATCACGATCCCGGGCTTGAGAAACTCCGAGGGCTGAAAGCTGCCGAAGCCCAGCGAATACCAGCGCACCGCACCCTTGCCGAAATCGGTGCCAAATACCGGCAGCAGGATCAACGCGACAAAGGACACCAGAAATCCAATCACCCCGAGGCGGCGCACCAGATCGGGCGACATCATCGACGTAAGCAGCATGGTGACGATCGCCAGGCCGCCAAAGACCGCCTGCCGCGAAACATAATGAAATGGCGGCAATCCGTTTTTTTCGGCCAGCGGCACGGAAGCGGCCAAGCCCAGAAGCAACCCTATGCCGAATAGCACCAGCACCGCGCTCAGCGACCATTTGTCGATCGTGCGCCACCAACGCGGGAGCACCGGCTCGCCTGCCCGCACCGGCATGCTGCCATAGACCATTTCAGTCATGGGATACTGCTTTCACTGCCTCGAACCGCCCGTTTGCCGGGTCTCGCCGTGAAGTGTAGCGAAGAATGCCCACGAGTTCCAGCAAAACCGCCCACGAGATACCTCGATTGACGGCCGCAATCGCCGGAAACCTGTCGACAGCGGGCCCCATTGCCGCTACCGCTTCGAGAGTGGCCGGAGCGCTTTCGTTTGCAGGCCCAACTTGGCAAAGCAGGCAGGATGCGGTTCACGGCACGCGAGATCGTCATGGTGCTGGCGGTTCCCCTGATCTGGGGGATGGGATTTGTGGTCGCCAAGGCGGCGATCGTGGATTTTCCGCCGATCCTGTTGATGGCGCTGCGGTTTTCCGTGACGGCACTGGTGACGGTCTGGTTCGCGAAGGTTCCCAGGGGCCAGCTCTGGCCGCTCTTCTGGATCGCCATCGTCGGGGCGGCGGTCCAGTACAGTCTGACTTTCAGCGGACTCAAGCATCTTGACGCGGGCCTGGCCGCGCTGATCGTGCAGCTCGAGGTGCCTTTTCTGGTTTTGCTGGGTGCCTTGATCCTGAAGGAAAAACCGTCATCGCGCAAATGGATCGGAATTGCCGTCGCCTTCGTCGGTGTCGGCCTGATTGCCGGTCAGGTCGAGTTCGCGGGCGAATGGGCCGCAGTCCTGATGGTGATTGGCGGGGCGTTCACCTGGGCGCTGGGGCAGGTGTTCATCCGCCGCCTGAAAGACATAAGCGGCGCCTCGGTCACCGCCTGGATCGCGGTATTCGCCTCGGTGCAGCTCTTTGTCATGTCGGCGGTTTTCGAGACCGGCCAGCAACAGGCGCTGCTTGCGGCGGGCTGGGTCGTGTGGGGGGCGGTCGCCTACCTGGGGCTGGTGATGACCGCCTTGGGGTATTTCCTGTGGAACACGCTGATCCGCGCCCATCATGTCGGGCGGGTTGCGCCGTTCCTTCTGCTTTTGCCGGTCTGTTCGGTCGCCGGGGGGGTCTTGTTTCTGGGCGAGACGCTGAGCTTCGGCCGCCTTCTGGGCGGCGCGGTGGTGATTGGCGGGGTGGCCTTGATCACCCTGGAAAAACACCGGGCCGAAGCCACCGCGTGAGCAACCTGCACGCCCGGCGCGGGCGAACATGATCGCGCCCGTTCACGGCTGTTGCGCCAGGGCTTCCTGCACCTGGCGCATGAAATCCTCACCGCGCTTTTCAAAGTTCGGATACTGGTCGAAACTGGCGGCGGCCGGGGCCAGCAGCACCGTGTCGCCCGGTTCGGCCTCGGCGGCGGCGCGGGCCACGGCACGCTGCATGGTTTCGCAAATCTCATGTTCCGTATCGCCCAGTTCCAGCGCGAAATCGCGGGCGGAATGACCGATGAGATAAGCCTTTACCACCGAGCCGAGATAGGGTTGCAACGCAGCAAGCCCGCCCTCTTTGCCCAACCCGCCGGCGATCCATCGGATGCGGTCGAAGGCCTGCAACGCCTTGGCGGCGCTGTCGGCATTGGTGGCCTTGCTGTCATTGACGAAACGCACGCCTCCGCGTTCGCCGACAACTTGCGAACGATGCGGCAAGCCTGCGAAACTTCCCATCGCGCGCTCGATCAGTTTCGGAGCCAGCCCGAGACCGCGCAGCGCCGCGTAAGCGGCGCAGGCGTTCTGGTGGTTATGCGCCCCCGGCAGGCCCGCGATCGCGCGCAGGTCGATGGCGGCCACCTGCCGCCCCTTGCGCCATTCGGCCAGAAACCCCTTGCGCGCAAAGACCGACCAGCGGTTCTTGTCAAGTTTCTGGCCGGATGAAACCGTGATGACCCGGTCGTCGCCATTGCCCTGCGACATCTGATTGGACAGATAACGCCCTTCGGGCTCGTCCACCCCGATCACCGCGCGGTCCGGCCCGCCTTCGGCAAAGAGCCGCCGCTTGGCGGCGAAATACCCGCCCAGCCCGCCGTGGCGGCCCAGGTGGTCGGGCGTGAGATTGGTAAACACCGCGATATCGGGTGTCAGCGCGCGGGCGAGTTCGGTCTGATAGGAGCTTAGCTCCAGCACCACCACGCCGCCATCTGCCGCAGGCTCCAGATCAAGTACGCCGCGCCCGATATTGCCGCCCATCTGCGCAGGCTTGCCGGCCACTTGCAGGATATGGTGGATCAGCGCCGTCGTCGTCGACTTGCCGTTCGATCCGGTCACCGCGATGACTTTCGGCGCGACCGCCATATGATCCCATTGCGGTGTCGCGAAGGACCGAAAGAACAGGCCGATATCATTATCGACAGGCACGCCCGCAGCCATGGCGCGCACGATGAGCTTGTGCGGGGCGGGATAAAGATGGGGGATACCGGGCGAGACGATGAGCGATGCGACCCCGTCCCAGACGCCTGCCCTGGTCAGATCGGTCAGCGAAAGCCCGGCGGCTTCGGCCGTGGCGCGGGCCTCGGGGCTGTCATCCCACAAAAGCGGCTCGGCCCGTCCGGCGGCCAGTGCGCGGGCGGTGGCGGTGCCGGACCGGCCAAGCCCGAGCACGGCGATTTTCTGGCCTTCCACACCGCGTACCGGAATCATCGCCTGCGCCTTTCGTCAGAGTTCGGCGCAGAATGAAGGCTGACGCGGCCGGCTGCAAGCGGGGTGTGGCATGATGGGTTTCGAGCCCCCGAAATCGCCTTGCCGAAGCGGCTGTTATGGCGAGGCCGATGAGCGACGGCCAGGCAGGGCGGGCGCGGCGCCGGCGCTTTCACCGCCTGCCCGAGGCGCCTTCAGCTCCCGCCGCCCCCGCGGCGTCAGCGCATAAATGCCCCTCTCCACCCGCTCGAACCAGCCGTAATGATCGGCGCGCAGGATGGTACCCGTTCGGGCAATGCCGGTTTGCCCGGCAATTCGCGATACCTTGCACGGGCCATCCGCCAGACAGGCCGCGATGCGCACCGCGTCCTGACGGTAGGCGGTGACGCGTTTGACACCGGTGGTACCGCCGATATTGGGGTCGCCCTCGCGCCTGTCGAATTCGCGGATCAACCGCCCCGCCTTGCGGATGTTCCTGCGCGGCGCATAGGGGGCCGGGTCGAGATGCGCCTCGACCCGTTCTCCGGCGCCGGTCCTTACCGCCAGAAGCCCCAGCCCGAGGCGGCGGCAGAGCCGGATGATATCCCTATAGCGAAGCTTCCAGCCCTTCGCCCCCGAGACGGGCACCGCCAGATAGACATGCTCGAACAGCGTCTGCCGCGCCACACCCTGCATCACCAGCGCCAGCGAGAAGGTCAGTTTCAGTTCCACCACCACCGGCGGTTCCTGGCCGCGCCGCGCAAGCATGTCGCAATCGCCGATCTCGGCCTTGACCTCATAGCCCTGCGCCTCCAGATGCGCTTTCACCGGCGCGTAGAGCTCGGATTCCCTCATGCGCCCGGCAAGCCCGCCGGTGGCTTCGGCACAAGGCGGCACACCGGCGGCGGCCCCGGGTTCAGGCGTATCCGCGCGCGGTCTCGCATCAGCGTTTCGTCTTCCGAAATCGGCGCATCAGCGCAATTTGAGGGTGGCCAGCCCGATCAGCGCCAAAATCAGCGAGATGATCCAGAAGCGGATGACGATCTGCGGTTCGGCCCAGCCCTTTTTCTCGAAATGATGATGGATCGGGGCCATCAGGAACACCCGTCTTCCGGTGCGTTTGAAGTAAAGCACCTGGATGATCACGCTCAGCGCCTCGACCACGAAAAGCCCGCCGACGATGGCCAGAACGATTTCATGCTTGGTCACGACGGCGATGGCCCCCAAGGCGCCGCCAAGCGCCAGCGACCCGGTATCGCCCATGAAGACGGCGGCGGGCGGTGCGTTGTACCACAAGAACCCCAACCCGCCGCCGATGAGCGCGGCGCAGAAAACCAGGATTTCACCGGTGCCGGGCACATAGTGAAGCCCGAGATAATCGGCAAAACTCGCGTGGCCGACGAAATAGGCGATGATCCCCAGCGTTCCCGCAGCGATCATGACCGGCATCACCGCCAGCCCGTCGAGGCCGTCGGTCAGGTTGACGGCATTGGCCGCGCCAACGATGACGATCATCGCGAAGGGGATGAAAAGCAACCCGAGGTTGACAAGAACATTCTTGAAGACCGGAAGCGCCAGTTGATCGCTTAGCGCGGCGGGATGGAAATGCGCCGCCCCGACAGCGGCCAGTGCGGCGATTACCAGCCCGAGCAGGAACCGCGTTCGCGACGAAACCCCCTTGGCATTCTGTTTGGTCACCTTGGCATAGTCGTCCGAAAAGCCGATCAGGCCAAAGCCGAAAGTCACCCCCAGCACGATCCAGATATAGGCATTGTCAAGCCGCGCCCACAGCAGCGTCGACACAAACAGCGCCGAGAGGATCAGCAACCCCCCCATTGTCGGCGTCCCGGCCTTGGAAAAATGGCTTTCCGGGCCATCGCCACGAATTGGCTGGCCGTTTTTCTGCTTGCGCCGCAGAAGGTTGATCAGCGGCTGGCCGAAGACGAACCCAAAAAGCAGCGCCGTGAAGAACGCCGCCCCCGCGCGAAAGGTGATATAGCGGAAAAGGTTGAAGATATCGCCGCCCTGGGAAAGCTCGGAAAGCCAGTAAAGCATCTATTCTTCCCCTCGCGATTCACCGGCGCCCGGTTGCCCGAGTTTCCTCAGCGCGTCAACCACCAGGCTGACCCTGGAGCCTTTCGACCCCTTGACGAGCAAGACATCGCCTGCATCGGCCAGATGGTGTGCGCGCGCGGCAAGATCGGGGGCCGCGTCAACCCAGTCGCCGCGCTGCGCGGGGGGCAGCGCCTGCCAGAGGGCGCGCATCCTTGGCCCGACGCAATGGACAAGGTCGATCGCGTTCATTGCCGGATCGCTGGCAAGCCTTTCGTGCAGGGCCAGTTCCTCGGGTCCGAGTTCGAGCATGTCCCCCAGAATGGCGATACGGCGGCCTTGCCTGACCCGGCCATGACCGTCCACGGGCTTCGCGATGGCCAGCACTTCCAGCGCCGCCGCCATCGACGCCGGCCCGGCGTTGAAGGCATCGTCGATCAGATCAAAGCTGAGCGTCTCGTCGACGATATCGAGATAGATACGTTCGCGCATTCCGCGCCCGGCGGGCGGCTGCCAGGTTCCGAGATCGCCGAGCAAGATCGCCATGTCGGCCCCGAGCGCCTCTGCCGCGGCCAGAACGGCGATCGCATTGCGCGCGAAATGGCGGCCCGGAGTGCGCAGTTTGAACAGAAACTCGCCCTTTGGGCCCAAGGCTCTTGCCACGGTCAGGTCCGTGGCAAGGTTGACATCTACCAGCCGGTAATCGTCATCGGGCTCGGCGCCAAAGCGAATGACCCTTCCGGCGCGCGCCTGTGCCGCCTCGGCCAGAATGCCGGTCGTGGAAAGTCCTGACGGAATCACCGCGATGCCGTCTGGTTCGAGGCCCTCGAAGATGGTGGCCTTTTCGCGGGTGATAGCCTCGATGCTTTCCAGGTATTCCAGATGAACGGCGGCAATGGTGGTGATCAGCGCCAGATGCGGGCGCGCCATTCGCGCCAAAGGGGCGATTTCGCCCGTATGGTTCATGCCGATTTCGATCACGGCGAACCGGGCATCCTCGGGCAGCCGCGCCAGTGTCAGCGGCACGCCCCATTGGTTGTTGAAGCTCGCTTCGGCGGCGTGGGTCGCCCCCTGCCCTGACAGGACCGTGCGCAGCATTTCCTTGGTCGAGGTCTTGCCCACCGATCCGGTGACTGCGATCACCCGGGCCGCCGAGCGCGCCCGCCCGGCGCGCCCCAGCGCCCCGAGCGCATCCAGAACGTCGGGCACGACCAGCAGCGGATCGGTGTCACGGCAATCCGGCGGGATGCGCGAAACCAGCGCGGCGGCGGCCCCTGCCGCCAGCGCCGCGGCGACAAAATCATGGCCGTCGCGCTGATCCGTCAGGGCCACGAAGAGATCCCCCGGGACGAGGCCGCGGCTGTCGATGGAGACGCCGGTGGCGGCAAAATCGCGGGTTGCGCGCCCTCCCGTCGCGGCGGCGGCATCCGCAGCGGACCACAACACGGCCATCAGATACGCCCTTCAAGGGCCGCGACCGCGACACTGGCCTGTTCGGCGTCATCGAAAGGATAGACATCGCTACCGACAATCTGGCCGGTTTCGTGCCCCTTGCCGGCAATCAGCAGGGCATCACCCGGCAGCAGGGCATCGACGCCGCGCAAGATCGCCTCGGCCCGGTCGCCCACTTCGCTTGCCCCCGGACAGCCCGCCAGCACCGCGGCGCGGATCGCGGCGGGGTCTTCCGTGCGGGGGTTGTCATCGGTGACGATGACCACATCGGCATGTTGAGCGGCCGCTTCGCCCATCAACGGGCGTTTGAGCGTGTCGCGGTCGCCGCCCGCGCCAAAGACGACCACGATCCGACCCATGACATGCGGGCGCAGCGATTGCAGCGCCGCGGCAAGCGCCGCCGGCTTGTGCGAATAATCGACAAAGATCGACGCGCCATTGTCGCGCCGCGCCGCCAGCTCCATACGTCCGCGCACGGTGGTCAGCCCGGGCAGGGCGGCAATGACCGCATCCGGCTCGCACCCGGCGGCGATGGCCAGACCGGCAGCGGCCATCACGTTTTCGGCCTGAAATCCGCCGATCAGCGCCAGACGCACCAGATGCGGTGTGCCATCCCGGCTAAACCGCAGATCCTGCCCGGTGGCGTCGAAACGCTGCGCGCCGATATGCAGATGCGCCAGAGGATCGCGCCCGACGGTCACCAGAAGCTGACCGCGGTTTTCGGCAATTTCGGCCATCTGGCGGCCGCGGCGGCTGTCGATGTTGATCACCGCGGTGCCGTCTTCGGGCAGAACCCGGTTGAACAGGCCGGCCTTGGCGGTGAAATAGTCATCGAAATCCGCGTGATAATCGAGATGATCCTGGCTGAAATTGGTGAATGCCGCCGCCTTCAGCGCCACGCCGTCAAGCCGCCCCTGGTCAAGCCCGTGTGAAGAGGCCTCCATCGCGGCGTGGGTGATGCCGGCATCGGCCATTCCGGCCAGCAGCGCATGAAGGGTGATGGGTTCGGGGGTGGTATGGGCGAGCGGGGCCTGAAAATCGCCCAGCACCCCCATCGTTCCCAGATTGGCCGATTTCAACCCCAGTGCCTGCCATATCTGCCGGGTAAAGGTGGCAACCGAAGTCTTGCCCGATGTGCCGGTGACCGCGACCATGACTTCGGGCTGACGCCCCGACCAGAGCGCCGCCGCCCGCGCCAGCGCCTGACGCGGATCTTCGGCGAGAATCAGCGCCGCATCCGACCCGGCAAGGGCATCGCGGGCGATAGCCGCGCCAGCGCGGTCGGTCAGGATCGCGGCGGCCTGCATCCGCAGCGCGTATTGGATGAATTCACCGCCATGCACCCTGCTGCCGGGCAACGCCGCGAAAAGATAGCCCGGCTTGACGCTTCGGCTGTCGACGGCCAGGCCGGTGATGCGCGCGTCGCGCCCGGCTTTCGCGGTCAGACCGAGTTCGGCCAATGTCCTGGTCTGTGTCGCCATTTGCTGCGCCCCCGGCGCCTGGGTCGTATGTCAATTGCGCACGAGTGTTACTTCAGCTTGCGCGGTGGGTTCAAGCGCGGGGCGCAGGCCCAGCAAGGGCGCGGTGCGACGAATGATCTCGGCACCGACGGGAACCGCCGTCCAGCCCGCGGTTCGGCGCGGTTCGCTGCCCGAGGTTTCAACCGGTTCGTCCAGCGTCACGACCAGCACATATTTCGGCGCGGCCGATGGAAAAACCGACGCGAATGTCGCGATCACCTTGTCCTTGTAATAACCGCCCTTGGGGTTCGGCTTGTCCGCCGTGCCGGTCTTGCCGCCAACGTCATAGCCCGGCACCTCGCCAAAGGTGGCCGTGCCGCGCAGAACCACCTGACGCAGCATCTCACGCAGGATACCGGCAGTTTGCGCGGACAATACGCGCTCGCCGCTCACCGGGGCGGTCCTTTTCAGGATCGTCGGCGTGACCTTCGTGCCGCCATTGGCGATGGTGGCATAGGCGGCGGCCAGATGCAGCGGGCTTGCCGACAACCCGTGGCCGTAGGAAATGGTCATGGTCGAGATTTCGGACCATTTCGGCGGCAAAAGCGGCCTGCCTGTCGGCGCCTCGACCAGTTCGATAGGCACGGTATCGAAAAAACCCAGCGATTTGAGGAATTGCTGCTGCCGGTCGGCACCGATCATTTGCGCGATATGGGCGGTGCCGATATTGGAAGATTTCACGATCACATCCATGACCGACAACTGTTTGCCGTAGTCATGAAAATCGCGGATACGGTACTTTCCCCAGACCAGCGGCCCCTTGGTTTCGATCATCGTGTTGACATTGACCAAGCCGAGTTCGAGCGCCTGGCCAATGGTGAAAATCTTGAATGTGGAGCCCAGTTCATACACCCCCTGCACCGCACGGTTGAACAGCGGGCTGTCGCCTGCGTCGCCCTTGGTCAGGGGGGCGGGTCTGGTGTTGGGGTCGAAATCCGGCAGTGACGCCATGGCGACCACTTCGCCGGTGGTCACATCCATCAAGATCGCCGTGCCCGCCTTGGCGTTCATCAGATTGATGCCGCCCGCGAGCACATCCTCGACCGCCGACTGCACCGTCAGGTCCAGCGAAAGTTCAAGCGGCGCGCCGCCATTGGCCGGATCGCGCAGCCAGCCGTCAAAGACCTTTTCCACACCTGCCGTGCCGACGACCTCGGCCGACGCCACACCCTCGCGGCCGAAACTCGCCCCGCCCAGCACATGCGCGGCAACCGCGCCATTGGGATAAAGACGCATTTCGCGGGGGCCGAACAAAAGCCCCGGGTCGCCGATTTCATGGACGAGCTGCATCTGTTCGGGCGAGATTTTCTTCTTGACCCAGACAAATTTGCGCGCGCCGGTAAAATCCCTGGTCAGCCTCTTGACATCCAGATCCGGAAAGATCGCGCCAAGTGCCCTTGCGACCCGGACCGGATCAACCATGCGCGGCGGTTGAGCGTAAAGCGAATGGGTGACAAGGTTGGTCGCAAGAATCCGGCCCCTGCGGTCGGTGATGTCGGCGCGTTCGGCAATGATCGGTGCGGCAAGGGCCGGCACCTCCGGCTCCATCGGCTCGGTCGCGGCCAATAGCCCCATGCGGGCACCGACGACCGCGAATGCCATGAAGAACGTCGCGCCCAGCAGGAAAAGCCGCCCTTCAGCGCGAATGCGGGCGCGGTCGCGCATCGTCTCGTGGCGCTGGCGGATGTTCTCGCGTTCGATCGCGTCGGGGTTTTCACCCTTTTCGCGGGCGGCCAGAATGCGGGCCAGCGGGCGCAGCGGGGTACGGATCATTGCGCCTGCTCCGCCGTCGCTACCGTGTCGACCGGGTTGGTGATCGGGGTCAGCACCAATTGTGGAAAGCCTATTTCCGCCACGGTGCCGAACTGGGTCGGTTCCAGCGGCAAAAGCCCCAGCCTTTCAAAGTTCATGTCGGCCAGTTCCCGCAAGCGGTCGGGGCGGTTCAGATATGCCCATTCCGCATTCAACACCCCCAAGCTTTCGCGCAACTGGCCGATTTCGTTGCGCAATGCACGCAGATCGGCCAGGTCGTCCTGCGTGCGGTAGTTTTCCCTATAGGCCCAGAAGGCCAATCCCATGACGGCAAGCGCGGTCAGAACGAAAAAGAGGCTGCGCATGAGTTCAGCGTCCTTTCTGGGCCAGAGTTGACAGGGTGGGTCGGGGCAAGCCGAGCGCGGCGCGGTCCGCCCGGCCGGCAGGCGCCCCGGTACGGATGCCGACGCGGAGCCTGGCCGAACGCGCCCGCGGATTGGCCGCCAGTTCAATATCGTCCGGGCCGATGGCGCGGCGCGTCCTTTGCGTGAAGGCAGGGCGCATTTCGGCACGCGCCGGGGCATGGCGGCTGCCCTGCCCCTGGCCACCAGCGCGGAGCTGAAAGAACCGCTTGACGATACGGTCTTCGAGCGAATGAAAGGTCACGACCGCGAGTTTCCCGCCCGGTTTCAGCGCACGCTCGGCGGCCTCGAGCCCCTCGACCAGTTGCCCGAATTCGTCATTCACCGCGATACGGATCGCCTGAAAGCTGCGGGTGGCGGGGTGGCTCTGGCCCGGTTTCGGGCGCGGCAGGCAGCGTTCCACCACCCGCACCAGATCGAATGTCGTTGCCAAAGGCCGCGCCGACACGATTGCGCGGGCGATTCTCCGCGAGGCACGTTCTTCACCGAAATGAAAGAGAATATCGGCCAGTTCGGCCTCGTCCGCGGTATTGACCAGATCGGCGGCGGTCGGCCCGCTATCACCCATGCGCATGTCGAGCGGGCCGTCCTTCTGGAAGGAAAACCCGCGTTCGGCCTGGTCGATCTGCATCGAGGATACGCCAAGATCAAGGACAATGCCGTCAAGCATTTCGCCCGCCAGTGTATCGAGTTCGGAGAATGTGCCTTCGATGAGCGTCAGACACGCGCCGCACTCCTCGGCCCAGTCTTCGGCCAGTGCGAAAACGCTGGGGTCCCGGTCGATACCGATGACCCTTTCGGCGCCCGCCTTCAGCAATCCGCGCGCATAGCCACCCGCCCCGAAAGTTCCGTCAAGCCAGAGGCCCGAGACGGGTGCCACCGCATCGAGAAGCGGGCGCAGCAGTACCGGGACATGGGGGGCGGAATCGGTTTTCGCGGCGCTGGCAGCGGCCATCCCTACCCCCTTGAGCGCGGCGGCAGGAGCGAACGCGGGTCGAAACCCTCGGGGTATTGTTCGGCCAGCTTGCGGGTGCGCGAGCCGGCCTTCTTGTGATAGGTTTCGGGCTTCCAGATCTTGAAATAATCACCGGCCGAGATGAAGAATGCTTCGCCCTTCAGGCCGATCTTTTCGCGCAGTTTCTGCGGCAGCACCAGACGGCCGTCATCGTCGATATTGGTTTCGATGGACTGGCCATGCATCAGTTCTTCCATCCACAGCCGTTCGTCGGACCCGCGCTGCATGTCTTCGATCTGCTGGTCGATCTCTTCGATGGCTTTCATCGTGTAGACTTCGAGCCAGTCGAAGGCGTCATCGCCGTAGACGATGACGATATTGGGGCGCAGGCCTTCCCGCCAGTCGGGGTCGGATGCCTCGATCACGCGGCGAAAGGGCGCGGGAATGGAGACGCGACCCTTCGCGTCCACCTTGAACGTATCCGACCCTCTGAACCGGCGTGCCAACGGCGCGCGCTCCTTGTGCCTGTCCCGCCCCCCGCATTCGCTTTTCGTTGCCGAGCCCTTGAACGGACAACGGCGGATCGGGCTGCTGCCACTGCCCGATCCGCCGCCCTGTCCCATCGCTGGGTCTGTCCGGCTGCGCATGCCACCTGGGGGGATGTCTGCTCGCTCGCGCGCCGGATCTTCTCTCGTCTTGATGATGCGGGAGCCTGTATGAAACCTGCTTTTGCCTATGGGGTCTTGCTGCCCCGTATTGTCCCGTCGTTCATCGTGTGAACAGGAATACATGGGAATTTACGGGAAGCAACTAAAAAAATCCCGCCAGCCGGATAATTATCGAATGAATCTTGGCTACGGCATTTCGCAATATATTGATTTCAACAGATATGACAGCAGTTGTTGTGTGATTTATTAATATAAACACTATATATAGTGTATATTATATAGAAACACAAATTCCCGGATTTTCCCAATGGTACCCGGAAAGCTTTGATCAGAAGCGTCAATGTTGTGAAAATGTACCAGAAAAACACTGCAATCACACCTGATCACGTCCAGGTGATTCGTCAGATCAGCGAATCCGGTCAGCTTTTCCCATGTAATCCCGCCAGGGCCCCTGCCGGCGCTTCACACATCCCGGCACAGATGGGCGCCGCGTTTGAATGGGCAGGATCAGGCGTCCGGCGCGGTCCATTCGCGGGGCGGAATATTGCGGCGGCGCAGCCGCAGCGCCAGGCCGATGCCCACACCGACCCCGATTGCCGCCGTCAGGTCGACCAGCACGGTCAGGCTCAGCGTCAACACCAGAAGCAATCTGTCGGACATTCTTTCGTTCATGTAACCGCGCCACTTGTGCGGCTCGCTCATGTTCCAGGCGGTCACGATCAGCAAGCCCGCCAGCGCCGGCATCGCCAGATAGCCCGCCAGCGGCGCCGCCACCAGCATGACGAGAAGGATCGTCAGCGCGTGAACGATCCCGGCGACGGGTGTCTTGCCGCCAGCCCTGACATTGGTGGCCGTGCGCGCGATGGCCCCGGTCGCCGGAAGCCCGCCGAACAGCGCCGAGCCGATATTGGCGAAACCCTGTGCCAGCACTTCGGCGTTGGGGCGGTATTTGCCGTGGATCAGCCTGTCGGCAACCATCGCCGAAAGCAGCGATTCGATACCCGCAAGCAACGCGACGATAAAGGCGGAGGGCAGCAATTCGGTGACCCGCGCTAGGGTGATTTCGGGCAGTTCCGGCACCGGCAGGGTGTTGGGCAGCGTCCCGAACCGGGAATAGATCGTATCGACGGGCAACGAGAAAAGCGCCACCACCGCCGAGGTCAGGCTGACGGCGACGATCAGGCCGGGAAATTTCGGCGCAATCCGCCGCAAGCCGACGATCAGCACGATCGTCCCCACACCGATGGCGCAGGAGGCCAGATTCAGACTGCCGCGCGCCGCCCAGATCGAAGCGGTCTTGGCGATGAATTCGGCAGGCACCTTGTCGATCGACAGCCCGAGCAGATCCTTGATCTGGCTTGTGGCGATGATCAGCCCGATGCCGATGGTAAAGCCGTTGACCACCGGTTCGGGCACATAGGCCACCAGATTTCCCAGGCGCAACAGGCCCGAAATCAAGAGGATGCCCCCGGCCATCAATGTCGCCAGCACCAGCCCGTCATACCCATGCTGCGCGATAATGCCGAACACGACGACAATGAAGGCCCCGGTCGGCCCGCCAATCTGCACCCGGCTGCCGCCCAGAAACGAGATCAGGAACCCCGCCACGATCGCCGTAACCAGCCCCTTGGCGGGCTCCGCCCCCGAGGCGATGGCGATCGCCAGGCTAAGTGGCAGCGCGACCATCGCGACAGTTACGCCGGCAATCAGATCGCCGGCAAACAGATGCCGGTCGTAGGTGCGCATCGTGGTAAATATCTTGGGGGTCATCGGAGCACTGGACCTTTTCGGAACAGGGGAATCACGGTCCGGATGTCTATAGCGAGGCTGTCGTGCGGGAAAGGGATTTCATGGCTTGCACAGCTGCGTCAAAGCCGCCCATTTCGGCATCACGCCATCCCGCCCGTGACCAGACGCGCGGCAAGGCGCCCATAGGCTTCTGCCACGGGCCCGGTCCCGGCCGCGATCGGGGTTCCCGTATCGCCCGCCATGCGGACATCAAGGCTGAGCGGGATTTCACCAAGGAAAGGCACGCCGATCCTTGCCGCTTCCGCCGCAACCCCGCCGTGTCCGAAGATATGCGCCTCATGCCCGCAATTGGGGCATACATAGGTCGACATATTTTCGACCAGCCCCAGAACCGGGGTCTTGAGCTTGGCGAACATGTCCATCGCCCGGCGCGCATCGAGCAACGCCACATCCTGCGGCGTGGAAACCACCAGCGCCCCGGTCAGGTGGGTTTTCTGGCACAGCGTCAACTGCACATCCCCCGTCCCCGGCGGCAGATCGACGATCAGCACGTCGAGCTTGCCCCATTCCACCTGCGTCAAGAGCTGCTGGAGCGCCCCCATCAGCATCGGGCCGCGCCAGATCACCGCCTGTTCCTCTTGCAGCATGAAACCGATCGACATCAGCGTGACGCCATGGGCCTGCAAGGGGATTATCGTCTTGCCATCGGGCGAGGCGGGGCGTTTCGATACCCCCATCATCTTCGGCTGCGACGGGCCGTGAATATCGGCATCGAGCAGACCGACACGCCTGCCCTGACGCGCCAGCGCCACCGCAAGGTTCGAGGCCAGGGTGGATTTGCCCACCCCGCCCTTGCCCGAGGCAATGGCCAGAATCCGGTCCACACCGGTCACCCGCTGCGGGCCGGCCTGCGGTGTCGGGTGGCCGCCGATCTTGAGGCTCGGGGTTGCCGCCTTTGGCGCCGGCCCATGTGCCGTCAGCACCACCGAGGCTTCCGTGACACCGGCCAGCGCGCGCACGGCCGCCTCGGCCTTCTGGCGTGCGGGTTCCAGCGCCCGCGCCGCGTCGGGATCGGTGGCTTCGATCACGAAACGTACCGTGCCGCCGTTCACCGTCAATGCGCGCACCAGATCACGCGACACCAGGCTGCCGCCTTCTGGCAATTCGATCCGGGACAGGGCGGCCAGCACCTGATCGCGCGTAATAGTCATGACAAGACTCCTTGAATGCGGAACGCACCAAAAATCTGCAACTTTGCCGGCAAGGGCAAGGGCCATCGACCGGATGCGTCAATCTGCCCGTAAGTTGCCGTAACGGAACACAGATATGCCACAATCCGTCATGCATTTTCTGCATGGCAGCATTGATCCTCCGGGGGATTGTGCGGTCGCAGCATAAACGCCATGTTGTCACCAACGGCGCCATTCGGGCGTCAGATTGAACGAGGCAAGAAAAATGGCACATACAACTATCAACCGTGGTTTCGAAACTGGTCTGTTCGGCCGTATCGCGACATTGGTCGCGGATTTCCGCGAAAGCCGGCAGCGCTATCGCGCCTACCGCCAGACCGTGCGCGAACTGGAAGGTCTGTGCGACCGCGACCTGCACGATCTGGGCCTGTCCCGGTCTTCGATCGAGGCCGTGGCGCTGGAGGCCGCTTACGGCAGATAAGGTTTTCCTTCCCGGGTTTCCCTCCTCCCTGAATCCCGGACATCTGCGGCGGCATCGCCTCCTCCCTGATGCCGCCGCTCTTTTACACCGGGCCGACTGGTCCACCGCGCATACGGTACCTTCTCCTCCCTGACGGTATCGTGACGTCGCCCGCGAGCGGCCGGTTCCTCCCCCGGGCCGCCCGCGGGCAACACAACCGCAACGCGGTATCGCGCAAGACGGAATATGGGCGGGCCCTTTTCCTCCCCGTTGGGGGCTCGGGCATATGAAAGGCGGCGCTTCCTTGATCGGAATGCCGCCTTTTTTCATGGCCCCGCAAGATAGTATGGCCGGCGGCGCAAACATCGCAGCAGCACCGGGCGGGTCGCAAGATTGGCGGGTGCAGCGAAAACAAGCGTTCTGCTTTGGGCCGAGACCCCGGAACAGGTGAAAACCGCGTTAAAACGGAATGTCGTCGGCGCTTTCGGCGGGCACGACATAACTGGCCACGACATGTTTGGTGCCGGCCTGCTCAAAGGCCACCTCCAGCTTGTCGCCCTCGATGGCCGCAATCGTGCCATAGCCGAATTTCCGGTGAAACACCCGGTCGCCTTCGCCGAAGGCGGCGATGGCCTCCAGGTCTATCACCATGCGTCGCGCTTCACGGGGCTGGCCGTGCGGTTTCGTGGCGCCGCGTTCAGCCAGCCGCTTCCAGCCAGGCGAGTTATAGACATCGGCCCGCGCCGCCCGGTCTTGAATGTCTGAGCCCTGCGCGGCCATCCCTGCCGCCCCGAAGCCGCCCCCGTAAAGGCCGGGGGGGGTCAGCACCTCGACATGGTCGCCGGGCAATTCATCGATGAACCGCGACGGCAGCGCCGATTGCCATTGTCCGTAAACTTTCCGGTTGCCCGCGAAGCTGATGGTGCAGATCCGTTCGGCGCGGGTGATGCCGACATAGGCCAGGCGGCGCTCTTCCTCCAGTCCGGTCAGCCCGTTTTCATCCATTGAGCGTTGGCTGGGAAAAAGGCCGTCTTCCCAGCCTGGAAGAAAGACCGACTTGAATTCCAGCCCCTTGGCCGCATGCAGGGTCATGACCGAAACTTTTTCGGCGGCGTCTTCGGCTTCGTTGTCCATGATCAGTGCGACATGCTCGAGAAACCCTTGCAGATTCTCGAACCCTTCGAGCGCCTTGACAAGTTCCTTGAGGTTTTCCAGCCGGCCGGGCGCCTCGGGGGTCTTGTCGTTCTGCCACATCGCGGTATAGCCGCTTTCGTCGAGGATCCGCTCGGCCAGCTCGATATGCGACGTGTCGCCACCAGGTGGTGTGGCAGGCTGGATGGCCGCGTGCCAGCGATCCACGTTTTCGACGAACTGGTGAAGCTGGGCGCGCGCGCGGCCGGCGAACTGGCCCGAGGCGACGCATCGGCGCGCGGCCTCCAGCAGCGAGACGCCATCATCGCGGGCCTGGCGCTGGATGGTTTGCCGTGCCTTGTCGCCCAATCCGCGTTTGGGGGTGTTGGCCACGCGTTCAAACGCCAGATCGTCGCCGGGGCTGACCGCCAGGCGGAAATAGGCCATGGCATCACGGATTTCCAGCCGTTCGTAAAATCGCGGGCCGCCAATCACCCGGTACGGCAGGCCGATGGTCAGAAACCGGTCCTCGAACGCCCGCATCTGGTGGCTGGCGCGCACAAGAATCGCCTGATCATCCAGGCTGATCGGCTCATTCCCGCGGGCGCCACGTTGCAGATCCTCTATTTCTTCGCCGATCCAGCGCGCCTCTTCCTCGCCGTCCCAATGGCCGATGAGGCGCAGTTTTTCGCCCCCCGCCGCTTCGGTCCACAGGGTCTTGCCCAGCCGCCCGGCGTTGACCGCGATCAGGGATGAAGCGGCAGCCAGGATATGTTCGGTGGAGCGGTAATTCTGCTCCAGCCGCACCACCTGGGCGCCGGGGAAATCCTTTTCGAACCGCAGGATGTTGCCGACCTCGGCCCCGCGCCAGCCATAGATCGACTGATCGTCATCACCGACACAGCAGATGTTCTTGTGCCGTGCCGCCAGAAGCCGCAGCCAGAGATACTGCGCCACGTTGGTATCCTGGTATTCGTCCACCAGAATATAGCGAAACCAGCGCTGATATTGTTCCAGAATGTCGGGATGCGCCTGAAAGAGGGTCACGACATGCAACAGCAGATCGCCGAAATCGGTGGCATTGAGGGTTTTCAACCGCTCCTGATAGGCGGCATAAAGTTCGGTGCCCATGTGGTTATAGGCCGCCGCCTCGGCCGAGGGCACCTTATCGGGCGTCCAGGCGCGGTTCTTCCAATTGTCGATCAACCCCGCAAGCATCCGCGCGGGCCAGCGCTTTTCGTCGATATTGCTCGCCGCGATCAGTTGCTTGAGCAATCGCAGCTGATCGTCGGTATCAAGAATGGTGAAATTCGATTTCAGCCCGACAAGTTCCGCATGGCGGCGCAGGATCTTGACCGAAATCGAATGGAAAGTGCCCATCCACGGCATCCCTTCGACCGCCTGCCCCATCAGGCGGCCCACACGGTCTTTCATCTCGCGCGCGGCCTTGTTGGTGAAAGTGACGGCGAGAATTTCGTTGGGCCGTGCCCGCCCCGTGGCCAGCAGATGCGCGGTGCGCGCCGTCAGCGCCCGTGTCTTGCCGGTCCCAGCCCCGGCCAGCATCAGCACCGGGCCGTCAAGTGTTTCAACCGCCTGCCGCTGGGCGGGGTTCAACCCGTCAAGATAGGGCATCGGCCGCGCCGCCACGGCACGGGCGGAAAGCGAAGCGCCTTCGAAGGCCTCGGATTCATCAAACCGGTTCATCGCCGGCAATCTAGCGCGACGCGGGCCGGAATAAAAGCCAAGTTCACACAATGTTCGCATCCTTTTTCGTGGACATTTGCGAAGGGTCTGCCAAACAACCGCGCATGGACCTGCATTCGCGATATCCCGCCATTTCCGATCTGAAGGCCCGCGCCCGCAAGCGCATCCCGCATTTCGTCTGGGAATATCTGGACAGTGCCACGGGCAGCGAGGCGACGCTGCGGCGCAACCGGGCCAGGCTTGACGAGGTGCTTTTTCGCCCGTCGGTCCTGCATGGCGAATTCGCGCCCGATCTCGGCACCACTTTTTTGGGCCATCACTACCCTTTGCCCTTCGGGATTGCGCCGGTCGGCATGTCGGGATTGATCTGGCCCGACGCCGAACGGCTGCTTGCGCGGGCGGCGGATACGGCGGGCCTGCCTTTTACGCTGTCCACCGTGGCCACGCAAACGCCGGAAAGCGTCGCGCCGATGCTGGGCGAACAGGGCTGGTTCCAAATGTATCCGCCGCGCGACCCTGAAATGCGCGCCGACATGATCAGACGGGCGCGATTGTCCGGGTTTTCGACGCTGATCCTGACCGTCGATGTCCCTGTGGCGAGCCGCCGCGAACGCCAGATCCGATCCGGCCTGACCCAGCCGCCGCGCCTGACCCCGCGCCTACTGGCACAGGTAGCGCGCTGCCCGGCCTGGGCGATGGGCACGGCGCGCATGGGAATGCCGAGGATGCGGCTGATGGATGACTATGCGCAAAACAGCGCCAGCTTGTCGTCGACGGCCCATATCGGTTATCTGCTGCGCACTTCGCCGGATTGGAACTATGTGACAATGTTGCGCGATGCGTGGGACGGGCCGTTCATCGTGAAGGGCGTTTCTCGGCCCGAGGATGCCGTGCGGCTGGAGGCCGAAGGCGTCGATGCCATCTGGGTTTCCAACCACGCGGGGCGCCAATTTGATGCGGCGCCCGCGACAATTGAATCGCTGCCGGCAATCCGCGCGGCAACCAAGCTGCCGCTGGTTTTCGACAGCGGCATCGAGGGCGGGCTGGATATCCTGCGCGCCTTGGCGCTCGGGGCCGATTTTGTCATGCTGGGTCGGGCGTGGCACTATGCGCTGGGCGCGCTCGGGGCGGCGGGGCCCGCGCATCTGATCGACATCCTCAGAAAGGACATGGAGGCGAACATGGGCCAGTTGGGGACGAAAACGCCGGCCGGCCTGGCCGCCGCGCTGCTCTGACCGCCCCAAAAGTCGCTTTGCGCGAAATTGCACCGTTTTCATGGCGGAAGGTTCGCCGAACGACCGCAAAGGGGGCAAAATGACGTGGAAATCTTTCGAATCGCCGTTTTGGGGGATTGCGCTGCAATGCAGCATCTCTAGTGTATCGCCGCAGCGAACAGTTGCGTTTCGTCTTTGACAGAGTGAACCGGATCATGGGCAAGCGCTTTAGGGAGGAACATGATGGCCGAATTCCGCAAGATCCTGATTGCCAACCGCGGCGAGATCGCCATTCGCGTGATGCGCGCGGCAACCGAGCTTGGCAAGCGCACTGTCGCCGTCTATGCCGAGGAGGACAAGCTTTCGCTGCACCGCTTCAAGGCTGATGAGGCCTACCGGATCGGCGAGGGGCTGGGGCCGGTCGCGGCCTATCTTTCCATCGCCGAAATCATCCGGGTAGCCAAGGAATGCGGCGCCGACGCGATCCATCCCGGCTATGGGCTTTTGTCGGAAAATCCCGGTTTCGTCGAAGCCTGTTCACGCAACGGCATCACCTTCATCGGCCCTAGGGCCGAAACCATGCGCGCCCTCGGCGACAAGGCCAGCGCCCGCCGCGTCGCGATCGAGGCGGGCGTGCCGGTGATCCCGGCCACCGAAGTCTTGGGCGACGATTTCGACGCCATCAGGGAAGAAGCGGCAAAAATCGGTTATCCCTTGATGCTGAAGGCAAGCTGGGGTGGCGGCGGGCGCGGCATGCGCCCGATCGACGGACCGGAGGACCTGGTCGAAAAAATCCGCGAAGGACGGCGCGAGGCCGAGGCCGCCTTCGGCAATGGCGAAGGCTACCTGGAAAAGATGATCCTTCGCGCCCGCCATGTCGAGGTGCAGATTGTCGGAGACAGCCACGGCGGCATCTATCACCTTTTTGAACGCGACTGCACCGTCCAGCGCCGCAATCAGAAGGTGGTCGAACGCGCCCCTGCCCCCTATCTGACCGACACCCAGCGCGCCGAGCTCTGCGAGCTGGGCCGCAGGATCTGCGCCCATGTGAATTACGAATGCGCCGGCACCGTCGAATTCCTGATGGATATGGATGACGGGAAATTCTATTTCATCGAGGTCAATCCGCGGGTGCAGGTCGAACATACCGTCACCGAAGAAGTGACCGGGATCGACATCGTGCAGGCCCAGATCAAGATCGCCGAAGGCAAAACGCTGTTCGAGGCCACGGGGGTCGCGCGGCAGGAAGGTATCGAACTGCGCGGCCATGCCCTGCAATGCCGGGTGACGACGGAAGATCCGCAAAACAACTTCATCCCCGACTACGGCCGGATGTCGGCCTACCGCTCGGCCACCGGCATGGGCATTCGGCTCGACGGCGGCACGGCCTATGCGGGCGGTGTCATCACCCGCTATTACGACAGCCTGCTGGTCAAGGTCACGGCCTGGGCGCCGACGCCGGAACGGGCCATTTCGCGGATGGACCGGGCCTTGCGCGAATTCCGCATTCGCGGGGTGTCGACCAATATCGCCTTTGTCGAGAACCTGCTCAAGCATCCGACGTTTCTTGACAACACCTACACCACCAAGTTCATCGACACGACACCCGCTCTTTTCAATTTCCGCAAACGCCGGGACCGGGCGACGAAAATCCTGACCTATATCGCCGACGTCACCGTCAACGGCCATCCCGAGACCGCCGGGCGGGCCAAACCGCCCGCCCATGCGCGCACCCCGAAGGCCCCCGAGAAAAAGGCCGCCCCCGCACTCGGCACCCGCAATCTGCTGGAACAAAAAGGCCCGCAGGCGGTGGCCGACTGGATGGGACGCCAGAAGAAACTGCTGATCACCGACACGACCATGCGCGATGCGCACCAGTCGCTGCTGGCCACGCGGATGCGGTCGATCGACATGATCAAGGTGGCCCCCGCCTATGCTGCCAACCTGCCCGAACTATTCAGTGTCGAATGCTGGGGCGGCGCCACCTTTGACGTGGCCTACCGGTTCTTGCAGGAATGCCCCTGGCAGCGGCTGCGTGATCTGCGTGCGGCGATGCCCAACCTCATGACGCAGATGCTGCTGCGGTCATCGAACGGCGTGGGCTATACCAACTATCCCGACAATGTGGTCGAGGAATTCGTCCGGCAGGCGGCAAAGACTGGTGTCGACGTGTTTCGTGTCTTCGACAGCCTCAACTGGGTCGACAACATGCGCGTCGCGATGGATGCGGTTCTGGCCAGCGGCAAGGTGCTCGAGGCGTCGATCTGCTATACCGGCGATATCCTCGATGCGGCCCGCGCCAAGTACGATCTGAAATACTATGTCTCCAGTGCCAAGGCGCTGAAGGCGGCGGGTGCGCATATTCTGGGCATGAAAGACATGGCGGGCCTGTTGAAGCCTGCCGCCGCGCGGGTGCTGTTCAAGGCGCTGCGCGAAGAGGTCGGCCTGCCGATCCATTTCCATACCCATGATACATCCGGTATTTCCGCGGCCACGATCATCGCCGCCGCCGAGGCGGGGGTTGCCGCCGTCGATGCCGCGATGGATGCGTTTTCCGGGGCCACCTCGCAGCCCTGCCTTGGCTCCATCGTCGAGGCAATGGCCCATACCGAGCGCGATACGGGACTTGATATCGCGGAGATTCGCAAGATCTCCAACTATTGGGAGGCGGTGCGCCATCAGTACCGGGCGTTCGAGGCCGGACTGGAGGCCCCGGCCTCGGAAATTTATCTGCATGAAATGCCCGGCGGCCAGTTCACCAACCTCAAGGCGCAGGCGCGCTCGCTCGGGCTCGAGGAACGCTGGCACGAAATCGCCCAGACCTATGCCGACGTCAACCGCATGTTCGGTGATATCGTCAAGGTCACGCCGTCGTCCAAGGTGGTGGGCGACATGGCGCTGATGATGGTGGCGCAAGGATTGACCCGCGCCGATGTCGAAGACCCGAAGACCGAGGTTTCCTTCCCGGAATCGGTCGTCGACATGCTGCGCGGAAGTATCGGTCAGCCCCCCGGCGGCTGGCCTGCGGGCCTCCAGAAGAAGGCGCTCAAGGGAGAGACGCCATCGACCGACCGTCCCGGCAAGCATCTGCCCCCTGTCGATATCGAGGCGACGCGGGCCGCCGTGTCGAAAGAACTCTTGGGGTTTGTTGTCGATGACGAGGACCTCAATGGCTATCTCATGTATCCCAAGGTCTATCTCGACTACATGGGGCGCCACCGCATCTATGGTCCGGTGCGCACCCTGCCGACGCGCACCTTCTTTTACGGCATGGAACCGAGCGAGGAGATTTCCGTCGAAATCGACCCCGGAAAGACTCTGGAAATCCGCCTTCAGGCAGTCGGCGAGACCAATCACGAAGGCGACGTGAAGGTCTTTTTCGAACTGAACGGCCAGCCGCGCGTCGTGCGCATTGCCAATCGCGCCATCAAGGCCAAGACCGCTGTGCGCCCAAAGGCATCGGACTCCAACCCCGACCACATCGGCGCGCCGATGCCGGGGGCGGTGGCCTCGGTCGCGGTCAGCGTCGGCCAGAAGGTCAACGCGGGCGATCTGTTGCTGACCATCGAGGCGATGAAGATGGAAACCGGTCTGCACGCCGAACGGGCGGCCACGGTCAAGGCGCTGCATGTCCAGCCGGGCAGCCAGATCGATGCCAAGGATCTGCTGGTGGAACTGGGCGACTGACCCTTCCGGCGAGGGTTGGCGCGCAATTAGGGCGTTCTTAGCATCTGGTCGCTTAGGGTTGCCCGGGTGGCAATTCCGGGTGACGCAATGGCAGATGCAGGACAATCGGCGCTCGAAGCCTTTCTGGTCGAAGACGTGATCCTGACCCTCGCCAACCTGCGCGGATCGCTGTCGTGGTTTGTCCAGTCGGAACTGCCCGGCGACCCGAACCGCTCCGGGATCTGGCTGGAACGCATCGACCGGCAGATTGAATCGCTCGAAGAACGGGCGCGGATGGTCCTTGGCCAGTTATGCACCGAAACAGGCGGTGCCGCGCAGCCAATGGCCGGCGCGGGGCAATTCGCGCATGCCCGGGCCGATCAGGCGCCGCGAACCGCCAGACCCCAGGTCGCTTCGAACCCGCCGGTTTTTCGCACCCAACGGATCGCCGGGTGTCAGGCAGGCCATGACGCCGCACCGGCAATCGCCCTGATACCGCTTGGCCACCCCTGATCCGGGCGCGGCGAAAGCCGTTGGTCGTTGATCCGAAGCGGATCGAAGACGCCCCCGCACAGCCGCGCGTTGTCAAAAGCCGCGCCTTGCCCCTGCCCCGCCGGGGCGGAACGCGGCCAGGCGCTTTCGTCATGACCGGCGCCACGCAGGCAAGGCCGGCCACCAGCCCCATCGGCAAAAAAAGAATTGCACGATGCGCAATTTTTCCCTTGCAGCACGCGGTCAGACTGAATACATCGCACCCACCCAAGGACGCGGGCGTAGCTCAGGGGTAGAGCATAACCTTGCCAAGGTTAGGGTCGTGAGTTCGAATCTCATCGCCCGCTCCATTTACAACGATGAAAAGAGTGACTTACTGACGGGTAAGGTCGCTTTTTTTCGTGCCAGGCATCGCGGCGCTGTTCCACTGGAACAACATGATGTGTCTATCAGCTTCGATGCAGAAAGATCGTGCCTGACTGTTCAGCACATGTATTATAATCTTATTTCAATAACTTGCCGTTATAGCGCTTCGACCTGACCGTGAATCGCCTGTTCGCGGTCTCTCGCTTCGGTCGAACGCGCAATGCGATGTCCGATGCTTCAAGGCAGAGTCGAAACGTGGATTCAATTCGCCAAAGCTACGCGCAGAATTTCGACTTTGAATGCCTGATCTGGCGTCTTGTTTACAAAAACGCTGTATGCGCAACTTCGATCCCTCGCCAGTGCATTTTTTGAATTGAGGGTGCTGCCGGGCGAGCGGTACAAGGCCGTGGGAGGCAACCGGAATGAACGGGCGAGAACGATTCCTTTGCGCTTTGGGCGGTGGTATGCCCGACCGTGTGCCGTTCTTAGACTGGTTCGATGTGAAGGTTGTCGGGGGCATGGCCCGGCTTCTCGGCTGGGAGATCCCCGGTACGCCGAACGGTGGCGAGGCGACACGCCACGGAGAAGAGAGAGAGCCCGTCCTGCGGCTCTATCGCGACCTCATCAAAGAATTCGATCTCGATGCCACCTGGTCGGCCAATTCGACCAATCTGGTCCCGGAAACCCCAGACTGGGGCCGGAACAAGTACGGCCACGCCAGGAGGCTGAAGGTGATGAATCATTCCGACGGCAACATGCGGGCGCTGATGGATGAGATGATCGACCTTGGCTTCGACAGGTTTCACCCGGTCCAGCCGCAGTGCATGAACATCGCGGAAGTGAAGGCCTGGCCCGGCGGCCGGACCTGCGTGTTCGGTAATGTCGACTGTCTTGATCTGCTGGTGTTTGGAACCCCGGAGATGGTGGATGCGGCTGTCAAGGGCCGGATTGATGCGGGTTCTCCGGGGGGCGGGCATGTCATTTGTTCCTCAGACTCGCTTCATCCGGGTGTAAAGCCGGAAAACGCGCTGGCGATGTTCCGCGCGGCGAAGAGATACGGTGACTATGCGCGGGTGCCGGAAAAAAGGCGCGCTGAGCCGCGACAACCTCGATATCGCGAAACTCGCAAAAACCCCCACCCGCAACAGACAAAGACGCAGCACGCGGTCTGCGGCGTGATGCTTGAATTCGCTCAGGGCAATTTTGTCAACCGCCGGGATCGGGTCGAGCGGCCTGTCGGAAACAAGATGAGGCCGCGATGAATCTCGATGAACGCTATCCCTGCATCGACGATCTTGCGCGCAAGGCAGCGTGCCGCCTGCCCAGGTTCGCCCATGAATACCTGATCGGCGGCATTGGGCGAGAGGCGGCATTGGCACGCAACCGTATCGCGCTCGACGCGGTGCACTTCGATCCGTGTTATCTTCCAGAGGCGCCCGCCAACCGACCCGACATGACGGTTGAACTTCTCGGGCGGCACTATGATCTGCCCTTCGGGGTCAGCCCGGTCGGGCTCTCCGGCCTCATGTGGCCGCGCGCGGTGGAAATTCTCGCAAAGGCGGCCAAGAGAGCTAACATCCCCTTCGGATTGTCGAATTTTGCCACGACGCATATGTCAGACGTCGCCGCAATCGCCGCACCGAACGCATGGTGCCAGCTCTATCCCGCATGCGACCCTGGAATTCGCAGCACGATGCTGGACGAGATCGCGACCGCGGGTTACGAGGTGCTTGTCGTGACAATCGACATACCCTCGGCTACCCGGCGCGACCGCGAACTGCGCGTCGGCCTGTCGGTCCCGCCGCGGATCACACCCGAGACGTTTTGGCAGATTCTCACCCACCCACGTTGGGCGTTCGCGACCGCGCTGGCCGGCAAACCCCAGTTCGAAAATATTCTGCGCTACATTCCAGAAGGCCTGTCGATGGCCGAGAAGGCCGCGTTTCTGACCGGCATCGTCGAAGGCCATGTCACGCAAGATACCTTGCGCGGCATCCGCGAGCGCTGGCGGGGCAAACTTGTCGTCAAGGGAATCATCAACGCCAGGGATGCCATGGTTGCGCTCGACTGCGGGGCGGACGCGATCTGGGTTTCCAACCACGGCGCCCGCCAGCTGGACGCCAACCGAACGACAGTGGAGGCGCTGCCGTCAATCCGCGCAGCGGTCGGCGCGAAAACCGCCGTGATCGCCGACAGCGGCCCGCGCACCGGGCTCGACATTGCCCGCATGATTGCGCTTGGTGCGGATTTCGTCTTCCTGGGCCGGGCCTTTGTCTATGCAGTGGCCGCGCTTGGGCGAAAGGGTGGCGATCACGCCGTCCATATCTTGAGAGAGGAATTACGCTGCGCCATGGCACAGATCGGCTGTGGTTCGGTGCGCGAACTGCCGGCATTCCGGCCGAGCGACAGCCCGGCGGCTCACAACTGTCCGCCGCGCCCGGCACGCGGCGTTGAGCCAAGCCCAACCTTGAAGGTATCCGTGAACTGCGATCAGCCGGTAAAGCCGCATTCATAGGCGCGCGGATCGCCGACTGGCGCGGGGGCTTTAGCTTTCGATTTCCCATGGGTTGCCGCAGTACCAGGCTATCGGCAGCGCGGCACCGGTCATTTGACCTTCGCAGCAAGTTTCGCCGCCGCGCTGATCACCTGATCCTGGTGCGGATAGAGCTGGTGGCCCCCCATGCCTGACAGGATCGGCTCGAACGGATCCTCGATCCGGTCCTTGGCATCGCAGAGTTCTTCGATGACTGCCTGGGCGCAAAACGGCACATGCACCGCCGAATACCCGCCCTCATGCGTGAACAAAAGCCGCCCTGCGCAGAGATCCCCGGCAAGGCCTTTCAGCGTCGCCGCGATTTCCCGGTAGGTACTGCTCGACAGCATCATCCTGCCCAAGGGATCGAATCCGCCGGCATCGAAACCCGAGGGCACGACGATCAGGTCGGGCCTGAAGGCCGTCACCGCAGGCACGACCACCCGCTCCATCACGGCGCGATAGGCCCCCTGCCCGCTGCCTGGCGGCAGCGGCACATTGATGTTGTAGCCTTGGCCCCGTCCGGCACCAATATCGCCGATGGCACCGGAGTTGGGCGGGAAGCAGTTGTCCTGGTGAATCGAGATCGTCAGGACATCGGGATTCTCGTAAAAGGCGTTCTGGGTGCCATTGCCGTGATGGACATCGTAATCGACGACCGCGACACGCTCCACCCCGCGCGTCGCCTGGACGTGGCGAATCCCGAGAACCGCGTTGGCGAGCAGGCAAAAGCCCTTGCCCATATCTGCTTCGGCATGGTGGCCCGGCGGGCGCACCAGCGCATAGGCGTTGTCGACCGTGCCGTCGACCACCGCCTCGGCCGCGGCGATGACGCCACCAGCCGACAGGAGCGCGATGTCAAATCCGCCTGCGGCAAATGGTGTCGTCATTCCTGCATCGCCGCCGCGTTCATTGCTCAGTGCCGCGATCCGGTCGATATACGCGGCCGTGTGATAGCGCAGAACCTCATCGCGGGTGGCGATGCGCGGTCGGATCGGCACCAGTTGCTCGATCAGCCCCGACACCTCAAGCAGATTGCGGATGCGCCGCTTGCTTTCTGGGCTTTCGGCATGTTCGGCAGGCTGAACGTATCCGACGGCGGGAATGAAAATCCCGGCATGGCCGGTATCGTGCCACATGTATTTCTCATGACAGACCAGGCCCGTTGACATTCTTGGCTCCTTTCAGGTCCTGTGAGGGTCGCGCGCCTGGCGGATGCCGGGCGCGCGCGATCTTAAGGCGCTTCGGGGAATATCGCATCCTTCCAGTACCGCCAATAGCCCGAGAGCCGAAGGCGTGGAAGGGTTTGGGCGATACAGGGTCCACCCGGAACGCGGTAACTAGCGCAGGACGTTGGTCCAGACGCGGTCTATCAGGCTTTGCGCCTTGGCGCTGCACGCGAAGGAAAAGACCACTTTCGCGTCGTCGGGCGCGTTGATTTCGGGCGCGTCGCGCATGGATGCATCCATGAATTCGGCCTGTCCGGCGATCGGCCCGCCGTAGCCGGTAAAGTTCGACTGAAGGGCCATGTTCTCGGGGTCCATCATGAAGTTCATGAAGGTCTTGGCGTTCTCCAAGTTCTCGGCGGAAGCCGGGATCATCAGGTTGTCGGCCCAGCCGATCACGCCCTCCTTGGGATAGGCGTAGACGAGTTCCTTGCCCTGCTCCTCGGCCAGTTCGCGTCCCTTGAAGGCATAACCGTTCCAGTGATCCGAGATGATCACGTCGCCATTGAGCAGCCGGTCGTTCATGCCCTCCGAACTGTAGACGAGAACATAGGGCTTCTGAGCCATGAGCAGATCCTGCACCTTCTGCATCTCGCCCGGGTCCTCGCTGCAGAATGGCGAGCCGAGATAGAGATGCGCCTGGTTGACGATCTCCTCGGGCGACTTGAAGACACTGATCCGGCCTTGCGCGGCCTCGGGCGGCTCGAAGAAGTCGGCATAGGAATCGATCGTCTTGCCAAGGAGGTCGGGGCGGTAAGCGATCGAGGCCGA
The DNA here is from genome assembly GCA_020446815.1 of Paracoccaceae bacterium. GTDB lineage: Bacteria > Pseudomonadota > Alphaproteobacteria > Rhodobacterales > Rhodobacteraceae > Albidovulum. The sequence continues at coordinate 46,140 of JAGRDY010000015.1, forward strand.
GCCCCAGGTGAACGGGACCGAGTATTTCCGGCCCGGATCCCAGTCAACCTCGCGCCAGCGTTCCGCGACATGTTTGAAGTTCGGCAGTTCGGCGGCGTCGAATTCCTGCACCAGCCCTTCAGAGATGAAGATCGGCACGAAATTGCTGGTCGGCACAATGATGTCGTAGCCGGTCGCCCCCGCCTGCAATTTGGCCAGCAGCGTCTCGTTGGTGTCATAAGTGTCGAGGGTGACGTCGATGCCGGTCTCCTTCTCGAACTTCTCGATCACCTCCGGCGAGGTATAGTCGGTCCAGTTATAGATGTTGAGCTTGCCTTCGGCATTGACCGCGCCAGCGGCCAGCGTGAGTGCCACGGATGTCAAGAGCGTCGTTTTCAGTTTCATTTTCCTCTCCGTTGATTGTCGTTCAGTGGATGTTGCGGCCCGGCTTCTGCCGGGTCGTGAACCAGTACGCGGTGACCATCGCGATCGAGAACAGAAGCAGGATCGACGAGACCGCGTTGACTTCGGGCGTGATGCCCTGGCGGATCATCGAATAGATGTAGACCGGCAGCGTTGTGTCGCCGGCGCCCGCCACCATCAGCGTGATGATGAAATCGTCCATCGAGATCACGAAGGCCAGCATCGCACCGGCCAGCACGCCGGGCATCAGAAGCGGCAGCGTGACCAGCCGGAACGTTTCCCAGTCCGAGGCGTAGAGATCGCGTGACGCCTGTTCGAGCGTGGTGTCCATGCCTTCGAGCCGGGCACGGATCGGCATGAAGGCGAAGGGGATGCAGAAGGTCGTGTGCGCGATGATCACGTTGCCGAGCCCGAGCCTGAGCCCGATGCTGGAAAAGAACACCAGCGTCGCCACCGCGGTGACGATCTCGGGCACCATCAGCGGCAGCGAAATGAGCCCGAGCAGCGCCACCTTGCCGCGGAACGCGCCGCCCCGCGCCAGCGCCAGCGCGGCCAGCGTCGCGCAGGTGGTGGAAATGGCGGTAGCCGAGACCGCGACAATCAGCGAGTTCATCGCCGCCTTGCGGATGTCGGCATCGGCCAGCGCCTGTGCATACCAGTCGGTGCTGAACCCGGTCCAGACCATGACGATGTTGCCTTCGTTGAACGAATAGGCGACCAGAACGCCGATCGGCAGGTAGAGAAAGGCGAGAAAGCAGAAGGCCAGTGTCTTCAGCCCCGGCACTTCACCGAACGCGCGGCGTACCTTCGTTCCGGGCAGCGCGGCGGCGGGAACAATGTCATCCTGCGCGGTCATCGGCGCATCTCCATGGCTTTGGCGCCACGCGCGGCGCGGGCATAGAGCATCAGGAACGCAATCACGAAAGCGAGAAGGATCATCGCGATGGCCGAACCGAAGGGCCAGTTGCGGGCGGTCGAAAACTGGAACTGCACCAGCGTGCCGAGCATCAGCTTCTTGCCGCCGCCAAGAAGGTCGGGCTGAATGAACGCGCCGAGGCTCGGGATGAAGACCAGAAGGCAACCCGCGACGATGCCCGGTTTCGAGAGCGGGATGACGATCCGGGAAAATGTTTCCCAGCGCGAGGAATAAAGATCGGCGCCGGCTTCGACGAGGCTGAAGTCGAGCTTCTCGAGGCTCGCGTAGATCGGCAGCACCATCAGCGGGATGAAGGTATAGGTCAGCCCGACGGCGATGGCGAAATCGGAATACATCAGGCCCAGCGTTTCGCCCTCGCCCAGCAGCCCGGCCCAGCGGAACGGCGCCTCGATCACCCCGTTGCGGCCGAGGATGATGATCCAGGCGAAGGTGCGCACAAGCTGATTGGTCCAGAACGGAATGGTGATCAGCAGAATCCACATGTTGCGCTGGCCGAGCGGGCGGCGGGCGATGAACCAGGCAACCGGAAAGCCGACGATCAGACACGACACCGTCGCGACGAGCGCGAGAAAGAACGACCGCGCGATGATGATGAGATAGCCGGAACTGAGCCGCAGGCTGTCGTCAAGCAGCCGTTCATAAAACAACTGCACATAGGCGTCGCCGGAAAAGCTCCATGTGACGCCACCGAAGGACTTCGCTTCGAGAAACGAATATACCCCCATGATCGCCACTGGCACCAGCATGAATGCGCCGACGATCAGGACCGCAGGTCCGAGCGCCAGTGAGCGACGCAGAGTGGCATTTTCCGGCAGGTTGGCCATCACTCCTCCAGCACCTGGAGCGAGCGCGGATCGAGTTTCACGCCTACCCGGTCGCCAGCCGCGCGACGCGGCTGATCGACATCTGCAATGCGCTCGGAAACAAGAAGCGGCGTCGCCTCGCCGATATCGACCTCCATCAGGCAGGCATTGCCGAGATACTGGAGCGTCGCGACCACGCCATCGACGCTACCCTGCCCCGGCGCGCCAAGCCGTACCTTTTCGGGCCGCAGGAACAGCGTCACATCGCGCTGGCCCGCCCGTGCCTTCTTGCCGTCGGCCCTGAGTTCGAGCCCGCCAATGGTCTTGCAGGTCACTTCGGTGTTGGCGCGCGACATGATCGCGGCCTTGATGAAATTCGCGTCGCCGACAAAGCCCGCGACGAAGCGGTTGGCGGGGCGTTCGTAGATTTCGGTGGGCGTGCCCACCTGCTGGACAAGACCATCGGACATCACCGCGATCCGGTCCGACATCGACAGCGCCTCGTCCTGGTCATGGGTGACGAAGATGAAGGTGATCCCGGTCTTGGCCTGGATCTGCTTCAGCTCCTGGCGCATCGCCTGGCGCAGTTTCAGGTCGAGCGCCGAAAGCGGTTCGTCGAGCAGGAGCACCTTGGGGTGCGGCGCAAGCGCCCGCGCCAGCGCCACGCGCTGCTGCTGGCCGCCCGAAAGCTGTGTCGGCCGACGGTCGGCGAAGGTTTCCATCTTCACCAGCCTCAGTGTCTCGGCCACGGCCGCCGCTATTTCGTCGGCGGGCCGGCGCAGGCGGCGCAGCCCATAGGCGACGTTTTCGGCCACGGTCATATGCGGAAAAAGCGCATAGTGCTGAAACACCGTGTTCACCGGGCGGCGATGCGCAGAGACATCCATGATGTTCTGCCCGAACAGGCGGATCGTGCCACCGGTCGCATGTTCGAACCCCGCGAGTGCGCGCAAAAGCGTTGTCTTGCCGCAGCCCGACGGGCCGAGCAGCGTGAAGAATTCGTTGTCGCGGATTTCGAAGGATATGCCCCGCAGGGCCTGCACCGCGCTGGCGCCCCTTCCATAGGTCTTGCGGACATCTTCGAGGACGATCGCGGGTGCGGCGCCGGTGCCGGGCCGCGAAGGCATGTCGGAATGCAGTGGTGTGACGGTTGCGGCCTCTGGGGTCCGGGGCATTGCGTCACTCCACCGCTGTAATTTCGGTAACTTCACGTCGGAAGGAGAGCGCGCCATTCAAGGGTTCGCCATCAAGTTCACGGGCGAACCGGTGGCCTGCATAGGTCGCCCAGGCAATCGGTGCCGGCGCATCGGCATCCCCGATCCGCCGGACCGATTTGATGCCGGCGGCCGCCCATTCGCCATCGCGGGCTTTCAGATCGTGCCAGAGCGCATCCTCGGGCAGGCGCGTCGTCACGAGGACGACGGCATCGCATGCCAGCTCGCGTTTGCGTCCGGTGAACGCGCAGGATAATGTCACCCCCTTTGCGCCGACGGCGCTGACCGCCTGTGCGGTGACGATGGTGACGCCAAGTTCGATCATCCGCGACTGGATGCGGATCTGTTCCAGCGTGTTCAGCGCCCATTCCGAAACGAGGTTCGCGGGCGTCACCAGCGTCACTTTCGCACCTTTCTGCACCAGCAGTTCGGCAAGAACGCCGCCCATGTAATAGTGATCGTCGTCATAAAGGACGATCTCGCCGCCTTTTGGCAGATTGCCCGCCATCAGGTCGTCGGGCGTGAAGACCGGCATCGCCGTGTCGATCGCGATCGGCGCAAGGTTGTGGCGTGCAACACCATCGCGCCGCCAGGTCGAGCCGGTGGCGATCGCGACATGCTCGAAACCGAAGTCCAGGACGTCCTGTGCCGAAAGCGCCGAGTCGAAATAAACTCCGACATTTGTCATTTGCCCGATCTGGTGCGCACGGTAGTCGCGCACCCGGCCCCAGGCGGCAAGCCCCGGAAGCCGGCTTTCAAGCCGCACCCGCCCGCCAAGCTCGGTCCCGGCCTCGGCCAGCGCCACCTCGTAGCCGCGCATGGCGGCGGCGCGCGCGGCCTCGAGACCGGCAGGCCCGGCGCCAATCACCAAGACCGTGGCACTTTCGCCCTTGGCGTTCATCCTTTCGGGGTGCCAGCCCTTGCGCCATTCTTCCATGAAGGTCGGATTCTGTGTACAGCGGCTGATCGACTGGGTCATGTCGCCCGAGACACAGATATTGCAGCCGATGCATTCGCGGATGTCCTCGATCCGCCCTTCGTCGATCTTGCGCGGAATGAACGGATCGGCGATCGACGGCCGCGCGGCACCAATGAAGTCAAGCACCCCGCGCCTGACCTGGCTGACCATCGCGTCGGGCGAGGTGAAACGACCGACGCCGACGACCGGCTTGTCGGTCAGAGCCTTGATGCCGCCGACGAGCGGTTCCTGCGCGCCTTCCTCGACAAAGCGCGACGGGCCCGAGCAATCCTCCCAGGTGCCGTGGCCGAGATCCCAAAGATCGGGGAGGTCGCTGTGCATCTCGATCAGGTCGCGCACCTCGGCATTTTCAAGCCCGCCCATCTCGTGCAACGACAGCCGCACGCCAATCGCCATCGTGTCGCCGACGGCATCCTTGCCCTCTTCGATCAACTCGCGAAAAAGCCGGGCACGGTTCTCGAGGCTGCCGCCATATTCGTCCGAGCGCTGGTTGGTAAGCGGCGACAGGAAATGCTGAACAACGCCGAAGCCGTGCGCGCCGTAAAGCTCGATAAGGTCATAGCCTGCTCGCTTCGCCCGCTTGTAGGCGTCGCGATGCCAGCGGCGAAGATCACGAATATCCGTCTTGTCCATCGCTCGGGTTGAGACAGGATCCTTGTAGAAGGTCAGGATCGGCGCGCTCATCGGTCCGCGCGGCACTTCGCGGGTGTAGAGATTCGAGCCGTTGACGCCGCTATAGGCGAGCTCGATTCCCGCAAGCGCACCTTGGCTTTTCATCGCCTCGGCCATCCGGGCCAGCGCCGGGATGTCCTTGTCATCCCACAGCCGCAGTTCGATGAAGGGCGTGATTTCCGAGGACGGATGCAGTTCCACCTGCTCGGTGAAGATCACGCCCCAGCCGCCCTCGGCCTTGACACGCCGCATCTCCACCACGGCGGACGGGTCACGATAGCCGCCGCCATTGCAATGCGGCACCTGGAAAAAGCGGTTTTTTGCCGTCACCGGGCCGATCCGCACCGGCTCGAACAGAATGTCGTAGCGGGGATCGCGTTTCGATGCGTTATCCTTCGCCATTGCCGGGGTATTCCTTCCTGTCTGTTGCAAAGAACCGAACGGGGCGTCATCCCCCGGCAGCGGCGGGTACCTCGTACCAGCCAAGGCCGCCGCCGGGCAGCCAGCGGGTCTTCTGCTTGGGTTCGAGAAAGCTCTCGAGCCCCCAGCGGCCGAGTTCACGGCCCATGCCGCTTTTCTTGACGCCGCCCCAGGGGGCCTGAATGACCACCATGTTATTGCAGTTCTGCCAGGTGATGCCCGCGTCGAGCGCATCCGCCACCCTCTCGGCGCGCGCCTCGTCCTTGCTGAGCACGGTCGCGGCGAGCCCGTAGGGCGTGTCATTGGCGCGCCGGATCGCCTCGGCCTCGTCCTTGAAGCGCATGACGGAAAGGACCGGGCCAAAGATTTCATCGGTCCAGATCGTCATGTCGTCTGCCACGTCGGAGAAAATCGTCGGCGCGACGAAATAGCCCTTGTCGAATCCCGCCGGGCGGGCGCCCCCCGTCAGAAGCGTCGCGCCCGCCTTCCGGCCTGCCTCGATATAGGACATGACCTTGTCATACTGCGCCTGGCTGACGAGCGGCCCCATCTTGACGCCCTCGGCATTGCCGCTGCCGATACGGATCGCTTCGGCCACCTCGGTCAACCGCTTGAGGAAGCGGTCGGCGATCGTGTCATGGATCAGCAACCGCGAGGTCGCGGTACAGACCTGGCCCTGGTTGACGAAGGCGCCGAAAGCCACCCATTCGACGGCAGGATCTATATCGACATCATCAAAGACGATGACGGGATTCTTGCCGCCAAGTTCGAGACTCACACGCTTCAGGTCTTCGGCCGCGATCCGCATGATGTGCTTGCCCGTCGCGGTGGAGCCGGTGAAGGAAATCTTGTCGATGCCGGGGTGGCGCACCAGCGCCTCGCCTGCCTCCGGCCCGGTGCCGGTAACGACGTTGAGCACGCCCGCCGGCAAACCCGCATCAGCGATGATCCGCGCCAGTTCGAGCGATGAGAGCGAAGTGAATTCCGACGGCTTGACCACGGCGCAGCAGCCCGCCGCAATGGCCGGAGCGACCTTCCAGGTAAACTGCTCGAGCGGAAAGTTCCAGGGCGTGATCATCCCGACCACCCCGATCGGCCGATAGGCGACGGTCGATTTCATCGCCTCTCCCGGCAGGTCGACAGCCTCTTCACCCTTCGCGTCCAGCCCTTCGGCAAGGCCGGCATACATCTCGTAGATCTGCGCGATGGTATCGACATCGATGTAGGATTCGGCCAAAGGCTTGCCGTTGTCCCGCGTCTCCAGTGCCGCCAACCCATCGCGGTTGGCATTGATCCCCTTGGAAATCTCTCTCAGGACCTTTGCCCGCTCGGCGCCGCTCGTCCGCTTCCATCCACTGTCGAATGCCTTGCGGGCCGCGCTCACTGCGGCATCGACATCCGCGGCATTGCCGGCAGGTACGCTGTCGAAAGGCTCCCCGGTTGCCGGATCAATGCATTGGATGCGCTTTCCGGAGCGCCCTGCGATAAATGCGCTTCCGATGAAAAGCCCGCGGTCCATCGCTCTCTCCCGACTGCAATTTCATTCGCTGTTTGTACATACTAGAGACGCGTCCTTACGCAAGTTAAGGATAAATATACTGATCGTTGCATAGACGTTATCTATATTACGACCTGGCTTGACGGTGGGCTGCAATACATCAGGCGCGCAGGCCCCGCGCATTCGGTGGCTCGCGAATTTCCCAATCAGACTGGGCCGACCGAATGCTGCCGTCGCAAAAGCCCTGGCAGGGGACAAATACGAAGGTCTGCGAACGATTGTGTGGCCTTTCACAAGCCCGCGACAGGACCAAGGCCCGAAACCGGCCCGAAACCGGCGTGGTACTCTCCCGGCGCCCGGCGGAAGGCTGCCGCTCAGAGGTAGAGGTGCCGGACGGTGTCGTCACGCAGCAGTTCCGCGCTGGTACCGCTGGCGGCGACGCGGCCGCGGATCAGCAGGTATCCGCGATCCGCGATGGACAAAGCGGTCTCGGCGTTCTGTTCGATCAGCAGCACCGTCGTGCCGCTTCGGTGAATATCGGCGACGATGGCGAAATATTCGTCGATCAGCTTCGGTGAAAGGCCAAGTGACGGTTCGTCCATGACCACGAAGGACGGTTCGCCTATCAGCGCGCGGGCCAGTGCAACCATGGCCTGCTCGCCGCCCGAAAGGGTGCCTGCCTCCTGCCTCAGGCGTTCGCCGATACGCGGGAACAACTCGCCCATCTCCGCGAGCCGCTGCACGAACGGTGCGGCGCAGGCAGAGGCATCGTAGCCGAGCTGGAGGTTCTGCCGCACGGTGAGCGAGGGGAAGAGCCGCCGGCCCTCGGGCACGAAGCCCACACCAAGCGCGCCCAGCCGCTCGGCCCCGATCGCCGCAACGTTCTGGCCCATCACCCTCAGCTGGCCCCGATCTGGCGCGATCAGGCCGCAGATCGTGTTGAAGGTGGTGCTCTTGCCCGCACCATTCGGGCCGAGCAGGCAGACGAGTTCGCCCTTCGCCACGGTCAGAGACAGATCGCGCAGCATCGGTACCGCCCCGTAACTCGTCGAGATTGCGGAAAGCTCAAGCATGGGCCGCCCTCTGGCCAAGATAGGCCTCCTGGACACGCCGGTCCTGCCGCACCTCGGCGAAGGGCCCCTCGGCGATCTTTGCGCCATAGTCGATCACCATCACCCGTTCGGGAAGCGCCGCAACAAGCCGCATGTCGTGTTCGATGATAATGTAGGACAGGCCGGGGCGCTCGGCCATCGTCATATGGATATCCTCGATCAAGGCGTCTGTGTCACGGTCGTCCATGCCCGAGGATGGCTCGTCGAGCATGATGACCTTCGGCTCGGATGCAAGCGCGCGGGCGATTTCCAGCCGCCGCCGATCGGCCTGCGGCAGGGCCCCGGCGAGCGTGTGGCGGCGCTGGTAGAGATCGGGCGAGACCAGGCGCAGAAGCTCTCCCGCGCGCTCGGCCGCCGCCTCCAGTTCGGCGCGGGCATGGCGCGGCCGCAAAAGCGCGTCAAGCACACCGCTGCGGGTCCGGCAATGCATGCCGATCACGACGTTGTCGACCAGCGTGAGGTCGGTAAAAAGCCGGCTCGACTGGAAGGTGCGCGCGATCCCCGCCGCGGCAATGCGGTGGGCGGGCTGGCCGGTGATCGCGCGCCCGTCGAGATGCACGGAACCCGAACTCGGCCGGTAGATGCCCGAGATCAGGTTGAACAGCGTCGACTTGCCAGCCCCGTTCGGGCCGATGATGCAAAGCACCTCGCCCGCCGACAGGCTGAGATCGACGCCGGCGACCGCGACCAGGCCACCGAACCGGATGGAAAGATTGCGCGCCTCCAGAACCGGTCCAGACATCACCGCCCCCCGTAGCTTCTCGGGCGCTGCGGAAACAGACCCTGTGGACGCAAGATCAGGAACAGGATGACGATGACGCTGACGAAAAGCAGGCGATAGTCAGCGAAGATGCGCAGTTTTTCGGGCAGGAGCGTCAGCAGGAACGCCCCGACGATCACGCCGAGCGTATTGTCCATTCCGCCGACGATCACCATGGTCATGATGGTCACCGAGACGAGAAAAGTGAAGTTGTCGGGCGAGATATAGCTGACATAGGCGGCATAGACAGACCCCGCGAAAGCGGCGAGGAACGCATCGACCGCGAAGGCCATCATCTTGTACCACACGACATTGATGCCCTGGCAGCGCGCCGCGAGTTCGTCGCACCTGAGCGCGTTCCAGGCCAGTCCGACCCGGCTGTCATGCAGCCGCCGCGCGCAGACGATCGCAAGCGCCACGAGCGCCGCGGCAAGGTAGTAGAAATTGGCCTGGCTCGGCAGGCGCTGGCCAAACAGCTCGATCGGCGCGGTGAAGGAATGCCCGGCAATCGTCGGCGCCGGAATGCCGACCAGGCCATTCGGCCCGCCGGTCCAGCTGAAATTGTTCAGAAGCTGATGGACGACGATGCCGAAGGCGATGGTGACGAGCGCCAGATAGGTTTCGCGCGTCCGCATCGAAGGGAACCCCAGCACGAAACCGAAGCCGGTGGCCACCAGCGCCGCGATCGGCAAAGTCAGCCAGAATGACACGCCAAAGTCGATCGCCAGCAGAGCCGAACAATAGGCGCCGATACCGTAAGAGGCGCCAGTGGCGAAATTGGGAATGTTGGCGCTGCCAAGCTGGAAATTGAGCGCGAGCGCAAGGACCGCGTAAAGCTGGGCGATGACCAGAAGATGCAGCGCATAGCTGCTGCCCTGCATCATGAACGGATAAACGAGCACGACCACGGCGCCGAGACCGAGAGCCTGCGCGCGTGCGGCGTGGAAGGCGCTGACGATGCGGTCCTCGATCGCCGGGCGGATCTGGAGCAGCGCGAAGCCCGCAGCGAACACCGCGAGCAGCGCCACGATCAGCCGCCAGTCGTCGGTCAGAAGAAAGAACCCGAGCAGCAAGGCGCCGCCAAGCTCGATTCCGGCGATGATCGCCAGGTCCGCGCCGGAGGCACGGCGCGCCGCAAGGGTGATCTTGCTTGTCCCGGTCATCATGTCAGACTTTCTCCATGACGGTCCGGCCGAGAATGCCCGAGGGTTTCAACACCAGCACGAAGATGACCAGCAGAAACGCGAAGACCAGCCGGTAGGACGCACCTTCGGCCATCGTCGCCTGCACAAGCGTGTCGATCCCGGCGATCAGCAGGCTGCCGAGGATGGCACCCTGCATACTGCCGAGCCCGCCGATCACCGCAGCAGAAAAGCCGATCAGGCCAAGCTGGATGCCGAAGTCGAAACGGACGACACCGGCATAGCTTGCATAGAAGATGCCGCCGATCGCGCCCACCGCCGAGGCGATGAAGAAAGTCGCGGCATAGATGCGCGAGGGGCTGATCGCCATCAGCCGCGCGATGTTGCGATCCTCGGCAACGGCACGGATCCGCATCCCGAGCGGAGTGTGGCGCATGACAACGTAAAGCACAATCATCATCAGCACCGAGACGGCGATGACGAAGAGGCTGAAAACCGGCACCGTCAGATCACCGATCATGAGGCGGGTTTCGATCAGGTTCGGGAAAGGTTTGGGATTGCTTCCCTGGGGATAGATCATGCGGATCAATTCGCGGATCACCGTACCAAGCGCCACGGTCGCAACCAGCGCCATCATCGCCGGCGCGTTGCGAAAGCGCCGGATCACCAGCCAGTCGGCCAGAACGCCGATCAGCCCCACAACGACGATCGCCGCAGCACAGGCGAGCACAAGCGCGCCGGGCGTCGCCGCAGGAAACGCGGTGGCGATGAGCGCCTGAACCGTGGCCAACACCACGAATGGCGCCACGATCGACACATCCCCATGCGAGAAGTGAATCACGTTCAGCACGCCGAAAAGCAGGCTGAAACCGAGCGCCACCAGCGCGTAGATGCTGCTCAGAACCAGCCAGTTCATCAGGTTCTGCATGACGAACGCATCCATCCGGTCCTCCCTGGTCACTTGTTTTGGAAAGGGATGCGCGGCCGGCGCCCGATCAGCCGGCCGCGCAATGGATCACTTGTCGAGTGTCACCCATTCGCCACCCTTGACGACCTTGATCTCGACCTCGACCGGGATCTCGGTCTGGCCGTTCGCATCAAAGGTCGTTGTCCCGAGCACACCTTCATGGGACATGCCGCGGATCGCCTTGGCCAACGCCACCTTGTCGTCGATGCCGACCTCGCGGATCGCGGTCAAGAGGATATTGGTCGCCTCATAGGCATATTTGGTGTAGGGGCTTTCCGGTTCGGCGAAACCGTGCGCGTCATAGTCGGCGTGCATCTGATCGAGCCTGGGATTCGACTGCGCCGCCGGATAGCTGACCATCGTGCCTTCGGCGGCATCGCCGGCAAGCTTGATGAACTCGGGATCGTAGAAGCCGGAAATGCCGATCATCGGAATATCCAGCCCTATCTCCTCTTCCTGCTTGCGCAGGATCCCCGCTTCGGTGATGACGCCGCCGAAATAGATCGCGTCGGCCCCGGCGTCCTTGATCTTGGTCAGGACGGCGCGGAAATCGGTGGTGCCCACCGGCAGCAGGTCAGTCGAGTCGATGGCACCGCCGGCATCGGTGAAGAACTGCGTGAACGCATCCGCGTTACCGGTGCCGTAATCGCTGGTATCGGATACGATGGCGATCTTCTTGGCGCCGAGATCGCTGGCGGCCCAATGCGCCAGAGGCAGGTTCTCGGCCAGCAGCGTCGGTGTGACGCGAGTCACTTCCGGCAGATTCTGGTCGGTGATCTTCGGGCTGATCGCACCCCAGACGATGAATGGCATCTGCGCGCGGTTGAAGACCGGGATCGTTGCCAGCGCAACCGGGCTGTTCCAATGCCCGATCGCGGCAACGACCTCGGGATCGTTGACCAGCTTGAGCGCGGCACCGACCCCGGTCTGCGGATCAGAGGCGTCATCGAGCACCACGCCTTCCACCTCATAGGGATAGTCATCGGCGTTGGCCTGGTCGATGGCGAGCAGAAAGCCGTTCTTCGCCCCGAGCCCCTGCTGGGCGTTGCCGCCGCTGATCGGGCCGATGAAGCCGAGCTTGATCTTCTGCTTGTCCTGGGCGCCGGCGCCTGCGGGCACCAGTGCGACCGATGCCGAAAGCGCGAGTGCCGCAAGCAGGCTGCGCCGATTCAATGTGTTTAGCATCTTCATTCCTCCCTTTTTCATGTTGCCACCCGGTCACCTCGACCGGCGATGGCTTGGCCTTGATATCCCCGGGGCACCCGACCGAAGCCGTCGCATGCCCCGCGCGCGTTCCTGTCCTTGCGATCGCCTCATCCGGCGATCCACCAGCCGAGCACGATCACCACAACGATGGCGAGCGCACCCCACACAAGCCACCGGCCGGGCGCCACGGCGGGCGCGGACGGCGGTGCCGCCTTGTCCGGCGCGCTTGCGCCAGAGAGCTTCTCGCTCAGGCAGCCGAAGAACTCTTCCGACAACTTTTTTGCGGTGCCCTGGATCAGCCGGGAGCCAACCTGGGCGAGCTTGCCGCCGACATTGACATCGGCATTGTAGCGCAGGCGGGTGCCGCCGGTCTCGTCCTCCAGATCGACCCTTGCCTTGCCGCGGGCGAAGCCGGCCGCACCACCCTTGCCTTCGCCCGAAATCGTGTAGCCGCGGTCCGGCTCGATTTCGCTCAGTGTTATCTTGGCCCCGAACGTGGCGCTGATCGGGCCGATGGCGGCGCGCACCGAGGCGGTGAAATCGGTGTCCGACTGCCGGTCCAGCGACTTGCAGCCGGGAATGCAGGCGCGCAGCATCTCCGGATCGTTGAGCGCCTTCCACACGATGCGGCGGTTGGCGGGGATGAGCGTTTCACCTTCGAGTATCATGCCCTGCCCTCCTTCTCGGTACAGGCCCGACGGATCTGCTCGAAGACAGACGATGGCCTGAGCGGCACCCTTGTGATGTTGACACCGAGGCCCGAGAGCGCATCGCCGACCGCGTTGGCGATCGCCGGCACGGCGCCGGTCAGCCCGCCCTCGGCCGCACCCTTGATGCCGCCGACGGTGTCGATGCTTGGCGTCTCGATATGATCAAGCTCGAGTTCGGGGACATCCATCGCGGTGGGCATCAGGTAGTCGAGCAGGTTGGCGTTCAGGTGCTGGCCATCGGCGTCATAGACGATCTCTTCCATCAGCGCCTCGCCGATGCCCTGCACCGTGGCGCCATGCACCTGCCCCTCGACGATCCTGGGGTTGATCACCCGGCCGCAGTCGTGGACCACCGCATAGCGTTCGATCTCCACCCGGCCGTCCTCCGGGTCGACGGCGACCTGAACGACATGGGTGCCGTTGGCCATCGTCACCATCGGCGGATCGTAATAGTCGGTCGCCTCGAGCCCGTGCTCCTCGCCCTGCGGCAGGCCGAGATTGTTCATCGAATAGGCGGTTTCGGCGACTTCGCGCAGGCTGAGACTGCGGCCCGCGTCCTCGGGGTCGGCCACCCGCCCGTCCTTCAGCACCAGGCGTTCCGGATCGGCGTCCAGCATATAGCCGGCAATGCGGCGGATCTTGACGCCAACCTTCTCGCTGCAGCGGATCACGGTGCCGCCGCCGACGACCGAGCCGCGGCTGGCGAAGGTGCCGGTACCATAGGGCGTCTTGGAGGTGTCGCCCTCGACCACCGTCACGTCCTCGCACGCGACACCGAGCCGGTCGGCCGCGATCTGCGCGAAGGTCGTGTAATGGCCCTGCCCCGCGTCGGCCTGGCTGACATAGACGGTGATCTTGCCGTCGGGCTCGACCACCACGCGCGAGCTGTCGAAGCCCGGCATCTTGGCAAATCCGCGCACGCGCCAGCCCGGCGCACCGGTGCCGGAAACCTCGGTATAGTTGCAGATGCCGATGCCACGGTATTTGCCGTTGACCAACCGGTCCTTCGGCTGGGCGGCGCGAAACGCGTCATAGCCGATCATCTCCAGCCCGCGTTCGAGCGACGGCAGATAGCTGCCGGTGTCGTAACGCACCCCAACCACGTTGACATAGGGGAATTCCTCAGGGCGCACGGTATTGCGCCGCCGCACTTCGGCCGGGTCGATGCCAAGGCGCCGACCGATGCGGTCCATCATCCCCTCGATCGCGAGAAACGCCGAGGGCTGGCCGGTGCCGCGCTTGGCCCCGGTGGGGCAGGTGTTGGTGATCAGCGAGCTGACATCGTAGCGATAGGTCTGGAAACGGTAAGGCCCCGGCAGCATCCGCGCACATCCCGTCGCCTCGAGCGTCGGCGAGTAGGGATGGTTGGGATAGGCGCCGCAGTTGGTCTTGAGGTTCAGATAGACGCCGCAAAGGGTGCCATCCTGCTTGACCGAGACCTTGATATGCAGGATGTGGCCGCGTGCGTGCATGTTGGTCAGAAGCGACTCGCGCCGATCCTGAACCCACTTGACCGCCCGCCCGTACCGGCGCGCCAGCGCGACGACGATCAACTCGTCCGGAAAGACGTGTGCCTTGGTGCCGAAGCCGCCGCCGACCGCGGGCGCCACCACCCGCAACACCGATTCCGGGATGTCGAGATGGTCTGCGATGGCGGTGCGCACGATGTGCGGGATCTGGGTCGGCGTCCACAGCGTAAAGTTGGTCGCGACCGGGTCGGGCCAGGCCATGCAGCCCCTGGGTTCGATCATGCCACCGGCGGTCTTGCCGTTGCGGAACTCTTCCTCGAGCACGAGGTCACCCTCGGCGAACCTGGCGTCGAAATCCTCGGTTTCGAACGCGGCCCTGAAGATGTGATTGTCGCCCAGATGCGAATGGATCACCGGCGCGCCTGCCGCCTCGGCCTCTTCGATGCCGGCAACCGCGGGCAGCGGATCGTAATCGACCTCGACCAGATCGAGCGCGTCCTGCGCGACATAGGGGCTTTCGGCCAGTATTACCGCGACGTATTCTCCGACGAAATTCACTCTGTCGACCGCCACCACCGGGCGGCGCACATCACGATAGCCCTCGATCTCGATCACCGGAGCAAAGGTCTTGATGTCACCGACAAGATCCTTGCCGGTCAGCACATCGATCACGCCGGGCAATGCCTTTGCCGCGCTGGCATCGACCGACAGTATGTCGGCACACGCGTAGGGGCTTAGCACGAAGGCAAGGTGGATCAACCCCTTCGGCTCGGGCAGATCATCGAGGAACTGCGCCTTGCCACGCATCAGATAACTGTCCTCGCGGCGCAGGACGGTCTTGCCGATCAGCGTGAAATCCTCGATCGCCTTCATGCCCCGCACGCCCCCTCGCGCATCCGCTTCGCCGCGTCCTCGACGGCGTCGACGATGTTGAGATAGCCGGTGCAGCGGCACATGTTGTTGGTCAACGCCTGCCGGATCTGGCCGCGGTCAGGATTGGGGTTCGATTGCAGAAACTCGATCGTGGTCATCAAGAAACCCGGCGTGCAGTAGCCGCATTGCAGCGCATGGGCATCGTGAAACGCCTCTTGTACCGGATGGAGCGGGCCATCGCCGGCGATGCCCTCGACGGTGGTGATCTCTGCGCCATCAAGCGCTGCGGCGAATTGCAGGCAGCTCCGGCCAGTCTTGCCATTGATGAGCACCGTACACGCACCGCAGACGCCGTGTTCGCAGCCAATGTGAGTGCCCGTGAGTTGAAGCTCGTGGCGCAGGAAATCCGCCAGCAGATAGCGCGGCTCGACCTCGCGGACATATTCCTTGCCGTTGACCTTCATCCGGACTGTGACCTTTTTCGCGCTCATCACATGTTCCTCGCGATCCGTGCCGCAGCGCCGCGGCGGAAGGGATTTAGGTGCTCGGCCCGGTTCATCTTTCGACTGCCGCCCCCTGCATCTGCCGCAACACCTTGCGGACGAGCGAACCGATCGCTTCGGCGCGATAGGCCGCATCTGCATGCACGTCACCGGCCGGGTCTGCCACCACCGCAGCCTCGGCGCCTGCCGCACGGATCAGCGCATCGTCGAGCCGCTGGCCTTCGATGAGCGCTTCGACCGGGCTGAGCCTTGCCGTGGTATCGCCTGCGCCCATCGCCGACAGCCGGGCGCGGGAGCAACGCCCGTCAGGGCCGAATTCGACGCAGGCCGCGACACCCGCGACGGCAAAACCGTGCGCGCGGTTCGCGATCTCGTGGAAGGCGCAACCTGCGCCCTCGGCGATGGCGGGCATCTTGACTTCAGCCAGCATCTCGTCCGGCTCGAGGCAGTTGGTCAACGCCGAAACGAAAAATTCGTCAGCGGTAACCTCGCGCCGGCCACGGCTGCTGGCGATTACGAAGCGCGCGTCGAGCGCGGACGCCACGCTTGGCAATTCGGCAAGCGGATCGGCATGAGCGAGACTGCCGCAGACCGTGCCGAAATTACGGCTTGCGCGCACGCCGACATGCGGCATCGCGATCGACATCAGCGGCAGCCGGCTGGCGACAAGATCGCTTGTCTCGGCTTCGCTCTGCCGGGTGAGCGCGCCGCAGGCGATTGCGGCGCCTTCTTCGCGAAGATAGGCCAGATCGCGGCAGCGGTTGATGTCGATCAGCACCGCCGGAGACAAGATGCGCATGTTCATCAACGGAACGAGGCTCTGACCACCAGAGAGAACGCGCGCATCCGCGCCATATTCCGCGAGAAGCGCGCACGCTTCCTCGATGTTGTCCGGGCGATGGTAGTCGAAAACCGCAGGTTTCACTCTCGTCTCCATGCTCAGCCACTGCGGCGATCCGGTCATCGCAGAACTGACCTGTCGGACGACCTTTCTGAAGGGTCCGCTTGGGAACCAAGCCTTGCATGCCGCAACTCATACGAAAAATGTATTTTATCTTTCCATTAGAAAGGATATCTCTATGACTCAGGCAATCGCGAGGTGCGCGCTGGCAAGATGCCGCATCGCATATGTTTTCTATGGACGCCCCCAATAACATAGATACATACTTGGAATGAAATCTCGTGATGTTCAGCACACCAAGGGAAACGCATGCTCAAGGTCTCGCTTCGCCAGATCAGCTATTTCGTAGCCGCCGCCGAGACGGGCAGCATCGCCGAGGCAGCGCGGCTGGCCAATGTTGCACAGCCCTCGGTGTCCTGGGCGATCCTGAAAATGGAGGAACTGCTCGATCTCGAGCTATTCGTCCGCCAACATGCGAGGGGGGTATCGCTGACCGCCGCCGGGCATCGGCTGCTGCCGCAGGCACGCGGCCTTCTGCACATGGCCGAGGAGTTCGAGGCGGTGGCACGGGTCCAGGGCCAGGAGTTGACCGGCATGCTGACGGTCGGCTGCTATTCGACGCTCGCGCCTGCCTACATGCCGCGGATCATCGCCGAATTCGCGCGCCTGCACCCCAAGGTGAAATTGCAGCTACACGAGGACACGGTCGACGATATGCTCGAGAAACTGACGAGCGGCGAGGTCGAGGTCGCGCTCGCATATGACATAGATTTGCCGGACGAGTTCTTGAAACTCCGCATTCATTCCGCACCGCCACAGGCCGTGCTGCCTCATGGGCACCGCCTGCTGGACAAGCCCGCGGTGTCGCTCGCCGACTTGCGCGATGAACCGTTCATCCTGCTCAATTCGAAGCCGGCCGAGCATTATTTCCTGTCGCTGTTCGAAGTGGCGGGGATAACTCCGCAGATCGCTCATGCGGCGCAATCCTTCGAGGTGGTTCGCAGTCTCGTCGGCCAGGGGCGCGGCTATTCGATCCTGGTGACGCGACCGCTTTCAGACATGACCTATGACGGGATCAGGATTCATTACCGGCCCTTGGCGGATGACGTCCCCAAGCAACATATGTGCACTGTCCGGGCGCCAACGTCGCGCCTGACGCGCCGCTGCCAGACCTTCCAGGACATTTGCGTCAGACTTTATTCGCCAAGAGGGCGGCCGCTTACAGCCGCGTCGTGATGCACTTCACGCGATAGTAACTGGCCAGCGCGGCAAGCCCCTTTTCGCGTCCGAAGCCGCTCATCTTGGTTCCACCGAAGGGGGTCGGGACGCCTCCGGCGAAATACTGGTTGATGAACACCTGACCGGCGTCAACATCGCGGGCAAAAGCCATGGCACGCGAAATGTCGCGCGTGTAAATTCCGGCGCAAAGCCCGAAATCGGTGCCGTTGGCAACCGCGATCGCCTCGTCGGGGGAATCGACGATCTGCACGGTCAGGACGGGGCCGAAAATCTCTTCCTGCACCACGCGGGCGTCCATAGGCGCATCGTCGATGATCGTGGGGGCGTAGAAATGGCCGTTTTCCATGCCCTCGGGCGACAGCCGCTGCCCGCCGGCGACGACGTTGAGGCTGTTGACCTTGCGGGCGTCGTCCACAAAATCGGACACGATCTTCAGCTGCGCCGCCGAGACCAGCGGGCCGATGGGTGCATCGTCGAGCCCGTGGCCCGGTGCCATCGTCTCGACCCGCGGCACCAAACGCTCCATCATCGCGGCATGCACCTTGCGCTCGATCACCAGCCGCGACCCGGCCGAGCAGACCTGGCCCGCGTTCATGTAGATCGCCTTCAGCGTCCCCTCGACGGCGGCGCCCAGATCGGCATCGGCCAGCACCACGAGAGGCGACTTGCCGCCCAACTCCAGCGTTACCGACGCGACATGACTGGCGGCGCTTTGCATGATGCCGATACCCGTTGCGACCGATCCGGTGAAGGTCACATGCGCGATATCGGGATGGGCGACAAGCGCCGCCCCGGCTTCGCGCCCATGCCCGGACACGACATTGTAGACGCCCGCGGGTAGCCCGGCCTCCTCAAGGATATCGGCCATCAGGATCGAGGTGAGCGAGGTCAGCGCAGCGGGCTTGACCACGGCGGTGCAGCCTGCCGCCAGCGCCGGGGCGACGCCGCGCGCGGTCGTGGTCAGCGGAAAGTTCCACGGGATGACATGGGCGGTCACGCCCACCGGCTCATGCAGGGTGAACGACATGTAGTCGGGCCCGAGCGGGATGCTGTCGCCCTGCAGCTTGTCGGCCATTCCGGCATAATATTCGAAATAGCTGGCCGAGGTTTCCATGTCGCCTTTCGCCTCGCGCAGCGGTTTGCCGCTGTCGAGCGTCTCGATCCGCGCCATCCGCCCGGCCTCGCGCCGCAGGATCGCGGCGGCGCGCGCCAGCACACGGCCGCGCGCGGTCGGCGTCATCGCCCGCCATTCGCCCTTCAGCGCGGCGCGCGAATTCTCGACCGCACGGCCGACATCGTCGGCGGTGGCGGCGGGGAAGCTGCCGATCACCCGCCCGGTCGCCGGGTCTTCGGTCTCGATTCTGGCGCCGTTCGCGGCCTCGATCCGCTTGCCGCCAATGACCATCTTTAGATCGAGGTCGTCGGCAACGCTCCATTTGTCCGCCCTCGGCATAGCTTCCTCCATTCTTTCAAGGCCAGATCAGGTACGGGCCAGTTCCCGCGCCAGATCGTCGATCGCTTGACCGAAGCGGTCGAACATGTCGTCGATCTGCGTTATGTCGATGATCAGCGGCGGGCAGAAGGCCACGGCGTCATTGGGCAAGGCGCGCACGATCAGCCCGTGTTCGGCGGCCAGCGCCATCAGCCGCGGAGCGATCTTGCGCGCCGGATCGAAATTGCGGCGGGCGGCCTTGTCTTCCACCAGTTCCACAGCACCGATCAGACCGAGTCCGCGAACTTCGCCGACCAGCGAATGGTCGGCAAAGGCGCGCAGCCGCGACTGGAAGTGCGGGGCAACCGCCTTGACATGATCGCCGATCTTGAGGTCTTCGTAGATGCGCTGCGTCTCGAGCGCGACCGCGGCCGGCACAGGATGGCCGGAATAGGTAAAACCGGTGCCGAACGTCCCGTAACGCCGGCTACCTTCCAGAAGGATCTGATAGACCTTTTCGGACACCATCACGCCGCCGATCGGCTGATAGGCGGCCGACAGGGCCTTGGCGAGCGAGATCATGTCGGGCTTCAACCCGTAGGTCTCGGTCGCGAATCTGTCGCCGGTCCGGAAGAATCCGCTGATCACCTCGTCGACGATGAACAGGATGTCGTGGCGCGCGAGAATCGGCGCGATCGCCTCGAAGTATCCTTCGGGAGGCTCGATCACGCCGCCGGCACCAAGGAAAGGCTCGGCGATGAAGCCGCCGATGGTGTCGGCGCCCTCTTCGTCGATCAGCCGCTCCAGATTGGCCGCCAGCCGGGCTGAAAATTCCCGTTCGCTCTCGCCGTCGCGGGCATGATGGTAATGATGCGGGCAGTCGGTGTGCACAATGCCCGCCATGGGCAGATCGAATCCGTTGTGGGCGTGCTGAAGCCCGGTCAGGCTGCCCGAAGCCACGGTGATGCCGTGATAGCCTCCGCGCCGGGCGATGATCTTCTTCTTCCGCGGCCGGCCAAGGATGTTGTTGTAATACCAAACAAGCTTGACCTGTGTGTCGTTCGCTTCCGAACCGGAGTTGGTGAAGAAAACCTTCGACATCGGGACCGGCGCGTGTTCGATAAGGAATTCGGCCAGTTCGATCGACGGCTCGACCGCCTTGCTGGCGAAGTTGTGGTAGAACGGCAATGTCTCGAGCTGACGGGTCGCGGCGGCGACAAGCCGCTTTTCGCTGAAGCCGAGCGACGCGCACCAGAGCCCCGAGAGCCCTTCGATATAGCGCTTGCCGTCGTCGTCGTAGACATAGATCCCTTCGCCCCGGTTGAAGACCACCGGCCCGCTCTCTTCGAGTTGGACTAGATCGGTGAAAGGGTGAAGCTGGAACTTCACGTCGCGAGCCTGAAGTGAGTTGGGAGTGCTGTGTTTCATGTCGTCCTCCGATTATGCCGGCCGCGATCAGCCGCGCGCCCTTTCTCCCTTCGGATCGAAGAAAGCCTGCAACGACGCCTGCGCGCGGAAGCGTTCGGTGGCGATCTCGATCTCGAATTCACTGTTGGCGAGCAAGTCGCCCGTCACGCCTTCGGGGTGGCGGATATAGCCCATGCCGAGCGCGCAGCCGAGCGTAAAGCTATAGGCACCCGAGCGCAGATAACCGACAATTTCGCCATTCATGCGGATCAGTTCATCCTTGTGCAGGACAGGCGCCGGGTCTTCCAGGCGAAACAGGACCATCCGCTTTTCCAGCCGCCTGCCGCGCTGCCCGGCAATGGCATCGCGGCCAATGAAGCCGCCGGGTTTGTCTGGCTTCACGGTGAAGCCGAGACCGGCCTCGTAAGGGGTGTCGTCGGGCGTGAGGTCAAGGCCGAATTCCCTGTAGCCGCGTTCCAGCCGCAGATGCTCCATCGCGTGATAGCCGGCATGCACCAGGCCGACTTTCGCTCCGGCGGCGACGATACGGTCGTATATGTCCTGAACCATCTCGGACGGGATGTAAAGTTCCCAGCCGAGTTCGCCAACGAAGGTCAACCGGTTCGCCAGAACCCTGGCGAAACCTATGTCGATCTCTCGCGAACTGGCGAAGGGGAAGGCATCGTTCGAC
Source organism: Paracoccaceae bacterium (assembly GCA_020446815.1). Taxonomy (GTDB): domain Bacteria; phylum Pseudomonadota; class Alphaproteobacteria; order Rhodobacterales; family Rhodobacteraceae; genus Albidovulum. Next base: position 67,477 of record JAGRDY010000015.1, read on the forward strand.
AGATCGGTATCGGTCAGCGTTTGCAGCAGGTCGCGCGATTTCGGCCCCTGAATCGACAGCACCGCCCAGCCCGAGGTGACGTCGCTCAGGCACACCCTGTCATCCGGCGCGACATGGCGTTCCATCCACGCCTTGTCGCGCGGCTGGAACGCCGCCGAGGAAACGACCATGAAGCGGTCTTCGGCCAGACGGTTGACGGTGACGTCCACTTCGATCCCGCCGCGATGATTCAACATGTGGGTATAGACGATGCGCCCTGGCGCCACGTCCACGTCGTTGGCGCAAAGCCGTTGCAGCAGGCGGCAGGCATCGCGCCCCTGCACCAGGTGCTTGCCGAACGAACTGAGGTCAAACAATGTCACGTTCCCGCGCGTGGCGCGGCACTCGGCGGCGGTATGTTCGTACCAGTTCGGCCGGTGCCAGGAATAGTGGTCGCGCGGCTCTATCCCACCGGGCGCATACCAGTTGGCGCGTTCCCAGCCAAGCGTTTCACCGAAACAGGCGCCGCGCGCGGCCAGCCGGTCGTGCAGCGGGCTCTTGCGTACCGGCCGGGCCGATTGGCGTTGAAGGCCGGGCCAGTGCATATGGAAGATCGAGCTTAGCGATTCCGCGGCGCGGGCCTCGACATAGGCCGTGTTCATCTGGAAGGGATGAAAGCGCGCCACGTCCACATCGGCCAGATCCATCGTGGCTTCACCCTCGACGATCCATTCCGCCAGGGCGCGCGACGCACCTGGGGCCATCTCGAAACCTTCCGAGTTGTAGCCGGCCGATACGAACAGCCCCGGCAGGCCCGGCATTTCACCGATGGCAAAATTCGCGTCGGGCGTGAAGCTTTCGGGGCCGTTCATGAAGTGGCTGATACCCGCTTTCTCCAACGCCGGCACGGATTCGCAGGCCTTCGAATAGGGCAGCGCGAAATGGTCCCAATCCTCGGGCAGTTCGATATACTCCGCCCGCGCCGGCAGGGCGCGCATCGGCAACGGCTTCGCCCGCGGTTCGAAGGCACCGACCAGAAGCTTGCCGGCATCCTCCTTGATGTAGACATAGCCGTCGGTGTCGCGCAGCACCGGCAGGCCGGGCGTGGCGATGTCGAGGGCGTCGGTGACGACGTAGAAATGCTCGCACGGGTTGAGCGGCACCACCGCCCCGAGCCGCGCCGCGAGTTCGCGGGTCCAGAGGCCGCAGGCCAGCACCAGTGTTTGACAGTCGGTCGCGCCCTGCGGCGTGGTCACACGGTAGCCGCCGCCGGTGCGGGCGGCAATGTCGGTCACGGGGCTTTGCTCGAACACCCGCGCACCACCCTTGCGGGCACCGGCGATAAAGGCCATCACGGTGTCGACGGCATTGAGCTGGCCGTCCTTGGGAATGAACAGCGCACCCTCGACCACAGAAGTCTCAAGCCCGGGGTAAAGCGCGCCGGCCTCGCGCGGGGTGATGAGATCGGCGGCGATACCGTAGGTCTTGGCTATCGAAGCGCGGTGCTTCAACTCATGCAGCCGGTCGGCATTGCGGGCAATGGCCAGCGTACCGTTCTGCTTGAACCCGGTGGACAGGCCGGTTTCCGATTCCAGCACGGGATAGGTTTCGGCGTTGAATCGCGACAGGTCGGTCATCGCATGCGAGGCGCGAAGCTGCATGATCAGACCGGCGGCATGCCACGACGTGCCGCAGGTCAGCGTTCCGCGTTCGACAAGGACGATATCGCGCTTGCCCAGCCGCGTGAGCTGCCATGCGAGGCTGGCCCCCGCGACACCGCCGCCGACGATGACGATTTCCGCATGTGCTGGTAGGTTGCCCGACATCTTGTCCCCGTGTCCTTTGACGTGCCCGGGCACCGCAAAGCGGCGCCCGCACGATTTCGCGATACGTCAGGCCGTCCAGCCGCCGTCGATCGCCATTTCCTGACCGGTGATGTTCTTGGAGTCGTCACAGGACAAGAAGACGACCGCATTGGCGATATCCTCGGGATAGGTGACGCGGTGGAGCGGCATCTCGGCAAGATATTCCTCATAGACCTGATCGTAGGTCCAGCCACGCTTTTCGGCCTTCACCCGGCAGAGCTTTTCCATCCGCGGAGTTTCGACGATACCCGGCATGATCGCATTGACGTTGATGTTGTATTCGCCGGCATCCAGCGCCGCCGAGCGGGTGAGACCGCGCACGCCCCATTTCGACGCACTGTAGGCGGCACGATAGCGATAGCCGCGCAGACCCGATCCGCCACCAATATTGACGATCTTTCCGTAGCGTTGCGCGACCATCGTCGGCATTACATGTTTCATCGGCAGGAAGGGGCCGATGATGTTCTTGCGCAGAAGGTCGGTGAAGTCGTCAGCCCCGATTTCCCAGACCGGGGTCTCGATCGGGCCGGTGGCGCCTGCCGCGTTGACCAGAACGTCGATCCGGCCACCAAAGAACTTGAGAGCCGCGGCAACGACCGCCTCGACATCTTTCTCGATGGTGCAGTCGCCCTCCTGGAATGCGGCCTTGACACCCTTGGCCTGCAACTCCTTTGCCAGTTCCTCGATCGGGTCGCGTGTGCGGGCGGTGAGGAACAGATCGGCCCCCTCGTCCGCGAGTTTGCGGGTGATCACACCTCCCATGCCCTGCGCGGCGCCGGTGATGATGACTTTGCGGTTTTCGAGTTTCATGACTTCTCCTGTTTTCTCGCCTGGTCTGGCGGAGCGCCGTAACCGCCGCCGCCGCTTGATTTCATGATAACGCAGTCGCCTTGATAGAGCGTCACATGGGTCTTGCCGGAAATCTGCCGGCGCTCGCCGTTCGCCCTCTCGACCGTGATCTCGAAGGGTTTTCCGGGCGCGCCGCCCTGAAGCCCGTAGGGCGGGATCACGTTGCGTTCGACCATGCTCGTCATTGCCATTTCGGAGGCGAGAATGCGGTAGTGCCGCTCCTGCCCCGGCCCGCCGCGATGGCGGCCCGCACCACCCGACCCATGGCGCAGCGCCTGACGCTCGATGCGGATCGGGTAGAAGGTTTCGATCATTTCGGCTGGCGTGTTCATCACGTTTGACATGTGCGGCCGCGCGGTCGGGCAACCGTCGCGCTCGGCACGCGCACCTTCGCCACCGGCATGCACCTCGTAAAGCGTCGTCCAGCCGCCGGTACGCGGGTCTGTCCCGCCGAAGAGCAGCAATCCCGAAGTCGTCGATCCGCCGGCGCTGAGCCGTTCCGGGACAACCGCCTCCATCGCCCTGAAGATCGCATCGACCATGCGCTGCGAGGTCTCGTGGTTGCCGCCCACCACCGGCCGGCTCCAGGGCGGGTGCACCAGCGAACCGGGCCGCGTGATGACCCTGAGTGGCCGCCCGCAGCCCGCGTTCGGCTGGATGTCCGGCCCGGCAATCGCCTTCATCGCGTAAAAGACGCTGGCGCCTGCGGTGAACGGCGTGGCATTGAGCGGCCCCCTGGCCGCATCGTCGGTTTCGCTGAAGTCGAACGTCGCCTCGTCGCCAGCGATGGTGACGCGCACCCGCACCGCGATCGGGTGATCGCCGATGCCGTCATGGTCGAGAAAATCCTCGCCGGCATATTCGCCGTCGGGGATCGCGGCGATCGCCGCGCGCATCTGGCGCTCGGACTGGTCATGAATATCGGCAATCGCCGACTGTACCGTCGCTGCGCCGTAGGCCGCGAACAATTCCTGCAACCGCGCGTCAGCCGAACGGGTTGCGGCCATCTGCGCCAGGATATCGCCCTCGCGCTCCTGGCTGCCGCGTACATTGGCAAGGATCACATCCATCTTCTCGCGGTCGGTGCCCTCCTTGGTGAAGACCCGCAAAGGTGGAATTCGCAGCCCCTCCTGCCAGGCGTCACGCGCATCGGGCACATAGCTGCCCGGCCGCGCGCCGCCGACATCCGCCCAATGCGCGAGGCAGACCGCGAAGGCCTGCACCGCCCCCTCGGCGAAAACCGGGCGGATCGCCTTGACATCCGGCAGGTGGTTTCCGCCGACCTCTGGCAGATTAAGGAACCACACGTCACCCGCTTGCAGCTGTTCCTTGGGCACCCGCTTGAGAAATTCCTGCACCGTAGAGCCCATGATCCCGAGATGGGCCGGAATGTCGCGTCCCTGCGCAATCAGCCCGCCTTCGGCGTCTGTCAGGGCAGAAGACAAATCACCCGCCTCGCGCAAGAGCGGTGAGCGCGCCGAACGCATGATGACCAGCGACATCTCCTCGGCAATCGCGGTCAGCGCATTGCGGATGACCTCGGTCGTGAACGGGTCGCGTCTGGTGGTATGTCCGGGTTTCATGCTCGGTCTTCCTCCACGGCAATGTGCAGATGCTCGTGTGCATCGACCCAGGCCGTCGCGCCCGGATCGACGATAATGGTCGACCAGGCATCCTCGATGATGGCCGGCCCGGAGACCTTCCAGTCGACTGGCAACCGGTCACGGTCGAAATAGGGGGTGTCTTGTTCTCTATTGCCCTCAAACCAGCATTTTCGCAGCGCTACCGGTTCGGGCGCCGCCCCGGCCACGGGCGCGGCAAGCGACGACAGGTCCTGTTTGGGCGGCGAAGAGACCGTGACACGCAGCGTGTCGACTTCCCACGCCTCGTCGGTCGCGAAACCGTAGAGCCGTTCATGCGTGGCCTTGAAAGCGGCGTCGACCGCCTTCAGGTCATAAGGCGCGGCAAGCGCGATCTCGACCGCATCGCTCTGCCCGGTGTAGCGCAACAATCCGGCCACTGCCACACGCTGGTCCGCGCGGTCGCAGCCGACCCGTGCCAGAGGATCGGCCAGCCGGTCGGCCATCGCGCCCACGGTGGCCGCCAGGTTCGCCGCGTTCCAGGCCTTGCTTTGCATGTGCAACGGCCGCTGCTCGGCATAGCTCATCTCGGCGGTCATGCAGCCGAAAGCGGAGAAGGCGCTCGAGAAACGCGGCACGACGACCTTCCGGATACCGAATTCGCGCGCCAGTGAAACAGCGTGCATCGGCCCGGCGCCCCCGAATGCCAACAGTGTGCAGGCGCGGGCATCGACTCCGTGCTCGACCGTGACGCGGCGCAATGCGCGCGCCATGTTGGCGTTGGCCACGCGCCGCACGCCCAGCGCGGCTTCGTGAATGGTGGTGCCGAAGGCATCCGCCAGGGGGGCGAACGCCTGTTCCGCCTTTTTCACGTCGAGGCGCACGGTTCCACCCAGTTCGCGCCCCGACTCGATGTAGCCGAGAATGATATTGGCATCGGCGACGGTCGGCTGAGTGCCGCCCAGCCCGTAACAGGCCGGCCCCGGACTGGCGCCCGCGCTGTCCGGCCCGACGCGCACCGCCGTTCCGTCGCGCCGCGCAATCGAGCCTCCGCCGGCGCCGATTGTCTCGACCGCGACCATCATCTGCCGGATCGGATAGCCGGCCATGCGCTGGTTGCTGTCGATCTGCACCTTGCCTTTCACAATGATGCTGACATCCGTCGTCGTGCCGCCCATGTCGAACGAGATGACATGATCAAGATCGAGCCTGCGCGCCACCGATGCCGCCGCCGCCACGCCCGCCGCCGGCCCCGACAGCGCGAGAGCCAGGGGGCGCGACGAGATCGAGGCCGCCGACGCCATCCCGCCGGCCGAATGGAACATGTGCAGCCCGGTCCGCGAACCGATCCGGTCAACGAGCCTTTCGAGATAGCGGGCGACAAGCGGCATCAGCGCTGCGTTCATCGCCGTCGAATTCGTCCGCTCATATTCGCGCGGTTCGGGATTGAGCTGATGCGACAACGCCACAAAAGGCACGACACCTTTCAGGCCCTCGCCGATGCGCGATTCATGCGCGCCGTTCTGGTAGCTGTGGATCAGCGAAACCGCGACAGACTCCACCCCAAAGGCCTTAACGTCACGCGCGAGCCGTGCGATCTCCTCGTCACTCAGCGGTGTGATTGCGGCGCCCTGGGCGTCGATACGCTCTTGGACTTCGAGCCGCCGCTCGGCGGGAACAAGCGGTTCGGGACGCGGCGTCATGGCCATCTTGTAAAGTTCGCGCCGGTTCTGGCGGCCGATGTCGAGTACCTCGGCGAATCCCTCGGTGGCGATCAACGCAATGGGTGCCAGCCGGCCCTCGACGATGGCGTTCGTCGCCATGGTCGTGCCGTGCATGATGTCGCTCACATCGGGCAGTTCGAGGCCGACCGAACCACAGGCCGCGAGGATCCCATCCACAGGATCGGACTGGCTCAGGACCTTCGCCATCCTGACGCTGCCGGCCGCGGGATCAACCGCGACCACATCCGTGAAGGTGCCGCCGATGTCTATCCCTAGTTGCCAGGCTGCCGACATGAGTCATTCCCCGAGTTGATCCTGCGCACCGCCGCTGCCGGCAGACGCGCTCATTGGGATCAACATCACATTGCGGGCAGCATCAGATAAAATGTGTTATACTTGTTCATTAGATAGAGTATGGCTATGCCGATTCCTGCCTTCGAACATCTTCGACGATGCTTGAATCGGTTTGTTGCGTACTTTCGTGTCGCGCGGACTGCAACGAACAGGGATGATGACGCCCCCGATGCGCCTGCGACAAATTGCTTTGGGCATTCGCTACCCGGATCGGCTCGCGGAAAATTTCAAGGCTGTCCGGCGGCCAGAAGGTGTGGGCCACCGGACCGACATGGCATGTCAAATCTCTTGTCGAGTTCGCCGCGCCAAATACCCGCCATCAACCACGCGCCGCTTCGAGCGCACGCCAGATGCGTTCCGGTGTGATCGGCATCTCGAAGACGCGCACGCCGATGGCGTCGGCGATGGCGTTGGCCACTGCCGGAGGCACCGGCGTCATCGAGGGTTCGCCGATTCCCTTGGACCCGAACGGCCCCAGCCCGCTGCGCGATTCGAGAATGATCGATTCGACCGGCGGCATGTCCATCGCCGTCGGCATCAGATATTCGCTGAACGACGGCGTCATCAGGCGCCCTTCCTTGTAGAGCATCTCTTCGGTCAGGGCATAGCCAAGCCCGTTCTGGACGCCGCCGTGGATCTGGCCCTCGACCGCCGCGCGGTTGATGCATTGGCCGACATCGTGGGCGGCGACGGACTTCAGCACCTTGACCTCGCCCGTCTCGGTATCGACCGCGACCTCGATGGCATGGGCGCCATAGGCATAGTCGGGATGCGCCTGCCCCTGCCCCGTTTCTGGGTCGAGCACATCGGTGAACGGCGCGCGGAAGATCGCCAGTTCGGAACGGTGCACCCCGCGCGAGGCGGCGAGCTTGACCAGATCCGCGATTGTCATGCCCTTGGCCGAGTCATCGGTGACGAAGACCCGGTTGAACTCCATGCCGATCTGCGCGACATCCACCCCGAACTTCTCGGCGGCCACCTCGGCCAGGCGCTCGCGCACCGCCTCTGCCGCCAGGCGCGCGGCATTGCCGGTCATGTAAAGCGCGCGCGTCGCCGTGGTTGTCCCGGCCAGTGGCGTGACCTGCGAATCCGAGTTGTAGACAGTCACGTTAGGCAAGGTGACGCCAAGGATTTCCGCAGCGATCTGCGCCAGCGACGAAGCCTGCCCTGCGCCGATATCGGTCACGCCCGAGCGTACGGTAACGGTGCCGTCCATCTCGATGCCGACCCATGCCTCGGAAGTGTCGTGCAGGAAGGTCAGCCGCCCATAGCTTTGCTGGAACGCTCCTATACCACGGCCGATCTTGACCGGCCCTTCCGAGGGCGTCGGATCGCCCAATGCCTCCCACGCGAGATCGGCGCATTTTTCCGTCCAGATCGCGCTGGGGGGCACGAATCCGGTTGAAATGGGGTCGCCGGTCTGAAGGTAGTTTCGCCGCCGGAACTCCAGCCGGTCCATGCTGATCGCGTTGGCGACCTCGTCCATCTGCTGCTCATAGCCGGCAGCGGCCTGCAACCCGCCAAAGCCCCGGAATGCCGAAGTGAACATGTTGTTGGTGGCCACCGCCCGCGCATGGACGTTCAGGTTTTCAACGCGATAAGGCCCCGGTGCGTTGACCGCGCTGTAAAGCAGCACATAGGGGCTGAGATAGACATAGGCACCGGCATCGGCCAGGATCTGCACGTCAAGCGCGGTGATCTTGCCGTCCCTCTTCACACCGGTGCGGTATTTCAGCGTCATCGAGTGACGGTTGCCGTGGCCGACAAAGGAATCTTCGCGCGTGAATTCCAAGCGCACCGGGCGACGGGTCTTTTGCGCGAGGATTGCAAGGTAGGTTTCGACGGTGACGTCTTCCTTGCCGCCAAAGCCGCCGCCCACCATGGCACCCATGATCCGCACCTTGTTGTGCGGCACGCCGATGGCGTCTGCCACGGCGCGGAAATGTTCGATGACCTGGGTACAGACGCGGATGGTGATCACCTCGTTTTCGTCGACCCAGGCCAGCCCGGCCTCGGGTTCGAGAAAGGCATGTTCCTGGAAGGGCGTGACATAGGTGTTCTCGACGATCATGTCGGCTTCGGCAAAGCCGGCATCGGTATCGCCCTTGCGAATCTTGTGGGTGGAAACGACGTTGTCAGTACCCTGTACGACCGGCGCACCGGGCGCGAGCGCCTCTTCGGGGGAATAGACGCCGGGGATCGGCTCCAGTTCGAATTCGATCAGGCGGCGCGCCTTCTCGGCGATATCGGCGGATTCGGCGGCGATCAGCGCCAGCGGTTCGCCGAAATAGCGCACCCGTTCCTTGATGAGGATCTGCTGTTCGGTCTTCAGCCGGTCGCGCCCGGTCTGGCCGGGAATATCGGTGGCGATGGTGCGATCGGGCATGTCGGCGGCGGTCAGCACGCAGACCACGCCCGGCAGCGCGCGCGCCTTCGACACATCGAGCCGTTTCAGCCGGGCGCTGGCGATATCGGCGCGCAGCACCTTGGCATGCAGCATGCCGGGCATCACATAGTCACCGGCATAGGGTGTGCGCCCCATGGCCTTGCCCGGCGCGTCGGTGCGGGTCAGTGACTTGCCGACCTGGCTGAACCTCAGATTGGGCTGGATCGTGTCATGAGCGGTCATTTCGTCTCTCCCGTCTGGCGCATCACGGCGGCAGCCGCCTGGACCGCCTCGAATATCTTCACATAGCCTGTACAGCGGCAGAGGTTGCCGCTGAGCGCGATGCGCAACTCCTCGTCGCTCGGCGCCGGATTCTTGCGCAATAGGGACTCCGACGCGATGATCATTCCGGGTGTGCAATAGCCACACTGCGCCGCGCCCAGTTCGGCAAAACTCTGCTGAAGCGGATGGGGCGCTTCCGGCGTGCCGAGGCCCTGCAAGGTCGTGATTTCGCGCCCTTCCGCCGATTGGGCCAGCGTCAGGCAACTATCGACCGCCTCGCCATCGACAAGGACGGCGCAGGCCCCGCAATCGCCCTTCTCGCAGCCGCATTTGACATCGACATGGCCAAGCCCGCGCAGCGCCTCTAGCAGTGTCCTGTGCGGCGGGATCGTGGCTGTCTCCTCGCGGCCGTTGACGCGAAGGTTGATCGTCTTTTCCGTGCTCATCTGTCGCACTCCTCCATTATCCGGTCTGAACGGCGTTGTTGACCAGCCGCGCCACGAGAACCTCGACCATCTTCCGGCGATACTCCCCGGTGGCGCGAACGTCGTCGATGGGGCTGCATTCCTGTGCCGCGGCAAGCGCGGCCCGCGCGATCCGCTCCGGCACCGGTGCCTCGCCCTCGAGCAGGCCTTCGGCCTTGCGGGCACGCATCGGAGTCGGCGCGACCGAGCCGAGCGCAATGCGCACCCCGACGCAGCGCCCGCCCTTGAGGCCGAGGCCGACCGCGACGCCGACAACGGTGATGGCATCGCCCTTGCGGCGGGCAAGCTTGTAGAAGCTGCCGAAGCTGCCCTTCGCCGGCACCGGCCAGCCGATCGCGGTGATCAGTTCGCCCGGTGCCCGCTGATCGGACTTGTAGCCGGTGTAGAAATCGCACAGCGCCAGCGTCCGGCTGCCGGTCGTGCCGGTCAGCGTGACCTCCGCATCGAGCGCGAGAAGCGGTGGAACCAGATCGGCGGCGGGCGATCCGCAGGCTATGTTGCCGGCCACCGTGGCGGTGTTGCGCACCATCTGGCCGGCAAAGACGCGCGCCGATTCCACCAGCGCCGGGGCGGTCGCGGCGATTTCCTCCGAGGCAAGCAGGTCGCTTACCGTGGTGCGCGGCCCGAGCGTCACGCGCCCGCCGTCGACGGTGATGCCGCGCAGCCCGCCGATACGCCCGAGATCGACGATCCGCTCGGGCGCGAGGCGCTGCGAACGCACATCGACAAGCACATTCGTTCCTCCGGCGAGCGGCACCGCACGCTTGCCGCCGGCCGTCAGGGATTTCACCGCCTCCTGCAATGTCTTGGGAATTGTCAGGTCGAATTCGCCATACATGATATTTTCCTCATCCGTTGTCGTCAGATGCGTGCCGTGATGCACTTCACCTGGTAATAGGCCGCAAGAGCCGCGAGACCCTTCTCGCGCCCGAAGCCCGAGAGCTTGGTTCCGCCGAAAGGTGTCGGGACGCCGCCGGCGAAATACTGGTTTATGAAGATCTGCCCGGCGTCGACATCGCGCGCGAAGCGCATCGCGCGGGTCACGTCACGGGTGTAGATGCCGGCACAAAGGCCGAAGGGCGTGCCGTTGGCAACCGCGATCGCCTCGTCGGGCGAGTCCACGACCTGAACGCTCAGCACCGGGCCGAAGATCTCCTCCTGGATCACCGGATCCTGGGCCGCGACCGCATCGAGAATCGTCGGAGCGTAGAAATAGCCCTCCTCGAAGCCCGCGACCGCGATCGGCGCGCCGCCCGTAAGAACCGCGACGCCGCGCGCCCTGGCGCCCTCGACATAGCCCGCGACGGTGCGGCGATGGCTGTCGGAGACCAGCGGGCCAAGCTGCGGATCGCCCAGCCCGTGGCCGACCGAAAGCTGTTTGGCCCGCGGCACCAGGCGCTCCATCATCGCGGCATGCACCTTGCGCTCGATCACCAGCCGCGACCCGGCCGAACAGACCTGGCCCGCGTTCATGTAGATCGCCTTCAGCGTGCCCGCGACCGCGGCGTCGAGATCGGCGTCGGCCAACACCACGACCGGCGACTTGCCGCCCAACTCCAGCGTCACCGAAGTGACCCGTTCGGCGGCGACCTTCATCACGTTGATGCCGGTGGGCACCGAGCCGGTGAAGGTCACGTGATCGACGCCGGGATGGCCGACCAGCGCGTCTCCGATCGTGCCGCCGCGCCCTGTCACCACGTTGTAGACCCCGGCCGGTAGGCCGGCCTCGGTCAGAAGATCGGCCAATGCCAGCGCGGTCAGCGGCGTCTGGGTCGCGGGCTTGACGACGGCAGTGTTGCCGGCCGCAAGCGCCGGCGCCACGCCGCGGGCGGTCGTCACCAGCGGAAAGTTCCAGGGGATGACATGGGCGGTCACGCCCACCGGCTCGTGCAGCGTGAAGGACATGTAGTCCGGCCCGAGCGGGATGCTGTCGCCCTGCAGTTTGTCGGCGATACCGGCATAATATTCGAAATAACCCGCCGCCGTCGCCACGTCGCCGCGCGATTCGGCTAGCGGCTTGCCGCTGTCGAGCGTCTCGATGATCGCCAGCCGCTCGGCATCACGCCGGATCAGCGCGGCGGCGCGCGACAGGATGCGGCCGCGCTCGACCGGCAGCGTGCCACGCCAGGTGCCGACGAGCGCCTTGCGGGAATCGGCCACCGCCGCGTCGACATCGTCGACCGTCCCCGCGGGTACATCGGCGAAGACCCGGCCGGTGGCCGGATCGACGGTCTCGATCCGGTCGCCAGAGGCGGCGTCGACCTGGCGGCCGCCGATGACCATCTGCCGCGGCAGGTCGGTCGGGATCGCCACGCCGGCGATTTCTGCATGCAACGCGCCGGCCATGGTCAGACGTCCCAGCCGCCGTCGACGGCGATGTGCTGGCCGGTGATCTGACGCGCATCTTCCGACGCGAGAAAAAGCACCGCATTGGCGATGTCCTGGCCAAGGGTCACCCGCTTCAACGCCATGTCCTGGACGTATTCCTCATAGACCTGCTCCACCGTCCAGCCGCGGACCTTGGCCTTACCCTCGCAGAGTTTCATCATCCGCGGCGTCTCGACGATGCCGGGGCAGACCGCGTTGACGTTGACGTTGTGCTTGCCGAGTTCGAGCGCGACGGTCCGGGTGATGCCGCGCACCGCCCATTTCGAGGCGCTGTAGGCGGTCCGCATCGGATAGCCCCTGAGCCCCGAGGTACCCGAGATATTGACGATCTTGCCTTCCTTCTGCGCGATCATGGTCGGCGTGACATGCTTGATCGGCAGGAAGGTGCCGCGTTCGTTGGCAATGATCACATAGTCGAAATCGTCGACCTTGATGTCCTGCACCGGGGTCTCGATCGGGCCGGTGACGCCGGCGACGTTGACCAGGATGTCGATGCGGCCGTCGAAGACCTCAAGCGACTTCTTGACCATTGCGGCGACCTGATCCTCCTCGATCACGTCGCAGGCGACGACATGCGCCTTGCGCCCCATGTCGCGGACCTTGCTGGCCACGTCGTCGAGCGCGGCGGTATCGCGCGCGGTCAGAACGATGTCGCAGCCCTCACGCGCCAGCGTGGCGGTGATGTCGGCACCCATACCCTTGGCAGCGCCGGTGACGATGGCCTTCTTTCCCTTGAGCTTCATGCGATTTCTCTCCTTTGGTCCGCAGTGTCTTTGTCTTTTCTGGTATCCGCCGCGGCGGGTGGGCCGTAGCCGCCGCCGCCGCAACTGTCGACGATCACCCGGTCGCCGGGGCCGAGCCGGATGTTGGCCTTGCCGGGCAGGTCGTAGGACGCGCCGTCCCGCGGGTTGATCTCGACGCGGAAACAGGCCCCCGGCGCGCCGCCACCCAGCCCGTAGGGCGGGATCACGCGGCGCTCGAACATCGAGGTCACCGACATGTCCTCGCACATGACCCGGTAGACCCGGTGCAGCCCCTCGCCGCCGCAATGGCGGCCCGCCCCACCCGAGCCGCGGCGCAGCGCCTGGGCCTCGATCATCAGCGGATATTCCGCCTCGATCACCTCGGCCGGCGTGTTCATCACGTTCGACATATGCACCCGGATCACCGGCGCCCCGTCGCGGTCGACGCGCGCGCCCTCACCGCCGCCATGGGTCTCGTAAAGCGTCGTCCATGCGCCGTCGGCGCGCCGCCCTCCGAAAAGAATCAGCCCAGAGGTTGTCGGCCCACCGGCGGTCAGCCGTTCGGGCACGACAGCGGCAAACGCCCGGAACACAGCATCGGCGATGCGCTGCGAAGTCTCATGGTTGCCGCCGACGACCGGCTTTTCCGGCCCGGGATCGAGAACGCTGCCGGGCCGGGTGACAATCTCGAACGGGCGGTAGCAGCCGCCGCTCGGCTGAATCTCCGGCCCGAAGAGCGCCTTCATCACATAAAAGACCGATGCCGCAGTGATGAAGGGCGTGGTGTTGACCGGCCCGCGCGCCGCATCGTCGCAGTCGCTGAAATCGAAGCGCGCGGTGTCGCCCGCGATCCGCACGCGGACCCGGATCGCCACCGGGCCGCCACCGCCTGCATCGTCGTCGAGGCTGTCTTCGCCGGCGTATTCGCCGTCGGGGATCGCGGCGATCGCCGCGCGCATCTGCGCCTCGGCGCGGTCGTGGATCGCCGCCATCGCCACCTGAAGCTGCCCTGCCCCGTGCTGGCGCGCAATTTCCTGCAGACGCAGTTCGGCCGCCCGCGTCGCGGCCACCTGGGCGAGGATGTCGCCCTTGCGCTCCGCCGCGCCGCGCACATTGGCGAGGATGATGCCGAGCTTCTCCTCGTCCGCGCCTGCGGCGGTGAAGACGCGCAGCGGCGGGATGCGCAGCCCTTCCTGCCAGGCGTCGGTGGCTCCCGCGACGTAGGAGCCGGGGACCGCGCCGCCGACATCGGCCCAGTGCGCGAGGCTGACCGCGAAGGCCGCAAGGCCGCCGCCGATGAAGACCGGGCGGATCGCCTTGACATCGGGCAGGTGGTTGCCGCCGATCGCGGGGATGTTTAGGAACCACACGTCACCGGGGGCGAGCCTCTCCTGCGGCACCAGGCGCAGGAATTCCCGCACGGTGAAGCTCATCACCCCCATATGCATGGGAACGTCGCGCCCCTGGGCGATGAGAAAGCCGTCGGCATCGGTGATCACCGAGGAATGGTCGCCCGCCTCGCGCAGCAGCGGCGAGCGGGCCGAACGCATGACGACGAGCGATATTTCCTCGGCCGCGGCGGTGAGCGCGTTGCGGATCACCTCGAGCGTCACGGGATCGATGCGGAACGTCATTGGCTCACTCCGGTCTCGATGTGCAGATGCCCGTGGTCGTCGGCCGATGCGCTGGCGCCTGGGGGAATGACGATCGTGGCGGATGCGTCCTCGACAATGGCCGGACCGGCGATGGTCTGGCCGGCGCCGATATCATCGCGGCGATAGCGCGGCGTCGGCACCGGGCCGGCCGCATCGAATACGCAGGGCCGGGTCTTGACCGCCTGCGCCGCGGCGCGGGCCGTCGCCGGCGCGCCCGACCAGCCGCGCCGTTGCGGCACCGCGGCACGCATGCGGATCGCCTCGAGCTGCCAGGGCTCGTCGGTGGCGTAGCCGTAAAGCCGTTCGTGAAGTGCGACGAAGCGGCGGCCGAGCGCCGCGGGGTCGGCGAAATCGGGATCGGCGACCTCGATCGCGTAGCTCTGGCCGCTGTAGCGCAGCGCGGCCACCTCGCGCGTGACAATGTCGGCATCGCCGATGCCCGAGGCGCGCAGCGGCGCTTTGATCGTCGCCCCGAGATCGCGCCTGATCCGCTCCAGCGCCGCGACATCCCAGTCGCCGACCGCCATCCGCACCGTCTGCTGCTGCGAATAGGACATCTCGGCGCTGACGCAGCCGAGCGCCGAGAAGACGCTCGAATGCGCCGGCACGATGACGCGGGACATGCCGAAGGCGCGCGCCACCGCGACCGCGTGCATCGGCCCCGCCCCGCCGAAGGCGATGAGCGTGGCCGCGCGGCCGTCGATGCCGTGTTCGACCGTGGAGCGGCGCAGCGCCTGCATCATCGCGGCATTGGCGACCTCGATCACGCCGAGCGCGGCCTGCGCGACCGGGCGGCCAAGCTGGGCGGCGAGCGGCGCCAACGCCGCGCGCGCGCGCTCGGGGTCGAGCCTGAGACCGTCACCGAGGGTCTTTTCAGGCTCCAGATAGCCGAGGATGAGGTTCGCGTCGCTGACCGTCGGCTGCGTGCCGCCGCGTCCGTAGCAGGCCGGGCCGGGGAACGACCCGGCGCTGTCCGGCCCGACGCGGAGCGTGCCGTGATCGAGCCGGGCGATGGAGCCGCCGCCGGCGCCGATCGAATCGACGGCGATCATCGGCTGGCGCATCGGCCGCCCGCCGAGTTCGCGGTCGCTCGACACCTGGGCCTGGCCGTCGCGGATCAGGCAGATGTCGGTGGTGGTGCCGCCCATGTCGAAACTGATGGCGAGGTCGCACCCGAGATCGCGGGCGAGCGTGCCGGCGGCGACGACGCCGGCGGCCGGGCCCGACATCGCAAGCGCCAGCGGCAGGTCGCGCAGCGCGCGCGGCGATGCCATGCCGCCGGCGGAATGGAAAAGGTGCAGATGGGTGGCCTTCGGGCAAATCGCTTCGAGCCGGTCGAGATAGTCGCCGACCAGGGGCATCAGCCCGGCGCTCAGCGCGGTGGTCGCGGTGCGCTCGTATTCGCGCGCCTCGGGATTGACCCTGTGCGACATGGCGACGAAGGGCACGCGGTCCTTCAGCGCCTCGGCCAGGCGCCGTTCATGGGCGCCGTTGGCATAGGAATGCATAAGCGAAACCGCCACCGCCCGGACGCCGGATTCGGCGATCTGCTCCGCCACTTGGGCGATGCCCGCCTCGTCCACCGGCTCAAGCTCGGCCCCGGTGTGATCGAGGCGCCCGCCGATCTCCATGCGCCGCGCCTCGGGCACCTGCGGCGCCGGCTTCGGCGCCAGATCCAGCCGGTAGAGATGGCGCCGGTTCTGCCGCCCGATCGCCAGCGTGTCGGAAAACCCGCGCGTCGCCACCAGCGCCACATCGGCCATCCGGTCCTCAACGATCGCGTTGGTAACCATCGTCGTGCCGTGAATGAGATCGCCGACATCGCCCCAGCCGAGGCCGACCGCCTCGAGCGCGGCGAGGAGGCCGAGAACGCGGTCGTCGGTGCGCGTGTCCACCTTCGCTGTCCGGGTCGTCGCGCCGTCCGGTGCCACCGCGACGACGTCGGTGAAGGTACCGCCGATGTCGATGCCGACCCGCCATCCGCCGCTCATCTGTTCACCCTGCCCGCGCATGGCGCCTCAGCCCTTGATCTCGAACGCGCCCAGCGCATCGTCGAGCGCGCGGCCGAGGGCATCGAAGAGTTCGTCGATCTGCGGTTCGGTGATGATCAGAGGCGGGCAGATCGCGATCGTGTCGTTGATCAGCGCGCGCACGATCAGCCCGTGTTCCTGGGCGCGGTTCGCCACCCAGGGGCCGACCTTCCTTGCGGCGTCGAAATTGCGCCGCGCCGTCTTGTCCTCGACCAGTTCGACCGCGCCGATCAGCCCGACGCCGCGCGCCTCGCCGACCAGCGGGTGATCGGCGAAGGCGCGCAGCCGCGACTGGAAGCGGCCCGCAACGCGGCCCACATGCGCCCCGGTCGCGTCGGCGTCGTAGATGCGCTGGGTCTCGAGCGCGACCGCCGCCGGCACCGGATGGCCGGAATAGGTGAAACCGTGGCCGAAGAGCCCGAAACGGCGGCTGCCCTCGACCAGCACCTCGTGCACCGCGTCGGAGACCATCACCGCGCCGATCGGCTGATAGCCGGCCGACAGCGCCTTGGCCATCGAGATCATGTCGGGGCAGAGGCCGTAGGTGTCACAGCCGAGCAACCCGCCGGTGCGGTGGAACCCGGTGATCACCTCGTCGGCGATGAACAGGATGTCGTGACGCCTGAGAAGCGGCTGGATCGCCTCGAAATAGCCCGTCGGCGCGGGAATCACCCCGCCGGCGCCCAGGACCGGCTCGGCGATGAAGGCGGCAATCGTCTCGGGGCCCTCGCTCTCGATCAGCTGTTCCAGCTCGCAGACCAGCCGCGAGGCGAATTCGGCCTCGCTCTCGTTCTCGCGGGCATGGTGATAGTAATGCGGGCAGGTCACATGCAGGATGCCCGGCAGCGGCACGTCGAAGGCGTTGTGGGCATATTGCATGCCGGTCAGGCTCGCCGCGGCGAGCGTGATGCCGTGATAGGCGCCACGCCGGGCGATGATCTTCTTCTTCTCGGGCCGGCCGCGCAGGTTGTTGTAATAGCGGACCAGCTTGACCTGGGTGTCGTTGGCCTCCGACCCGGAATTGGTGAAGAACACCTTGCCCATCGGCGCCGAGACCCGGTTCACGAGATAATCGGCAAGTTCGATCGCGGGCTCCACCGCCTTGTGGGCGAAGTTGTGGTAGAAGGGCAGATCCCGCATCTGCCGCATCGCCGCGTCGACCAGACGCGATTCGGAAAAGCCGAGCGAGGCGCACCAGAGGCCGGCCAGCCCCTCGATATAGCCCCGCCCCTCGTCGTCGAAAACGTGGATGCCGTCGCCGCGCGCGAAGATCGTGGGGCCGCAATCGGCATGCGCCGCGAGATTGGTGAAGGGGTGCAGATGCGAGCGCTTGTCGCGGGCGTGTGCGGAATTCACGAGGGTATCCATCGGGGTGTCCATTAGTAATTTCCTATTATCGGAATTATTTTTCGTTTACCGAAATTTTTTAACTCAAACTATGATTCGGTCAAGCGAATTCTTCTGGATTCGCCGCACTGATGCGGGCGAAAGGCAAGGGAAATGACTGACGCTTGATGTGCCTTGCCTGTAAATATATTTTAATACAAATATTTACAGGGCCCTGTACGGTATACGAAAAAATTTCCGGCCTTGCGCGAGAATAACTTGCTGTACCCCAGGATTTCAGATAGTAATTCCACTAATCGGAAATCAGAGGCTCAATGTCGTTACCTACCACACCATTGGCGCGCTATGTGCGCATCCTCGAAGTACTGGTGTCCTGCCCTCAGGGCCTCACCCTGACCCAGATCTCACAGACCGTGGGGATTCAGGCCAGCAGCGCCCATCGCCTGGTCAACGCGCTGTGCGAGATCGGTTTGGTTGACCGCCGGGCGGACAGCAAGACCTTCGTTCTCGGCGCACGGATGGAACGGCTCTGCCGACTCGCCGTTGCGCCGCCCTCGGTGATCGACATGGCCGAGCCCGAGTTGCACGAACTGGTGCGCGAGTTTTCCGAGACCGCCTATCTGGCGCATTTGAACGGGGGATCGGTGGAATCGATCGCCACCGCGGTGCCAGATGACGGTGAAATGACCTATGTTCAGCCCGGGCGCGTCATGCCGATCCACGCAACCGCCTCGGCCAAGGCAATCCTTGCGCATCAGAAACCGGACATCGTGCACCGGCTGCTAAGCCAGCCGCTGGCGCGTTATACCGACGATACAACGACCGACCCGCAACAGGTCATGCAGGAACTGGAGCGGATCCGCCAACAGGGCTTCGCGGTCTGCGACAACGAACTCGACCCAGGTGTGCTGAGCTTCGCGGTCCCGGTCCAGGGCGCCGAAGGCAGTGTGCGATACGCGATCGGCATCTCGGGATTCTCGCAGCGTATGCGCACCAAACCAGTGAAAGAGGTCGCCACGAGCCTGCGCCGCGCGAGCCGGACGCTCGCTGCGAAGCTTCAGCAGTTCCACATGGTCTAGGCGCCGCAATGGCCCGCCCTGCAAGGCGGCTGCACGGCGGCTTCCCGGCTCCAGACCGGCAGGATCGGCAATCGCAACGGAGGATGGGGATGTTGCAAAAAGACAGTATAGGGCGGCAACCCGCGCAGGTGCCCTGCGTGGCACGGCACACACCATTGACCGCCCGATCACGCAGGCGTGCGGCCGAACCCCATTCAGCCGCGACCCAGGGGTGCCGCAATGCATGAATCGCAGTTTTCGAGAGGGTTGACCTCGGATCCGATCGACGCCCTGCTCGCGGATGCACGCGACGGCGCGCTCGCGGTGATCGTCGGCGTCGAGGGGCCATCCTACCGACCACTCGGCGCAGTGATGACGGTGTTCGCCGACGCGCAGCGCGTTGGCTCCCTGTCATCGGGCTGTATCGAGCAGGACATCGCGCTGCATGCCGTCGAATCGCTCCACTCCGGGCAACCGCGAACCATCCGTTACGGGCGCGGCTCGGATTTCATCGACATCAGGCTGCCCTGCGGCGGCGGGCTCGACGTCCTGCTGTTGCCCCGCCCGGATCGCAAGATCCTCGGTCAACTTGCCGATCGGCGCAATGCCAGGCTACCGGTGACACTGGCCATCGACACCGTGAATGGCGTACTTGCGCTGGCCCGCGACACCGAGACAGGAACCGCGGGCACCACGTTCAACATCCGCTTCCTGCCCGAGATCAGGTTTCTGATCTTCGGAAAAGGCCCCGAGGCAGGAACCTTCGCCGCACTGGCATGCTCGGCGGGTTTCCCCAACATCCTTCTTTCGCCAGACCTGGAAACGCTCGACCATGGCGCACAAGCCGGCTGCGATACACGTCATCTGCACCGGCCCGGATTTCCCGCCGACATCGCAGTCGACACCCGCAGCGCGATCGTGCTGTTCTTTCACGACCATGACTGGGAGCCGCCGATCCTTGCCGAAGCGGTGTCGCGCCCGGCATTCTACATCGGCGCCCAGGGCAGCATGATGGCGCGCGAGACACGGATGCGGGAATTGGCGGCGCTGGGGCTGGAGGACGCGGCTCTGGCGCGCCTGCGCGGGCCAATCGGGCTGCTGCCTTCGGCCCGCGATCCGCGAACGCTCGCCATATCCGTTCTGGCGGAGGTTCTCGATGTCGCGAACCGCGCCGCTTCCTGAAGCCGGGAACGGCGGCCATAGCCGACGTGCCCAGCGCATGGCGCCCTGCGCCAAGCCACCGACAGAATCGGCTGGCGATCAAGGCCGCAGGCGCGGCGGGGTTCTGGCGACTCTCGGCTTTACCGAAACGCTTGCACGACCATTTCCCCGGCCTTGATGCGCGGCCCTGGCCCGCGGACGGACGCGCCGGCGGTCTCAAATCTGCTTGCTTCGACAGCCCCGTTTGTCGGCCCCCAGCGACGATTCAAAGGCGCGAGGCGGTCTGACCAATGGCTTGACGGGTGGAATTGTTCTGGCCAGCCGGTGACTGCAAGTTTTGCGAACCGCGAAGCCGGGCCTGCGCGACGATGGTCAGATCTGGATGGCCGATCAGGCTCGTGACGGGCCAGGCGGATGATCCTTGGCCCGCCAAAAGCATCGACAGCGCCTGCTCTTTACCTTTTCCGGCACAGAGGAGCATGATCTTCTTCGCCTGAAGAATCGTCGCGATGCCCATGGTGATGCCAAAGCGCGGGACGGCATCGGCGTTTGAAAAATCGGGGCGGTGCGCGGCCCGGGTCTGCGCCGCAAGCCGGATGACATGCGTTTGGCTGTTCCAGGAAGAGCCGGGTTCGTTGAAGGCGATATGGCCATTCGCCCCGAGGCCGAGAATGGCCATGTCGATGCCGCCAGCGGCCTCGATCGCCTGGTCGTAGGATCGGCACTCCGCAGCCGGATCTGCGGTATCGCCGCGCAGCAATCTGACCCGCGACGCGGGAATGTCTATGTGGTCGATCAAGTGGTGGTGCAAGAAAGCATGATAGCTCTGCGGTGTATCCGGTGAGGCGCCCAGGTATTCATCGAGGTTGAACAGTCTGGTGCGCGCAAAACTGACGTCGCCTTTCCGGCAAAGCCCAACAATTTGGCGATAAAGCCCGATCGGCGTTTGCCCCGTGGGCAAGGCAAGGCTGATCTCCCTGCCGCTGCGTAGCAGGTTGGCAAGAATGCCTGACGCGACGGATGCGAACTCATCCTGATCCGCCGCCCAATGAACCGCCTGCAAGCTCATGACATGCCCCCCGCGCCGGCAATCGTCGGAAATAACCGACAATAGTCTTTGTAGTGGCGCTCATAGGAACGGCTGGCCTCGGAGGGCATGATCGGCGCTTCCGAGTGGTGGCGTTGCGCCTGAAGCAGATGCGGTGCGGCAAGAAATGCAGCCCCGATGGCGGCGGGTGAAACATGCCGGTAGGGTACCACCGGGCGCCCGAGAATATCGGCGAGCATCTGCAATGTCGAACGGTGAGCCGCCAAATGCCCGGCCACCATGACACGAGAGATATCGCCAGTTTCCGCGAGGATGTCGATGCAGCGTCTGGTTTCGAAATGAACGCCTTCAAGATGGGCGCGTGCGATATCGCTTGCGCTGTGCTGCAAGCGCAGGCCATGCAATACGCCACTAAGATTGCGATCCCAGAGCGCCCCTTGTTCGCCGCCTGCCAGATAGGGTGAAAAGGTCAGCCCCCTTGCACCGGGTTCGGACTGTGCGGCCAACGAATCAAGCGTGCCGTCCGTCACGTTGAAAAGATCGCTCAGCCACCTGTACCCGGTGCCTGTTGCCAGCAGGTCCATCTCACGGCCAAACAGGCCGTCGATCGCGAACGGGGTCAGCAGATAGCGGCGTTCGGAATCAGGCAAGATTTCGCGCACGATATCCATGATGATGGTACTTGAGCCGGCGACGATGCACGCCACGCCCTCTTCCCGGCCCGCCATCGCATAGGCGCTGGCCACGGAATCGGCGCAACCCACCGTAACCGTTGCGGAGCCGGGCAGCCCCAGCTTTTCCGCGGACTTGCCCATTACCCCGGTCGAGCCGGCCGGGCGGATCGAGGGCAGCAATTTCGGATCGACAGGCCATAGTGCGCACAGCGCGTCGTCCCAGGCCTTCCGCCGGATGTTGAAAACACCGTAACCCGCCGCCGTCGACGGATCGGTCACGCGGCTACCGGTCAATGCAAAGTAAAGGTAATCCTTGGCCGACAGGATGGAACTGACCTGGTACGCCTCATCGAGCCGGTGGTAGCGGAACATCGGCGCAAGGTATCGCCCGTCGATGGGCATTCCGGTGCGCTCGTAGATGCGCTGGCGCGAGACGTCATCAAGATGCGCGCCCGCCCATGCGTCCGCGCGGCTGTCTTTCCAGGTGATCGCGGCACAAGCCGGACCCTGCCCGTCAAGGCAGACAAGCGTCGGAAGCTGGCCGGTCAGGCCCACCGCAGTGATTTCGAGATCGACCTGGGCGCGGATCTGAGCTATCGCCTCTCGCAGCGCGGCGAGCCAGTCGGCGGGGTTCTGCTCGGCCTGGTTCGGCTGATCGCTGACAGTCGGAAAAGCTGCGTCGCCGGTTGCGGCGATTTCACCGCAGGCAGACACAGCCACGCATTTCACGGCAGAGGTGCCAAGATCGATGCCAAGCGTGACGGTTTCGGCGGTCATCACATTACCCAGTTCGATTCAGACGCCTGCCGCCCCGCCAAAAGGGGACATCTTGCCAACGCGGCCAGAGCTGGAGACGCTTCGCGAAATAGCTGATCCATCAAATATCGCCAAAAACCCGAGGACGCAGAAAGCGTGGCAGGGTCTTGGCGATTCAGCAACTTGCCGAACCACCCTAAATCCGCGCCTTCAGCGCGCACAAAGCCTCTGCGGCGATTTCCACGGTCTGCGCGATGTCATCATCCGTGTGGGCGAATGACACAAACAGGTTCTCGAATGCGCCCGGATGAAAGAGTATTCCGCGATCAAGCATTTCTTCCCACCAGATGCGGAAAAGGTCATGGCGCGCATGGCGGGCGGCATCGCGATAATTGCGGATCGGCGCATCGGCGAACCAAAGCTGCATCACCGGACCGATAGCCGTGACATAGCCTGCAATGCCGCTATCGGCGACGGCCTTCGACAAGCCATCGGTCAGCACCTGGCAACGGGCCTGAAGAGCTTCGTAAATCCCCGGCGTGGCCAGTTGGTCAAGCGCCGCATTCGCCGCCGAAACGGCGATCCCGTTCGCACTGTAGGTGCCCGCCATCGACACGGTGCCATCTGCCACAAGCGACATGACCGATTTGCGCCCCCCCAGGGCCGCGACCGGAAATCCGCCACCCAGGCCTTTGGCAAAGGTGGACAGGTCAGGCTCAATTCCATAGTGACCCTGCGCGCCGCCGAGCCCAAGCCGGAAGCCGGTGATGACCTCATCCATGATCAGAAGGATGCCGCTTTCCGATGTCAGTTCGCGCATGGCTTCCAGATAACCCGGCTCGGGCAGAATACAGCCCGTGTTGCACATGACGGCTTCGGTGATGACGGCGGCAATCTCATCGCCGTGCAACTCTATTGCGGCACGAAGGGCGCCGACATCGTTCCACGGCAGGATGATCAGCGTATCATCCAGACAGCTTGGCATCCCTGGCCCTTGCGGGATCGGTCGCGGTGCCTCGTCCGGCCCGGCCTCGTCGAGCGTCGGATGTTTGCTCCAATATACGCTGTCGGAAAAGCCGTGATACATACCTTCAAAGCGTATCACCTTCTTGCGGCCGGTAAAGGCCCGCGCAAGGCGCACTGCATAAAGCACCGCCTCGGTGCCGGTATTGCAAAGCCGCACCTGTTCGATCGCCGGCACGGCGGCGATGATCTTGTCGCCGAGCGCGGTTTCGTCGGCAATCGGCAATGCGAATACCGTTCCGCGTGTCTCGATGAAATCCACCACCGCCTTGGTGACTTTTTCAGGCCGATGCCCGAGGATCATCGGGCCAAGGCCCAGAAGGTAATCGATATATTCGTTGCCATCGACGTCGAAAAGCCGCGAGCCCGTGCCGTGATCCACGAAAAGAGGATAGGGCTGCCATCCCGACCATGTGGCGCGGGCCGTGCTGTTGACACCACCCGGAATAACTCCGCGCGCCCGTTCGAAGAGCCGTTTGCTTTGCGCCGATTTCGAGGGCGATCTGTAGCTTGACACCGATATCCTCCAGCGGCGAAGAGCGTTTCATTACTTATTATAATGAGTATATTCTTATGTCAATCGCCCTTGTTTTCCACACCCCGCTCAATCCGTGAAGGTCCGGGAATAGCGGGTCCCGTCGCGCTCGAGCGAAATCACCTTGCCTGCGATCCTTGGCCCCATCACCAGCCGTTCAGGCGCGAAAGGATCCTTGCCAATGCGAAAGTGGCCCGGACCGAGTTCCACCAGTTCCTCTTCCTCCACCGGCGCTTCGACACCGCCTGCGGCGATCAGCAAAAGACGCCCCGCGCGCAACACGATCCGAAAGTTGCTGAACCAGGGCGAATGAGACCGGAAATGGCCAGTGCAACCTTTCAGGTGGCTTGGAGGGCTGACCTCGGGCGAAGGTGATGTGCGAAATTCCAGCGGACCGTGGGTCCAGACCGGCTTGCCTTCGATGAAGTGAAAGCCGAGGTGATACCGCCCCAAGAAAGGATGATCGGTGGCATAGCGGTTCGACCAATCCTTGAACAGCCGCGCCGTCTGGCCACCGCTGGACAGCAGCACCGCGCCATCCGCATCCAGGCGGACGGTGATCGCGGGTCGGTCGCTTTCCTGACCGGCCGCCACGAAGCGGCCGATCATCGCAGGATCGAATGCCACCGGATCGTCGGCGACAAGCTTGAGAGAGATCGGCGGGACCGCCATATCTGCGTCGGTCAGTAGCGCATGTCCGATCCGCGCAATCACCTGCGCCGCCGGGCAGTCTCCGTTGGCATTTGTCAACACCGCTATGGCTATGTCCGCCTCGGGATCGGCAAGAACGAAACTGCCGTAACCGACCATTCCGCCACCATGCGTATAACAGGCGGACCTCCGGATCGTTTCTACGTTGATGCCCAGACCATAACGGCTGCTTTCAACACCGGCCTGACCCAGAAACGCGACAATCGGTTCGCCTGCGGGCGCGAGTGCGCCGACGAGATCCTGAAACGACGTGCCACTGATCACGCGGCGGCCTTCCAGATCGCCGGCGCCCAGCACCATACGCAAGAACCGCCCCATGTCCGGACCGGTTGCCGCGATGTTGCCATCGGCGGTATTCGTCTCGAACCAGGTGGCCGGGGCCATGGGATCGCCGGGAAGCCACGGGCGATCATCTGCGGCGGGCGCGTAACCCGTCGCGTAACGGGGCCGGTCGATGTTGCGTATATCCGGGGCGGTGGCCGTCATGCCCAGCGGATCGAGCAAGGCGTCCCGGCAGAATCCCGCCGCCGGCTTCCCTGCCGCCGAGGCAATGACCAGTCCCAGCAATATGTACCCGATATTCGAATAGTGAAACGCCGTGCCGGGCGCAAAACCCGTCGCCAGATCGCGCAGCCACCAGGCTTGGCCCAGTTCATCGGGCAAGGCATCGGTGCTGGCCGGAAGGCCGGACGAATGATTCAGCAGGTGGCGCAGGGTAAACGGGGGATGGTCGGACCGGACGCGAAACCAGGGCAGGTGCTTTTCGACGTTGTCGTCAAGGTCGAGTTTCCCCTGTTCGGCAAGCAAAAGCACCATCAGCCCCACAAAGATCTTGCTGATAGAACCTATCTGAAACAGATGATCCCGAGTAACGGCCTTGCGCGCATCGAGATCGGCAAACCCGAACGGCAGTTCGAATAGCGTGCCATCGCGTGTGACGGCGACGACGATTCCACCGGGAACCGGCCAGTGATGCGTGAATTCTTCGGCAATGGCGGCCAGTTTCCCGGCAACAATTTCAGGTGTCATCATGCTTGGTCTGCCCTTGATCAAGCATCAACTGCAAGAGCGTCAGCATCGGTGATGCGGTCGCTCCCTTCGGCCAAGGTGCGAATTCCTGTTCGAGATAGGCGCTTGATCCGATGTCCATATGTGCCCAATCTGCCGCGCCGGCAAATCGGCGCAGATAGGTTGCCGCCAGCTGGCCGCTGTCGGGAACGTCGAGCGGCGCGTTGGCGATATCGGCAACTGTCGAGGCGATCAGCCGGTCATATTCGTCGCGCAAGGGAAGACGCCAGCCGGGCTGCCCGGCCGCTTCTCCGGCTGCGACAAGCCTGTCCGCCAGGCCGGCGGATGTCGCCCAGCATCCCCAAAGCAAAGGCCCGACCCCGCCACCATCACTCAATGTTCCGACGTCGATAATCGCGGCGACACCGCCCTTTGCCAGATAGGCCACGGCATCCGCCAGAACCAGACGCCCCTCGCAGTCGGTATCCGTCACTTCGGTTCGCAGGCCGTCGGGATGTGACACGACATCACCGGGCCGAAGCGCGCCCCCGCCGGGCATGTTTTCGGCAAGTGGAAGTATTGCGGTGACGTCCGGGTCAAGCCCCAGTTCGGCCGCCGCGAACACGGCGCCGGCAACTGCGGCCGCGGCGGCCATATCCGATTTCATCCACGCAATTTCGGCCGGATCGCGTTTAAGGTTGAGCCCGCCGGAATCGAAGGTAATCCCCTTGCCGGCCAACCCCAGCCGCGCCGATGCCCTGCCCGGGTTGAGCGCGACGACCACGGGGGCGTTCACACTGCCCGCCCCGACGGCCAAAGTCGCTCCAAAGCCCCGACGCATAAGATCTTCGCCCGACCAGACATCGACATCGACGGCCAGTTCGCGGGCGCGACCGGCAATGATCGTCGCCAGCCTGGCGGGCGTCAGCTCATTCGCCGGTGTTTCCACCAGCCTGCGCACCCAGTTGGCATTCCGGGAAGTGGCAAGCCCGATCTCATATTCCCGCCGGCTTGCCTTCTGGCCGGCTGTTTCGCCGACCACCAGCGTCACACTGTCGTCGGGCCCTTCTGCATAACCGTAGCGGCCAAGCATCCACCCTTCCACAGCGGCCCGGACCGACCCTTCGGGCCGTGCAGTTTCCGCGCCGAGGACGACCGCGCAATCGCGCCAGCCCGCCATTGCCCGGGCTGCCGAAAAAAGGGCATCGCGAACGATCGAGAAGCTGACCGCAGCCTTTTCACCAAGCCCCACCGCACAAAACACCGGCCCGACGCCGGGGGTCGCCATCGCCAGAGAAACCTGTCCGACGCGACCGTCAAACTGGTGGTCCTTGCGCAACAGATCAGCCAATCCGGGCGCGAAACCGGCCCCCCCGATGGGCGGGGCCACCGCCAGAACCGGGCCATCGGGCCCGGTGACCGCAGGCAGGACCACCAGGTCCGAACGCAGCGCATCGGCCCAGTCACTGCCAAACCGGGCCTTGAGTTCCGTCATTCTACCCGATGCACATTCATGAGAGTTTCCGTTGACAGATTGTTGACCGACCCGACCAGCGGCGAAAGCACGAAACCGTCCCATTTCGGGCTATGGGCCTCGATCACATTAGGATAGTTCAGCACGATATAGGGCCGGTCGTCGTAGATCAATTTCTGCATCTTGTTGATTTCGGCCCTTCGCTCTTTCGGGTCGAGCAACGTCCCCTGCTTTTGGTACATCGCGTCATACTTCGGATTGCAGTATCCGCTGTCGCTGTTGCCCCCCCATGCCGCGCAGGTCATGACACTGAGAACGAAGTCGGGCTCGGCGGGCGGCACCCAGTTCCACATCGCCAGGTTGTAGTCGAGATATTTGTCGTCCGGCGCGACAATCGCATCCCACGCGGCATCCGGGTCCATCTTGCGCTGCGTGATCTCGATGCCGATCTTCTTGAAGCCGGCCTGAATGATCTGGAACGCACGATCCCCTGTACCGTTTTCTTCGGTCGGAAAGATCACCTCATACGCCATTCTTTGCCCGCTGCCGGCGATCCTGATCCCGTCCTCGCCCTTCTTGAACCCCTTCTTGTCCAGAATCGCGTTGGCCTTGGCGATATCGAACTCCAGCGGCTTGAGGGCATCGTCGTGAAAACCGGTGGCCGGGGCAACGATCGTCGATCCCGGCTGCGAAAAGCCAAGCCAGACAATCTTGTCGATCGTTTTCCTGTCGATCGCGTATTCAAGTGCCTCGCGCACCTCTGGGTCAAGCAGCTCCTTGGCGCTCACCTTTTCTGGGTTTGTGTTGATTATCAATGTCTTAAGACCAACACCAGGGCCACTCAGAACCGTCATGCCCGCCGCCTTCAGCGTGGCGACGGAAGTCGGGGGCGTCTGTTCGCCGATCATGTCAAGCTTGTCATTTACCAATGCGGTGATCATTGCATCGTCATTGGCAAAGAACTGCAACCCGAACCCGTCGATGACGGGTTTTTTCTCGCCCCACCAATTGGGGTTGCGGCCAAACAGGGCGATCTGGTCGACCTGATAACTGGTCAACATGAAGGGCCCGCCGGAAACGATCGGCGCGTCGTTGGCAAAGCTGGTGATATTTTCCCCCTCCCCGGTGGCGAGAGGCGCCCAGATGTGTTCTGGCAGGATCGGCAGCGCCTGCAATTGGGTCAACACGTTGGCGACCGGCGATTCATAAGTGATCACCAACGTGTTGTCGTCGCTGGTGGTGGCATCAGTCATATGCGCGACCCAACCCGCCAGAATACCGGTAGGCCCGGACTGGAATTCACGGATCATGTTGAAGGTAAAGGCTGCATCCCTGGCCGTCAAAGGCTCGCCGTCCGACCATTTGGCCCCCGGCCGGGTGTGGAAAGTCCAGGTTTTCTTGTCGCCGGACAGCTCCCATGAGCTGGCGAAAGAGGGAACGATTTCCAGTTTTGAGTCATATTCGGTCAGGTGGGGATAGACATATTGATAAAGTACGGAGCTATAATCAGAATCGGAAACAAACGGGTTGAGGGAGTCAATGGGCTGTGTCGAGCCTATGCGCAGTATCTCGCTGGCGGCGGCGCGTGGCGCGATTGCGAACTGACTTGCGGCAACTGTGAAAATCGCAATGGCACCAGCTGCGGCAATGCTGGTCCAACGTGCTCTGTGAAAGGTTGTCATCGACTTCTCCCTTGCAGGTTATGCTCCTCTATCGGGGCTTGCGTCTTAATCAATCTACTGAGTATAATGTGTTGATGTCAATACTCGGGAAACGGTAAAATGCGATCTGCGCCCTATGTATGGAAACGGGTCGGCTTCGCATTGCTCACGGTCTATGTATCGCTGACTTTCAACTTTCTGCTGTTCCGGGTTCTTCCCGGAAGCCCGGTGAGCCGGATTTCGCGCGTCCCCAATGCGTCCAGCGAACTGAAGGATGCGCTGATCGCACAATTTGGACTGGATAAATCGCTGGGCGAGCAATACCTGCTCTATCTGCAACAAACCCTGCATGGCAATCTGGGCATATCCTACGCCAACCGGCAGCCGGTGATCGACAATCTTGTCGTGGCATTTTCCAACACCATACCCATGGTGATGACGGGAACGGTTTTGGCGCTTGTCATCGGCATCGTTCTGGGCGTCGCTTCCGCGGTGCGCCGGGGCGGATATATCGATCACCTGGGCACCAATATCGCGGTATTGTTTTATGCCTTTCCGACGCAGTTCCTGGGCATGATGATCCTCATCTTCTTCGCCGGCACACTGCCATCGGCGGGGATGAGCGACCCGTTCGCAATTGGCGGCAGCGGATGGGAAAACCTGGTCGACAGGATAAGGCACATGATCCTTCCCGTCTTGACGCTGGTCCTGACACTTTTCGCCGAAAACGTCTTGATCGTGCGTTCGGCCATGCTTGAAACACTGGGCGAAGATTACATCCTGACGGCGCGCGCCAAGGGCGTTTCCCGCCGAAGACTGATCCGCGCCCATGCCCTGCCCAACGCCCTGCTGCCCATCGTTACCCTTGTCGCCATGTCGCTTGGCACGATCGTGACCGGCGCCATCCTGATCGAGGTGATCTTTTCATGGCCCGGCATCGGGCGCACCCTGTACATGGCGGTGCTGAAACGTGACTATCCGATGCTTCAGGGCGGCTTTCTGGCAATCACCATCGTCGTCATCGCGTTTAATCTCGTCGCCGATCTCATCTATTTCAAACTCGACCCGCGGATCACCTCATGACGGATGAACGGCCACAAACCGCATACGCAGAACCAATTGCCAACGTCGGTGTTTCGGCGGTACTGAGGCAGGCGATCCGGCATCGTTCGGCGCTGATCGGCGCGGCCATTGTTGCCTTCTTTGTTCTTCTGGCACTCATCTCGCCGTTGATCGAACCCTATCCCACCCGCGAAACGACATGCGCCGTCTTTGAGCCACCGTCCCCGCAACACTGGCTTGGTTGCGACGATGGCGGGGTCGATGTGCTCAGCCTGGTTCTACGCGGCGGGCGCATTTCGATGATTGTCGGCGCTGTCGCGACGATGATCGCGATCGGCATTGGCGCAACCGTCGGGGTGCTGTCCGGCTACTTCGGCGGGTGGCTCGATATCGTCTTGATGCGCATCACCGATTACTTTCTCGTGGTTCCGCAAATCGTCCTGATGATCGTCATCGCGGCGGTCTGGGGGCCCAGCCTGTCGCATGTCATCGTGGTGATCGGCATTCTGATGTGGACCAGCACGGCAAGACTGGTGCGCTCTCAGGTCAAGAGCCTGCGCGAACGTATCTTCATCAAACGCGCCGAATCTTTGGGGGCATCGCATTTCCGTATCATCCTGCACCATATCCTGCCGCAGGTCGGCCCCTTGCTGGTGGCCAATACCGTTCTGGCAATCACGGTTGCCATCTTCAACGAAACGGCGCTGGCGTTCCTCGGCTTGTCGGATCCGACGGCCATCACCTGGGGTACCATCATGGAACACGCCTTTGACCGTGCCGCGGTCAGCAGTGGCGCCTGGTGGGCCATTGTCCCGGCGGGCGTCTCGGTAGCAATTCTGGTAATGGGGTTTTACATGCTCGGCAAGTCGATCGAAGATGCGCTCAATCCGCGGCTCGAAGTGTCTTATCTGTCGATCCACGGCTGGAAGATGCGCCCGCTGGCCGGTCGGGGGCCGGACGCGACATGACGGCGCCTGCCAACCCAGAGCGGGTCCTGGCGATAAACGATCTGAATGTCTGGTTCAACACCGGCAGGGGCGCGGCCCAAACCACATCGCATGTGGTCAGGGGGGTGACACTGAACCTGGCGCCGGGCGACCGGTTGGGCCTTGTGGGTGAATCAGGTTCAGGCAAGACCACAACGATCTTGGCCGCCATGGGCCTTTTGCCATCCTCGGCAGAGGTCGCGGGTCAGATCCTACTGAATGATCGGGACATTCTGCGCGGCGGCGAGCAAACCGTGGCACCGCATCGCTGGAAAGACATTTCCATGGTCTTTCAGGGCGCGATGAGCGCCCTCAATCCTGTCAGAACGATCGGCTGGCAGATTGCCGAAGCGATGCAAATTCACGGTATCGCGAAAGGGGAAGATGCCAGGCATCGGGTCGCGGGATTGCTGGAT
The DNA here is from genome assembly GCA_020446815.1 of Paracoccaceae bacterium. Classification (GTDB taxonomy): domain Bacteria; phylum Pseudomonadota; class Alphaproteobacteria; order Rhodobacterales; family Rhodobacteraceae; genus Albidovulum. Next base: position 98,717 of record JAGRDY010000015.1, read on the forward strand.
CTGGTGGGAATCAGGCAGACAGGCGCCAGCCAATACCCGCATCAGATGTCCGGCGGCATGCGACAGCGGGCAATGATCGCCATGGCGCTGGCCTGCGAACCCAGGGTCCTTCTGGCGGATGAACCGACCACCGCGCTCGATGTCATCGTTCAAAGGCAGATTTTGCAGTTATTGGTCGATCTCAGCGAAAGGCTCAATCTGGCCCTGATCCTGGTAACCCACGATCTGGGCGTTGTTGCGCAAACCTGCCAGCACGGGGCGGTCATGCTCGATGGCGAGGTGGTCGAGCAGGGGCCGGTCAGCGACCTTTACCGTCAGCCCCGGCATCCCTATACCCGCAGGCTGTTCGAGGCGGCCCCCGACATCCGGGCCGCGGCGACCCGGCCGCGCGCTGCGGCCGACACGGATCCACGGCAGCTCAAGGCCGATAGGCTGCTATCCGTCAACGGCCTGACTGTTTCCTATCTTCGCAGCCGCACCTTCAAGGATTATTTCCGCGGGCGGCACCAGGACGCGTTGATCGCGGTCAACGATTTTTCACTGACCGTCGCGCGCGGCGAAATGGTCGCGCTTGTCGGCGGGTCGGGCAGCGGCAAGACCACAGCACTTCAGGCGATCCTCGGGATGGTGCGCCCTGTGAGAGGTTCAATTCTGCTGAATGGCCGCGATGTGTCCACACTTGGCCACCGGCAATGGCGCCCGTTACGGCGCCAGGTCCAGATGATCTATCAAGATCCCTATGAAGCACTGGATCTTCGTTTCAGAGTGCGCTCGACCCTTGAAGAGCCACTCTGGGCGCATGGCATCCGCACATCGGCAAAAGAACGTGAAGCCCTTGTCGCAGAAGCGCTGGATCGGGTCGAACTTTCGCCGGCCGATCAGTATCTGAACCGATTTCCGCATGAGTTGTCGGGGGGGCAGCGGCAGCGCGTTGCCATCGCCGCCAGCCTCGTGCTCAGGCCGCACCTGCTGCTGGCGGATGAACCCGTCTCGATGCTGGACGTATCGGTGCGAAACGGTGTCTTGCAGCTATTGGACCGTCTGCGAAGCGGCTCGGAAATGGGCATTCTGATGGTCACCCATGATCTTTCGACCGCGGCAGCCTATGCCGACAGGATCGTGGTGATGAACAAGGGGCGCATCGTCGAACAGGGCGGCATCGCCGAAGTGGTGACCAGACCAAGAGATGCCTATACGAAAGCGCTGCTGGCCAGCATCCCGGACCCCGATCCGGAAGCCGGGAAAGGCGACCCGGCGGGTTGAAGGCGCGCCCCAGCGCATCTTGCGGCTTTCTTCGCCCGTAGCTCAGGCCAAAGCGGGCACGATAAAGCCGCGCCCCTCGGCCGAGCCGAAGAAGCGCCGGCAGGCGCCGTCGAAGACCTGCACGGCACGCCGGCGCGGGCCGGCCACATGACCCAGCGACAACGTGAGGCCCGCCGGATTATCGCCGATCGGAACACATGCGGTCCGGCTGCCGGCATAGCTGAACGCTATCGCCGGGCGCATGTTCAAAAGCGCGCAGCCCAGCCCCTCGCCCACCAGAGAGCGGACCATCTCGGTCGAATTGGCAGTCGCAACGATGTCGAAGCGCCGCCCGCTTTTCTCGAGAATGTCAAGGTAGTGGGTCTTGGCGACCGGCCGGTCGAGGATGATCAGCGGCTCGGCGGCCAGTTCCGCGAGCGCGACCGAAGGCTGTGCGGCGAAGCGGTGGCCTTCGGGGCAAAGGCAATAGCTTGGCGCATGAACCAGGGTTTCCGCGACGATCTGCGGCACGGGCAGGTCGGCAACGAACACGATGACATCGTAGCTGCCGGTAAGAAGCCCGGCCTGCGCCGCGTCGTTGTCGCATTCCTCGAGCGAAAGCGTCAGACCGGGATTGGCCGCGATCAGCGGCGCGACGATCCTGGGCAGGAAGGCGGGCGCGACCGGCGCGTAATAACCGATCCGCAACATCCCCGATAGGCTCGACCGGAGTTCGATTCCGTCGGCCAGCATCACTTCGTAACGCTCCAGCAGATCCTCGATCCGGCGCAACACGACATGGCCGCTCGAGGTGGGTGCGATACCCTTGGCGCGGGCGCGCGTCACCAATGCCACGCCGAAGGTCTCTTCGGCACGGTCGAGTGCCGCCGACACCGCCGAGGCCGCGACGTTCAACTCCTCCGCCGCCGCCGCGATGCTGCCCGCCCGCATCGCGGCGCGGACATAGCGCATGGCACGCAAGGAAATATCCATGGATCAATTCCTCTGATTATCAGATGTTTTATTACGGATAATACTGTTTTTCAGATTGTACGCCAGATGCCATACTTGCAGCGCGCGGGATCAGGAGGACGCAATGGCCATATCAGAGGAAGCAAAGCCGGCCCTGCCGGGCTGGAACTATACCCCCAAGGTGCCGCTGGCGGTATCGCCGCTCTTTCAATGGCCGCTCCGGCCACTGGCGATCCTGCGCTGGACCTGGGACAGCTGGTTTTTGATTTCGGAACGCCTGATCATCGTCGCCATCGCCTTTGCGACGCTTCTCTGGACCCTGCCGCCGCTGGAAGTGACCCAGACACTGCGCTTCGGCTGGATCGTGCAGGTCTGGCTGACCAACATCGCGCTGCTTACGGTGGTGGCAAGCGCGCTGCACATCTACTTCTACCGCTGGAACGCGCAGGGCCAGCGGCTGCGATACGACGCGCGCCCACTGATGGTGAAGGGCAAACAATTCACGCTCAGGGGTCAGATCCGCGACAACGTTTTCTGGTCTCTGGCCAGCGGCGTGACGGTCTGGACCTTCTACGAGGTGCTGATGCTCTGGGCCATGGGCAACGGCTGGGCGCCGGTGCTGACCTGGGCTGATAGCCCGGTCTGGTTCGTCGCCCTCTTCTTCCTGGTCCCGATCTGGGAGAGTTTCTATTTCTACTGGATTCACCGCGCGCTGCACTGGCCGCCGCTTTACAAGCGGGTGCATTCGGTCCACCACCGCAACATCAATGTCGGGCCGTGGTCGGGCAATTCGATGCACCCGGTCGAGCATATCATCTACTACGGCTCGGTCCTGATCCACTTCATCGTGCCGGCGGGTCCGGTCCACATCCTCTATCACCTGCAATACTATGTGCTGACCGCGGTGACGACGCATTCGGGCTTCGAAGGGCTGCTGGTCAAGAACCGCAACCGGCTCAACCTCGGCACCTTTCACCACCAGATGCACCACCGCTATTTCGAGTGCAATTACGGCGGGCTCGAGGTGCCATGGGACAAGGTCTTCGGCTCGTTCCATGACGGCACGCCCGAAGCCAACGTACGGATGAAGGAACGCCGCAAGCGGATCATGGGGTCATGAGCGGCGCGCTGACCATCCGCGATCTGCGGGCGTTGAGGGGCGTGCGCCCGATCACCTTCGTCCAGGTGACGCGCGAGGCCGAGGCACTGGCCGCCACCGAAGCCGGGATGGACATGATCGGGACGGCGTTCACGCCGCGCACCCGCGACTTTCCCCGGCAGGTGCCGCAGACGCATTTCCAGTTCGGCCTGAAATGGGGCCGCCACGCCAATGCCACCGAGGCGCTGCGCGAGGCGATGGAGGCGATGGAATGCGGCGCACAGTCCGTCTATTGCGCGATGAGCGCCGCCATCATCGAGGTTCTGGCGCGCGAAGGCGTGCCGGTCATCGCCCATGCCGGGCTGGTGCCACCCAGGGCAACCTGGACCGGCGGCTTCCGCGCCGTCGGCAAGAGTGCGGCCGAGGCGCTGGCGGTTTGGCAGGCCGTGCGGGATTTCGAGAATGCCGGCGCCTTCGCCATCGAACTTGAGGTGATCCCCGCCAGGCTCGCCGCCGAGATCACGCGGCGCACGCAGCTTCTTACCATCTCGCTCGGTTCGGGCGCGCAATGCGACGCGCAATATCTCTTCTCGGCCGACCTTCTGGGCGAGAACCGCGGCCACGTTCCGCGCCACGCCAAGACCTATCGCAACTTCGCCGCCGAGCGCGACCGGATGCAGCGCGAACGCATCGCCGCCTATGGCGAGTACATCCGCGACATCATGGCCGGCGCCTTCCCCGCGGCGGGCCATCAGGTGGCGATGAGCGGAGCGGAGTTCGAAGCTTTCATCGAAACCCTTGAAGGCAAGGGCGACAGATCAACGGCGGCAGGAGGGTAGGAGATGGCCGATCTCACCCATGTCGCCCCCCGCGACCCCGAGAACCAACCGATTGCGCGCGCGAACGAAAACCGAACCATAAGGGAGTTCGAGACATGACGACCCACAAGGAACGCGTGCTGATGGCACTCAACCACGAACAGCCGGACCGCAATCCGGCCGATCTCGGCGGGCGCCAGACGACGCTGTCGATCCTCGCCTACGAGAGCCTCAAGCGCCATCTCGGCCTCACGCATCTGCCGACCCGCGTCATGGCCCACACCTGGCAGACCGCCTATATCGACGAGGAAGTGCTCGAGGCGTTCGACATCGACACCCGCCACATCCGTCCGGCGAGCCGGGTGAACGACGAAATCGGCAAGACGCTGGCCGCACCCGAAAGCGACGGCACCTTCGTCGACGAATGGGGCGTCACCCGCTCCGTCGTCGGCGACTACGCCAACCTGCTTGGCCATCCGCTGCGCGAGGCGACGCTGGCCGACCTCGATTCCTTCCCCTGGCCCGACCCGGCCGACAATTACGACTTCAAGGCGCTGCGCAAGCCCGCGAAGAAGCTCTACGAGGAGGGCAAATATGCGCTCGTCGGCTGTCTTGGATCGCCCGGCAATATCTTCGAACAGGCCTGGTATCTGCGCGGCCTGCAGGAATTCATGACCGACCTGATCACCGAAAAGGAGTTCGCCCACGCCCTGATGCGCAAGGTGCTCGACGTGCGCAAGCGCAATGTCGAACTTTACCTGCACGAGGTCGGCGAGTTCATAGACGTCGTCCAGCTTGCCGACGACCTGGCCGGCAAGGACAACCTGCTGATCTCGCCCAAGACCTACCGCGAGATGGTGAAACCCTATCAACTGGAGCTGTGCCGCCATGTCCGGGGCCTGACCAAGGCGAAGATTTATTACCACAGCTGCGGCTCGATCAGCCCGCTTATCGACGAGTTGATCGACAACGGGGTGGAGATACTCAACCCGGTCCAGGTCTCGGCAGCGAACATGGACACCGCCGAGTTGAAGAAGCGGTTCGGCAGGAATCTGAGCTTCTGGGGCGCAGTCGACACCTATGACGTGCTGCCGAACGGTACCCCGCGCGACGTCGAGGCCGAGGTCCGGCGGCGGATCACCGATTTGGGCACCGGCGGCGGCTATGTGATGGCGCCGGTCCACAACATCTGTGCCGACGTGTCGCCCGAAAACATCGTCGCGATGTACCGCACCAGCCGCGCCTTCAATACGGCGGACCCGGTCGTCGCCACCGCTGCAGGGGAACACGTCTGATGACACACGCGACAGGGAAGGAAGCAGGGCCGATGCTGAGCGAAGAGGACAAGGACGATCTTTACGACGCGATCGTCGAAGGCAACCGCGACGGCGTCGTTACGGTGGCCCGCAAGGCGGTCGATCAGGGCGAGGATATCGAGGCGCTGCTTCAGCAGGTAATGATCCCGGCAATGGGCCATGTGGGCCAGCTGTTTTCTGCCGGCGAGATTTTCGTGCCCGAGATGTTGGTCGCGGCGCGCGCCATGCAGGTCGGGCTCGACATCATTGAGCCGGTCCTTGCGGCCAGCGATCACGAACCGCTCGGCCGGGTCTGCATCGGCAGCGTCAAGGGCGATCTGCACGACATCGGCAAGAACCTTGTCGTGATGATGCTGAAGGGCGCCGGCTTCGAGGTCGACGATCTCGGCGTCGACGTGCCGGTCGAAAAGTTCGAGGCGGCGGTGGAGCGCGGCAGCAAGATCATCTGTCTCAGCGCGCTCCTGACCACCACCAAGCCGCAGATGCGCACCGTCGTGGAGCATTTCCGGGGCCGCAATGACGTCCGCATCGTGATCGGCGGCGCCGTCGTCACCGAGGATTACGCCCGCGCGATCGGCGCGGACGGTTTCGGCGAGGACGCGCCGGGCGCGGTGACGGCGGTCCGGCGCTGCCTTGAGGCGATGGCCTGAACCCGCACCACAGGCTGTTTGCGGGGCCGGCCGGTTTGGCCGGTTTGGCTGAACAGGTGAAACACTCACCGGCCTCGTCTGGCCTCAACGGGTGTCTCGATCCCGCTCGCCGTTAAGGCTTGCTAAGAAAGATGAGGAGCGATGAAGAAAGCGTGATACCTGTCGGCAGTGCGCTTGCCCTATCAGCAAACGGCCAGTATCGATCCCAAGGACTCTCGTTATGAACGAGGGACGACCGGGCGGCGGGTCAATTTCGCAACCGTTTTGCGATTGACCCCAGTTTTCGGCTTGGCTTCGCGATCGAAGCCCGCGATCGCTGTATATCCGTTCTTACAGTGTGCGCCCCTCTCGGCCGATTTGCTTTGCAAATTGCCTGCCGGTCAACGGGATCGCGGCGCTCCCATGGCGTACTTGCCCAATGCTGCTTGCTTCCATGCCATAAAAGGCATCGCACCATCGAACGCTGCGGGCAAACAGCTAGACCGCCGCGCGCCTTCGCCCTAGCCTCGTCGCTGAAAGGGTCCGGGCATGATACGCTTCATATTCAGACGTCTGATTTCGCTTGCGCTCAGCCTGCTGGTCGCCAGCGTGGTCATCTTCACGGTGATCGAGGTCGTACCGGGCGATCCGGCGTCCTACATGCTCGGCCTGAACGCCAGCCCCGATACCGTGGCCGCGCTGCGCGACCAACTGGGCCTGAACGCTTCCGCCCCAGCCCGCTATCTCGGCTGGCTCGTGGGGATGCTGGCGGGTGATTTCGGCCTTTCCTACACCTACAAGGTACCGGTGGCCGCGCTGGTATCCGCGCGCCTGGCAGTGTCGCTGCCGCTGACCGTCTACGCGCTTGCCCTTGCCATTCTGATCGCCTTTCCCACGGGGTTGCTGGCGGCGGCGCGAAGCGGAAGGGCCAGCGACGGTGTGGTGATGGGGGCCACGCAAATCGGCATCGCCCTTCCCAATTTCTGGTTTGCCATGCTTTTGGTGCTGGTCTTTGCGCTGCATTGGCACTGGTTTCCCGCCGGCGGCTTTCCCGGCTGGCAGGCAGGGATCGCCACGGGTCTGCGCGCTCTGACCCTTCCCGCTATCGCACTTGCCCTGCCACAGGCGGCAATCCTGGCCCGCGTGTTGCGTTCCGCGCTGATCGAGACGTTGGATCAGGACTATATCCGTACCGCGCGCGCCAAGGGGTTGACCCGGCGCCAGACCATCCTGCGTCATGCGCTAAGGAACGCGATGATCCCGGTACTGACCATTCTCGGGATGCAGTTTTCCTTCCTTCTGGCCGGCGCGATCATCATCGAGAACGTGTTCTATCTGCCCGGCCTCGGGCGGCTGATCTTTCAGGCCATCACACAGCGCGATCTGATCGTCGTGGAAAGCGTGGTGATGATCCTGGTCTTTGCCGTCATCCTCGTCACCTTTCTCGTCGATCTGGCCTATGCCGCGATTGACCCCCGCCTGCGGAGGCGCGCATGAGGCTGCCGCTTCTGATCGGGGCCATCCTCTCGGCCACCGCGCTGAGCGCCGCGGCGGTGTCGCTGGCCTGGACACCTTACGATATCGCCGCGCTCGCCATTGCCGACAAGCTGCAACCGCCAAGTGCCGCGCATTGGTTCGGGACCGATCACTTCGGCCGCGATATCGGCTCGATGTTGATGGCGGGTGCGCAGACCTCGATCGCGGTGGCGCTCGTGGCGGTGGGCATCGGCATGGGTCTGGGCGTTCCTCTCGGCCTTCTGGCGGCGGCCAATCGCGGCGGCCTCATCGACGAGGCGGTGATGCGCGCCAATGATCTGGTCTTCGCCTTCCCCTCGCTGGTCATCGCGATCCTGATCACCGCCGTTTTCGGGCCTTCGGCAGTCAACGCAATTCTCGCCATCGGCATCTTCAACATCCCGGTGTTTGCCCGCGTCGTGCGGGGTGGCGCGCTGTCGCTCTGGACACTCGATTTCACCCGCGCCGCCGAAGTGGCGGGCAAAGGGGCGGCGCGTATTTCCATCGAACATATCCTGCCCAACGTCGCCAACCTCCTGATCGTGCAGGGAACCATCCAATTTTCCCTCGGTATCCTCGCCGAAGCAGGGCTGAGTTATGTCGGCCTGGGCGCCCAGCCACCCACCGCCTCATGGGGGCGGATGCTGGCCGAGGCCCAGACCATGGTCACCCTCGCCCCGCATGTCGCCATCTTTCCCGGCCTCGCCATCGTCTTCACCGTGCTTGGCCTCAATCTTCTCGGCGACGGTTTGCGCGACCGTCTCGACCCCCGATCGAGGCGCGCGCCATGAGCCTTCTGTCGGTCCGCGACCTGTCGCTGCGCATCCATGACACGCCGGTGCTGTCGTCGGTCGGATTCGACATCGCCCCCGGCGACATTTTCGGGCTGGTCGGTGAAAGCGGATCGGGCAAATCGATGACGGCGCTGGCGATCATGGGGCTGTTGCCCCATGGGGCGGCGATGTCAGGCAAAGCGGATTTTTGCGGGCAGAACCTTGTCGGGCTTCCCGAAAAACGCCTCACGAGGCTGCGGGGCAATGATATCGGCATGATCTTTCAGGAACCGATGACAGCCTTGAATCCGATGAAGACCATCGGCGATCAGGTGGCCGAAACCCTGCTGATCCACCGGGCGGCCACGCGCAGCGTCGCGCGTAGTGCGGCCGCGGAAAGGCTTGCCCGTGTCGGCCTGTCCAGCGACCGTTTCCCCCTGAGCCGCTATCCGCATGAACTTTCCGGCGGCCAGCGTCAGAGGGTGGCGATCGCCATGGCCATCGCACTGCGCCCCAAACTCCTGATCGCCGATGAACCGACCACGGCGCTCGATGTGACCACGCAGGCGCAAATTCTCGATCTGCTGACCGGGCTGACCGCCGCAGAGGGTATGGCGCTGATGCTGATCACCCACGACCTTGCGGTGGTGGCGGGCCGCACCACCCATACGGCGGTGATGCAACGGGGCCGGATCGTCGAACAGGGCGAGACACGATCGCTGTTCCGCCAGCACCGCCACGACTATACCCGCCGCCTGTTCGCCGCCTCGGCGCATCAACCCGCGCGCCGGGCGCGGGATTCGGGCCGGCCACTTCTGACGGCCGAAAACGTGGTGCGCGAATACACCCTGCCACGTCCGTCGTTCTTTGCCGCCCATTCGCGCCTGCGCGCCGTCGATGGTGTCAGCCTGACGATCCGCGGCGGCGAAAGCCTCGGTCTCGTCGGCGAAAGCGGTTGCGGCAAGTCCACGCTGACCCGGGCCATTCTCGGGCTTGACCCGCTCCAGGGCGGGGCGATTCATCTCGGGGGGGTCAAAGTGGCCGCCGGACGCAGGGTGCCGCGCGAATTGCGCGCAAGAGTGCAGGTGGTGTTTCAAGATCCCTATGGCAGCTTCAATCCGCGCCACCGGGTCCACAGGCTTGTGGCCGAACCCTTTCATCTGACGGGCGCCCCGGCCGATCTGCGCGGCCGGGTCGGTGCCGCCCTGAGCGAGGTCGGCCTCGAACCCGCCGACATGGACAAATACATCCACGAATTTTCCGGTGGCCAGCGCCAGCGCATCGCCATCGCCCGCGCGCTGATCATCCGGCCGGATCTGATCGTCCTCGACGAAGCGGTATCGGCGCTCGATGTGCGGGTGCGCGCGCAGGTGCTCGATCTGCTGGCGCGGTTGCAGGAAAGCCATGGCCTGGCCTATCTTTTCATCAGCCATGATCTGTCCGTGGTGCGGTCGGTCACCGACAGGGTTCTGGTGATGCGCGCGGGCAGGATCGTCGAGGAAGGGGCGACTGAATCCGTGTTCACCGACCCGCGCCATCCGTATACCAGGGCGCTCATCGCCGCCGCGCCGGTGATCCCCGAAGACTGGAAAGAGGTGGCTCATGCTTCGCGATAGACTCTGGTTCGATCCTGCTCGGATCTTTGTCGGGGGCCGCTGGACAGACCCGCATGGCGGGGATGGACTGCCGATCGAGGACCCCTCGACGGGGTCCGAAATCGGGCTGCTGGCGAAAGGCGGTGCGGCCGATATCGACAGCGCCGTCGCCGCCGCCGGGGGCGCCCTGCAAGGCGGCTGGGGCCGGACGACCGCGACCGAACGCGGCCGCATCCTGTCACGGCTTGGCCAGCTTGTCCTTTCGCATGCCGATGATCTGGCCCAGATCGAGTCGATGGATGTCGGCAAGCCCCTGAAACAGGCCCGCGCCGATGTTGCGGCCCTGGCCCGCTACATGGAGTTTTACGGCGGTGCCGCCGACAAGGTGACGGGCCAGACCATTCCCTATCTCGACGGCTACACCGTCTATACCCTGCGCGAACCGCACGGGGTGACCGGCCATATCGTGCCCTGGAATTACCCGATGCAGATCATTGGCCGTTCGGTCGGAGCCGCACTTGCCATGGGCAATGCCTGCGTGCTCAAACCCGCCGAGGAGGCCTGCCTGACCGCCCTCGCCTTCGCCGATCTGGCGCATCGCGCGGGCCTGCCCGCCGGGGCGATCAACGTCGTTCCGGGGCTGGGCGCCGAGGCCGGCGCGGCCCTGTCACGGCATCCGGATGTGCGGCATATCTCATTCACCGGGTCCGTCGCGACGGGCAGGCTGGTACAGGCCGATGCCGCGAAGAATGCCGTTTCCGTCACGCTGGAACTGGGCGGTAAATCGCCGCAACTGGTCTTTGCCGATGCCGATCTCGACAAGGCGCTGCCCTTCCTCGTCAACGCCGGCATCCAGAATGCGGGGCAGACCTGTTCGGCCGCTTCGCGTATCCTGGTCGAACGCAGCCGCCGCGATGAGGTGATCGAACGGATGGCCGCCAGATACCGCGCCCTGCGCACCGGTCCGGCGCTGGCCGATCTTGATCTTGGCCCGCTGATCTCGGCGCGGCAAAAGGGCATTGTCGAAACCTATCTGACGCTGGCCGGTGATCTGACCATCGCCGCGCGGGGCACCATCGAAAGCGATGCCCCGGCCGGCGGCCATTATCTCGCGCCGGTCCTGCTGGCCGATGTCCCCCCCGACCATCGCCTGTCGCGCGAGGAAATTTTCGGCCCCGTACAGGTGGTCATCCCTTTCGAGGACGAAGACGAGGCCGTCGCCATCGCCAATGGCACCGAATTCGGGCTGGTGGCTGCGGTTTGGTCCGAAAACGGTGCGCGACAGATGCGGTTGGCCAAACGACTCAGGGCGGGGCAGGTCTTCTTGAACAACTACGGCGCCGGCGGGGGGGTCGAACTGCCCTTTGGCGGGGTTGGCAGATCCGGCCATGGCCGCGAAAAGGGGTTCGAGGCGCTCTACGGATTTTCGACATTGAAAACCGTGGCCGCCCATCATGGCTGACCGGGCGCACCAAGGGGGGCATGATCTCGAAGCCGCACTCCGTCGCGGATGCATTGGGCCGCCCTGTGCGAATGTTCCTGACCTCAGGGCAGCGCAGCGATTACATCGGCGCGCGGGCGTTATCGGAAACCGTCGGCACCCAAACAGGGACATCGATGCCGAGCCGCGCGAACCAGCGAAACTCGGGTTGTGATCCATCTGCTCCATCAACTGTCGCTCGGATCGGACCGAGAACAGGATTTGCAACAAGCCTGCTCGGATCAGGCGCTCCGGTGGGATCGAGGAGTGGCCGAAATCGGTGTAAGCGCCTCGAACGCCACATCGAGGCTGGCGAGCGCGTCATTCACCACCTGCCGGATCCCTCGCAGCGGTGCCGCGCCGGGATACGCTCCTCAGGATCAGCGTAGCTGAACAGTGACCTCCTCGCCTCGTCCATCCTGCGCATCGCCAGATCCCGCCGCCGCTGCCGTGCCGTGTTGCGCCGAAGGTGAATCATGTTCTCGCAACCGCGTCGAGGGCCGGCTTCTTCAGCAGCCTGACAGAATTCACCGCCAGAGTTCGACGAACATTCTCGAATGGGCGCTCGCACCACCAGTCCCTTGGCACCCCGCTCAGATGCCGTCGCCGACGAAGGCCTTTTCGACCACATATTCCAGCGGTTCCGAGTTCGCGCCCTCGTGCAGGCCGAACTTTTCCAGCACGGCCTTGACGTCATGGTTGAAGGCCAGCGACCCGCAGACCATCGCGCGGTCTTCTGCGGCACCCATCGGCGGCAGGCCGAGGTCGGCAAAGATCTTGCCGCTGGTGAGGTTGTCCGTGATGCGGCCCATGCGCGGGCTGTCTTCGCGCGTGGTGGTCGGATAGTAAAGCAGCTTGCCCTCGACCATCTCGCCGATCAGCGGATCGTCCCTCAGCCCTTCCACCAGTTGGCGGCCGTATTCCAGCTCGGCCACCGTGCGGCATGTATGCATCATGATGACCTGGTCGTATTTCTCATAGGTCTCGGGGTCGCGCATCAGGCTGGCGAAAGGCGCGATCCCGGTGCCGGTGGCCAAAAACCAGATCCGGCGGCCCGGCAGCAGCGCGTCATGGACCAGCGTACCCACGGGTTTAGGCCTCAGGATGATCTGGTCGCCGACCTTGATGTGTTGCAGGCGCGACGTCAGAGGCCCGTCGGGCACTTTGATCGAGTAGAACTCGAGTTCCTCGTCCCACGACGGCGAGGCGATCGAATAAGCGCGCAGCAGGGGCTTGCCGCGGTCGTCCAGCAGCCCGATCATCACGAACTCGCCCGAACGGAAGCGCAGGGTCTTGGGACGCGTCACCCGAAAGGAAAACAGCCGGTCCGTCCAGTGACGCACAAAGGTCACCGTCTGGGCGTCGGGGAGGACGGGGACCGGAGCCATGGCAACGGCGCCGAAATGGATGTGCTCAGTCATCAAATTCTTCCTTCCGTTGCCGGCTGACCGATGTGGGCCGCAAGCCCCACACCGCCCGGACGAGGATCAAGGAGGGCCAGCTTGCCCGATTTCGCGTTCCACAGTTCCGCATCCGGGGGTGGAACGCCCCGGCTGGTAATCACGGGCCATATCTCGGCATAGCGCCGGTTGAGCGCAACCCAATCCTCGTAGTCGCCCGCATCGTCGGCGAAGATCGCGTCGGCCGGGCATTCCGGCTGGCACACCCCGCAATCGATGCATTCGTCGGGATGGATCACCAGGAAGTTCTCGCCCTCATAGAAGCAATCCACCGGGCAGACCGTGACGCAGTCCATGTATTTGCATTTGATGCAATTTTCCGTGACGACGAATGTCATGTCAGTTCCTTTCCGGTATCGGCTGTGCGCTATTCGGCGGCAACGCGACTTTCGCGCTCGGCCTTGGGCACCATCCTGATCGCATCGAAGGGGCACACGTTGTAACAAAGCTCGCATCCGATGCACTTGTCTGGCGTCGTGATGACCTTGTCTTCGCCGAAGAACAGCGAGTCGTAAAAGCACATGCGGATGCAGATATCGCAGGTCGGATACTTGCACTTCGCGCTGTCGATCTCACAGTAAAGTGGCTCCATCGATACCATTTCGGCGGGGGTCTTCAGCGCTCGCTTCGAGGCAATGCCGTGGATCGCCGCGAGGTCGGGATAGGCGTTCTCGTCTAGGAAGCGTGCCATGCCGTCGACCACCTTCGGCAACCACTCGACCCCTTTGAGCATCAGCACCGAGCCGACCTGCATCACCTTGGCGCCCGACATGATGAACTCGATCGCGTCGCGCGCATCAAAGATACCGTTGGAGCCGGAAATCTCGCAGCCGAACTTGTCGTAGATTTCATTGACCCAGCGCTGGGTGATATATTTGACCCAGGGTCCGCCGACGCCTGCCGGCCCGCCGATATAGGGCTCGGCCTTGTCGATATCGACGGCGAAGCCGACGAAGCGGCTGTTGACCGCGACCGAGGCAGCGCCGGCATCAAGCGCGGCCTTGGCGATCTCGGTAATGCGGTTCGACTCCGGGGTCAGCTTGACCATGACCGGAATGTCCACGGCATCGACAATCTGGCGGGTGACTTCGGCAGTCACCTTCGGATCCTGCGCCAGCCAGACACCCTCGGCACCGCCGGCCAGTTCGGTCGGGTGCGGGCACTGGTAGTTGACCTCGAGCATCGGGATGCCGCAATCCTCGACCATGCGCGCCAACCCACGCCAGCCCGCCACGGTGCCCGAGGTGATGTTACCGATGATGTGCGAGCCGTTCGCCGCCGCATAGGCCTGGGTTTCCTTCAGGTAGGAAATCCAGTCCTGCTCCGGTTCGGTGACATAGCCCGAGCGGCTGTAGAACACGAACGAGCGCGGCACCTTGCCGCGGATCAGCGTGCCCTTGTCGTTGAGGATCGCGTATTTCGAGTTCTCGGTCAGCTTGCGCATTCCCGGGATGTCGCCAATGGTCTTGGTGATGACCGCGGCTGCGCCGTGGTCGATGCACTTCTTGATGTTCTCGACGCTGTTGCTGGGCTCGGCCGAGGCGACGATGATTGGGTTCTTCAGCTTCAGGCCGCAGAATTCGACACTTATATCCGCCATGGCTTGCTCCTCCGGGCTCGTGTGGTGCCTGTTGGTGGGAGCATCGCAGCCTGACCCTTGATTTGTGAAATGCAAAGGTCTACGATATTAATCTGTTTTAATAATCAATTTGTAGAACGAACGATGAAGTCAGCAATAAACCTTCGTCACCTTCGGGCCTTTGCTGCAGTGGCCCGAGACGCGAGCTTCACCCGTGCCGCCGAAAGACTTTTACTGTCGCAGTCGGCGCTGACGGTTACCGTGCGCCAGCTCGAGGACCATCTCGGCGTCGCGCTCTTCAACCGCACCACGCGGCAGGTGGCCCTGACCGTCGACGGCGAGACCCTGCTGGTCGCCGCAGAACGGATCATCGGCGATTTCGAGCGCGCCCTCGCGGATGTCTCCGCGACCGCCCGGCAGCGCCGGGGGCGGGTGCCGATCGCGGTGCTGCCCTCGCTGGCGACGCGGCTGATGCCGGCGCTTGTGCGGGGGTTCCACGAAGCCTATCCCGACATCCGGATCACGCTGCGCGACGACAACGGCCGGGGGGTTCACCGGCAGGTGCTGGATCGTGACGTCGAACTCGGCATCTGCAATGTCTGGCGCGACTATCCCGAACTGGAATTCACGCCCCTCACTTCCGACCGCTTCGGCCTCGTCTGCCGCCGCGACGACCCGCTGGCGCGCGAGGATGGCCCCTACAACTGGGCCGGCATCGACCAGGGGCGGCTCTTCATCATGGCCGCCGATACCGGGTTTTACACGGCGCTGCATGACACGCCGGAATTCGTCGAACGCTGCCCGACCCCGGCCGGCGAGGTGCTGGTGATGGTGACCATGCTCGACATGGTGCGCGCCGGGCTGGGAATCACGCTGTTGCCGGAACTGGCGCGGCCGGCGGCGGTGGAATCGGAGCTGGTCTTTCGCCGGTTGACCAATCCGGTCGTCTACCGGCATCTCTGCCTGATCCGCCGGCGCAACGAGGCCCTGTCTCAGGGCGCACGCCGTGTCTGGGACTATATCCGCGCCCAGATCCCGCGCGAGGTTGAACTGACAGCGGCACCGTGAGGCCCAAGCTTCATATTAATTCGTATCACTAATCAATCAATGTTTCCTTTGAATTTGTCGGAATAATCATACGTACCCTATCATCGTCCCCAAGCCCTGAGTGGCGGTAGACGCCGCCGTACGGGAAGCTGGCAGAGGGGATCAGAATGGCCGGAACGATTGATGCGCGCCTTGCGGAACTGGGGATCAGCCTGCCCGAGCCGCCGGTCCCGGTGGCGAGTTATCAGCCCTATGTGGTGAGCGGCAACCAGGTGGTGATTGCCGGGCAGGTGACCTTCCGGGACGGCAAGCTCGCGCATGTCGGCCGTATCGGCGAGACGGTTTCGGTCGAGGAAGCCGAGACCGCGACGCGGCTCTGTGCGCTCAATGTCCTTGCCCAGCTTCGCGCCGCCTGCGGTGGCGACCTCGACCGCGTCCGCAAGGTCGTGCGTCTCAACGCCTTCTTCAACTGCACGCCGGAATTCCTCGACCATCCGCGGGTGATGAACGCCGCCTCGGACCTGATGGCCGAGATCTTCGGCGAAGACGGACGCCACACGCGGGTCGGGGTCGGCGTCAACTCGCTGCCGCTCAACGTGCCGGTCGAACTCGACGGCACCTTCGAGATCACATGACCGGACAAGGAGAGGAAAATCCGTGCTCAAGCTCTGCGCATATTACGAGGGCGACGTTGCCGAGGCCGACCGCCAGCGCTTCGACGACTACGTCCGGGACGTCCACATGCCATTGGTGGCGCGCTATCCCGGACTGAAATCGCTGCGCTATCAGAAAGGCGTGGCCTGGAACGGCACGGCCCCGGACTACTACCACGCCTTCGAGCTCGGCTTCGAAAACCGCGCCGACTTCGACCGCGCGATGGCATCGGAGATCCGGCAGACAGCACGCGAGGATGTTGGCAACTTCCTTCCCCTGTTCCGGGGCAAGGTGCGCCATGTTCTCTACGAGACCGACGAAATCCCGGTACGGGGATGAGGATCGCTGGCCCCGCGCGGCCGGCCTGACGGCGGCGGCAAGCCGCGGCAAACGTGACGACAACACCAATGGGAGGATAAGATGGATTTCAAACTTACCGTCGCCGGCACCGCTTTGGCCGCCTTCGGCATGGTGCATGGCGATGCCGCCCTTGGCGCCGGCTGCGGCACGGCGGGGGCGGTGACGATTGCCGAAATGACCTGGCTTTCGGCATCGACGCTCGCCTATGTGACCCAGCACATCCTGAAGGATGGCTACGGTTGCGATGCGCAGATCGTTCCGGGCGACACGGTGCCGACGGCGACCTCGATGTTGACGCGGTCCGAGCCCACGATCGCGCCCGAACTCTGGGTCTCGACGGTGCAGGCAGCCTGGGACCAGATGCAGGAAAAGGGCAACGTCTACAAGGCCTCCGACGTCTTCGCCTCGGGGGGAGAGGACGGGTTCTGGGTTCCCGACTATGTTCTGGCAGAACATCCCGAGATCAAGACGATCGAGGATCTGAAAGCAAACTGGAAGGTCTTCGAGGATGCTTCGAACCCCGGCGTGGGCCGCATCTACAATGGTCCGCCGGGCTGGGCGAGCGAGGTGATCATCACCAACTACTACAAGGCACTCGGCCTTGAAGACACCTACGAACTGTTCTCGCCGGGTTCGGGCGAGAACCTGAAGGCCTCGATCGCCCGGCAGGTGGCACGCAAGCAGCCATGGGTCGGTTATTACTGGAGTCCGTCGGATGTGGTGGGCAAATACCACATGGTCCGGCTCGGCACGCCCGAGGTCGACCGGGCAAAGTTTACCTGCATGACGGATGCCAACTGCGCCGATCCGCAGGTAACCGGCTGGCCCGCTGGCGAAGTGGCGGTGGCGGTTGTCGCGAAGCTTAAGCAGGACGCCCCCGACGTGGCCGAGTTCCTGTCGAAGTTCCAGGTGAAAAACGACGAGATCTCGACCGTGCTGGCCTGGGGTGACGACAACGGTGCGACGTCCGAGGAAACGGCGGTGCATTTCCTGAAGGACTATCCGCAGGTCTGGACCACCTGGGTGCCCGCCGATGTCGCCGAAAGGGTGAAGGCCGGGCTCTGATCAGGATCAGGTGCCTTTCCGCGGCCCCGGCCGCGGAAAGGCAACTTCCGACAGAAAGGATACGCTCATGAAATCCGGTTTCCCGCCATTATGGGACAGCCGCAGCTTCGGCCAGGCACTCGATGCGGCGTTCAACGCGCTGGTTGCCGCCTGGGGCGAGACGCTCGAATGGTTCTTCCTGCCGGTCCTGCGCCTGCTGCGCCTGATGGAACAGGGGTTGCAGGCGCTGCCCTGGTGGGTGGTGCTGGCCGCGCTGATGGGCCTCACGTTCTGGGCTTCGCGCAACTGGCGGACCACGGCACTGGTCGGGGTGCTGACGGTGGCGCTCGGGCTTCTCGGCATCTGGAACGACGCCATGGCGACAATCGCTCTCATGGTGGTCGCCACCGTCCTGTCGATCGCGCTCGGTGTGCCGCTCGGGATCCTGATGTCGCGTTCGGACCGGTTGCGCACCGTCGCCATGCCGGTTCTCGACATCATGCAGACGATGCCGATCTTCGTTTACCTGATCCCCTTCGTGATGCTGTTCGGGCCGGGCAAGATCCCCGCACTTCTGGCGACGATCGTCTTTGCCGTGCCGCCGGCGGTGCGGCTGACCGACCTTGGCATCCGGCAGGTCGACCCCGAAATCCTCGAGGCATCGCGTGCCTTCGGCGCCTCGCCGCACCAGCAGCTGTTGTCGGTGCAACTGCCACTGGCGCTGCCCTCGGTGTTGGCCGGGATCAACCAGACCACGATGATGGCACTGTCGATGGTCGTGATCGCCTCGATGATCGGGGCGGGGGGACTTGGCTATCAGGTTCTGCAGGGCATCCAACGGCTCGAGGTTAGCCGTGGCCTGATGGCGGGGCTTGGCATCGTGTTCCTGGCCGTCATCTTTGACCGCATCGCACAGGCGCTTGGCCGGCGCATGCAGGCAAATCTGCATCAGGAGGGTTGAATGGCCGATCCCGGGATCCGCGTCGAAGGCATTTCAAAGATCTTCGGCAAGACGCCGGCGAAGGCCCTTGACCTTGTGCGCTCAGGGATGGGCAAGGCAGAGTTACTGAAAACGACCGGTCATGTCATTGGCCTGCATGACATCAACCTGACGATCGGAGCGGGCGAAATCTTCGTCATCATGGGCCTGTCCGGGTCCGGAAAGTCGACGCTGATCCGCCACTTCAACCGGCTGATCGAGCCGACAGCCGGGCGCATCCTGGTCGATGGCGAGGATATCCTGCACCTTGACGAGCCCGCCCTGCGCCACTTCCGCCGCCGGAAGATCGCCATGGTCTTCCAGCGGTTCGGGCTCCTGCCCCACCGCAATGTGCTCGACAACGCAATGTATGGCCTTCGTATTGACGGGGTAGCGCGGCGCGAGGCTGAGCAGCGGGCGCTCGAACAGCTGGCGCTGGTCGGGCTCGAGGGGTTCGAGAGCCGCTTCCCGGCCCAGCTCTCGGGCGGGATGCAGCAGCGGGTGGGGCTGGCCCGGGCGCTGGCGACGGATGCCGGGATCCTCCTGATGGACGAAGCCTTCTCTGCCCTTGATCCGCTGATCCGCCACGACATGCAACTCCAGCTGAAGAGCCTGCAGTCGAAACTTCACAAGACCATCATCTTCATCACGCACGATCTCGACGAGGCGCTTCTTCTTGGCGACCACATCGCGATCCTGCGGGATGGATCGGTGCGGCAGGCCGGGACCGGGGCCGAGATCCTGACAAGGCCGGCCGACGAATACGTGGCCCGCTTCGTCCAGGACGTGAACCGTGCCCGCATCCTGACCTGCGGCCAGCTGACTGATCGCACAATCCGCGTCGACACATCGGGCAGCGTCGATGCCAAGGCCCCCGTCGAAACCGCATTTGCGGCCTTCGCCCAGGGCGATCAGGCCGTCGCTGTCGTCAATGGCAACGGCCAGCCGATCGGAGCGCTGACCTGGCAGCGCGTCATGCAGGCGCTCGCGGGCCGATGACCTGACACACGCGGTGGTTGCCCCCAACCAGCGGCATCGCAAATGCCATGTGGCGTTCCCCCGGTTTCGTGGCCGGTTGAAACTTCGCCTGCAGACTCAAGACACTCAGCGGCCTGACCACCCACGAATACATTTGCAAGGGCTGGATTTCAGAGCCGGATCGAATCAACCTTGACCCGATCCACCAAATGCCGGGACTGAACAGGGTAAGGGGCAGGGCCTCGTCCGGCTGGCGATCCCGATTGTTCCTGAATTTCAACGGATCATTGACGCCAGCACGACGGGCGATCTGGCCATCCTTGTGAACGGCGACCGTCGGCCCTTCACGAATACCGGATTCGGCAACCTCTTCGGCAAGTGGTGCGACGACGCGGGCTTTCCGCACAGTTCCGTTCACGGGCTTCGCAAGGTCGCTGCCGCGCGGCTGGCGGAACTCGGATGCACCGAATTTGAGTTCAAGGACCGCTGCCGGGCACCGGGCTTTCAGGGAAGTCACCCGCCTCTCGAATGCGGCCAGCCAGAGGGTGACGGTGCAAGTGGCTTCAACGAAGATCGGAGGCGGACGGAAATAGAACACAAGCGCCCCACTTTTTGCCCCCGTTCGACACGGCGGGACAGAATCTGGATCTAAGTAACTGATATTACGGAGGGAAAAATGAAGTGGCAGTGGAGCCAGTCTCGGGCTAGCCGGTCTCGGGCTGGATTTCCCTGTTTTACAGGGAATTAACAGGGAAATTCTTCAGATTTCGACATTCTGAGCAATTTTCTCTCCGAATCTTCAAGCTTTATCAATGGGTTGCGAAAGAATTCCCTGCGCAAAAAAACAGGGAACTTTTTCGAACCGAACAAGAGGCACCTCGATTTTTTTGCGGTTTTTGGCCGTTCAGGG
>JAGRDY010000016.1 GCA_020446815.1 Paracoccaceae bacterium
CCATGCCCAGATGCAGGCCCATGCCCGACAGCACTTCCTTGATCTCGTTCAGCGACTTGCGCCCGAAGTTCGGGGTGCGCAGCATCTCGGCCTCGGTCTTCTGGATCAGATCGCCGATATAGACGATGTTGTCGTTCTTGAGGCAGTTGGCCGAGCGCACCGAAAGCTCCAGTTCGTCGACTTTCTTCAAGAGCAGCGGGTTGAATTCAAGCCCGTCATCGGCATCCGCCTTCGACGCCGATTCAGGTTCGTCGAAGTTGACGAAGATCGACAGCTGATCCTGAAGGATGCGCGCTGCGTAGGCCACGGCGTCATCGGGTGTCAGCGATCCGTCGGTTTCGATCTTGACCGTCAGCTTGTCGTAGTCGAGCACCTGGCCTTCGCGGGTCGGCTGCACTTCGTAGCTGACCTTTTTTACCGGCGAGAAGATCGCATCGACCGGGATCAGCCCGATGGGCGCGTCCTCGGGGCGGTTCTTGTCGGCGGCAACATAGCCCTTGCCGGTGGCGACGGTCAGTTCCATGAACACATCCGCGCCTTCGTCAAGATGGCAGATCACATGGTCCTTGTTGAGAACCTCGATGCCGTTCGATTCGGAAATGTCGCCCGCCGTGACGATCGCCGGGCCCTTGGCGGAAATCGTCAGGCGCTTGGGCCCTTCGACTTCCATCCTGAGGCTGACGCCCTTGAGGTTGAGCACGATGTCGGTGACGTCTTCGCGCACGCCGGCAACGCTGGAAAACTCGTGCAGGACATTGTCGATCTGGACGCTGGTGATGGCCGCGCCCTGAAGCGACGACATCAGCACCCGGCGCAGGGCGTTGCCGAGCGTCAGGCCGAAACCGCGCTCCAGCGGTTCGGCGATCAGCGTCGCCTGACGCTGCGGGTCATTGCCGGGTTTGACGTCAAGCTGCATCGGCTTGATCAGTTCTGCCCAATTCTTGTGGATCATGCGTTCTGCCTCCATACCAGTTCCCGGCCCATGTCCTAAATCCGGGAACGCCCGAGGAAATAAACGAATACATCCCGGATCACAGCTGCGCGCGATCCGGGCTGCGAAATCAATTCAGACGCGGCGCCGTTTCGGCGGGCGGCATCCATTATGCGCCATCGGCGTGACATCACGGATCGAAGTGATGTTGAAGCCGGCGGCGGCCAGCGCGCGCAGGGCGCTTTCACGGCCCGAACCGGGGCCCTGCACCTCGACCTCTAGCGTTTTCACGCCGTGTTCCTGCGCCTTGCGGCCCGCGTCCTCGGCGGCCATCTGGGCGGCATAGGGGGTCGATTTGCGCGATCCCTTGAAGCCCATGGTTCCGGCCGACGACCAGGCGATGGCGTTGCCCTGAACATCGGAGATCAGGATCTTGGTGTTGTTGAACGAGGAATTCACATGCGCGACGCCGGCGGCGATGTTCTTGCGTTCCTTGCGCTTGATGCGGACTTTATCACGAGCCATCTGTCAACGCCCCCTTATTTCTTCTTGCCGGCAATGGCCTTTGCGGGGCCTTTGCGGGTGCGCGCGTTGGTATGGGTGCGCTGGCCGCGAACCGGCAGGTTGCGGCGGTGGCGCAGGCCACGGTAGCAGCCAAGATCCATCAGGCGCTTGACGTTGATCTGCACTTCGCGGCGCAGATCGCCCTCGACGGTGTAATGCGCGTCGATATGTTCGCGAATGGCCAGGACTTCCGCATCGGAAAGTTCGTTGACCCGGCGGTTGGCTTCGACATTGGTCGCCTCGCAGATCTTGCGGGCGGCATCGGGGCCTATGCCATGGATGTAGGTAAGGGCGATGGGGACACGTTTCCCCGTCGGAATGTTGACGCCAGCAATGCGTGCCACGCGCGATTTCCTTTCGTTGCGGTTCCGTCGTGCCAGAACCTTTTTTCACAACATCGACCCGAGGCTCGTGCGCCTTCGGGCCGGCTCGGCTTTTCGGCCTTCGTGAATTGGCAAACACCAAATAAATCAGGCCGATTCTCTTGCGAGACGCCGTGACCTAGTGGGTTTCGAAGGCGGCGTCAAGTCGCCCGGGGCCGATCCAGCACATCGGCGATGGATTTCGCCACGTCATCCACGGCGGCCAGCCCGTCGACCGGGTGAAGAACCCCCTTGGCGTAGTAATAGCCGATCAGGGGGGCGGTCTTCTTGTAATATTCCATCAGGCGGATCTTCAGGCTTTCGGCGTTGTCATCGGCGCGGCGTTGCAGATTGGCCGAACCGCATTTGTCGCAGATTCCGGGCCGGGCGGTGGGCCGGGTGTCGTCGTGATAGACCTCGCCGCAATCGCCGCAGGTAAAGCGCCCGGCGATGCGCTTGACCAGTGCTGCGTCATCGACCTGCATTTCGATGACCGCATCGAGCCTGCGCCCGGAGCGTTCGAGCAACGCGCCCAGCGCATCGGCCTGCGCAAGCGTGCGCGGAAAGCCGTCGAAGATGAAACCGCCGCCCTTGCCGGATTGCAGATTTTCCTCGATCAGGCCGATGACGATCTCATCCGTCACCAGATCGCCGCGGTCCATCACGGCGGCAACCGTCCTGCCCATCGCGGTTCCCGATGTGCGTGCCTCGCGCAGCATGTCGCCGGTCGACAGCTGAACCATGCCGCGCCGGGCGACCAGCCTTTGCGCCTGCGTCCCTTTGCCCGCACCCGGCGGCCCGAGAAGGATGATATCGGTCATAAGCGTCTCACCGCCGGGTCGGCGCTTTTCGGGTGTTGCCGCGGCGTTTGCCGCGCAGTTGCGACTTTTCGATCAGCCCTTCGTACTGATGGGCCAGAAGATGCGATTGCACCTGGTTGATCGTGTCCATCGTCACCGACACCACGATCAGCACCGAAGTGCCGCCGAAATAGAAGGGAATCGCCAGTTGCGCCCGCAATATTTCCGGGAGAAGACAGACCAGCGCCAGATAGCCCGAGCCCACGACCAGCACCCGCGCCACCACATAATCGAGATAGTCGATCGTCTTGGCGCCCGGGCGGATGCCGGGAATGAAACCGCCCTGGTTTTTCAGGTTGTCGGCCACGTCGTCGGATTTGAACGACACGTTGGCGGTATAGAAATAGGTGAAGAAGACGATCATCGCCGTGAAGAACAACAGATACAGCGGCTGGCCGGGGCCGAAATAGGCCAGGATCGTCGACATGATCGGCCCGGTCTGCGAACCCGAAAAGGTCGAGATGGTCGTCGGCAGCAGCAGCAGCGACGAGGCGAAGATCGCCGGGATGACGCCCGCGGGGTTGACCTTGATCGGCAGGTGGCTGGACGATCCGTCATAGACCTTCATGCCGACCTGGCGTCTCGGGTACTGGATGTGGATCTTGCGCAGGGCGCGTTCCATGAACACGACGAAGGCGATCACCACGACGACCATCACCATGACGCCGATGATCACGGTGGGCGAAAAGTTGCCCGCCCGCCCCTGGCTGAGGAACTGGGCCAGCGCGCCGGGGATGCCGGCGATGATGCCGACGAAGATGATCAGTGAAATGCCGTTGCCGATGCCGCGCGCGGTAATCTGTTCGCCGAGCCACATCAGGAACATGGTGCCGCCGACGAGGGTGACGACACAGGACAGCCGGAAGAACAGACCGGGATCATGGGCGAGGCTGCCCGCCTCGAGGCTGGCCGCAAGCGCCCAGGCCTGGAAGGTCGCCAGCGCCACGGTGCCGTAGCGGGTGTACTGGTTGATCTTCTTGCGGCCCTGTTCGCCCTCTTTCTTGAGCTGGTCGAGCGCGGGGACCATCGCCGTCAGAAGCTGGATGATGATCGAGGCGGAGATATAGGGCATGATGCCCAGCGCGAAGATGCCCATGCGGCCCAGCGCGCCGCCGGTGAACATCTGCAACATGCCGCCGATGCCGTGTGACGCCTGTTTCATGAATTCGCGCAGCGCGTCGGCGTCGATGCCCGGCACGGGAATATAGGTTCCCAGCCTGTAGACCATCAGCAGCCCGACGGTAAAGAAGATACGTTGGCGAAGGTCGGTGGCCTTGCCCAGGGCGCCCCAGCTGAGGTTCGCCGCCATTTGCTCTGCAGCAGATGCCATTCGCGATCTCTTTCATGATCAGCGCCGCCGGACCGTTTTCCGGTCGGGCGGCGCTTGGAAAACTCATGCCTATGTAAGTGGCCTCATGGCTGCCGGCAACCCGTTATTCCGCGCCCGGCGCCATTGTGACCGAAAGCGAGCCGCCGGCCTTTTCCACCGCCGCGATCGCCGGTCTGGAGGCGCCGGTCACCGCCAGTTTCAGCTTGGCCGTCACCGCGCCCTTGGCCAGAACCCGGATTCCGTCGAGCTTGCGCCGCACGAGACCGCAGGCCACCAGCATCTCTTCGGTAATCTCCTTCTTGCCGTCGAGCTTGCCCGCGTCGACGAATTTCTGGATCAGGCCCAAATTGACCACCGCGTAATGGCGGGCGTTCGGCTTGGTGAAGCCGCGCTTGGGCAGGCGCCGGTAGAGCGGCATCTGGCCGCCTTCGTAGCCCGCCAGGGCCACGCCCGAACGGGAGCTTTGCCCCTTGATGCCGCGCCCGGCGGTCTTGCCCTTGCCCGATCCGGGGCCGCGCGCGACCCGCATCCGTTTCTTGGCGGCGCCGGGATTGTCGTGCAGTTCGTTCAGTTTCATGTCGCTTCTCCTTTGCCGGAAATGGCCCCCAGCGACGGGAGCGGCCAGACACGGCGTTTCTTGTTGATTCTGTGACGGCAGGCCGCCACCGGGCGCGTATAGACGGGATGGCCGGGCAAGGCAAGCGTCGGCGCCAGGGGCACCGCCGGCGCTCATAGGCGGGCGCGGGCCGCAGACCGGCCGGTGACGCGCTCAGGCGCCTTTCGGCCAGGTGAAGCTGGGTTGCAGGCCCGCATGGACCGGCCGGCCGTCGTCGGGTTTGGCATAGCCCTTGGACGTATCCCAGAAGGCATGATAGGTGGCCTTCGGAAACCTGGCGTCGTCATAGCCCATCACATTTGGCACCGCGACGCGGATGCGCTTTTGCTTGTCGTCCAGCATCAGGACGGCATTGCACTTTTCACACAGGCAGATTTCCAGCGGGCCGTCGGGGTTGTCGGCGTTGAAGGGTACGCGTTTCATCGCGGCTTCGTTGCTGGTCTTGATGTCTGCGTGATTGAAGAAGGCGACATGGGTCACCTGCTGGCCGGTGACCTTCTTGCAGACATTGCAGTGGCATTCGTGATTGTCGATCGGTTCGGCCGTGGCATGAACCTTGTGATGTTCGCAGCCCCCCGAATACTTGTCCGTCATTTGAACCTCCTGTCATCTTGGTTGCAGGTTTCGATCAGGACCGATGCCCATCCGACTCGGGCTGGCACCCCTGACGCGGGGTCAACCTAGCATGGTTTTCGCCGGACGCTCAGGCCGATCATGCCGCTGGACGCAAAAACGCCCCCGCTGATGGCAGGGGCGTTTTCTGTTGAAGGGCCGAAGCCCCGGATCGGGTCCGGGGCGGCGCGGCGATGGCGTCAGCCGCGCTCTTCGATGATCTCGACCAGATGCGGGATCTTGGCGACCATGCCGCGCACCGAAGGCGTGTCTTCCAGTTCGCGGGTGCGGTTCATCTTGTTCAGACCGAGACCCTTGAGCGTTGCGCGCTGATCGGCGGGGCGGCGGATCGGCGAGCCGACCTGCTTGACCACGATGGTTTTCTTGCTTGCCATTGTCCGGGCTCCTTACGCTTCTGCGGTTGCGGCGGTTTCGGTGGAGCCGTCGGTTTCGGGCTTTTTCAGGATCTCGGCGACCTTCTTGCCGCGGCGCTGCGCGACCATGCGGGGGCTCGATTCCCGTTTCAGCCCGTCGATGGTGGCCCGGATCATGTTATAGGGGTTGGCCGAACCCAGCGACTTGGCCACCACGTCCTGAACGCCCAGCATCTCGAATACGGCGCGCATCGGGCCGCCGGCGATGATGCCGGTGCCGGGAACCGCGGTGCGCATCACCACCTTGCCGGCGCCGTGGCGGCCGTGGGTATCGTGATGCAGCGTGCGCCCGTCGCGCAGCGGCACACGGATCAGCGAGCGCTTGGCCTGTTCGGTCGCCTTGCGGATCGCCTCGGGCACTTCCTTGGCCTTGCCCTTGCCGAAGCCGACGCGGCCGCGCTGGTCGCCAACCACGACGAGGGCCGCGAAGCCAAAGCGCTTGCCGCCCTTGACGGTCTTCGACACGCGGTTGATCGCCACCAGGCGATCGGCGAATTCCGGTGTTTCCTCGCGGCTGTCGCGGCGGTCCCGGCGGTTGTCTCTCTCTGCCATGGGGCATTCCTTCGTTTGGTGGCGCGGTCACCGCGCCGTAGGGGCCGATCCTGGTGCCCCGGATCGGGTCCGGGGCCCGGATCATCGGGGTGGCGCTGCCGCCACCCGCATGTATCAGAACTTCAGTCCACCTTCACGGGCGGCCTCGGCCAGAGCCTTGATGCGCCCATGAAAGAGAAACCCGCCACGGTCGAAATAGCAGCTATCGACCCCGGCCTTCCTGGCGCGCTCGGCAATCGCCTTGCCGATCTTCGCCGCCGCTTCGACGTTGTTCTTGCCTACGACGCCCAAAGCCTTTTCCAGCGATGAGGCCGAGGCGAGGGTCACGCCATTGGTATCGTCGATCAGCTGCACGCTGATGTTCTTGGAGGAACGATGAACCGAGAGGCGTGCGCGCCCGTCGGCCATTTTCCGCAGTTTGTTCCGAACGCGCAGGCGGCGCTTGAGGAACAGTTCCCGTTTGCTGTTTGCCATTTTATCGCGTCCTTACTTCTTCTTGCCTTCCTTGCGGAAGATGAACTCGTCCTTGTATTTGATGCCCTTGCCCTTGTAGGGCTCGGGGGCGCGCCATTCGCGGATATTCGCCGCGACCTGGCCGACGAGTTGCTGGTCGATACCTTCCACAACGATTTCGGTTTGCTTGGGGGCGCTCACCGTCACGCCTGCCGGCACCTCGAAGTTCACTTCGTGGCTGTAGCCAAGCGAGAGTTTCAGCACATTGCCCTGCATGGCGGCGCGGTAGCCCACGCCATTTATCTCAAGCTCGGTCTTGAAGCCTTCGCTGACCCCGGTCACCAGATTGGCGACCATCGAGCGGGACATCCCCCATTGCTGGCGGGCCCGCTTGGAGGTGCCGCGCGGGGTGATGGT
Source organism: Paracoccaceae bacterium (assembly GCA_020446815.1). Taxonomy (GTDB): domain Bacteria; phylum Pseudomonadota; class Alphaproteobacteria; order Rhodobacterales; family Rhodobacteraceae; genus Albidovulum. The sequence goes on from JAGRDY010000016.1 coordinate 7,132, forward strand.
GATTTCCTGGCCATCGAGCTTGATCGTCACGTCATCGGTGGCGGTGAAGCTGCGGGTGCCTTTCGGCCCCTTCACTTCCACGCGCTGACCCGACACGGTGGCCGAAACGCCCTTGGGCAGTGCGACCGGTTTCTTTCCTATCCGGGACATCGTGACCTCCCTAGAATACGGTGCAGAGCACTTCGCCGCCGACATTGGCGGTTCGTGCGGCGGCATCGGACATGACGCCTTTCGGCGTGGAGACGATCGACACACCCAGCCCGTTGCGGACATTGGGGATATTCCGAACACCGGCATAGACGCGGCGGCCGGGGGTCGATACGCGCTTGATTTCGCGGATCACCGGGGTGCCTTCGACGTATTTCAGGCTGATTTCCAGCTCTGGCAGGCCGCTGGCCCCCGTCACCTTTTCATAGCCGCGGATATAGCCTTCGCCCGCCAGCACATCGAGAACCCAGGCGCGCAGCTTGGAGGCCGGTGTGCGGACCGTGGACTTGCCCCGCGACTGCGAGTTGCGGATGCGGGTCAGCATATCGCCGAGAGGATCGTTCATCGACATTTCCCGTTCCCCCTTACCAGCTCGACTTGACCATGCCGGGGATCTGGCCCATCGAGGCCAGATCACGCAGCATGATGCGCGACAGTTTCAGTTTGCGGTAATAGGCATGCGGGCGGCCCGTCATCAGGCAGCGGTTGTGCAACCGCGTCGCCGATGAGTTGCGCGGCAGTTGCGCGAGTTTCATCGTTGCCTTGAACCGTTCTTCCATCGGCTTGGATTGGTCTTCGATGACCGCTTTCAGCGCCGCCCGCCTAGCCGCATATTGCTTGACCAGCCTGGCGCGCTTGACTTCGCGGTTCACCATGGATTTTTTTGCCATTGTCTCTTTCCTTCCGCGATCAGCTGTTGAAGGGCATGTTGAAATGCTTCAACAGCGCCTTCGCTTCCGCGTCGCTCCGCGCGGTGGTGCAGATGATGATGTCCATGCCGAGAATCTCGTCGACCTTGTCGAAGTTGATTTCGGGGAACACGATTTGTTCCTTCAGGCCCATCGCGAAGTTGCCGCGCCCGTCGAAGGACGTGCCCCTGACGCCGCGAAAGTCGCGCACGCGGGGCAGGGCGATGGTGATCAACCGGTCGAGGAATTCATACATCCGGTCGCCGCGCAGCGTCACCTTGACGCCCAGCGGCATTTCCTCGCGGACCCGGAAACCCGCGATGGATTTCTTGGCATAGGTGATCAGCGCCTTCTGGCCGGCGATCAGCGACAGCTCTTCCTGGGCGCCCTTCACCTTCTTGGTGTCCTTGACGGCCTCGCCGACGCCCATGTTCAGGACGATCTTGTCGAGGCGCGGGATCTGCATGGCGTTCTTGTAGCCAAACTCTTCCCGCATCGCCGGGGCGATCACGTCCTTGAAGATCGTCTTAAGACGCGGGGTATATTTTGCCTGGTCGAGCATCAGAGCGCCTCCCCCGTGGTTTTGGCAAAGCGCACCTTCTTGCCCTCTTCCATGCGAAAGCCGACGCGGGTTGCCTTGCCGTTCTTGTCGGTCACCGCGAGGTTCGACAGATCGACCGGCATCGCCTTGGGCTGGCGGCCGCCCTGGTTGGTCTGGGTCTGGCGCTGATGACGGATGGCGATGTTGATTCCCTCGACCACGGCCTTGCCGGCCTTCGGGTCGACGGACTGGATTTCGCCCTTCTTGCCCTTGTCCTTGCCGGCAAGAACGATGACCGTGTCACCTTTTTTGAGTTTTGCGGACATCAGAGCACCTCCGGCGCCAGCGAGATGATTTTCATGAAGTTCTTGGCGCGCAGTTCGCGCACCACCGGGCCGAAGATACGCGTGCCGACCGGCTCGCCCTGGTTCGACAGGATGACGGCGGCGTTGCGATCGAAACGGATCGAAGTGCCGTCTTCGCGGCGCACTTCCTTGGCGGTACGCACGACGACAGCCTTGCGCACGTCGCCCTTCTTGACCTTGCCGCGCGGAATGGCTTCCTTCACCGACACCACGATAATGTCACCGACACTGGCGTAACGACGGTGGGAACCACCCAGAACCTTGATGCACTGGACCCGGCGCGCGCCGGAGTTGTCAGCCACATCCAGGTTGGTCTGCATCTGGATCATTTGGTTTCTCCCGACCTTTGGGAATCATTCCCAGGGTTTCGATTGAGCGTTCGGGTCGTGCCTAGGCCGAGGCTTCGGTCACTACCGTCCAGCGTTTGGTTTTCGAGATCGGCGCGCATTCCTCGATGCGCACGGTATCGCCGACCTTGAACTGGTTATTGGCATCGTGGGCCCGGTATTTCTTGGACTTGCGGATGGTCTTTTTCAGAACCGGATGGGTAAAGCGGCGCTCGACCAGGACGGTGACCGTCTGTTCGTTCTTGTCCGAGGTCACGGTGCCTTGCAGGATACGTTTTGGCATTTGCGCGCTCCTCAGTTCGCCGCCGCTTCGGCGGCTTTCTGGTTCATGACGGTCTTGATGCGGGCGACGTCGCGGCGGACGGCGCGCATGCGGGCGGTGTTCTCAAGCTGGCTGGTCGCCTGCTGGAAGCGCAGGTTGAACGCTTCCTTCTTCAGCGCCACCAGCGCATCGCGCAGCTGGTCGGGCGTCTTGTTCTTCAATTCATCGGCGTTCATGTCGCCATTTCCTTTCAAAACACCAGAAGGCCCCCTGACACGGGTCACCCTTGACCTGGTGGATAAATGATGCCGTGCGAATCCGGTGTACCGGAATCGCAAGATGCGTCCCTATATGGGAGCGCCGGGGGAAGGGCAAGGGAAAAGGTTCGCAATGCGGGCGGGTTTGCCCGAAACCGCGCCTTTCGGGGCCGGCGCCGCAGCGGGCCGCCGCCGGTCAGGCCGGCGCGGCGATGCCGTTTCGCGGCCATTTCATGGGCAGACCGGTTGCGTCGCGCGGCCTGGCCGGGCTCACCCCGGCGACCCGGCAATGGTGAGGGGGGCGCCCGATCTTAGCATGGATGCGGTGATCCTTTCTGCCGGTGCGGCATTGCTGATCAGGGTCACGCCTGGCGACCATGGCGCAACCACCTGAAGGGCGCGCTTGTCGAACTTCGACGCATCCGCCAGGATCAATGTCCGTTCGGAACTGGCGACCATGGCGGTATAGACCTGGGCGGCGGACATCAGGGCCTCGCTGGTGCCGGCCGCATCGACGCCGGAGGCGCCCAGAACCGCCACCGAGGCGCGATAGCGCATGATCGCGGCGACCGTTTCGGGGCCCTGAACCATCCCTTCCTTACCATCGACGATGCCGGGAAGCGCCATCACCTGAACTAGCGGGTTGGCCGACAGTTCGGTCGCGATGCTGAACGAAGGCGTAAGTACCAGCAGGCGGCGCGCGGCGTTGCGCAGGGCGCGGGCGAAATGCAAGGTGGTCGCGCCGCCGCCGATGAAGATGCTGTCGGCGTCGCCCAGCGCCGCCACCGCGGCGGTGGCGATGGCCTGGCGTTCCTTGACGTGCAGCTTGAGTCTTTCTGCCAGCGCCGGTTCGAAAACCTGACTGCGGATCGCACCGCCATAGGTGCGGTTGATGCTGCCGGCGCGATCGAGCTCTGCGAGGTCGCGCCGGATGGTCTCGGCCGAGACATCCAGCGTTTCCGACAGTTCCACCACCCGCATCGCCGGATTTCCGTCCAGAGCCGCCAGAATATGCTCGTGCCGCAGGTTTTTCTTGGATTTCGCACGCGCCATTCGGTCTCTCCCCGGGCGAGTATATGCCCAAAGTTTGCGATGTCGAGCGTCAAATATGCCCGACTTGCAACATTTTATATTTCCAAGGCGGAAGCAAAAGCGTATTCTTCACACGTCAGGAGGGAATCACGTGTTCAACTACGGATATTTCAGTTTCGACTCGAAAGAGGCGCTTCTCGAAAAGGCCGCCGAGTATTGGAATCCCGGCAAGACCAAGTTCTGGCAGGATGCCGGCACCCCGATGGTGATCGATCGCCGCGAAGGCTATCTGCTTTACGATATGTCGGGCAAACGCCTGATCGACCTGCATCTGAACGGCGGCACCTACAATTTCGGCCATCGCCACCCGGAACTGGTCGAGACCCTGAAATCCGGGCTCGATTATTTCGACATGGGCAATCACTGGTTTCCGTCGGTCGCGCGGGCGGCCTTCGCCGAAAAGCTGGTGAAGACCGCGCCCCACATGAAATATGCGATCTTCGGATCGGGCGGTGCCGAGGCGGTGGAAATCGCGCTGAAAACCGCCCGCTATGCGACGCAAAGGCGCAAGATCGTGTCGATCATCAAGGGCTATCACGGTCATTCCGGGCTGTCGGTCGCCACCGGTGACGACCGGTTCAGCAAGATCTTCCTGTCGGACCGGCCCGACGAATTCATTCATGTGCCCTTCAACGACGCCGATGCGCTGGAACAGGTGCTGCGCCAGGGCGATATTGCCGCCTTCATCATCGAAACCATTCCCGCGACCTACGGCTTTCCGATGCCCCATGACGGCTATCTGCAACGGTGTCAGGATTTGTGCCGCAAATACGGGGCCAAGTTCATTTCCGACGAGGTGCAGACCGGGCTGATGCGCACCGGGGTGATGTGGGGCTGGCAGGGCTATGGGCTCAAGCCCGATATCTTCGTGACCGGCAAGGGGCTGGGCGGCGGCATCTATCCGATCAGCGCCTGCATGGTGACCGAGGAATGCGGCGGCTGGCTGCATGTGGACGGGGCGGCCCATATCAGCACTTCGGGGGGATCGGAGCTTGGCTGTCTTGTCGGGCATCACGTTCTGGAAATGCTGGAACGGCCCGAGGTGATTTCCAACACCGCCTTCGTGGCCGAATATTTCGCCCAGTCCATGCGGGAAATGATGGATCGCCACAGCGACATCTTTGTCGGCGTGCGTCAGCGCGGCGTGGTGCTGGGGCTGGAATTCGACCACCCCGAAGGGGCTGTCGCCGTGTCGCGGGCGCTATATGAAAACGGCGTCTGGGCGATTTTCTCGTCGCTGGACAAACGGATCCTGCAATTCAAGCCGGGCGTTCTTCTGGATGTCGATCTGTGTCAGGAAATCATGGACAGGTTCGATGCGGCGATGCCACGGGCGCGGCAACTCCTGAAATCGGCAAGGCGGGCGGCATGACGCTTCAATCCCCTCCCAATCCATCGCTTCTGCATGTACCGGACCGCAATCTGTCGTCGGCCAACATGAAGGTCGGGCGCGCCGGTTGGGCGGTTCGCTATTACAGCACCTTTACCCGCGATGCGGTCCTCGGTATCGCCGAGGCGGTGGCGCGCGCCGGCCATGAAAAGGCGGGGTTCTATGCCGATTGGGCGGTGCGTGAAACCGGCTTTGGCGTGGCCGAGCACAAGAAGCTCAAGAACGAGCTGAGCGCGCTGCCGCTGCTCGATTATTACCGCGACCTTGACCTGGTCACGCCGCGCATCGACGCCGGGCGCAAGATCGTCGATCTGCCCAAGCCTGCCGGGGTGATTTTCGCGCTGACACCGGCCACCAACCCGATCGCCACGCTTTACTACAAGACGATGCTGGCGATCCTGAGCCGCAACGCGATGGTGATCAGCCCGCATCCGGCGGCACGCGAATGCAGTCTGGATGCCGCCCGGCACCTGGCGGCGGCGGCCGAAAAGGCCGGGGCGCCCGCCGGGCTGATCCAGTGCATCGAGGAACCATCGGTGCCATTGGTGCAGGAACTGATGCGTTCGGACAAGATTGCCGTGATCATGGCCACCGGCGGCACGCCGATGGTGCGCGCCGCCTATTCGTCGTCGAACCCGGCGATCGGGGTGGGGCCGGGCAATGCGGTGGCCTATGTCGACCCCAGCGCCAATGTCGACCGGGCGGCGCGGCGGATCGTCGAATCCAAGAGCTTTGACAACTCGGTCCTGTGCACCAATGAAAGCATCGTCCTGACGCTGGATTGCAGTCACGGAAACCTGGAGCGGGCGCTGCGCACCGCGGGGGGGCATATCTGCAACGAGGCCGATACCGGGCGGCTGCGCGACTATCTGTTCCCCGCGTCGGGGTTCAATGTGGCGGCCATCGGCAAGAGCGCCTGCTGGATCGCCGAAAAGGCGGGGCTGCGCGTCAGCCCCGGCACCAAGGTGCTGGTTCCGGTCATTCGCGCGCCCGGACAGGATGACGTGCTGTTTCGCGAAAAGCTTTGCCCGGTGCTGCCGCTGACTTCGGCGGTGGATTTCGAACAGGCCCTGACATTCGCCAAACAGACGATGAGGCGCGGCGCGGGCCATTCGGCGGCGTTCCATGGCGAGGACAGCGCGCGCATCCTGCGCTTTTCGCAGGAACTGCCGGTATACCGCGTGGTGGTGAATGCCCCTTGTTCGCAGGGTGCCGCGGGTTTTGCCACGCATCTGCCACCCTCGTTCATGATCGGCACGGGGTTCAAGGGGCGGTCGTCGATCGGCGAGAATGTCGGGCCGCAGCATCTGGTCCACTGGACCTCGATCGCGTATAACAGCGACGCATCGGTGCCCTTCGGAAGCTTCGACCTTTCGTCCGTCACGACGCCTGCGAAACGCCCCGCGCGCCAGGCCGGCGCCCTCCCGGAACCGCAAGCCGCTGCGGCCGAGATTGACCGCGACATGCTGCGCCAGCTGATCCTGGAAGAATTGCGCGGGCTGAACGGGGGCAGGTCATGACCGATCTTCGCGCGTCGATCTTCATCGACCAGTTGCAGCCGCAGACATTGGCCTATGTGTCCACCTGGATGCGCGGGTCGCTGCCGCGCGCGCGCATGGCCGCGCAGATCATCGAAATCGCGCCGGGGCTGGATATCGAGGCGCTGACCGATGTGGTGCTGAAAAGCGCCGATGTGCGGGCGGGCCTTCTGGTCGTCGAAAGGCAATTCGGGACATTGCAGTTTCATGCCCATTCCACGGCCGAGGTTCATGCCGGTGCCGCAGCGGTTCTGCGATCGCTTGGCAAGACCATGAATGACATCGAAAAACCCCGGATTCTTGCGTCGAAACTGGTGACGCGGGTCGAGGATCAGCACGCCTTTCTGATGAACCGCAACAAGCTGGGGTCGATGGTCCTGGGCGGCGAAAGCGTCTACCTGCTGGAATGCCAGTCGGCGGCCTATGCCATTCTGGCCTGCAACGAGGCGGAAAAGGAGGCGGATATCAAGCTGATCGACATGCGCATGATCGGCGCCAACGGGCGGCTGTATCTGGCCGGGACCGAGGCCGACGTGCGCAATGCCCGCGGCGCCGCGGAAGCCGCCCTGCGTCTGGCGGGGGCCGGTTGATGTCGGCGATACGCGATGAGATACGCGCGATCCTGCGTGAGGAGATCGCCACGCTGCGGTCCGCGCCATCGGGGCCGGTGACGGAAACCGTGCAGATAATCACGGGCGCCGATCTGACCCGCTTTGCCTGCGAAATCGTCGCGCGCGCAAAGGATCCCGCCTTTGCCGCCGATGTGGCCAATGGAAGGGTCAGGTTCGATATCGCGCCACCGGACGGAGGCGGCCCGCGCGGCACGGCGATCGTGACCAGCCCGGCAAGGCCGCAAGGCCCGGAACTGGACAAGGCGCTGATCACCGAAAGGGATATCGCCGAACTGGCCGCCGACCGGCGCATCCTGCGGATCGGCAAGGCGAGCCGCCTGACGCCTCTGGCACAGGACGAGGCCCGCCGCAGAGGCATCAGAATCGAAAGGTCTGCATCATGATCAAGGGACGCGTTTCGGGAAAGGTCTGGTCGTCGCGCCGTATCGGCAGTGTTCCCTCCGGGCCCCTGCTCGAGGTAAGGACCGAAAAGGGCGATACCCTGATCGCCTATGACCCTCTTGGCTGTGCCCCCGGCGAACAGGTGCTGATCACCCAGGGATCGGTGGCCGCAGGGTATTTCACCGACCGTCCGGCGCCCGTTGACGCACTGATCATCGGTTCTATCGACGAAGACACCATCCAGAAATCCTGAAGGAGAAAAACATGGCGAATCTGGCAATCGGAATGATCGAAACCAAGGGCTATGTACCGGCCCTTTCGGCCGCCGACGCAATGGTCAAGGCGGCCAATGTCGAAATCGTGGCGCGCAACGAAGTGGGCGGCGGGCTGGTTTCCGTCGTCGTGCGCGGTGACGTGGGGGCCGTCAAGGCGGCGACCGAAGCGGGCGCCGAAGCCGCCGCTCAGGTGGGTGAAGTGACCGCCGTGCATGTCATTCCGCGCCCGCATGCGGATCTGGCCAAGCATTTCGAAGCCGCCGGCGCCAAGTGATCCTGAACGGACCCCACCGGGAGCAAGAGCATGACTGAACTTCGCGTCTATCTGCCGATCGAAGACCTGCAACCGCAATTCGCGGCCTACCTGTCTTCGCCGACGCGGGCGCGCGGTTATCCGCCCTTCAAGGGGCAGAATTCGCTGATCATCGAGGTTTCCCCGGCGCTGAGCATTCACCGGATCACCGATCTTGCCCTGAAGGCGGCGCCCGAGATGGAGCCGGGCATCCTGTTTACCGAACGGCAATTCGGATTGCTGGAGCTTCACGCCGACAGCATGACGGATCTCGAGGCGGCGGGGCGCGCCATTCTGAGGGGCATCAAGGCGCGGCCCGAGGATCAGCTTGCGCCCGAGATCCTCTATCACGACATCATCGAGAACCTGTCCGATCAGCACGCCATCATCCTCAACCGGTCGCGGGACGGCTCCATTCTCGTGCCGGGGGTGGCGCTCCTGATCTATGAGATGGCCCCGGCGCTGTTTGCCTGCGTTGCCGCCAACGAGGCGGAAAAGGCGGCCCCGAAGGCCATCGTCAATGACGTTCAGATGATGGGGGCGACGGGGCGCATCTTCATGTCCGGCACGGTCGCGGAAATGAAGGTCGCGCGCGACACGATCACCCGAAAACTGGAAAGCATTGAGGGGCGCAAGGCCCGTCAAGGGGGTTCGGGAAAACCCTGATCCGTCACGCATCGTCACAGGCCCGAAGGCGCCGGCGGCGTGCCGGGGTGCGGCGTGCCGGGGTCTTGCCGATTCAGGGGCCTGGCGAGACGCCATCGACCGAAAGCTTCAGGCCCATGATCCGCGCCAGATCCGTGCTTGTCATGACGTGGCAATAGATCATGTTGATGATCTCCAGTTCCTTGCGGTGCAGATCGTCCGACCCGGCCGCACAGCAATCTTCCAGCACGATCACCCCAAAGCTTTCATCCGCAAGGCTGCGCACGGTCGAGGACACGCATTGATCGGTGAAAATGCCGGTGCAGATGACGTTCCTGATGCCAAGATTGTGCAGGATCAGCCGCAGATTGGTGCCGGTCAGGGCGGAATCGGTGGTCTTGGTGATCTCGATCTCATCGCCGACCGGGCTCAGTTCGGGCACCAGTTGCGATGGTTTGCCATGCTTGGGCAGCAACAGATTGTTCCATCCCGGCAGCTTTTGCGACAGCGACCGGTCGCGCCCGTCGTCGGTGTGGCAGGCGATCCGTGCGAAAAGGCATTCGATCCCCGCCGCCCGCGCCGCGGACAGAAGTGCTGCGGTGCGCGGGATCACCTGATGGTTCATCCGGTCATGGAACGGGGTCCAGGCATCATATGCGGCCCGTTCGGCGGGGTCGAGGCGGGCGCGGTCGGGGCGTTCCAGATAGGTGTTCTGGATGTCGATGACCAAAAGCGCCGTATCCGCGGGCGACAGGCGCGGGTCATCCGGCTCCGGGGCGCCCGCATAATAGATCGAGCGAAAATCGGTTTTCCAGTTCATGTCGCGCCCTCGCTCCGGCCTGCAAAAAAGCCGCGCCGGGCGTAGATTTCGGCGGCTTCGCGCAAAAAATCGGCAATCGCGGTGGCGTTGTAGTCATGCGCCAGCATATCGGCCCGCGCGATCAGGTCGGCGGGGTCGTTCACCCGCCCCGGCCGCAGCATCTCATAGGTATCCATGATGATATCCTGGGGCACATCGACCAGTTCCGCCGCCCGTTCGAAGTTTCGGGCAAGTGTCTGGCGGCCTGCCGCGCGGGCAATCCCGGCCTGGGCGAGCAGCGCCGCGGGGGTGATGCGCAGATCCTCCATGCCGATGTCGCCCGCCATGACAGCCTTGACGGTGATCCGGTCGATCGGAATGCCGCGCGCGCCCCTGACCGTTTCGGGGCGCGTTTCGGCCAGCGGATAGTCGGCCAGGGTGAGTTCTGGGGTCATCTTTTCATTCCTGTCGGCGGATCGAGAAAGGTGAGGTCGATTTCTTCGGGCGCCGCACCGTTCTGCACAAGTTCGGTTTCGATGGCGTGGATGAGTGCCGTCGGCGCGTGATAGCGCGCGCCCATCGCCTCGCCCCGCGTCGAAACCACGATCGGTTCGGGCTGTTCGCCCAGCGCATAGGCCGCTGCATTTGCGGCAAGTCCCGCATAGTGATCAAGCGTGGTAATCGGCGCGTTGGAAAAAAGCTCCAGGTTGTTGTGCGGCAAGCGGTCGGCGGAATGGATGACCGCCGTGCCCTTGGCCTGAAGGCCGATGCCGATGCCCGAGCCCGAGAGTTTTGCCGCCGACAGCCCGAGAAACGACGTATCGGCAGTATGATGCATCCGCACGAAGCGCACCGTCAGCCCGCGCGCCGCAATCGCGTCGGTCATGCGTCGGGCGACATCGGAAAGGTGATGGCCGGCGGTTGTGCGAAACAATCTGAGACCGAAGGCGGGGCTGAGGCCGATCACGACCTCGTTCCGGGCCGTGCCCGGCATGGCCGCCGATTTCGGCGTGTAAAGGATGCGCGCCGCCTCGCCCTTTTCAAAGCGCGCCTCTTCGCGCAGCACCGCCCCCTGATCGAGCGTGTCGCGAATCTCGACGATTTCGCGGCGGCGTTCCTCGGATGTCCGGTAACCGGTGCCGGGGCCCTGATAATCGTTCGGATCGTTGATTGCCGACAGAACCCGGCCATCGCGGATCACCGCCGAGGTTTGCAGGTAATCCCCCGATACCCGCAGCTTGACGACGCGAAGCAGGTTTTCGGCCTCGGCCTCATAGCCCCGTTCCTGAAGCGCGCGGATCACGTCGATGACGGTGATCCCGCGTTCCATGATCTTCTGACTGATCGCGGCGACCGCACCGGGGCTGTAGCTGTCGGTATCGGCCGAGCCCGAGGCGGCGACGACGCTGGCCTTCATCGCTTCGCTCGGCCGGCCAAGATCGAGCGCCTCGAACACCGCAGACAGCGCATCGACGGCGCGCGCGCGCAAATCCAGCGTCTGGCCTTCGCCGACCGGCGTCAGGCCGCCATCCGCCTCGAAATCCCTTTGCAAGACAAGGAAGTCTTCCAGTTCTTCCCCATTGAATAGCGAGGGGTTGAAGGAATTGTCATAAGCCAGGATCGAGCCGAAACCGGAACAGATGAGATCGGAGCCGGAAATCAGATAGGGCAGGATCTTTGCGCCGACCCGGATTTCCGATTCGGTCGGGCGCGCGTCGTTGCCGCTGGCGCATTCCAGATCGAGCCAGACGGCAATCAGGTTTTCGGCCATCAGTTCGCGCATCCCGCCCGGCACGGTTGCCGTCACCGGCGCGCCGTCGATGCCGCCGTTCTGGGTGCCCTGCACACCCATGCCGCGTTGCAGGCACAGGCAGCGTGCCTCGAGGTAGAGCATGGATTTGGTTTCATGAAAGCCCATCAGCAGTTCCGAGCCCGCCCCGGAGGTGCAGCGCATCTTGACCCCACGCGACGCATAGGCCGCCGCCAGAAATGCCTTGGACCAGGGCGTATCATCGCCGTCGGCAAAGCTGCGTTCGGTGCCATAGACCGAAACCGTTTCGGCATAGGAGGTGAACCCGGCCATGGCGATTTTCAGTTCTTCGGCCTCTTCTGACGAACACTGAAACAACGTGCCCCAGCGCCCGACCGCCGCCCCGACCGCACATGCCAGGGCATTCGACCAGGTGTTGCGCGACACGCGCATGGTGGTTTCAATCTCGTCAAAGCCCAGTGCCACGGCGATGGCCGCATCGGCGGCCATCTGCAAGGGATCGTCCTTGGCGTTGGTCACATGGGCCTGATTGCCAGGCGTCTTGCGGGCGCGCATCTTGGCATAGGCAAAGGCGATTTCGAGGGCGTTCAGCCGTGCCACCACATCGGCCAGCTTCGCCGGGGTCAGCCCACGTGCCAGCCGTACCAGATCGGTCCGCGGCAGGTTCATGTCCACCAGCATCCGCGCCAGCCGGTCCGAAGGGATCGCCATTGCTTCGGGGGTGATCGCGGGGTCAAGGTGATAGCGGGCGATGAAGGCGTCGATGATGTCGAAATCTTCGGCCGCCACCCCGTCCATGCTGACGATCTTGCCGGCCTTCAGTTCGGCGCCGGGTTTGGGATCGCTCGGGCTTGTGAAGGCGGCGAAACCATTTGCCGGATCTTCGCGGGCGAACTTGTCGAGCCGAAGCGGGCGGTTATCCCAGTCTTCGAACCGCTTCCACCGGTTGGGCCGCTGCACGTCGGTCATCGAATGTCCTTTCCGGCGCAGTCACGGTTGCGTTGCGCCTATCGCATGCGGGCAAGGTAATCGCTGGCCAGATCTGCGGTGACACGGGCAAAATGCGGGGCCATTGCCTGCGGTTCGGGCGCGTCGATATGGCTGCCGATCCAGGCCAGAAGCGCCATGCGGCGCAGCATGACGAAAGTGTCGATTTCACGCACGTCCTCGTCCGGCAGGTCGCGCACGCGGCGATAGCCGTCGACCCAGGATTCCTTCAGCGCACCGACCTGCGGGTGATCTTCCATGAAGCTGATGCCGGTGGCGAAGTCATAAAGGAACCAGCCGAATCCGCAGTCGTCGAAGTCGATCAGGCGGGTCGTGGCGCCGTCAATCAACAGATTGGCCAGCCGCATGTCGGCGTGGATCAGCCCGTAACGGTCGGCCCCCTTGCCGAAATCCACCAGACGCTCGACGATACGGGCCTCGCACTGTTCGAGAACATCGCGGATCGGTGCCGTCATGTTCGGGGCGTCGCGCCAGTTTCCCCAGGTGGCGTCCGGCCCGAACACCGTATCCAGATCCCAGGTCAGCCGTTCGAAACCGGGCGGGCGCTGCCAGCCCAACGAATGGATATGGGTGCGCGCGGCAATGCCGCCAAGTTCGCGAAACGGTTCGACCAGATCATGGTCCGGGTCGGGCTGGTGGCCTTCGACAAAGTGAAACAGCACCATGAAGCGAGGCGCGGCCAGTGCCGCGATGCGCCCGGTCTGGATCGCGTCGCCGTTCTTGCCCGGATAGACGCCGGGCGTCACCACGCCGCCCCTGTCTTTCATGTCGCGCGCCCACATCAGTTCGCATTCGATGGCGCGGTGGCTGTGATAGTTTTCCCGGTGGATGCGCAGCACGGCGCGAAAGCCATTCGGCGCCTCGACCAGATAGGTGGCATTTTCCGATACATTGATCAGCCGCGCCCTGGCCCCTTCCGGCAAATCCCAAAGGTGCAGGGATTGGTTGGCCAGCACTTCCAGGTGGCCCAGAAGCTCGTCGAGCGGCATGTCGGTTGCGGTCATGGTGCGGCGCCCCCAGGGTCAGATTTCACCCAGCGAATCGAGCGATTCAGGGATGATCTGGCCGCCGTCCACGACAACCTGCTGGCCGGTGATGTAACCGGCCTCGTCGGACGCGAAGAACAACGCCGCATTGCCGATGTCTTCGACCGCGCCCAGCCGTTTCAGCGGGATCGAGGCAGCCATCGTGTCGAGATATTCCTGCCCCAGATCCTGAAGACCTTCGGTATAGATGTTGCCGGGCATCACGGCGTTGATCGTGGTGTTGTAGCGCGACAGTTCCATCGCGGCGGTCTTGAGAAAGCCAAGCTGCCCGGCCTTGGATGCGCCATAATGCGACCAGCCCGGAAAGCCGGTGATCGGGCCGGTGATGGAGGAGGTCAGCACGACACGCCCCTTGCCGGCCCTGTCGAAATGGGGGATCGCGGCCTTCACGCACAAAAAGGCCGAGCGCAGGTTGGTGGCCAGCACCTGATCCCATTCGGCGACATCCATGTCGACGATCTTGGTTTGGGGAAATGCCCCGGCATTGGCGCACATCACATCAAGCCCGCCCTGCGCCTTGGCGGTGCTGTCGACCATGGCGCGCACACTGTCCCAGTCGGAGACATCGCAGATTTCATAGCGGACAGTGCCGCCGGCCCTGTTCAGTTCGTCGCAGGTCTTTTTCAGGCTCTCCTCGCCACGCGCCGTGATCGTGACCCTGGCGCCCGTGGCGGCGAACACCTTGGCGATGCCCCGGCCAATGCCCTTCGATCCGCCGGTGACGATTACGCTGCGTCCCTTGAGTGATGTCAGCATCTTATGCTCCTGTCCTTGATCAAAACTTCTGGTCGGGTGAAATGCCTCATTCGGCCTGCCTGCCTTTTACCATCCAGCGCAGGGTGAAGGCCACGGCGATGATCACGAACGATCCCAGCACCGACAGGATGCCCAGGGTCGGCACAAGCGGCGAATAGCCGGAAACCATCTTGGCATAAAGCCATTCGGGAAGGGTCGAATCCGCCCCGGTGGTAAAGAGCGAAAGCGGAAAGTTGCCCCAGCTCAGCAGGAAGGCGAACAGGCCCGCCGAAATGATGCCGGGCATCAGCAACGGCAAGGTCACTTCGCGCAGGATGGCGAAGGTGGAGGCCCCCAGATCGCGCGCCGCCTCTTCCAGTGCAGGGTCGAAACCGTAGGCCCGGATGGCGATCACAAGCGTGGCGATCGGGGCGATCCACACCAGGTGGGCGACAACGGCCGTTTTCCAGGTCGGCACGATGCCGATGGTGTTGAACCAGATCAGCAGCGCCAGCCCGAGAACGGTCTGGGGAAAGAAGATCGGCAGCAGGATGAGCTTTTGAAACAGCGGCCGGTACCGCCACTGATAGCGGGCAAAGGCCAGCGCGCCGAAAAACCCGACGATCATCGAGACGGCGGTGACGATAACGGCGATTTTCAGCGAGGTGTTGAACAATTCGATGACGGTGCTGCTGGCCAGCGCCTCGCCATACCATTTCGTTGCATAGGTCCTGATCGGAAAGCTCAGGTAGCGGGCCTTCGAGATCGAGGCGAAGCCGACCGAGATCAGTGGCAGATAAAGCAGAAAGATCACCACGATCCCATAGACCAGAAGGGCCACGCGGGTTGAACGGCTGGCCCGCATCAGCGCTTCCTTCCCATGATCGTATCGAGATCGACGCGTGACAGTCCGACGACCGCCACGGTGCCGACAAGGATGATCAGCACCATCGCCAGCGCCGAGCCGAGCGGCCAGTTCTGCCCGAAGGTAAAGGCGGTTTCGACATCATCGGCCAGAACGATCACCACCTGCCCGCCCAGCAGCTTGGATTCCGCCATCGCCCCGGCGGCCAGGACGAAAGACAGAAGCGACCCGACAAGGATGCCGGGGGCCGCCAGCGGCAGATCGATTTCACGAAACACCTGCCAGCGCGTTGCCCCCAGATCGGTGGCCGCCTGGCGGGCATCGTCGGGAACCATGGATATGCCCTGGGCCAGCGGGAAAAGCATGAAGGGAAAATAGACGTAAACCAGCCCGAAGACGATGATCGGCACATTGTAAAGCATGCCGTCGGGACCGGCCCCCAGATAGCTGCGCATGTATCCCTCGATCAGCCCGCCCTTCATCAGTGTCAGAACCCAGCCGAAAAGCCGGATGTTTTCCGACACGAAAAGCGTCATCACGACGGCGATCGTCAAGACCAGCGAAAACCGGCCAAACACCTTGGCCATCCCGTAGGCCAGCGGCCAACAGACCACGAGCAGGATCACCGTCGCGGCGAACGCCATGCTCAGCGACCAGAAAAGCGACCGGTAATAGCCCTGGCTGACAATGACCCCGAACGACGAGAAATCGGGCATGTTCAGAACGCTGAACACTTTTTGCGGCATGATGGAGAACAACGCCACCAGCAATAGCGGCGCCAGAAAGCTGACCGCCAGCAACGCCGTTATCGGCAGTGCGGCCAGCAGACCCTGACGGCGGTCGAGACGCTCCATCATTCGCCCCCGATCAGATGCGTGCTGTCGATATCGAAACCGAGAACGACCGCGTCGCCGATACCGCCGCCAAAGGCATCCTCGCGCAGCTTCTCGACGGTGATCTGCACGCCGGAAGCGGTTTCGACATTATACTGGATACGCGACCCGAGCGCATATTGCGCCGTCAGAACGCCCTGCAGGATGATATCCGCCGTTTCGCCCGCGGGCAAAAAGCGCAAGGATTCCGGGCGCACCATCATCGTGAACCGCGCCTCTGGGCCAAGATCGAGACCATAATCCCGGGCGACGCCATTCACATGGAGTTCGATTCCCTTGCCGACCAGGCCACCGTTGGGCGTGCCGTGCACATCGAACAGGTTCACCTCGCCCATGAATTCCGCGACGAACCGGCTGACGGGGCGGGCATAAATCTCGTCCGCCGTGGCGATCTGTTCGAACCGGCCCGCCCGCATGATGGCGATGCGGTCGGACATCACCATGGCCTCTTCCAGCGAATGGGTGATGTAGACGAAGGTTTTTCCGGTGCGCTCGTGAAGATCCTTCAGTTCCTTTTCAAGCGTCTTTCGCAGCCGGTAATCCAGCGCCGAAAGCGGTTCGTCGAAAAACAGGATCTCCGGGTCGAAAGCCAGGGCACGCGCCAGGGCCACGCGCTGCTTTTCGCCGCCGGAACATTGTTGGATGCGTTTGCCATAAAACTCGCGCGGCAGGCGCAGAAGATCGAGCAGCTCGATCGCGCGTTCCTTGCGCTGTGCCGGTGCCACGCCGCGAATCTTCAGCGGAAATTCGATATTCTCGCCGACCGAACGGTGCGGAAAGAGGGCCAGCGACTGAAACACCATGCAGGTCGGGCGCAGATTGGCCGGCACCTGATCAATGCGGTTGCCGCGCAGCGATATTTCACCTTCCGTCAGATCATCCATTCCGACCAGCAGACGGATGATTGTCGATTTGCCGCTGCCGGACGGGCCGACGATGGTAAAGAATTCACCTTCCTCGATTTCGAGGTCGATCCCGTGCAGAGCCGTGAAGTCGCCGAATTTCTTCTTGACGCCCTTGAGGCGGAGGATGATCGGTGCGGCCATGGTTGTTCCGTGCAGTGACAGGGGCGACTCACCCCCGCGGCAAAGCCGCGAAGGTGAGATAGTGGTGATCTTGATAGGGCAGGCTGTGTCCGGTCAACCGCGCCTTGCGGCCGTATAGATGTCGATCAGCGCGTCATAGTCGGGAATCACCTGATAATCGAGCGCGCGGGACAGTTCTTCTTCAAGGCTGTCCCACTGGATCGCGTCCAGTTCATCGGCATCAAAGAGCGCCAGGGTTTCGGGATTGCCCATTTGCGCCACCGGATTGTAGGTGCCTTCGGCAAAGCTGACGGCCTTGCAGATTTCCGGCTGCTGTACATATTCCAGGAACTGCGGCGCCAGGTTCGAGGGATCCGGGTTGTTGACCAGCGAGGTCAATTCGATCCAGACAACCCCGCCCTTGCCGTCAACCGGCCCGGACTTGGGCGTGATGGCGCGCACATTTGTTGCACCATCATATCTCGCGGGCGATGCGGTATAGGTGCCGCCGGTGAAATAGGCGTCGATCTCGCCGTTGATCAGCGCGGTGTTCAGCGCCACGAGATCGTCCGACAGCAGCTTAGCGCCGCCGAATATCTGCGCGGCGGTTTCCTTGAACTTGGCCATCCCGGCCTCGTCCAGCGGCTTGAACGGGTCAAGACCGGCCGTCAGACACATATGCATGACGTTCCAGTTGTCATAGGTCAGGACAGCATAACGCCCCGCCATGGCCGGATCGAGAAACAGATTCCAGCCCTGATCTTCGGCCGTTTCACGCGAAACCTTGTCGGTATTGACCACGAAGCTGAACGGGCCATAGCGCTGCGGCATCCCCAAAAGCGCGCCATCGTCGGCAAAGGCCAGCGGATAGGGTTTGGCGAATTCGGGCGACATCTTCTCGAAGAAAGGCATGAACCTTTCCTTGTCGAGCGGCTTGATCAGGTTTTCAGGGTAAAGTTGATCGCGCGCCCAGGGCTGGTTGAGATTGATCAGATCCCAGACGTTGATCTCGCCGGCGCGGATCTTGTTGATCATGTCGGGGTCGGACGTGCCGCTTTCGGCCCTTACCGTTGCGCCGGGGTGCAGGTCACGAAACGGCCCGAGCACCTGATCGGTGTTATAGCCCTCCCAGCACAGGATGTTGAGCTGATCGTCGCGGGCCGCCATTGCACGCCGCGGCGCGAGGGTCGCCGCGCCCAATGCGCCAGCCATTCCCATCGAAAAGTCTCTGCGATTGATTTGCATGATATTCACTCCCCTGTTCTTGTTTTCCTGTTCTTGCTTTCCGTTAAAGCTTACGCCTGATTCGGATTTACTGTCTTGACAGCGGGCGGGCAAAACTTGACATCAACCTGCGTCAAGCCGCCGTTTTCCGTCGAAAAGATACCATATCTTACACGAAGTGGGCAATTTTCTTGCCCGACCTCCAACTTTCTGACATTTTGGTCGAACCGCAGTCGCACCTTTGGGCCCTCTGAGCAGCAAGCCGGAAGTCACAAATCTGATGTATCACGCGCCAACCAGGCCCGGCTATCGCAGCCCGACGAAGGTACTTTCGGCAGCGGCGACCGGCGCGGCCTCCCTGTTCCAAGAATATCATGGCGATGTCGATTCGATATTCGGGGTTGCGGGGATCGACCCCTGCGAAGTCGACGATCCGGTGAACGAACTGAATCTCGGGCAGTTCTGCAAGCTTTTCGAGGTCGCCGCGCGCAGAACCGGCAATGACAATATCGGTCTGGAATTCGGCCATGGCTTTCAGCCGCGCCATCTTGGCGCTCTGGGATTTGCGGCGATAAGTTCGCCGACGCTGGCATCGGCATTGCGAAATCTTGAGATGTTCTTTCCGGCCCACCAGGGAAAGACACAGTTTTCGCTGAGCCAGGACAGCGAAGTTCTTTGGCTGCGGTATCGTATCTATGATGAACGTATCGAGCAGCGCCGCCAGGACGCCGAGCTTTCTCTCGGCATGTTCTGCAACATTTTCCGCGAGGCGCTCGGCCCGCAATGGGCGCCGCTTGAAGTGCGCTTCGAACATGCCCGCCCGGACGGGCACAAGGACCACGAAAAGTGCTTTGGTGCACCGGTGAAGTTCGGCCGCCAGACCAATGCCCTGGCCTTCTTGCGGCGCGATCTGGACGCAAGAATGCCAAACCCGGATCCCTATCTTTTTTCCATGGTCCGGTCGTTTCTGGAATCCCGCCAGCCCGCCAAACACGACGCCGAGGCATTTGCCGCGTGGATCCGCACCGAGATCTGCAGCCGGCTTGGCCGTGGCCTGCCGACATTTCACGATGTGGCCGAATATCTGGGCCTGCCCGAATCTGTCTTTCAGCAACAACTCAAACTCAACAACGTCGCCTTCAGCGATATCCAGCGTGCCGCACGCCAGGAGCTCGCGATGCACTATCTCGGCAACCCCGACATGACGCTTTCTGAAATAGCCTATGCACTTGGCTATTCCGAACTGTCGGCGTTTTCCAGGGCGTTCCGAAGCTGGACCGGCACGAGCCCACAGCGCTACCGGCGGGGCAATGACTTGCGCGCATGATGCGTGTTACAAACCGCGGTCGTCGTCGATAAAATGTCGTCGATGGAATATGGCGCACCCGGAGCGATTCGAACGCCCGACCCTCAGATTCGTAGTCTGATGCTCTATCCAGCTGAGCTACGGGTGCGTGGGGTGGCGTTTAGCCGCCCGTGCGCGGCATTGCAAGGGCAAAACCCGAGCCATTCAACGCGCGCAAGGCCGCGCCCGAACACGGCGGGCACATATCGGATACGGGACGCGGGCGGGTATCGTTAGGGGGGGGTCGCAATCTGGCGGCCTGCGCCCTTGCGGCCCCGGCGCGCGCCTCTCAGGACGGTTGCGACAACTGGGACTGGAACAGTTCGCGCGGAAGGTGGATGACAAACTCGGTGCCGTCGCTTCCCGTGCGAAGCAGTTCAAGACGGCCGCCATGGCCGCGCACGAGTTCGGCGGCGATGGCGAGCCCAAGCCCCGTACCGCCTTTGCGGGTGCCCGCCTGGAAGGGCTGGAACAGATGCTCGCGGGCGCGTTCGGGAAGCCCCGGCCCGGTATCGCCGACCCTGATCCACCATCCGGCATCTTCATCGCCGGCGCCGATCTCGATGGTGCCGGGCTGCCGCGTGGCGTCGATCGCCTGATGGGCATTGCGCACGAGATTGGTCAACACCCTGTGCAATTGCTCCTGATCGGCGCGAACCGACAGATTGGCGGGCACATCCGTGACAAATTCGATGTTTGTTTCGCCGGACGCCAGTTTTTCGCTTTCGATGACATCGCGCACCAGGCCGGACAGCATGAACCGGGTCATGGCGGGCGGCGGTTCTTCGGCCTTGCCGAAGGCAAGGGTGGTTTCGCACAGATTGACGGCGCGGCTGATCGAATTCACCAGTTTCGGCGCCGCGCGCTTGACCATCGGATCGTCGCTACGTTCCATCCGGTCGGCGAAAAGCTGGGCGGTCGTCAGGATGTTGCGCAGATCATGGCTTATCTTGGCAACCGCTTCGCCCAGTTGCGCCAGACGATCCTTCTGGCGCAATGCGCTTGTCAGTTGGCGCTGCATCGTTTGCAGCGCGGCCTCGGCATCGTAAAGCTCGGTAACGCGTGCGCGCGGCTCGATGAAGCTGCGGGCGTCTTCGGGCGCATCGGCATAGGCGCTCATGTGGCTGACAACACGGCGAATGGGAGACACGATCAGCCTTTGAACGGCAAGAAACAACAGCAATGCCGTAAGAACCGAGATCACCGCCGAAAGCCCCAGAATCCTGATACCGTAATTGATCATGGCGGCGCGCATCGGGCCGGTATCCATCGTCACCTCGATCAGCAGACCGGCCCGTTTTACCGGATCGCCGATTACGCGGATCATCCGGTTTTGCGGGTCGAGCAAGCAGGCCACCGCATCGCGGATCAATTCCCAGGCCGGGGCATCGCGCAGATCGAAACTGCGCTCGATCGGTGCGGGGATCGGCGAGGACAGGACCAGTTGGCGCACCTCGTCGCGGCGCAAGACGACGTTGTAGACCTCGGCATTGGCCAAAAGCTCTCTTTCCAGGTTTTCGTCAATCATCTCGTCGGTGGCCAAAAGGGCGAGCGAGGCGATCTGCGCCCGCTCGAGCCGCGACAGGATGTAATCTTCGCGAAACCGCGCGACCGAAGGCACGAAGATCAACACTTCGGCGATCATGACGAACAGGATCGTCAGTAACAGAAACCGGCCTGAAAGCGAGTTGAGAAACATCCGTCGTCCCATGTTCGGCAAACCGGCGTTGCACAAGATGCCGGGCTCTTGGCTTGCGTGAACCATTTGTTGGCCAGCTATAGAATAGGCAATTGAACCTGCTTGTAAAACCTCTCGTACGCATCAATCGTGCGCAGACCGCCCGAAGCGCCCATATGCCACCGATCTGGCGGCTGTTCGGGTGAAAATTCTCTGGCGGGCGAGTTGACTCGGTTGCCCTGTGGGTCTATGAGCCGGGCTTCGAATGAATGTGGCCTTCGAATTCCCTGGATTTGGGCCCCCCCTACCGGAGTTGCCGCCATGAAGCGTACTTTTCAACCTTCCAACCTCGTGCGTACCCGCCGCCACGGTTTTCGCGCGCGGATGGCGACCAAGGGCGGGCGGCGCATTCTGAACGCCCGTCGGGCCAAGGGCCGCAAATCGCTTTCGGCCTGAAGATAACAAAGGCTGAAGAAACTCAAAGGCAATCGGCATGAAACCGCCGGAGGCACCCGTGCAAGGCCAGCCAGGCAGTGCTTCGGTGAAGCCCCCGGCGGTTGCGGTTTGCACCGTCTTGTCGAAGCGGCGCGATTTTCTTCTGGCGGCAAAGGCACGGCGTCGAGCCACGGCAGGGTTCCTTTTGCAGGCCAGACGGCGCCTTCGCGATGAGAAGGTGGATGGCTCGATTCTCCGTATCGGCTATACCTGTTCCAGGAAACTGGGAAATGCCGTGACACGAAACCGGGCCAAGCGCAGGCTCAGGGCCATTGCGCGCGATGTACTGCCGTCACATGGGCGGCAAGGCTGGGATTATGTGCTGGTCGGCCGCCCTGAAACCTCGGTGACCCGCGAATACGCATCATTGCGGGGTGATCTGGTCGCGGCGCTGGCCAAAATCCATGCCGGTGCGGCATGACCCCGCTGGCCCGGATCGTCGCGCTGCCGGTGCGTGCTTACCGGCTGTTGCTCAGCCCCTGGGTCGGTCACGGGTGCCGGTTTACCCCGACCTGTTCCGCCTATGCCTTGCAGGCGCTGGAAACGCATGGTGCCTTCAAGGGTAGCTGGCTTGCCGCAGGGCGCGTGTGCCGGTGTCATCCCTGGGGCGGGGCCGGGTTCGATCCCGTACCGGAACGAAAGAACGGGAAACCCGATGCTTGATGAAAGCGACGACATTCACCCCCTGTTCCAGGGCGCGCCCAAATCGACGTCATTCAGAAAGCTGCGCAAACGCATTGTCCGCCAGACCCGCGAGGCGATTGAGACTTACGGCATGGTCGAGCGCGGCGCGCGCTGGCTGGTGTGCCTGTCCGGCGGCAAGGACAGCTATACTTTGCTGGCGGTGCTGCACGAACTGCAATGGCGCGGCCTGTTGCCGGTGGATCTGCTGGCCTGCAATCTCGATCAGGGGCAGCCGGGATTCCCCGCCACGGTCTTGCCGGAGTTTCTGGCCAGCAAGGGCGTCGCCCATCGGATCGACTACCGTGACACCTATTCGATCGTCACCGACAAGATACCGGCGGGGCAGACCTATTGTGCGCTTTGTTCGCGGCTTCGGCGCGGCAACCTTTATCGGATTGCCCGTGAAGAAGGCTGTTCGACCGTGGTGCTGGGCCATCACCGCGACGACGTTCTTGAGACATTCTTCATGAACCTTTTTCACGGCGGCAGATTGGCAGCGATGCCAGCGAAGCTGATGAACGAAGAGGCGGATCTGGTCGTTTGCCGCCCCCTGGCCTTCGTCGCCGAGGCGGATTGCGAGAAATTCGCCAGGGCGATGAACTATCCGATCATCCCATGTGATCTTTGCGGATCCCAGGATGGGTTGCAGCGCCAGCAGGTCAAGAAGATCCTCGATGACTGGGAAACGCGCAGCCCCGGCCGTCGGCAGGTGATGTTCCGGGCATTGATGAATGCCAGACCGTCACATCTGCTCGATACGGCATTGTTCGATTTCGCGGCGCTTGCCCCGGCAAAGCCAACCGCAGATGATTTTTGACGAAATTTCCGGAAAATTCGTGCTTGCGTGTTAACCCGGCAGTCACGGTCGCGAACTAGCGTCGGCGCGAGAGGGACCGCGATTGGTTCCCAAGCCCGGAGACTGGCCCCATGCCTTTGCACAAGACGACCCAATCCATTGCCGCGGTTTCGCGGATACTGATGCGGTCGAGAATGGCGGAAATTGTGGTCATGGCGCCTGCCGCGGTGCTGGCCGGCCATTGGTTCGGGGCCGAGGGTCTGGTCATCGTGGCCGTCGCGGTGCTGCCCGTCGCGCTGCTCGGCCAGGGCCGTGATCAGTTGCGCGCCAAGGCGCCTGGCGGCCATCACCTGGATGATGTCACCGGCCTGCCGCCGCGCCAGTCGATCATCGCCGCGCTGGGGCAGGCTTTCGACCTTGGCAGGATAAGCGGCCGCAAATCGGCCTGCCTGATCGTCAGCCTGGATGAAACCCAGCGGTTGTTGAACGATTTTGGTCAATCGGCACATGATCACGTTTTGCAAAAAACCGGCGAACGCATCGCCGGCCTGCTGCGTGAAACCGATTTGCTGGCACGTCTGGAAGGCGACCGGTTCGCCCTTGCGCTGACCCCGACGCTTCGCATGGATCTTGAATCGGCCATTCAAATATCGGTACGGCTCAAGAAGGCCACAGCCGAGCCGATCAGGATTGATGCGCTCACCTATTATCCGTCAACGTCGGTCGGCTTTTGCCTGGCCAGCCGGTCGCCGCTGCAAAGCGGCGCCTCGATGCTTTCTGCGGCCGAACTCGCACTGGAAGATGCGCGGCGCAACGGGCCGGGGGCCATTCGCGCCTATTCGCCGGAAATCCAGCACGCGGCCCATCTGCGCGACAGTCTGCGCGAACGCGTGGGCGACGCCCTGGACAGTGGCGAAATCATCGCCTACTTCCAGCCGCAACTGTCGACCGATACCGGCGAAGTCACCGGCTTTGAGGCGCTGGCGCGATGGAACCACCCGGAGAGGGGTGTGCTGGCACCGGCCGAATTCATGCCCACGATCATGAGCAACGGCCTTTCCGAACGCCTGAGCGAGGTCATGCTGGTGAACGCACTTGCCGCGCTGCGGCACTGGGACAGGACCGATCAGCGCGTCGCGACGGTAGCGGTCAACTTTTCGCGAGAAGAACTTAGCAATCCGTCATTGGTCGCCAAGTTGAAATGGGAGCTCGACCGGTTCGACATCGCGCCGAATCGTCTGGCGGTCGAAATCCTCGAATCCGTTGTCGCGGATGCGCGCAATGACATGGTCGTGCAGAATATCGGCGCATTGGCGCAGATGGGCTGCATGATCGACCTCGACGATTTCGGCACCGGCCATGCCTCGATCGCCAATATTCGCCGGTTCGCCGTTGACCGCATCAAGATCGACAAGACTTTTGTCGCCAAGGTGGATAGCGATCCATCCCAGCAGAAGATCGTTTCAGCGGTCTTGTCGATGGCCGAGCGTCTGGGCATCGCGACAGTGGCCGAGGGCGTCGAAAGCATCGGCGAACATGCGATCCTGTCGCAGCTTGGCTGTAGCTTCGTGCAGGGTTTTGCCATCGCCCATCCCATGCCGATCGGGGACACACAGGCCTGGCTGCACAGGCATCGTGCCAAATTGCAGTCCACCCCGCGCATGAACCGGCGTACGGGTTGAGCGGCTGGCCCGCGGGCGCGATCGCAGCCGCGGCCCTGCCGCCAGGGCAATGCGCCCGCAACGGAAGATTTCGATACCCTGCCGCCGCTGCTGTTCCGATGGCATTTCGGAAAAACCCTAGGCCGCCGGGACGCTGCCGCGCCTCCGGCACCCTCGGGCCCCTGGCGCAGTTCGATGGATCGGGGTCTTGCCGAAACACCTTGACCCGGCACTTGCCGGCACGTTTCGCAAGGGCCCTGAATCGCCCTTGCCCATCCGGGCCTCTCACTTTCACGCCATTGGCGGCAGGCGATGCCCCGGATATCCCCTGAAAGGCCTTGACCTTTCGCCACCCGTTCTGTTGAACCTCCACTGATCTTGGCTGGACGGATGGTAAGTCCCTTATGGACGATCAGAACAAAAACCTCATACTCGCGACGGCGCTCTCCTTTCTGGTGATCCTTGTCTGGTTCACCCTGTTTGCGCCCCCGGCGCCCGTCGCCGACCAGAATGCGCCTGCTTCCGAAACCCAGCCGGTGGCCGCGACGCCGGCGCCGGATGCGGTAACCACTGCCCCCGCCCCCGCCGAGGGGACCGAGGCCGCTGCCGAAATCGCCACGGCGCCACGCATTCGGATCGACACGCCGATGCTGGTCGGTTCGCTGTCGCTGCTGGGCGGCCGCATCGATGATCTGTCGCTGAAGAAATACCAGGTGTCGCTCGACCCCGGTTCGCCCGACGTGCGCCTGCTGGCCCCGTTCGGCAGCACCGGTGCCGATGCAGCCAAGCCGTATTACGCGGTCTATGGCTGGCTTCCGGCCGGCGGGCTCGATCCGGCGCTGGTGCCTGATCCGCGCACCCTTTGGCAACAGGAATCCGGTAACGTTCTGGCCCCCGGCAAACCCGTCACACTCAGATGGAACAACGGCGCGGGGCTGATCTTCCGGCGGACAATCGCGGTTGACGACGATTATCTTTTCACCATCAGCCAAAGCGTCGAGAATAGCTCCGCCGCGACCGTCCGCATGGCACCCTACGGCATTGTCGCGCGCCACGGCATTCCCCAGGCCCGCCGCATCTATGTGCTGCACGAAGGTGTCGTGCGCCTGTCGGACGGCGAGTTGCAGGAAATCAAGTACAGCGCCATGCCGAAGCTCGACCCGATCGACCGCGAGGGACAGGCCGAAGTGATTGATGTCGCCCATGACGGATGGGTCGGATTTACCGACAAATACTGGATGACGACGCTTGTGCCCGAATCCGGCCAGGCTTTCAAATCCGTCGCGAAATTCGTGCCCGGATCAGACATCTATCAGACCGAAGCACGGCTGCCGGTCATGGAAATCGCCCCCGGTGCCAGTGCCGAGGCCACGACGCGGCTTTTTGCGGGCGCCAAGGAATGGGAAGCAATCAAGCATTATCAGGATGATGTCGGCATCAAGGGATTCGTCGATTCCATCGACTGGGGATGGTTCTTTTACCTCACCAAGCCGATGTTCCGATTGCTGCACTGGCTTCACGGCGTGATCGGCAATATGGGCCTGGCGATCATTGCGCTGACCTTCATCATCAAGGCGCTGGTCTTTCCGCTGGCGCGCAAATCCTACGTTTCCATGGCCAAGATGAAGGAATTGCAGCCCGAGATGGAGGCCTTGAAGGAATCCGCCGGCGACGACCGCCAGAGGATGCAAAAGGGGATGATGGAGCTTTACAAGAAGAACAAGGTCAATCCGGCCTCGGGATGCTTGCCGATACTGCTGCAAATCCCGATCTTCTTTTCACTTTACAAGGTTATCTACGTCACCATCGAACTTTACCATGCCCCCTTCGTCGGCTGGATTCGCGACCTGTCGGCACCCGACCCTTCGTCGATCCTCAACCTCTTCGGACTGTTGCCGTTTGCCACGCCGGAACCGGGATCGCTGCTCTTCATTCTGTCGCTGGGGGTCATGCCGATCTTGCTGGGTATCTCGATGTGGCTCCAGCAGAAACTGAACCCGGCCCCGACCGACCCGACCCAGCAGATGATCTTTGCCTGGATGCCGTGGGTCTTCATGTTCATGCTGGGCAGCTTCGCATCGGGTCTGGTGCTTTACTGGATCACCAACAACACGATCACCTTCATCCAGCAGTACACGATCATGTCGATGCACGGCAAAAGGCCCGATATCTTCGGCAATATCCGCAATAGTTTCAAACGCAACAAGGCAGTCAAGAAATGACCGGGAAGCTGGCCGCGATCTACCGGCATCCCCTGAAGTCGCACGGGCGCGAGAGGCTGGAGACGGTAATGCTTGCCGCTGGCAGGGAAGTCCCCTGGGACCGGCATTGGGCCGTGGCGCATGACGCAGCCAGGCTGACCGAAGGCGCATGGAATCCTTGCGCGAATTTTTCGCGTGGCGCAAAGGCGCCCGGCCTGATGGCGATCAACGCCCGGCTGGATGAGGGCGCGGAACGGCTGACGTTGAGCCATCCTGAACGCGCTGAGTTGACCTTTCGCCCGGACGATCCGGATGAAGCGGCTCGTTTCATTGATTGGGTACGCCCGATCAGCCCGACCGACCGCGCCTTGCCGGCCCGCATATACACGGTCAAGGGGCGGTCGATGACCGATACCGATTACCCGTCGGTTTCGCTGATCGGGCTGGCTTCCAACCGCGCGCTTGGCGAATACATGGGGATGGACCTGTCGCCGCTGCGCTGGCGCGCGAATCTCTGGGTCGAGCATCTGCGCCCCTTCGAGGAGCAAGACTGGATCGGGCAGCAGGTGTGTCTGGGCGAAGCCGTTCTGCATGTCGAAGAACCGATCGTGAGATGTTTGGCGACTGCCGCCAACCCCGACACGGGCCAGCGCGACGCCGACACGCTCAAGGCGCTGAACGCGATGCGCGGCCATCAGCAGTTCGGTGTTTATGCACGGGTGATCAAGGGCGGGGCCATCCATATCGGCGACCGGCTGGAACGGGTCTAGTGCAGGTCGCTTTCCCTCTCGCCCAGGAGCCGGACCTTGCGACGCGCGAAAAGGGCCGGCGCCTGTTTGCCGGGCCGGTCGAATTCCTGAAAGGCGTCGTGGAACTCGACGCGCTGCCGCCCGCCAATCGGCTGGAAGTCTGCTTTGCCGGCCGCTCCAATGTCGGAAAATCCAGCCTGATCAATGCACTTACCGGTCGAAAGGCGCTTGCGCGCGCGTCCAATACGCCCGGCCGGACGCAGGAAATCAACTATTTCACCGCTGGCCCTGATCATTATCTGGTCGATCTGCCCGGCTACGGGTTTGCCCAGGCCCCGGTGGCCGTGGTCGAAAAATGGCAACGCCTGCTGCGCGCCTACCTCGCTGGCCGCCAGACATTGCGGCGCGTTTTCGTGCTGATTGATACGCGTCACGGGATCAAGGCGGTCGATGATGACATCATGGCTCTGCTCGACAAATCTGCTGTCGCCTTTCAGGTCGTGATGACCAAGGCGGACAAGGTCAAGCCATCCGAGAGCGCCAAAATCCTCGGTCAGGTTCGCGGCGCGCTGCAAGGACACCCGGCGGCCTTTCCGGAAATCATCCTGACATCATCCGAAAAGGGCGATGGCATTGAAACGCTCAGGGCCATCATCGCGGCACTTGAATGACCCGGCGCGGGCAACGGCGCCCCGGCGCGGTGCCCCTAGTTCGATTGGCCGAAATGGATGGTTGCGGCCGCGCGCCGCTGCAATATGATCCAGACAATCCAGCCGTTGTCGGGTCGGGCCAGCGCTGGCACCGGCCCGGCAATCGGCCGGCAAAGACCCTGCAAGGGATGCCCGATGAGAAAGCAAGACATGGACCGTGACTGGATCGCAACCGCCCGCACCCTGTCAGAGGCGCTGCCCTATCTGCAACGTTTCAGCGGCGCCATCGTCGTCATCAAGTTCGGCGGCAACGCCATGGGCGATGCGGAAGCCATGGCGGAATTCGCACGCGATATCGTGCTGATGCGGCAGGTCGGCGTGAACCCCGTCGTGGTACATGGCGGCGGCCCGATGATCAATGAAATGCTGGACCGGTTGGGCATCAAGTCGGAATTCGTCCGTGGCAAACGGGTCACCGACAAGGCCACGGTCGAGGTCGTGGAAATGGTACTGACCGGCCTGGTCAACAAACGTATCGTTCAGGCCATCATGGACGAAGGCGGCCGTGCCGTCGGCCTTTCCGGCAAGGATGACGACTTGATGGTCTGTGAGGCCGACGACCCCGAACTCGGGTTTGTCGGCAAGGTGGTGGAGATGAACGTGCAGGTGCTGCGTGATCTCTTCAACGCCGGGATCATCCCCGTGGTCGCCCCAGTCGCGACGGGCATGGCGGAAAACGAAACCTTCAACGTCAATGGCGATACGGCGGCGGGGGCGATTGCCGGAGCGCTGAAGGCCGACCGGCTGTTGCTGTTGACCGATGTGTCTGGCGTGAAGGACGAAACCGGCACCGTGTTGACCGAACTCACCCCCGAACAGGTGCTGGAAATGACCGCAAGCGGCATCATCGCGGGCGGCATGATCCCCAAGACGGAAACGGCTCTGGCAGCGCTCGAACAGGGTGTGCGCGCCGTATCGATTCTTGACGGCCGCCTGCCGAACGCCTCGCTTCTGGAATTGTTCACCGATCATGGCGCAGGCTCGATGATCCGGTCGACCGCCTCGCGCATGAAGCCGCGGCACAAGTGACCGTGCTGACAGATATCGCCGCCGGCGCAAGGACGCATTGCCTTGATATCCTTGGGGCATTTCACACGGAACCGGCCGACAATCTGCCCGGCGGCGCCGGAACCGTGGTTCTGCTCGGGCCGTCAGAGCCGGGGTTCTGGCGGCATGTAAACGCGCAACCGGAATGGCAGGATGGTGCCCCCGACCCGCTCGACCGATGGTCGGCGCGCGCCATCGGCGAATTGGCCAGCGGATGTGGCGGTCAGGCGCTTTTTCCGTCCGATGGCCCGCCCTATTGGCCGTTTTACCAATGGGCCCTTCGAAGCGGCCGAGCCTTTGTATCACCGGTTACCATGCTGGTGCATGATCGGGCGGGGTTGTTCGTTTCCTATCGCGGGGCGATTGCCCTGCCGGAAAGGATTGCGCTGCCGACACCGCCGTCGCGGTCGCCATGCGATACCTGCGCCGGCAAACCCTGCCTTGCGGCCTGCCCCGTCGGTGCGCTTGCCGGCAATGGTTATGATGTATCGCTGTGCCACGCCTTTCTGGACAGCGCGGACGGCAAAAGCTGTCTTTCAATGGGCTGCCAAGTTCGTCGCGCTTGCCCATTGTCCCAGGCCTATGGCAGGCTGCCGGAGCAATCCGCCTATCACATGGGACAGTTTCACAAATGACACCCGCAGGACACCGCCGGCTGATCCTCACCCGGCACGCGAAATCCGCCTGGGATGAGCCCGCAACGGAAGATCACGCGCGCCGCCTCAACCCGCGCGGACGGCGTGCGGCGCTGGAGCTGGGTGAGTGGCTGCACTCCCGTGGTTATGAGCCGGACGAGGTCTTGTGCTCATCGGCGCGGCGCACCTCCGAAACCTGGCAAACCTTGGCGGCGGCACCGCTCGAAGTGACCCCCAGGATCAGCTATCTGGATGCGCTTTATCAGGCATCGCCGGAGGTCATGCTAAAACACCTGACCAAGGCGGCTGGCGATTGCGTGATGATGATCGGTCACAATCCGGGCATCGCCGAACTGGCGGCCCGCCTCTGCGCGAAACCGCCGGTGCATCCAAGCTTTCGGCGATACCCGACCGCCGCCACACTTGTCGTCGACTTTCAAATCGATGACTGGGCGGAGTTGCGCCCGGGAACAGGCAGCACGCTTGATTTCTATGTGCCGGGCGGCAAGGGGTGAAGGCCGCAACGAGACCGCTTGTGGCGTTTCGAAAAATCCTGAAACGGCAAGGCGATGGTATTCGGCCCTTGCCGCATCAGGCAGGCGGCTGTCATTCCGCGGCCAGTCCGGTGAAGATCACGCCCCAGCCGCCCTCGACCTTGATTGCGCGCATCTCGGCGGCGGCCGAAGGATCGCGGTAGCCGCCGCCATTGCAGTGCGGCACCTGATCGAAGCGGTTTTTCGCCTTCACCGGGCCGCGCGGCGCGCAGCCGCATGTAGAAGCGCAGCGCCCCGGACTTTGGCCGCCGGTCCCGGTGGCGGCGATCGATCGAATACGATCTTTCCTTCCTGTTCTATTCGTCGCCCGGAACCCCATAGGAAGGCGCCTCGCGCGGGTCGAGCGCGCGCTGGATATAGGCATCGGACTGCGGTTTGTAGATGCCCCATGCCGTCGCGATGTTTTCTATCGGGCAATTCTCGGTCCAGTCGCAGCGCAGATCGGCGATCGGCCAACTGACCCTGTCGACGATCTTCATGCCTGCCGAATGGATCGGCCCCGCCTCTCCGCCCGCCGCCAAACCGGCACGCATCGCGGCGATCAAACGATCGCCGATATGGCCAATGGCGGAAAGATAGCCGTCGACAATGGCCTGCGGTACGCGTGCATCGGCCAGCAGGTTCCCGCCGGACGCGACATTTTCTGCCTGCGCATCGGCCCAGATACCCAGCGAGTTAGGCCCGGAGTGAATCGCCGTGCCGCCCGCCTTGTCCACTGCCAGCACCTGCCGGTATTCGATGAACCTTGCCTGCGCGCGCATCTGCGTGATGGCATCGCACGCGCTCAATCCACCCTGCATCAGATCCAGCATCAACGGCCCCAGCGTCGGGTCCGTCACGTTCTGCGAGGCAACGGCCCCTGTCCCTGCGCGTGCGTAAGAACAGCGCGCGGCGACTGCGGGCGATGATGACGCAATCGCAACCCCGAACATGCCGGTATCGGGGCAACGGGCAACCAGTGAAAACGTCATGCCGGAATTACCGCCGTGGCGTCGATTTCGACCAGCCATTCAGGGCGCGCCAGCGCCTGCACCACGATGCCCGTGGACACCGGATGCACACCTTTGATGTATTGTCCCATCGTGCGATAGACAGCCTCGCGGTGGCGAATGTCGGTGATGTAGACGACAACCTTTACCAGATGCTCCATCTGCCCGCCGGCCTCTTCGATCAGCTGCTTGATGTTTTGCATGACCTTGTGGGTCTGTTCGGCCGGATCGCGGCTGTCGATGTTTTGCGCATCATCCAGGCTTTGCGGGCACTGGCCGCGCAACCAGACGGTCTTGCCGCCCTGTGTGACCACCGCCTGACAGAGGTCGTTGTCCAGATTCTGCTCGGGGTATGTATCAGAGGTGTTGAATTTTCGGATGCGTGTATGGGCCATTTTCCTGATCCTGAATTAGGTGCGGGCGGCTGGAACGATGGCAGCGTTGCCACCATAGCTTAGGTAGGAACGCTGGATGGCGATCTGGTCCGCGACATATTTCGCATCATGCCAGACGCCCCAAAGAAAGGACGATCCACGGCGCGAAAGCCACGGCAGGCCGAGAAAATACACATCCGGCTCAATACAGCAGCCGCGTTGATGAATCGGCGCGCCCCGGGCATCGAAGCCATCCACCTTGAGCCAGTCGAAATCCTGGCGAAACCCGGTTGCCCATATGATCGAGGTCACGCCTTCGCCGGCCAGATCAATGTGGCTAAGGGGATTGGTCAGGCAGTCGGGGTCGGGGAATGCCTGGCGCGCTTCTGGTTCTTCGGGCAAATCGAGGCCGGTACGCGCGACATAGGCATCGGCCTGATCCAGCAGCCCAAGATAGTTCGCATCGCCGCCAGCCACATTGGCCGCAAGATCGGCGGAAAAGCTCAGAACTCCATCCGCATAGCTCTTGGTAAGCCCGGTCAGGGTCACGCCTTCGCCGCCCAGCCTGCGGAAATCCATTGTATGCCCGCCATAGGCGCCGCTGACCGAAATCGTCACATGCTCGGTGCCCGGTGCGGGGGCCGCGATATCCCACAGGCCAAGAACACCCAGCCACCAGACAAAATCGCGCCCGCGATAGCGGCGCGGCGGGCGGTCGTGCGGCCCCACGGACAAGAACACCTTTCGGCCCGCGCGGTTGAGCTCATCCGCTATCTGCGCCCCTGACGAGCCCGCGCCCACGACCATCACCGCCCCGTCGGGAAGTTGCTGCGGGTTCTTGTAGTGAAACGAATGAATCTGCACGATCCCACTGGATTGGGGGACGATGGGCGGGATCACCGGATGCTGAAAGGCGCCGGTAGCCGCGACAACGCGCCTGGCTTCGAAATCGCCCTGACTGGTCCTGACCAGAAATCCACCCTTTCCGGGCTGCCGGGCGGCCTCGATCACCTCGACCCCCTCACGGATGGGCGCCCTGATCATCGCGGCATAATCGACAAGATACCGGGCAAAGCGGTCCTTGGAGACGAATTCATCCGGGTCGTTGCCTTCGAATTGCAGGTTCGGGAACCGATCGTGCCAGGCTGGGCCATTCGCCACCAGCGTGTCCCAGCGCCCGGTGCGCCAGGCCTCGGCGGTTCTGTTCTTTTCAAGCACAAGATGCGGCACACCGGCATTGCTCAGATGCTCGCTGATCGCGATGCCGGCCTGCCCACCCCCGACCACCAGTGTATCTGTCTGTTCTGCGGGCATGTCAGCATTCCTTTAATGGTCAAACCGTATCTGCGCCCCGGTGCGGGGCTGTTACCACTGGTCCTGGCAACAGTGGGCCATACATGGAATGCCATCGCTTGCAGCACAGGTCCGCCTACCCCTGAAAGGTGGTCCATGTCGCCACCGCCGCGCAGGCCGTGGATGGTGTATATTCATAGGCCGTCGCCGATCCGATGCAAGCGCTTCCGGGCTGAATGACGGATAGGCGCATCGCTCGGCCGGGAAAACCGCGACGGGCGACGGTTCCTTCTTTCGGCGCATTGTCACCGGCGGCCGCTTGCCGGCCGTCATCAGATTGTTGCGCGCAATGATGCCAGCATGTGCCCGATGCCGCGATACCCCTGATCATTTCCGTTGTCCGGCCGTGTGGCCGCAAGGCAGTATGATCTGTCGATGCCGATCAGGGGCGCCACGCCCCCCTTGGGGCATTGCCTATCGACTGGCCGGGGATCTATTGGTCGCAGAACGGGCATGCGCCGTGACGCAGGAGGGATGTTTGAAAAAGCCGAGGTTACCGCCCTTGTCGTTGCTCAGCACCTTCGAAGTGGTCGCCCGCCGCCGCAGTTTCACGCATGCGGCGAATGAATTGTGCCTTACCCAAAGCGCTGTCAGCCGCCAGATCAAGGCGCTCGAGGGCGAACTGGGCCTGCCACTCTTCCGCCGTCTGCACCGGGCGATAGAACTGACCCCCGAGGGCCGGCGGCTTTTCGAGTCCGTGACCCGCGGACTTGGGGAAATCGCCGGCGGTATCGAGGGTTTGCGCTCTGCCGCGGGGAATGCACAGATCACTGTAGCGGCTTCGGTCGCCTTTTCCTATTTCTGGCTGATGCCGCGACTCGAAAGGTTCAGCGCCGGGCACCCCGATATCGATCTGAGGATACTTGCGACGGACCAGCAGTTGGACCTTCGCCAGAAAGATGTCGATGTGGCGATATTGTACGGCAACGGTCAATGGAACGGTGTCCGGGCGCATCTTCTGTTCGGAGAGCGGATCTATCCGGTTTGCGGAGCGGCCTATCTGCGCGACCATCCAGATCTGCGCGTGCCTTGCGACCTGCTCGGCCAGACGCTGCTGCATCTCGAAGGTGGCGGCGATATCTGGGGCGGCGTCGACTGGCGTGTCTGGCTGATGTCGCAGGGCGTGACGGGCCAGCCGGTGCGGCGCGGCGTACGGATGAACAGCTATCCGATGATCCTTCAGGCCGCCGAGGCCAATCGCGGCGTGGCTCTGGGCTGGAGCTACATCACCGATGCGATGCTGGCGGACGGGCGGCTGGTCTGCCCGGTAGAAAAAAGCCTGGAAACCCGCGCGGGCTATTATATCGGTTCATTGGAACAGGCGGTGGATATCCCCGCAGTCGCCAGTTTCTTGCAGTGGGTCATGGGCGAGGTTGCCGAGATGCCCGGATTGGCATGACCCCTGAGAATGCCATACATGAGAATTGATCGTTTGCACCACGATTTCAATGCGCGTCATATGGGCCCTGGAAAAACCTGCCGCGAGCTGCCCATGTCTGATCGCTCGATTCGTCGGCCGAACCGCCGGGGGCGCGGTGGCGCCGGGGCAACGGCCACGCCGCCCCCGGTCACGCCCGGCATGGCAGGGGGCCAATTCCAGCCGCTGACCCGGCCTGAGACGGAGCGTATCCATCACCTCGCCCTGCGGCTTCTCGAGGATCTGGGCCTTTCGCAGGTCACGCCAAGCCTCGAGCGGCGCGCGACCGAGGCCGGCTGCCGTGTTGATGAGGATGGTCGCCTGCGGTTTCCGCGCGCGCTGGTCGAGGATGTCATCGCCCGCACGCGGCGCAGGTTCACGCTTCACGGCATTGACCCGATCCACGATCTGGAGATCGGCGCGAGGCGTGTACATACCGGCACCGGCGGTGCCGCCCCCACCATCATGGATTTCGAAACCGGCAAGTACCGCGAAAGCACCGTGGCCGATCTTTATGACATTGCCCGGCTTGTCGACCGGCTCGACAATATCCACTGGTACCACCGTTCGGTCGTGGCGCGCGACACCGAAACGGCCCTCGATCTTGACATCAACACCACCTATGCCTGCCTGTCGGGTACCACGAAATCGATCGCCGTCAGCTATACCGACGGCAATTCTGTGCGCGCCGTGCAGCCGATGCTCGACATGGTCGCGGGCGGTGCGGGCAGGTATCGCGAACGGCCATTCTGCACGGCTGTCTGCTGTCACGTCGTGCCGCCGATGCGCTTTGCCACCGAAAGCTGCGACGCGCTTGAAGCGGCGGTGCTGGCGGGAATGCCGATCTTGCTGGTCGCGGCCGGTCAGGCGGGGGCCACGGCTCCGGCGGCGCTCGCCGGCGCTGTTGCACAATCCTGTGCCGAAGTCCTGGCCGGGCTGGTCCTGTGCAACATCATCGATACGAACTTCCGGGGCATCTTCGCGGCCTGGCCGTTCGTGTCGGACCTGCGCACCGGGGCGATGTCGGGCGGATCGGGGGAACAGGCACTTCTCTCGGCGGCCTGCGCGCAGATGGCGGGATTCTACGATCTGCCCAATTCCGTGCCCGCAGGCATGACCGACAGTAAACTGCCCGACGCGCAGTCAGGCGGCGAAAAGGGCTATACGATCTCGCTTGCCGCCCATGCAGGGGCCACGATGATCCACGAATGTGCGGGGATGCAGGGCAGCCTGATGGGAACCGCGCTGGAAAGCTATGTGCTCGACAACGACCTTCTGGGGGCGATCCTGCGCACCGTGAAGGGGGTCGAGGTCAGCGAGGATACGTTGGACTTCGATATCATCCGCGACGTGGTGTTGGGGGCAGGTCACTTCCTCGGCCATCCCCAGACCTTCGCCCGCATGAAGACCGACTATCTTTACCCCGAGATCGCCGACCGGCGCAGCATCGGCGAATGGCAGGATGCCGGCGCACCGGATGCCCGTGCCGTGACCCGGGACAGGGTTCGCCGCATTCTGGCCGAGCATTACCCGCGCCACATTGGCGACGATGTCGACTCTCGGCTGCGCGAACGCTACAACATCGTTCTGCCGAGAGCCCGAATGCGTGTCGGAAACGGTGTCTGGTAAGTATCAGAAAGCAAAGGAATTCAACATGCAATCTCATGCAAGAGTGGTCATTGTCGGCGGTGGCATGATGGGTGTGGGCCTTGCATATCACCTGGCCGAGGAAGGCTGGAAGGATGTGCTTCTGATCGAGAAGGGCGAACTGACCAGCGGGTCCACCTGGCACGCGGCGGGGCAATGCCCGTCGTTCATCGCCAACTACAACATGGCCAAGATCCACCACTATTCGAACACGCTCTATCCGCGCCTGGAAAAGCTGACCGGCCATCCCACGGGTTGGCACGGCTGCGGCGGCATCCGGCTGGCAACGACGCCCGAAGAGGTCGACTGGTTTCGTCATGTGGCTGGATTTGCTGCCAATATCGGCTTTCGGATGGAGATCATCGGCCCCAACCGGATCAAGGAGCTGAACCCCTGGCTTGTCACCGACGGCATCCTTGCCGGCGCGCATACCACGATGGACGGCCATGTCGACCCGGCCAGCGCCTGCAACGCCATGGCGGCGGGCGCACGGCAGATGGGGGCGACAATCATCCGCCACAACCGGGTCACGGGCATCAACCGGCTGCCCTCGGGCGAGTTCGAGGTGGTGACCGAGCAGGGCGCTGTCACCTGCGAACATGTCGTCAACGCGGGCGGCTGTTTTGCCCGCGAGGTGGGATCCTGGCTTGGCGTCGAAACGCCAATCACCAACATGGAGCACCAGTATATGGTGACCGAGCCCCTGGAGGCGTTAAAGGGCATCGAAAGCGAACTGCCGGTCATGCGCGACCCGTTCACGGCCGGATACTACCGGCAGGAACAGAAGGCCGGTCTTGTCGGCATCTACGAACACACCGGCGCGAAAGAGGCCTGGGCGGCGCGTGGCGGCTGGCCGGAATGGCAAAGCGAGAACGAGCTCTTCGAAGGCGACATCGACCGCATCGCGCCCTGGCTCGAAAAGGCGCTGGAACGGATGCCGATCTTTGCCGAGGCGGGCATCAAGCGCGTCATCAACGGCGCCATCCCACATACGCCCGACGGCAATCCGCTGGTCGGACCGGCCCACGGGGTGCCGAATGCCTGGCAGTGCTGCGGGTCGTCGATCGGCATCGCGCAGGGCGCGGGCTGCGGCAAGTACCTCGCGCAGTGGATGGTGCACGGCAATGCCGAGATCAACATGGCCAGCGTCGATCCGCGCCGCTTTGGCGGTTACGCCGACCGAG
The DNA here is from genome assembly GCA_020446815.1 of Paracoccaceae bacterium. Taxonomy (GTDB): domain Bacteria; phylum Pseudomonadota; class Alphaproteobacteria; order Rhodobacterales; family Rhodobacteraceae; genus Albidovulum. The sequence goes on from JAGRDY010000016.1 coordinate 44,930, forward strand.
ACTATACCCGCGCCAAGAGTTTTGACGATTATCACAACATGTTCGAAACCCCGCTTCCCGGTCGCGAAATCCACGCCGGCCGCCCGTGCCGGGTAACGTCGCTCTATGAGAAGTTGAAGGCCAAGGGCGCCGTCTACACCGAGGTTCACGGCTGGGAGCGGCCAAAATACTTCGCCCCGGCAGGTTTCGTCGAAAAGCTGCAATTCCGACGCAACAACACCTTCGATCTGGTGGACGCCGAATGCCGCGCGGTGCGCGAAAGGGTGGGCATCATGGATCTGTCGAGCTTTGCCAAGTTCGACGTGACGGGCCGGGGCGCCGAGGCGCTTTTGAACCGCCTGACCGCCAACCGGATGCCGCGGAAGACGGGCGGCATCAACCTGACCCATGTCCTTTCGGACGGCGGACGGATCGAAGGTGAATGGACCATCACGCGCCTCGCAGATGATCGCTTCTATATCCTGACCGGCGCGGGTGCCGAACGCCAGGCGCTCGACCATCTGAAGGCCGCCGCCGGGGATGATGTGGGCGTCGCCAATGTCACCGATGATTTCGGCATGCTGGTTGTCGCCGGGCCAAGGTCGCGCGACACCCTGGCGCCTCTTGCCGACGCCGATCTGTCCAATGCATCCTTCCGCTGGCTGACGGGGCAGGAGATCACTCTCGCCGGAGTGCCGGTCCGCGCGCTTCGGGTGAACTATGTAGGCGAGCTTGGCTGGGAACTCCACGCGCCGATGGCCGAACTTGCCAGACTCTATGACGCGATCTGGGCTTCGGGCGAGGCGCATGGCATCGCCGATTTCGGCGGCCATGCGGTAAACTCGCTGCGATTGGAAAAAGGCTATCGCGGCTTTGGTGCCGAACTCACCAACGAGATCACCCTCATCGAAGCCGATTGCGCGCGTTTCTATGCCGTCGGCAAAGGCGACTTCAACGGTCGCGCCGCGACCGAAGCCATCCGCGAGAACGGCATCGGGACGAAACTTGTCTACGGCCAAGTCGCCGCGACCGATTGCGACATCTACGGTGGCGAGCCGGTGATGCGGGGGGGCCGGGTCGTTGGGGTCTGTACCTCTGGCGGCTTTGGCCACGCGACAGGCAAGAGCCTTGCATTCGCCTATATCGAACCCGAAGACCCTGAAGAACTGGAGGTTGTCATTCTCGGCGAACGCCGTGCCTTCA
>JAGRDY010000017.1 GCA_020446815.1 Paracoccaceae bacterium
CTTCGCCATACCGCGCCCGGCGGGACCGGTTCTCCGACATCTCGATCTCCTCTCGCTTCAACACCGTGAAGCCAAGAAAATCGGAAATCTGCCAACAACGACAAGTGTGTAACGAATGGACGCTTACTACAGTTCCCTGCTCGAGGAAGAAATTACCTTGTTCGGCTCGAAAAAGTTCCCTGTTCCTGTCAGCAGGGAAATTTCGAGTAAAGCATTGAACAGTCGTTGAGTTTTTCGTCGGCCCTGGCGTTGATTGCCAGAAAACAGCAGAAATTCGCTGATAATTTCCCTGTTTGCAGGGAATTTTGCGGAGACGGGATACCTCCAGACTGGCTCCTCCGCCAATTGCATCGCAATTGCATGGTGAAGAAAAACACAACCAAAGCCGCTTATGTTACAAACGGTTGGGGACGCGGAACAGCGAACTTCCGATCAGATGAGCAAGAAAGGATGTCATCATGCCCAACACTGTCCGTCTGCACCGCGTCATCGCCGCGAAGCCCGAGAAGGTCTATCGGGCGTTTATCGAGCCCGACGCGGTCGCCAGCTGGCTGCCGCCTTTCGGCTTTCTCTGCTCCGTCCATGAACTGAAGCCCGAGGTTGGCGGCAAGCACCGGATGTCGTTTCGCAACTTCACGACCGGCAGGAGCCATTCCTTCGGCGGCCAATACAAGGACCTCGTTCCGGGCGAACGGCTTGTCTACACGGACCGGTTCGACGACCCGAACCTGCCGGGCGAGATGCAAGTGACCGTCACGCTGAAGGCCGTTTCCGTGGGCACGGAAATCTCCATCGTGCAGGAAGGCGTACCCGATCTGATCCCGCTCGAGGCCTGCTACCTCGGCTGGCAGGACAGCCTTTGGAAGCTCGCAAAACTCGTGGAGCCGGAGATCAACAAGTAACGCGGCATGTGTTCCAGGCTGTCAGGTTGAATGGGCGGGCCGCCGCGGGAGCATTGCGCAACACGCTCCATGTGCCGGCGATATCGAAGGTGGGCGTGGCGCTCGATGTAGGCGAAGCTGCCCGCCGTATGCTGCGCCGCATGCTGCATTGTCACCACATGCCGCATCTGGCGGCGGGCGCGATGACCGAGGTCCCCTCCGCCGCGCCGGCATGAACCCGGATGGCGCGCCCGCTTCGGGCGCCCCGTCCCGCGCGCGGGTCCGGGCCGCGCTCCGCTCGCCCGGGTTGCGCGGATCGGCTTTGCGATCGAGCGCCGGAACACCAGATGAGGAGGGCACAAGAATGAACTGGAACGACATGGGCCACGGGATGGGTTCGGGCATGGGATTTGGCTGGCTCTTTGGCCTGCTGATCCTGGTGCTGTTGGTCTTGGCCATTGCCGCGCTGATCAAGTATCTTCGCAAATGAAGGAAAGGACGTCGCGATGACCTCCACGATCAACCGGATGATCTCGGATGCGAAGACAGACGACCTCGACGCCCGCATGCGAAAGGCGCTTGCGGATCACGGTTTCGGCGTTCTGACCGAGATCGACGTCAAGGCGACGAAGAAGAAGCCCGACGTTGACATGCCGGCCTGTCGCACATCCGGCGCCCGCGATCCGAAGATGGCATGCCGGGCGTCCGGACGCGAGATGCGGGGGGGCGCCACACTTTCCTGCAACGTCACCCTGACTGAAGTCGTGGGCAGGCTGGAGATCAGCGCCATCGACCCGGTGGCATCCATGCGGGCGATCAAGAACCCCGAGCTGCACGCCGTTGCAGGCCAGGTCCGCAATCGGCCGGCGAAGGCCGTCGCGGCGGCCTGAGATGAGCCTGCGCGCCGGCATTCTCATTGCTCTGGCGATCCTCGCAATCGCCCTGCTGGGGGTCTGGCTCATCGCCCCTACGGCGCTTGCCGAGGTGCGGGAATGGTTCGCGCCCGAACGGCTGGAGACACTGGTCGCGCGCGCGGGCCCTTGGGGGCCGGTGCTGATCGTCGCGCTCATGACCATCGCGGTCGTGGCCAGCCCGATCCCGAGCGCACCGATCGCGATGGCGGCTGGTGCGGCCTACGGACATGTCTGGGGCACGGTTCAGGTCGTGATCGGCGCCGAACTTGGCGCGCTGATCGCTTTCGGCCTTGCGCGCGTTCTGGGGCATGACGCGGTCCGCCGGGTCTTCGGGGACAAGCTCGATGCGGGGCTTCTCGGCTCGCAGACCACCCTGACTTTGACGGTCTTCGCCAGCCGCCTCATGCCCTTCGTGTCCTTCGACATGATCAGCTATGCCGCCGGGCTCAGCCGCCTGCATGCCTGGCGCTTCGCGCTGGCGACGCTTGCGGGCATCATCCCGGCAAGCTTCCTGCTGGCGCATTTCGGCAGCGAGGCGGTGAGCGGTGAGCTTGGCCGGGTGACGTGGGCCGTCTTCGGTCTCGGCCTCGTGACCGGGCTGCCGCTGGTCTGGGCGGCGACGCGCAAAAATGAGGAAAGGAAGGGATGATGGCCCAGCAGTACCAGAAGAACAGCCTGTCGCTTTTCGACACGGTGGCGATGGGAACCGGCGTGATGATCGGCGCGGGCATTCTCGCGCTGACCGGGCAGATCGCCGAACTTGCGGGGCCCTTGTTCCCGCTGGCCTTCGTCGCTGGCGCCGTGGTGACGGGATTCAGCGCCTATACCTATTTGAAGATGTCCAACGCCTGGCCGTCTGCGGGCGGGATCGGGATGATCCTCACCAGGGCCTACGGCCCGACGACGGTCGCGGCCGGCGCCGCGCTGCTGATGGCGCTGTCGATGGTCATCAACGAAAGCCTCGTGGCGCGGACATTTGCCACATACCTGCTGAGGGGGCTCGGCCAGGCGCCCGAGGGCTGGCTGGTCCCTGCCATCGGCGTGGGGCTCATCATCTTCGCCTATCTCGTGAATGCGGCGGGCAACCGCTCCGTGGGTCTGCTGTCGCAGCTCATGTCGGTGCTCAAGGTGGGCGGAATCGCGGCCTTCGGCATTGCCGGGCTCTGGGCCGGCGGCATCTCTTTCGAGGCGGCGGATGCCATGAATGGCGGTGCGGCTACGGGCTTTCTGGCCTCGCTGGCGCTCGCCATCCTCGCTTTCAAGGGCTTCACGACAATCACCAACAGCGGCGCCGAGGTCACCGGCCCGCACCGCAACGGCGGGCGCGCGATCGTCATCTCCATCGCGATCTGTGTCGTCGTCTACCTTCTCGTCGCCTTCGCCGTCGGATCCAGCCTGCCCCTCGACCGTATTGTGGCGGCGAAGGACTATGCGCTCGCCGAAGCGGCGGAACCCGCCCTCGGGCGCGTCGGCTTCTACCTGACCGTCGCTCTCGCGCTGGTCGCGACCGCCTCGGGCGTGATCGCCAGCATCTTCGCGGTGTCGCGGATGCTGGCGATGCTGACCGACATGAAGCTGATCCCGCACGGCCACTTCGGCATGCCGGGCACGATCCGCGACCATACGCTCGTATATACGGTGGTGATCGCCAGCGCGCTGACGATCTTCTTCGATCTCAGCCGGATCGCTTCGCTTGGGGCCTTCTTCTACCTCGTGATGGACATCCTGATCCACTGGGGCGTCTGGCGGAGCCTGCGGGCGAAGATCGGCGCGCGGGGATGGGTCCTGCTGACGGCGATCGGACTGGATGCGGTGGTTATCGCGGCTTTCGCCGCGCTGAAATGGCAGAGCGACCCGCTGATCGTCGCCATCGCGCTCGCCGGCATGGCCGCCGTTTTCCTGTTCGAGCGCGTCTTCCTCGCGCTCAACCCGCCCCCGCGCGAAGCCGCGCATGGCGGCCACCATTCCGGACAAGAAAAAAAACATGCGCCCACCTCTTGACCTTCCAGCGACTGGAGGCCGCATATCAGGGTGGAAAGGACATCAATCCATGGCAACCCATCATCACCATCACGCTGCCTCCGACATCAAACCGGGCTCCAGGACCGCGACCGATCCGGTCTGCGGCATGCAGGTCGAAATCAAGGAGGGTGCGCGCAGCCGCGACTATGGCGGCAAGACGTTCCACTTCTGCTCGGCCGGCTGCCAGGAGAAGTTCGACACAGATCCCTACTTCTACGCCTCCGGCAACGCCAGGAAGGCCGGACAGAGGGCCCAGCCCGGCACGCAATACACCTGCCCGATGCATCCCGAAATCATCCGCGACGCGCCCGGAAGCTGCCCGATCTGCGGCATGGCTCTGGAACCCGTGGTGCCGTCGGACGAGCCGAGCCACGAGCTTGTCGATTTCACGCGGCGGTTGTGGATCTCGGCGGCGGCCGCCGTGCCGCTGGTCATCCTGACGATGGGCGAACTGGTGGCCTTGCCGGTGCGCGACTGGATCGGGCACCGGGTGGCCACCTACCTGGAATTCGTGCTGGCCACGCCCATCATCTTCTGGGCAGCACTGCCCTTCTTCCGGCGCGGGATCGACTCGATCCGCAATGTCTCGCCGAACATGTGGACGCTGATTTCGCTCGGGGTCGGTGCCGCGTATCTCTACTCGCTGGTCGCGACCTTCGCGCCGGGCGTGTTCCCCGAGCAATACCGGATGGGTGAAGGCGTGGGCACCTATTACGAGGCCGCCGTCGTCATCGTCGCTCTGATCTTCGTGGGCCAGGTGCTGGAGTTGCGCGCGCGGGAACGCACGGGCGATGCGATCCGGGCTCTGCTCGACCTCGCGCCCAAGACCGCGCGCCGGATCCTGCCCGATGGCACCGAATTCGACGCACCGCTGGAAAACATCATGGAGGGCGACCGGCTGCGGGTGCGCCCCGGCGACGCAGTCCCGGTGGACGGCGTGGTGATCGAGGGGCGATCCAGCCTCGACGAAAGCATGCTGACCGGCGAGTCGATGCCGGTGGAAAAGAGGCCGGGCGATACGGTGACCGGGGCCACGATCAACCATAACGGCAGCCTCGTGATCGAGGCCGGCAAGGTCGGCGCCGACACCGTGCTGGCGCAGATCGTCGCTATGGTATCAAACGCCCGCCGCTCACGCGCGCCGATCCAGGGGCTGGCGGATCGCGTCTCGGCCATCTTCGTGCCCACCGTAGTGGCTGTGTCGATCATCGCGTTCATTGTCTGGCTGATCCTTGGCCCGGAACCGGCGCTGGTCTTTGCCATTGCCTCGGCGGTCTCGGTATTGATCATCGCCTGCCCCTGCGCGCTGGGGCTGGCGACACCGATCTCGATCACCACCGCCGCCGGGCGCGGCGCGCAGGCTGGCGTGCTGATCAAGGATGCCGAGGCGCTGGAGCGCATGGCCGCCGTCGACACGCTGATCGTCGACAAGACCGGCACGCTGACCGAGGGCAAGCCAAGGCTGACGGACACAATCGCTCTGGCTGACATCTCCGAGGGCGACCTGCTGTCGTTTGCCGCCGCGCTGGAGCGCGGATCCGAACACCCGCTCGCCGAGGCGATTGTCGATGGCGCCGAAGCGCAGGGTGCCGCGCGTCAGGAGGCGACCGATTTCGAGGCCATCACCGGCAAGGGCGTGCGCGGCAAGGTCGACGGACGCAGCGTGGCGCTCGGCAATGCCGCGATGATGAAAGAGATGGGCCTGGATACCGCGCAGGCCGAGGCAGAGGCCGACACCCTGCGCGCACTCGGCAAGACGGCGATGTTTGTCGCGGTGGATAAGGCGCTTGCGGGGATCGTCGCGGTGTCCGACCCGATCAAGAAGTCGACCGCCGAGGCGATCGACGCACTGCACGCCCAGGGGCTGCGCATCATCATGGCGACCGGCGACAACGAACGCACCGCGCAGGCGGTGGCAGACAAGCTCGGCATCGACGAGGTGCGGGCGGGCGTGTTGCCGGAAGACAAGAAGACGCTGATCGACCAGCTGCGCGCGGATGGCCACAAGATCGCCATGGCGGGTGATGGGGTAAACGACGCGCCCGCTCTGGCCGCCGCCGATGTCGGCATCGCGATGGGCACCGGGGCCGACGTGGCAATGGAAAGCGCCGGGATCACGCTCTTGGGCGGTGATCTGATGGGTATCGTTCGGGCCCGCAAACTGGCCCGCGCCACCCTGCGCAACATCAGGCAGAACCTGTTCTTCGCCTTCGTCTACAACGCCGCGGGCGTGCCTGTCGCCGCCGGCGTTCTCTATCCGCTGACCGGCCTTCTGCTCTCGCCGATGATCGCGGCGGCGGCGATGAGCCTCTCGTCGGTCTCGGTCATCACCAACGCGCTGCGGCTCAGGCGGATCGACCTCTGAGCGCACCCGACGTCACTCACCAGGGAAAATGACATGAACCAGGATACACTCACCCGCCGCGGCCTGCTGATCGGCAGCGCAGCCCTGCTTGCCGGACTGCCCCGGCAGTCGCCGGCCCAGTCCGCCGGGCCGGCAATCCATGTGATGAAGGACCCGAACTGCGGCTGCTGCTCGGCCTGGATCGAGATTCTGCAGCGCGAGCGATTCACCGTCACGACCGAAGCGAGCATGGGCACCCTGCTCATGCGCTACAAGTCCGAGAACGGCATCCCGCAAGAGATGACCTCCTGCCACACCGCCAATGTCGACGGCTACATGATCGAGGGCCATGTCCCGGTCGCCGACATCCGGCGGCTTCTCGATGAACGCCCCGAGGCGGTCGGCCTGGCGGTGCCGGGCATGCCCTACGGATCGCCTGGGATGGGACCGGAAAGCGAACGCGAAGCCTATGACGTGTTCCTGATCCGGCGCGACGGCAGCACCGGGCTCTTTTCCCGCTATCCGGCGGCCTGAAGCACCGGACAGGCATGATGTCAGGGCGCGCCCGTCGGATCGCCACCCCTGGCCGCCGTCCGGCAGCGCCGCTGGCGGTGATCGGGTTGGTGGTGCCGGCCATGGTTCATGCCGACCATGGGACCGACCTGCCTCAAGGTGCGATGGCGGCGTGGCCAGACTATTCTGAAACAACGAGAAAGGATCAAACGAAAGACTGCCGAAACGCGGCGCTTGCCTCACCGCGAATCCACCGCACAATCAATCCAACCGGACGAGCCGGACCCTCTCCCGGATCAGGCCGGCCTCCGGCCCGGAAACTCTGGCGACGGACACATCACGGTCTTTTCAGCGAATATCCGGCCCCTCACGCCCCGCAGAAAGAACCCGAGCGCCGCCAAAAGACGCTGCGCGGCCGTGCTCAGCTTCGGTAATCGCGCAGGACGGCCGCGGCGATGGCATCGCGGGTCAGCACGCCGGTCACGTTTTCCGCCCTGGGCAGCGTCTTGTCGGGCAGCACCAGAAGCGCCGCATGGCCGCGGTCGGCCATATGGGTCATCGCCAGTTGCAGAAAGTTCGATTCCTGAACATAGCCGACCGGCGCGATGATCGGCCCGTGGCGTTTTGTCGGGTCTTCGGGATGCACCCGCACCACCCCGATCACATTGCGCCCCTCGGTCACGACGGCATAGTGGCGTTCCTCGCCCAGTTCGGTATCGACCACGCCGCTCGGGCCCAGATCCTGCCTGTCATAGACCGCGATGACCGGCGCGGTCATCTCTCCGATCCTGCGGATCACGAACATGTGCGACCGGCTTTCGCGCGGAATGCGGTGGCCGCGCCGGGCCAGCTTGAGCGTATAGATATCCTCGGGCGACAGCCGTTTGCGCACCCCCATCGCACAGACGACCGCAATGATCGCCGCCAGCGTCACCGAATAATCGCCGGTCATCTCGAAAAGCATCATGATCGAGGTCAGCGCACCGCCGGTCGAGGCCCCGACGATGCAGGCCATGCCGATCAGCGCGAAGGTGACCGAGTGAAACCCCAGATGCGGAAACATTAGATCGAAAGCCCCCCCGAAGGCCCCGCCCAGCGCCGCCCCCAGAAACAGCGAAGGTGAAAAGATGCCGCCCGATGCCCCTGCCCCCATGCTGACCGAGGTGGCCAGCATTTTCAGCACGAACAACAGCAACAGCAAACCCGGCACTGCCAGTTGCCCGGTCAGGATCGCCTCGATCGTCGCATAGCCGACTCCGGCGGTGTGATACATGCCGGTGGTGCGCAACAGCACATACATCAGAACGCCCAGCGACAGCATTCCGGCGGCGCATTTCAGATAGGGGTTGGCCTTCCAGCCGTCGAAAAGATCCTCGATCGCATAAAGGCTCTTGATGAAGATCACCGCGGCAAGCCCCGTCACCACTCCGAAAATGCAATAAAGCGGCAGCATGTCGACCGACAGCGGCACGAAGATTTCCGGCCGGTCATGGGCGGCCACCTGAAAGGCCGGCGCCATGCCGAAGGCCAGCCGGCCCATATAGGTTGCCGTGCCAGTGGCCAGAACCACCGGAATCAGCGTGCGCGCGCTGAATTCCGGCAGCATCAGCTCCACCGCGAAAAGCACCGCGCCCAGCGGCGTGTTGAACGTGGCGGCGATCCCCGCCCCCGCCCCGGCGGCGACCATGGTGATCACCTGCCAGGTGCGCAGCCGGAACATCTGCCCCAGCACCGAGCCGATCCCCGATCCGATCTGGATGATCGGCCCTTCGCGCCCGACCGAGGCGCCGGTGCCGATCGACAGCGCCGAGGCCAGCGATTTGACGAACACCACCGCCATGCGGATCCTGCCACCGCGATAATAGATCGCGTCCATCACTTCGGGCACGCCGTGGCCCTTGGCCTCGGGGGCGAAATTGCGCACCAGCCACAGCACGATCAGACCGCCGACCACCGGCGCCAGCATCACCAGCGGCCCGAAGGGCGCCGGCGGCGTGGCGACGTTCGAATTGTAGTCGAGCGAGAAAGTGCCAAGAAACGCCAGATTGTGGATGAACGAGATCAGATAGCGCAACACGATCGCGCCAAGACCGGTAACGGCGCCGATGACGATGGCCAGCACCGAAAGCGCGATGATCGAGACCCGGCGGTTGTCGGGTTCGGCGGCGGCGGCGGGCAAGGTCGGCGCGGTTTCGTGCATGGGCTCTCCCTGACGCAGTTGTGGATACCGGGGCCGCGCTGTATGACTGCGGCCATCGCGGCGGGCATTCGGCCTGCAACCCTGCTACGCTTTTGACCTGGCGGATGCAATTGCCGCACCCGCCGGCGCGCCACGACTTGACGCAGATGCGGAAAGGACAGAACACATGGCCGCTTTCAAGTCACCGCAGCTGCGCCGGCTGAACCGCGAAGAATGGCTGACCGCCTCGGCCCTGCTGCTCGGGGTGGTGGTCTATCTGGTGGTGCTGGGGGTGCTCGACCGCCGGGCCGAAGCCTATTTCCTGCGGCTGCGCACGGAAAATCCGGTGCTCTATCTCGACCAGCTTCGCGAAAGCCGGGGCTTTGCGGCCTTCCTGCCGGCCTATAGGGAACTGAACGGCTTTGACAGCTTCCGCCCGCAGCCGCCGAATTTCATGGTCGGCCGCTGGACGATGCGCAGCGAAACGCTGCGGCTGGTGCCGGGCACCGCCCCGGATACCTGCAGCGATCCCGTCACCTTCGACTACGGGCTCTATCTGACGGTGGAATCGGGCGGCGTCGCGCTGCCGGTGCAATACCGCATCGCCGGCGACAGGGTCGAAATGAAAAGCCGCGACGACGCGGTGTTCGATATCGACCTTGCGATCTATGGCTCGCAGCTCGACCATGTCGAATTCGTCCCGCCGGGGCGCAGCGACAAGGTCTATGCCTATCTGTGCGGCAGGTAGGGCAGATCATGGCCCATGAACGCGCACTCGACGATCTCGCTGCCCTGCTCGGCCCCCGGCTCAGCCGGTCGCGCGCCGAGCGTGACCTGCACGGCGCCAATGAGGCATGGTTCGCCGCCGCCCCGCCCGATGCCGTCGCCTATCCCCTGTCCACCGCCGAAGTGGCGCAGATCGCCACCATCTGCGCGGCCAGGGGCTGCCCGATCACCGCCTGGGGCGCGGGCACCTCTCTCGAAGGGCACGCGCTGGCCCTGTCCGGCGGGATCAGCCTCGACATGAGCCGGATGAACAGGGTGCTGGCGATCCGCGGCCAGGACATGCAGGCGGTCGTCGAACCGGGCGTCACGCGCGAGGCACTGAACACCGAGCTTCGCGCCACCGGGCTGATGTTTTCCGTCGACCCCGGCGCCAATGCCTCGATCGGCGGGATGACCGCGACGCGCGCCTCCGGCACGACGGCGGTACGCTACGGCACCATGCGCGACAACGTGCTGGCGCTGCAGGTGGTGCTGGCCGACGGGCGGGTGATCCGCACCGGATCGGGGGCGCGCAAATCGTCGGCCGGGTATGACCTGACCGGGCTTTTCGTCGGCTCCGAGGGAACGCTCGGCCTGATCACCGAAATCACGCTCAAACTGCACGGCCAGCCCGAATCGGTGATGGCCGCCACCTGCGCCTTCGACGATTTCGCCGGCGCCGTCGAAACCGTCATCGCCACGATCCAGGCGGGCATCCCCATGGCCCGTATCGAATTCGTCGACGAAGACGCGGCGCGGGCCTTCAATGCCCATTCGGGCGCATCGTTTCCGCAAAAACCCCATCTGATGGTCGAATTCCACGGCACCCCCGACAGCACCGCCGCGGATGCCCGCCGCTTCGGCGAGATCGTCGCCGAAATGGGCGGCGGGCATTTTCAATGGGCCGAAACCGCCGAGGCGCGCGCCGCCCTGTGGAAGATGCGTCACGGCGCCTACCCTGCCATCCTCGCGCTGCGCCCCGGATCCGTGGGCATCACCACCGATGCCTGCGTGCCCGTCTCGCGGCTGGCCGAAGCGGTGGCGGGCGCGCGCGCCGACATTGCCGCCGCCGGGCTCGTCGGGCCCATTGTCGGCCATGTGGGCGACGGCAACTTTCATGCCTGCCTGCTCCTCGAACCCGGCAACGGCGACGAACTGGCCCGCGCCAAGGCCGTCACCCGGCGCATCGCCGAACGGGCGCTGGCGCTGGGCGGCACGATCACCGGCGAACATGGCATCGGCATCGGCAAGAAGGATCTGATGCCGCTCGAACATGGCGACGCCTGGGAACTGATGGCCCGGATCAAGCGGGCGCTCGACCCCGACGGGCTATTGAACCCCGGTAAACTGGTGGCGGTGCCGCAATGAGCCTCGCCAGCCCCGACGATTTCGCCCGCGCCTTCGCCGATGCCTGGGGCACCCGCGACGCCCGCGCCATCGCCGCGCTTTTCGCCGAGGATGCCGATTTCCTGACCCTGACCGGCGCCTGGGCAGAGGGGCGCGACGCCATCGCCGAAACCCTTTCGGGCGAATTGCTGGGCGCCTTCGCCCGTGCCAGGCTGGTCACCGGGCGCGGCAAGCGGCGCAGTCTTGCTGCCGGCGCCGCGCAGGTGATGCAGCGTTATGTGCTGTCGGGAATCGTGGGGGCCGATGGCCGCGACGCGGGCCGCATCGGCGCCATTCTCTTTGCGACCCTGATCGAATGCGACGGGGGCTGGCAGGTGGTGGCCGCCCAGTTTGCCGCCGGGACCTGAAGCCGGCGCCCGCCCCGCATGACAGCCGCGGCGCCCGGGCCGATCAGGCCGACAACAATGCCCGCGCGGCGTCGCGGGCCGCTTCGGTGACATTTTCGCCCGACAGCATCCGCGCCAGTTCGTCCACCCGCTCGGCCGGGCCGAGCGCCGTGACCACCGAACTGGCGACATCGCCGGCCAGCCGTTTTTCCACCCGCCAGTGATGCGCCCCCCTGGCCGCCACCTGCGGGCTGTGGGTGACGACGAGGATCTGCGCCGATCCGGCCAGCCGCGCCAGACGGCGGCCCACCGCATCGGCGGTCGCCCCGCCCACACCGCGGTCGATCTCGTCGAAAATCATCGTCAGCGCATCGCCGTCCCGCGCCAGGCAGACCTTGAGCGCCAGCAAAAAGCGCGACAATTCGCCGCCCGAGGCGATGCGGTTGAGCGGCCCGGCGGGGGCGCCGGGATTGGTGGCGACGCTGAAGGCCACCGCATCGGCCCCGTCGGGGCCGGGTTCGGCCGCGCTGATCTCGGTGGTGAAATGCGCCCGCTCCAGTTTCAGCGGCGCCAGCTCATGCGCGATCGCCGCATCCAGCCTCCGGGCGGCCTCGCGGCGGGTCTCGCGCAGGCGCGCCGCGGCCTGTTGATAGGCGTCATCGGCCGCGGCCAGATCGGCGCGCAGCCCGCGGATCGTGTCGCCGCCGCCTTCCAGCGCGGCGAGCCTGCCGCGCAGATCGTCCGCGAAGGCGCCAAGATCGTCGCTCATCACCGCGTGCTTGCGCGCCAGGGCGCGGATCGCGAACAACCGTTCCTCGACCGCCTCCAACTCGCGCGGATCAAAGTTCATCTCCGCCAGACAGCGCTCCACATCCTGCACCGTTTCGCCCAGCTCGCTCATCGCCCGGCCCAGTGCCTCCAGCGCGCGATCAAGCCGCCCGTCGGCGCGCCCGGCCACCGCCTCCAGCCAGCGGCCGGCGTCGACCATCAGGCTCTCGGCCCCCTCCGGCCCCAGCGCCTGAAGCGCGCGGCCGATATCCTCGCGAATGCGCGCGCCCGCCTGCATGGTGCGGCGGCGCGCGTCAAGCGATGCATCCTCGCCCGGTTCGGGGTTCAGCCTGTCCAGTTCGCCCACCGCATGGCGCAGAAAGGCTTCCTCCTCCTGCATCGCCGCCAGTTCGGCCTCGGCCCTGTCGAGCACCTTCGCGGCCTGGCGCCGCGCTGCCCAGGCCGCGCGCACCGGCGCCGGATCGGCCCCGGCAAAGCCGTCGAGCAACAGACGGTGGCCGCGCGGGTTCAACAGCCCCCTGTCGTCCTGCTGGCCGTGCAGTTCCACCAGCACCTCGGACAGCGCGCGCAGCATCTCGCCGGAAACCCGGCGGTCATTGACATAGCCGGTCTTGCGCCCGTCGGTGCCATTGACCCGGCGCAGGATCAGCTCCTCCCCCCCCTCGAAACCGGCCTGTGCCAGAATGTCCCGCGCAGGGTGGCCCTTTGGCAGATCGAAGACCGCCGTCACCTCGCCTTCCGGCGCGCCGCTGCGCACCAGATCGGCGCGCCCGCGCCAGCCCAGCACAAAGCCCAGACAGTCAAGCAGAATGGATTTGCCCGCCCCGGTCTCACCGGTCAGCACATTCAGCCCCGGCTGGAATGTCAGCTCCAGCCGGTCGATGATCAGCATGTCGCGGATCGCAAGACTGCGCAGCATCTCAACCCCGCAAGGCGCGCGTGCACCGCCCGCCCGTTACAGCCATTCGCCCCTGATCACCCGGCGGTAGATCGTGGCCAGCCAGCTGTTGCCCTTGGCCTCGGGGGCCAGCCCGTGCTTGGTCAGCAGGCGGTAGCTGTCCTCATACCAGACGGTCGACTGGAAGTTATGGCCAAGGATCGCCCCCGCGGTCTGTGCCTCATCGGTAATGCCCAGCGACAGATAGGCCTCCACCAACCGGTGCAGCGCCTCGGGCGTGTGGCTGGTGGTCTGGAACTGTTCCACCACCACCCGGAACCGGTTGATCGCGGCGGTGAAGTGACCGTGCTTGAGGTAGTAACGGCCGATCTCCATTTCCTTGGCCGCCAGATGGTCGAAGGCCAGATCGAACTTCAGTATCGCCGATCGGGCATAATCGCTGTCGGGATATTCCTCGATCACCGCGCGCAGCGCCTGAAGCGCCTGGAAGGTCAGCCCCTGATCGCGGCCCACCTCGTCGATCTGGTCGTAATAGGACAGCGCCAGCAGGTACTTGGCATAGGCCGCGTCCTCCTCGGCCGGATAGGTGTCGATATAGCGCTGCGCGGTGGCGCGGCTGTTCTCATAATCGCGGTCCCGGTGATAGGCGAAGGCCTGCATGATCAGCGCCCGCTTGGCCCATTCGGAATAGGGGTAAAGCCGCTCCACCTCGCCGAAATAGCGCACCGCGTCTTCGATCCTGCGGGTGTTTTCCAGCGAGCTTTCGCCGCGCTTGTAAATCTGCTCGGCGGTCAGCGATTCCATCGGCACTTCGCGACTGGCCCCGCAGGCCGTCAGAACCAGCACCAGCGCGAGGCCGCCGACAAGGCTTGCCGAATTTCCGCCCCGACCCATGACCCGCCTACCCCATATGCTGTTTCGTGTTTTTCTGCACGCGCACCGCCTTGCCGCGCCGGCGCCCCAAACCTCCTAGCACAGAAAAATCCGGTGCGCAAAATGCCTTTCGCAGGTTTTTGTCGCGCCGCGCCGCGGCTCCGGTTGCGGGCTGTGCACCGCTGCCGGACGCCGGGCCGAGACAGCCAAGGCGAAGGGGAAGAAGCCGGTTCATCCGCCCGCCGGCGCAGGGCGGGATCGGGCGGCGAATTTCAGGCGACCGCGGGAATATCGGCGCTGCTCACACCCACGCCCGGCAGGTTGCGGCGCTGCGCCTGGCTACACTCGACGATGCGGTAGGCCTCGGGGCGCGCGAACATCGCCCGAAGCAGCCGGTTGGTCATCGCATGACCCGCGCGCCGCCCGGTATAGCGGCCCAGGATCGGCAATCCGGCCAACGCCAGATCGCCCAGCGCATCCAGCATCTTGTGGCGCACCGCCTCGTCGGGGCGGCGCAGGCCGCCGGGGCTGAGCACCCGCTCCCCGTCCACCACAACGGCGTTTTCATAACTGCCGCCCAGCGCAAGCCCGCTGGAATGCATCATCTCGACATCGGACTGGCGGCAGAAGGTCCGGCAATCGGAAAGCTCGCGCACGAAGGCGCCGTTGCCCATCGACAGAACCTTGCGCTGCCGGCCGATCGCCGCATCGGCGAAATCGATGCCGAAATCGATCTCCAGCGCCCGCGCGGGCGCCAGCCGGGCCAGGGAGTCGCCGTCGCGCACCTCCACGCTCTCGAGCATCTCGATACAGCGCAGCGGTGCCCTGAGCACACGCACGCCGCGCGCCATGATCCCGGTGACGAACGGCGCCGCCGAACCGTCGAGGATCGGCACTTCGGGGCCGTCGATCTCGACCAGCACATTGTGGATGCCGCAACCGACCAGCGCGGCCATGATATGTTCGATCGTCGAAACGGTCACACCGGCCGGGTTGCCGATCACCGTGCACAGCCGGGCATTGCTCACCGCATCCCATTGCGCCGGGATCACGGCGTCGGCGCCGATCACATCGCTGCGGCGGAACCAGATGCCGTGCTCGGCGGAAGCCGGATGCAGGGTCATGCGGGCGCGGCGCCCGCCATGCAGGCCGACACCCGTGAATGTCACCGATGATCTGATCGTCGTTTGCACGATGGTTCCCGTCGTTCCCGTCTCTGGCCCACCCATGACCGGGCAAGTATTGGTTCAGGCGTTTCGGCAAATGCCCGATCCATCAAGTATCGCCAGATGCCCGAAGCGCGCCGCAGGGGCGGCAGGGTTCTGGCGATCCAGGATCTTCCCGAAACGTCCTAGCCTTCTGGTAAAGAGGGTGCCGGCCAAGCTCAACTCACTCTTTGTAACGGAATGTGACAATCGGGGCGGGGGCCGGCGCGATTCCGACAACCGGCGCAGGAAAGCCGCTCAATTATTTGATTTGCAACGCAAAGGGGCCGGCTTGCACCGGCCCCCGATCGGCAATGATGACCGCGTTCGCGGCAGGCTCAGTTCGCCTGTCGGCGCAGGAAAGCCGGGATTTCCACCCGCTCCTGTTCGGGATCGGCGGGCGCATCCTCGTCAAATTCGGCCCGCGGCTGCGGCCTGGGGCGGACCGACGGGGCGACGCGTTCGCTGCTGTCGCCGCCGTGTCCGGCCATGCGGTTCAGCAGGGAGTTGATGCCGAACCGCGGCTTTTCGGCCTGACGCGGCTGCGGCGCGCGAAGCCCGGCGGCGGGCTGCGGGGCGGCGGCGCGCCCGGCCTGCCCCGGCGCCCGGTTCACCGCGGCCTGAAGCCGGGCCATCGCTTCGGGCGACGGGGTTCCGGGGGCCTGCGGGCGCGGCGCCACATAGCGCGATGCGGCGTCCTCGACATGCAGCGGCGCGGCCTCGGCGGCCTGCGGGCGATAGGCCGGGGGGGGCAATTCGTCATCCGCGCCTTCTTCGTCGAACAGCGTCCGTTCGGTGACCGATGCCGATGCCGCCGCCGCTGCCGCCGCCGGCCGCGGCTCCTGCGGCGCGCGCGGCGCGGCGGTGCTTGCCACGGCGGCTTCCGCGTGGCGCGTCGGCACATCCGCGGGCGCGTCGGTGGCTGCCACGGCGGCGGGCTGAAGCGGTTCGGCCATGCGGCGGCGCGGCGTCGGTGTCTCGAGCGCCTCCTGCAAGGCATCGATGCCGGTGGCCACGACCGACACGCGCATCATGCCGTCCATCGCCTCGTCCAGCGTCGATCCGACGATGATGTTGGCGTCCGGGTCCACCTCTTCGCGGATGCGGTTGGCGGCTTCGTCCAGTTCGAACAGCGTCAGATCGGTGCCGCCGGTGATGTTGATCAGCACGCCCTTGGCGCCGCGCAGCGAAATCTCGTCCAGCAGCGGGTTGGCAATCGCCTTCTCGGCGGCCTGCACCGCACGATCCTCGCCATTGGCCTCGCCGGTGCCCATCATCGCCTTGCCCATCTCGTCCATCACCGCGCGCACATCGGCGAAGTCGAGGTTGATGAGACCGGGGCGCACCATCAGGTCGGTCACACCCTTCACACCCTGGTAAAGCACATCGTCGGCCATCGCGAAGGCCTCGGTGAAGGTGGTCTTTTCATTGGCCAGGCGGAACAGGTTCTGGTTGGGGATGATGATCAGCGTGTCGACCACCTTTTGCAGCGCCTCGATGCCGTCATCGGCCTGGCGCATCCGCTTGGCGCCCTCGAACTGGAAGGGCTTGGTCACCACCCCCACCGTCAGCACGCCCAGTTCGCGCGCCGCCTGGGCGATGATCGGCGCCGCCCCGGTGCCGGTTCCGCCGCCCATGCCGGCGGTGATGAAACACATGTGCGCGCCAGCCAGATGATCGACGATTTCCTCGATCGTCTCCTCGGCCGCCGCCGCCCCGACCGAAGGGCGCGCGCCCGCGCCCAGACCTTCGGTCACCTTCACGCCCATCTGGATACGCGCCGCCGAATGGCTTTGCTGGAGCGCCTGCGCATCGGTATTGGCGACCACGAACTCGACACCCTCAAGCGCCTTTTCGATCATGTTGTTGACGGCATTGCCGCCCGCCCCCCCGACACCGAATACCGTAATCCGCGGCTTCAGGTCTTCGCGTTCGTTAACCATTAAATTCAAAGTCATTTTGTTCCACCTGTCATTTGCCCGACCCGAAGCGACCGGTTTTTCCGCATTTGCCCGATTTTAAGGGCTGAATACCGCAACGTCACGAGAAAAAAGCCATTTTCATACAAAATCTGGGGCCTTTCATCATCGCGTAAGCGGTATTTCGCCAATACATCAGCATCTGGTGGTTACCAGTTGTCTTTAAACCATTTTGCCGCGCGGCGCAGCGATCGCGCCGGGTATCTTTCGGCCGGAATCGGGAAATCCCACCACTCGTCCTGCGGGTGCGCGGCGAATAGACACAGCCCCACGGTTGAGGCAAACCCCGCCCCGGTGGCCGCCTGAGGCAGGCCCTGCACCCGCAACGGCCGGCCGAGTCGCACGTTCTGGCCAAGGATTCGCGCCGCCAGCCCGTCCAGCCCGGGGATCTGGCTCGCCCCCCCGGTCAGCACGATCTGCTGGCTGGGCAACTGCTCGAAACCGGCCGCGTCGAGAATCGCGCGCACCTCTTCCAGTATCTCCTCGACACGCGGGCGCATGATGCCGATCAGCGCGGTCCGGCTGACCCGCTTGCGGTCCTTTTCCCAGTCCCCGCAATTGGCGCCGATCTCGATCATTTCTCGGTCGTCCATGCCGGTCGCCATCACGCCGCCGTAAAAGGTCTTGATCCGTTCGGCGGTGGCCAGCGGCACCCGCAGCCCCTTGGCGATGTCCGACGACACATGAACACCGCCCAGCCGCACCGCATCGGCAAAGATCATGTGCTTCTTGATGAAGATCGACACACCCGTCGATCCGCCGCCCATGTCGATACAGGCCGCGCCCAGTTCCTGTTCGTCCTCCACCAGGCTGGCAAGACCCGCCGCATAGGCCGACGAGGCGATGCCGGCGATTTCCAGATCGCAACGCTTGATGCAATGCAAAAGATTGCGCACCGCCACCGTGTCGATGGTCAGAAGATGCATGTCCGCCGAAAGCCGGTTGCCGACATGGCCGCGCGGATCGCCAAGCCCCGACCGGTGATCGATCGCGAAATTGACCGGATGGGCGTGCAGCACTTCGCGCCCCTGCCCGAAATCGGGCACATCGCAGGCCGCCAGAACCCGCGCCACGTCGGATTCCGCCACCTGCCCCTCGGCCAGCTGGACTTCCCCGGCAAGCCCGTAGCTGCGCGGCCGCGCCCCCGACAGGCAGGCGATGACGTGATCGACCCGCACCTGGGCCATCTTCTGGGCCGCCTGCACGGCGGTGCGGATCGCCCGCTCGGTTTCCTGCATCGCGTCGATCTCGCCAAAGCGCACCCCGCGCGACCGGGTCGTGGCCGCCCCGATCACCCGGAACTGCGCCTGCCCGGCCAGCGATCCCAGCCCGTCCTCGCGGTCTTCGGCCAGGTTTTCGACGCGCAGCACCAGACAGGCGATCTTGGATGTGCCCACATCCAGCACCGCCACGACGCCCCGTTGCATGGCGGCGCGGCGCATGTTGCGCATCGCGCGTTGCGATTGATAAAGATCGGTCATTGCCCTGACACCCCGGTCTGCATTTCATTGGAAATATCCACCGCCGCCGCCAGGCCGCCCAGCAGACGGATGGTCGGGCGCTGGCCGTTGCGCATGTCGACGATGGCGATATCGCGCCCCAGCAGGTCTTCGGCCTGATCCAGCGCGATGATCCGCTCCAGCGCCGAAACCGCATCGGCTTCGGGCAGCATGATCCGCTGGTCGCGGTCCAGCACCACGTCCCAGCGCCGCGCGCCGATGCGCACCAGGCCGCGCAGGCGGTGATGGATCGGCCGCGCGGCGCGAACGATCGCCAGCGCCTCGCTCACGTTCTCGTCGGCCCCGTCGCCGGCGATCACCGGCAGATCGGGGCGCACCGCCCGGTCCAGCAGGGTGGCGACCCGGTGGCCATGGCGGTCGAGCATCTGCAACCCCGCCGCGCTGCGCCACAATATCACCGGCTGCCTTTCGCGCACCGTCACCTGCAACACCCCGCCCGGCCGGATATGCAGATCGGCGCTGGCCACCGCGTCGATCTGCTCGATGGTGGCGCGCATGACCTCGAGGTCGATCGCGAAGGACGAGGCCGGCAGCTTTACCGGCAGCATGTCGCGGATCGCCGCCGCGACCGGGCGCGAAGCACCGTCGATCGACATCAGGCTGACCATGAACTCCGGGCGTTCCTCGATCTGCCGGCGCAGGTCGGCGACGGCATCGGCGATCGCCGCGCGGCGCTGCCCGTCGGCCAGATAGCCGCCCGCCAGCCCCAGCGCCAGAACCACCGGCAGCCCGACGCGCAGCGCGGTGCGGAACATCGGTGTCAGCCACAGCCGCTCGGCCCGGTAGGCCAGCCGCGACGGCGCCGGATCGCGCGGCGCGGCGGCGAGGCGGTGGGCGTGGTGCTCGGGCGCTCTCAGCGGCGGCACGAGGCATCCTCCACGATCCAGGCGCAAAGCTCGGCAAAGGACTGGCCCGCCGCCGCCGCCTGTTCGGGCGACAGCGAGGTGGGCGTCATCCCCGGCTGGGTGTTGATCTCCAGAATGAACAGCCCGGCCGCCCCGCGCCGCTCGTCCCAGCGAAAATCGCTGCGGCTCAGCCCCCGGCAGCCCAGCGCCCGATGGGCGCGCAGCGCATAGTCCCGGCAGGCCTCGGCGATGGCGGCGGGCAGATCGGCGGGGCAGCTGTGCGTCGATCCGCCCGGATCGTATTTGGCATGATAGTCATACCAGCCCGCCGCGTGAATCTCGGTGACACAGCCCGCCCGGTCGCCGAACACCGAACAGGTCAGCTCGCGCCCCGGCACATATTGCTCCACCATCGCCACCTCGGGCACCTCGGCGCCCAGTTGCGGCGGCGCATTGGCATCCTTGTCGACGATATAGACCCCCACCGACGATCCTTCGGCATTGGGCTTGACCACATAGGGCGGCGCCATCACATGCCGCGCCATGATCTCGGATTTCGCCGCCAGCAGGCTTTCGGCCACCGGCAGCCCGGCGGCGCGGAACACGTCCTTGGCCCGCGCCTTGTCCATCGCCAGCGCCGAGGCGAGCACCCCCGAATGGGTATAGGCCAGCCCCAGCCATTCCAGCAGACCCTGCACACAGCCGTCCTCGCCCCAGCGGCCATGCAGCGCGTTGAAACAGACATCGGGCGAAATCGCCGCCAGGCGCGCGGCAAGATCGCGGCCGGCATCGACCTCGATCACCTCGTATCCCGCCTCCCGCAGGGCGCCGGCGCATTCGCGCCCGCTTGACAGCGACACCTCCCGCTCCGCGGAAAGGCCGCCCATCAGTACCGCCACTTTGGGGGCTGTCCTGCTCGACATACCCGCCACTGGTGCCTCATCGGGCCGTTATCGGCCCTTTTTATCGCCCGGTTCCAGACCGGGCCCCGCCGCCGGTTCGCCGACGCGCATGATTTCCCATTCTAGCGTCAAACCGGAGTGTTGGAAAACCCTTTTTCGCACGTCCTCGCCCAATCCCTCCAGATCGGCGGCCGTCGCCGCGCCGGAATTGATCAGAAAGTTGGCGTGTTTGCCGCTCATCTCGGCGCCGCCGCGCCGCGCGCCGCGCATTCCGGCCGCCTCGATCACCTTCCAGGCCTTCAGATCGTGCACGTCATCGGCCCGCCCGGTCGAGGAATAGCCCGCCGGATTGCGAAAGGTCGATCCCGCCGAACGGCTGCCGACCGGCTGGCTGGCATCGCGCCGCGCCAGCTGCGCGTCCATCTTCGCGGCCAGTTCCGCAGGATCGCCCCGCCCCCCCTCGAAAAGCGCCGATACCAGCACCCAGCCCTCGGGCAGCGCCGACCGGCGATAGGCGAATTGCAGCGCGCCGGGGTCCAGTTCCACCACCGCGCCCTGCCGCGTCACCGCCGTGGCGCCGACCAGATGATCGGCGACATACGACCCGTAGCAGCCCGCGTTCATCCGCACCGCGCCGCCGATCGTGCCGGGAATGGTGCGCAGGAATGTCAGATCGACCCCCGCCGCCGCCGCGCGGCGTGCCACCTGCCCGTCAAGCGCCGCCGCCCCCGCGCGCACCCGCCCGCCGTCGACCGAAATGTCGTTGAACCCGCGCCCCAGCCGGATCACCACCCCCCGGATGCCGCCGTCGCGCACGATCAGGTTGGAGCCAACCCCCATCGGAAAGACCGGGACCGCCGGGTCAAGCCCGGCCAGGAAGGCCTGCAAGTCGGCCCTGTCGGCGGGCTGAAACAGCCAGTCCGCCGGCCCGCCCACGCGCAGCCAGGTCAGATCGGCAAGCGGCCGGTCGCGCGTCAGAACGCCACGGACGGAAGGCAGGGGCGCGGTCATGGGCATCGTCATGGACAAGCTGGTAGAGCGCGGGGCACGAACCTGCAAGCCCCCAGTACCGATCGGCGCAAAAGCGCCCTGTGCGAGGCGGGCGGCCGCGCGGGCCGCTCTCAGTGACCCGCAATCAGTGATCCGCCATCAGCAGATCCGCTCTCAGTGACCCGCCGTCAGAGATCCAGCGCCCCCTGCGCGCCCCGGTCCTCTTCGCGCGCGGCGCGCTTGAAGGCGTCGTCGCGCCGCGCCGGCAGGCGCAGGGCGCGGTCGCGCAGCGCCATCGCCTCCTCGATGGTGACGATCTGGATGCGCGGCACCGGGGCAAAGCCCTCGATCTCGCATTGCCCGGCGCCCGCCGCCTCGGCGATCATCGGCCTGGTCGGCTCGGCCAGCGTCAGGAAAATGCCCACCCCGGCGCCCTCGCGCTCGATCACGCCGCGCAGGTCGCGGATCATCGACACCCCCACATTGTCGCCGGCCTTGACGCTGACAATCGCCGTACCCTCGGATTTCGCCCCGAAATAGAGCCGCCCGTCGATGCCCTTGTCGGCGCCCTTCCTGCCCATGTTGCCCGGCTGCGCGGCAATCAGCGACAGCGCCCATTTCTCGAATTCGAAATAGTAGTTCTTGTCGGACCGCCCGCGCGCCGCCAGATCGCGCGCCCCGGCAATATCCTGCGGCACGCCATGGGTGGTGAAGGAAACCTTGGGGAAGGCATCGCGCAGCCGCTTCTCGATCAGCCCCACGGCCAGATGGGTCACGTCGATGCCGATCCACTGGCGCCCGAGCTTTTCGGCCGCGTGCACCGTGGTGCCGCAACCGCAGAACGGGTCGAGCACCACATCGCCGGGATTGGACGAGGCGTTGAGAATGCGCTCCAATAGCGCCACGGGTTTCTGGGTGGGGTAGCCGAGAGTTTCCTTTCCTGCTGCTTGTGGAATGTCGATCCAGATATTCGTTACAGTCCGCCCTTTCGAGTCTTCCAAGTATTTCTTGTATTGAGGGACTGCTCCGGGTTTCAATTGAATAACAAGCCCATCTTCATAGGCAGCCTGCATTCGTTCACGCGTCCAGCGCCAAACCCTTGTAACGCCCAAGAATTCATAGGTGAGATTGGGGCGATTGTTGTTAGGATTTAGCAAAGGCAAGAGTCGGTATTTGCCGCGTTGATCGCTGAATCGGTAGGCCTTCTCGACGTATGCCGGGTCGTGTTCTTCATAAGGCTGTTTGAAAAAGAAGTCGTCGGTTTTCGAATAACGAAGGATTGTGTCGGACGCCGTAGAGAAATTTTTCGATCCGTGACTCTTTGGATTCGACCGCTTCCAAATGATCTCATTTCGGAAACAACGCGCCCCGAACACCGCATCCAAGAGTATCTTCAGGTAATGGCTCGCCGTCGGGTCGCAGTGCAGATAGAGGCTGCCGGTGGGCTTCAGGACCCGGTGCAGCTCCAAGAGCCGCACCGCCATCATGGCGAGATAGGCCATCATGTCGTTCTCGCCCAGAAACGACCGCATGGCGCGCAGCATCTCCGCCGCCGCCCCGTTGCCTGACCGCAGCACCTCGCCGAACGCCGCCTCGGCGCTGTCGTTCCAGTGCCAGGTATCGTCGAAGGCCTCGATCTGGGCCGCGCTCTCGTTACCCTTGGGCCCCTTGAACAGCACGTTGTAGGAAGCGTTGGAATTGAACGGCGGGTCGAGATAGATCAGATCGACGGACTCATCGGCGACGGAGTCGCGCAGCACCGCAAGGTTGTCGCCGTAGTAAAGATGATTGGCCACGCGCCCTGCCCCCGCCCTGATTGATGCGATCCTGCCCCAAACCGGTAAAGGCGACCTTACCCGCTTTGCCCGGCCCCGCAAGCCCCCCGCGCAACACCCCCCGCAATCCGCCGCGCCGGCGCGAACCCTTACCGGGGGGTTTCGCGGCCGCGCGCCCTGTCGGGACGGATGCGGGACGGATGCGGGACGGGCGCGGGACGGATGCCAGACGCCTTCGCCGCCGCTTTCGGCGCTTCTCGCGGCGTGCTAACAGGGGGCGTTTGCTAGCTCGGGGGCGCCATGAAGAACACCGTCAGGGACTATATCCGCACCATCGCCGATTTCCCGCATGAAGGGATCCTGTTTCGCGACGTGACCACGCTTTTCGCCGATCCGCGGGGCTTTCGCATGGCCGTCGATCAACTGCTGACCCCCTATGCGGGCAGCCGGATCGACAAGGTGGTGGGGATCGAGGCGCGCGGCTTCATTCTCGGCGGGGCCATCGCGCATCAGCTTTGCGCAGGCTTCGTGCCGATCCGCAAGCAGGGCAAGCTGCCCGGCGCGACGATCAGCCAGGCCTATCGGCTCGAATATGGCGAGGCGGTCGTGGAGCTGCACGAAGATGCCCTTGAGCCGGGCGACAAGGTGTTGATAGTAGACGATCTTCTGGCCACGGGCGGCACCGCCGGGGCCGCCGTCGAACTGGCCGAACGGCTCGGCGCCGAGATCGTCGGCTGCGCCTTCGTCGTCGATCTGCCCGATCTGGGCGGCCGCGCGCTTCTTGAAAAATTAGCGATCAAGGTACATGCCTTGTGTGCCTTCGAGGGCGTGTAAAGGGTTGGGCGCGACAGGGCGGGGCGCAAGGGGCGGGGCGCGACGGGGCGGGGCGTGACGGGCAACGGGGCGTGACGGGCAACGGGGCGTGACGGGCAACGGGGCGTGGCGGGGCGGGGCGTGACAGGCGGCGGAGCCTCGCGGCAAGCGCGGCGCGCGCCGCGGCGATCGCCTCAGCGCCGCAGCACCGCCCCCGGATTCATGATGCCCCGAGGGTCGAGCGCCGCCTTGATCGCCCGCATCGCGGCCAGTTTCGCCGGGTCGCCGAATTTCTCCAGCTCTGCCACCTTCAGCCGGCCGATCCCGTGCTCGGCGCTGATCGTGCCGCCGAAGGCATCTGCGGTTTCATGAACTATACTTTGTAACTCATTGATATTACTTGATAATTCCTCTCTCTTGATACCTTTCGGCGGGAAGATGTTGAAATGCAGGTTGCCATCGCCGACATGGCCAAAGCAATTGATCCGGAACTGTCCCAGCCGCGCCACCCGCGCCGTCGCCTCGCGGATGAACGCGCCGATCCGCGACAGCGGCAGGGCGATGTCATGCGACGCGATCGCGCCGATCCGGCGATTGGCCTCGGGCAGGTTTTCTCGCAAGGCCCACAAGCCCTGCCGCTGCGCGAGGCTCTGCGCGATCAGCCCGTCGCGGGCCAGCCCCCCGGCCTCGGCGCGGGCGAAAATCGCACCCAGCACCGCCTCGGGCTCAAGCCCCGGCGGCAGGCCGATCTCGGCCAGCACCGACCATTCGGGGCGCTCCGTCCAGGGCTGGCGAAACTCCGGCATCACCTCGTCGAGAAACAACAGCCCCTGCCGGTGGATCAGCTCGAAACTGCTGACGCCGCCGCCGCTCAGATCCTGCGCCAGCGCCAGCAGCGCCAGCGCCGCCTCCGGCCCCGCGACACTGAAAAGCGCCGTCCCTACCCCGGCGGGCCGGGCAAAAAGCTTCAGCGCGGCGGCGGTGATCACCGCCAATGTGCCTTCCGACCCGATCAGCAGATGGCGCAGGTCATAGCCGGTATTGTCCTTTCTCAACCGTTGCAGGCCGTTGAGCACCGTCCCGTCCGGCAGCACCGCCTCGATGCCCAGACAAAGGTCGCGCGCATTGCCGTAACGCAGCACCGCCACCCCCCCGGCATTGGTCGCCAGATTGCCGCCGATCCGCGCCGACCCCTGCGCGGCAATCGCCAGCGGGAAAAGCCGCCCCGCCGCTTCGGCCGCCGCCTGGACATCCGCCAGGATCGCCCCCGCCTCGGCGACAATGACGTTTTCGTCAGGCCAGATCCCGCGCAACCCGTTCATCCGTTCCAGCGACAGGATCAGCGGCGCGGGGCCATCGGGCACCACCTGCCCCAGCACCAGCCCGCTGCCGCCGCCCCAGGGCACGATGCCGACCCGCGCCGCGCTACAGGCGCGCACGATGCGCGCCACCTCTTGGGTATCGCGCGGCCGCGCCAGAACGGCGCTTGCCGTGCCGCCCCTGCGGCGCGGCTCTTGCAGATAGGCCGGGCCGGCCTGCCCGACCGTGCCGGGCGGCAACTGCGCCGCAAGGTCCCGGGCAAAGGTGCCATCGGCAGGGTTCAGCACATCATCTCCTCACGCGGGCCAATCTGCGTTGCCGCCACCACGGCGCCGCCCGGCGGGCCTGGCCCGCCTTCCTATCCCGCCCCCGTCCGGCCGCGCCGGTCGGCGCGCAAGTTGGCATAAAGCACATGGTTGCGCCAGCGCCCGTTGATCTGCAGATAGCTTTGCGCCACCCCTTCGTATTTGTAGCCGCATTTTTCCAGAACCCCGCGCGACGCCACGTTTTCAGGCAGGCAGGCGCTCTCGATGCGCGACAGATCGAGCACCGAAAAGCAATGGTGAATCACCGCGCACAGCGCCTCGCTCATATAGCCCTGGCGGGCGAAAGGCGCGCCGATCCAATAGCCGATGGTCGCCGCCTGCGACGGCCCGCGGCGGATATTGTCGACCGTCACCGCCCCCAAAAGCGCCTGATCCTCGCGCCGGATCAGGAACAGCGGCAGCGCGGTGCCGCCGGCGTGCGCGCGCTGCACCCAGTAGATCCGGTTGGTGAAGGCCTTGCGCGACAGATGATCGGCCGACCAGACCGGCTCCCACGGACCGAGAAAGGCGCGGCTTTCGGCGCGCAGCCCTGTCCAGGCGCGAAAATCCCCGTGTTCCGGCAGGCGCAGCGTCATCCGCTCGGTCTCGATGCGGATCTTGCGGCGCCTCAGCAGCATCAGGCGACAAGCCTGCCTTGCAGATCGGCAAGCCCCGGCGCCGCCGCGACAGGGCCGTAAAGCGCCAGCGCCGTGGACGAATGCGCCCGCAGACCGGCGGCGAATTCGGCGACCGCGGCGCGATTGACGGCCTCGATCTGCGCGATGGTTTCGGCCAGATCCGGCACCCGCCCCCAGATGGCGATATAGCGCGCCATGCGCTCGGCCCGCCCCGAGGGGCTTTCCAGCCCCATCAGCAGGCCCGCCTTCATCTGCGCCTTGGCACGGGCCACTTCGGCCTCGCTCATGTCATCGGCGGCGCGCTTCAGCTCGTCGATCGTCAGGTTGCACAATTCGCCCACTTCTTCGGCCGACGTGCCGGCATAGATGGTGATCATCCCGGCATCGTCGAAGGCCCCGGCCTGCGCAAAGATCGAATAGCACAGGCCCCGTTCCTCGCGGATTTTCTGAAACAACCGCGACGACATGCCCCCGCCCAGCGCCGTGGTATAGACCTGCGATGGGTAGAAGGCCGCGTCGCGCACGCTCGGCCCCTCAAAGCCCATGGCGAAATGGACCTGTTCCAATGCCTTGATCTCGCGCCGCTCGCGGCCTTTCCACAAGGCGGGCTGGATCGGCGGCGCGGCGGCGCCGCGCAGGCCGCCGAAAATCTGTTCGGCCGCCGCCACGATCGCCGCGTGATCGACCGCCCCGGCCGCCGCAAGGATCATCCGGCCGGGCCCGTAATGTTCGCCCACGAAACCCATCAGATCGGCGCGGCGAAACCCCGAAACCCGTTCGGCCGGGCCCAGGATGGTGCGGCCGAAGGCCTGATCGGGAAAGGCCGCCTCCTGCAGCCAGTCAAAGATGATATCGTCGGGCGTATCCAGCGCCTGACCGATTTCCTGCAAGATGACATGACGCTCCATCTCGATCTCGGCCGGATCGAAGACCGGGTTGAGCACGATGTCGGAAATCACATCCAGCGCCAGCAGCACATCGGCTCTCAGGACGCGGGCGTAAAAGGCGGTCGTCTCGCGGCTGGTATAGGCGTTGACATAGCCGCCCACATCCTCGATCTGCTCGGCGATCTGCAAGGCGGTGCGGCGTTGCGTGCCCTTGAAGGCCATATGTTCCAGAAAATGCGCGATGCCATTCTGTTCGGGCAGCTCATGACGCGCTCCGGCGGTGATCCAGATACCGATGGAGGCCGATTCAAGCCCCGGCATCGCTTCGGTCACGATGCGCAAACCATTGGAAAGCGTGGTCAGTTCCGTATTCACCGGTGCCGCCTTTCGTGAATTGCCGCCTGCAGGGCCGCCAGATCGTTGGCCACGCGCGTCACCCGTTCGGGGCGCTCGAACAGATCGGCCATCCGCGGCGGCAGCTGCGGGCGGATGCCGCAGGCCGCTTCGACCGCCTCGGGAAATTTCGCCGGATGCGCCGTGGCCAGGGTGATCATCGGCACGTCGCCCAGATGCGCGCCCGCCACCTTCACGGCCACGGCCGAATGCGGGCACAAAAGATCGCCGCTGGCCGCCAGTTGCCCGGCAATCGCCGCCGCGGTCTCGGCCTCCGAGGCGCGGCCCGAAACGAATATCTCGCGCAGGAATTGCAGCGCCCCCTGGCTGACCGCAAAGCCCCCCGACGCCTTCAGCTCGGCCATCACCTGCGCCACCGCCGCCCCGTCGCGCCCGTAGGCCTCAAACAGCGCGCGTTCGAAATTCGACGATATCTGGATATCCATCGACGGGCTGATCGAGGCCACAACCCCTTCCATCTGATAGCGCCCGGTGGTCAGGCAGCGGTGCAGGATGTCGTTCTGGTTGGTGGCGATCACCAGCCTGTCGATCGGCAGGCCCATGCGCCTGGCGATGTAGCCGGCAAAGACATCGCCGAAATTGCCGGTGGGCACGGTAAAGCGCACCGGCCGGTGCGGCGCCCCCAGACTGACGGCAGAGGTGAAATAATAGACCACCTGCGCCAGAACCCGCGCCCAGTTGATCGAATTGACCCCGGCCAGTCCCACCGCGTCGCGAAACGCGAAATCGTTGAACATGTCCTTCAGGCGGTTCTGGCAATCGTCGAAATCGCCGTCCACGGCCAGCGCGTGAACATTCGCCTCGCCGGGCGTGGTCATCTGGCGGCGCTGCACCTCCGATACGCGGCCATGCGGAAACAGGATGAACACATCGACATTCTCAAGCCCGCGAAACGCCTCGATCGCCGCCGATCCGGTGTCGCCGCTCGTCGCGCCGACGATGGTCACCCGCCGCCCGTCGCGCGCCAGCGCGATCTGGAAAAGCTGGCCGATGAGCTGCATGGCGAAATCCTTGAACGCCAGCGTCGGGCCGTGGAAAAGCTCGGCCAGGAAATGATTGGCGCCAAGCTGCACCAGCGGCGCCCGCGCGGCATGGTCAAAGCCCGCATAGGCCGATGCGATCGCGGCGCGCAGTTCTTCATCGGAAAAACTGCCGCTGACGAACGGGCGCATCACCCGAAACGCCGCCGACTCATAGGAAAGCCCCGCCAGCGCGGCGATGTCGCGCGCTTCCAGCGCAGGAACCGTTTCGGGCACGTAAAGCCCGCCGTCGCGGGCCAGCCCCGTCAGCATCGCTTCACCGAAACTCAATGCCGGGGCCCGGCCCCGGGTAGACACATAGCGCATGTCGCCCGCCTTCACTTTCGCCCCTGCCTGATACGCCAGACAAGCAGGCCTGTCATCCCCGCCCACGCCAGAGCCAGCAAAAACCAGGTGATGGCGTAATGCAGATGATCGTTGGGGATGGTCGAGGTATCGACCGGCACCGCAACGATACCCTGCGCATCGCCTTCGGCGGTGCGCACCACGACCATCAGGGGCTCGGTCCCCAGCGCCGCCGCCATCGCCGGCACATCGCGGGCAAACCAGATGTTTTCGCCAAGATCGGGGGGCGGCGTATAGCTGTCGGTCTCGCGCGGCCAGTGCAGGTTGCCGGTGACCGACAGCGCGACCGCCGGGCGCGGATCATGGCGCGCGGCATCGGCGACGAATCCCCGGTCAAGCAGGATGCGCCGCCCCGCCGCGGTCTCGAAGGCCGCGATCACCTCGTATCCGGGGCCCAGATCGACCTTGCCCGACAGCACCAGGATTTCCCGGCCGGTGGTGCGCCCCGCCACCCGCACCGGCGCATAGCGCGCCGCGTCCGGGTCAAGCCCGGCGCTCTCGGGCAGCGCCGCCGGGGGCGCCAGCATCTGTGCCCCGATCTCGGCCAGCACCTTTTGCTTCCACGCCAGCCGCTGCAATTGCCAGACCCCGAGCCCAAGCAGGATGGCCACGCCCGCCACACCAAGCAGGATCGCCGGCAGATAGCGGCCCATCACGCGAAAAGCGCGGGGTCCTGCCCCGCGCCGATCCCTGAGTCTGGCAAAAGAGCCGATCGCATCGCGGGGGTCAGGCGCTGCCCCAGATGTAGATGGCGAAGAACAAGAACAGCCACACCACATCGACGAAGTGCCAGTACCAGGCGGCGGCCTCGAACCCGACATGCTGTTCGGGGGTGAAATGCCCCTTCATGGCACGGAACATGCAGACCAGAAGGAAGATCGTGCCGATGATCACATGGAAGCCGTGAAAGCCTGTCGCCATGAAGAAGGACGCGCCATAGATGTTGCCGGCAAAGCCGAAGCCCGCCTCCGAATACTCGATCGCCTGAAAGACCGTGAACATCGCGCCCAGACCGGCGGCCAGCGCCAGCCCGTTGATCATGTCCTTGCGGTTGTTCTCATGGGCGATGGCATGGTGCGCCCAGGTCGCCGCCGCCCCCGAACACAGCAGGATCAGCGTGTTGATCAACGGCAGATGCCAGGGATCGAAGGTTTCGATTCCGGCCGGCGGCCAGACCCCGTCGACGGCCGGCGAATCCGGCCCCATCGGATAAAGCGCGTGTTTGAAGAAGTTCCAGAACCACGCCGAAAAGAACATCACCTCGGACATGATGAACAACATGAAGCCATAGCGCAGCCCGATCCGCACCACCGGCGTATGGTCGCCGGTATTGCCTTCGTGAACCACCTCGGACCACCAGGCGAACATCACATAGATCACGATCACGAAGCCGATCAGGCTCATGAAGGGCGTCATGCCCTTCATCCACAATACGGCGCCGAAAAGCATGATGAAGCCGCCCAGCGCGCCCAGAAACGGCAGGATCGACGGTTTGAGAATGTGGTAGTCGTGGTTTTTTGCGTGCGCCATGTCGGTGTCCCCGGTGTGGGCTTCAGTTATACGGCACCGAAGCATCAGGCGTAACGCTGGCCTGGGCCTCGGGCA
The DNA here is from genome assembly GCA_020446815.1 of Paracoccaceae bacterium. Taxonomy (GTDB): domain Bacteria; phylum Pseudomonadota; class Alphaproteobacteria; order Rhodobacterales; family Rhodobacteraceae; genus Albidovulum. The sequence goes on from JAGRDY010000017.1 coordinate 30,495, forward strand.
GTTCGATCTGGTAGAAGGTATAGGAAAGGGTGATGTGTCGAATCCGCTTGGCGTCGCGATCCGTCACGATGTCGGGATCGACATAGAAACTGACCGGCATCTTTACCCGCTCGCCGGGCGCCAGAACCTGTTCGGTAAAGCAGAAACACTCGATCTTGGTGAAGAAATAGCCCGCCTCGTCCGGCGAGACATTGTAGGATGCCTGCCCCGCCACCGGATGATCGGTCGGATTGTAGGCCTCGAAAAAGGCCAGGCCGGTTTCACCGATGCGCAGCGTCATTTCGCGCACCACCGGGCGAAACTCCCATGGCATGTCGGGCGCTGTATTGGCGTCGAAACGCACCGTGACCGTTTCGTCCAGTACCCGGTCGGCGCCGGCCTCGGCCACATTCGGCGTGCCGCCATAGCCGGTGACCTGACAGAACCACGAATAAAACGGCACCGCCGCCCAGGCCAGCGCCCCCATGGTCAGCACGACGGCCAGAAGTTGCAGGCCCGTCCGGGCATTGGTGCCGGCCCGTTTCATTGCGCCGTCCCCGTCACCTGCGGCGCGGCCGCCGCCGGATCGAGATTGGACACCTTCACGATGGTCAGCCCGAAGACCAGCGCCACGAACGCCCCCAGCACCAGCCCCAGCCCAAGGTTGCGGCCGATCCGCCGGCTGTGCAGTTCATGTTCGCGGTGGATTGCCATCACCACCCCCCGATCGCCAGCGACCGCAGCGCCGCCTGGCCAAGCAAGGCGCTGAACAGCAGGAAAAGATAGGCCAGCGAAAAGCGGAAGAACCGGCGCTCGGCCAGATAGCGATCCGCCTCGGCCATCGTCTCGTCGCGCCGGAAGATCCGCCAGGCGCCCCGGATGAAGCCGGCACTCAGCAGCACCGCCGCCACCAGATAGACCGGCCCGCCGATCGCGGTGAACCCGGTACCGATCGCCACCGGCGCCAAAAGCAGCGTATAGGCAAGGATATGCGCCCGCGTCACCTTGCGGCCATGCGTGACGGTCAGCATCGGCACGCCCGCCTTCGAATAATCGTCCTTCATGAACAGCGCCAGCGCCCAGAAATGCGGCGGCGTCCACATGAAGATCAACGCGAACATCATCACGCTTTCCACACTGACCCCGCCCGTGGCGACCGCCCAGCCGATCATCGGCGGAAACGCCCCCGCGGCCCCGCCGATGACGATATTCTGCGGCGTCGTGCGTTTCAGCCAGACGGTATAGACGACGACATAAAAGAAGATGGTGAAGGCCAGAAACGCCGCCGCCACCCAATTGGCCGCCAGCCCCAGCATCACGCATGAAAACCCCGACAGCGCCAGCCCCAGACCCAGCGCCTCGCCTTCGCTGACGCGGCCTGCCGGGATCGGCCGGTTGGCGGTGCGGCGCATCACCCGGTCGATGTCGGCGTCATACCACATGTTCAGCGCCCCCGACGCCCCGCCGCCCAGGGCGATGAACAGGATCGACGTGGCCGCCACGAAGGGATGCACCGGCACCGGCGCCACCAGCAGCCCCACCATCGCGGTGAAGACCACCAGCGACATCACGCGCGGCTTGAGAAGCTGGACGAAATCGCCGAACTCCGCTTCCTGCCCGCGGTCGATGACGCTCGAATCGCTCATCCGTCGCCCCGCGCGCCAGGCGCGGCCCCGCCGTTTGCGCCGCCGCGTGTCATTCCGCCGCCGCGACCCGTACCGGCCGGTTTGGCGTGTCGATGCCGGCAAATTCCGCCTTGGCACGGGTCAGCCATTCGGCATAGGCCGCCTCGCTGACCACTTTCACGGTGATCGGCATATAGGCATGGTCCTTGCCGCAAAGCTCCGAACACTGGCCGAAATAGATGCCCTCGCGCTCGGGCTTGAACCACAATTCGGCGATTCGTCCGGGCACCGCGTCCTGCTTCACGGCAAAGGCCGGGATGGTCCAGGAATGGATCACATCGGCGCCGGTGACCTGCACCACGATGGTCTTGCCCACCGGCAGGACAACGGCGTTGTCGACGGCCAGAAGAAACTCGTCCTTGCTGTAGCCGGCCGCCACCAGCTTTGCCTCCACTTCCGGGGTCAGCACCTTGCCGTCGCCAATCAGGAAGCTGTCGAAACCGAACCCGTCATCGACATATTCATAGGACCAGTACCACTGGTTGCCCGTGGCCTTGATGGTGATATCGGCATCCGGGATTTCCTGCTGCTTGAACAGGATCGGCAGCGAAAAAGACCCGAGCACCACCAGAATCAGCACCGGAACCAGGGTCCAGACGACCTCGATCGGCGTGTTATGGGTGAATTTCGACGGCGTCGGGTTGGCCTTGCGGTTGAAGCGCACGATCACGATCGCCAGCAACACGACCACCAGAGCGGATACCCCGATGCTCAGGATCGTCAGCATGTGGTCAAGCCATTGCTGATCGCGCGCCAGCTCGGTGGCGGCGGGCTGAAAGCCGGTCTTGTCGGCCAACGGCCGGCCGACGATCTCCAGCCCTGTAATGCCGTCCTGCGCCCGGGCCGCTCCGGCCAGCAGCGTCGAAATCGTAACAGCCCCAAGGCCGGAAATAAGGTTCGCAATGCGCATGTCGTGTTCCCGTTCTCGCCGCGGCTTCTCGCTGCCGCATCCAGCTTGGCCGCAATCGCCGCGGCGCGCCTGTTGTATCCCCGACTTCTAAAATCATATTAGTGGCTAACGGACAAGCGAAACTGTTGCCATCCGGGGCCGCTATTTGCCGCGATGGTGCAAACAAACTGGGAAAGCCGATGACCGAGCCCCGATTCTCGCCCTTCGAAACACTGCTCGACCGCGACCGCGCGCACGCGATTCTTCGCGGCGCGACCGAAGGCGCCGATGACGGCGAACTTTTCGTCGAACGCCGCCGGTCCGAGGCGCTGGTGTTCGACGACGGCCGGTTGCGAAGCGCCAGCTACGACGCCGCCGAAGGCTTCGGCCTGCGCGCCGTCAATGGCGAGGCATCGGGCTATGCCCATTCGACGGAAATCTCCGAAACCGCCCTCGAACGCGCCGCAAAAACCGCCCGTCTTGCCGTCGGCGCGGGCGGCGGCACCCTGGCCGAGGCACCGCCGCGCACCAACCGGCGGCTTTACGGCGATCGCGACCCGATGGCCGACGCCGGCTTCGGGCTGAAGGTCGACACGCTGCGCGAAATCGACGCCTTCGCGCGCGCGCTCGATCCGCGCGTCGTGCAGGTTTCCGCCACCATCGCCGCATCCCTGCAAGAGGTGTTCATCCTGCGCCCCGAAGGCGGGCTCGTCTCCGACATCCGCCCGATGGCACGGCTGAATGTCTCGGTGATCGTCGACCAGAACGGGCGGCGCGAATCCGGCGCCACCGGCGGCGGCGGCCGCCACGGCCTCGAGGCGCTGATGCGCCCCGCCCACTGGCAGGCGGCGGCGCGCGAGGCGCTGCGCATCGCGCTGGTCAATCTCGAGGCGGTGCCCGCCCCGGCCGGGCTGATGGATGTAGCACTTGGCGCGGGCTGGCCCGGCATCCTGCTCCATGAGGCGGTGGGCCACGGACTCGAGGGCGATTTCAACCGCAAGAAGACTTCGGCCTTCGCCGGGCTGATGGGCCAGCGGATCGCCGCCAAAGGGGTTACGGTGCTCGATGACGGCACCCTCCCCGACCGGCGCGGCTCGATCACCATCGACGATGAAGGCATGCCCTCGGGCAAAAACGTGCTGATCGAGGATGGCGTGCTGGTCGGCTACATGCAGGACCGGCAGAATGCCCGGCTGATGGGCGTTCGCCCCACCGGCAACGGGCGGCGCGAAAGCTACGCCCACATTCCCATGCCGCGCATGACCAATACCTACATGACGGCGGGCGACAGCGACCCGGCCGATATCGTCGCCAGCCTCGCGGACGGCATCTATGCCGTCGGCTTCGGCGGCGGCCAGGTCGACATCACCAACGGCAAGTTCGTGTTTTCCTGCACCGAGGCCTACCGCGTGCAGAACGGCAGGGTCGGTGCGCCGGTCAAGGGCGCGACGCTGATCGGCGACGGCGCCACCGCGCTCAGGCGGATCCGTGCCATCGGCAATGACATGGCCCTCGACCCCGGCATCGGCAATTGCGGCAAGGCCGGCCAGTGGGTGCCCGTGGGCGTCGGCCTGCCGACGCTGCTGATCGGCGGGCTGACGGTGGGCGGCTCGGCGGCATGACCCGCGGCCGGACCGGCCCGCACCATTCCGGCCGGTTCGCGTCGCCGCGCGCCCGGCATCCATGCATAATCCGTTAACGCGGCGTCACGCTCTGTCGGGACGGATGCGGGACGGATGCGGGACGCGGGCGGGACGCGGGCGGGACGGGTGCGGGGCGGGTGCGGGACGGGTCGCATGAAGGGCGCGGGACATAAAAAATTACCGCCCCCTGAAAGCCCGCCCCCCCAAAAACAGGCCTCGCCCCAAGCAAAAAATGCCGTCCCCCGGGCAAATGGCCTTCCCCCCCGACGAAAAATCTTCGTTTCCCGTCGAAATCGCCGCGAATCGTAATCACTGGTTAACCTTAGGGTTGCAATGTCAGCCCTGCGAATAGGGCGAGGCCACGAAGGAACAAGGTTTGTTATCTTACCCCACCCCCTTCACCCCACCCACCACGGAAGACGACAGGCTATCGTGGCTCCGCCTTATTCGCTCCCGGCGCGTCGGCGTCGCCACCTTTTACCGGCTTCTCGAAGAATACGGTTCGGCCCGGGACGCGCTTCGGGCGCTGCCCGAAATCGCCCGCGCCGCGGGCGTCGAAAAATACACACCCTGCCCGGAAGGCGCCGCAGTCGCCGAACTGAAGGCCGGCGACCGCGCCGGGGCGCGGCTGATCTGCCGGGGCGATCCCGACTATCCCGCGCCGCTCGCCGAAATACCGGATGCGCCTCCGGTGCTCTGGGCGCTGGGCGATCCGGCGCTGGCGCAACGGCCGATGGTGGCGCTGGTGGGGGCGCGAAACGCCTCTTCACTTGGCACCCGCATGGCGCGCAAACTGGCCGAAGGGCTGGGCGAGGCAGGCTTCACCGTAGTCTCCGGGCTTGCCCGCGGCATCGACACCGCCACCCATATCGCCGCCCTGCCCGGTGGCACCGTGGCGGTCATGGCCGGCGGCGTCGATGTGGCCTATCCTCTTGAAAACGCGGGACTTGCGGACAAGATCGCCCGGCAGGGATGGTGCGTTTCCGAACAGCCCTGCGGCGTCGATCCGCAGGCGCGGCACTTTCCATTGCGCAATCGAATCATCGCCGGCCTGTCGAAAGGCACCATCGTCGTCGAAGCGGCGGTGCGGTCGGGCAGCCTGATCACTGCCCGCCTGGCTCTCGAACAGGGGCGCGAGGTGCTGGCCGTTCCCGGCCATCCCTTCGACGGCCGCGCCGGCGGCTGCAACACGCTGATCCGTGACGGGGCGGTGCTGGTGCGCAGTGTCGCGGATGTGCTGGAGGTCGTGAGCCCTGAAGCACCCTCAAGGCCCGCCGCCGCCGCCGCGCCGGGCAGGGATCGGCCCCGGGCCAGCGCCGCCGTGTCGCCGGCGCCCCCCGACAGCAGCACCCGCGACTGGCGTGACATGGCGGCCCTGCACGATCAGATCCTCGACCGGCTCGGCCCCTCGCCGCTGGCCGAAGACCAGTTGATCCGCGATCTGGCGCTGCCCCCCGCCGCCGTCGCGCCCGAACTCCTGAGCCTCGAACTCGACGGCCGCATCGCACGCCACGCGGGCGGCCTCCTGTCGCGGGTGAATTAGCCGCGCGTGAATTAGTCGCGCGTGAATCAGCGATCCGGCAAAGCATTCCCCTTTCAACTATCTGATTACAAATGATTTAATCATTTGTTAACCACCCTGCTCAGGCCGCGCCGCTGGCGCATCCCTGCACCGCATTGACATTCCCCCGCCTTGCCCCACATGTTCCGCGCCCAGAATAACGAACCTGTTTTGATGAGGAACCCATGGCCGTCGTCGTCGTCGAATCCCCCGCCAAGGCCAAGACAATAAACAAATATCTCGGATCCGATTACACCGTCCTCGCCTCTTACGGCCATGTCCGCGATCTGCCGCCCAAGGATGGCTCCGTCGATACCGACAACGGATTCGGCATGAAATGGGAAGTCGCCGCGGACAGCCGCAAACACATCCGCGCCATCACCGAGGCGCTCAAATCCCACGATACCCTGATCCTCGCCACCGACCCCGACCGCGAGGGCGAAGCGATTTCCTGGCACCTGCAAGAGGCGCTGGCGCCGGCGATCGGCAAGGGCAAGACCGTCCGCCGCGTCACCTTCAACGCCATCACCAGATCCGCCGTCGCCGAAGCCATGGCCAGCCCGCGCGAAGTCGACATGGAACTGGTCGAGGCCTATCTCGCCCGGCGCGCGCTCGACTATCTCGTCGGTTTCAACCTCTCGCCCGTGCTCTGGCGCAAACTGCCGGGGGCGCGATCCGCCGGGCGCGTGCAATCGGTCTGCCTGCGCCTGATCGTCGAGCGGGAAATGGAGATCGAAGCCTTTCAGCCCCGCGAATACTGGACCGTCACCGCCGTGCTTGCGACCCCGCGCGGCCAGGAATTTCAGGCCCGCCTGACGGTTCTGGGCGGCCGCAAGCTTGACAAGTTCGACATCGCCAACCAAACCGCCGCCGAACTGGCGGTCCAGGCCATCACCTCGCGCGATCTGCACGTCAGGTCGGTCGAGGCAAAGCCCGCCGCCCGCAACCCCTACCCGCCTTTCATGACCTCGACCCTGCAACAGGAAGCCAGCCGCAAGTTCGGCATGGGCGCCAAGGCCTGCATGTCGGCGGCCCAGCGGCTTTACGAGGCGGGCCACATCACCTATATGCGCACCGACGGAATCGACATGGCCCCCGAGGCGGTCAGCGCCGCGCGCGACGAAATCAAGCGCCGTTTCGGCGCGGAATATATCCCTGGCAGCCCGCGCATCTACAAGAACAAGGCCAAGAACGCCCAGGAGGCCCATGAATGCATCCGGCCCACGGATATGGGCCTTTGCGCAGACAGGCTGACCGGTGTCGAGGCCGAGGCGCGAAAGCTCTACGAGCTGATCTGGAAGCGCACGCTGGCCAGCCAGATGGCCGCCGCGCGGATGGAGCGCACCACCGTCGATGTAGCAAGCGGCGATGGCCAGGTCGAATTGCGCGCCACCGGCCGGGTGATGCTGTTCGACGGCTTTCTCAAGGTCTATGACGAAAGCCGCGACGACGCGGTGACCGAGGAAGGCGACGACAGCACCCGCCTGCCGCAGATCATGCAGGGCGAACCCGCCGAAAAGCGCGCCATCACGCCCGATCAGCACTTCACCCAGCCGCCGCCGCGCTATACCGAGGCCACGCTAGTCAAGCGGATGGAGGAATTGGGCATCGGCCGCCCGTCGACCTATGCCTCGGTCGTCACCACCATTCAGGACCGCGCCTATGTGCGCAAGGAAAAGAACCGCCTGATCCCCGAAGACAAGGGGCGGCTGGTGACGGCCTTCCTGACCAATTTCTTCCGCCGCTATGTCGAATACGATTTCACCGCCGATCTGGAGGCGGAGCTTGACGACATTTCCGCCGGCGACCGCAATTACAAGGAAGTGCTGGCCCGGTTCTGGCGTGATTTTTCGGCCGCCATCGCCGAAACCACCGATCTGCGAATAGGCGAAGTGCTAGAAAAAATTGACGATTTTCTGGCACCGCACCTTTATCCGCCCAAGGCGGATGGCAGTGATCCGCGCATCTGCCCGACCTGCGGCACCGGGCGGCTGAACCTCAAGACAGCCCGTTCCGGGGGCGCGTTCATCGGTTGCTCGAACTACCCCGACTGCCGCTTCACCCGGTCGCTTTCGGCCTATGGCAATGGCGGCGACGACGGGTTGAACGGCGAGGGCAAGCTGCTGGGCAGCGACGACGATGGCCAGCCCATCTCGCTGCGCTCCGGGCGCTTCGGCCCCTATGTCCAGCGCGGCGATGTGAGCGAAGCGATGCCCAAGCCGCCCCGCGCCAGCCTGCCCAGGGGCTGGGCGCCCGACAGCATCGACCTCGAACGCGCGATCACCCTTCTCGACCTGCCCCGCGAGATCGGCCCGCACCCCGAAGACGGGGTGATGGTCGAGGCCGGCATCGGCCGCTATGGTCCCTATGTCAAACATGGCCGCATCTTCGCCAACCTGCCCGAGGTGGACGAGGTGTTCACCATCGGCATGAACCGCGCCGTCGAGGTTCTGGCGCAAAAGACCACGCGCGGGCGCGGCGCAGCCGTGGCCCCGTTGCGCGAACTGGGCGAACATCCTGCCGAGGGCGGACCCGTCAATGTGATGACGGGGCGCTATGGCCCCTATGTCAAATGGGGCAAGATCAACGCGACCCTGCCCAAGGAAATGACACCCGAAAGTGTCACGCTGGAACAGGCCGTGGCCCTTGTGGCCGAACGCGCCGCCAAAGGGGGCAAGGGTACCGGGCGCAAGGCGAAAACCACACCCGGCAAAAAGACCGCCGCCAAGGCCAAGTCGAAGGCCAAGCCAAAGGCCAAGTCGGCTTCAAAGGCCAAGTCGGCGTCAAAGGCCAAAGCCGTGGCAAAGGCCGGGCCGAATCTGGCCGACGAATAGGTTTCGCCCCGAAATCGCTCTCTTGCCGCGCCGCGGCAATTGACACGCCCGCACCCTCACGCCACAACATGGCACAGGAATTTTCCGGGAGATACCGATGCAGAAGATCTATGCCCATGCCGCCGCGGCGCTTGACGGGGTTCTGTTCGATGGAATGCTGATCGCCGCCGGGGGTTTCGGCCTTTGCGGCATACCCGAACTGCTGATCGCCGCCATCAAGGAGGCGGGCACCAAGGACATCACGGTCGCCTCCAACAACGCCGGTGTCGACGATTTCGGCCTCGGCGTCTTGCTGGCGACGCGGCAGATCAGGAAGATGATCTCCTCCTATGTCGGCGAGAACGCGGAATTCATGCGCCAGTATCTTGCGGGCGAGCTGGAGCTCGAATTCAACCCGCAAGGCACCCTGGCCGAGCGGATGCGCGCCGGCGGCGCAGGCATTCCGGGCTTCTACACCCGGACCGGCGTCGGCACGGTGATTGCCGAAGGCAAGGAGCACAAGGATTTCGACGGCCAGACCTATATCCTTGAACGCGGCATCGTCGCCGATCTGTCGATCGTCAAGGCCTGGAAGGCCGACCCGTCGGGAAATCTGGTGTTCCGCAAGACCGCGCGCAATTTCAACCCGGCGGCGGCGACCTGCGGCAGGATCTGCGTGGCCGAGGTGGAAGAAATCGTGCCGCTGGGCAGCCTTGATGCCGATGGTATCCATCTGCCGGGAATATATGTGCACCGCCTGATTCAGGGGCAGCACGAAAAACGTATCGAAAACCGCACGACACGCGCGGCCTGAGGAGGACAGTTGAATGGCTTGGGACCGCAATCAAATGGCCGCGCGCGCCGCGCAGGAGCTTCAGGACGGCTGGTATGTCAACCTTGGCATCGGCATTCCGACCCTGGTGTCGAACCATATCCCGGAAGGCATAGAGGTGACGCTGCAATCGGAAAACGGCATGCTCGGCATGGGGCCGTTTCCGACCGAGGACGAGATCGATGCCGATCTGATCAACGCGGGCAAGCAGACCATCACCGAATTGCCGCAGACCGCCTATTTCGACAGTGCGCAAAGTTTCGCGATGATCCGCGGCGGCAAGATCGCCATGGCGATCCTCGGCGCGATGGAAGTTGCGGAAAACGGCGATCTGGCCAACTGGATGATCCCCGGCAAACTGGTCAAGGGGATGGGCGGCGCGATGGATCTGGTGGCAGGCGTCGGGCGCGTCGTGGTGGTGATGGACCACACATCCAAGCATGGCGACTCCAAGGTCTTGAAGAAATGCACCCTGCCCCTGACCGGCAAGGCGGTGGTTGACCGGATCATCACCAATCTGGGCGTTCTCGATGTGGTCGAGGGCGGCTTGAAGATCGTCGAGCTTGCCGAAGGCGTCAGCGAAGCGGACCTGCGCGCCGCGACCGAGGCGGCAATTGTCGACTGAGCCCGATATTCGCCGCGAAACCCACGCCGGTGGCGGCCGCTACCTGTTGGCACGTGATGGCGCCGAAGCCGAGCTGACCTGGACGGTTATCGGGCCGGGGAAGATATCCGCCGATCATACCGGCGTGCCGAAATCCATGAGCGGAACCGGCGTGGGCCTCGCGCTGGTCGAACGGCTGGTGAGCGACGCACGCCGCGACGGCAATACCGTGGTTCCCGTTTGTTCCTTCGTTTCGGCGATGGCGCGCCGCCACCCGGAATGGGCGGATGTGATCGCGCAATAGGGCCTTGCGAACACTGTCGACATTGGCGCAACAAGTTCATATTCCTGCCCCAATCTGTTGCTAGCGACCGGGGCAATGATGGCCGCCGATATACCCTTGCGCAAATCCACCCGTTCCGCACCGCCGCGCCGGTCGCGGGATTTGCTGATCGCCGCCGGGCTTCTGGCGCTTTTCATGGCCGGGATCGCCGGGCTTGCCGCCGCCACCGGCTGGCGCGAAACCATGGAACAGATCACCAGGCTGGCAGGCTGGCAGGCCGGCGTTCTTCTGGCCCTGTCACTGGTCAACTATATCTGCCGCGGGTTACGCTGGCACATCTTCGCGCGCCGCCTGGGCCTGACCACCGGCCTTGTCCAGAACCTGCGCCATTTCTTTGGCGGTTTTGCGATGATCGTCACGCCGGGGCGCTTGGGCGAACTGGTCCGCATGCGCTGGCTGAAACGCGAAACCGGCTGGAACATGGAGCGGACGGCCCCCCTGATGCTGGTCGACCGGGCATCCGATCTTGCCGTGATGGCGCTGATCCTCGGGCTTTCGGTGGCGCTGGCGACGGGGGCCGTCGATGGCGCGATCCCGGTGATGTTTCTGGCGCTGGCGGCGGCGTTCATCGTCACACGTCCGGCGCTGCTGGCCGCCATCGTCACCCGCGCGTTCCGGATCACCGGCCGGTTTCCCCGGCCTTTCGCCCGCGCCCGGGCCGCCGCGCTGTCGCTCGACCGCTTCAGCCATGGGCCCGCCCTGGCCGCGGCCATCGCGCTTGGGGTGATGGGCTGGCTGGCCGAAGGCTATGCCTTTCATCTGCTTCTGGGCTGGATGGGTGCAGAGATCGGGCTGTGGAAATCGGTTTCCATCTTCGTCTTTGCGACACTTGCAGGCGGTCTGACCGGTGCGCCCGGCGGCATTGGCGGGGCCGAGGCGGCGATGATCGCGCTTCTGGCGATGGACGGTGTGCCGCTGGAAACCTCGGTTCCGGCGACGGCGATCATCCGCGTCACCACGCTGTGGTTCGCCATCGGCATCGGCGCGGTTGTCTTTGCCTGGGCGGAACGCCAGTCAACAAGAGGTGCCCATGCGCTGGAAGAACGCTGATTATTCCGGCTGGGGCCGCGCGATCGTGGCGCACGGCGAAATCGCCCGGCCCGAACGCATGTCGGCACTTGATAGCCTGCTGTCCGACGCCATGGTTCCGGCCATCGGCATGTTGCGCAGCTATGGCGATGCGGCGTTGAATTCGGCCGGCCGCGTCATCGACATGACCCGGCTCGACCGGATGCTGTCCTTCGACCCCGCAACCGGCATTCTGGAAACCGAGGCGGGCACCAGGATCGGCGATATCGCCGCCGCCTTCGCGCCGCGCGGCTGGTTGCCGGCCGTGATGCCCGGCACCGGCTTTGCCACCGTCGGCGGCTGCATCGCGCAGGATGTCCATGGCAAGAACCATCACCATGCGGGCAGCTTCTGTCAGCATGTCCTGTCGCTGACGCTGCGTCAGGCGGGCGGCGCGGTCGAGGTTTCGCCCGACAAGACGCCCGAACTTTTCCGCGCCACCGCCGGCGGGCTTGGCCAGACGGGTGTGATTGTTGCCGCGCGGCTGCGGCTGGTCCCGTGCAAGGGCGACGTGATGGTCGTCACCGAACGCCGGATCGAGGGGTGGGACGAATTTCTGGGCCGGCTCGACGCCAGCCAGGCCACCTATACGGTTGGCTGGCTCGATGCGACGGCCAGAGGGGCGGCGCTGGGGCGCGGCATTCTGGAAGAAGGCGAAACCGGTTCGGGGCTGATGCCCAGGAAGGTGACGCACCGCAAAATCCCGCTCGACGCGCCGGACTTTGCGCTTTCCAAGCCCATCGTGCGGTTGTTCAACAACGCCTATTACCGCCGGGTTCCCGAAAGCGGCCGCACCGTGGTGCGCCCGATCGGCGATTTCTTCTTTCCGCTCGACAAGATACACGACTGGAACCGGCTTTACGGAAAACGCGGCTTTCATCAGTTTCAATGCGTGGTCCCGATCGGCGCGGCGCCGGCGTTGCGCGACATGCTCGAGGCTGTCGCGCGGTCTGCCCTGGCCTCGCCTCTGGCGGTTCTCAAACGCATGGGGCCTGGGCGCTCCGGGTATCTGAGCTTTCCGATGGAGGGCTATACTCTGGCCGTCGATTTTCGCAACACCGCCGAAGCGCGCGAACTGGTGCAGCGGCTCGAGGAGATGACCGCGGCCGCGGGCGGGCGGCTCTATTTCGCCAAGGACAGCCTGGCGCGCAGCAGCGGCGTGCAAGGCATGTACGACGAACACGGCCCCTGGCGCGAGGCGGTCGAAAAGGCCGATCCTGCCGGGCATCTCGCCACCGATCTCGTGCGGCGGCTGAAATTGCGGAGCGGGTCATGAACAGCACCTGGATCATTCTCGGCGCCACCTCTGCCATGGCACGGGCCTTTGCCCGGCGGGTTTCGGCGCAGGGCGCCGGCGTTCTGCTGGCCGGGCGCGACATGGACGATCTGGCGGCCATCGCCGCCGACTGCGCCCTGCGCGGTGCCCGTCTGGCCGAAGCGCTGACCTTCGACGCCCGCAAGCCCGAAGGTTTCGCCGTGCTGATCGACCGGATGGCGCGCGAAGAAGGCCAGTTGAACGCCGCCGTGTTCGTTGGCTCCATGCCCGAACAATCGGCCATCGACACCGACCCTTCGCTCATCGACGGGGTGGTGGACGACAGCTACAGCGGCCCTGCCCGCTTCCTGCAAATGCTCGCCCCGCTGATCGAGGCGCGCGAAAGCGGCACCATTGTCGGCGTCGGATCGGTCGCGGGCGACAGGGGGCGTATCGGAAATTATGTCTATGGCTCGGCCAAGGCGGGCTTTCACACCTATCTTTCCGGCCTGCGCAACCGGCTGACCCGTGCCGGGGGCCATGTGGTGACGGTCAAACCCGGTTTCGTCGATACCGCCATGACCTGGGGCCTGCCGGGAATGTTTCTGGTGGCCTCGCCCGATGCCGTGGCGGCCGATATCCAAAAGGCCGTCGCCAAACGCCGCAACACCATCTACACGCCGTTTTTCTGGCGCTATATCATGCTGATCATCATGCACATTCCCGAATTCATCTTCAAGAAGATGAAGGTGTGACCGTTTCCATCCGCGCCCGGGCGTCAGCCGCCGAACCACTGTGACCAGAGCCCGGCCGCCCAGAACATCAGGCTGAGGGTGATCATCAACAGCCCGATACCGAATTTGTCGCGCATGGCGAAAACGATCGGGTCGTAATCCTGTTTGCCGAACCAGCCCAGCATCACCATCCGCACCAGCCAAAGCGCCATCGGCACCATTGCAACCCACAGGATCCAGGTGGTCGGGTATAGCTCGCGCCCCTGATCGCTGATCGAGTAAAGAAAGAAGATCAGCAACGCGCCAACCGTCCCCAGACCGGCAACGTTGAGCAGATCGCCCCGGTCGCCGCGCCCGTAGCCCCGCCCCGGCAGCCGGTCGTCATTGGTGGCCAGAGTCAGTTCGGTCAGCCGTTTGACGCATCCCAGCGTGATGAAGATCGGAAAGATGAAGATCAGCATGTAGATCGAAACCGAAACCGCGCCCGCCGCCGCACCGGCAATCACCCGTATCGTGTAAAGCGACGCCAGCATCGCCACATCGACCCAGCGCATCCGTTTGAGCTTGAGCGAATAGGCCAGTGAAATCGCCATATAAAGGACGATCACCCCGAAAAACGCCCAGTTGAGCGCGATTGCCAGGCCAAGCGCCAGGAGCGCCAGCCCGCCAAAGGCCGCCATGCCGGCCACTATCGGCACCTCGCCGCTGGCAAAGGGTCGGCGGCACTTGGTCGGGTGCAGCCGGTCCGCTTCCAGATCGAGCAGATCGTTGACGATGTAAATCGACGAGGCCGCCGCCGAAAACGCCACGATCCCCAGCAAAATCGGCAACAGCGTCTCAAGATCGAAGCGATGCGCGGCAATCATCGCCAGCAACAATAGAACGTTCTTGACCCACTGATGCGGGCGCATCGCCTTGACGAGCCCTTGCAGCTTCCAGCCGCCAGGAAACTCGACGATGTTCTGCCCCCGTGCCGCCAACGCCCGGGCCGAAGGCACATACCCCACCACCAGCGCGTTTTCCGCATGTTCCCATACCGCCAGATCCGCAGCCGAATCGCCGGCATAGTCGAAGCCCTGATCCCCGTATGCCGCCACCAGAGCATCGGCCTTTGCCTTGCCCTTCAGGTTGACGCGCGCATCCGAGGCAAAAACCGTGCCGGAAAGTCCGTATTCCTCGGCCAGCGGTTCGACCAGGCTGCGGTCGGATGCAGAGGCCAGAACCACCTCGCGCCCGGCCATGCGGCTGCGCAGCGCGAGATCGGCGATTTCGGGGTTGACCGGCAACAGGCCGGTGCGAACCGGCGCGATTTGCGCCAGATCCGCTTTCAGCCGTTCGGGGTGACGGAAGTTGCGCAGCAGCGTGCGCATGGTCGCCCATGGGTCCCGGCCCAGCCCGGCCCAGAAACATTCAAACAGCATATCGGTCTTGAGAAAGGTTCCATCTACGTCGAGGACGAGCGGCTTTACGTCGGTCATGACAGAGAACTTATCCTTTCACCGCGAACACACAGCCATCCGTCGTCAACTCTGGCGGCGTCACGCATAGCCCGCGCGCCACCGCCCAGGCCGCCAGCACCTTTGGCACATAGGCGCGCGTCTCGGCAAAGGGCGGCACGCCGGCATTCGCCCTGACCGCGTTCTCGCCCGCATTATAGGCGGCCAGAACCATCACCGGATCGCGGTTGAATTCCTTCATCAACCAGTCCAGATATGCAACCCCGCCCTTGATGTTCTGAACCGGATCGACACTGTCGCTTACCCCGAACCGTTCGGCGGTGGCCGGGATGAGCTGCATCAGCCCCACCGCGCCGGCGGGTGATTTCGCATCCATGCGCCCCGCGCTTTCGATGCCGATGATCGCCAGAACAAGTGCCGGCGATACTTCGGTGCCGATCGTCGCCTTCATGATTTCCGTGCCATGCGCATCGGCGATATCCTGAAGGTGCTGCAATCTCGGTGCCGCAATACCCCCCCCGCCGGGCGCCCGGTTGAGTGCGGCCAGCGCCGATGAAAACCGGCCGGCATTGTCGCCGAGCGCCGGGGAAATCTGGTTCCAGTACCAATCATATTGTCCGTCGCCCGCCTGGCCCTCCGGCACCAGCCCCGGTGCGACGCCGCCACGCGGAATGGGATGTTCCGGCGGCGGCAGCGACGCGGCAAGCCGCCGCCTTTGTTCTTCGGGGTCGATCTGCACCGTGATGAATTTCTGCCCGGGAACGTGTGCGGTGCCGACGCGCTTGAAGGTGAAATCCGGATAGGGTTCGCGTGCTTGCTCTGCCATCGCCGGAACCGCCGTCAGCATTGCGGCAAGTGCCATCGACCCTGCCAATCTGTTTGTCTTACCCGCCATTTCGGCACCTGACTTTGCTTGCCTTCATGTTGTCCCAGAAAGATGATCACAGGGCCAGCAGTTCGACGTCCGTACACATGAAATCGATTCGGATTCGGCCTTTTGGCAACAGGGATTCAGCTATCCATTTCGTCAAAAATCTATTTTCTCAATATATATCAGGCAATTAGGAATTTTTCGAAAATTGCCCCCAACTTCAAAATGTACGATACTCGCCCAACTCCTGCCATGTTTGCGCGGCCAACTAGGGACATGCCGCGACGGATACGGGATATGGCGAGGACCCGCCCGGAGGACACGCTGCGGATAGTGTAACGGGCGACCTTAACTGGAGAAAATGACATGAAACTGTTCAAAATCGCGAAGAAGTTCAACAACGACGAAGACGGTGCTGTGACCGTTGACTGGGTCGTGCTGACCGCTGCCGTTGTCGGCCTGGGCATTGCCGCCCTTGCCGCCGTCAAGAAGGGCACCGGCTCGCTGA
>JAGRDY010000018.1 GCA_020446815.1 Paracoccaceae bacterium
ACCCCATGCATTGTCCGGGGCTTTCTTGTTGTACATCGGGCTTACTCGACCTGAGTCAATGCGACAAGAAAAAATGGTATTTGGTAAGTTCATTTTGCCAATTCTGCCGAATATTTTGCTATGACAGCCAATATTTCCGCACATGATGCCCCTAAGCGGCGGGACTGACGCAGCGTAACGCCGCGCAAGCCAGGGTGCGGATGGATTATTGCGCTCTCTTTGTGGCAGGTTTTGTCTGCCCCAAATTGCAGGACAACAACATGAGCCGAATCGAAGATATCCCGCTTGTCAACCTGAAGGCCGCCGTTGACTCGGACGGGATCGCCACTGTCTCTCTTGCCCGCGCGGCCAAGCGCAACGCGCTTGATGCGGCGACAGTCGAAGAGTTGGTGGCGCTTTTCTCGGCCCTCCCCAGATCAGGCGTCCGGGCGGTGCTGCTGCGTGCCGAGGGCGATCACTTTTGCGCGGGTCTCGATCTGGTCGAGCATTTCAACAAGGATCACAGCGCGGCCGATTTCATGCATCTTTGTCTGCGTTGGCACGAAGCATTCAACAAGATGGAGTATTCCGGTGTGCCGATCATCGCCGCCCTGAAAGGTGCGGTTGTCGGTGGCGGGCTGGAACTGGCTTCGGCGGCGCATATCCGGGTGGCCGATCGATCGACCTATTTCGCCTTGCCCGAAGGTCAGCGCGGCCTTTTCACCGGCGGGGGCGCGACGATTCGTGTGGCTGATCTGGTCGGCAAGGCAAGAATGATCGACATGATGCTGACCGGGCGGATCTACAAGGGGCAAGAGGCGGTGGATGTCGGGCTGTGCCAGTATCTGGTTGCCGGTTCCAGTGAAGATCGGGCGCTGGAACTTGCCCGTCTCGCCGCCCAGAATCCGCCCTTGTCGAATTTCGCCATCTGTTCTGCCATCAGCCACATGCAGAACATGTCATCGCTGGATGCGGCCTATGCCGAGGCGGTCGTGGCGGGCGTCGTGAACACGCAGGCCGCGTCCCGCGACCGGCTGGAGGCCTTTGCCAACAAGAGAGCCGCCAAGGTAAAGCCCGCCTGACGGTGGCACGGACCGGCCGAGCAGGCCGATTGGCACTTGCAATTGCCGCAATGTCCAGCCTTGCTTGGGTAAAACAGGGAAATCCATGAACCCCCTGCGCGGTATCGTTTTGAAACTGTGTTCCGTGGCCATATTCGTGGCCATGGCGAGCCTCATCAAAGCTGCGGCAGATGTGGTGCCGCCGGGCGAGGCGGTGTTTTTCCGGTCGGCTTTCGCGATACCTGTCATCGTCATGTGGCTGGTTGCGACACGGGCGGTGAAGTCCGGCCTGGCGACACGCAATTTTCTTGGGCATTTCTGGCGGGGATTGGCCGGGGCGACGTCGATGGGGTTTGGATTTGCCGGGCTGGGCTTGCTGCCATTGCCGGAAGTGACCGCAATCGGATATGCGGCACCCTTGTTGGCAGTGATTTTCGCGGCGATGTTTCTGGGCGAAAAAGTGCGGGCCTTTCGTATCCTGTCGGTCGCGCTGGGGATGGTGGGGGTAGTGATCATCCTGTCACCGCGCCTGACGGCGCTATCCGACCACGGGCTTGGCGGCGCCGAGGCGCTTGGGGCCATCGTCGTCCTGACCGGGGCGGTTTTCGCGGCATTGGCGCAGGTTTTCGTAAGGCGCCTGGTCAAGGTCGAAAAGGTTTCGGCAATCGTTTTCTTCTTTTCACTGAATGCCGCCTTGCTGTCGCTGATCACATTGCCCTTCGGCTGGATCGTGCCGGATGCGACGACATTCGCGATGTTGATCGGCGCCGGTATACTTGGCGGCCTGGGCCAGGTTCTGCTGACTTCGTCCTATCGTCATGCCGATGTTTCGGTGATTGCGCCTTTTGAATATGCCTCGATGTTGCTGGCGCTGATCGTCGGTTATACGGTTTTTGACGAAACCCCTACTTTCGTAGTCCTTTTCGGCGCGTCACTGGTGGTCGCCGCCGGTATCGTCATCATCCTGCGTGAACGGCATCTTGGTCTGGAACGCAGCCGGCAAAGAAGCTCCATGACGCCTCAGGGTTGAGCGCCGTCATGCTTTTGACGTGATTGTCGGGCAGAAACCCTTGGCATGAAGTGACATCCGCACAAGGGGTAGAGCGATGAATCGTCTCGGAAAGAGTTTCAAAAAATATCTGCGCCATGCCGCATCGCGATTTCACCGAAGGCGCGCGGCACCGCAGGGCGGGCGCAACGCGGGCCTTTTGCGAAATGCTCACCTGCCGATGCTAGCGCTTTTCCTGTCTTCCGGAATGGCCCAGGCGTCCCCCTGCGCGCAGCCCGATTTTGCCGCGCGATCGGTGCCGGAACTTGTGCGCCTGATCAACGATTTTCGCCGGCGCAATGGTGCTGGAAAGCTCGCTCTGGAACCCTCGCTGATGGCGGCGGCACAGGGGCACGCCTGTTTTCTCGCCCGCAGCAATCAGTTCACCCATATGGGTAAAGGCAGCCCCAAATCCCGGATGAAGCGGGCAGGTTGCCGGGCCAGAACGACGGGCGAAAACATTGCCATGGGTTTCTCGTCGCCGGACAAAACCATGAAGCTCTGGCTGGAGTCCCCGCCGCACAGGCGTATCCTGTTGATGCGCAACATGACGGTCATGGGAATTGGCGTTGCCGGATCGCGACCGGCGCAAAGCGGCGGGCCTCGCTGGGTGCTGGATGTGGCGGCGCGTTGCTGAGCGGTTTTGCAAAAACAGCCGATCCATCAGGCATCGTCAAATCCCCCCGAAGGCGCCGATGGCGGGCCGGGGGGCGTGGGGCAGGGTTTTGACGAAAGGCCAAGACGTTTCGGCATTTGCCTATGGCGGTTCAAGGCCAGGCCGAAACGCTGCAAATCAGCGCCCGATGCGTAGAAATCCTTGATTGCAGGCAGCAGCGATCCTGCCCCACTCATGGTGAAGCCCGAAGGAGCGGGCGGCAGAAACCCGATTCAGATTCCTGCACTTTGCACAACTGCGCAACGTAATTGCTTCCTGCGCCCGCTCGTTCTGGTCAATCGGCCGTGAGCAATGGTGGTTTGCTGCCCGAAAGGCGCCGCGTCAGCGGTTTTTCGACCACCAGTTCAATGGCGCCGTCACGGACGACAACCTGAACCACGCCGCCTTTCATCAGCTTGCCAAAGAGCAGTTCTTCGGCCAGCGGTTTCTTGATATGTTCCTGGATGACCCGCGCCAGCGGACGGGCACCCATCCGGTCGTCATAGCCCTTTTCGGCCAGCCACGACGCCGCTTCGGGGGTCAGTTCGATATGGACATGGCGGTCCATTAGCTGGGCTTCGAGCTGAAGGACGAACTTCTCCACCACTTGCAGGATCACTTCGCGCGACAGCGCCGCAAAGGAGATCACCGCATCGAGCCGGTTGCGGAATTCGGGCGTGAATGTCCGTTCGATTGCCGCAGTGTCTTCACCTTCGCGCTTGTTGCGGCCAAAGCCGATGGCCGATTTGGCCATTTCCGACGCCCCCGCGTTCGACGTCATGATCAGGATCACATTGCGGAAATCGACCGTGCGGCCATTGTGATCGGTCAGCTTGCCGTGATCCATCACCTGCAGAAGAATATTGTAGACATCCGGATGAGCCTTTTCCATTTCATCCAGCAAAAGAACGCAATGCGGGTGCTGATCGACTCCATCGGTCAGTATGCCGCCCTGATCAAATCCGACATAGCCCGGCGGGGCGCCGATCAACCGCGATACGGCGTGCTTTTCCATGTATTCCGACATGTCGAAACGAAGCAGTTCGACGCCGAGCGAATCCGCCAGTTGTTTGGCCACTTCGGTCTTGCCTACGCCGGTGGGTCCGGCAAAGAGATAGTTGCCGATGGGTTTTTCGGGCTCGCGCAGGCCCGCGCGGGCCAGTTTGATCGCCGAGGCCAGTGCGGTGATCGCCTTGTCCTGCCCGAAAACCACCCTCTTGAGGGTCTTTTCGAGATCTTTCAGCATCTCGGCATCGTCTTTCGATACATTTTTCGGCGGGATACGCGCGATCTTGGCCACCACGGCCTCGATATCCTTGGGGCCGATGGATTTGCGCCGCTTGCTTTCGGCCACGAGATGCTGGGCGGCGCCGGCCTCATCAATGACGTCGATCGCCTTGTCGGGCAATTTGCGGTCATGAATATATCGCGCGGAGAGTTCCACCGCCGTCTTGATCGCGTCCTGCGTATAGCGAAGATCGTGGTGTTTTTCGAAATACGGCTTCAGCCCCAGCAAAATCTTGATCGTGTCATCGACCGAAGGCTCATTGACATCGATCTTCTGGAACCGGCGCGACAGGGCGCGGTCTTTCTCGAAATGCTGACGGAATTCCTTGTAGGTGGTCGACCCCATGCAGCGCAGCTTGCCACCCTGCAGGGCAGGTTTGAGCAGGTTGGAGGCGTCCATCGCCCCGCCCGAAGTCGCACCGGCACCGATCACCGTGTGAATTTCGTCGATGAACAGGATCGCGTCCGGATGATCTTCCAGTTCCTTGACCACCGCCTTCAGCCGTTCCTCGAAATCGCCGCGATAGCGGGTTCCGGCCAGCAGCGCCCCCATGTCGAGCGAATAGATTGTCGACTTGGCCAGCACATCCGGGGTTTCGCCACGGGTAATCTTCAGAGCCAGCCCCTCGGCAATGGCGGTCTTGCCAACGCCGGGGTCGCCTACCAGAAGCGGGTTGTTCTTGCGGCGGCGGCACAGCACCTGAATGCAGCGCTCGACTTCATAGAGACGACCGATCAGCGGATCGATATCGCCCTTGGCCGATTTCGCGTTCAGATCGACACAATATTTCGCCAGCGCCGATTCCTTGCCGTCGCCGTCTACTTCGGTGGTTTTCTGATCGTCTTGTTCCTGCGCGCCCGTTACCGGCCGGGTTTCGCCAAAGCTGGGGTCCTTGGCCACGCCGTGAGCGATGAAATTCACCGCGTCATAGCGGGTCATATCCTGTTCTTGCAGAAAATATGCGGCATTGCTTTCGCGTTCGGCGAAGATGGCCACAAGCACATTCGCCCCGGTCACTTCGGACCGGCCCGAGCTTTGCACATGGATCGCGGCGCGCTGGATGACACGCTGAAACGCCGCCGTCGGCACCGCTTCGGAACCATCGACATCGGTCACCAGCGTCGACAGATCATCGTCGATGAAGTCGATCAGTGTCTTGCGCAATTCATCGATATTGACCGAACAGGCGCGCATCACTTTCGCGGCCTGTGGTTCGTCGATCAGCGAAAGGAGCAGATGTTCGAGCGTGGCAAGCTCATGCCGGCGCGCATTGGCAAGCGCCAGCGCGGCATGAATGGCCTGTTCCAGTGTGGTTGAAAATGACGGCACCTTGCAGGCTCCTTTCATTCTGTCAGATCGGGCGCCTTGCCCTGATCCACCTTTGCCTCATAACCTTAAACTTCGGTGGAATTCAGGCAGCTTCAAGAGTTTTCTGCCAAATTATGTTCATTCCGGGCCGGGTTGGCCCAATTGTGATCTGAATGCGACTATTCGGCTCTGTGCCGTGAACAGTCAGAACCGGTCCTTGCGCGCGCGGATCTCGGCAAAAGCCGCGACATCGCTGGCGTCGGGCATGCCAATTGCGGCTTTCACCTCGGCCCGATTGGCGCGCAAAAACGGGTTTGTCGCCAGTTCCTCGGCCAGGGTTGACGGAACCGTGGGGTGCCCGGCGTCACGGGCGGCGGTGATTGCCTGGCTCCTTGATACAAGGGCCTTGTTGCCCGGCTCGATGGTCAGTGCGAAACGGGCGTTGGCTTGGGCATATTCATGGCCCGAACAGACCAGCGTTTCGGGCGCCAGGGCGGCCAGCTTCGACAGGCTGGCCCACATGGTTGCAGGGGTGCCCTCAAACAGGCGTCCGCACCCCAGCGCCATCAGGCTGTCACCTGTGAAGACGACGCTGGAATCCGGGAAGTGGAAGGCGATATGGCCCATGGTATGGCCGGATACGTCGATTATGCGGCCCTCATCCATGCCGATGCGCACGGCGTCGCCTTCGCTGTGCGCCTCGTCCAGCCGAGGCAGTCGGTGGGCATCCGCGGCGGCCCCGATGACGCGCGCGCCCGTCGCCGCAGCCAGCGCCTTTACCCCGTCTACATGATCGCCATGATGGTGGGTTATCAGGATATGGCTGGCCCGCCAGCCGCGCTCGCGCAGCGCATTCATGATGGGCGCGGCTTCGGGCACATCGACGACGGCCGTGGCGCCGGTCGCCACATCATGGGCGAGAAAGGCGTAATTGTCGGTGCGGCAGGGAACCGTAACAATTTCCAGAGGCATGGTGTTTTATTCGCTTTGAGTTATTCTTCCGGGATGATTTTTGCCTAACGAAGCGCCATGCGCAATGCATCTCGACGTGATGGACCTGAGGAATTTCTATTACCGCACCCAGATCGGTCGTGCGGCGCAAAAGGCGATCCGCGATCAGGTCGTGAGCCTTTGGCCTGCTCTCAAGGGGCAGACGGTGGTGGGTTACGGCTTTGCCGTACCGCTCTTGCGGCCCTATCTTCAGGACGCCAGGCGGGTCATGGGTCTCATGCCGGGGCCGCAGGGTGTGATGCCCTGGCCGGCCGGGGCCGACAACGTGTCGGTTCTGTGCGAAGAAACCCAGTGGCCACTTGAAACCGGTATCGTTGACCGGCTGGTCCTGCTCCACGGCCTTGAAACGTCCGAACATCCCACCGCGCTGTTGGAAGAATGCTGGCGGGTGTTGGGGCCGGGGGGGCGGGCACTTTTCATCGTACCGAACCGCTCCGGGCTCTGGTCGCGTTCCGACAAGACTCCCTTCGGCCATGGCCGCCCATTTTCCATGCGCCAGCTTGATGCACAATTGCGGCGCCATGACTTTACTGCTGAACGACAGCAGACCGCACTGTTCGTCCCACCAAGCAGCAGGCGATTCTGGCTTCGCACCGCGCCGATGTGGGAGCGCCTGGGCGGGCGCGTAGCGTCGGTCATCGCCGGTGGTGTCTTGATGCTTGAAGTATCCAAGCAGGTCCATTCGCCGTTGCGGCCCGGTCTGGGTGCGACCGCCCGGCGGCCGTTGAAAGTGCTTGAGGGGCTGCCAAAGCCGGCGGCCGACCCTGTATGAACAGTCGTTTGGCCGGATGCGATCGAGCTTTTGCGATACGCGCGCTGCGTCTGCGCAGGCCAAAAATTGTCGCAGCCGCGCGCCCCGGTCCAGATGCGGGCGGTATTGTCCGTTTCCCGATCACTTTCCCTTGACCAAGGTGGTTGCTAGGGCGCGAAGCCTCTGCTACACCCCCGCCGAATTCGGGCGCATGTGCCAACATGCGGCCGGGGTGGTTTCTGACCGGGAAAGAACCGGGGCGGGGCAAAATTATCGGAAGGATGGACGTGTCCGAACCAGCATCGATTTCTGTGGGGATCGCCGCGCGCTATGCGACGGCGGTCTTTGAACTGGCCCGTGACAGCAAGGGGCTCGACGCGCTTGAAACCGACGTGACGGCGCTGGAAACGGCCTTGGGCGAACACGCCGATCTGCGCGGGCTGATCGCTTCGCCGGTCTATTCGCGCAATGATCAAGCCGGTGCCATCGGCGCCATCGCCAAGAAAATGTCTCTCTCGCCGACGGTTGCCAGCACACTTGGACTGATGGCCTCGAAGCGGCGCCTTTTCGTCCTGCCGCAATTGCTGACCGAATTAAAGGCGATGATCGCCGACGCGAAAGGCGAAGTCAGCGCGGATGTGACCGCAGCCCAGGCATTGACCAAGGCGCAGGCCGACAAACTGGCCGCATCGTTGAAAAAGACATTCGGCAAAACCGTGAAACTTAATCTGGCCGTTGATGATAGTCTCATCGGCGGTCTTGTCGTCAAAGTGGGCTCCAAGATGATCGACACTTCGATCCGCTCAAAGCTCGCAGCCCTCCAGAATACAATGAAAGAGGTCGGATAATGGGTATCCAAGCAGCTGAAATCTCTGCGATCCTCAAGGAGCAGATCAAGAATTTCGGACAAGAAGCCGCAGTGGCCGAAGTCGGTCGCGTCCTGTCTGTCGGTGACGGTATCGCGCGTGTGCACGGGCTCGACAATGTCCAGGCGGGCGAAATGGTCGAATTCCCCGGCGGGATTCGTGGTATGGCGCTGAACCTCGAGATCGACAACGTCGGTATCGTTATCTTCGGCGATGACCGTTCGATCAAGGAAGGCGATGTGGTCAAGCGCACCAAGGCCATCGTGGACGTGCCCGTTGGCGACGAACTTCTGGGCCGCGTTGTCGACGGGCTTGGCAACCCGATTGACGGCAAGGGTGCGCTCAAGGCGAAAAAGCGGTCGGTCGCAGACGTGAAGGCACCCGGCATCATCCCGCGCAAATCGGTGCACGAACCGATGGCAACCGGCTTGAAATCGGTTGACGCGATGATCCCGATCGGCCGCGGCCAGCGCGAACTGATCATCGGTGACCGCCAGACCGGCAAGACCGCCATCGCCCTTGATACGATCCTCAACCAGAAATCCTACAACGATGCAGCCGGCGATGACGAATCGAAAAAGCTTTATTGCATCTATGTGGCTATCGGGCAGAAACGATCGACCGTCGCCCAACTTGTAAAGAAGCTCGAAGAAACCGGTGCGATCAACTACACCACCGTTGTGGCGGCCACCGCGTCCGACCCGGCGCCGATGCAGTTTCTTGCCCCCTATTCGGCGACCTCGATCGCCGAACATTTCCGTGACAATGGCCGCCATGCGCTGATCATCTATGATGACCTTTCCAAGCAGGCGGTTTCCTACCGCCAGATGTCGCTGCTGTTGCGCCGCCCGCCGGGGCGCGAAGCCTATCCGGGCGACGTTTTCTACCTGCACTCGCGTCTTCTGGAACGGTCTTCGAAGCTGAACGAAGACAATGGCGCGGGTTCTCTGACGGCGCTGCCGATCATCGAAACCCAGGGCGGCGACGTGTCGGCCTTCATTCCGACCAACGTGATTTCCATTACCGACGGCCAGATCTTCCTTGAAACGGAACTGTTCTACCAGGGCATTCGCCCGGCCGTGAACACCGGTCTTTCGGTATCGCGGGTGGGTTCGTCCGCCCAGACCAGCGCGATGAAATCCGTCGCCGGCCCAGTCAAACTGGAGCTCGCGCAATACCGCGAAATGGCCGCCTTTGCGCAATTCGGCTCTGACCTCGACGCCGCCACTCAGCGCCTGCTCAACCGAGGAGAGCGGCTGACCGAGCTGATGAAACAATCGCAGTATTCGCCGCTGACCAACGCCGAGATCGTCTGCGTCATCTTTGCTGGTACCAAGGGCTATCTCGACAAGCTTGCGGTCAAGGATGTGGGCCGGTTCGAACGCGGTTTGCTCAAGCATCTGCGGACCGAGGCCAAGGATTTGCTTGACTGGATTTCCAAAGAGGATCCGAAAATCAAGGGTGAAGCCGAAGACAGGATCCGCGCCGCGCTGGATGCATTCGCCAATACCTTCGCGTAAGCGTGCCGAGAGGACAGCAATATGGCCAACCTTAAGGATCTTAAGAACCGGATCGCCAGCGTCAAGTCGACCCGCAAGATCACCAAGGCTATGCAGATGGTTTCGGCGGCCAAGCTTCGCCGGGCCCAGGAAGCCGCCGAATCCGGCCGGCCCTATGCCGAGCAGATGAATGCCGTGATGGCCGGGCTTTCGGCCTCGGTCCGCGGGTCGGAAACGGCGCCAAGGCTGTTGGCGGGCTCCGGGAGCGACAAGGTTCATCTTCTGGTGGTGATGACGGCCGAGCGCGGCCTTTGCGGCGGCTTCAACTCGTCCATCGTGCGGCTGGCGCGTCAGGCGGCCAGCAAGCTTATGGCCGAAGGCAAGACGATCAAGATATTGACCGTGGGTAAAAAAGGCCGTGAACAGCTCAAACGCGAATTCGGGTCGTTTTTCATCAGCCACGTCGATCTGTCTGACGTGAAGCGCGTGGGCTACAGTGACGCGCAGGCAATCGCGGGCGAGCTGATTACCCGTTTCGATGCCGGCGAGTTCGATGTCGCGACCATTTTCTTCAACCGCTTCCAGTCGGTGATCAGCCAGATCCCGACTGAACAGCAGGTGATCCCCGCCGCTTATGAATCGGACGTCGAGGTTTCGACGGTCTATGACTACGAACCCGACGAAGAGGAGATCCTGGCGGATCTCTTGCCGCGCGGGGTCGCTACGCAAATCTTCACCGCCCTTCTGGAAAACGGCGCCTCGGAACAGGGCGCGCGGATGTCCGCTATGGACAACGCCACCCGCAACGCCGGCGAGATGATCGAAAAACTGACGATCATCTACAACCGTTCGCGCCAGGCAGCGATCACCACAGAGCTTATCGAAATCATTGCGGGCGCCGAGGCGCTCTAAGACAACCGGAGAAATCAAATGGCAAAAGCGCAAGCCCAAGGCAAGATCACCCAGGTGATCGGTGCCGTTGTGGACGTTCAGTTCGACGATAACCTTCCAGCCATTCTGAATGCATTGGAGACGGTGAACAACGGCAAGCGTCTGGTGCTCGAAGTGGCCCAGCATCTTGGTGAAAACACGGTTCGCGCGGTGGCGATGGACGCCACCGAAGGGCTTGTGCGCGGCGAGGCCGTCACAGACCTGGGCCAGCCCATTTCGATGCCGGTGGGAAATGCCACCCTTGGCCGGATCCTCAATGTCATCGGCGAACCGGTGGACGAAAAGGGCCCGGTCAAATCAAAGGCAAAGCGCCCCATTCACTCGCCCGCCCCGCCGTTCGAGCAGCAATCCACGGCGACCGAGATTCTGGTCACCGGTATCAAGGTCATCGACCTGCTGGCGCCCTATACCAAGGGTGGGAAGATCGGGCTCTTTGGCGGCGCCGGTGTGGGCAAGACGGTTCTGATCATGGAACTGATCAACAACATCGCCAAGGTGCATTCGGGCGTATCGGTGTTCGCGGGTGTCGGTGAACGGACCCGTGAAGGCAACGACCTCTATCATGAGATGATCGAATCCGGCGTTATCGTTCCCGATGATCTGGAAAAATCGAAAATCGCCCTGGTCTACGGCCAGATGAACGAACCGCCGGGCGCGCGCATGCGGGTTGCCCTGTCCGGCCTCACCCTGGCCGAACAGTTCCGCGACGATACCGGTTCGGACGTGTTGTTCTTTGTCGACAACATCTTCCGCTTCACCCAGGCGGGTTCGGAAGTTTCGGCGCTTCTGGGGCGCATTCCGTCCGCCGTGGGCTATCAGCCGACGCTGGCCACCGACATGGGGGCCATGCAGGAACGCATCACCTCGACCAAGGCCGGTTCGATCACTTCGGTTCAGGCGGTCTATGTGCCTGCCGACGACCTGACCGACCCTGCGCCGGCAACCTCGTTTGCCCACCTCGATGCAACGACCGTGCTGGATCGGGCGATCTCGGAAAAGGGTATTTATCCGGCTGTGGACCCGCTCGGCTCGACGTCGCGCCTGCTTGACCCGTTGATCATCGGCGAAGAGCATTACAAGGTCGCCACGGATGTGCAGCAGGTTCTGCAACGCTACAAATCGCTTCAGGACATCATCGCCATCCTCGGAATGGACGAATTGTCGGAAGACGACAAACTGGCCGTGACGCGGGCGCGCAAGTTGGAACGCTTCCTGTCGCAGCCGTTCGACGTGGCCAAGGTATTCACCGGGTCCGACGGCGTTCAGGTGCCGCTAGAAAAAACCATTGCCTCGTTCAAGGCAGTCGTTGCAGGCGAATACGATCACCTGCCCGAGGCCGCCTTCTATATGGTCGGCGACATCGAGGAAGTGAAAGCCAAGGCACAGCGGCTGGCCGCCGAAGCGGCATAAGGGGGCAACGATGGCCGACACGATGCAATTCGATCTCGTCTCGCCGGAACGGAAGCTCGCTTCCGGCCCGGCACGCGAGGTGCGCATTCCGGGCGCCGAGGGTGATTTTACCGCCATGCCCGACCATGCGCCGTTGATTTCCACACTGCGCCCCGGCATCCTGACGGTGGTGTCCCCCGATGCCACGACCGATTATGTCGTGACCGGCGGGTTCGCCGAAGTTACTGCGGATAGCGTTTCGGTCCTGGCCGAAGAGGCGCATGTATCCAAGGATGTCACGCAGGACATGGTCGACAAGATGGTCGCGTCTGCCCGTAAGGTACATGCAGAAGCCCACCCCAGCGTCGTCGATGCGGCGGCAAAGCTGCTGGCCGATATGGAAGCTCTGGGCTCGCATATGAAGCTTTGAGTGTAGTCTGTCATGTTTGCAGCAAAGGGCTCCGCCTTAGCGGGGCCTTTTTTATGTCACGGATTGGCTTTAAGGCGAGAAGGGCGCTTTGACAGGAGAGTGACAGGATGCGGCGGCTCAGCAGCCATGCCATGGGGGTCGATCAGGGCTCGGTTGTGCTCTTCTCCGACTATCAGGATGGCGGTGCGATGTGGACCGGAGACGGCCCGCGCGAATTGCGCAAGGTGGTTGAGTTTTCTGAAACCTTTATGTCAGACCCGGTCGTCCAGGTAACCATATCAATGTGGGATATGGACCAAAAAACCAACCAGCGCGCCGATATTTCCGCCGAAATGGTCAACCCTGAAGGGTTCGTCATCGTCTTTCGCACCTGGGGAGATACGCGCGTGGCCCGTATTCGTGCGGACTGGCTCGCTATTGGCGAAATCAGGGGCGAGGATGACTGGGACATTTGTTAAGGATATCCTGGATGGAAAGCGGCAAATCAGATCGTCGTCCGAACAACATCCGACGGTGCGATAACGGGTTGCCTCCAAGATAGGCTACGGGCGGCCGCGCGGCGATTGAAACCCGGGGCGTCGCGCCCTTTGCTTGGCGGATGACATTCTTGCGGGCGTCAGGTCCTGGGCTTTTTCGGGGCCATCATCCTGCCCTTGCGATGCGCGGGGGGCTTGCCCGGTTTGACCTTGGGTTTTTGCGAAGGCCTGGCGCGCGCCGGTGCCGCCGCCGCTACTCCTTTGCGCTGCTTTTTGCCTTGCGCCTTCCTGGATGGATTGCGCGCCGTTTCCGTGGCGGGAACCGCGTCTCTCAACCCATGCAGAACGAGGTCTGATTCAGTTGTGTCTGATTGCTTTTTCTTCAAGCGGGCGGGTTTGCTGCGTGGTGGGCAACCCTGTGGTCCCGGCGTTGCCCCCGTACCTTCTGCCCGGCCGCCAAAGGGTGGTTCGCTCAGCGCGCGAATGGTGACGTCGCCCTCAAGCCGGCCGCCAGCACCGATGGCCGCCGTTATCGCCGTTGTCCGCGTTGCCAGAATCTCGACGAACGTTTCTGTCTCCTGCAACCGGATCGCGCCGACGTCATCGCGCCCGATATTGCCCGCCCGGCACAGCATCGGCAGGATCCAGCGCGGTTCGGCCCGATGCTTGCGCCCCAGTGAGAGGGCGAACCACCGGCTTGGCCCGAAACTGCCGGCGCCGCGCGGCCCCGTTCCTGGCGCGCCAGTCGCGGCCAGCTCTTCGGGTGCCGAATGCCGGTCCCGATAGGCGCGAAGATAGGCCGCCGCGATACGTTCCGCGCCATGAAGTTTCAAGAGCCGGGCTGCGAATGCAGCCTCTTCATCGCTTGCCGGCTCGTTCCAGATGGGATCGGCCAGCAAACGTTCCTCGTCGCGCCGCAGCACTGCCTCGGCCGAAGGGGCATCCGCCCATTCCGCCGTCAGCTTGGCAAGGTGCAAAAGACGTTCGGCTTTCTTGCGGGCGTTCCTGGGTATGACAAGCACCGATACGCCCTTGCGCCCGGCGCGGCCGGTCCGGCCGGAACGGTGCAGTAACGTATCGGAATTGGTTGGCAATTCGGCGTGAATGACCAGTTCCAGGTTCGGCAGATCAATGCCGCGCGCCGCCACATCGGTGGCAACGCAGACCCGCGCCCGCCCGTCGCGCATGGCTTGCAAGGCATGGGTGCGCTCGGTCTGGCTTAGCTCCCCCGACAGCGCGACCACCGAAAAGCTCCGGTTCGACAGCCGCGTGGTCAGGCGGTTCACCGCCATGCGGGTGTTGCAAAAGACAATGGCATTTCGGGCCTCATAAAATCGCAGCACATTGACGATGGCGTTTTCGGCATCGCGTGCGGCAACATGCAACGCGCGATACTCGATATCGGCATGTTGGCTGCGTGCGCCCGCCATCGTGATGCGCCTGGCATCTTTCTGGAATTCCTGTGCAAGCGTCGCGATCGCCTTGGGCATGGTCGCCGAAAACATCAAGGTACGGCGGTTTTGCGGCGCGCCCCCCAGGATGAATTCCAGATCCTCACGAAACCCGAGGTCGAGCATTTCATCGGCTTCATCCAGAACGATAGCGCGCATGGCGCTCATGTCCAGCGAACCGCGCATGATATGGTCGCGCAGGCGCCCCGGGGTGCCGACGACGAGATGGGCGCCCCGATCGAGGGCGCGGCGTTCTTCACGCATGTCCATGCCGCCCACGCAGGATGCCACACTGGCTCCGGTTCGTTCGTAAAGCCAGCCAAGCTCGCGCTTGACCTGCATGGCCAGTTCGCGTGTGGGGGCGATTATCAGGGCAAGGGGGGCACCCGCCGGGCCGAACCCATCCTTGCCGTCAAGGATGGTCGGCGCAATGGCCATCCCGAACCCTACGGTCTTGCCAGACCCGGTCTGCGCCGACACGAGCAGATCGGCACTGGCAAGGTCCGGTTGGGTCACGGCCAGTTGGACCGGGGTCAGCACGTCATAGCCACGCATCGCAAGGGCTTCGGCCAAAGGTGCGATCATCGGGGGCATCTCGGTCATGGTGGTGTCTTTCAAAATTGGCGCAACCGGCCGGGCGAAACCCTCCGGACAGCCCAGCAAGCGATCGGGGGTGGCCGCTGACTCAGCGAATGATCGGGCCTAAATGGGATTTGCCCAAATGTATAGGGACAATACGCCGACGACAGCCCGCGCGTGTCGCCTGACAGGCCCGATTTGCATCACCATTCAAGTAGTATCAGTTGCCATCACAACCGAAATGCAACAGAACGCTGCTGGTTCCGGGAAACAAGGCGCGGCGTGTTTCAGCGGCAATTTCGATCGTTTCTTTGCCGGCACTGGCCGCAACGAATTCGACATGCACCGGTTTGACCTTGCGCTTGTCGACCATTTCACCGGCCATAACGGCAACGTGGTTCATTCCCGCGCTGGCCGTTTCGTCAAAAACATAAGCGACCTTGCGCCCGCAACGGCGAATGAACGTGGGCACCTGCCCGGCAACACCGATCCCCGCCAGAAGTTCATGGCACATTCTTTGTTCGGCGGGTGTGAACCTGTCGATCCGGACCCCGACCGAGGGCCGCATCGGCCTTCCGGACACCTTACTGCCTGGTTGGAAGGCATCTGGGTTCTTTTCGTCCCCGGTGTCCAGCAGCCGCCGATAGGCGTTGTTGACGTCTACAAATGCATCGCTTGTCGTGTGCCCCCGATCGGGGTGCGATTCCAGAACCCGGCGTTTCCAGGCCTGGCGGATCTCAGAAGGCTTTGCGGCTATCGGAACGCCAAGAATCCTTGCTGCATCCGCACGTTCGATCATCTTGTCATACGGGGTCACGAATACACTCGCCAATCTGTGACCGCGACACTGACATCACCGGATCAGCGCTTGGTCTCACTCATCAATTCACACGCGGGGGCAGCCCCGCACAGAGATAACCCGGACCCGGGTGCAAGGCAAAATTTTCCCCGGATTCTGCGAAAATTCGCACCAATTGCCCAATCATCCATGACAGTTGCAAGTTTGCCTGTGAATTGTCGCGACGGTTGAAAGATTTCGGATCATTGAACTTTGGAAAAACCCTGAATCGCCAAGACATTACCATGCCTTTGGCGATATCGGGTTTGGCGTTGCTGGGGGGGTAAGAAATTTTCCTATACACCCTGTCGCCGCCGCAAGGCAGGGCGCCGCGCGCGATTCATTGCGGGTGGTTGTTCTCCATGACAAACGCGTCCAGCGCCGCCAGGCCGGCATCCATGCCCGCGCGCCCGAACCCGATGCGGAACCGGTCTTGCGGTGTCGGGCCCAATTGCGACGCATAGATCGTGCTGGGCAACACCAGCACACCCGCTCTTTCGATCAATGCCGCGGCAAAGGTCTCGACCCCGTCTGCTCCCCGGTAACGGGGAAAGGCCATGCAGGATCCATCCGGGCGCTTCCAATCGAACAGGGCGGCATGGCGTTTGAAGAAAGCGTCCCATTTGGCCAGGTTTTCGTCGACGATCGCGCAATTGCGCGCCAGCAAGCGCTGCCGGTTGGCCAGGGCGATCTTGGCCAAGCGTTCGCTCGGCCCGGAATTGCAGATCGACAGGTAGTGCTTCATGCGCTCCATCTTCGACAGGATCGCGGCGTCCTTGCAGGCGATCCAGCCGATGCGCAGACCGGGTAGCCCAAAGGATTTGGACATCACATTCAACGACAATCCGCGTTCATATAGATCGGCTACAAATGGCAGGTGCCGGGCGCCGGTCGGGCCCAGGCCATTGAATATCTCGTCATGCAGAATGTAGATGCCTTTCGTCCGGCAGAGGTCGATCAATGCCAGATACCGGTCCAGCGGCAGGATAGCGCCGGTGGGATTATGCGGAAAATTGATGGTCACAAGCCGGGTATTGGGCCGGATAGCGGCTGCAATGCGGTCAACGTCGAGCGACCAGCCGTCATCGGGATCAAGCGGCACGCCAGTCGCCGTACAGATCGCCATCGGCAGCGTTTCATGCGACTGATAGTTCGGTGTGACGACAATGGCGTGGCTGTCCTTGTCGAGAATGACGTTATGGGCGGCGAAAATGCCTTCGCTGGCCCCGGCAAAACACAAGATGTCGGAGGCCTCTTGACGCGCATAGGTCCCGGCAATCGCTTCGCGCAGATCGGGGGCGCCATGGGTTTGCGTATAGCCCAGCGACATGCTTTCGAATGCGTCGCGTTCCTCGGGGGATGCCAGTGCCAGCAGGTCGCGCAAAGAGATGCTTTCGGCGTCCGAGGCGGTCATATGATACCGCGCCTTGAATTCCCATTTCGAAAAATGGGCTTCGAGCCGAAATTCGGGCAGAGTTGTCATAGATCGGGCTTTCGCTAAAAGATTTGCGGACCGATGCGTTCGGTCCTTGAAGGGAGTAACCGGATCAAAGGCAAATCGCCGCAAGGACCCGGGCAATAATCGGGGACCGCGCGCGCCAAACGGGGAAAGCCTCAGTCCCGGTTATACATTCCCTCATAGATCGGGCCCAGTGTTTCCGCGTCAAAAAGCGACGAAACCGAGGTTCCCGACCAGATGTTCATGATCGCCTGGGCAAACATCGGCGCGGTTGGAACGATGCGGATGTTCGGGGCATCCCTGACCGGCCCGGTAGGCTCGATCGAATCGGTGATGACCAGGCTTTTCATCACCGAATTGGTGATGCGCTCTACTGCCGGGCCGGACAAGACCCCGTGGGTAATGTAGGAATGAACCTCGCTTGCCCCGCCTGCGATCAGTACCTCGGCAGCCTTGCAGAGCGTACCGGCGGTATCGCAAATATCGTCGACGATGATGCAGGTCTGCCCCGATACGTCGCCGATCACATTCATTTCCGCGATTTCACCTGCCCTGAGCCGGCGCTTGTCGACGATTGCCAGACCGCAACCGATCCGCTGCGCCAGATCGCGGGCGCGGGCCACGCCGCCGACATCGGGCGAAACCACGGTGACCTTGTCGAGCTGCCCCTTGAAATGATGCTCGATATCCAGCGCGAAAATCGGCGCACCATAGAGGTTGTCCACCGGAATATCGAAAAAGCCCTGTATTTGCGTTGCGTGCAGATCCATCGTCAATACCCGGTCAACGCCGGCCTGGGCAATCAGGTTGGCCACCAGCTTGGCTGAAATGGGCGTGCGGGCCTTGGCGCGGCGGTCCTGACGGGCATAGCCGAAATAGGGAATGACAGCAGTAATCCGGCTGGCCGATGACCGGCGCAGGGCGTCGGTCATGATCAACAGTTCCATCAGGTTGTCGTTGGCCGGGTTGGAGGTGGACTGAATGATATACATGTCCTCGCCACGGACGTTTTCATAAACCTCGACGAAAATTTCCTGATCGTTGAACCTCTCGACACGCGCCTCGACCAGCCCGACGCTCATTCCCCGATGCATCGACATTCGTCGGGCGATGGCCTTGGCAAGCGGTTTGTTGGAATTGCCGGAAATCAGCTTCGGCTCGGTCATTGAGGGCATGGGATGGTCCTTCTCGCGGGCGCCGCGCGGGCAGGTTCGGATAAGGGATTCGTGACGTTGCACACCGCTTAGCACCGGGCTAGCCTGCCCGCAAACCCAAGGATCGAAGGATCAGATAATATGCCGCATATAGATTACTTTTTTGCGACGGTGTCACCCTACACCTATATGGCCGGCACCCGGCTTGAGGCGATTGCAGCAAAGCATGGCGCGACAATGACGTACAAGCCGCTCGATATTATCGCGCTTTTCGGCCGCACGGGCGGGATCGCGCCAAAGGATCGCCATGAATCCCGCAAGGCATACCGTTTGCAGGACCTGCGCCGGCAGTCCGCCAGGGCGGGCCTGACGCTCAATATTCAGCCTGCGTTCTGGCCGACCAATCCCGCCCCGTCGTCCTATGCCATCATCGCCGCACAGGCGGCGTTGAAAGACGGGGCAACGGGCGATCTCGGCATGTTGGTTCATGGATATACGCGCGCCTGCTGGGCCGAAGAACGCGACATAAGCCAGGATGATGTGGTGCGTGACGGATTGTCCGCAGCGGGGTTCGACCCGTCCCTGGCCGACAGCGGGCTGCTTTTGGGGGCCGAAACCTACGCGGCAAATCTCGAAGAGGCGGTCAGCCGCGGCGCATTCGGCGCGCCTTTCTATATTACCGATGGCGACGAGCGGTTCTGGGGGCAGGACCGGCTGGAAGACCTTGATCTTCACCTTTCCGGCAAGCTCTGATGCCTGTCGAGGCCCGCGCGGGCCGGCCCGCCATTCGGCGGGTTTTTGCTCTTGGGCCGTGAGCGCCGCCGGGCGTTTCGGCGTCAACCTTGATCGCGGATAAGCTCCAGAAAACTGTCGACCTCCTTGTCGGTCGTGCACCACGAACAGACCAGGCGCGCGTCCAGCCGTTCGTCATCGAGGCCATCCAACGATGCCGCGAACGGGTGAAGGTAATAATGCGCCCCGGACTGCAAAGCCCGCCGGTGAATGGCGCGCGCCATACTGACGAACAGCATGTTCGCGGCGGGCGGATGAATGAAATCCACATGCGGCAGGGCGGCGATTCCGTCAGCCAGCCTTTTGGCTTTCTCGTTGGCATGGGCCGCCAGCCTTAGCCACAATCCGCCGTCCAGATAGGCCTCTATCTGTGCCGAAAGGTAACGGTGCTTGGAAAACAGATGTCCGCCCCGCTTGCGCCGCAGTTCGAACTCCCAGGCTTTGGCCGGATCGAAAATCACCACCGCCTCGACGCCCAGGCAGCCGTTCTTGGTGCCGCCGAAAGACAGGATGTCGATCCCGGCCCGCCACGTCATGTCTGCCGGGGTGCTGCCGGTTGCCATGATGGCGTTGGCAAATCGCGAACCATCCATATGGACGGGCAGCGCAAACTTGCGCGCGACGCCGGTCAAGGCCGCGACTTCGGCCGGGCTGTAGGCTGTGCCCGCCTCGGTCAGGTTGGTCAGCGTCACCATGCCGCGTTGCGGCGCGTGGACATCGCCTTGGGGGGTGTCGCTAATCGCCGCAGCAAGCGCATCGGGTGTCATCTTGCCGTGACCGCCGGCAACAAGCTTAAGCTTGCCGCCGCCGATGTAAAATTCGGGCGCGCCGCATTCGTCGGTTTCGGCATGGGCATTGGGGTGGCAATATACCGTGCCCCATGGGGCGCAGTTGACCGAAAGGGACAGGGCATTGGCCGCGGTTCCGGTTCCGACGAGGTAGACGGCAGCTTCGGGGGCCTCGAATAGAGCGCGGATCCTGTCGCGAACGCGGTCCATGATCGGATCACTGCCATAGGAAGGCGATGGCCCGTCGTTAGCCTTGCCGATTGCCGCGATAATCTCCGGCGCGGCACCCGCGTTGTTGTCCGACCCAAATTCCATCACAGATCCCCGATAATGTAGTCTTCCCAGTCTTCTTCGGGTATGTCGAATTCCGGTATGCTCCAACCGCGTACCGACATGCCCGAGGCATCCACACTGCCTGGATCGCCAGAAATCAGCGGGTGCCAGTCGAATAACGGCTTGCCTTCGCTGAGCAGGCGATAGGCGCAGGTTGACGGCAGCCAATGTGCGACCTTGGCAATCGTCTTGGGCGTCAGCACGACGCATTCGGGCACGAAATGCTTGCGCGTTTCATACTGGCCGCAGCGGCAGGTTTCTGTGTCCAGCAGCCGGCAGCCAATGCGGGTAAAGAAAATCTCGCCGGTATCGGCGTCTTCGAGCTTGTTCAGGCAGCACTTTCCGCAGCCATCGCATAGCGCCTCCCATTCCCTTGGTGTCATCGAGGTCAGGGGCCGCTTCCAGAATTCCGGTTTGAGCCCGTCGCGGGGAATAGGATCGGGCGCCGGTGTAGAGCCTGGCCGAACGGGCTTGGAACGGGACGTGCCGCTTTCTGTTTGTTCAGGAAAACTGGAAAGGTCCGCGATTTTCATAGGCGATCCAGAACAGAGCGCGCAAGATCGCAATCCGTGTGCATCTGGGCAATCAGACCGGGCAATCCGTCAAACTTCATTTCCGCGCGCAGATAGTCGATCAGCGCGACAGAGAGATGCTCGCCGTAAAGGTCTCCTTCAAAATCGAAAAGATGGCTTTCCAGATTGGGTTTGTTTTCGCCGAACATGGGCCGGACACCCAGGCTTGCGGCTCCTTCATAGCTGCCCTGATGCGGGCCGCTCAGAACATCTATCTTGACGGCATAGACACCGAGTTTTGGCAAATGAAGCCCGTCGAGCGTCATGTTGGCAGTGGGAAAACCGAGGTTCTTGCCGCGTTTGTCGCCGTGCAGGACGGCGCCCTCGATCCGATGCCAATGCCCGAGCATTTCGGCCGCGTCGCGGGGGCGCCCGTCGGCCAGGGCGCGGCGGATCGCCGTGGAAGAGATTTCAGTGCCGCCAAACGCGACCAGTTCGGCGATGGTAACGCCGAACCGGTATTTGTCGGCCAGCTGGCGCAGTGTTTGCGCAGTCCCTTCGCGGCCCTTGCCAAAGCAGAAATCCGTCCCCACCGTCACATGGGCGATGCCCAGCCCTTCAACCAGCACGCCGGATACGAATTCTTCGGCCCTCATTCCCGCAAGGCTGGCATCGAATTGGAGTTCATAGAGCTGTTTCACCCCGAGCTTTTCCAGCCGGTGGGTGCGGGCCTCGGCATTCATCAGGCGAAAGGCCGGGGCCGTGGGGGCGAAGAACTGGCGCGGATGCGGTTCGAACGTGACGATCCCCAATTGCGCGTTCTGGGCCCGCGCCAGGTCGATCACCGCCTGATGGCCGCGATGGAGGCCATCGAAATTGCCCATGGCAATTGACGCGCCCTTGTCGGCAGGCTTCAGATCGGTCCAGTGAAAATGCCTGCGCATCGGCCCCCGCGTGGCGGGAGCGCCCGCCGGATCAGTCGAACTTGCGGCTTGGCGCCAGAACCAGCGCTTCGCCTTTCAGCACAACCGTATCGCCCACTGCGCAATGGGTTTCAAGGGTCACACGCCGCCGGGCATGGTCAATCGACAGAACTTTCACCTCGGCATAGACGACATCGCCGGGGCGCACGGGGGCCATGAACCTGAGGCTCTGGCCAAGATAGACCGTGCCGTGCCCGGGCAGCTGTTCGCCGATCACGGCTGAAATCAGCCCCGCGGTCAGCATCCCATGGGCAATCCGGCCTTCGAAGATGGTTTCGCGGGCATAATCCTCATCCAGATGCACCGGATTGCGGTCTGTCGAAACTTCGGCAAAAAGCTCGATGTCGTGATCGGTAATCTCCTTTTGCAGATAGCGCGTCATGCCGATTTCGAGATCTTCGATACAGATCGTCCCGCGTGGTTGATTGTCGAGCATCATCGCGAATCCCAAAGGTTCATGTTGCAGTGCAGCATAGCGGATGGAATGAGGTTGTGCAATGCGGCCATGAAACTATAAACCAAAACAGACATAATAATCGTAATATTATTGCCGAACTGTCATCGGTCTAGCGGAAATTGCCGATACTGTATGTCGGAGAAAGTTGCAGCCCCCTTAGCCAGCCATCCAGCTTTCGGGCATCGGGCGATTGTGCATCAGGCCCAAAACGGGCGGACTCCAGCCCGCCGGTGACAAAGAGCGTATCAATCCCTTCGCCGATGCCGCCAAGGATATCTGTCCTGATACCGTCGCCGATGGCTAACGTCTTGTCGCTATCTGGTGCCCTGCCGGTAAGTTCGGCCACCCTGCGGCGTGCAAGGTCGTAGATCGGTGGATGCGGTTTGCCGAAATAGAGGCTTTCGCCGCCCATTTCTTCATAAAGCGCCGCAAGCGCGCCGCCACAATAGATCCGCTTGTCGCCCAGATCGACCGCCAGGTCGGGGTTGGCACACAAGAGCTTCAGACCCCTAGCCTTGGCGGCCAGGAAAATGCCGCGGTAATCCTCCGGCGTTTCGGTCTGATCGTCAAAAAGGCCCGTGCAGACAATGCCCTCGGCCTCATCCAGGGAAACGCGCAAAATCGGTTCCGCGCCGGCAAAACCGGCTGGAACCTGCTCGAAGAAGCCCAGATCCTTTTTGGGCCCGAGATGATAGACACGCCGGCCGACCGCACCGGAAAACAGGGCCGCTTGTGCTGCGTCGCCGGAAGTGACGATGGTGTCAAAGGCGTCGGATGGCACGCCAAGCCGGGCAAGTTGCGCAGCCACAAAGGAATTCGGCCGTGGGGCGTTGGTCAGCAGAACGACATGACCGCCGCTTTCGCGAAAACCCTGCAAGGCCAGTACCGCCGCCGGAAAAGCGGCCTTGCCGTTGTGCAGACATCCCCAGAGGTCGCACAACAGCGTTTCATACCGCGCGGCGATCTCGGCAAAGGTCTGGATGAGTCGGGTCATGCAGGATGTTTCCATTTTGTCTAAGACCCGTGCATTCGATCACGGACGCAAGAACGAAAGGGTGCCCTACGGCACCCGTGTTTGGGGCTTCGTTCCTGATCAGTGTTTCAGCGCCGGGATGATCTGTTTCTTGCGGCTCATGATACCGGGCAGAACCACCGTGTCGCCCGATACTTCGGCACCAAAGCTCGCCTCGGCCAACCGCTTGACCAAGTCGTTGGGCACAAGAAGTGTCGCCTCCTCGCGCAGGATGTCGATGACAAACAGCAAGACCTGATCGGCCCCGTCCTCTTTGGCGACATCGGCCATTGACGCCATGAGGCTGGCCTTGCGGTCCAGTACGACCTTGGGGGAGGTCGTTTCCAGAACCGAGACGCGCAATTGTTTGCCTGCAAGCTCGTATTCCTTGGAATCCATGCGCAAAAGCTCGGCATCGGTAAAGGCCGACACATCGGACTTGGCGGCAAAAAGTTCGGCAGAGTAGTCGGGAATCGAGACCCCGAGTTCAGCCGCAAGTCTTTCGGCCAGAGCCCGGTCATGATCGGTGGTCGTGGGAGAGCGGAAGGCCAGCGTATCGGACAGGATGCATGACAACATCGCGCCCTTGATCGGATCGGGCATTTTGGCGGCATCCATCCCCATGAGGTCATGCATGATGGTGGCGGTACACGCCAACGGCCGGATGGTGATGTCGATCGGCCCCTTGGTTTTCAGGCCGCCCGCAAGCATGTGGTGATCGATGACCTGCACCACTTGGGCGTCGTTGATCGAGGTGGGCAATTCGGCCAGGTTGTTGGTGTCGACGACGACACAGCAGTCGCCTGCGGCAACGTCGGTGATGATCTCGGGTTTGGGCAGGCCCCAGCGTTGCAGAACAAAAGCGGCCTCGGTGTTGGGTTCGCCCAGAAGCTTCGCCTCGGCGGGGGTGCCTTTGATCTCGGTCAGATACCAGGCCCAGACGATGGGCGAACCGGTTGAATCGGTGTCGGGAGATTTGTGGCCGAAAACCTTTATCATGATATTTGCGTCTTTCGTTGCGGAAGTGGACTGAAATCGTGGGCCTTATAGGAACATGCGCCGGGGAAGTCACGCAGCAAGACACCGGTGCCGCGACAGATGCCCGCGCGCTCGCGCGCCCGGTCTCGCGCGCCCGGTGTAGTCGGGCTGTCAGAGATCAAGCCGTTCGAGGGTGAAGCCTTCGCGTTCCAAAAGCGCCAGCACACCGTCCTTGCCCGACAGATGCAGTGCGCCGAAGGCCGCGAAGACGGGGCCCTGGTCGAGCGCGCCCAGCATGACCGGGATCCATGCGCGGTTGCGGCGATGGATCAGCACCTCTTCCATCGCGGCGAATTCGGCATCTACCGCGCTGCGGGAATGGTCGGGCAGGGCATAACTCATCAATTTTCCCAACTCCCAGATCGCCCGTGCGTCCTGGTCGAAATAGAGGTCGGCCATGGTGGCGCTCTGATCTTCTGCATTGCCGTCCATCGCCACTGTCGTGCGGATGATGTCGAGCTGCCGCTCAAGCCCCATCGCGTCAAAAATGGTGAATACCGCATCGAAGGGCTCCAGCGCGCGCACCGGAACCCCGGATGCCCGCGCCAAGTCGATGACGCGGGTATCCAGCCCCTCGGGTTTGTGCTGAAGATAGTTCCTGGCGCAAGGCGGGATCGACAGCAGAGCCGCGACCAGCCAGGGCTGCATCTTGGCGGCCAAAAAGGCCGGGATATCCCGCGCGCGCATCGCCGCTGACAGCGCCTGCCAATCCGCCTCTCCCAGCATTTCGGGCAATGTCGGCCCATCGGTCAGAAACATGAGCGCGGGATCTTGTGCGACGGCGGCTTGCAGTTTCCTCTGTTCCGCCGGCCCGGCCTCTACCAGAACGACTGCAGCGGTATCAATCAGCGGCGCAAGTTTTTCGGCGGTGGCGTCATGTCGCGGGTCGTCGAGATGGTAGGTGCCGGCAAGATAAATCGTCGAGGCGCCCCGCGTGGCGCGCCAGAAGTTTCCCTTTGCATGGGGTTGCGCATCGACGGCCGCACGCAGTGCCGCCAGATCGTCCGGGGCCATCGCCGCAAGCAGGTTCGTTCCGCCGCAGTTGGCCTGAGCCGAAAGGTTTCCAAGAGCGAGCAACAGGCCCGCAACAATGGATCGCAACATGAAACCTTCCCTTGGTCAGGATGCAGACGGAAACGCTACACCTCATATATGGCACTGGCGCGGCGGCCCTTCCATGAAGGGTGAAAATTTTCTCGACAAAGAGTGTTGACACGCATCCGTGTGATGCCTAGTTACCGCCCGTTAGCACTCACCACGTGTGAGTGCTAACGTATCTAAACCTGGAACCTAAGGAGTGTTACCAGATGGCATTTAAACCGCTGCATGACCGTGTACTGGTTCGCCGCATCGAAAGCGACGAAAAGACCAAGGGCGGATTGATCATCCCCGATAGCGCCAAGGAAAAGCCCGCCGAGGGCGAGATCATTTCCGTGGGCGAAGGTGCGCGCAAGGATTCCGGCGAGCTGATTGCTCCGTCGGTAAAAGCCGGTGACCGCGTCCTCTTTGGCAAATGGTCGGGCACCGAAGTGACCCTTGACGGCAAAGAGCTGCTGATCATGAAAGAAAGCGACATCCTGGGCACCATCGCCTGAGATTGACCGCATATCCATAACTGAAATCAAGACAACCAGGAGCAAGCAAAATGGCTGCTAAGGACGTCAAATTCGAAAGCGATGCCCGTGACCGCATGTTGCGCGGCGTCAACATCCTCGCCGATGCGGTGAAGGTAACGCTGGGCCCCAAGGGCCGCAATGTCGTGCTCGACAAATCCTTTGGCGCGCCGCGCATCACCAAGGACGGTGTGACGGTTGCCAAGGAAATCGAACTTTCCGACAAGTTCGAAAACATGGGCGCGCAGATGGTCAAGGAAGTGGCCAGCCGCACCAATGACGAGGCCGGCGACGGCACCACCACCGCGACGGTACTGGCTCAGGCGATCGTCAGGGAAGGCATGAAATCGGTTGCCGCCGGCATGAACCCGATGGATCTGAAGCGCGGTATCGACCTTGCCACGACCAAGGTCGTCGAAGCGATCAAGAAAGCCTCGCGCC
Source organism: Paracoccaceae bacterium (assembly GCA_020446815.1). Classification (GTDB taxonomy): domain Bacteria; phylum Pseudomonadota; class Alphaproteobacteria; order Rhodobacterales; family Rhodobacteraceae; genus Albidovulum. Next base: position 26,163 of record JAGRDY010000018.1, read on the forward strand.
CGGTTTCCGACAGCGCCGAAGTGGCCCAGGTCGGCACCATTTCCGCCAATGGCGAGGCCGAAATCGGCCGTCAGATCGCCGATGCGATGCAGAAGGTCGGCAATGAAGGTGTGATCACCGTCGAAGAGAACAAAGGCCTTGAGACCGAAACCGAAGTTGTCGAGGGGATGCAGTTCGATCGCGGCTACCTGTCGCCCTACTTCGTGACCAATGCCGACAAGATGGTTGCCGATCTGGAAGACTGCCTTGTGCTGCTGCACGAGAAAAAGCTTTCGTCATTGCAGCCGATGGTGCCGCTGCTGGAGCAGGTGATTCAAAGCCAGAAGCCGCTTCTGATCGTCGCCGAAGACGTCGAAGGCGAGGCTCTTGCCACGCTGGTGGTCAACAAGCTGCGCGGTGGCTTGAAGATTGCCGCTGTCAAGGCGCCCGGCTTCGGCGACCGCCGCAAGGCCATGTTGCAGGACATCGCCATTCTGACCGGCGGCCAGGTGATTTCCGAAGACCTCGGCATGAAGCTGGAAAACGTCGGCATGGACATGCTCGGCACGGCCAAGAAAATCTCCATCACCAAGGACGCGACCACGATTGTCGATGGTGCCGGTGAAAAGGCCGAGATTGCCGCGCGCGTCGCACAGATCCGCACCCAGATCGAGGAAACCACCAGCGATTACGACAAGGAAAAACTGCAAGAGCGCGTGGCCAAGCTGGCTGGCGGCGTTGCGGTGATCCGCGTCGGCGGCATGACCGAAGTGGAAGTCAAGGAGCGCAAGGACCGTGTGGACGACGCGCTGAACGCAACCCGTGCGGCGGTGCAGGAAGGTATCGTTGTCGGCGGCGGTGTGGCCTTGATCCAGGCGGCCAAGACGTTGCTGAAGACCGAAGGCGCGAATGCCGACCAGACCGCCGGTGTCGCCATCGTTCGCAAGGCACTGGAGGCGCCGCTGCGCCAGATTGCCCAGAACGCCGGCGTTGACGGTTCGGTCGTGGCCGGCAAGGTGCGCGAATCCTCGGACCAGAAATTCGGCTTCAATGCCCAGACCGAAGAATATGGCGACATGTTCAAGTTTGGCATTATCGACCCGGCGAAAGTGGTGCGTCATGCGCTGGAAGACGCGGCTTCGATCGCGGGTCTGCTGATCACCACCGAAGCCATGGTCGCCGACCGCCCGGAGCCGAAGGGCGCCGGTGGTATGCCCGATATGGGCGGCATGGGTGGTATGGGCGGCATGGGCGGCATGATGTAATCACGCCGTTCCCGTCCGGAACGATCCTGGGGCCCCGCGTTGCGGGGCCCTTTTCGTTGGGTGAAGTTATCTTCCGGAGGCCCTTGCGGGCCATGGTTTTTGCCTCGCGTTCCCGCGCTGCGGGATCGTTCGGGTCGCCTGCGGCGCGAGTATTTTTACAAAGAAGAATTTGCGGGCCGGGCGATCGGGATGGGTTCGATGGGGCCGTCGAACGCCTCAACAACCGCCCCGGAAAATGCCTTGGTTACCACACCCCAGATCAGGTATTCAGAGCCGAAACCCAATCCCTTGCGCTGGCAAGCTGAATCCAGGCAACGCTGGAATAGTTATTTTCATTCATCCAACCCCGTCATTTCGTCCAGGGGCGCGGCGTCTTCCGGATGGTCGGGGGTCAGTCGTCTTACATATTTCACCCCGGTTTGCTCGGTCAGAATGTCATGTGCAACCTTGTGCAGGCCGGCATCGCGCAGATTCCTGGTGCGGCGATAATGCACTGTAAAGATGTCCCTGTCCTCGGGAAGTGGCTTGCCCCGCAACTTGCCGCCCATGATGAAATGTTGCTCTTCGGGCAGCAGGTTCCAATTCAGACCGGCGCGCCGGATCGCCACCGGAAGCGACATCTGGTCAAGGTAGGGGCGGCGGTTGTCGAGGGTTTCGATCTTGTCCAGGCGGCGTGCCGTCTGATACCAGACATCGGCAAAGCGGCCGTGTTTGCCGCCGCTTTCAGGGAAAACGACCAGGCCAGAGCTGAAATAGGGAATTACCGGATCGGTGGATTGGCGCATCAGCGCCAAACGCTCGGCCGGGATCGGCATGTCGAAGGCCCCATAAATGGTATTCCAGATGGATTGATCCGCCCAAAGCATGGATGCGGCAACCGAACAGGAGACATGCCCTTCGGCGATCAGGTTTTCGGGGCGGTTGTCACGCAAAAAGAGCACATCGGAATCGACGAATGCGGAATAGGCGCTTTCACGGGGTTGTACGGATGCAATGATCTTGTTGCCATGAGGATAATCGCTGTCCCAGACACCTTGGGTTTTCATGGGCCTGATTTCGCTATCCATCATTTCATGGGCCTTGAAAACCGCGGGGTGCAGCTCGTCCATCCGATGCTCGGGGCAATAGCCTATCGCTTTGACATCGGCAGAAAAGAACCGGCGGATCGATGCGAGCAGGGTGCAGGCGTAGATCTGATAGTCAGGCGGCTCGACAATGTAGAAAAAGGTCAGTTCGGGCGCTTTGCTCATCTGTCCAAGCTTACTCTTCCAGCGCCTTGTCGGGATCGAGACCGATTTCTTCGCACATTCGGAAGGCGAATGAGCCCGGCAAGGGCGGGTTCTTGCGCCACCAAGGCCTGGTGCCGTTGGTATAAAGATGCACCGACAGTGTGTTGTCGGTGAAATGGTCTTCGACCCGGCCGTAGGGATCAAAGAAGATATCGTTGAGCTGGAACGGCACCGGGTAGAGATAGTCGTGGCTGAGCGCCTTGTGGAAATCGCCGGTCCGTTGGGCGAAATGGGTAAAAGCCTGTGGCCCGAAGGCAGTACGCTCGGCATTGTAGATGCGCACCGCGAGGGGCAGCGACGGGTCCTGTCTGGCCAGCCGCTTGCGCTGTTGCTTGTTGAACCAGGCCGGCGCATCGGGCAGGTTTTCGTAGTAGTCCATCAGGAGATGAATCAACTCACCCTCTGGCGGGATATAGACGACGCCGCAGTTCAAGGCGCCGCGAAAGCCATGGCCGGCAAAGATGTTGTGCATCTCGTCCGGGAAGGGCCGGTGGCAAAAGGCATCGCAGTCGATCCACACGGCATCGGTTTTCTGGATCATCTTGTAGCGAAAGACGTTGGAGAGAAAGGATTCACTGGTCTGGCTGACGATATCCATGTCCAGGGGCATGATTTCCGCTGCAGGGCGCACGTCGACGCCCGCGGGCACATTGGTGACGGTGTCGGCGCAGTAAAGCGTTGTCGGATGTCCCTGCCTGACATGGCTGAGCAGGCACAATTGATTGAGATACTGAAGCTTCTCACCGATCCACAACGATGCAACCGGTCTGCGAACAGGAACTGCCATCTTAGCCTCGTGTCAACAATCACCTGACAAAGTGATTTTTTTTGCCTTTCCGTGAATAGTGCCCTATCGGTTTGGCTGTGTCCAGTATGGGTGGAAAGCTTCGCTGAACGAAGAGATGAGGCAAAAACAGGTTTTGGCGCAACAGACGAAAAGAACCGCGACGGCGCCGGAAAATGTGCCTTTTCCCGATGGGTTGGCCACGCGCAAGAGCCCCCATGGCCGGATCACCGCCGTGTCGATGATGAAGGATGAAGGGCCTTTCTTGCTGGAATGGGTCGCCCATCATTTGGCGATCGGGTTCACCGATATTGTCGTCTACACCAATGACTGCACCGACGGTACCGACAAGATGTTGATGCGGCTTGAAGAAATGGGGCTGGCCTATCACAGGGTCAACGATATCCCCGCTGGCCTGCGCCCGCAGCCATCGGCGATCAAATATGCCCAGAATGAGCCGCTGGTCGGGACAAGCGATTGGGTAATGGTGTTCGACGCGGATGAATTCCTGTGCATCAAACTTGGCGACGGCAGTCTCGACGGGCTGATTTCGGCGGCCAAGAAAAGGGGTGCCAACGGCATTGTCGTGACCTGGCGGATTTTCGGATCGGGCGGAGTGGAGGATTGGTCGCGTGATCCGGTGACCGAGCAGTATCTGCGGGCCGCCCCCCCTGATTGGAACAAGGGCTGGGGCGTCAAAACGCTGTTTCAGTATGATCCGCAGTACTGGAAGCTGGGTATTCACCGGCCCAAGATGAAAAACAAGTGGCTGAAAACCGATTACCCCGAGACGGTTCATTGGGTGAACGGGTCGGGCCTGCCGATGGAGGAATATTTCAAGTTTCGCGGCTGGCGGTCGATCGCGCGTACGATCGGCTATGACTGGGCGCAGATGAACCACTATGCGATCAAATCGGTCGACAGCTATGCAATCCGCAAGTTTCGCGGCAACGTCAATTTCAAGAAAGACAAATACAACGCGGATTACTGGGCCTTGCAGGACCGGAACGAGGTGCGCGACGACACCATGCTGCGTTATTCAGAGGCCCGGCGGCAGATATTCGAGGCTTTGCTGCGCGATTCGGTGCTGCATGATCTGCATTTTGCGGCATTACAACGGGCCGAGGCGCAGTTGGCGGAATTCAAGCAAACCGATGCCTACCGGACCATGGCCGCAGGGTTGAAAAAGGCCGGTGGAGTGCCCATCACCGCTGTTGCGGCCAAGCCGCCCAAAGCCCGTGATCCGAAAAAGATCGAAGCGCTGATGTCGCGGGTGGAAAAGCTGGCCAGCGAAAAACAAGCCGCCCGACGCAGGGCCGCCCTGGAGGACGGCGAAGCGCGCAATGCGCCGCTTTATGTGCCTGAACCGTTGCCGATGGCGGCTGACGCGGGGCAAAGTTGGCATGAAAATCACGAGATAAGATTGCCTGGCGATCCAAACCTTTTCACCATGGCGGCATTGGGCCAGATCGCTGAGGGAAAGTTTGAACGCGCATTGGCGCGCAACCTTCCGAAAATCCTCTCTGCCAGCACATCGCATGCCGAATTCGGTGCCGGATGCGGGTTCCTGGCCGCGCATCTGTCGAAATTGCTGCCGCAAATGGCGCAGTTTGTAACCGAAGCGAACCGCAATCTCCATGATGCCATTTCGCGCATCTGGGCGCTGAACGGCGTGACGGGGGGATCGAATCTGGTGCTGAGGGCCGGGCAAACGCCCGAGACCCTGCCAACGCTGCTGACGCAATTGCGCCCGACCAGCCTCGCGCTGGGCGATCCCGAACTTGATCCGGCACAATTGGCGATGGCGTTCACTGCGTCGGGCATCGCACCGCCGAGCGTTCTTTATCTGACCGGGCGCGCTCAGGCGCGGTTTGATGGCGAGCCAGACGCCTATGAGGAACTGTTTTGCGCATTGGGGCTAAATCACCGCCTGCCGTTTGATTTCACGATTGCCGTGCCCGCACCCGTGTGAAGGCGGCCAAGAGCGAACCGGCGACGCCCCTCAGGGCTGACTATCGCGTATCAACCTGATGTTGGGCCGCGTGTTCATTGCTCCTCCCTTCGGCCGAACGCGAAAAGCGATGCCCGATCCTGAATCCCATGCCGGTCGCCAGGCCCGTTTTGCTGGCCGGAAGAGTCGATAGCGGCGTAGAACGCCCCTTCACTCCGCTTCGAACCCAGATGCGCGCCCCTGTCATCGGGCGATCAGCCCTGGCGGGTCTTGATGTTTTGCCGGGTGCACCTGTGATTCTATTCTTCTTTCACTGGCATGGCGACTGTTGTTAGAATATCCGGCAAAGGCTTTGGCGGCGCCTTTCGCGAAAAACCGGTCAAGCATGGATTCCTGCCATTGGTGGTCGCATGAAATACGATGAACACAAGACCGAGATCGGGTTTCTGATATTCCCGGGTTTTCCGATGGCGTGCCTGACCTCGGCGATCGAGCCGCTGCGCGCCGCCAATGAAATTGCGGGAAAACCTGCCTTTGGCTGGAAAGTGATCGGTGAAAGCCGCGAGCGTGTGGTTTCGAGCGCTCAGGTAGGGTTCGAGCCTGATCTGGCCCTGTCAGAGACAGATCACCTGGCGCAGCTATTCTTTCTGAGCAGCCCGGCGGGACGTTTCCGCAATGCCCAGAAAAGCAATGCAACGGTACGGTTGCTGGCCCGTCACGGGGTAAATATCGGGGCGATCAGCGGGGGCATTTTCCCGCTGGCGCGGGGTGGCTTGCTCAGCGGGTACAAATGCTCGGTTCATTGGTGCTATGAGGCCGCTTTCAAGACTGCATTTCCCGATGTCATCGCCTGTGAAAATGTCATCACGATCGACCGGCAGCGCATAACGGTCGCGGGGGCGACGGCGGCATTCGATCTGATGTTGCGCTTCATCGAGGAACAGCTCGGCACGGAAATCATGACCGAAGTGGCCTGTTGGTTTCAGCACCCCTTCATGCGCGGCGATGATGTCGCCCAGAAAATCCCGACGATCCGCGGTAGCCGTACGGACGACATGCTGCCCGACGCCGTGGCGCGGGCGATCCGGCTATTTGCGGAACATGTGGAAGAACCCATTCAGATCGCCCAGGTGGCAGATGCCGTGGCTCTTTCGACGCGCCAGCTTGACCGAGCCTTTCAACGCGCGACCGGGCAGAGCCCGCTGAAATACTACCGGATGCTGCGCCTCAAGAAGGCGCGCCAGATGGCGCTGTATTCCAGTGATTCCGTGACCGATATCGCCTTGTCGGTGGGTTACGCCAGCTCTACCCCGCTGGTGCGGCACTATGTTCAGGCATTCGGTCTGACCCCGCAAGAGGACCGGCGCGCCATCAACGGCATTCGGGTCAAGGCAAATGCACCATTACCGTCGGTCTGAGCAGGGCGCGTTCATAGCGCGCTTTGCGCCGCCGTGACCAGTGCGTGGTGCAAAGAAGCCGCCCCGGATCGTGGACAAAGCACACTGAAGCGAATGCCCGCTTCACGGCAGATGACGATGCATCCAAGATGTTCGATGGCGGTGCGCGACGCGCTGTTTGACGGCATGGCGGCAACATTCAGGGCGCAAAGTCGTTCGAACACCGCGCCGGCGGCAGGCCCTTCCGCCGCAAAGCACGCCCAACCGTCGGTCTGTTCCGTGACCGAAGCACTGCCCCCAAAGGCGGCTTTCAGTTCCGCAGCGATCTCTTCGTGGGTTTCGAACGGGGCCTCGATCATCCATTGGTCGGGGCCGATCCAGATGGCCGTAAAAGGGGTCTTGCCTGCGCTGGCACCCGGCCCTGGCATCTCGAAGCCGAAGTGTTTTCTGGCTGCCTTGGTGAAATTGTTCGCCTGCCCGGCACGACAGGCAAGTGACGCAAGCGCCAGGTCCGGGTTTTCGCTGATGGTGAAGACGTCGAAAGTTTCCACTTTCGCGCTATCGCCGCCCAGCGGGTTGAGCGCTTTCAATCGATGTTCAGGCACGCAGGCGTTCTCCTTCCGGGTCAACGAAATGGGCGCTGACAACTTCGACATCTGTCTCGATGCCCTTTAGCGGGTTCACCGCCTTGATGATTTCGCCCTTTCTGGCACCGCCATTCCTGAGCAAGCCGAGGCCGATCGTGTGACCAAGATTCGGTGAATAGGCGACCGAGGTCATGTACCCCTGGTCATTGCTGGCGTTGGCAACAGCATCCTTGTTGATGAAATGCGATCCGGCGGAAAAGCTCTGGGCGGGGTCCACCGGACGGAACCCCATCAGGACGAGCGTATCTTGCCGGTTCATGCCGTCGCGTTGGCAAAGCGTGGAGCCAATGCTGTCTTTCTTCTTCGAGACCATCGCACCCATGCCAAGATTGAGCGCTGAAGTCGTGCCATTCAGTTCGTTCCCCGCGGCATGGCCTTTTTCGATGCGCATGACACCCAGTGCTTCGGTGCCATAGACGACGGCATCGAATTCGCGGCCAGCCTCGACCATGGCACGGATCAATCCGTCGCCATAGCGCGTCGGCACCGCGATTTCATAGGCCAGCTCGCCCGAAAAGGATATCCGGAACAAACGCGCGCGAAGCCCGCCGCAGACGGTGATTTCACCGCAGCCCATATAGGGGAATGCCTCGTTGGAAATGTCGTGATCCTTGTCGACGATCTTTTCCAGAAGCTTTCGCGCATTGGGGCCTGCGACGGAAAACTGCGCCCAGGCCTCGGTCGTGGAGATGATCTGGACATCCAGATCGGGCCACAGGCACTGGCGGCAAAATTCCATATGCCGAAAGACGCCGACCGCATTGGCGGTGGTGGTCGTGGTGATGAAGTGATCCTCGGCCAGGCGCGCCGTGGTCCCGTCATCCATCACCATTCCGTCTTCGCGCAGCATCAAGCCATAGCGAACCTTGCCAACGGCGAGCTTGCCAAAGGGGTTGGCATAGATCCGGTTGAGAAATTCGGCGGCATCGGTTCCCTGTACGTCGATCTTGCCCAGGGTCGTCACATCGCAGATGCCGACGGATTTGCGCGTGGCCAGAACCTCGCGGTCGACCGACTGGCGCCAATGGGTTTCACCCGGTTTCGGGAACCATTGTGCCCTTAGCCACATGCCGACCTCGACAAAGACCGCGCCTTGTTCGGTGGCCCACTTGTGGCTGGGGGTCAGGCGCGTCGGCCGAAAACCCTTGCCCGTAGAGCGCCCCGCAAAGGCCGCGATCGGAACCGGTGTATATGGCGGGCGATAGATTGTGGTGCCGGTTTCGGGGATGGATTTGCCGGTCAGTTCGGCCATGATCGCCAATCCGCCCATGTTGGCGGTCTTGCCCTGATCGGTGGCCATCCCGAGGGTCGTATAGCGTTTGAGATGTTCGACAGAACGGTAACCCTCGAGATGCGCCAGCTTCACATCCTTCACGGTCACGTCGTTTTGCTGATCGAGCCAGGCGCGGCCCTTGCCGTGCTGGACATACCAGAAGGCCTTGACACTGGCGGCGGCATCTTCGGTGCGGGGCAGGTCAACCGGTGCCGCCTTGACTCCGATATCGGCAAGGGCCGCGACCGCACCCGATGTGCCGGCGGCCAGCGCCGCTGCGGTTGACAGTTGGCCGTTGGCGGCACCGGCCACGGTCATTCCGGGCGGGCAGGTATCGGGAACGAAGGCCGACAGCGTTTCATCCCATCTGGGGCGGCCGCGCTGATGGCATGTCAGATGGACATTGGGGTTCCAGCCCCCGGAAACGCCAAGGGCATCACAGGCAATGGTCCTTTTATTCCCGTCAGCCAGTTGAACGGTTACCGAAGCCAGCCCGAGCCGGCCCGAGGTATCAATCACTTGCGCGCCGCGCAGGGTTTCGGTGCCGGAAATGTCCGGTGTGTCCGCGCGGCAGTCGATCACAGCGGCGACATTCACGCCTTTTGATATGAGATCGGTGGCGGTCCGCAATCCGTTGTCGTTATTGGTAAAGACCGCAACCGTCTTGCCCGGCAATGCCGCCCAGCGGTTGACATAGCTGCGCAAGCTACCGGCCAGCATGATACCCGGTCGGTCGTTGTTTTCGAATGCGATGGGCCGCTCGAGCGCACCTGCACAAAGCAGGCTCCGTTTTGTGTAGATCCGCCAGAGTATCTGGCGCGGTTTGCCGGGAAGCGGCAAGGCCAGATGGTCGGACACCCTTTCAAGCGCACTGTAGATGCCGTGATCAAAGGCCCCGATGACGGTGGTGCGCGTCATCAGACGGACGTTGGGCATCTGTGCCAGTTCGGCCACGGCCAGGGCAGCCCAATCCGTGCCCGATCCATCGCCAAAGGCGTAGGTTTCCGAATTCAGCCGCCCGCCAGCAACGAAATCCTCGTCGGCAAGTATCACCTTTGCCCCGGCACGGCCCGCCGTCAGCGCCGCCGCCAGACCCGACGGTCCCGCACCGATAACCAGAAGGTCGGTATGCAGGAACCCTTTGTCATATTCGTCCGGATCCGCCTGCGCGGTCAGGCTGCCCAAGCCAGCGGCGCGGCGGATTATCGGCTCGTAGAGCTTTTCCCAAAAAGCCTTTGGCCACATGAAAGTCTTGTAATAAAAGCCCGCGGCAAAGAAACGCGAGAGCCGGTCATTGACGGCCATGGCGTCGAAGGCGAGCGAGGGCCAGCGGTTCTGGCTCCGGGCTTGCAGCCCCTCGAAAAGTTCGGCCGTGGTGGCGCGGGTATTGGGTTCCTGGCGTGCGCCCGTGCGCAGTTCGACCAGCGCGTTGGGTTCTTCCGAGCCGGCGGTCAAGGGGCCGCGCGGACGGTGATACTTGAACCCCCGCCCCATCAGACGCACACCATTTGCAAGCAGGGCAGACGCAAGCGTGTCGCCCGGATGACCCTGATAGCTTTTGCCATCAAAGCTGAAATTCAGCACCTGCGAACGGTCGATCCGACCGCCGCCGATCCGGTTGATCTGACTCATTTGCTGCGCCCCTTCTGGCGGGCCACATCACGGGCCAGTTCGACAGAGATAATTTCATGACTGGAAATATTGCGCGTCACGACCAGCCAGCTGCGGTCGCCCTGTTCGTGATACCAGAGTTCCTTGTGCAACCCCGCAGGATTGTCGCGCAGATACAGGTATTCGTAAAAGGCGTCGGCGGCATCCTCGGCCTGCCAATCCGGGCGTTCGATCAGACCGGCATCCCCGAGATAGGTGAACTCCTGGGAATCGCGGGGGCCAAGCAGGGGGTGATTGATGATCATGTTTCGCGAACCTGTCAGTGTAAATTGGGCTGCGCGCCCATACCTTTTTCGTCGATCATCAGCCCCTTGCGGAACCGGTCGAAACGATAGGCGGTAGCGGTGGGGTGGGGGGCGTCGGTTGCCAGCAGATGGGCAAAGCACCAGCCCGAGGCAGGCGTGGCCTTGAACCCGCCATAACACCAGCCGCCATTGAAATAGAGGCCGTCGATTCCGGTGCGGTCGATGATCGGCGAGCCGTCCATCGACATGTCCATGATGCCGCCCCACATGCGCAAAAGACGGGCACGGCCGATCATCGGCATCAGGCTCATGCCGCCCTCGCAGACATCTTCGACAACCGGCAGATTGCCGCGTTGCGCATAGGAGTTATATCCGTCGATGTCGCCGCCAAAGACCAGCCCGCCCTTGTCGGACTGGCTGACATAGAAATGCCCGGCGCCATAGGTGATGACGCCAGGAAGGATCGGCTTGAGCCCTTCGCTGACAAAGGCCTGCAAGACATGGCTTTCGATCGGCAGGCGCATTCCGGCAAAGGACATGACCTTGCCCGACGATCCGGCAACCGCGCAACCGACCTTCTTGGCGCCGATGAACCCGCGGCTGGTTTCCACGCCCAGACATTTGCCGTTCTCGATGCGAAATCCGGTGACTTCGCAGTTTTGCAGGATATCGACACCGCGGCTGTCGGCGCCGCGGGCATAGCCCCAGGCGACGGCATCATGGCGCACCGTGCCGCCCCGCGGTTGCAGCAGCCCGCCCTTGATCGGGAAGCGGGCATTGTCGAAATTGAGAAACGGCGCCATCTTGCGCACGCCTTCGGCATCGAGCAGTTCGGCATCCACACCGTTCAACCGCATGGCGTTGCCGCGCCGGGTCATCGCGTCACGCTGTGCATCTGAATGGCACAGGTTCAGAACGCCGCGCTGGCTGACCATGGCGTTGAAGTTGAAATCCTGCTCCAGCCCCTCCCAGAGTTTCATCGAGAATTCGTAGAAAGGCTCATTGCCATCGAGCAGGTAATTCGAGCGGATGATCGTGGTGTTGCGCCCGACATTGCCGCTGCCGATCCAGCCTTTTTCGATGACGGCGATCCGTTTTTGATTGAATTCCTTGGCCAGATAATAGGCCGTGGCCAAACCATGCCCGCCGCCGCCGATGACCACGATGTCATATTGCGACTGAGGTTCCGGGTCGCGCCACGCTGGCGTCCATCCCTTGTGGCCTGTCAAAGCCTCCTTGATCACCCTGAAGCCGGAATAGCGCATTGCACCCCCAATCTGTCCGTCCGCCATTAATGCCCGATTCTATCCACGAAAACCCCGTCAATTCGGACAACGATCCGTTCATTTCGGACATTGCGCATCGCCTCGGCGCGCCCCTTGCGGCGCTGGACGGGGGCCAGATGCGCAAGTAGGCTGCGCCGGTGCCGGTCCACAGTTTCGAGAATCCCGTGACAACGCTCAAGAACGTCCTGTTCATCATGTGCGATCAACTGCGCTGGGATTACCTTTCGTGCTACGGGCATCCGTATCTGCGCACGCCCAATATCGACTGGCTGGCAACTCAGGGTGTGCGGTTCGATCGCGCATATGTGCAATCGCCGATTTGCGGGCCAAGCCGGATGAGCACCTATACAGGGCGCTATGTCATTTCCCATGGCTCAAGCTGGAACGGGTTTCCCTTGCGGGTCGGGGAACTGACGCTGGGCGATCATCTGCGCCCGCTGGGGGTTGATACGGTGCTGATCGGCAAGACCCATATGCGGGCGGATACCGAAGGCATGGCGCGCTATGGGATCGAGCCGGGAACGATTATCGGCGCACGGCTGGCCGAATGCGGATTCGACGTTTTCGAACGCCATGAGGGCTTGCACCCAGACCAGAGCAATCACGCTCCGCCGCGTTACAACGACTATCTGAAGAACAAGGGCTATGACGACCCGAACCCCTGGAACACAAGGGCCAACGGCGTGGTGCCCAAGGCCGGAGAAACCGGCGAAGGCTGGTTTCTGAAATATTCCGACCGGCCCGCCAACATCGCCGAGCAAGACAGCGAAACCCCCTATCTGACCCGCCGTTTCATGGAATTTGTCGACAGCCGTACCGATGACACCCCCTGGCTGTGCCATCTGTCTTTCATCAAGCCCCATTGGCCCTATATCGTGCCCGCCCCCTATCATGACATGCACGGGCCCGATACCTGGCTTGCGCCGGTTCGCTCCGAAGCCGAGCGCCGCGATCCGCACCCGGTTTACCAAGCATTCATGCATGCCCGTGTCAGCCGGGCGTTTTGCCGCGATGAGGTGCGGGCGGCCGTGATGCCTGCCTATATGGGGCTGATCAAGCAGATCGACGATCAGATGGGGTTGCTGTGGCAGTTCCTTCGCGACCGTGGTCTGATGGACAACACGATGATCGTCTTCACCTCGGATCACGGCGACTATCTGGGCGATCACTGGCTGGGCGAAAAGGAGCTGTTTCACGACCCGTCGGTGAAGGTGCCGCTGATCATTTGCGATCCGCGCACCGAGGCCGACGCAGCGCGCGGCACGGTCAGCAATGCATTGGTCGAAGCGATTGATCTGGTGCCAACATTCGTAAGCGCCTTCGGCGCCGAACCCGCCCCGAACCGGCTGGAAGGCCACAGCCTGGCGCCGCTCTTGCACGGGCGGGTGCCCGGGCACTGGCGTCAGGTCGCGATCAGCGAATATGACTATGCGGCGACGCCGGCGCGGGAAATTCTGGGCACCGGACCGGCCTGTTCGCGCGCGATCATGGCGGTGGATGCGCGGTGGAAGTACATTTTCTTCGAACAGTTTCGCGCAATGCTGTTCGATCTGGAAAACGATCCCGATGAGCTGGTCGATCTTGGCGCAGACCCGGCATATTCAGACGTGTGCGACGTGATGCGCGGTCATGTGTTCGAATGGGCGCGCCGGCAAAGACAACGGATCACGACACCTGACAGCCAGATCCTTGCAGCCTCCGAAAAACGCACCGCCCTTGGGCAGGGCATTCTGATCGGGTTCTGGTCCGAAGAAGAGCTGGATGAACTCTGATACGGACGGAAGGGACGGGCTCAGGCGGTGCCGCGGCCGTTCTGGGCCGCCGCCGCTATCGGGTCGACCGGTTCGTCCTTGGCTTTGCGAAACCAACGGCGTTTTCTGGCCGGGGAGCCGCCGCGCGAGGTGACCATCAGCAACGATGGCGTGACGATCAGCGTGAGGATCGTCGCGAAGGCCAGGCCGAAAACGATCGCGCTGGACAGGGAAATCCACCATTGGGTGGACGGCGCGCCATAGCTCGTCTCATGGGCCAGTATCTCGAGATTCAGGCCAAACGCGATGGGCAGCACCCCCAGAATGGCAGTGAGCGCGGTCAGTACCACCGGCCGAGCCCGTTCGCGACAGGTTTGCAGGATGGCATCGATCTTGGGCATGCCTTCGCGGCGCAACGTGTCGTAGGTGTCGATCAAGACGATATTGTTGTTCACCACGACACCCGCCAGCGCGATGATCCCGATCCCGGTCATCACCACACCAAAGGGCTGGCCCATGATCATCAGCCCCAGAAAAACCCCGATGGTCGACATGATCACCGCCGAAAAGACCAGACCGACAGATGTGAATCGGTTGAACTGGGCCAGAAGGACGACGAAGATCAGGAACAATGCCGCCCCGAATGCCTTGCCTAGGAAGGCGCCGGCGGCTTTTTGTTCCTCGTCCTCGCCGGCGAGCGCCCAGCGGATGCCCGCCTTTTCCAGGTCGGATTTTTTCAACTCCTCTGTGATGGCCGCGCGAATCGGATCGGCCTGAACCCCTGCGCGAACCCCCGCCTGAACGGTAACCGTCCGGCGCCCGTCCTTGCGCTCAAGCGTTCCTGTCGTCGGTGCCGCGACGCGCGTGACGAAATTGCTGATCGGCACGGGGCCATCCTTGGTTTCGATCCGCAACTGGTCCAGCGACGAGATGGTGCGCTGATCGGGCGGCAGACGCAGAACGATATCAACCGGTTCGTCCAGCCCGGCGGGGCGGAAATCGGACAGTTTCAGTCCGCTGGTGACCATCTGGACCACCGCGCCCACCGCGCCGGGCGAAAGCCCGTACTGCGACGCGGCCCCCCGGTCGACGCGCAATTCCCAGTCAAGCCCCGGCGGCGGCAGGCCATTGTCGATGTCGATGACATCGGGAATCTTCGCCAGCCGGTCGGCGATTTTCGCGGCGGCTTCGTTCAACCCGTCCGGGTTGGCGGCGGAAAGCTCGATCTGGATGGCCTTGCCGGTCGGCGGCCCGGCCTCGGGCACGGAGACTTCGATTTCGACGCCGGGAATTCCCTTCATGGCCTCGCGCAAATCGTCGAGAATGGCATTGGCGTTCTTGCGTTTGCGCCAGTCGACGAATTCATACTGAATGACCCCGACCACATCGGCGGCGATTTCGTTGCCGGCGTTCTGCCCCTTGCCCGATCGGGTATAGACCGTCTTGATGCCGGGCCAGCCGAGAATGCGCTGTTCCGCCTGACGGGTCAGTGCGTCCTTTTCATGGATCGAAAGATTGCCGCGGGCGTGAACATAAAGCAGGCCGTAATCCGGTTCGACATCGGGGAAAAACTCGACACCGCTGCCGTATTTGCCATAGGCATAGGGTACGGCGACCAGCAGGCCCAATGTCGCGAAAATGACCAGAAACGGGTGCCGGATGGCCCGTGCGACGACGCGCATGTAAAGACCGTCCTTCGCGGCGGTCTCCTCCTTTACGGGCTTGGCGATGATCGCGCCCAGCGTCGGCGCGAAAATCAGCGCATAAAGCATCGAGGCCGACAATGTCGCAATCAGTGTGATCGGCATATATTTCATGAATTCGCCGACAATGCCGGGCCAGAAAAGCAACGGCGAAAACGCCGCAACCCGTGTCATCGTGGCGGCGACCACCGGTCCGGTCATCTTGTGCGATGCCAGGGCAAATGCGTCGCGCTTTTCCATGCCTTCCGACATGCGCCGTTCGGCGTATTCCGTGACGATGATCGCATCGTCGACCAACATGCCCACCGCCAGGATGAGACTGAAGAGCACGACGATGTTCACCGTCAACCCGGCAAGTGACAAGGCCAGAATGCCCATCAGGAACGAAGCCGGGATGGCCAGTCCGATCAATAATGATGCGCGCCCGGACAGGGTATAGAGGATGACGATGAAAACCAGAATGACCGCTGTCAAAACCGAGTTTTGCAGATCTGACAGCAACTGGCGAATGGTTGTCGATTTGTCCTGGCTGAAAGAAACCACTGTTCCTTCCGGCAGCAGTTTCTGAAACTCGGCGGTGACGGTTTTCACCTTGTCCACGGTTTCGATCAGGTTGGCCCCGGTACGTTTCGACACTTCGATGGCCACCGCGGGAACCCCGTCGAGTCGGGTAATGGTTTCGGGGTCCTTTTGCGTCGCGCGAATGGCCGCAAGGTCACGCGCCCTCACGATCGCCGCACCATTGGACACCACCGGCAGATTGGCAATGTCCTCGATGTTTTCCAGCAAAGACGGAACTTTTATCGCATAGCGGCCTTCGACCCCTTCCAGCGCGCCCGCCGCGATGAGCTGGTTGTTGGCCATGACGCCCGCGATCAGGGTGTCGGGCCGCAATCCGTAGGAAGACAGCTTTGCCGGGTCGACGATCACTTCGACAAGATCGTCGCGCACCCCTTGCAAGGCGGCATCGAGAACCCCTGGAATTTCTTCGATACGGTCGCGCAATTCACGACCGGCACGAGTGAGGATGCGTTCCGGCACATCGCCCGCCAGCGTCACGACCAGCACTGGAAATTCCGAAATATTCACCTCGTTCACGGTCGGCTCGTCGGCGTCTGTCGGCAAATCCCTCTTGGCTTGTGAAACCTTGCTGCGTACATCCTCAAGCGCCTTGCCAAGGTCGGCGCCGGCCTGGAATTCAAGCAAAACGTTTCCGCCGCCCTGATAGGCGGTCGAGGTCATCTTCTTGATCCCGGCAATCGATTTCAGGGCCGTTTCCATCGGCCGCAGCAGCAGGCGCTCGGAATCTTCGGGCGAAATGCCCTGATAGCCCATGCTGACATAGATGATCGGAATCTGGATGTCCGGTTCGGCCTCTTTCGGAATCGACCGATAGGCCATTGCCCCGGCCAGCATCAGGAAAATCAGCACCGACAAGGTCAGCCGGGCGTTGCGGATGGCGATTTCGACCAATTTCATGCGTATCGCCCGTTCATTCCGCGGGGGCAGCGGGCATGGCAACGCTATCGGTACTGTCCACGACGCTGACGGTTTCGCCGTCTTGCACGAGATCCTGCCCCGAAACGACAATGCGAACGCCCTCGGGAACGCCGGTGACAACCAGCCCCTCGGGCGTGTCGTCAATCAGCTTGACGGGAACGAAGCCTGTCACATTCTCGGCATTCACGACCCGCAGTCCTATTTCCCCCGAGGCTGACAGGGTGATGATCGACCGCGGCACCATGACAGAGCGGACCGGCTGGGTATAAAGGCTGATCTCGGCGGTCATTCCGGATGGGATGGCGCGGTCGGGATTGGGCAGGGCAACCTCGATCGGGAAGGTGCGGGTGACGCGCGAAGCTTCGCGCGCAACAAACCGAACGGTTCCTTCCATTTTAACGCCGCTTACCAGGCGGACGATGGTTCTGTCGCCGGTACGCACAAAGCCGACATCCACTTCGCTCACCTCCGCGCGCACGATGATCGGGTCGAGGGCGAGAATGGTTGCGATGGGTGTACCGGTCTGCACCCATTCGCCAAGTTCCACACTGACATTGTCGACCACACCGGCAAAAGGGGTGCGAAGGTTCAACCTGTCGGCGGCGGCAAGGGCCTGGCTTAACTGGGCTTCCGCGGCGGCCTTGTCTGCCCGCACGCCGATAAGTTGCAATTCTGCGGTATTGCCGCGCGCAAAGAGCTTTTCGGCGACAACCAGTTCCTGCGTGCGTTGGGCAAGTGTGGCCTCGGCCGTGGTGACTGCGGCCGTAACGTCGGAGCCTTCCAATGTCATGACGACCTGCGCGGCCTTGACCACATCGCCCTGCAGCACGTTCAACGCCGATATGATACCGCTGGATCTGGCCGCCAGAACCGTGCGTTTGTCAGCGCCGGTCGCGCCAGATACACGGATTTCACGGGCATGATCGGCGAAGTCGGGCTTGATGACCGCAACTGTCCTCAGCTTGGCGCGGGTCGTATCGGCCGCAGCCTTTGCTTCGCTGGCTTGCGCGGGGGAAGCATGCGCCTCTTCGCTGCCGACAGAGGCGAATTTCCCCGTGCCTACCCAGGCCGCCGCTGCGACAAACACGATGATCGCAAATAACCTATGTACCCTGAATCGCGCGGTCATCGACCAAACTTTCTGATTTTACAATGTCTTGCACACTGACATGGAAACAGGAACATACACTATTCCTGCCGTCGGCGCCAACTAACAGAATTTGTGGGCAAAAGGCAAAAGATCAATGGTCGGCCCTTGCGAACGCGAAAAGATGTTGCAGATGTGAAATAGCATCGACGCGCGGCCGGTCGGTCACATTGCACGCGCCATGTTCAAGACAACCTCGCGAAAGGCATTGGCCGCAGGGCTGGGGTGGCGTTGTCGGCTTGTGAGAAGTTTCAATTGACGCTCCACCACAGGCGCCTGCGGCGACAAGAAGGCCAGATCCGTCGCTTCACCAAGCAAGACGCGCCGGGGCAGGATGGTCGCGCCAAATCCATTTCGGACGAACGACAAGAGCGTCGTGGTGTTTCGCGCGGAAAGAAGGCTTGTCGCCACCAGGTGCTGAACCGTCGGATGATCGACCAGAGTGCATAGCGGATTGGCGACAAATGGTTCAAGATCAAGCATTTCCCAGTTCACGGCTTGCCCGGATGTCATGATCGGGCTGTCTTGTCGGCAGACAATGCCGAGCCGGTCGCTTGCCAGGGCCTCGGCCTCGATATCTGGCCCTGACTGGCCCGAGGCGATTCCGATGTCGGCCATGTCGAATTGCAGGTGGTTGATGACAGCGGCACTGTCGACATCGCTCACTTCAAGTCGAATTTCGGGGCGCATGTGCCGGAAACTGCGGATCGCGTCGGGAAGAATGCTGGTTGCCGCCGAGGGGACGCTGGCGATGCGAACGGTTCCTGCGGTCGAATGGGCATGGCGTCTGATCGCCTCGGCGGCGCGGTCGAAAACATCTGTCGCGCGCGTCGCCTCTTCAAGAACGCGCAGGCCAAGCGGCGTCAGACGGTTCTTGCGATCGGTTTCAAAGAGCGGCGCGCCCAGATGCTCTTCAAACTGTTTGAGCATCATCGATATGGCCGATGGCGTGCGTCCGAGCACCGCGGCGGCACCTGCCAAAGTGCCTTCGAAGGCGACGGCGCGAAAACATCGCATCATTTCAAGTTTCAACATCATCTTCAGAATATCTGAAATTTTATTAAGAAATTCAAGATTGCTTGAAGTGCACTATACCCCTAGAAAAGAGGAATTCAAGCATGAGGGAATGCCATGGCACAACAGACAGGGCTCCATGTCGCAGGGAGGTGGCAGACGGGTGAAGGCGAGATCGAGAACCGCAATCCGTCTGATGTGTCGGATCTGATAGGGTGTTATGCCCAGGCCAGCGCCGCGCAACTGGATGAGGCACTTGACGCCGCGCGCAGGGCCCAGCCGGTCTGGTGGGCCGCTGGGATTCAGAAACGCCACGATGTGTTGATGGCCATCGGAACGGAGTTGATGGCGCGCGCGGACGAGATTGGCCGCATGATCGCCCGCGAAGAGGGCAAGCCTGCCGCCGAAGGCAAGGGCGAGGCCTATCGCGCCGGACAGTTTTTTACCTACTTTGCCGCCGAGGCGCTGCGCAATCAGGGCGATTTGGCTCAAAGTGTCCGGCCCGGGGTCGAAATCGACGTCCGCCGTGAACCGGTCGGCGTTGTCGCCATCATCTCGCCGTGGAACTTTCCGGTGGCGACTCCCGCCTGGAAGATCGCGCCCGCGCTCGCCTTTGGCAACGCGGTGGTCTGGAAACCGGCGAATCTGACGCCTGCATCGGCGGTGATGCTGACGGAAGTGATTGCAAGGCAGGACATTCCCCCCGGCCTTTTCAACCTTGTCACCGGATCGGGCCGTTCGGTTGGCCAGCGTCTGGTGGAAAGCCGTACCGTGGACGCGATCAGTTTCACCGGCTCTGTACCCGTCGGGCGCGGTATCGCAAGTGCGTGTTGCGTGAACATGACCAAGTTGCAGATGGAAATGGGGTCGAAGAACCCGATGATCATCATGGACGATGCCGATCTCGAACTGGCGGTTGCCCATGCGTCGGGCGCGGCCTTTGGCGGAACAGGGCAGAAATGCACCGCCGCCAGCCGTTTGATCGTGCATGAAAAGGTCCATGATGCCTTTGTCGACGGGCTGGTCGCGGCGGCCAAGGGGTGGAAAGTCGGGCATGCGCTGGAAGAAGGCACACAGATCGGGCCGGTGGTCAGCGAAGGCCAGTTGCGACAGAACCTCGATTATATCGGCATCGGCAAGGCCGAGGGGGCAGAGTTGCTTTGCGGCGGCGACCGCCTGGAGCGCGCGACCGAGGGCCATTACATGGCCCCATCGGTTTTCGCCGCTACCAGGAACGATATGCGCATCAACCGCGAAGAGATGTTCGCCCCGGTGACCTGCGTGATGAAGGCGGGCAGCTATGACGAGGCGCTGGCCATCGCCAACGACAGCGAATTCGGCCTGACGGCCGGCATCATGACCCGCAGCCTGGCGCGTGCAAGCCATTTTCGCGCCAACATGCGCGCGGGCTGCGTGATGGTCAATCTGCCAACTGCGGGAACCGACTATCATGTGCCCTTTGGCGGGCGTGGTTCGTCATCATTCGGGCCGCGTGAACAGGGATCATACGCGGCTGAATTCTACACGACCGTGAAAACCGCCTATGTGGCGGCGGGCAACCCGGAATGAACCCTCTGATTGACGGTCTGCAATACGCCAACTGGTCGGAAAGGGTTTTCCGCCAGATGCGTGAAGGTGGCCTCGATGCCGTGCATGTCACTATCACCTATCATGAGAATTTTCGTGAGACGGTATTGCAGATCGAGAAATGGAACCGTTTTTTCGAACGCTTCCCCGACCTGATCTTTCAGGGTTTTTCCGCCGATGATGTCGCGAAGGCCCGCGATACCGGGCGCACGGCGATCTTCTTCGGTTCGCAGAACCCTTCGATGATCGAGGATGATATCGGTCTGGTCGAGGTATTGCACCGCCTTGGCCTGCGCTTCATGCAACTGACCTACAACAATCAGTCCCTGCTTGCGACCGGTTGTTACGAGGCGCGGGATTCGGGTCTCACGCGGATGGGCCGGGAAGTCGTGGCCGAGATGAACCGCGTCGGCATGGTCGTCGACATGAGCCATTCAGGCGAAAGGTCGACACTGGAAGCGATCGAGCACTCCTCCCGCCCGATCGCCATTACCCATGCCAATCCGCACGGCTGGCACCCGGCGCTGCGCAATAAATCCGAAACGGTGATGAAGGCGCTTGCCGAAAGCGGCGGCATGTTGGGGTTTTCGGTTTATCCGCACCATCTCAAGGGCGGCAGCGCCTGCACGATTGACGAGTTTTGCACGATGATCGCGCGGACGGCGGAGTTGATCGGCATAAGGCATATCGGCATCGGCACCGATCTTTGCCAGGATCAACCCGACAGCGTTGTCGAATGGATGCGTGTCGGGCGTTGGACCAGGAAGATCGATTATGGCGAGGGAAGCGCGGCTGCACCGGGGTTTCCACCGATGCCAGAGTGGTTCAACGACAATCGCGATTTTGCCAAAATCGCCGAAGGATTGAAATCCGTGGGCATGTCCGGGGCCGAGATTGCGGCCGTGATGGGGGGCAACTGGTCAGACTTTTTTGCCTCGTCGTTTGGCCGGGCATAAAGCGACGGCCGGACAGGGTGTTGCCATGGCATTGGATCGGGAGAGGAGCGAATGATGCAGGAACCGGCAGGACATCACGCCGAAAGCGCAGCGTTCCGGCGTCAACCGGCGACCGTCATGCGTCTGGCCCGCATGGGCAGCGCCCATCCGACGCGGTTGTCCTTCTTGCGGGTGCTCTTGCGCCGCATGAAGAATGATAACTGGGCCTTCGACCGCCCTGTCTGGCAGATGGATGCCAAGGGTGTCGGCCGCGCCGTCTACCGCGCCATCGGGCCTGAACGAACCTATTCACTGGTTGCTTTTGCCCATGATCTTCCTGCCGAGATGCGGTCTGATAGGGTCATCGCAACCGCCTGGGATGCGACATTCACGCTTTTCGATGGCACACCGAGTGAGGCCGATCTGGAACGGCTGGCGGCCAATGTACCCTTGCAGGAGGCCGGCCGGATCGGCCCGAGCGAGCTTTCGCTCAGCCGGGCCAACCGCTCGGTGCGGTTGTTCGATCATGTGGTCGAAAGGCTTTCCCAGGGGCGTCAGCCGGACGCCGATGCTCTCGACGCCGTCGGATACCTGATGCGCACCACGGCGGTCTATGGATCGGGAAAGTTCGGTGCCGCCGACAGAACCGTCTTGCAGAACCGGCCCGAGGCGCATGGGCCGTTCCAGATGGAAATGCTTTCGGTGTGGCTGATCCGGGCGTTCACGGTCGATCTGGCAGAACATCTGGCCGCGGCGCGCGGCGGTGAGATGGCTGTCGCAATGGCCCCCGATTTGCGCCGCAGGCTCGGGGTGGGCAACTCCACGGGCCTCGGCATGGCGCCGTTTCTGGTGCGCCATCCGGTCTTGCTGAACAATTGGGTGCAGGCCCGCGAAGAAGCATTGGCGCGGGTTCGCGCACAGAAATCAGCGACTTCCGATGCCATTGCAGGGTTTCGCGCGGCACTCAAGGATGCCGCCCGGACCCTGGCAACTTGGCGCAGCCCGCATCCGATCCAGGCCGGTAAGCTCGACGATCTCGGAAGGGATTTGCAGATGATCAGGGCTTATCAGGACGAACGGCTGGAAAAGGGCCCTCATCCCTGGGACACGCTCTGGCGTTGGGGGGAGCGTTCGCTTTCGCTCGAGGGGCAGGAAATGCTGTTATCACTCATGCTGGAGCCGCACGGCAATCTTGTTGACAGTCTGGCCGAATGCATGGATGCCGATGAAGATGCGGCTTTCCGGATTGATGGCGCGATGCCGGTGGACCGGGCCGAGAGCCTGTTGAACGAGTTCTATGACTGGGCGGTTTCCACCGATTTCAGCACGGCGCAAAGCACGGCGCGCTTTTGGTATGTTTCCGAGGAAAAGCTGGAACCGCGCTTGGGCGAACGGCATGACGAGCCAGGGGCGGATCTGGAATTGCCACTGTGTATCGGGCGGCTGGCCGCGCAGATGCGCAAGGACGTTTCGGCCTGGCAGGGTGAAAACACGCTCGCGGCGTTTCTGCTGGCGCACCCCGAGCACCGGTTCATGGCGCGGCGGGTGCAGGTGACGGCGCGGTATCCCTTTGCCGAAGTGCGCGACAATCTGATCGCGTCGGACATGCTGCCGATCGATCTGCTGCGTTGCAAGCTTGCGTTTTTCGGAGCCAGCCATTTCGATCCGCGTTCCGACCGCTGGGTGCGTATCAGCCTGTTTCAGAACGCACCCTATCCGCAGGATCTTGCTGCAGGAGAGCCGGTATGACCGCACATTGCGATAGGGATGGGCGCGATGATCCAGACGGCACGTTGCGTATCAGGTTGTCCCTGCCGGAAATCGACGCCCTCTGCCTCAAGGCGGCGCGGGGTGCTGGCTACAGCTGGGGAGTGGCCGAAGAGGCAAGCTTCGCCGCGCGCTGGCTGGCGGCTAGAGGTCTGCCTGGCCCGGCGATGCTCCTGGCAC
Source organism: Paracoccaceae bacterium (assembly GCA_020446815.1). Classification (GTDB taxonomy): domain Bacteria; phylum Pseudomonadota; class Alphaproteobacteria; order Rhodobacterales; family Rhodobacteraceae; genus Albidovulum. The sequence continues at coordinate 49,534 of JAGRDY010000018.1, forward strand.
ATCTGCAACGGTTTGATGGCAAGGGCTGGGACGAGATCGTGCCGGTTGTCGGCGATGTCTGGTCCGCGCGCAAGGGTGGCGTCTTGTGCGCGCTGGCGGTGGGAAGTGCATTGTCCGACCGGGCAGACCTGCCCGGCAACCGGAGCACTGATGCGCTGCGAATCGACGGTCTGGCCAGCCCCATGCTGATCTTGCCCTTCGTCCAACAGAATGCGCGGGCGCAACATGCGAATTTGAGCGTTTGCTGGGGCCGGTACGAAGCTGTGTTGAGTGAAAACGGGTTCACCCTGGCCGCTGAAGAAAGCCTTGTTGACCGGGACGAGCCCGCCGTTGTCGTGATCCGCAGGGTTGATCGGCCGGCCAGACCCACTGTGGCTGGCGCCGATTGCCTGCTGGAAAACGCCACCATGCGCGGGCTTTCGGCATTCGCGCACCGCACCTATGTGCCGGCAACCGCCCGATCGAGAGCCGGGGCAGGGGCCGCGTCCAGTGACAACGACTAAGACGTTTCGGGAAGTACCTGACCCATCAGGTATCGCCAAAAGCCCGAGAGGGCGGAAGGCGTGGCAGGGTTTTGGCGATGCCTGATTTTCCCGAAACGCCCTAAAGGCGCGCGCGGGGCAAGTTATCTCTTGCCGAACCGATCCGGCTGGGGTCATTTGACCGAAAGGCGGCCATATCTGCCGCCGCAAGGAGCGCTTTTGAGCGGATCGGTACATCAACTTTCGACGCGAACGCGCCGGGGATTTCCGCGTATTTCGACGATGGGCCTGTCCGGTGTGCTGGTGACTTTCGCCGACGAGTTGAGCGAAACGGCGAACCGTGCGGCGCTGGCCTTTCGTGACCGGGTCGAGGCTGACCGTTGGGAGGGCATCGAAGAAACCGCCGTTTCGCTGAGTTCCGCGTTCTTGCGTTTCGATCCGCTCTGCGTCGCCCAAAAGGAAATCACTGTTCGCCTGTCACGGTTGCTGGACAGCGAAGATTGGTATGCGGCCGCGTTGCCATCCGGGCGTCGCCGGTGGCGCATTCCGACGGTCTTTGGCGGGCCGCAAGCACCCCAGTTTGACGAGGTGGCCGAACTGGCAGGGTTGTCATCCGATAAGGCGGTTGCCGAACTGACCGCACGTCCGGTCAGGGTGATGACCATCGGATTTGCACCGGGTCTGCCCTATATGGGGATACTGCCCGCGCACTGGGATATTCCCCGCCAGACCGCATTGACGCCGCTGGTTCCGGCGTCGGCGGTGGTCCTGGCTGTCCGCCAGCTGATCATATTTTCCACCCCCACCCCCACCGGATGGCGGCACATCGGTCAGACCTGTTTTCGCGGCTTTCGTCCCGAAACGGAAACCCCCTTCGTTTTGCGCAGCGGGGATGAAGTCTCGCTCGTTTCGGTCAGCGCCGAAAAGCTAAACCGTCTCAAGGCCGACCCGAAAACCAATGGCGGCGCGACCTGCGAGCCGATCCCATGAGCCCCGCGCTGATCATCCACAGTGCAGGCCCCGGTGTGACGGTGCAAGACCTGGGGCGCGAAGGCTATCTCGCCCAGGGGTTATCGCGCGGCGGCGCCGCCGATCGGCTGGCCGTTGCGGAAGGTGCGGCGCTGCTCGGGCAGGATGCGTCGCTTGCGGTGCTCGAAATGGCGGGGTTTGGCGGCGTATTCGAACCCGATGCGCCAATGCGCGTCGCGCTGACCGGCGCGCCGATGCGCGCGACGGTTGACGGTGAAACACTGGTCTGGAATGCCAGCCACACCGTCATGCCCGGTCAGCATCTGTCAATCAGTACGGCGTTGAAGGGTGTCTATGGTTATCTGCATGTCGGCGGCGGAATCGATACGCCGATGGCGCTGGGCAGCCGGTCGGCGCATCTGACGGCGGGTATCGGGGCGGCGGTTGCTGCGGGTGACCGTCTGCCTGTCGGGAAAGATCGCCAGGATGCGGGCCGCACGGGAATGGTTCTGTCGGGCGCCGACCGATTCCGCGGCGGCGTCGTGCGCGTCGTGCCCAGCGCGCAGACCCATCTGTTCCCGGATGCCCAGCGCGCCCGCTTTGAGGCGACCGGTTTTACCAGGGATGCGCGCGGTAATCGTCAAGGCGTCAGGCTTGCCCATGGGGCGGAGCCTTTTGCCGCCGAGGGACAGCTAAGCATTCTGTCGGAAGTCATCGTGCCGGGCGACATACAGATGACCGGCGACGGCACGCCCTATGTCCTGTTGCCTGAATGCCAGACCATGGGGGGCTATCCGCGCATTGGCACCGTGGTGCCCGAAGATCTTCCCATCGTGGCGCAGGCGGCGCCGGGAACGATACTGGGGTTCCGTTTCGTGACGCTGGAGTCGGCGCTGCAATCCCATCGCCAAAGCCACGCTCAGGCCGCCAGCGACATGAAAAAGCGGCTCGGCCCGCTTGTGCGCGATCCGCGAAAGATCCAGGATCTGCTGTCGTTTCAGCTGATAAGCGGTGTCATTTCGGGCATGGAACCGGATGAGTGAAGAAGGGAAACAGGATGCTGAAAGTAGATTTGAACGCAGACATGGGCGAATCTTACGGCCGATGGACATTGGGCGACGACGCGGCGCTTCTGGATATCGTGACTTCGGCGAACATTGCCTGTGGATTTCATGCGGGTGACCCGGATGTGATGGCTAACACGATGCGGATGGCGTTCAACAAGAACGTCGGCATCGGTGCGCATCCTGGGTTTCCCGATTTGCAGGGCTTTGGCCGCAGGCCCATGGCGATGCCCGCCGACAGCCTGCAAAATGCCATCCGGTATCAACTCGGCGCGGCGCGGGCGGTGGCCGCGGCTGCGGGCGGAGAGCTGCGCCACGTCAAACTGCACGGGGCACTCGCCAATATGGCGTCGCGTGACGGTGATCTGGCGCGGATCTGCTATGAAGCGGTGCGCGATTTCGATCCGAAGCTCGTCATCATGGTGCTGGCGGCGACAGCGATGGAAGAAGTGGTCAAGGATATGGGTTCCGACTATGCCGCGGAAATATTCGCCGATCGCGCCTATGAGGACGATGCGACGCTGGTGGACCGCTCACAGGAAGGTGCCGTGATCCATGATGCAGGGGCTGCGGCGGAACGCATGGTCAAAATGGTCAAGCAAGGCGCCATCATTTCCGAAAACGGCAGGAAAATCCCCACCCGCATCGATACGATCTGCCTGCATGGCGATACCCCGGAGGCCGTCGGCATCGGGCAAAGTGTTCGCGCAGCATTGACCGGCGCGGGGATAGAGGTGTGCAAACTCTAATCCGATGACAATACCAGGTTCGAGTCATCGGCGATGCGGGCAAGATAGCGGCCATACTGGGTCTTCAGATAGGGCTTTGCCAATGCGTGAAGCCTTTCGGTATCTATCCATCCGTTCAGAAACGCGATTTCCTCGGGGCAGCCGACTTTCAGATTTTGCCGCTCTTCGATGGTACGGATGAATTCGGCCGCTTCCAGAAGGCTTTCGTGGGTACCGGTATCAAGCCAGGCGAAGCCCCGCCCCAGGGTTTCGACACGCAACTGCCGGTCGCGGTGATAAGCGTTCAGCAGGTCGGTGATTTCCAGCTCTCCACGCGACGATGGGCGAATGTCGGCTGCGCGCCGGGATGCGTCGGCGTCAAGAAAGTAGATGCCGGTGACGGCATAGGCGCTTTTGGGTTTTTCGGGTTTTTCGACGATCGACATGACCCGACCTTCGCGATCGAATTCGACGACGCCGTACCGCTCGGGGTCGGAAACACGATAGCCGAATACGGTCCCGCCTGTTTCGCGGCTATCGGCGGCCTTGAGTTTTTCCGAAAGCCCTTCACCGAAAAAGACATTGTCGCCCAGAACCATCGCCGATGGCGCGCCGGCCAGAAAATCCCTGGCCAGCAGATAGGCCTGTGCCAACCCGTCGGGCGATGGTTGAACGATGTATTCAAACTGCATTCCCCAGGCCGATCCGTCGCCAAGTAACGCCCGGAACTGCGGAAGGTCGTGCGGGGTGGAAATGATGGCGACCTCGCGGATGCCGGTCAGCATGAGAACGGAAAGTGGATAATAGATCATCGGTTTGTCATAAAGCGGCAGCATCTGCTTGGACACCGAATGGGTGATCGGATAAAGCCGCGTACCGGAGCCGCCCGCCAAAATGATTCCCTTGCGCCCAGATACCGTCATGTCGATGTCTCCAATTCGCGGATAACCTCAGCCAGGTAATCGCGCCAGTGGGGTGGTTCTATGCCATAGGCCTTGCCAATGCGGGTGCAGTCCAGGCGTGAATTGAGCGGCCGACGGGCCGGTGTGGGAAATTTGGTTGTCGGGATGCGGGTGATCTTCGGTGGTTTCAAGGTGCCGGATCGGGCAAAAATGGCTTCGGCGAAATCCGCCCAGCTGACCGTGGGCGTGCCTGCCAGATGAAAGACGCCGGTTTCGCCCCGCCCTTCATGCAGTGCCGCGGCGATGATCCAAAGCGCATCGGCGATGGCGGCGGCGGGGGTCGGCCCGCCAAGCTGATCGTCAACGATCTTGAGCGCGTCGCATTGCGCGCCAAGGCGCAGCATGGTTTTGACAAAGTTGGTCCCGTGCGATGAAAAGACCCATGAAGTGCGCAGGATGGCATGTGGCCCGCCGGCACCCGCGACAAGCTCTTCTCCCTTCAGTTTGGATGCGCCATAGGCGCCAAGCGGCGAAACCGCATCGCCTTCCTTGTGTGGCAGAGTTCCGGTGCCATCAAACACATAGTCCGTTGAAATGTGCAAAAACGGCACCCCGCGCAAGACGCTGGCGCGCGCCATGGCGCCGGGGGCGCCTGCGTTGACGATTTCTGCGGTTTCCGGGTCATTCTCTGCCCGATCAACAGCAGTGTAGGCGGCGGCGTTGATGACGACGTCCGCGTCTGCCTCGGCAACCGCCCTGGCGCAGGACTGCGGATCGGTCAAATCCGCCATATCCCTGCCCAATGCAGCCAGCCGCACATGGCCAGGCGCCCGCCGCGCAAGTTCCCTTGCAACTTGCCCGGAAGTGCCGAAAATAAGTGCTTTCATCCCGATCCAAGCCTTTTGCCGACGCCGTCGCGGTTTTCCAAAGCCCGCCACCAGGATTCGTTGCCCAAAAACCAATCGACCGTCATCTCAAGCCCCTGATCGAGCGTGACCGAGGGTTTCCATCCCAGCTCCAGGCGAACCCGCGTCGGATCGATTGCGTAGCGCTGGTCATGGCCGGGGCGGTCCTTCACGAAGCTGATCTGATCCGCATAGGGTTTGTTGCCCGGTCGCTTTCTGTCCAGGATTTCACAGATCTTGCGCACCAATTCGAGGTTCGTCGCTTCGTTCTCGCCGCCGATATTGTAGCTGCGGCCCAGCTTTCCACGCTGGATCACCGCAAGCAGCGCGTCGGCGTGGTCTTCGACATAAAGCCAGTCGCGTGTATTGTCGCCCTTGCCATAGATCGGGATCGGCGCGCCGGACAGCGCCTTGATGATCACCACCGGGATGAGCTTTTCAGGAAAATGGTAAGGCCCGTAATTGTTCGAGCAATTGGTCAGAACCACCGGCAGGCCGAAGGTTTCATGCCAGGCGCGGACCAGATGGTCGGATGACGCCTTGGAGGCAGAATAAGGGGATCGGGGGTCATAGGGGGTATCTTCGGTGAATTTGCCGGATGGGCCAAGCGATCCGAACACTTCGTCGGTCGAGATGTGGTGAAAGCGGAATTGCGCGGGTTTTCCCTTGGCGGTCCAGTAGGCGCGGGCGGCCTCAAGCAACGTGTAAGTGCCCGTGATATTGGTTTGGATGAATGCCGCCGGCCCATCGATGGAACGGTCCACATGGCTTTCCGCAGCCAGGTGCATGACCAGATCGGGCTGGTGAGTTTTCAATATCCGCTCGACCGCCAGCCGGTCGCAGATATCGGCGTGTTCGAATGCGTAAAGCGGATTGTCCGAAACTTCGGCGACATTGCCGAGGCAGCCGGCGTAGGTCAACTTGTCGAGGTTGACGACGGCCATGCCGCGTTTGACCGCCTGCCGGACGACCGCCGAGCCAATGAACCCTGCGCCGCCTGTAACCAGTAGTTTCATGTTCAGCCGCCGAAATTGAAAGGAGAGACGAATTCGCGCATGGAAATAGCATTCAAGTCCTTGTCTGACAAAATGGCCGCTGACGGGTCAATTCCCCAGTCGATGCCGATATCGGCGTCGTCGAACCTGATGGCCCCTTCACAGTCGGGCGCATAGACATCGGAACATTTGTAAAGCAACTCGCTTTCCGGTTCGCGGGTGACGAACCCGTGCAAGAATCCGGCCGGAATGAAGATTTGCAGCCCGTTATCGCGCGAAAGCTCCACGCCTGCCCATTTGCCGTAGGTGGGTGAGCCGCGCCGGATATCCACCGCTACATCAAAAACCCGCCCGCGCCCGCAGCGAACCAGTTTGGCCTGTGCACGGGGGGGCGATTGAAAATGCAACCCCCGGACGGTGCCGATGTCACGCGAATAGGAATGGTTGTCTTGCACGAAACTGGCGGTGATGCCATGCGACGCCAGAACATCGGCATTCCAGACTTCGCTAAACCAGCCACGGCTGTCTTCGAACCGTCGTGGTTTCAAGACGAATACGTCGGCGAGGACAGTTTTTTCGATGATCATGCAGGCCTTGCTTGCTCTTGTCGGTCGGGGGCGGCGCGCCGGTATCGCGGCGCGGGTTCCTTTTTCGGGGCGAGCCTACAGCCTTGGACCGCCATCGGAAAGAGCCAGCCGCCGATCTTGATCTTGTCGTTGCATGATCGCGAAAAGAAGGGAACAATCCTTGCCGGCAGCAGGCGTTGGGGCCGTTTGCGACAACAATGAGGGAACCCTGCCGGCCAACCCTTGCAAGAGGCATCGCGCTGACGTCGCCCAACAGCTCTGCCCGAGGGCCTGCCAGGGGCGCGGATTATTGTTGCCAAAATGTGCCAAGGCAGCGAGTCTTTGCAAAACCTGACCGATTATCGAAACAATCAGGCCGCGTTTTCATGGGTTTTGCTGGAAAGTCCGGCCTGAATGCGAAAAGAGTTGGCCGGAACTCGCGCTGACTGCAATACACGGCCCGAACGTTGAACGAGAAAGATACTTGCGACCATTTCCCGATCTACGGCATTTTTGCCTGGAAATAGACTGATATATTGCCGAACAAATGTCAGGCCGGGTCATTGGCCGGCGAAAGAATTCAAAAAAGTTGGTGTTGGTTTTGAAAATTGAGCGGTTCCGCAATGATGGCTGAAAATTGCCGCGCCCACGGCTTGCCTGCCATATTCCTGTCAGGAGTGTCTGAGATATGTCGCGCATGTCTCTGGCAAGCAAATGCCGTATTTTCGTGTTACGCTGCGCCGACTTGTATGAACGATCCGTCACGCAACGCTGGCGCATGAAGGAAATCGACCGATGAGCGTTGTTTCAAAGCGGATTCTCGTGACCGGCGGTGCTGGCTTTCTGGGGTCGCACCTGTGTGAAAGATTGCTTGAAGCGGGTCACGATGTGCTTTGCATCGACAACTATTTCACGGGCCGCCGCGCCAATGTCGCCCATTTGCTGGACAATCCTCGCTTTGAGATCATGCGTCACGATGTGACGTTTTCGCTTTATGTCGAGGTTGACGAGATTTACAATCTTGCCTGCCCGGCCTCGCCGGTGCATTACCAACACGATCCGGTGCAGACCACCAAGACCAGCGTTCATGGCGCCATCAACATGTTGGGGCTGGCAAAACGTCTGCGCGCCAAGATCCTTCAGGCATCCACGTCAGAAGTTTACGGCGACCCGGTGGTGCATCCGCAAACCGAGACATATTGGGGCAACGTGAACCCGATCGGTTTCCGATCGTGTTATGATGAAGGCAAGCGCTGTGCCGAAACGTTGTTTTTCGATTATTACCGGCAGCACAAGCTACGCATCAAGGTTGCGCGGATCTTCAACACCTACGGGCCCCGGATGCATCCGCAGGACGGCCGCGTCGTGTCGAATTTCATCATGCAGGCTTTGGCCGGCGCGCCCATCACGATCTATGGCGATGGGAGCCAGACACGGTCATTTTGTTTCGTCACCGATCTGGTCGACGGACTGATCGGGCTGATGGAAACCGGTGACGAGATAACGGGGCCGATGAACATTGGAAACCCGGTGGAAATGTCGATACGCGAACTGGCCGAAGCGGTCATCGAAATGACCGGCGCGCGGTCGCAACTGGTTTTCGAACCGCTGCCCCATGACGATCCGGTCCAGCGCAGACCCGATATCGGCTTTGCCCGTCGGACTCTGGGATGGGAGCCGAAAGTCGCCCTGCGTGACGGGTTGCAGCAAACCATTGCCTATTTTTCAGCACTGCGGAGTGAACTCGAACTTCAGGAAGGGCGGAAATGATGTCAGCCAACGCACCGACGATTCAACAATCTGCGAAATCGAGTGCCGTGAAATCGCTGATCTGGGTTGTGCTGGCGGTTCTGGCCTGTCTGAGCGTGTTGATCATCAACGGCCGCCCCCTGTTTTACTTCGATACGATTGGCTATATTTCACAAGGGCATACCGCACTGCGGCAGCTTGGCTGGAAATCAGAATCCCCGCTTGAAGGGCGGCCGGAAGCTGTCGTGGAGGAAAGCGTTGGATCACCCTCTCCGGGGTTGACCGAGATTGATGCAGACAACACCGTTGACGGGTCGCGATCGACGGTCTACGCGCTGTTGTCGGGGGCCTTGGCGCAACTCGGAATCCTCGAAGGGCTGATCGCGCTGAACGTGCTGGCGGTGTTTTTGGCCGTGTGGATGCCGATGCGCGTGGCGGCGCGGCATTGGCCAAACGGGCCGCCTGTCGCGCAAATGGTTGCGATCCCTATCCTGGTTGCCGCCACCGGGTCGCTGCCCTTTTACATTGCCTTTCTGATGCCCGATACATTCGCGCCGGTGTTGTTGCTGGTACTCGCGACGCTGACGGTTTTCGCCCGCCACATGCGGGCATGGGAAATCGTCTTTTCGATCTGCCTCGGGTCTTTGGCGATCACTTCGCATCTGTCGCATCTGGCGATCGCCGTGGTGATGCTGCCCGCGGCGGCGCTCGTGTCACTGGTCATGTCGCGCCGCCGCTGGTGGCTGCCGCCGGCGATGATACTGGTCATTCTGGGGATTGGATTTGCCGAACAGAGCATGCTTCGCTCTGCCGCCAAGGCCATTTCCAATTCGAGCGTTGTCGTCAAACCCTATATCACCGCCCGTCTGATACAGGACGGGCCGGGGTTCCAGTACTTGCGCACGCATTGCCCGGACGACAGCATCCCGACCTGCAAACTCTATCGCACATTGATGCTGTCCTCGGATCCCTACCGTCTGACGGCTTCGCACATCGTCTTTGAAACCAGCGCGCGGCTGGGGTCCTTTCGTCTCATGACGCCGGAAGATCAAAAACAGGTGGCCGATAATCAGATCGGATTCTTTTTCAGGGTGCTGGCCAATGACCCGATGGGCACGACGCTGGCGTTTCTGAAGAATACCTTTACCCAGGCAGGCTGGGTAAGCGTCGACATGACGTTGCAAACTGACAACATGATCGAACAGCACAGAGGTGTCGGGGGGCTCATTTCGGGGCCGTTTGCGCATGGCCGTCTGACCAAGGATGTGGATTGGCTCAAGGTCGTGACGCCAGTACAGCAAGCGGTTTATCTGGCCTCCCTTGCCGTGATCCTGATATTGCTGGTCTTCGGGCGCAATGTGCCAAGGGAAATCAAGGCGCTCTCCGTAATGCTGATCTTGGGCATTCTTGCGAATGCTCTGGTCTGCGGCGGCATTTCGCAACCGGCGACGCGATACGGCGCGCGGGTTATCTGGCTGCTGCCATTGGCGGCAACGATAATGGTCATGTTCACGCGGCGCCCCCGAAACGGCGCGTTCAGTGCGGGTTGGCATTGATGAGCGCGAATTTGGATCTGACGATTTCGGTTGTGATGCCGGCGTATAACGCCGCCCATCTGCTCCGGGATGTGCTGGAGCCGCCGATGGGGATGTTGGCGCGCGGCGAAGTCTGCGAGGTCATCGTTGTCGATGACCAGTCTTCTGACGCAACTGCGGAAGTGGCAAGCGCCATGGGCGCGCGCGTCCTGACGACGCCCATGAATGGCGGGCCGGGGGCGGCGCGCAACCTGGCGGCGCAACAGGCGGTAGGCGATATCTTGTGGTTCGTCGATTCAGACGTGATCGCATGGCCCGACGGTGCCGCGAAAGTCCGCGCGGCGATGTCCGAAGATGGGGTTGCCGCTGTCTTCGGGTCGTATGATGAATCGCCCGCGGGCACGCCGTGGTTTTCGCGTTACAAGAACCTGATGCACCGTTTCTATCACCAGAAGGCCGATCGCGAAGCCGCGACATTCTGGGCCGGGTGCGGCGCCGTGCGCGCCGACGTCTTTCGCCAGGTCGGAGGTTTCGATACCGAAACCTACCGGGTGCCGTCGATCGAAGATATTGAACTTGGCTATCGCATCCGCTCGACAGGAAGACGCATCGTGGTCGACCCGACCTTGCTGGGAAAGCACCTGAAAGTCTGGACGCCGAGAACCGCGATTTTCACCGATATCTTCCGACGGGCCTTGCCATGGTCGCGCCTGATGATTTCGCGCGAAGGCGTGGCCAATGATCTGAACACGAGCCGGGCCGAACGTGCCAAGGCGGTGATTGCCGGCGCGTTTCTTGTGTCGGTATTGGCCTTTGTGCTCTATCCCGGTCTTTGGCCGTTCATGGTGGGTCTTGCCATTTTCGCGGTTCTGGCGAACTGGAAACTGGCCAGGTTTCTCTATGGAAACGGCGGCTTGATGTTTGCGGCGGGCTCGTTGCTATATCACCAGTTTTACTATGTTTATTCGGCGGCGGCATTCAGCTGGTGCATGTTTGAGTATCATGTTTTGGGGGTAAAGGACCGCCTGCACGTCCCGTGACCCAAAAAGGTCTTTCGGTTCGGTGGCGAAAATTTGTGACTGCAAGGGCAGTGAAGGGAAGTTTTAACGATGGTGACCAAGACGGCCAAAAAGGCCAAAACGCAGGACGTCAGGTCCGAACTGGAGGGCATGTCGCTCAGCGTGGTGATCCCGGCCTTCAACGAAGAAGGTGCGGTGCAGGCGACGATCGAAGATGTCCGTACCGCCATGGATCCGCTGGGAATTCCCTATGAAATCATCGTCGTCGACGACGGATCGGAAGACAACACTTTGGAAATCGCACGGCAAACCGGCGTGATCGTGGACAGCAATCAGGTCAACACCGGCTATGGGGCGGCGTTGAAACGCGGGGTAAAACGGGCGCAGTATGAATATGTGGCGATCCTTGATGCCGACGGAACCTATCCGCCGTATTACCTGCCGTCGATGCTGGCGATGTGCCGGGATCAGGATATGGTCGTGGGCGACCGCGGCGCGGGAATGAAAAACGTCCCCTGGATTCGCAAGCCCGCGAAATGGGTGCTCAACACCTTCGCGTCTTTCCTTGCGGAACGAAAGCTCAATGACCTCAATTCCGGCCTCCGGGTGTTTCGCAAATCCGAACTCGTGCCATTCATCCCCCTGCTGCCGCAGAAATTCTCGTTCACGACGACGATCACGCTGTGCATGTCGTGCAATGGAAAACGCATGATCTATACGCCGATTCAATATGGCAAGCGCGTCGGCAAGTCGAAAATCAGGCCCGTTGATTTCATCAACTTTCTCATTCTCGTCCTGCGTATGACCGTCCTTTTCAATCCGTTGCGGGTTTTCATTCCGATGGGGCTTGGGTTGATGGCCCTGGGCATGGTCAAGTTCATCTATGACATCTGGATGGACAACCTGTCGGAAACGACGATTTTCGCCTTTCTGTCGGCGCTGATCATCTGGTCGCTGGGTCTGATCGCCGACATGATTTCGCGACTGCATTTGCGGCCCTGACATGAACGACGCGAAAAAAACCGGCAAATCGGTGCGAAACTGGGGGATCAGGGCGGCCGGGTCGGCCTTGTTCCTGGGTGCACTGTTCTGGTTCCTGCCGCGCGATGCGATCATTGCCGGGTTTTCACGGATCACGTTCGGGCTGTTTTCGGGTGTGCTGGCGATCTTCTTTCTGGGCCATGTCGCGGCGGCGGCAAAGTGGTGGCTCCTGCTGGGGCGCGGCATACCTTTTGGCACGGCGATCAAGGCGCATTTTGCGGGGCTCGCAGCCAACCTCTGCCTGCCCGGCGCGGTAGGCGGGGATGCCGTTCGCGCGGGCATCGCCCATTTGGAAATGCGCGACGGGCCGAAAATGGCCGCGGGCGCCGTGGCCGACCGCATGATCGACATGGTGGCGCTTGCGTTTCTGGCGCTGGCGGGCGCGCTGGCGCTTAGGGGGGAAGCGGGCAAGCTGCCGCTTGCCCTGGAGGCCGGGGGTGTTCTGGTTGTTCTGTTGATCCTGTCGATATACGCGCTGCCGGGGCTTGTCCGGGCAATCTGGGGTGCGTTTCCGAAGCTGCCCGCGCAAGACCTGGCCGAAAAGGTTTCGCGGTCGTTTTCCGATCTGGGGCGCAGGCCCGGTCTGTTGCTGGTGACCCTTCTGATGTCCGTCACCATCCAGGGTGCCTTTATTGGCCTGTCGATCAGGCTGGCTGTTGCCGTCGGTGTGGATGTTCCGAATGCGGCATGGTTTTTCGCCTGGCCGCTGGCCAAGATCATTGCCATTCTGCCTATCTCTCTGGGGGGGCTTGGGGTTCGCGAAAGTTCGCTCGCGGCGCTGCTCGTGCCTTACGGCGCACAAGCGGCACAAGTCGTCGCCGCAGGCCTCGTCTGGCAAGCGGTGCTGATCGTGGCCGGGCTTGCCGGCGCGATCATTCTGATGCTGTCAGGGGCGGGCTTGCGCCCGGCCAAGATGGCAAGCCAAAAGAGTGAAGGGTAGGTTAATGAGTAAGAAATCAGCAGCGCAGGGCGACGCCGGGCCGAAAATAACCGTATTGGGCGCGGGGCCTGCCGGTATTGCCGCTGCCTATGCCTTGACCAAGGGCGACGCGCGTGTCGAGGTGTTGGAACGCGCGCCCGTCGCCGGGGGCAATTCCACCTCGTTCCAGATTGACGGGATATGGTGCGACTACGGATCGCACCGTTTTCACCCGGTGGCGGATCCTGCCGTCATCGCCGATGTGAAATCGCTTTTGGGCGACGATCTTCTGTTGCAGCCGCGCCATGGGCGTATCCGACTTGGCGGCAAGTGGATTCACTTCCCGCTGAAACCGGTGGACGCCCTGTTGCGCCTGCCAAAACGGTTTGCCGCGTCGTTGCTGGCTGACATGTTGATGAAACCATTTCGTGGCAAGCGTACCGGCGCCAGAAGCTTTTCGTCGGTTCTTTACGACGGGCTGGGCCGGACCATTTCAGAGAGCTTCTATTTCCCCTATGTCAGGAAGCTTTGGGGCCTTGACCCGGACAAGCTGGCGGTGACGCTGGCCGAGCGGCGCGTATCCAGCGGGTCTGTCGGCAAGATCCTGGGCAAGATGATGCGAATGCTGCCGGGGATGAGGGGGGCGACCACCGGGCGTTTCTACTATCCGCGCGAAGGGTTCGGGCAAATCTCGCAATCCATGGTGGATGCGGCGACAGGGCAGGGTGCCGCGTTTCGTTTCGGTGCGGATGTCGCGCGAATCGAACGCGATGATATGCAGGTCACGGGTGTCGTGACACTTGAGGATGGAAAAGAGATTCATCACCGGGCAGATCAGGTCTTTTCGACCATTCCCTTGACCACGGTCGTGCGGCTGATGGATCCGCCCCCGCCGGCCGAGGTGAAGAAAGCTGCGGATTCCATCCGTTTCCGGGGGATGATCCTGCTTTATCTGATCCTGAAAACCGATCGGTTTACCGAATATGATGCCCACTATTTTCCCGAGCTGACGATCCCCATCAGCCGAATGTCGGAACCCAAGAATTACAGTTCCGCGACCGAACCCGAAGGGCGCACCATTCTATGCGCCGAATTGCCCTGTGATCCCGGCGAGAAATGGTGGAGCATGTCCGATGAAGAATTGGGCGAATATTTTTGCCGGTGGCTGGGCGAGCTGGGGCTGCCTGTCACCGTGCCGGTCGATCGCTGCGAAACCCGCCGATTGGCACATGCCTATCCGGTCTATGACCTCGATTACCAGCGCCATTTTGACACCGTTGACAAATGGCTCTTGGGTCTCGACGGGTTTCTCAGTTTTGGCCGCCAGGGGCTTTTTGCGCATGACAACACCCATCACGCCTTTGCCATGGCCTATGCCGCGGTCGACAGCCTGAGCCCTGACGGCAGGATCGATCGGCCCAGGTGGGCAGCGCACCGGCATGAATTCGAAAGCCACCGGGTAGAGGATTGACGCTTGGCCGGGCCTGTTGTCGACATCCTGATGTATCATTCGATTTCCGAGCGCGGCGGCGCCACATCCATCGCGCCAAAGGTTTTTGCCGAACAAATGCGTGCGATCGGTGAATCCGGCGTCAAGGTGATAACGCTCGGCGATTATCTTGCGGCGAAGGACGGCAAGACCACCTTGCCACCGCGATCGGTGATTTTGACCTTCGACGACGGTTTTCAGGATTTTGCCGAGCTTGCCTGGCCGATCATGCGCAAGCTCGGGTTCCGCCCCATCGTATATTTGCCAACCGGATATGTGGGGCGCGTCGAGGGCTGGCCTGGTATCGCCAATCCGCCGCGTTCCCTGATGGGCTGGGATACCATCCGTGCCCTGCTGAGCGAAGGCGTGGATTTCGGCAGTCATTCCGTCAGCCACCCCAACCTTGACGCGGTGGATGAAGAGCGATTGGCCGATGAGCTGGCACAGTCGCGAAAGGTCATCGAAACCAGACTGGACCGACCCGTCCCGCATTTTGCGCCACCCTATGGGCTCGCCGGCAGAAACGTCCGGTCGCGTATCGCCACCCTTTACGCAAGCTCGGTCGGTACTCGGATGGGGCGGGCCGGACTGGATTCCGATCCGTTCGATCTGCCGCGCATCGAGATGTTCTATTTTCGCGATGGTGCGCGCTGGCGCGCACATCTGGCCGGTCGCGCAAACGCCTATCTGGCCAAACGCAAGATCCTGCGGGCGGTCAAAGGTGCGGTGATGAAACCCTGGCGGGGGTTGTAGATGCCCTGCCACTTGCAACCAGTTCATCCTTGTGTCCGTGAAAAGGGGCGCTGACGCATGACGATTGGAAACAAGTTCATTCGGGGCGTCGCCTGGATGGCCGCAGGCGGCTGGACGGAACAGGCTATCAACTTTGCCGTTTTCGTCACCATGGCGAAAATACTCGGGCCAGAGCTTTACGGGCTGTTGTCGATGGCCGCGGTCTTCATCGTTCTGGCAGAGGCGCTGGTGCGCGAATCCGTTTCGGAATACCTGATCGCGGCCCATGACCCGACGGTCGAAGACTACAACGCCACTTTCTGGCTGACGGCCGGGCTGGGTCTGGGGCTGGCGCTGGCATTGTTTCTCGCAGCGGGCCCGATTGCCGAGCTCTACGGCCAGCCGGTTGTCGAAGGGTTGATCCGGGGCCTGTCGGTGACGGTGCTGCTGATTGCCTTCACTGCGGTCCCGGTCGCCATTCTGAGACGGGAGTTCAACTTTCGGGTTCTCTCGCTGCGTGCGATTGCCGGCGTGGTCGTCGGCGGGGTGGCCGGTATCGCAATGGCACTATCCGGTTACGGCGTGTGGAGCTTTGTCGGCCAGTGGATCGCGATGATCACGACGAATGTTGTCCTGGCCTGGACGGCGGTCGATTGGCGCCCCGGGCTTGTCACGACAAGAATGCATCTGAGACGGGCGGGCGCCTTTGGCGCGCAGGTACTGGGTCTGCGGCTGGCGGAACTGGCCGTGGTTCAGATGCCGACGCTTTTGATCGGTGCGACGCTGGGGCCGCTTGCGACGGGGCTTTATTCGGTGTCCTGGCGACTGGTCGAGACACTGACCTTCCTTATTTCGACCCCGTTGCGGATGGTATCCCAACCCGCCTTTGCCGCTGTACGGCGGGAAGGCGGGCGGGCGGGCGATCTGCTTTTGGATATCGCGCGCCTGACAGGGGTCGTGGCGTTCCCGTTCTTCGTGGGGCTGGCGGTGGTCGCGGAACCGGTGCTGAGGCTGGTTTTCGGGGCGGAGTGGCTGGGGGCCGCGCCGGTTCTGTCGGTCATGGCCTTTCTGGGCCTCTATTTTTCCATCGCGATGGTCCAGCAAAGCTTTTGCCTTGCCGCCGGCAAGGCCGGCGAAATCACCATCCTGACCTGGGGAAATGTCGCACTTGGCGCGGTGCTGATGCTGATCGCGGCCCGTTGGGGATTGGTGGCGATCACCGCGGCTTTTGTCGCTGCGCATTTCGCCTTGTGGATTTTCCGCTATCGCCTGGTTGCCCGTCTGGGGGACATGGCAGTGATGCCGCTGCTGGCCTGCAATGCCATGCCGGCGCTGGCGACGGCGGTGATGGCGGGCGCCGTCGTCATGATCCATGAAACGCTGTCGGGGATGCCTCTCGTCGTCGATGTCGCCGTAAGCATTCTGAGCGGGGTCGTTGTCTTTGCCGTGCTCACACTGCTGTTCATGCGCGACCGGCTGCGGCTCTTGCTGTCTTATGCCAGACCTGGTGACGGGGCAGGCGGGGTCGCGGCATGAAATCGCTGCGTATCGTGATGTTCACCACCTTCTATCCGCCTTATTCCTTCGGGGGCGATGCGATTGGCGTGCAGCGCATGGCACGGGCGCTGGCGGCGCGCGGGCATCGGGTAACGGTGGTGCATGATGAGGACAGCTATCTTGTCCTTGGCGGCAGCGCCCCTGTCAGCACGCCCCGCGCGGATGATGTGCAACGGATCGGGCTGCGAAGCAAGAACGGGTTTCTTTCCAACCTTCTGACCCAGCAGACCGGGCGGCCCGTTATACATGCGCCGCGTATCCGCAGGCTGCTCGACGACATCCGCCCCGATATCATCTGGTACAACAACACCTCTCTGGTGGGCGGGCCGGGCCTGCTGCGGTTGGGTGAGGCTCTGAAGATTTATGAGGCGCACGAGCACTGGCTGGTGTGCCCGACCCATGTGCTCTGGCGGTATGGGCGCGAGCTTTGCGATCGGCGCGACTGCCTGAAATGCGTGATCAGTTACCGGCGCCCGCCGCAGCTTTGGCGCTATACCGGAATGCTCGACCGCGCGCTTGACGGCATCGATTTGATCGTCGCCAAGAGCGAGTTCAGCCGGGCAAAACATCGTGAATTCGGGCTGCGGCAGAAAATGGAGGTATTGCCCTATTTCCTGCCTGACATCGATGGGGCGGCTCCCCGCGCCCCTTCCGGCCACCCCAGGCCTTATTTCCTTTTTGTGGGCCGGTTGGAAAAGATCAAGGGATTGCAGGATGTCTTTCCGGCGATGGACAGGTATCGCGATGCCGATCTGCTGATCCTCGGTGACGGTGATTATGCCACCGAGTTGAAGGCATTGGCATCGGCCAACCCGCGCATCCATTTCCTGGGCCGAAAGACGCCCGAAGAGCTGGATGCCTATTACCGCGGGGCGCTGGGGCTGATCGTGCCATCGGTCTGCTACGAGACCTTCGGCATTATCCTGATTGAAAGTTTCCGGCTGGGTACCCCGGTCATCGCCCGGCGTCTGGGCCCGTTCCCGGAGATCGTCGAGGCTTCCGGCGGCGGCGTCCTGTTCGACAGTGAAGAAAGCCTGATCGAGGCGATGCGGCAATTGCAGGTCAGCCCTGATCGCCGTGCCTTGCTGGCCAGCGCCGCGCGCGACGCTTTCGAAAAGATCTGGCGCGAAGACCGCGTTCTTGCGGCCTATGGTGCCGCGCTGGCCAGGGCTGCCCATGGCAAGGGCGATGGGGCTTTGGCTCGTGCCCTGGAAGGGGGTGCGTTCGAAGGCGCGGGCGCGTGATCTGTCAAGGCGCCAGCGATCCGATGCGATGCGCGTTCGCCATCACGCTGAAGGTGATCGTGGTTGCCGGGATCGTCGGCAGGACGGAAGCATCAATGACATGCACACGCCTTAGCCCGTCGGGACGCCCGAGCAGATCCGAAGTGTCAGGCGATGCCTGTCTGGCCATGGGGACGGTCGCGCCGGCGTGAAAACTTGAACCCGGGGCGCCGGGACGGCTGGCGAACGTAAGTGGTATCAATCCGGCTTTTGCCATTGCCTGTGCCAGATGCCCGGTCGCCGCCTTGAGCGCGGGTTCCATGCCGCCATTCCTTTCCAGCCGGCCCGCCAGTCGCCCGTCGGGCGACAGGGTGAGCGCGATCCGGTGCGAATGATCCGAGTGCAGAAATACCTGCCCGACGATCAGGCGCCGGGCAAGCGCCGTCAGAAACGGTTTGGCAAAGGGAAGGCGGCGGCCGTAATTGTTGATCAGATCGCGGGGGAAATGTTCGTTCCAGGTATATATCTGTGCGTGAACCAGCCGCGCGGACAGTTCCGGCAGCTCCATTTCGACGAATATCTGCGGCAATGTATGAAATGGGCCGCGATCCGGGCGGCGCCGATTTCGCCAGCGCTGGATCATCGGCAGGAAGGCGTGCTGGCTGTCTTTCAACATCCGCTCGCGCGGGCCAATTCCTGACTTCAACAGAATGCGCGCGGTTTCCAGAACACCCGCCCCCAGAAACACGCGATCGGCCTTGATGGCGGTTCCGTCTTCCAGATGAACCGTCACCCCGACCGGGTCTTCCTCGACATGGCTGGCCAGCGCTCCGGGCTGGTGGGTGAAATCCGGGTTTGCCCTGAGGTCTTTCACCGTGTCGCGCGCCGACCAGATCAGGCCGAACGGGCAGCCGTGCAGGCACATGCCGCAGCGGCGGCAGGACGTATCGACCGCCTGCCTGGCACCCCCGGCAAAGATGCCGGTTCTTGCCAATGATTCGCGCTTTGCGCAAAGGCGGGCCAGCAACGCTTCGGCCTGAACACTCGGCTGGATGCGGTTCTGGCCTTCGATCTGAAAGGCGGGCAGCACCTTGTCGAGGTCGTCGGCGCCCCCGGCGATCGGCAGGAATTCGGCCACCGCACGGTAATGCGGCGCAAGATCATCGGCACGAATGGGCCAGTCGGAAATGTCCTGCTGGCGGTAGGGCAACACAGCCGATCCCCAGAGGTTGGAAAGCCCGCCGACCGCATGGGACGCGCGCAGCGCGAACCAGTCCGCGGCGCCGGATACCGTCGCATCAGCCGGTTCCATCGCAAAATCCGAGCCATAGCGGCGCACCTGCCCTGCCGGAGTTTCATACTGCGGCTGCATCCAGGCCGATCGCGCCGCGTTATCCCAGTCGGAGGGATCTTGCGCGGCAAGCGCAGCTTGCCGGGCCACCGCGGCTGGCTCCAGCACCTTGCCGCCGTCCAGCATCGTCACATGCCTGCCGCGTGCCAGCAACGCGGTTGCCGTCGAAACACCTGCCGGACCGGAGCCGATGACGATAGCGCGCATCTCAGTTCCGCTTCAGGATGATGATGTCGCCGTCGCCCAGAGTGCCGCGAAAATACGCCTCTTCGGTAAGCACGGTATCCTTGTCGGCCGCAAGTTGCGGCACATCGCGGAAATTGCGCCCCGGAAACCCGACGACAAGAATGACCGGCCCCGGCCTGGCCATCGCGGCAAGATATTCGTCATTGGTAAAGATGATCGGCCAGTCGGCATGATAGTAATCCCGGAAATCCTGCCCCGAATATCCGACGGAATAGACCCTGTCACCGGGTTTGCGGAATTCTTGCGTAAAGCTGTAGGCAGCGGCAAGATTCTGCTTGGGAAACGCATAGTTGCGCCTTGCCAGCCAGGCAGAAATCGCCACCATGGCGATGACCGCAAGGATGAAGAGATTGCGCGAAACCCGGTCTCCGCCCCAGAAAAGCGCCAGGATCGCGCAGCAAAGCCGCACCCCCATCACGATAAGCAGCATCAGAAAACCGATATCGACAAAGAAGAAGCGGGGCCAAATGCGCATGCCGACAGCCATCAGAAGCCCGGCGGTCAGGACGATATGCAGGAAGGTTGTGGGAGCGAAAAGCGGCGCATCCCGGTAAAGCGCAATCGCGCCAAGCGCCGAAAGGCCAAGGACCGCGGCGCCGACGATGGCCACGATCGGCCCTGCCTGGCCGATCCCCGTGCGGATTGCCTCGAAGGCCGTCCAGAGCGGGCTTTGATATTCCTGCATGACATCGGCGGCAGAGCTTTGCGACACGGACGAAACCGTTTGCAGCAGGCTGGGCAAAAGTGGCAGATAGACCAGAGCGACCAGAAGGCCGCCGACGAGAAATCCCATGAAGGGCAATCGCACGACCGCGCCGTCAAGTTGCCCGCGCAGCGCCCGCGCCGCGACGACAATCAGCCAGACCACCGCCTGTGCCATGAAGAAAAACGCACCCGTAAGATGGGTGAAGACCGCCGCAGCCAGGCATAGGCCGTAAAGTACCCAGGTCTTTCGGCTGGGCAATGCCATCCCGCGCAGGAAAAGCAACATGCCCAGCGTCGAAAAGAGCGCGAGCCCTGTATACCCGCGGGCATTCTGCGCAAACCATATTTCGTGATAGGACAGGGCCAGCAACAGCGTCGTGACATGGGCTATGCCCGGCCCGGCCAGGTCGCGTGCCAAAAACCACATCGCCGCAAGCGAACCCAACCCGAACAGCATCGCAGGCAGGCGAACGGCCCAGGGATCGTCACCAAACAGGCTCATCGAGGCCTTGACGGCGAAATTGTGCAAATAGTGATGATTCATGGAATAGCTCTGAATCATGTCACCCCAGCCAAGATTGACATGGGTGACGAGCGTCTGAATCTCGTCATGCCACAATGGCGCGTTCAGGCCCCAGATGCGCAACGCCGCTGCCAGTACCAGAATCGCGCCGAGCCAGAGATAGTGATGATTTTTGGTATTGCTCATGGCCCGCCTCAGGCCGCCATCGAAGAACGTTTTTCGGCAATGATGTCGGCGATGATCTCGGCCAGGGGCCGGCGCGGGCGAAAGCCTGTCGCGCGCTCCAGCTTCGAAACATCCGGCAGACGCCGGGCCATGTCTTCGAAGCCCTCCGGGTAGACGGCGCTATAGGGTACAAGCTCGATTTTCGATTGCGATCCGGTTGCCGCGATGACCTGTTCGGCCAGATTGCGGATGGTCACTTCCTGATCGTTGGCGATATTGAACACATGGCCCCGTGCCGCCGGCGTCGCCAGCAGCCTGACCAGTGCTTCCACGACATCGGCCACATGGCCAAAGCAGCGCGACTGTTCGCCGGAGCCATGCACCAAAAGCGGCCGGCCTTCGAGAGCGGCCTGCACGAAATTCGGCAAGACCATTCCGTAGCGCCCCGTCTGGCGCGGGCCGGTGGTGTTGAAGAACCGCAAGATGATCGCTGGAAGCCCCACTTCGCGCACATAGGCAAGCGTCAGGAATTCATCGAGCGTCTTGGCGCAGGCATAGGACCAGCGCAGATTCCTTGTTGCTCCGATGGTCAGGTCGTCATCTTCGCAGAACGGAAATTTCGTGGCCTTGCCATAGACTTCTGAAGTCGATGCGATGAAGGTGAGCTTCTTGTCTTTCAGCGCGGCCTTGAGCACGTTTTCGGTGCCGGTAACATTGGTCAGGATAGACCGGCTCGGCTCGTCCATGATCAGCTTCACCCCGACGGCGGCGGCCAGATGAAATATCGCATCACATTCGTCGGCGAGCTGCCCAACAAGGGGGGCGTCAAGAATGCTGCCCTCGACAAAACGAAACCGGTTGTTCCCGCCCAGCGCCACCAGATTTTCTTTCCGGCCGGTGGACAGATCGTCAAGCGCCGTGACCGAATGCCCCTCTGCCACCAGACGTTCGGCCAGATGCGACCCGATGAAACCCGCACCACCTGTAACTAGAACCTTCATTTTACCTCGCGCGAAAAGCAACCGAACAATACCGAAGGCCATGTTATCATTGCGGGTATCCACTGGCCACCGGCAACAAGAATAGCGTCCGGGATGCGAAACAGTGCCCGGTCAACTTGGTTTCTCGTCATTTGTCGGGAACGATCCGCCCGGACATCGGCGCCATCGCCCCGGGGTTCGCGGGCTTGTCACACCAAGCGCAAGAATCGTGGCCTGTGGGCCGTCGCGAGCCGATCAAGTGAATTGGCAAGGCGTCAAGCGAAGAACGCGCGCCATTTGGCCGAAATGCCATCGATTTCACCGGATTGTTCATTGAAGGGGTACAACTTTCCGGACTGTTCGTTGTATTGTTGCCTGATCTATGTTGTTTGTGCGACCTGCATGCAATCGCGGCCGAGCGCTGCCATTTGATGCGCCAGGATGGGTTTTGTTATGACCAGTGTATTTTCGTTATACTCTTCATTGAAGGAACAGATTGCGCGACGCGAGGCTCGGGTGGCAACCGTGGGGCTTGGCTATGTTGGCCTGCCCCTGGCGCTGACAATCAGCGAGGCGGGCTTTTCCACGACGGGCGTGGATCTCAATAGCAGCCGCGTGAAGGCGATCAATGCGGGCGAAAAGGTCATTTCCTATTTCCCCGAGGACCGCATCAGAAATGCCGTCGGCGGCGGCAGGTTCCGGGCGAGCGATGAGGCATCCGTTCTGGCGGAAAGCGACATCATCCTGATCTGTGTGCCAACACCATTGTCAGCCAAACGCGAGCCGGACCTGAGTTATGTGGTCAAGGCCGTTGAAACGATCGCGCAATGGTTGCGCCCCGGTCAGCTCGTGGTGCTTGAAAGCACGGTCTGGCCCGGTGCGACGACAACGGTCGTACAGCCAATTCTCGAACGCGGCGGCCTGCGGGCGGGCGAGGATTTCTTTTTGGGCTTCTCTCCGGAACGCGAAGATCCCGGCAATGAAACATTCTCCACGCGGTCGATACCCAAGATCGTGGGGGCAGATGATGCCCGGTCTCGCGAACTGCTGGACCAGTTCTATGCGCATATCGTGACCGAGACCGTGCCCGTAAGCAGTTCGGCGACCGCCGAGGCGGTAAAACTCGTCGAAAACAGTTTTCGCACTGTGAATATCGCGCTGGTCAATGAAATGAAGGTGGCGATGGATGCCATGGGGGTCGATATCTGGGAAGTCGTCAAGGCGGCCGCGACCAAACCCTTCGGATATATGCCCTTTTACCCCGGCCCGGGGATCGGCGGAGACTGCATCCCCGTGTCGCCCGTCTATCTTTCCTGGCGGGCGAAAGACGTCGGATCGTCCGTGCCGATCATCGATCTTGCGCGCACCAACAACGACAACGCCCCCGACCTGATCGCAAGCCGCGTGGCGACCGAGTTGACCAGGCAATCCGGTCTGACCGTCGAGGGGGCCAGGGTGCTGATCGTCGGGATTGCCTACAAGAAGGATGTCGAGGATACCCGCGAAAGCCCGGCTTTGGCCATCTTGAACCGGTTGGAGAATATGGGCGCCGCCTGCGACTATCACGACCCCTATTTTCCGGTTCTTCCCCTGACGCGGGACCATCCGGACCTGGCCGGGCGCAAATCGGTAGAACTTGGCGAAAAGGTATTGCAGGGCTATGACGCGGTTGTCGTGGCAACCGATCACCGAAATGTCGACTATGCGCTGATTGCCAGAACGGCGCGGCTGGTGCTGGATACACGCAATGTCTTTTCTTCGATGAATGTCGCCGTAACAGGCGGAAAGCTGACCAAGATATGATGGCGCCGACACGAGGACGCACAGCAAGGCGCGGACGGCATTCCCCATGTGTTTTAGCCGCGGACGCGATGCCAGCACGCTGCGGGCAGATTCGCGGCGCTCCGGCCAATACGGGTAACGTTTGGCTGCGATTTCGTGCTCTGGTTGAGCCCCGGCAGTCCCGATCAATAATTTGCAGCAGAAAGATCAACGAAGTTGCAGCAAAAGGCGGGATTGGTTCGGCAAGCCGCCGATTGCAGTCACTATTTCGCGAAGACCGTTTCACGGCAACGCGATAAGACGATATGATCGGCGGACGGGACCGGGTTTAATTTATTTTTTGTTTTGGAACGGTGGAATCGAGAATGCAGCAAGATAATCGCAGCGCAGTCGTGGTCATTGGCGGCGGACCTGCTGGCCTGACTGCGGCCTATGAATTGCAAAAACGAAGTTCCAGGCATCGGCCTTTGGTCTTCGAAGCGGACAAGATCGTCGGGGGCATTGCCCGGACCGAATCGCATAACGGCTATCGGTTCGATATCGGCGGGCACCGGTTCTTTACCAAGGTCAGCGAAGTCGAGGACATGTGGCATGAAGTTCTGGGTGGCGACTTCATCACCGTGCCCCGGCTTTCCCGCATCTACTATCGTGACAAGTTTTACGACTACCCGCTGAAGTTGATCAACGCGCTGGTCAATATCGGCCCCTACGAAAGCATGCGCATTCTGCTGAGCTATTTCAAATGGCAGGTACGGCCCTACCGCAAGGAAGAGAATTTCGAGGAATGGGTGATCAACCGTTTCGGTGGCCGCCTTTATATGCACTTCTTCCGCAGCTACACGCAGAAGGTGTGGGGGATCAACCCCAAGGAAATCCGTGCTGACTGGGCGGCACAGCGGATCAAGAATCTGTCGCTGTTCAAAGCCGTCTGGAATGCCATTTCCGGGGCAAACGATACCGCCAGCCTGATCGAGGAATTCGAGTACCCGAGGCTCGGCCCCGGCATGATGTGGGAGAAAGTCACCGAGCTCGTCGAAGAAAAGGGCGGCGAAGTGAACCTGCGCTCTGAGGTCGTGAAGGTGAACCGCGACGGCAATCACGTCACATCCATCGATGTTAGGCAGTGGCACGAAGACGGATCGGCCCCGACCGAAAGCCGCGTCGAGGGGGATCATTTCGTCAACTCGATGGCGCTGCGCGAATTGATCCATGCCTTCGACCCGCCCCCGCCGCCCGAAGTGATCGAGGCCGCCGACAAGCTGAAGTACCGCGATTTCCTGATCGTGACGCTGGTTCTCGATCATGCCGACCCGTTCCGCGACAACTGGATTTACATCCATTCGCCGAACGTGAAGGTCGGGCGGATCCAGAACTTCCGCGCCTGGTCTAAGGAAATGCTGCCGGATCAGAATACCGCGTCGATCGGCATGGAATATTTCTGCCAGAAGGGCGACGGTCTGTGGAACATGAGCGACGAGGATCTGCGGGCTCTCGCCTCGCAAGAGCTCGAAACGCTGGGGCTGGCCAAAAAGGAGCATGTGATCGACGCGGCGATCATCCGTCAGCCAAAGGCCTATCCGGTCTATGACGGCGAATATCGCGAGGCTCTGGATGTTCTCGAAGAGTGGATCCTGTCGCTCGACAATTTCCAGACGGTCGGGCGCAACGGTCTGCACCGCTATAACAACCAGGATCATTCGATGCTGTCGGCGATGTTGGCCGCGCGCAATATTCTCGGCGAAAACCACGATGTCTGGACAGTCAACGTGGAGCGGTCCTACCATGAGGAATTCGAGGTGAAAAAGCCGGCAAAGCCGTCGATGAAAACGGCTCTGGCCGCTGAATAGAAGCAATGCGGCGCCCGACCTTCAGAAGGTCGGGCGCGGTCTGATGTTACGGTTTTTCCTGGCGCGGAACAGATCAAGGTCGGTGAGCCAAGGACTTCATTTCCTACTTTTCGGGGATAGCGGCGAATAAGAATGGCACATTCCAACCCAACAGCGCTGCGTCGGGCTGTCTCCAATATCTATCTCTTGTGGGTGATTCTGGCGTTCCCGGCGGTCTGGCTGGTTTTCAGCGCCGTCGTGCTCAGGGCGCGGCTTCCCTATCTCGAATGGACGGGCGTTCTGTCCTGCTGGCTGTTGATCGCTGCCTTGGCGGTGACCCCGTTGCAACTGGTTTTCGGGGCGCTTCCGTGGCTGCGGCAGCGGCGCCGTTATCTGGGGGTCGCCAGTTTCGGCTATGCGTCCCTTCACCTGGCCGTGTGGCTGTCCAATGCGAGGCCTGGTGCATTCCTGCATTCATTCGTGCGGCCAGAGGTTCTGCCGGGCTGGATTGCCATTGCGATGATGCTGCCGCTGGCGCTCACATCCAGCAATTTGGCCGTGCGGCGCCTCGGTCCGGCCTGGAAATCCTTGCAGCGCTGGGTCTATCCGATGGCGATTCTGACCTTGCTTCACTGGCTGATGACCAACAAGGACTGGACGATGATCATCGTCTATACCGGCCCGCTGATCCTGTTGATGATCTGGCGGGTCTGGCGCCGCCAAAGGCGGGCAGGCGGCTGATGACCGGGCATTGTCCGGGTATCGCGCCGGCAGAAGTCGCCGCGCGCCCAGGCGGGGCACGCGGCCGTCAGTTCAGACGAGTGCCAGGTTGACAGCGCTTTCGCGGCCGTCACGGCCCGCTTCGATGTCGAAAGTGACCTTCGCGCCATCGTTGAGGCTGCTGATTCCCGAACGCTCAAGTGCCGAGATGTGGACAAAAACGTCCTTGCTTCCGCCTTCGGGCGCGATAAAGCCGAAACCCTTGGTGGCGTTGAACCATTTCACGGTGCCATTGGCCATCGTGATGTCTCCTATCGTGGTGCTGCCCGCGGAATTGCGGCAGCTTGGCTAAGTCAGGGCAAAATCGAAAGACTGTAGCCTTGGCAGGAGAACAGCAGGTCGAAAGAGAATAACGTTCGCACGGGGCATATGGGTACTTGAGGAATGAAAAGCAAGAAAAATCTTGGCTCTCGCCTTGGGGGGTGTCGGCGTTTCGGCCTGTGAAACGATTGCCACGGAACCGTACCGCGGCGTTTTTGGCAAAACCTGACCCGCACGTTCAACCTGACCCGCACGTTCCCGGTACAATGCCGGGCTGGAACCGGATTGGCCGGCGTCGCCTCCGCAGCCTCATGTCGCTTTCAGACTAGCTTTGGCACGCCCTGGCCGCTAAAAGCCCCCCGAGCCCGTGGCGATGGCGTCGCCACAGGGGGAAACCCCGATGCTTGGCGATCTGGCAAGACAGCTCGCCGCAGTCCTGTACGCCGGGACCTTTCAGGGTTCCGGCCAGGGCCGACCCCATAAATGTGAGGTCTGACAAAATGACACAACGTCCGCAACAATACCGTTTTCATCAGGGCCAGAAGGTTCTGCCCTTTGCCGCGTCGGAATATGAGGCCCGCCTGGGGGGCCTGCGCGCCCTCATGGACGCCGCCGGAGTCGAGGCCGTCGTGCTCACCTCGATGCACAATATCGCCTATTACTCGGGCTTTCTTTATTGCTCGTTCGGGCGGCCCTATGCGCTCGTCGTCACCGCGACCGAGGATGTGACGATCAGCGCGGGCATCGACGCGGCCCAGCCCTGGCGGCGCTGCCATGGCGACAACATCACCTATACCGACTGGCAGCGTGACAATTACTGGCGCGCGATCCTGTCGGTGACCGGGCCGGGCAAGGTGATCGGCTATGAGGGCGATCACCTGACGCTCTTGCAATCGAGCAAGCTCGAGAGCTTCCTCAAGCCGTCGAAAACCGTCGATATCGCGCCCGCCACGATGACACAGCGGATGCACAAATCCGCCGCCGAGATTGCGCTGATCAAGCATGGGGCGGCGGTCGCCGATGTAGGCGGCTTTGCCATTCATGATGCGGTGAGGGCCGGCGCGCGCGAAATCGACGTGGCCATGGCGGGCCGCGATGCGATGGAGATGGAGATCGCCAAGCGCTTTCCCGAGGCCGAGTACCGCGACACCTGGGTGTGGTTCCAGTCGGGCATCAATACCGACGGTGCCCACAACCCGGTCACCGCGCGCGAATTGCAGGTGGGCGATATCCTCAGCCTCAACACCTTCCCGATGATTTCGGGCTACTATACCGCGCTTGAACGCACGATGTTCGTGCGCGAGGTCGACCCTGCATCGCTGAAAATCTGGGAGGCGAACGTGGCGGCCCATGAATACGGGATGAGCCTGCTGAAACCGGGTGCGAGTTGCGCCGAGATCACCGCCAGGATCAACGATTTCTTCGCCGAACGCGATCTGCTGCAATACCGGACATTCGGCTACGGTCATTCCTTCGGGGTGCTGTCACACTATTATGGCCGCGAAGCGGGGCTGGAACTGCGAGAGGATATCGACACGGTGCTGGAGCCGGGCATGGTCATCTCGATGGAACCGATGCTGACCATCGCCGATGACAAGCCGGGGGCCGGAGGCTACCGCGAGCATGACATTCTGGTCATCACCGAGGATGGCAACGAGGATATCACCAAATATCCCTACGGGCCGGAATTCAACGTGGTCGGCTGACCGGGCCGGAAAAGACGGGCGCGGCCCCTTTGCAAGGGGGCTGCGCCGCTGATCGGCGGTCCGGGCCAGGTGATGGAGATCGTCAAAGCGGCCCTCTGTGGCCAGACTGCTCCGCCGGTGGTTTTTTGTTGGCGTGAAAGGCCGCCAAGGCTTGACTGGCGCAGCACTGATGAGGCTGATGGGCCGATATGCCCATTTAGCCGACGAAAGCCTGCCCTGATGATCCTGTTCTCGTCTTTTGCGCCCCTGCTGCGGCCGGGTGCGGTGTTGCCGCTGATCCTTGCCCTTGCCCTGTCGGCCTGTGGCGCACCACAAGAGGTGACGCGCGCGCCAGACCCGGCGCTCGCCCATTATGCGGCGGTCGAGGATGACGGTTTCCTGATCCCGGAGGTGGTTCCGGGCTATGCGACGCCGCACAACCGCCGCATGGATGTGGCCTGGACGGGCGAAGAACCGGCCGGCACCATTGTCGTCGACCCCTGGGCGCGCTGGCTTTATCTGGTGGAGCCGGAAGGCCGCGCCATCCGTTACGGCATCGCCGTCGGGCGCGAAGGCAAGGGGTTTCGTGGCAACGCGGTGATTTCGCGCAAGGAGGAATGGCCGTTCTGGCAGCCGACCGCCAACATGATCCGCACCGAGCCCGAAGTCTATGCCCAGTTCGCCGCCGGCATGGAGGGAGGGCTGGAAAACCCGCTGGGCGCGCGCGCGCTTTACCTTTACCGTCACGGCAAGGACACCAAATACCGCATTCACGGCACCTCGAATGCCTCGACGATCGGGCGCAAGACATCGGCAGGGTGTATCCGGCTTTTCAATCAGGACGCGATCGACCTTTTTGACCGCGTACCGCTGGGAACCCGGGTGCTGGTGCGTTCGCCAGAACAATCACTGGCTGCCGAAGGTGCGTTTGTCGAACTTGAAAATGGCTATCTGGTGCCCGCAGGCTCGCCCGAGGCGCTGGCCTTCGAGGAGCGTCAGGCAAAGGCGGCGGAAGCCGAAGCAGAGGTATTCACCCAGATCAACTGAGCAGCGCCGCCCCACCGCTTGAACGCTGGGTTGCACAAGGCTTGCACCAGGATTCCGCAATCAATCTACTTCAGGTTGGTGTGAAGATGTCATGGGGCCGATACAAAACGAAAAATGCCCATGGCTTTCGAGTGTCATGTAGTGATAGCGCCAGTTGCTGGCGACACAGAATTCGTTGACTGCCTGGATGACGCCGTAAACCACAGGCGTCACGATGTTGCCGTTACAGAAATCGTGCCCGAGAATCAGCCCGCCGGATTTGAGTGCCGTTGCGCTCAGTTTCAGTTCCGCGGCGGTGGTCTTGTAGGTGTGATTGGTGTCGATATAGACCCAGTCGAAGTAATCGTCGGGGAATTCGGCCAACACGTCGGTGGAAATACCCTTGTCGATGATGACGCGGCCCTTGTCGATGTCTGGGGCAAATCTGTCGCGCACGGTTGCCTCGTGGGGCGCGTAACGATCAACTGACCACGTGTCGATCAGGTGCAACCGTTCGGGATAGGTCCGGGCTAGAATCTCGGCGCTGAAATCGCCGTTTGCCACGCCAATTTCGGCGACGACCCCATGTTTCGGCATCGCGTCAAGCAGGGCGAGACGATCTGGCAACAGCACGCCGCCCTTGGTATGACTTGTGTCAAGGCGTACGCTGGACGCCGAGCTTTTCAACGCCCGGCGCTTGGCCGCTTGATCCGTCATGTGCTATTCCAGCCAATGCACCGCCGTCAGGTCGTTGGCCTGCGTCGGCGAATTGGCCCAAAGCCCCTCAATCCTGGCATTGGCAACTCCTGTCTTGGCCAGCTGGAAGAGATAGGCGTTGACGTAGTCCCGAGCGATCATTTCCTGCGCCTGCTTGAGAAGCGCCGAGCGATCGGCCGGGTTGGTGGTCAGGTTCAGCCTGTCCATCAGATCGATGAAGGCCGGTCGGCCGTATTGGAAATAATAGTCGGGACGCGCATAGATGTTGATGTCCATCGGTTCGGTATGACTGACGATGGTCAGGTCGAAATCGTGGCCCTTGAACACCTGTTCGAGCCATTGCGCCCATTCGACATTGGTGATTTCCGTGGCGATGCCGACGGCGGCAAGTTCTGCTGCAATGATTTCTCCGCCGCGACGGGCATAGGTAGGCGGCGGCAGCGCAAGGCGCAGCTTGAGGTTGGTGATACCGGCCTCGGCCAGCAGTTTTTTCGACAGGTCCGGGTCATAGTTGGAATACCGGGTCAGATCGACGTAATCGGGGTTATGAGGGGCGAAATGGGTGCCGATGGGGGTGCCATAGCCGAACATGGCACCGTCGATGATGTCTTGCCGGTTGATCGCATGGGCAATTGCCTCGCGCACCTTGATGTTGTCGAGCGGCGGCTGCTTGTTGTTCATCGCTAGAATGGTTTCGCCCTCGGTCGAGCCTACAATCACCTTGAAACGCGGATCGGCGGCGAACTGCGAAAGGGTTTCGGGCGCGGGATAGTTGGGAAAGGCGTCGACGTCACCGGCCATCATCGCGGCAAAGGCTGCCGTCGGATCTGCGATGAAGCGGAAAGTGGCCTTGGACAAGGCCACGGGCGTGCCCCAATAGGCATCGTTGCGGATGATGTCGATATGATCGCCCTGCACCCAGTCGGCGAATTTGAACGGGCCGGTGCCGACCGGGTCGGTAGCCTCGCTGGCGATGGATTCAGGCGCCACGATCACCGCATCGCCCCAGGCCATGTTGAACGGGAAATTGCCGTTGGGCGCGGCAAGCGTCACCCTGACCGTCAGCGGGTCGATCACCTCGACCGCCTCGATCCCGGCGAAAAGCGCCTTTTGGGCATTGACGCTGTCTTCGGCGCGGGCCCGGTCGAGCGAGAATTTCACATCCTCTGCGTCCATCGTGGTGCCGTCATGGAAGGTGACGCCGTCATGCAGATGGAAGGTGTAGACCTTGCCGTCCTCGGCCACATCCCAGGAAGAAGCAAGCGCGGGGCGGATCGAGCCATCGGGGCCGAAACGGGTCAACCCTTCGAAGATGTTGGCATAGACCACTTCGTCGATGGCCGCGGCGGCCCCGGCGGTTGGGTCGAGGTTGGGAGGCTCCAGCACCATGCCGATGGTAATGGTATCGGACGCGGCAAACGCGGCGCCCGCCGAAAGAAGCACGGCGGCGGCGGTCAGTCTGAAACGGGTGAGCATGGCAGTTCCTTTCCATCCCGCCCAGGGGCGTGCGGGGGCTTGGAGGCGATCCTCCCATCATGGGCAGGATTCTCCTGCCGATCAAGCGGCGGATCGGTGCGCCGCGCCGCGCCCGGGCGGAGTCCGGTCCAGATCATGTCTGGAAACTATGCTGCGGTGCAGCTAAAAGAGGGCAGCCCCAGGCAAAACGGAGTGCAACGCGATGAGTGTCCCTTCCGCCCGAAAGAGCCCGACTCCCGCCGCCATCGCCACGGCCAAGGGCGGTGCGCCGCTGGTGGTTCTGACCGCCTATACCACACCGATGGCGCGTCTGGTCGATCCGCATTGCGACATGGTTCTGGTCGGTGACAGCGTCGGCATGGTGCTGCACGGGATGGCCTCGACCCTCGGCGTCACGCTGGAAATGATGATCCTGCACGGCCAGGCCGTGGCCCGCGGCCTCGACCGGGCGATGATGGTCATCGACATGCCTTTCGGAACCTATGAGCAAAGCCCCGAACAGGCCTTTGCCAATGCCGCGCGGCTGATGCGCGAAACCGGGGCGGCGGCCGTCAAACTGGAAGGCGGGGTGCCCATGGCCGCCACCGTCGGCTTTCTGGTGGCGCGCGGGGTGCCGGTGATGGGCCATGTGGGCCTGACGCCGCAATCGGTCAACACACTCGGGGGCTACAAGGTGCAGGGCCGGGGTGATGACGCCGCCCGGGTGCGCCAGGGGGCCGCCGCGATTGCCGGGGCAGGGGCGTTTTCGGTGGTGCTGGAAAAGGTTCCCGATGCGCTGGCGCGCGACATCACCCAGGCCATCGCGGTTCCGACGATCGGCATTGGCGCCTCGGCCGATTGTGACGGGCAGGTGCTGGTGAGCGAGGACATGCTGGGCCTGTTCAGCGATTTTCAGCCGAAATTCGTCAAGCGCTACGCCGACCTGGGCCAGGCCGCGGGGCGCGCCATCGCGGCCTATGCGGCCGAAGTGCGGGCGCGCCGCTTTCCCGGCCCGCAACATGTCTTTGCCGAAACCGCGCCGGATGCGGAAAAAACCTCGAAATGAAGACGCTTCGCCATGTTGCGGCACTGCGCACCGAGGTAGCCGCCTGGCGCAAGGCGGGTCAGTCCGTCGCCGTGGTTCCGACCATGGGCGCGCTGCATGACGGGCATCTGAGCCTGGTCCGGGCGGCGCAATCGGCCACGGACCGGGTGATCGTGACGATCTTTGTCAATCCCGCGCAGTTTAACGACCCCGAGGATCTGAAGAAATATCCGCGACACGAGGCCCGCGATGCCGCGTTGCTGCGTGCCGCAGGCGTAGATTGTCTTTTCGCGCCGGACGCGCAAGAGATCTACCCCCCCGCCTTTGCCACCTCGGTCAGCGTCGCGCGGCTGAGCGAAGGTTATTGCGGATCGACCCGGCCCGGCCATTTCGACGGCGTGGTGACGGTGGTGACCAAGCTTCTGCTGATCTGCGGGGCGCACAAGGCCTATTTCGGCGAAAAGGACTGGCAGCAGTTGCAGATCGTGCGCCGCCTGGTGGCAGATCTGAACATCCCGGTCGCCATTGCCGGTTGCCCGACGCTGCGCGCGGCCGACGGGCTGGCGATGTCGTCGCGCAATGCCAGGTTGACGGATGCGGCACGCGCCGTCGCCCCCGCCCTTTACCGCGCCCTGTGCGCGGCGCGCGACGCGGTCGGGCGGGGCGAAGCCGTGGCCGTGGTGCTCGGGTCGGCCCGGCGGGCGATCTGCGAGGCGGGTTTCGCCTCGATCGACTATCTCGATCTTTGCGACGCCGAAACGCTGACGCAGCTCGACACACGACCGAAACGGCCTGCCCGCCTCCTGGCTGCCGCCTGGCTCGGCGAAGTACGGTTGATCGACAATATCGCTGTCACCGGCTGATTTCTTCTTTGTAAAAATACCTCCGGGGGTGCGGGGGCAGCGCCCCCGCGCGGGTCCGGGCCGGTTACGGCCCGGAGAAAGCAATGCCTCCGGCGGGAGTATTTTGGCAAAGAAGAATTCAGTGGGCGAGAAGCTGCGACAGCACCAGCGCCATGACCATGGCGCTGTCCAGCATGTCGCCGATGCCGATCCATTCGTCGGGCTGATGGGCCAGTTCGAGAATGCCCGGGCCATAGGCGATACAGTTCTTCAGCCGCCCGATCCGGTCGATATGTTTCTGGTCATAGGTGCCCGGAGACACCACATAGGCGGCTTGCCGGCCCAGCACCGTTTTGATGGCGCGCGCGGTCGTGCGCACGATCGGGGCATCCTTTTCGGTCATCGAAGGGCGCACTTCGAAAAGGTCGCGAATCTCATAGTCAAAGCCCGGCCGTTCGGCCTTGATCCGGTTCAGCAGCGCCGATATCTCGCCCTTCACTTCGGCCAGATCCTCTTCGATGAGGTAGCGCCGGTCGATCACGATCCGGCAGCGGTCGGGAACGCAGGCGGCCGGAAGGCCGGTATAATCCTGTTCCTGCTCGCGTGCGCCGCCATGGACCGAGTTGATATTGAGGGTCGATTGCCTGGCCCCTTCGGGAATGACTGGCATCGCGGTGCGTTTGGTGGCCAGAAGCGGCAGCAGCGCGGCCTCGATCTCGGCCAGTACCGCGCCCATGTGGCGGATCGCGCAATCGCCCAGAAACGGCATCGAGCCATGGGCGATGCGGCCGCTGGTTTCGATCTCGGCCCACCAGACGCCTCGGTGGCCCAGGCAGATGCGCTCCTTGTGCAGCGGTTCGGGGATGATCACGTGCTGGACCCGCTCGGGCGCGAACCAGCCCTGTTCGGCCAGATGGGCGACACCGCCGAAGCCCCCCGATTCCTCATCGGCGGTGGCGCTGATCTCGATCGCGCCACGGTAATCGGGGCAGGCTGCGATGAAGGCTTCGGCGGCGATGATGCTGGCGGCCAGCCCGCCCTTCATGTCGCAGGCGCCGCGCCCATAGATGCGCTCGCCCTCCAGCTCGGCGGCGAAAGGGTCGCGGGTCCAGCCATGGCCGGCTTCGACCACATCGTGATGGCTGTTGAAATGCACGCAATCGCCGGGGCGGGCGCCGTCGCGGTGCGCGACGAGGTTCCAGCGCGGATGCGCGGCGCTGTCGCCAAGCGCCCCTTCGGCGCGGATCAGATCCACCCCGAAGCCGCTGCGCTCCAGCCGGTTGGCCAGGTATTCGCAGATAGCGCGATAGTTCCGCCCCGGCGGGTTGAGTGTGGGGATGCGGATCAGATCGCGGGTCAGGGCGACCAGATCGTCGCGGCGGGCGGCAATGGCAGACAGCAGGGCAGAGGTGGTTGCGTCGCGCATGGGCGAAATGCTACCCGTCCGGCCCCGCCGCCGCAACGTCAAAGCCATGATTTGCGGGGATGACGGGCGTACGGTATTTTGCGATAAGGTATTTGACGCGGCGGGGGTGACATTGCCGCGGCGATATCTACATTGTGTAAATCCTTTTAACATCGGAGACATCATGGCCGATTTTGACGCTCAGGTCCGCAAGAGCCAGGAACAGGTAGCCGACGCTCAGGCAAGGATTTCCGAACTCACCAGCCGGATCGAAACGGCGCGGGCAAAGTTGCAGACCGGCGATGACATCAGCATCGACATCGAAAACGCGACGCTAAAGGACGTGCACGCCCATGCCGAAGTGATGAACGCCAATATCGCCGAACTTATCATGGGGCTTGACGATGTGACGGCGGGATTTTCCAGGGATTTCGACGAGATGCGGTCAAAAACCGGCTGGGAATCTTTCGTCGGGGTCTTTTCGGCGGGAAAATCCGAAGCGATGCGGCAGGAACGCCTGCGCGCGGCATCGATCGATGACAAGCTGCAGGACCTGATCGGCAAGTCGGATGTGATCGTGAAGCTGCTCGAAGGGCAGCTGGCGGTGCTGAACCAGCACAAGGCCAGGGTCGAGGCCAATCTGACCGGGACGCTGACCGACCGCGAGACGACGGTGAGCGAGCTTGAAGGGCTGCGCGCCGCGATTCTGGCGATGGATCCCAGGCTGATCGACCTGGAAAACAGGATTTCCGTCGAACAGGATGCCGCCGCCCGCACCAAGCTGGAAAGCGAGCTGGCGGAGCTGAACAAGCAATACAACGCGATGGTGCAGGACGAGCAGGTGAAGCTCGCCAAGTCGCAGACGCTGGAGCGCTATATCGAAAAGGGCAAGACCTGGGTGGACAGCCTGCAAAACCAGGCCGCGACGCAGATGGTGCTGATCAACAAGCTGCAGACCGACACCAAGCAGCGGGTGGTGCTTTACGATGCACTGACCAAATCCCTGAAGACCGCGCAGCAGCAGGACGTGGCGCACCGCATCAACGAGATCGGCGTGCAGACCGATCAGGAGGCCCAGTCGGCGATGGCCGGAATCGGGGCGGCGACCAACCAGCGCATGGCCGAGATGATGGAGGCCCACGAAGAGCATATGGTCTTTGCCCGCAAGGTGCTGGAGCAGAAGGCCAAGGCCGATGAGCGCTTTGCCCGCAGGTTTCAGGAGATTGTCGAGAAACATGACAAGAACTTGTATGGTGGGTGATGCGCTTCGCTGCTCAGGTTAGGTTTGCGCGGCTTTGCGGAGTTGGATGTCTCGTAGCAGGCCTCTTGTGCGGCTGGGCTTCGGTCTTGCTGTGGAATGCCGGACTTGCGCGGGCGGCGAACGCCTCGGCATGGATGTCCGGCCCATTGCTGTTGGCCGCCGCGGTCTTCCTACTTTTCGGAGGTGTAGTGCGGCCGATCCATCGCTGGATGTACTCCTATTTGAAGCATTCGACTCTAAGCGTGTGCGGGATGACAATGCGGGAGCGGTTCACACGATGGTTCGACGCCCGGTTCTGGCTCTGGTGGCTGCATGTCGACCGCGAAGGCAATGATCGTGATGCCCGACCTTGACCTGACCACCGACCAAAAGGCTTTGGAGTGCAATAGCACCCGTTCGGCGTATGAGTATGGATTGCGACGGTGGAATCCGTTGGTGGGAGTGTGGGCTGTCTGGGTCGGGCTCGTATGGTTGGTGCTCCGGATGACGTCGATTCTGGTTCCCGTGGTGCTTGTCGCCTTGGTCCCCTGTATGCTCGCCTATGCAATCTTTGGTGAAATCGGGTTTCTGCTCGCAATGTCCTTTATGAGTTTCGTTGCGCTTCCCTTTTGGATCATCCCGGCGTTCGTGTTCGCATTCCCGGCCTACTTTGACATCCTGCGCATGTCGGGGCTTTTTCTTCAAAGGATAGGCCACTTGAGGCCGGGGGAGACGATTGGAACCGTGAATCGGCGCTGGGACGATTTACACGCCGATGGGCGAAGGCTTTGGAGATGTTGGCTTGCCCGACCTTGACCTGACCACCGACCACAAGGCGCTGGACGACGACCTCGCCGCGCGGCGGTATTTCGCGAAGTTCGAGACGATCACGCGGCTTCTCTCCGGCGTGGCCGGGGAGATGGAGAAGGACAAGACCTTCTCTGGCCTCGACGGTGCCGTGCTTGAGGATTACATCCGCGCGATTGCCCGCAGCTTCAAGGCGTTGAGCCTGAAATACCTCGTCTCCGGCAGGCTTGACGGGATCGGGCAGAAACACCTGACCATCGATCTGCACGAAAGCGGCTTTCCGATCTATCAGGAACTGGTGACGATGGCCAATGACGCCGCCCAGGCCGATCGGCATTTGCGGGATCTGCCCGATGCGGCGCGGCTGAAAGACGACATGGTGCGCCAGATCGTCGGCGACCGTGTGGTGCCGACGCATCTGCAATTCGCGCTGTCGCAGCGGCTCTATTATCAGGCGCTGATGGCGGGCGGGGTATTTTACCCGCAGATGCATCCGCAGGCGCAATGGCTGGCCGATATAGGCGAGGACCGGCGGCGGTTCATGCTGCACTGGGCGGTCTATGACAGTCAGTTGAACGTGCCGGTGGTCTATCTGATGGAGGTCGAGGATTCCGGACGCAGGGCCCTGCCTCTGGATGAACGGCGCTGGCCCGCGGCCCAGGCGCACCTGCTGGCGCAATCGGTGGGGGGGCTGAAGCTTGTCACGATTGCCAGGGGGTTTGACGCCGATTTCCACGATCTGCACCCAAAACGCCTGCGCCGCCTGCATCTGGGGCCGATGTATTCGCGCGCCTTCACGCTCCAGACCGGGCCGATTCGCGAGGTGCTGGACGAGGCGAAGGCGCCGGCGGGCGAGGACTGGGCGCTGGCCTGGGCCATCGAGGAGCTGGAAAGCGCGCGCGTCGAGCTCGACCGGGGCTGGTTTTCCAGCGTCGAGCGCGAGGTGTTCCGGCTCGATCCGTTTGCCGGTGGCGGGGCGCAGAGCGGCGCGACACGGATGATCCGGGCGCTGATACTGCCGCAGCGGCCGTTCCAGGTGCTGGCCGAACGGGATCCGGCGGGGTTTCGCGACATGCGCAAATTCGTGGTGGGGCGCGAGGGCCGGGTGATGGTGTACCGATAGGGCGGAGCGGGGGCTGCCTGCCCCCGCACCCCCGGAGGTATTTTTGAACAGAAGAGATGCGGTTGAGCGAGGATCTGCGATGAGCGCGCCGAGAAACGAGATGGAGCTGAAAGAGGAAGCGGTTCGCGCCCATTATGCGGCGGCTGCGGAAATGCTGATGGGGATCGATCACGCGCCGCGTCTGGCCACCGCCAAGCTGACGGTGATGGCGGCGGAAAAATCGCCCGAAGTGGCGGGCATGCAGCGGCGGTTCCGATCGACCACGCCGGGGCTGGTGACACGTTCGATGGCGCGCAGCGAGGGGGTGCGGCTGATCGACCGGATCGCCCTGGCCGATGATGACGATCCGCTGACCTCGCCCTTGCAGGCGGCCACCGCCCATGCGCTGCGTCGCGCGCTGGCGATTTCGCTGGCGATGGGGGAGGTGTTTTCGCGCCAGACCGGGCTGGTGGAGTTGAAGAAGGCCAATCTCGAAAACCGCCTGCCGGGCGCGCGCGCGGCCGAGTTCACCGAATTGCTGGCCGCCGAGGCGCTGGTGGCGCTGTCGGTTTTCGCCAATGCCACGGCGTTCCTGCTGGCGGAACATGCCGCGGAAGGGACGGTGGATATCGGCGTGGTCGAAGAGGTGTTGACCGATAATGCGCAGCTGGCGTTGCATGGCGCGCTCTGGGAGCTGGATCAGGACATCGCGGTCTTTGCCAGGGACGAACGGACGCTGATCGCCACGGTTCTGGCTTTTGCCGAACAATTGATGGACAAGGTGCGTATGCGCGCCGCGACAGCGCCGCGCCTGACCGCTTTTACCGGCGTCAATTTCCGGGTCGAGGCGGACGATTTTCCCATTTCGGGTTTCGATCCGGCGCGCAGGGCCAGGGGCACGGTGCTGGAGATGAGTTTCAAGCAGCCGCATGAGGTGGTGGGCAACCATATCGCCAAGTATCAGGCGATGCGGCTGGCCAAGATGTTGATGGCCTATGATTTCAAACAAGGGAGCAACCCCTTTGTCGAGATGGGCGGGTTCATCTTCACCTTCATGGGCGATGGCAAGCCGGGGACCGGCAAGACCACGCTCATCCAGATGATGGCGGGGCTGCTGCACGGCTATTGCGAGATTGCCGGTTATCCGTTCCGCTACGCCAATCTGTCCATCGACAACGTCGATTCCTATCAGGGCAAGTCCGGGCAGAACGCCAAGGCATTCATCACCGGGGTGACGGACCCCGCGGTGATCGGTTTCGGAACGGTTGACGATATCGACCAGGTGGCCGGAAAGCGCGGCGACCGGCAGTCATCGGCGGGCCAGCAGGAGATCACGGCGGTGCTGATGGAGGCCTTCGCCGGGGCCAATACCGTGGTGCGCGGCAACTGCACCTTCGGGATGTTTTCCAACTTCCCGGAAAACGTGGACGATGCGCTCCGCCAGCGCGCCGGGGCGCGGTTTCTGGTCGATGGGCCGCAGACCCGCGAGGACTACATCGACATTCTCGCGCTGCTTCTGGGCAAGAACCATGGCATTCCGCTGGGCGATCACGAACTTTACGCGGCTCAGGAGATCAGGCGCGCGGTGGCGGCAAGTTTCGCCGGCCACGCGGTTCCGCGTGAGGCGGGGCTGACGGCGGTGTGGAACGATGTCGAGGCGCGGATCGGCGCCCTCGACACGATCGCCAAGCTCGGGGCCTATCTGAAGGCCATTCAGGAAGCCGACCCGCGTTTCACCGGCCGGGCGATCAAGAACATCACCGATGCGGTGAAGGTGCGGGCGATGGACTTCGAGCTGCCTGACGCGTGGATGGAAGAGCCGGATCTGTTCCTGTTCAAGCCTTACGACGAGAAGGCGGCGATGATCGCGGAGCTGCGCAAGCCGATCACCACCGAGATGGTGGTGCAGGAGATCAACCGCTATGCGGACAGCGAATTCCGCTATGCCGACAAGTCGGACGAAGTGGCTATCGAGAACGCGGTGCGGGACATGCGGCGGATGGAAGAGGCCAAGCGGCGGTATCTGGAGGTGAAGGGGTGATGATGCAATTGCGCTGGAAACGGACCTTTGGCAGGATTATGTTATCCGCGAGCGTAGTAAAAATTGTTGGGAGCGTTTGATGGCTGGAAAAGGACAACATGTCGTTCCCCGCGACGGGCGCTGGAGTGTTCGCAAAGCAGGCTCTGATCGAGCTACGCGTACCTTTGACACACAAAGGGAAGCGATTTCCGAGGCGCGAAAAATTGCCAAAAATCAGGGAACCGAGCTCTACATTCACGGTCGAGATGGCCGTATTCGTGAAAGGGACTCATACGGCAAAGATCCTTTTCCATCGAAAGGTTGAGCTTGGCCGATTCGGGGTTTAGTCGAAACGTATTCGTAAACTGTCCTTTTGACACCGAGTACGAATCGATACTTCAAGCGGTATTGTTCACGTTGGTTCGATTTGGACTGACGCCGCGCA
Source organism: Paracoccaceae bacterium (assembly GCA_020446815.1). GTDB lineage: Bacteria > Pseudomonadota > Alphaproteobacteria > Rhodobacterales > Rhodobacteraceae > Albidovulum. Next base: position 89,817 of record JAGRDY010000018.1, read on the forward strand.
TTGCCACCGAGAGAAGTGACGCGGGTGAAACGCGGATCGACAAAATTCAAGAACTCATAGTGTCCTCCAAATACTCAATTCACGACTTGAGTCGCTGTCAGGCGCGAACGGTTGGTGAGCACTATCGACTCAACATGCCGTTTGAGCTGGGGCTGGATTTCGGATGCCGGAACTATGGCGGCGAGCAGTTTTCGGAGAAGAAAATCCTTGTGCTTGAGGAGCAACAATACAGATATCAGGTTGCAATTTCTGACCTCGCCGGATGCGATATTGAAGCTCATGCGGGCAACTATGCTGTTGCCATGCGGAAAGTACGAAACTGGCTGGTCGGTCAGGGAGACTTCGAAACGGTAGGTGCTGCCCGTGTGCTGAGTGAGTACGAGGATTTCCAAGAATGGCACCTGGAGAGGCAGATTGCGGCCGGTTTTTCAGAAGATGACATATTGGATTTTTCCACGGCGGAACTTCTGACGGCCATGAAAAGATGGGTTGCCGAAGGCAAGCCGCGCGACTGAGGAGTTGTGACATGAAACGCCTCATCGAAAAGGGTCTGATGTTCGGCAATCTCATCCACGTCGAAAGCCCGGCGCTGATCGCGCGCTACAACCGGGCGCTGAAACAACTGACAGGCAAGACGACCGCGCTGACCGATTTTCACATTGACATTTCCGGCTATTCGCCCGAGGTGGGCGATGATCTGGGCGACCACCTTTACCTCAATCCGAAGGGCTGCAACCGGCAGTTCATCCTGCTGACCACCGATCAGAAGAACGCGCCGCTCCTCAATGCCAAATTCTCCACCTCGCGCGGAATCCTGCGTCAGTTCATCGCAGAGAACGAATCGCAGCTCTTCAGCCTGACGGCGCGCGATGCGGTGGCGGGAGAGCTGGAAAACACCGTTTATGATCTGGCCAGCGCGGCGCGGCTTTTCGATATCCGCCGGATTACCGTCACCGCCGACACCACCGGCAATCAACTGGCCGAAGCGCAGAAGCTGGCCGGGCTGATCGAACGCTTCCGCAAGGAGGAAGACGCCTGGTGGGACGATGTGCTGATCGCCGAGATGATCGGCCTGGCCAGGACCGCGGGCGATGTGGTGCGCCATCCGGTGGCGCTGAAATCCACCAGTTTCGATCAGGGCAATTTCTGGACTGCGCATTTCGGCGGCATCTATGTTTTTCGCGATGTGGCGCATCCGGCGGCGATCACCGCGGGGCCGCGCCAGGATCTGGGGCCCCTGCCGATCGCCCATGTCTTCGAGATCGGCGCGCGCAACCACATCGCCCGGTTTCTGGAACTGAACGATCTGGCCGAACCCATCGTCACCGCGCGCGGCGCCGATGCGGCGGCAATCCTGCGCCAGAAGATGGATTTCATCCTGGTCGATGCGGCCTCGACGCTGGGACTCGATACCGGGTCGGGGTCGCGGCGCGAATTGCGCGGCGTGGCGCAACGGCTGGGCGCGCGTCTGCCGGACGCGTTTCAGGGCCTCGCCGCGGTGCTGCGCTGGGCTGAAACCGGCGGGCCCTGGCCACGCATCACCTCGACCCATCCGGCCTATTTCTACACGCTGCGCGCCCGCCCGCATGCCGACCGCGATCTGGTGAACATGCTGCTGGCCGAACTGGCGCCGCTTGATGTGCGCCAGCTATTCATCTGCCACAAGGAGCTGTTCTACCACCTCTACAAGGGCTGGTCGGAGCCGAAAAAAGCCTATGTCGCCGATTTCCTTGAACGCGAGTATCAGATAGACAAGGCTGGCGCGCGGGCGGCGCTGTTCGGGGCCGAACCGGGGATGGCCGAGCCATCGGCGGAACGCCCAGAAGCGGGCGGGCGCGATATCGTCGATCTTGTCGGCCCCTGGGGCGCCGTGAGAAGGGAACGCAGATGATTGCCTTGATCCGCCTTGCCCTTTTCGGTTTCATCGGCCTGTCGGTGATCTATTTTCTGGTGTCGGTCTATTCGCGGTCGGTGCGGCGCGAAAAGCTGGAAAGACGTTGGGACGAATATCCGCCCGAAGGGCAGGGCAATGCCGAACGCAGCGCCTATATAGAGGCCGGGATGCGCGACTATGAAAAGGGGTTGCGCAAGAAGCTGATCTGGCTGGTCTATGTCATCCCGATGATCGTGGTGGCGGTGACGGTCTATCTGGTCAATTACCAATAGGAGGTGGCGATGTCGGGTTGGATTTACTGGGGGATCGTTGCTCTCGTCATCGTCGGCGTGGTCGTGGGCATCAACATCTGGCTGCCGAAGGGCAGCAAGGGGCGCAGGCGGCTGAAATGGTCGCTCTGGGCGCTGGCGATCCTGATCGTCGGGGGGTTCTTGCACTACACCTTGCCGCGCCATGATATCGTGCGGGTGGTCAATACCTATCAGGAACGTCAGGATCTGCATGACTGGACGCGGATCTTCTGGTCCAGTCCCGACGATCAGGCCGGCACATTGGCCAACCGCGATGTGCAGTTCATCCAGACGGTTCTGGCCAACGGCGATCCGATGGTCTATCGCAACGAGGATACCGGCTGGTCCTGGCCGCCCTATTTCAAGTTCGACACCGCCAATCTGCAAACCGAGGCGGAAGATCTGAAATCGACCGCCGCAAATCCGCAATGGGTGGCCGTCACCCGCTATGGCTGGCGCATCGTCTACCTTTCCACCTTTCCCAATGCCGTCGGGATCCGTCCGGTGGCGGGGCCGGATGCGACGATCATTCCCTGGGTCAATATCGTGCTCTTGATCGCTTTCGTTATCCTCGTGCTGCTGTTTCGCCGGATGTGGCTGCAATTTCGCGAACGCTCCATCGATCCGCTACTGGAAAACGTCGAGGAAGCCTGGGAAAGCGTCGATGAACGCGCCGATCTGGCGGCGGGCCGGGCGCGCGGGGTCTGGGGCCGGTTTACCGGCTGGCTGCGAACCTGGAAAGGCACGCCGCGAAAGTAGCCGCGTCAATGATCCGGCCTTTGACCCGGCGGTCAAATAACCGCATTGCCGCAAGACGCGACAATCGCTAGCGTCTTCGGCTATGATCCGGCAGATCCGAACGACAGGATGAATCCACCGTGCCCGCGCAATCGCCCCTCGCGTCCAACCGTCCGCGCAATAGCGGTGTGCCCTTGCAGACCGGCTGGTTTGACCAGATCGCGGTCAACAGCCCGGCGGCGGAACGGCGCGCGGCGACGCTGACGACACGGCGCACGGTCAAGAAGGAATGGCAGGCGGCCTGGCTGGTCAACGCGATCCGCTGCGTCGATCTGACAACGCTTTCGGGCGACGACACACCCGACCGGGTCATGCGCCTTTGCGCCAAGGCGCGGCGGCCCCTGGCCGATCACATCATGGCGGGGCTGGGGCTCGATCATCTGACCACCGGGGCGGTCTGCGTCTATCCGACGATGGTGGCCGCCGCCGTCAGGGGATTGGCGGGCAGCGATGTTCCTGTCGCCTCGGTCGCCACCGGCTTTCCCGCCGGGCTGATGCCCTTGCCGCTCAGGCTGGCCGAAATACGTTACGGCGTGGACGAAGGCGCCGATGAGATCGACATCGTGATTTCCCGCGCCCATGTGCTCAATGCCGACTGGGCGGCGCTGTATGACGAGGTGGCGGCGATGCGCGAGGCCTGCGGCGGCGCGCATATGAAGGCGATCCTCGCGACCGGCGATCTGAAGACCCTGCGCAATGTCTACAAGGCCAGCATGGTGGCGATGCAGGCGGGGGCCGATTTCATCAAGACATCGACCGGCAAGGAAGGCGTCAACGCCACGCTGCCGGTCAGCCTGATCATGGTGCGGGCGCTGCGCGATTACGGGCGGCGCACCGGCCAGCAGGTCGGTTTCAAGCCGGCGGGCGGGCTGAAGACTGCCAGGGACGCCATCGCCTGGCAGATCCTGATGAAGGAAGAACTGGGCAACGACTGGCTGTGCCCCGATCTGTTCAGGCTCGGGGCCTCGTCGATGCTGGGTGATATCGAACGCCAGTTGGAACATTTCGTCACCGGGCGCTATGCTGCGTCCTCTCGCCATGCGCTGGCGTGACCGCAACGGATGTGCGCCGCAACGCCGCGCCCATGCGGCGCGCGCGTCTTTCGCGCTGCGCGGGCCGTTTGCCACCCCAACCCCCGAAGGCGCCTTGCCGCGACAACCGGCCGGGCCAGAAGAAAGCAGAATGTGCGGATGCCCCAAGTGACCGAAATACTCGCGACGATGGACTACGGGCCCGCCCCCGAAGCCTCGGGCGAGGTGATGCAATGGCTGGCCGCCCGCCAGGAGTTCGGGCATTTCATCGGCGGGGCCTTCACCCGGCCCGGCAAGACATTCGCGGTGACCAACCCGGCCACGGGGGACCGGCTCGCCAGGGTCAGCCAGGGATCGCCCGGCGATGTCGCCGCTGCGGTCAAGGCCGCCCGCGCCGCGCAACCGGGCTGGGCGAAACTTCCCGGCCACGAACGGGCCAGGTGGCTCTATGCCCTTGCCCGCCATGTGCAGAAACGTCAACGCTTCCTCGCCGTTCTCGAAACGCTCGACAATGGCAAGCCGATCCGCGAAACCCGCGATATAGACGTGCCGCTGGTCGTCCGGCATTTCTATCACCACGCCGGCTGGGCCGAGCTGCTCGAAGATGAATTCCCCGGATCGGTGGCGGTCGGCGTCTGCGGCCAGATCATCCCGTGGAACTTCCCTCTGCTGATGCTGGCCTGGAAGATCGCGCCGGCGCTGGCGGCGGGCAATACCGTGGTGCTGAAACCCGCCGAATACACGCCCCTGACCGCGCTTGCCTTTGCCGAAATCTGCGCCGAGACCGGCCTGCCCGAGGGGGTGGTCAACATCGTGACCGGCGATGGCGGCACCGGTGCGGCGCTGGTCGGCGCCGAGGTGGACAAGATCGCCTTTACCGGTTCGACCGAAGTGGGCCGCCAGATCCGCAGGGCAACGGCGGGCACCGGCAAGAAGCTGACGCTGGAACTGGGCGGCAAATCGCCCTTCGTGGTCTTTGCCGATGCCGATCTCGATGCGGCGGTCGAAGGCGTGGTCGACGCGATCTGGTTCAATCAGGGCCAGGTCTGCTGCGCGGGCAGCCGCATCCTTGTGGCCGAGGCGGTCGAAAAACCCTTTGTCGCGCGCCTGACCGCGCGGCTGGCCCGGCTCCGCCTCGGCGATCCGCTGGACAAATCCACCGATATAGGCGCCATCGTCGATCCGGTGCAACTGACGCGCATCCGCGATCTGGTCGCCCAGGGTACCGCTCAGGGCGGGGTCCTGCATCAGGCCGACTGCGACCTGCCCGCGAGAGGCAGCTTTTTCGCCCCCGGCTTCATGACCAATGTCGCCCCCGCCAATATCCTGTCCGAGGTGGAGATTTTTGGCCCCGTCGCCACGCTCACCACTTTCCGCACCCCCGATGAGGCGGTGGCGCTGGCCAATAACACCCGCTACGGGCTGGCCGCCTCGATCTGGTCGGAAAACATCAATCTGGCGCTCGATATCGGTGCGCGGGTCAAGGCGGGTGTGGTGTGGATCAATTCGACCAACATCTTCGACGCAGGGGCCGGTTTCGGCGGCTACCGCGAAAGCGGCTTTGGCCGCGAAGGCGGGCGCGAAGGGATGCGCGAATATCTTTGCGCCCCGGCCCCGAAGGTGCGGCCCGAGGCGGAAACCGGGCGGCTCGATGCCGCGCCCGATCCGGCCACCCCGGCCAAAGGCGGCCGCGCGGCCATCGACCGCACCGCCAAGATGTATATCGGCGGTGCGCAACAACGCCCCGACAGCGGCTATTGCTATGGCGTGCGGGGCAACAAGGGCCTGATCGGCCTTGCCGGCCTTGGCAACCGCAAGGATATCCGCAATGCCGTCGAGGCGGCGCACAGGGCCGCGGGCTGGGGCGGGGCGACCGGCCATGGCAGGGCGCAGGTGCTTTACTACATTGCCGAAAACCTCGCCGCCCGTGAGGCCGAATTCACCGCGCGGCTGACATCCGCAGGCGTTCCCAAGGCCGCCCGGGAGGTCGCCGCCACCATCCGCCGGGTGTTTTACTATGCCGCCCAGGCCGACAAGTTCGACGGCGCCGTGCATCAGACCAGATCGGCCCATGTGACGCTGGCCATGCCCGAAGCCTTCGGCGTGATGGGCATCGCCTGTCCCGATGACGCGCCGCTGCTGGGCTTCGTCAGTCTCGTCCTTCCGGCGATCGCCATGGGCAACCGGGTGGTGGCGATCCCCGCGCAGTCGATGCCGCTGGCCGCCACCGATCTTTATCAGGTCTTCGATACCTCCGACCTGCCGGGCGGCGTGGTCAATATCGTCACCGGGCCGCGTGACGATCTGGCCAGAGTCCTGGCCGATCACGATGACGTGGCCGCGATGTGGTACGCGGGATCGGCGCAGGGCGCGCGGATGGTCGAGGCGGCCAGCGCCGGAAATCTGAAAACCACCTGGACGCTGGCCAACCGCGACTGGCACGGCACCGATGGTCAGGGGCGCGAATTCTTGCTAAAGGCAACGCAGGTGAAAAACATCTGGATACCCTACGGCGAATGACCCAGCTTCAGTTTCCCGCCCCGGCCCCGGCCACCTTGCCGATTCGCGGCAGCGCCAAATCCTATGCCGTCGCGCGCATCTTCTGTGTCGGGCGCAACTATGCCGACCATGCGGCCGAATTCGGCAACCAGGTCGACCGCGACGCGCCGTTCTACTTTACCAAATGCCCCGTGCATATGGCCCGTTCGGGGGCGACTGTTCCCTATCCGCCGGCCACCGCGAACTACCACCATGAAATGGAATTCGCCGTGGCCCTGGGCACACCGGTATTCCGCGTAGCCGAAGACGCGGCCATGGCGGCGGTCTTCGGCTATGCCACAGCGCTCGACATGACGCGCCGCGATCTGCAGGCCAGGGCCAAGGAGGCGCGCAAACCCTGGGATATTTCCAAGGATTTCGAGAAAGGCGCCATCCTGGGGGCGATCACGCCGGCGACGGAATTCGGCAAGCCCGGGCCGCAGGCGATTTCGCTGCTGCTGAACGGCGAACCGGTGCAGCGCGCGCATCTGTCGGACATGGTCTGGCCGGTGCCCGCGATCATCGCCCATCTTTCGACGCTCTATCATCTCGGCCCCGGCGATCTGATCCTTACCGGCACACCCGCCGGGGTGGGGCCGGTCAGGCCCGGAGACAGGCTCGTGGGCGAGGTCGACGGGCTGGCCCCGGTCGAACTGACGGTCGGCCCGCAAGAGTGAGCGCGACCCCGCCGCAATCGGGCGGAAACACTGCCGGCGGCAGGGCCGCACCATCCATGACGCTGGCACGGGCACTGGCATTGGCACTGGCTGCATTTTCAGCGCCGCGGCCGGTGCTGGCCCATGCGTCCGAACGCATGGTGCTGCAAACCCTGCCCACCGGGTATTACATCGCCGGGGCCGGCGCGGCGGTGGCGCTGACCGCGCTGGTGGCGGCCCTGAGTGGCCGATTGCCCGCCTTCGTCCCGCACAGGCTTTTCATTCGCCCCGTCCTTCTTGGCGGGCAAGTGACAAGCTGGCTTTCCTGCGTGGCGCTGTTCATCCTGATCGCCGTCGGCTTGTGGGGCAGCCACGACCCCCTGCGCAACCTGTTGCCGCTGACCGTCTGGACGGTGATCTGGGTCGCTCTCACGGTGGCCTGCGCGCTTTTCGGCAATCTCTGGCGCGATCTCGGCCCCTGGCGGGGGCCGGTGCGCAGCCTGCGCGCCACACTGGGCTGGCGCGGCGCGATTGGCCTGGCGCGCTGGGCCCACTGGCCGGCGGTGGCGGGTTATCTGGGCTTTGCCTGGTTTGAAATCGTCTCGCTGGCGCCCGACTCCCCTGCCTGGCTGGCAAAGGTGGTTCTGGGCTATTGGGTCTTGATTTTTGCCCTGGCCGTGGCAGAGGGCGAAGACTGGCTCGATCAGGGGGAATTCCTGACCGTCTATTTCGCCTTCATCGCCAGAATCGCGCCCTTCTGGGGGCAAGAGGCGGGCGGGCGGCTCAGCGTAATGGCGGGTCTGCCCGGTACCCGGGTTCTGGCCATGCCGGCGCTGCCCGCCAGCGGCATCGCCTTTGTCACGCTGGTGCTGGCTTCGGTCAGTTTCGACGGGCTGGCGCATAGTTTCTGGTGGCTCGGGCGGGTCGGCATCAACCCGCTGGAACATCCCGGTCGCTCCGCCGTCACGGGGATCAACAGCATCGGCTTGCTGGCGGTCTGGGCACTCAGCGCGGCCACCATCCTTGCCACCATCGCGCTGGGCCTCAGACTGGCCGGGGCGGCGGATCTGCGCCAGCGGATCGGGCCGCTGATGCTTGCCTTCCTGCCCATCGCGGCGGGTTATCATATCGCCCACTATCTCGTGGCGCTGCTGACCGGCGGGCAATATCTGGTGGCCGCCCTCAGCGATCCGCTGGGCCGTGGCTGGGATCTCTTCGGGCTTGGCCCGCACTGGGTATCTTTCGGCTTCCTCGCCGACCGCTCGGGGGTGCGGGCCATCTGGAACGCGCAATTCGCGGTCATTCTGGGTGCGCATCTTCTGGCGGTGATCCTCAGCTTGAAACTGGCGCGCAACGGTGACGGCGGCTTGCCGGGCCGGGCTCACCTGCCCGTCACCCTGCTGATGGTACTTTATACCTGCCTGGGACTCTGGCTGCTGGCGACGCCGACCGCGGGCTAGGCGAAGGCCGCGTCACGCGGCTGAGAAATCCTTGGACTTTTCGCTGGCATATGCACATTCTGCCCCAAAGGCACCGGCGGCGAACGAGTTGTGCCAAACCCCAAGAGCGGAGATGAGAGATGACCGGAAAACTGATCACCACGACGCCCACCCGGCGTTCCCTTCTCAAGGGGCTTGCCCTTGGCACCGGCGCCATCGCGGCGGGCTCGGCGCTGCCGCGCTTCGTGCAGGCGCAATCCTCGGCGACGATCAAGCTCGGCTTTCAGGTGCATCGCACCGGCATCGGCGCATCCTACGGGCGATGGTATGAACGGACCGCCAATGCGGCGCTGAAGGTGATCAACGATGGCGGCGGCATCAATGGCCGCCCGGTGGAACTGATCTTCGAGGATGACGGGACCGACCCGAAACGCGGCGCCGAGGTGGTCGAAAAGCTTGTAACCCAGGCCAAATGCGACATGATCCTGGGGACGCTCTTTTCGCATGTGGTGATGGGCTCGGCCCCGCGCGCGGGCGAATTGAAGGTGCCCTATCTCGTCTGCTCGGAAGGCCACCATGTCGCGGCGGGGGCGTTGAACCGCTGGACGCTCCAGCCCAGCATCACCGATGTGAAAAGCCAGGTCAAGTCGATGGCCCCGTGGGTCACCGCGAACCTCGGCAAGAAGGTCACCATGGTGTTTCCCGACTACGCCTTCGGTCACGATCACCGCGATTACTTCACCGCCGCCGTCGTGGCGCAGGGCGGCGAGGTGATCAAACAGATCGCCATTCCCCCCACCGAAACCAATTTCACCCGTTATTTCCCGCAGATTCCGAACGATACCGAAGTGTTGTATCACGTCATGGTCGGCCCGGCGGTTCTGACCTTCGTCAAGGAAATGGGTGAATTCTACGGCTCGGGGGCGCGGCCGGAAATCTTCGGCTTCATCGACAGCCTCGAAGCGGTCAGCATCGACAGCCCGGGCCTGGAATTTCTCGAAGGCACCCATTTCTGGGAAGGCTATCCGCGCTACAAACAGGCCGACGCCTCCGAACACGAAACGTTTTACCGCGCCGCCGTCGGGGTCGATGACAATGGCGCGTCGGTGTCGGATCCGACGGATGTGTCGACCTATTCGCACATGTTCTCGACCTGGGAGACGCTTTTCGTGATCAAACAGATGATGGAAGAGTCGGGCTATCAGTCCACCACCGACCGGCAGGCCTTTGTCGAGGCGCTGGAGGCGACGGCGGGCTTCGACGAAAGCCAGGAACATCCGCAGGGGCCGAAAATATTCAACGGCAAGACCCATCAGGTCTTCGGCCTGCAATCCATCACCAATCTTGCCGAGGGCAAGCTGACGCGCGTCCATCAGACGACGATGGAAGACGGCTTCTATCCCGACGAGACCGATTACACGACGCAAAGCTTCTGAGTTCTTGAGGCGGGCGGGAGCTTCCCGCGCGGATGATTGCCCGGTGGATTTCGGACCCTTCCTGCTCTTGGCCCTGATGGAGGGTCTCGTCACCGCCGCCGTGCTGGCGCTGACCGCGTCGGGCCTGTCGCTGGTCTTCGGGATCATGCGGGTGGTCAATGTCGCGCATGGCGAATTCTTCATGCTGGGCGCGGTGCTGGCATGGTTCGTGTCGGTATCGGTGCCGGGCCCGGCGCCGGTGGCCTTCGCCGTGGCGCTGCTGGTCTGTCCGCTGATCGTGGGGGCCATCGCGGCGCTGGCCGACATTCTGGTGCTGAAACGGCTGAACTACGCGCCCGAGCCGACCATCGTGGCAACCATCGGCCTGCTTTACATCCTGCAACAGGCGGCGCTGAGCTTTTTCGGCCCCGATGCGCGGCCCGTGCCCGCGCCGTTCAGCTTTCGCATTCAACTGCCCTGGTTCGGCTACGCGGGCTACAAGCTTGTCGTCGTCGCCGCCGCGGGGCTCTTGCTGTTGGCGGTGTGGTTGATCCTGACCCGAACCAGGGCCGGGCTGATCATGCGCGCAACCCAGCAAGACCGCGATACCGCGCGCGCCTTCGGGATCAATGTCGACCGGGTCTACGCCGGGGTCTTCGCGATGGGCGCGGGGCTGGCGGCGGTCGCGGCGGTGCTGATCGTGCCGATCCGGCAGGCGCATTACCTGATGGGGGGCGATCCGCTGCTCCTGTCGTTCATCGTGGTGATCATCGGGGGGCTCGGGTCGCTGCGCGGCACGCTCGTTGCGGCGCTTCTGATCGGCCTGTCGGATGGCGTCATCTCGACCTTCTTCGCCCCGACGCTGGCCAAGATCCTGGCGACACTGCTTGTCGCGATGGTGCTGGTGTTCCGCCCGCAGGGGCTTTTCGGAAAGCGCGCGCCATGAAGGCCGACAGGGCGCTTGTCTTGCATCTGGCGGTGCTGGCGGCGCTTTTGCTGGCGCATTTCCTGGCGCCCGCCTATCACCATGCCAATCTTGCCCGGATCATGGTGCTGAGCATCTATGCGATGGGCTACAACATCGCCTTCGGCTATACCGGGCTGCTGAGTCTCGGTCATGCCCTGTTGTTCGGCGCCGGGCTCTACGGGGCGGGCATGGGGGTGATGCATCTGGGGCTGCCGGCCGGGCCGGGGCTGGTCGCGGGCACCTTCGCGGGCGGGCTGATGGCACTGGCGGTGGGCGTGCTGGCGCTGCGCACCACGGGTGTCGCCTTCATGATCGTGACGCTGATGTTCGCACAGGCCGGATATCTGGCGATCCTCTATTTCGGCCAGTGGACGCGCGGCGATGAGGGCATCGTCATCACCCGCGCCGCCCGCGCCATCGGGCCGATCGACCTTTCCGACGACGCCAGCCGCTATCTGGTGGCGCTGACCCTGTTCGCGGCCGCCCTGCTGGTCAATCTCGCGCTGGCCCGCTCATCCTGGGGGCGGGTGATGGTCGCGATGCGCGAGAACGAGGAAAGAAGCCGGATGCTCGGCTACAACCCTTTCGCGGTGAAACTGGCGGCGCTGGTCGTCTCGGGGCTTTATGCGGGCCTCGGCGGGGCGGCCTACGGGTTGATGTTCGGCTATGTGGGGGCCAGCCTCGCCTCGGTGCAATACTCGATCTTGCCGCTGCTATATGTGCTGCTTGGCGGGGCGGGCACCGTGCTTGGCCCGTTCCTCGGGGCGCTGCTGATGTTCTACATCATCGATTACGCCAGTTCGCTTACCGATGCGCATCAGTTCGTCACCGGCGCGGCGCTGGTGCTTCTGGTGCTGTTCGCGCCCAGGGGGATATTGGGCGCAATTCGCGCGAAGGCGGCGACATGGCTGCCCTGACGCTGCTCGAGGCGCGCGGCCTGACCCGTCACTTCGACGGGCTGAAGGCGGTCGATGGCGTCGATTTCGACCTGCGCCAGGGCGAGATACACGCGCTCATCGGCCCCAATGGCGCGGGCAAGACCACCTTTGTCGGTCTGCTGTCGGGGCGCATCCCTGTGCAATCGGGCCGCATCCGCTTTGCCGGGCGCGACATCACCCGTCTTCCGGCCCATGCGCGGGTGCGCGCCGGCATCGCCTATACGTTCCAGATCACCCAGATCTATGCCGCCCTGAGCGTGTTCGACAACGTGGCGCTGGCGGTGCAGGGCCGCGGTTCGCGCCAGCGGGAGGCCGATACGAACGCGGCGCTGGCCCGGGTCGGGCTGGAAAGCCGCGCCGGTCAGGTGGCCGGCACGCTCAGCTACGGCCACCAGCGGCTGCTGGAGGTGGCGATGGGTCTCGCGCTGCGGCCTCGGCTGCTGATCCTCGATGAACCGACCCAGGGGCTTGCCAATGACGAAATCGCGGTCTTCAAGACCTTGGTGCGCGGCGTCGTGCCCGAAGCGACGGTGCTTTTGATCGAACACAACATGGATGTGGTGATGGATCTTGCCCACCGCATCACGGTACTGAATTTCGGCACATTGCTGGCGCAGGGCACACCGGCCGAGATACGCGCCGACAAGGCGGTGCAGGCCGCCTATCTGGGGGACTGAATGCTCACGCTCGATGGCATAACGGCAGGCTATGGCGCGGTGCGGGTGCTCAACGATCTGTCGCTGTCGGTGGCCGAACACGAGGTGCTTTGCGTGATGGGCCGCAACGGTGCCGGCAAATCGACGATGCTGAAGGCGATCGTTGGTGCGGTGCCCGTGTCGGCAGGAACGATCACCCTCGACGGTGCGCGCATCGACAGGCTGCCCGCCCATGAAGTGCCGCGCCAGGGCATCGGCTATGTGCCGCAGGGCAGGCGGCTCTTCGGCGATCTGACGGTGGCCGAGAATATCGAAATCGGCCTGATGACCCGCCGCCGCGGTGCCCGTGTGCGCGACAATGTGCTGTCGCTCTTTCCGCTTTTGCGCACCCGCCTGGGGCAGCGGGCGCGCACCCTGTCGGGTGGCGAACAGCAGATGCTGGCGATTGCCCGCGCGCTCTGTCTCGAACCCAAGGTGCTGCTGCTCGATGAGCCGACCGAAGGGCTGCAACCCTCGATGATCGCCCATATCCGCGAAACCGTTGTCGCGCTCAGATCCACCGGGGTGGCGACGATCCTCGTCGAACAGCGCGTCGATGCGGTGCTGGCCGTCGCCGACCGCGTGGCGTTCATGGTCGGCGGCACGGTCGTGGAAACCGCCGCGGCCAGCGGGCTGGCCAGGGACGCGGCGCAATTCGCGAAATATGTTGGGATCTGATCGACGGCACTCGCCTTGTCACGGCCACTGGGTTAGAAGAAACCATGTCACGGATCAGCTCGCTCTTTGTCACCCGCCTTTACCGCGCCGAGCTGTGCGAACGGGGTGATCCGCTCGACCGGGACGAACTCGCGACGACCTGCCTTTCGATCGCGGATGATGACGGGGCCGGGCAGGCATGGTGCGAAAGGCACGGCTATCCCGGCTACACGAGCTATGCCTCGCTGAGCGATCTCGCCTGGCGCGCGCCGATCTTCAAGGCCCTGGTCAAGGTGCTCGACAAACATGTCGCGGCTTTCGTCGCGGATCTGGATTACGACCTCGACGGCAAGAAGATCACGCTCGAGGATCTGTGGATCAACATCCTGCCCACCGGCGGGGTGCACGGCTCGCATATCCATCCCCACAGCGTGATCAGCGGCACCACCTATGTGACGATGCCCGAAGGCACCAGCGCAATCAGGTTCGAAGATCCGCGCCTGGCGATGATGATGGCCGCTCCGGCGCGCAAACCCGAGGTGCGCGAGGAACTGCGCCAGTTCGTCTATCTGACCCCGGCGGCGGGCGAGGTTCTTTTGTGGGAAAGCTGGCTGCGCCACGAGGTGCCGATGAACATGGCGGATGACGAACGCATCAGCGTCAGTTTCAATTACGCCTGGGGCTGACCGCCCGGTTTGCCGGATGTGGGGCGGCGTGCCGCACAGCCCTTTCCGACAGGCCGGTTCGCGAAAACAGGGCGGTCCGGGGTTTTGCCGGAACGCCATGGAAGACGACAAGCCGTCATGGGCTGTGATCGGCGGGCTTCTGTGCAAGAATAAGGTTGCGCGAATCTCAAATGACTTTACCAATTGATAAAATTTAAGGCGAACTCGCGAAACAACAGATGGGGGCATGACAAGATGACACTGATTCCAAAGGCAAACGGGCTCACGCGGCGGGGGGTGATGAGCTCGGCGGCGGCACTGGCCGCAACCGGGCTGATCGCGCGGCCAAGTCGGCTTCGGGCGGCAGATCCGGTCAGGATGGCGGGCATCTACACGGTGCCCGTCGAACAGCAATGGGTGGGCCGCATCCACAAGGCCGCCCTTGCCGCGCAGGATGCCGGCCAGGTGGTCTATACCTATACCGAAAACGTCACCAATACCGATTATCCGCGCGTCATGCGCGAATATGCCGAACAGGGCGTGCAACTGATCGTCGGCGAGATTTTCGGCGCCGAACAGGAGGCGCGTGAAGTCGCCGCCGACTATCCCGACACCGCCTTCCTGATGGGCTCAAGCTTTCTGCCCGACGGCAACAATCCGAACATGGCGGTTTTCGACAACTATATCCAGGATGCCTCCTATCTTTCGGGCATCATCGCGGGGGCGATGTCGAAGGGCAATATCGGCATGGTCGGCGGCTTTCCGATCCCCGAGGTCAATCGCCTGATGAACGCCTTCATGGCCGGCGCGCGCGAAATGAACCCGGATGTGGCATTCCAGGTCAGCTTCATCGGGTCGTGGTTCGACCCGCCGAAGGCCAAGGAAACCGCCTTCGCGATGATCGAGAACGGCGCCGACATGCTTTATGCCGAACGCTTCGGCGTGTCGGATGCGGCACAGGAAAAGGGCGTTCTGGCGATCGGCAATGTGATCGACACGCAGATGGATTACCCCGACACGGTTGTCGCATCGGCAATCTGGCATTTCGAACCGACGCTGCAAGCGGCGCTGGCCAACATCAACGCCGGCAGTTTCACGGCCGACAACTACGGGGTCTATTCCTTCCTCAAGGCCGGCGGTTGTTCGCTGGCCCCGCTGGGCACCTTCGAAGGCAAGGTGCCCGGGGACGCGCTGGCGCTGGTGGCCGAACGCGAGGCGGCGATCCGCGACGGCTCCTTCACCGTCGAGATCAATGACGGCGAACCTGCGTCGGCGTGATGGGCGCAGATGACGGGGCGGAGGTCGTCCTCCGCCTCGACAGGATCACCAAGCGGTTCGGCGCGCTGACAGCCAACGATACGGTCAGTTTCGCGCTGCACCGCGGCGAGGTTGTCGGCCTGCTGGGTGAAAACGGCGCGGGCAAGACCACGCTGATGAACATCCTGTTCGGCCATTACACAGCCGATGAAGGCAGCGTCGAGGTCTTCGGCAAACCCCTGCCGCCCGGCAATCCGCGCGCCGCCCTGGGCGCGGGTATCGGCATGGTGCACCAGCATTTCACACTGGCCGACAACCTGACGGTGCTGGAAAACATCCTGCTCGGCACGCGGTCGATGTGGCGGCCCGGGCTCGGCCGACGCAAGGCCCGCGACCGGGTCGGACGGCTCTCGGCCGATTTCGGTCTGGCGGTGCACCCCGACGCCAGGGTCGGCAGCCTGTCGGTGGGCGAACGCCAGCGGGTGGAAATCCTCAAGGCGCTTTTCCGCGATGCCCGCATCCTGATTCTCGACGAACCGACGGCGGTGCTGACGCCACAGGAAACCACCGCGCTGTTCGACACGCTGCGCAAGGCGGTGGCGCTGGGCCTGTCGGTGATCTTCATTTCCCACAAGCTGGGCGAAGTTATGACGATTACCCGCCGCGTGCTTGTGCTGCGCCACGGCAGGATCGTGGGCGAAGTGGCCACCGCCGATACCGACCGCCACAGGCTGGCCGAAATGATGGTGGGCGCCGAAGTGACGGCGCCGAAGCCGACCGAAAGGCAGCCCGGCGCGCCGCTGCTGTCGCTGCGCGGCGTCTGCACCCCCGACCGGGGCAATGCGCCGGGGCTGCGCGGCGTCGATTTGGAACTCAGGGCCGGGCAGATCACCGGGCTGGCGGGCGTTTCGGGCAACGGGCAATCGGCGCTGGCCGGTCTCATCGGCGGCCTCGAACGGCCCGAAACCGGCACGATGGTGCTGGACCCGGCAAGCCACGAAGCCTGGTCGCCGCGCGCCGCCCTTGGCGCGGGCATCGCGCGAATTCCCGAAGACCGCCACAAGACCGGCGTTGTCGCCGACTTCACGCTGGCCGAAAATGCCGTGCTCGAATGCTATGCCGCCGCCCCCTTCAGCCGCGCGGGCTGGATGAACTGGCCCGAGATCGACCGCTTTGCCGCACGCATCATCGACACATACGATGTCCGCTGCCCCGGCCCCAGGACGCGGATCCGCCTGCTGTCGGGCGGCAATATGCAAAAGCTGATCCTCGGCCGCGCGCTCGATCCCGGCCCCAGGGTCATTCTGGCCAACCAGCCGGTGCGTGGGCTCGATATCGGCGCGGTCACTTTCGTCCATGCGCAACTGATCGCGGCGCGCGATGCCGGCGCGGCGGTCTTGCTGATTTCCGAGGATCTCGATGAAATCATGGCGCTTTCCGACGTGATCCATGTGATCTACGAAGGCCGGCTGTCACCCGGCTTCGCGCGCGCCAGCAAGACCCCGGCGGAACTGGGCGTCTGGATGGCCGGGCACGGATTCGCGGGGGCGGAACATGCGGCCTGATCCGGCAGGTTTCATGCGGCCCGGCCCCTGCCTTGCGAAAGGCACCGGACATGCGGCTTGAACCCATCGCGAACCCCACCGCGCTGCGCCTGTTCGGCCTGCCCGCCGCCGCCCTGGCACTTACCGTGCTGATCGCGTCGCTGCTGGCGCTGATGGCGGGGGCCAACCCTTTCGACACGCTGGGTCTGATCGTGAAAGGCGCTGCCGGTTCGAAATTCGCGCTTCTGGAAACGCTCAACCGCGCCACGCCACTGATCTTCACCGGCCTCGCGGTTGCCGTCGCCTTCCGCGCGCGGCTGTGGAACATCGGCGCCGAGGCGCAGCTTTACGCCGGCGCGGTGGTGACGGTGCTGCTGGGCACCGGCGCGCTGACCCTGCCGTCGCCGGTCCTGATCCCGGTCATCGCGCTGGCGGCGATGCTGGCCGGCGCGCTGGTGCTGCTGGGGCCGGTCTTGCTGAAAACCCGCGCGGGCGTCGACGAGGTGGTCACGACACTGCTTTTCAACTTCATCATGCTGCTTTTCATTTCCTACCTTCTCGAAGGCCCGATGAAAGACCCGATGGGCATGGGCTGGCCCAAATCCGCGTCGCTGGAAAAAGCCGCCCGCCTGCCGCGGCTGGTCGAGGGGCTGAGGCTCCACTGGGGGTTCGGGCTGGCGCTGATCGCCGCGGCGGTGGTCTGGGTGATCCAGGGCCGCACCACGCTCGGCTTCGAGATCCGCGCGGTGGGTCTCAATATCGACGCGGCGCGTTTCGCCGGCATTCCCGTCAACCGCGTGCTGGTCAAGACCGCGCTGCTGTCGGGCGGGCTGGCCGCCCTTGCCGGGTTTTCCGAAGTGGCCGGGCTCAAGGGCAACCTGACCCTGGATCTGTCGCCCGGCTACGGCTACACCGGCATCATCGTCGCGATGCTGGCGCTCCTCAATCCGCTGGGCGTGGTCGTCTCGGCGATTTTCGTGGCGGGCGTCTTTGTCGGCGCCGACAGCATGAGCCGGGCGGCGGGTGTGCCGACCTACATTGCCGACATCCTGCTGGCGACAGCGCTTCTGACCATGGTTCTGGCGATCCGCCTGACCCGTGTCCGCATCCGGTGGGGATGAGCCATGGACCTGCTCGACATCCTGCTTTCCGCCAGTTTCTGGGCCGCCGCCGTGCGCATCGCCTCGCCGCTGATCTTCGCCACGATGGGCGAACTGATCTGCGAACGCGCCGGGGTGCTCAATCTCGGGATCGAGGGGATCATGGTGATCGGCGCCTTTTGCGGCTGGATGACGGTCTATCTGGGCTTCGGGCTGTGGTTCGGCGTGGCGGCGGCGCTGGCGGCGGGCATGGTCTTTGGCCTGCTTCACGGGGTGCTGACGGTGCCCTTCGGGCTCAGCCAGCATGTCGTCGGGCTGGGCGTGACGCTGCTGGCGACATCGGTGACCTATTTCGCCTATCGCCTGTCCTTGCCCGAAGTGACCATCCCGCCGCGGATCGAGCCGTTTCAGCCCTATGCGATCCCGGTGCTGTCGGATATTCCGCTGCTCGGCGCGGCGCTGTTCGCGCAGACGCCGCTGACCTATCTGGCCTTCGCCACTGTGCTGGTGGTGTCGGTGGTGCTGTACCGGACGCCGCTGGGCCTGGCGCTGCGGGCGGCGGGCGAAAACCCCGCCTCGGTCGCCGCCCAGGGCCTGTCGGTCACCGCGATCAGGATGGGGGCGGTGATCGTCGGCTCGGGGCTGATGGCGGTGGGCGGGGCGTTCCTGACCATGTCGGCCTTTTCATCGTTCTTTTTCGAAATGATCAACGGCCGCGGCTGGATCTGCATCGCCCTCGTGGTCTTCGGGGCCTGGAAACCCGGCAAGGCCCTGCTTGGCGCGCTGCTCTTCGCGGCCTTCGACGCCTTGCAGATCCGGCTTCAGCAGACCCCGCTCGGGGCGCTGGTGCCCTACCAGATTTTCCTGATGGTGCCCTATGTGCTGTCGATCCTCGCGCTGGTGCTGATGTCGCGCCGGGCCGAGATCCCGGCCGCGCTCATGGTGCCCTTCAACAAGGGGGAACGCTAGATGTTCGATCTGCTGATCAAGGGCGGCACCTTGCCCGACGCGACTGTCGCCGACATCGCCATCAAGGGCGACCGCATCGTCGATGTGGGCCGCGTGGACGGGCCCGCGCGGGAAATCATCGACGCCACCGGCGATCTGGTCAGCCCGCCTTTCGTCGACCCGCATTTCCACCTCGACGCAACGCTCAGCTACGGCCTGCCGCGCCTCAACGTCAGCGGCACGCTGCTTGAAGGTATCGAACTCTGGGGCGAGCTGCGCGCCATCGCTACGGTCGACGACATGATCGCCCGCGCCCTGCGCTATTGCGACTGGGCCGCCGCGATGGGGCTGCTGGCGATCCGCAGCCATGTCGATACCACCCCGGACCACCTGCGCGGCGTCACGGCGATGCTGGAGGTCAAGCGCCAGGTGGCGGACTATCTCGATCTGCAACTGGTGGCCTTTCCGCAAGACGGGCTCTACAGGACGCCGACGGGGCGCGACAATGTGCTGCGCGCGCTCGACATGGGCGTCGATGTGGTCGGCGGCATCCCGCATTTCGAGCGCACGATGGGCGAAGGCGCCGACAGCCTGCGCGACCTGGCCCGCATCGCCGCCGACCGCGGCCTCATGTGGGATGTCCATTGCGACGAGACCGACGACCCGCAAAGCCGCCATGTCGAGACGATGGCCCGTGAAGTGACGCGCCACGGGCTGGGCGCCAGGGCGGCCGGCAGCCATCTGACCTCGATGCATTCGATGGACAATTACTATGTCTCCAAACTGCTGCCGCTGATCGCCGAAAGCGGCATGACGGCCATTCCCAACCCCTTGATCAACATCACCATTCAGGGCCGCCACGATACCTTTCCCAAACGCCGGGGCCTGACCCGTGTCAGGGAAATGCAGGCCCACGGGATCACCGTCGGCTGGGGGCAGGATTGCGTGATGGACCCCTGGTATTCGCTGGGCACCGCCGACATGCTCGATGTGGCCTTCATGGGGCTGCATGTGGCGCAGATGACCCATCCCGCGGAAATGGCGCGCTGCTTTGCGATGGTGACCGATGCCAATGCCGCCATCATGAACCTGGAAGGCTACGGGCTGAAGGTGGGCGACAAGGCCTCGCTGGTGGTGCTCGATGCGGGCAACCCGGTCGAGGCGCTGCGCCTGCGGCCCGACAGGCTGGCGGTCGTCTCGAAGGGCAAGGTGATCAGCCGCCAGGCGCGCAACGATGCGCGGCTCGATCTGCCCGGCCGGCCGGGTACGGTGCGCCGCCGCCATGGCGGCAGCTGAGGGGTGCGCCGGCCTCGCGCACTTCGAAACCGCGCGCGAAAGCCCGCGCGCCAGTTTCCGTTTCTAAACGCCTTCGGGCAATGCTAATGATATCCCATGCAAACCCGCAGCTATGTGCCCAAAGGTGCCGCCAGCTTCCGGGTGGATCACGCCGGTCCGCCCCGGGATTTCTATTTCCTGCTGTTGCCGAAACTGACCATGCTGGCCTTCAGCTCGGCGGTGGAACCGCTGCGGGTGGCCAATCAGGTGACCAACAAGGAGCTTTACCGCTGGTTCGTCATGACCGAGGATGGCACCCCGGTAAGCTGTTCCAACGGCATCGCCATCGTGCCCGACTGCGGCTTGCAGAACGTGCCGCGCGGGGCGATCGCCTTCATCTGCGCGGGCACCGAGCCGGCCGAAACGCTGAATCCGCGCGTGACAAGCTGGATCAGCCGCCAGCGCGCCTTCGGGGCGAAGGTTGGCGGCATCTGCACCGGCGCCTTCGCCCTGGCCAGGGCCGGGCTGCTGCAAGATCATGTGTTTACCCTGCACTGGGAAAATCAGCCCGCCTTCGCCGAGCGGTTCCCCGATCTGACCCCGACAACCAACCTGTACGAAAATCATGACGGCCTGATCACCTGTGGCGGCGGCTCCGCGTCCACCGACATGATGCTGGACATCATCCAGAAGGATCACGGGGCCGATCTTGCCACCGTGGTGGCCGACATGTGCATCCATTTTCGCAGCAACGGCCGCAAATCGCCGCAGAAATCCGCCTATTCGGTGGCGCTTTCCAGCCGCAATCAGCATCTGATCAGCGCCATGCAGCTGATGGGCGACAATCTCGAAACCCCCCTGGGGATGGAGGAAATCGCCGAACGCGTGAACATTTCCCGGCGCCAGATCGAACGCCTGTTCATGCAATATGTCGCGGTCACACCGGTCCAGTTCTACCTGCAACTGCGCATCACGCGTGCCTATTCGCTGCTCAGCGAAACCAATCTCTCGGTCGCCGAAATCGCCGCCGCGACAGGGTTTGGCGATGCCTCGCATCTTACCGCCCGGTTCAAGAAACGCTACGGCAAATCGCCCCGCTCGTTCCGGCGCAGTTGGGGTGACGGGGACGGATGACACACCTGAAAGGCGCGCCCCCACGCGGCGGCGATTTGGCGCCGCCTGCGCGACGCACTGATCCTTGGCGGGGATTGCCGCATAAAGCACACACCCCAAAGGTCGGGATCGCCTTCGCGCGCACCGGCAATCGCGCGCACCGGCAATCGCGCGCACCAGACGCGACACAGGGGAGTTGGCGATTCAGGATTTCACAGAAACGCCATGAACCCGGAACCGGCCGGTCGAAACAACCGCGCGGTTTCACACGCCCGCCATCAACCGGGCGACATCCAGCATCCGGTTGGAAAAGCCCCATTCGTTGTCATACCAGCCGAACACGCGCAGCATCCCGCCCCGCATCAGCCGGGTTTCGGGCAGCGCCATGACGATGCTTTCGCGCCGCGCCCGCAGGTCGGTCGACACCAGCGGCCTGTCGGTCCAGCCGATCACCCCGCCCGCCTCCCGCAACGCCGCGTTTACCGCCGCGACGCTTGCAGGCCGGCCCGTCACCACGCACAGATCGACCGCCGAGACACTGGCGGTCGGCACCCGCACCGCCGCTCCGTCAAGCCGCCCGTCGAGTTCCGGCAGGACCTGACCCAGCAGGCGTTGCGCAGAGGTCGTCGTCGGCACCATCGACAGCGCCGCCGCGCGGCTGCGGGCGAAATCGGCGCCCGGCGCGTCGATCGTCGGCTGGCTGCCGGTATAGCAGTGAATGGTGGTCATCCAGCCGGTCTCGATCCGCCATTCCCGGTCGATCAGCCGCGCCAGCGGCGCCAGCGCGTTGGTGGTGCACGAGGCATTCGACACGATCCGGTGCTCGGGGCGCAACCGGTGCTCGTTGGCCCCCAGAACCAGTGTCAGATCGGCCGATTTCGACGGCCCGGACACCAGCACACGGGCGGCGCCCGCCCTGAGCCCGGCCTCGGAAAACGACCGTTCGCCGCCAAGCCCGGTGCATTCCATCACGATATCGATGTCGCTGAGGTCGAGCCCGGAAATATCGCGCAGGCCGGTCAGGCGCAGCGTGCGGTCATTGACGGTCAATGCGCCGTCCTCGACCCGCACGCTGCCCTCCCAGGGGCCGAAGACGGAATCATATTCGAAAAGATAGGCCGCGATATCCGGGCGGGCGATGTCATTGACCGCCACGATCTCGATGCCGGCATGGGCCGGGTCTGTCAGCGCGGCGCGCAGCACCGATCTGCCGATCCGGCCAAAGCCGTTCAGGGCAACGCGGACCGTCATGAAACTGCCTCCGATATCTTGACGCGCGATGGGTTCGCCCCAGCAGTAGGCCAGACCACCACCAGAACGAAAGCCCAAAAACGCACCTATGCGCGATCGATTCAGCCAATCCCCCTCCGGCAGGTCATCGCCGCCCTGTCGGGACGCATGCCCGACGCTGTCGGGACGGATGCGGGACGGATGCGGGACGGGCCTGCCGGGCGCTCTACCGAACCGCCTCCATCAGCGCATCAGGTATTGCGCAGTCACGCGCCGCGTCCGGGGCGCAGGCGCGCGGCGCCAGATCGCCGGTCAGGCAGATGCGCGCCTCCTGCACCATTCCGGCCTTGCAGGTGATGGTGATCATCGACGCATCCAGCGCCGGGTTGGCTTGCAGGAAAGCTTGCTCGACAACCCCGGCAGGCAGTCTGACGGATTTCGGAAGGTTTTTGAAAACATCCGGTATTTCAATGGCATGATACGCCCTGCGCGATGCGGCGAAATAGGATCTGGCCGACATTCCCGTGTAGCGGCCATGCTTTTTCCACTCATACCAGGCCAATCCGCCCGACCCCATGATATCTGCCATCGCCGCCGTTTCGGCGCGCGAAGGATCGCGCTCGGCGGTCCGGCAATAGCTGGGCCAGCCCTGTTCATATTGTGGCCAAAGCCCGTGCAGGATGAAACCATGCCCATGGCGCGGATCGCATTGATCATCACCCCGCGCGTCACCTTCCAACCTGCAATATGTAGGGGACCAGCCAAGAGAAAGCACAAAATAATCGAAATCACCCGCCGGCTCACCCTCGGCAAAGGCGGGCGATGCCCATAAAATCAAAGCGGCGATCAGGCGCATTTTCTCTTTTCTCCGCGGCCGAAGACGACTATATAGCGCACCAAATTCCCCGAAAACGAGGAAAGGCGGCCCAAAAGGGCCGCGGCCGTTTTCCCGGCGGGAAAGAGATTTGTAAAGGAGAGATCCGATGAGCAAGCCACTGATGCCCAAGGCCACCGCGGTCTGGCTGGTCGATAACACAACGCTGAACTTCCGGCAGATCGCCGAGTTCTGCGGCCTGCACGAGCTGGAAGTCCAGGGCATCGCCGATGGCGATGTTGCCGCCGGCGTGAAAGGTTTCGACCCGATCGCCAACAATCAGCTTGACGCTGCCGAAATCGACAAGGCGCAGGCCGACCCGAACCACAAGCTGAAGCTGAAATTCATTGCCTCGGCCGTGGGCGAGGAAAAGCGCCGCGGCCCCCGCTATACGCCGCTGTCGAAACGCCAGGACCGCCCGGCGGCGATCTTGTGGCTGGTGAAGTTCCACCCCGAACTGGCGGATGCGCAGATCGGCAAGCTGGTGGGGACGACGAAGCCGACCATCATGACGATCCGCGAGCGAACCCATTGGAACATCAACAACATCACGCCGATCGACCCGGTGGCGCTGGGGCTTTGCCGGCAGTCCGAGCTTGATGCGGCGGTTCAGAAGGCTGCAAGAAAGAAGAATGCCGAAGGCGCCGTCATGACCGATGACGAACGCCGCAAGCTCGTCTCGACAGAGCAATCGCTTGGCATGACGGTCGAGGCCAAGATCCCGGCGGCCATTGCTGGGCTGGAGAATTTTTCGCTTAGTGACAAGGACGATGGCGAAGACGAAGACGGCAAATCGGCCAAGGATTATTCCAACGCCGACAGTTTCTTCAACCTGCCGGATGACGACGACGACGAGGACAGCGACAAATAATACCAGCGGCTATTTCGACTGACCGGTTCCGGGTTCATGGCGTTTCGGTAAAAACCTGAATTGCCAAAACCTTGCCACGCCTGCGACACTATTGGGTTTCTGGCGACGCCTTATGGGCCAGGTATTTCCATGGGCCAGGTATTTCCCGAAATGTTTTGGCGCAGCTCGGCCCTCTGACCGGGTTTCACGGCGTCGCGGGCGCGCGGTCCGCGTTGAACGGATGACCCGTCACACTGACCGGCGCGCCCGCAGCGCGGCCGATATGGTGCCGTCATCGAGGTAGTCAAGCTCGCCGCCGATCGGCACACCCTGGGCCAGAGATGTGACCGTGACGCCGGCGCCGTCGAGCCGGTCGGCGATGTAATGGGCCGTGGTCTGGCCATCGACCGTCGCATTGAGTGCCAGAATGACTTCGCTGATGCCTTCGCTTTTGACGCGCGACAGAAGGTGCGGGATGCGCAGCTCATCGGGGCCGATGGCATCCAGCGCCGAGAGCGTGCCGCCAAGCACATGGTAACGGCCCTTGAAGGCATGTCCCCGCTCCATCGCCCAGAGGTCGGCGACATCCTCGACGACGCATATCTCGCCCGTGGCGCGGCGGGGGTCGCGGCAGATATCGCAAATATCGGCGATGCCGAAATTGCCGCAGTTGGCGCATTCGCGGGCGGTCGTGGCGACCTCGGCCATGGCGCGCGCCAGGGGGGCCATGAGCTGCCCGCGTTTCTTGATCAGATGCAGAACGGCGCGTCGGGCCGAACGCGGGCCGAGTCCGGGAAGCCGGGCCATCAGGTCGATCAGGGCCTCGATATCTCGGGTGGCGTCGGTCAATCGGCTGGTCCTTGCGGCGGGTAGACTGGATGGCGGGCTGGGTCGGCGCGAACGAAGATCAGAACGGCAGCTTCATGTCGGCGGGCAACCCCATCGACGAGGTGATCTTGCCAATTTCCTCCTGCATCCGGTCGGCGGCGCGCTTTTGTGCGTCCTTGATGGCGGCGAGGATCAGATCTTCGACCACTTCCCTGTCATCGGCGTTGAAGATCGAAGGGTCGATCGACAATGCCGTCAATTCGCCCTTGGCCGTGCAGGTGGCCTTGACCAGCCCCGCGCCGCTTTCGCCAGTGACGGTGATCTTGTGCAGCTCTTCGGTGGCCTCGGCCATTTTCGACTGCATGTCGCGGGCAGCCTTCATCATCTTGCCCATATCGCCCAAGTTGCCCAGACCTTTCAGCATTCTTGCCTCTCCTTAACCGTCTTCAAAAGGGTCCCATTCGTCCTCGACTTCCGCAAGCGCGGCGGCCGCCGCTTCGTCAAGGCTTTGCTGGGGGGTTCTGATAGCGGTGATTTCGGCCTTGGGGAAGGCCGCAAACACCGTCTTGACCAAAGGGTTTTGCATCGCTTCGGCCTTGGCGGCGGTAGTTTCGGCGTCGCGTTCCTCGGCAATCGTTCTGCCGCCGCCATCGCCGACAACACAAACGCCCCAGCGCACCCCGGTCCAGCCTTGCAGCCGTTGCGACAGCGTGGCCGCCAGATCGCGCGGGGCGCCGGCAGTGGGTTCGAATTCGATGCGGCCCGGGGTGTAGCGGACAAGGCGGAGATGGTTTTCCACCTCGACCAGCAGTTTCACGTCGCGGTTGCTTCGGATCAGGTCGATCACCGCAGGAAAACTCGCATAGCGCGCAAGTGCGTCCTGGGCGCCAAGGGCCGGCGCCGTGGCGGCGGTTGGGCGCGATGCAGCCGCACGCGGCGGCGTTCGGGTGGATGCCGCCTGGGTGCCGCCTGTGGCGGTCGGGGCGGGGGTTTGCGGGGCAGGGGCGGCCACGGGGCCGGGGCCGTCGGCGAGGCGGCGCAAGAGCTGTTCGGGGTCGGGCAGATCGGCCACATGGGTCAGGCGGATCACCGCCATTTCGGCGGCCATCATCGCGTTGGGGGCGGTGGCGATTTCTTCCAGCGCCTTCAGCAGCATCTGCCACATCCGGGTCAGCACCCGCATCGGCAGCGCGCCCGCCATCGCCTGGCCGCGCGCCCGTTCATCGGGGCCGATTGTCGGGTCTTCGGCGGCCTCGGGGGTGATCTTGATCACCGATACCCAATGGGTGATTTCGGCCAGATCGCGCAGCACCGCCATCGGATCGGCCCCATCGGCATATTGCGCCGACAGTTCCGCCAGGGCACCTGCCGCATCACCCTTCAGGATCAAGTCGAACAGATCGAGCACCCGCCCCCGGTCGGCCAGCCCCAGCATGTCGCGCACCTGCCCGGCGGTGGTCTCTCCGGCGCCGTGGCTGATCGCCTGATCGAGAAGCGATGTCGCATCGCGCGCCGATCCTTCGGCGGCGCGGGCGATCAGCGCCAGAGCGTCGTCGGTGATGGCGGCGTTTTCGGCGTTGGCCAGCTTGCGCAACAGCGCGATCTGCACTTCCGGTTCGATCCTTCGCAGATCGAACCGCTGGCAGCGCGACAGGACGGTGACGGGCACCTTGCGGATCTCGGTCGTCGCGAAGATGAACTTGACGTGCGCGGGCGGCTCTTCGAGCGTTTTCAGCAGGGCGTTGAAGGCACTGGGCGACAGCATGTGCACTTCGTCGATGATATATATCTTGTAGCGCGCCGAGGCGGCCCGGTAATGCACGGTGTCGATGATCGTGTCGCGGATGTTGTCGACGCCTGTATTGGAGGCCGCGTCCATTTCCATCACATCGACATGGCGGCCTTCCATGATCGCCACGCAATGCTCGCATGTGCCGCAGGGCTCGGTTGTCGGGCCGCCCTTGCCGTCCTGGCCGATGCAGTTCATGCCCTTGGCGATGATCCGGGCGGTCGTGGTCTTGCCGGTGCCGCGGATACCGGTCATGATGAACGCCTGGGCGATGCGGTCTGCCTTGAAGGCATTCTTCAGCGTCCGCACCATCGCCTCCTGCCCGACGAGATCGGCAAAGGTTTCGGGCCGGTACTTGCGGGCGAGAACCTGGTAGACGGGGGGTGCGGTATCGGTCATTGGGCCTCGGGCGGGATTCGGATCGAAGGGCAGGTTATGCCGGGGCGAGGGCGGCGACAACCCGCCGGAATGCGTCGGGTATGCGTCCCGCATCCGTCCCGCATCCGTCCCGCATCCGTCCCGCATCCGTCCCGACAGGGCGCGCGGTGCGGTAACGCTTTGGGCAAGGCGCGCGGCGGTCGCCCGGTTCGGGGCGTCCTGAATGCGGCGGGAACCTTTTTCGGCAATCGCCATCCAATGTTGTGAGGCACGTCAGGAACGGCGTGTCACGCACATTGAAAGGAACACCGGATGACCAGATTTCCTGCCACCGTCGCAGCGCTGTCCTGCCTTGCCGCAAGCGCGGCCTTTGCCGCTGGCCCGAGCGACGCCGTTGCCGTCAATCCCCCGAAGGCGCCTTATCAGAAAGTCGGCGATCTGGTGGCGCTGCCTGATTTCCTGCCCGGCATAGGCGAGCTTTTCGTCGATCCGGCGACCCTGCCTGCCGGCCCCTTCGTCGCCTATGATCATGACGGGCGGCTGGTCAGCACCATCTACATGATCCCGATTTCGCAGATGAACGCGGATACAAGTTTTGACAATCTGCCGGCACCGGGCGGCGATGTCGATCATGTGGATATCTACTACAACGCCGGCCATCCGGGTGTGGAAGAGCCGCATGAACATATCGTTCTGTGGCATGTGCCGGTCGCCGGTGAAGCCAGCGTGGCCAAGTAGGATGAAACGCAGAGAGTTTCTGTGGGAGGGCGGCGGGCTGGCCGCCGCTCTCTGGCTTCCGGCGGGGCCGGCAATCAGCGCCCCGGTGGTTGAGGTCGCGATGGCGGGGCGCGCTGACGGATCACGGGTCTGGTTCGACCCGATGGGCGTGCTGATACGGCCCGGGCAGACGGTGCGCTGGACCAATACCGACAAGGGCAATTCGCACAGCGCCACCGCCTATGCGCCCGAGAATTTCGACCATCCGCGCCGGATCCCCGACGGGGCCAAGCCGTTCAGCAGCGATTACCTGCTGCCCGGTGAAACCTTTGAGGTGACCCTGACGGTGGCGGGGGTGTATGACTACTTCTGCATCCCGCACGAATTGTCGGGCATGGTCGGCCGGATTGTCGTGGCCAAGCCGGGGCAGACCGATTTCAGGCCCTACCCCGACGACGACCTGGATCAGGTGATCCTTGACGGGTTCCCGCCGATTGCCGTGATTCTTGCCAAAGGGGAAATACACCCCGAGGAGCAGTGACATGACGCTCAAGCTCACGCCTGCGCCACCGCCAAGCCATGACGACCGCTCTGACGCGGCACTGGTGGCACTTGCGCGCGAGAAGGATGAACCGGCCGTCCGCGAACTGGTCCGGCGCTGCAACAAGCGGCTTTTCCGGGTCGCGCGCGGCATCCTGCACGACGATGCAGAGGCCGAAGACACGGTGCAGGCGGCCTATGTTGCCGCCTTCACCAAACTGGCGAGTTTCCGCGGCGAGGCGAGTTTTCTGACCTGGATCACCCGCATTACCATGAACGAGGCCTATGCCAGGTTGCGCAAGCAGGCCCCTGTGGTCGATCTCGCCGAATACCGCAAGGACGTTGAAAGAGGCATGGCAGACACCATGAGACCACCGCCGACAACCCCTGAGGCCGACCTCGGCCGGGCCGAGCTTCGTGCCTTTCTTGAGCGCGCCATCGACGCGCTGCCCGAGCCATTGCGGCTGACCTATATCCTGCGCGATGTGCAGGAGATGAGCACCCGCGAGGTCGCGCGGCTGCTGGATGTCAACGCGATCACCGTCAAGACCCGGCTTTATCGGGCGCGGCGCAGGTTGCGTGAGGAGGTGCAACAGAACCTGTCATCGGATTTTTCCGGCCTGTTCCCCTTTGACGGCGCAAGATGTGCGGCAATGGCCGAGCGGGTCATCCGGGCCCTCTCGACCCGGAACCAGTGATGACCGGGCGGCACGCGCCGGTTGCGCGGATCAGCCGCCTGCGGGGCGGAGCGCACGCGCCACCATCCGGCCGGCTTTGTCGTGCAGCTCCGTGTAGGTGTCGATGACGATATCCCTGATCCACATCGAGGCCGGATCATTGGCCAGCCGTGATGACCAGAAGAACCGGGTTCGGAACGGCGGCAGGTCGATCGGCGGGACCAACGGGCGCAACCCGTAGGTTTGCATATCCCACGCCATGAGGATGCGGGGAAAGGTGCCGATCAGATCGCTGTTGGCCAGGAGCGGGCCCAGGCTCGAGAATTCGGAAATCAGCGCGCCGATGAAGCGGTCTGGCGACGGATCGGTGCCGCGCCTGTCAAAGGGGCTGCGCACGTCGTTGGCGATCGTCACCTGAACATGGGGGTAGCGCGACCACGCCTCCGGCCCCCAGTGCGACAGGGCCGGATGACCGGCGCGCACGAAACTGGTCCAGACGAAGCTCGGCGCTTCGACCACGTCGAGACCATCGAGAAGACGGATTTCGCCTCCAAGATGCGCGATGTCGACCAGGCCCTCGGCCACGGCGGCATAGACCTGCCGCGGTGCCGAAAGCCACTCCAGCTTGACGCCGGGGGCGGCGCGATGAACCTTGTTCATGACCTCTGAAAGAACCCGCCCGGTGACCGGGCAGGCCACCCGGAACTCCCGGGTGCTGGTCGCGGGGTCGAACGGCTCGGGCAGGGAAAGGGCGCGCTTGAGGCCGCGCAGGATCGGGCGGACATTGTCGATCAGATCCAGCGCGAAGGGGCTGGGCTGCATCCGGCCGCCGACCTTGACCATAAGCGGATCGCCCACCTGATCGCGCAATCGCGCCAATGCATGGCTGACGGCCGAGGGCGTCTTGCCCAAACGCTCGGCGGCCGCCACAACGCTGCCCCCGATCATCAGCGCCTCGAACACGACGAGCAGATTCAGGTCGATCCGGTGAAGCTGAATTTCCTTCACGATGGCTGAAAACCTTTCGTTTGAGCGCCGCGACATTCTGGCGCAGAGTTTGCCTACGGCACAATAACAATCCGAAACAACAGGGAAAGGGCCAATGTCATGGGACTGAAAATCATTGGCTCCGGGTTTGGCCGGACAGGCACGATGTCGACCAAAATGGCGCTGGAACAGCTGGGCTTCGGCCCCTGCCACCACATGGTCGAAGTGATGGGAAACCCTGCCCAGCCGCCGCATTGGGATGCGCTGGCCGCCGGCGCGGAAGTGGATTGGGCGGATGTGTTTTCCGGCTACCGGTCGCAGGTCGATTTCCCCGGCGCATCGGTCTGGCACCAGCTGTCCATCGCCTTTCCCGAGGCGAAGGTGATTCATACCGAACGCCCCGAAGAGGATTGGTGGGCCAGCTACTCAAAAACCATCGGCAAGTTCTTTGGCTTGCGTGAAAGCCTGCAATTGCCGCCCGAGATTGCCGCGATCTTCAAGACGATGGACAAGCTGCTTATCGGCGATCTGTTTGGGGGGCTTGACCGGGAAAGCGCGATCAGGGCCTATCGGCGCAACAACGAGAAGGTGCGCGCAACCATCCCCGCCGACCGTCTGCTGACCTTTTATCCGGCGGATGGCTGGGAGCCGCTGTGCCGGTTTCTTGAGGTGCCGGTGCCCGCAACCGATTTCCCGCGCAGCAATGCCCGCGACGAGTTCTGGGCGCATTTCGGCGGCGAGCCGGCGGTGGCCTGAGGCCGCCATACCCGGCCTGCCGGCCGTGGCGGTCCGCCGTGGCCGCTATCGTCACGGATCGCGGCGGTTCGCCTTCACGCGCTTTGCGGATTTGTGCAGCTTGCCGGTGGCGCGCGACCGTTTGCGCAACTCTGCCTGCGAGGCGGAGTGAAACGCGTCTTCGGCGCGCAGCTTGCGCCAGCGTTCGAGCCGCGCCGTGTCAATCCGGCCGGCGGTGATTGCCTGCTGGACCGCGCATCCCGGCTCGGGCCCGTGGCGGCAATCGGCAAAGCGGCAGTCGCGGGCAAGTTCGGTGATCTCGGCAAAGGTCTCGTCGATGCCGCCGGCCATGTCCGACAGGCGCAGTTCACGCATCCCCGGCGTGTCGATCAGCCAGCCGCCGCCCGGCAGCGGGTGCAATTCGCGCGCGGTGGTGGTGTGGCGCCCCTTCAAGTCATCCGCGCGCACCGCGCCGGTCGCCAGGTCGCGCCCGGACAGGGCGCTGGCCAGTGTCGATTTGCCGACCCCCGACATGCCGAGAAAGGCCACCGTCCGGCCCGGCCCGCACCAGTCGCGCAGGCGTGTTGCCGCATCCGGGGCCCTGGCGTCGAGCGCGATGGCGGGCACCTTTGGGGCGATCGCGCGGAGCCGGTCGAGATAGGGTTGCGGGTCGCCTGCCTGGTCAGCCTTGGTCAGCACCAGCACCGGCGGGATGCCGCCCGCGTGGCACAGGGCGAGATAGCGTTCCAGCCGCGCCTCGTTGAATTCGGCGGTGCAGGAGGTGGTGATGAAGACGGTATCGACATTGGCCACGATGAGCTGTTCGCGCGATGCCTCGCCGGCGGCGCGGCGGAAGATTCGGCTGCGGCGGTCCAGCAGCCGCACGAGACGGCCGGTGTCCGGATCGGCCAGCACCCAGTCGCCGACGGCCAGATCGCCGCTCGACAGATCCGGCGGCAGGGTGAGCAGGGCGGGCCCGTCCTCGGCCAGGGCCGAAACCCGGTCGCGGTGGACGGCGCTGATCCGCGCCGGGGCGAGCAGGTGCAATTCGTCCATATCGAGCTGGCGCAGGAAATCCGCCGACCAGCCGAGATCGGTGAGCATGGGGGTGGTTCGGGTCAAGGTTCTGCCCTCGGAACATACCGATATACATGCCCGGCGGTCATGGCGCCGGGCGGGTCAGGTCGGGACGGGCGGGGCAGATCAAGTGATCAAAGAACCCCGGCCCGGAGGAAAACAAGCTCTGCCATGTTCGCTCCTTCACGTCCGGGGTTTCGGGTGAGAGGCTGGACAACGACCCAAGCGGGGCTCGTTACGGCTGCTTCCTTCCGGACCTGACCGGGTTGGCGAGGCGCCTGCCCGCGCCAACCTCTCGACTGCCGATATAGGGGCGCAAGGCGGCTTTGGCAAGCCGGGTGGCGGCAGGCGGCTGCAATGTCACCCTTGCGCCGCGCATCGGGCGGAACTCCTTGAAGCGAAGCGCGGTGGCTTTTCCCTGCACGCCGCTGCCCCTGCCGCTGCCCCTGCCGCTGCCCCTGCCGCCGCGTTCAGAGATCGATGCGGAACCGGGCGAAACCGCCCGGCCCGTCGCCGGCGGGTTCGATGGTGACGCCCCTGACATCAGGCAGGTACTTCAGCGCCCCTGGCCCGGTATCGAACAGCACGCTGGTGCCGGGCAATGCGGCAAAGCGCCAGCTGGCGTTGGCCGCGGGGTCGATGGTGCCCTGTTCGAGAATATAGCGCACGATGACGTCGCGGTTGGTGTCGGGACCTTCGAAGATGATCGTGTCGCCGCTGGCGCCGGGGAAGTCGCCGCCGCCGGAGGCGCGGTAGTTGTTGGTGGCGATGACGAATTCGGCCGCCGGGTCGACCGGCTGGCCCGCGTGCATGAGGTTGACGATGCGGCTGGCGCCGGGGTTGAGGTCTTCGCCCTTCGGCCCGTATTTCGAGGGCTGCGACAAGTCGATTTCATAGTTCACGCCGTCGATCACGTCGAAGTTGTAGGACGGAAAGTCGGGGTTGAGAAGCACCTGGTCGGGCTGGCCGGGGGTCAGCTGATTGAACATGCCCGCCGAGCGTTCCAGCCAGTCCTTGAGCTCAGCCCCCGTCACTTTCACCGCGCGGATGGTGTTGGGGTAGAGGTAGAGGTCGGCCACGTTCCTGATCGCCACATCGCCCGTGCCGACTTCGGTGTAATAGTCCGGCCCGCCGCGCCCGCCGGCCTTGAAGGGCGCGGCCGCAGACAGCAGCGGCAGGCTTTCAAATGCGGTGCCTTTGAGCATTTCGGCGATGTACCAGGCCTGGGCGTCCGAGACGATCTGCACCGAGGGGTCATCGGCGACGAGTGCGAAGTAGCTGTGCAGCGGGGCCGAGGCCCTGCCCACGCCGCGGCGCACATAGGCGAGGGTTTCGTCGTGCTCCTGGCGTGCGGCGGCCAGAACCGACGGGACGCTTTCCACAAGGGCGGTGACGCATCGGTCTTCGCCGCGGCGGGAAATCGGCCGGGCTTCGGCCGTGGCGCTGACGACGCGCCAGCGGTTGGCGTCGCGTTCGAGCAAAAGGTCGATGAGGCCCAGATGCGAGCCCCAGAAGCCGCCCATGACCGCCGGTTTGCCGGAAATCGTCCCGCGCGCGATGTCGACTTCGGCAAAGCCGTCGAATGTGGCGGAGGGAAAGACGAGGTGGCTGTGGCCGGTCATCAGCGCGTCGATCCCTTCAAGCCGCGCCAGCGGCACCGAGGCGTTTTCCATCCCGTCGGAATGCCGGGCCGATCCGATGCCGGAATGGCTGAGGGCGATGACGATCTCGGCGCCTTCCTCGCGCATCTGCGGTACCCAGGCCCGGGCCGAATCGACGATATCGCGGACCTGAACCCTGCCTTCGAGATTGCGCCGGTCCCAGTTCATGATCTGCGGCGGGACGAAGCCGATGAAGCCGACGCGGACCCTGTGCGGCACGCCCGCGCCGTCGGTGATGTCGCGGTCAAGGATGACATAGGGTTTCACCAGTGTCCGGTCCTTGCGGGGGTCGGACCCGATGCGCGTGGCGACATTGGCCGAGACCACAGGAAATTTCGCCCCCGCCACCGATTTCATCAGAAAATCGAGCCCGTAGTTGAATTCGTGATTGCCGAGCGTCGCGGCGTCGAAGCCAAGCGTGTTCATCGCCTGAATGACCGGGTGCGTGTCGCCTGCTGCCATGCCCCGTTCATAGGCGATGTAATCGCCCATCGGGTTGCCTTGCAGAAAGTCGCCATTGTCGACCAGCAGCGTATTGGCCGCCTCGGCGCGGATCGCGCCGATGATCGCCGCCGAACGGGCCAGGCCGACAGTGTCGACCGGTTTGTCGGCGTAGTAGTCATAAGGAAATACATGGGAATGCAGATCGGTGGTTTCCATGATCCGGAGATGCGCCTGATTGGTGGCTGCAAAGGCAGAAAACGGATGACGTGCGATCAAGGAAGCTCCTGCGGCCGAGTCTGCCGGAAGCTCCGGCGGGACAGGTGGTGTCGTGTCGTTCGGGTCATGGCTGTTTCCGGTTGCCGGCCCATTGCCGTGCCGGGAGGGTTGCATGCCGGGCCATGAATAGCGTGGAAAAACCGGATTTACTATCCCTTAAGTTGTATTCAATTGAGTGTTTCCCCAATAGAGACAGTAGAACGCCCCTGCATCCGCAGGGCATTGCCGGAATTGCAACCGCAGGGCGGACGTGCCACATCATCGCGCGGCAGGAGGCGGATCATGCGGCTGGCAGAGACTGTGACATTCGCGGCAGGCGGGCTCGACCGGGCTGCCTGGATGCGCGGCAAACCGGATGTCATCGCCGGCCATCTGGCGGATGCCACGGCAAGGGTGTTGCCGGTATGGCGCGGCAAGCCGCTGTTCGCCGGGGACGGCGCGGGATGGCTGATGCCAGGCCATGCGGTGCTGCGCGAAGCGGCCGAGGCGCCGGTCTTTCTGGGCCTGGCGCAGGGCCTGGCGCATTTTGCGGCGGATATCTCGGGCTGGGAGCCCCCGGCGGGCGAGGCGGCAGAGCCGGGCGGGTTCTTCGATGCCACCGAACAGCACCATCCGGCGCTGCCCGGCGGCTACCGGTTCGGCGAATTGCGCGGTGTCATGGCGGCCCTGCCGCGGGCGGATGCGGAAATGGCGGCGACGGCCCGCGCCATCCTGAACTGGCACCGCAGCCACCGGTTCTGTTCGTCCTGCGGTGCGCCAAGCGCGGTGAGCGAAGCCGGCTGGCAGCGCCGTTGCCCGCAATGCGCTGCGCAACATTTTCCGCGGACCGATCCGGTGGTCATCATGCTGGTCACACGGGGCGATTTCGCGTTGTTGGGGCGATCGCCGGGCTGGCCCGGGGGGATGTTTTCGCTTTTGGCGGGTTTCGTGGAGCCGGGTGAAACCATCGAGGCGGCGGTGCGCCGGGAAGTGGCCGAGGAAACCGGTGTCGGGATCGGGCAGGTGCGGTATCTGGCCAGCCAGCCCTGGCCGTTTCCCGCGTCGCTGATGATCGGCTGCGCCGCCGAGGCCATATCGGGCGAGATCACCCTCGATCCGGCCGAGCTTGACGCGGCGTTGTGGCTGAGCCGTGAGGAAATCGCGCAGGTCTTCATGGGCGATCACCCCGCCATCCGCCCGCCCCGCGAAGGCGCCATCGCGCGCTTTCTGCTGGCCAACTGGCTGCGCGGCAGCCTGGACTGACGGCCTCGGGGCGTGTCAGAAAACGGTTGCATCCGAATGCGCTGCGCGGTTGTCTGTTGATGTCGCCATCGCAGGCCGGAAGAGGGACGGGTGAAATTTTCCACCAAGGAAGACATTGAAGCGCCATCTGACGTTGTCTTTGCCGCGCTCACCGATTTTGCGCAGTTCGAACGGGCGGCCTTGCGGCGGGGCGCGCAACCGGTGCGGATGGACAGCCTTGACCAGCCCGGTGTCGGCATGGGGTGGAATGTCCGTTTTCGGATGCGCGGCAAGTGGCGGCGGGTGATCTGCGATCTGCGCGAATACGATTTTCCGTCGCGCATCGCGGTGTTCGCCGAAAGCGCCGGCTTCGACATGGTGCTTGAGCTGAACCTGCTGGCCCTGTCGCGCGGACGCACCCGTCTCGGGGTCGCATTCGACATCCGCCCGCGCACCTTGCCGGCGCGCATCAAGTTGCAGTCGGCGAAACTGATCAAGGCCAGTCTGAACCGCAAATTTGCCGGTCGCGTGCAAAAATTCGCGGCCGACCTTGAATTGCGGCACCTCAAGCCGCGGATAGGGTGATGCGGTTCAGCGGCGGCTGGGATCGGCCGGATAGACCCCCAGCAGCGACATGGACGAGGTGAAGAATCCCAACTCCTCCAAGGCAAGCTGCACATTGCGGTCGTCCGGGTGGCCTTCGATATCGGCATAGAACTGTGTCGCCGAAAACACACCGTCAACCATGTAGCTTTCCAGTTTCGTCATGTTGACGCCGTTGGTCGCAAAGCCCCCCATCGCCTTGAAAAGCGCCGCCGGGATATTGCGCACGCGAAAGACGAAAGTCGTCATCATCGGCCCGTCGCCGCGCCGTTTCAGGTCGGGTTCGCGCGACATGGCGAGAAAGCGGGTGGTGTTGTTCGATGTATCCTCGATGTGGCGGGCCAGAAGGTCGAGCCCATAGATCTCTCCGGCCAGTTCCGAGGCGAGCGCGGCCAGTTTCGGATCTCCCAGTTCGGCGACATGACGCGCCGAACCGGCCGTGTCGGCTCCTGTCACCGGGCTGAGGCCGTGGGCGCGCAGGAAGTTGCGGCACTGGCCCAGCAGGACGGTGTGACTGATGGCGCGTTCGACATCGTCAAGCCGTGTGCCGCGCACGCCCAGAAGGTTGATATGTACCCGCACGAAGGTTTCGCCGATGATATGCAGGCCGGATTCGGGCAAGAGGTGGTGAATGTCGGCGACGCGGCCGTAGGTCGAGTTTTCGACCGGCAGCATTGCCAGAAGGGCATTGCCCTTGCGCACGGTCTCGATCGTGTCCTCGAAAGTCGGGCAGGCGACGGCTTCCATTTCGGGATAGGCCTGGTGGCAGGCCTGGTGCGAATAGGCCCCCGGTTCCCCCTGAAATGCGATCCGATCCGCCATGCGTTGTGCCCCCTTGCCAGCGCCCCGGAAGAAAAAGGGCGTTTGGCGGTGCTAACTATACCTTGAAACCGGGTAGGGGAAGCGGGTAGATAGCCGCCAGACGATCAGGCAGGGTAGAGGCGCGACATGTTCGACACAATGACGATAACCAAGGCCGGCGGCGCGTTGTGCGGGGCCTTTCTGATTTTTCTGCTTTCGAAATGGGCCGCGGAAATGCTTTATCATACCGGCGCTTCGGGGCATGGTGGCGAAGAAATGGCGCAGGCCTACACGATCGATACCGGTGACGCCGGAGGCGGCGCGGCCGCGCCAGCCGATGCCGGCCCGGATTTCGCGACGGTGTTTGCCTCGGCCGATGCCGGCAAGGGCGAAAAGGTGTTCGGCAAGTGCAAGGCGTGCCACAAGATCGATGGCACCAACGCCACCGGCCCGCATTTGGACGGCGTCGTCGGGCGCGCCGTCGCTTCAGTCGCCGGGTTCGCTTATTCAGACGCGATGAAAGCCCATGGCGGCAACTGGGATCCGGAAAGCATCTCGCATTTTCTCGAGAACCCGAAGAAAGCCGTGCCGGGCACCAAGATGACCTTCGCGGGTCTGCCGAAACTGGAGGACCGGGCCAATCTGATCGCCTATTTGAAGTCGCTGGGCGGATGATCCGGGCAAATTGACGGAAATCGGGCCGTCCCGCGGGGGGCGGCCTTTTTCGTGGCCGGGTCACGCGCTATCACATAATCGCAACTTGATAGTGCCTGTGCTGGCGTTCTAGCCTGCCCTTGCGCGATATGTTCGTTGCGATACCGAAGGGAGACCGCCATGCCGACACGGCAGCAAAGCGAAGCGTTGGCCGCAGATCGCCTGTCGGGCACAATGATCCGCCTTTTCCTGGCGATCGGTGCCGCGATCGCGGCGTTGTCGGTGACGTTTGCGCAGGCGCGCGCCGAAGAGATCATCACCGCGCATGGCATATCGACCTTCGGCGATCTGAAATATGCGGCGGATTTCAAACATCTCGATTATGTGAATCCGGATGCCCCGAAGGGCGGAGAGATTTCCGAATGGACATCCGGCGGATTCGATTCGATGAACCCCTTCACGCTGAAGGGCCGTGCCGCCGCCTTGTCGACGATCATGCTGGAAGGGTTGATGGAAGGTGTGGCCGACGAAGTGGATTCGGTCTATTGCCTGCTGTGCGAAACCATCGAATACCCCGCGGACCGGTCCTGGGTGATCTTCAACATCCGGCCCGAGGCGCGGTTTTCCGATGGCAGCCCGGTGACGGCGGAAGATGTGCTGTTTTCCTACGACACGTTCCGCACCAAGGGATTGTCGAGCTACCGCACCGTCATTGCCCAGCAGGTCGAGAGCGCCGAGGTGCTGGACACGCGGCGGATCAGGTTCACCTTCAAGAAGGATTTTCCCAAACGCGATCTCATTCAGGTTGTCGGGGGGTTGCAGATTTTTTCCAAGGCCGATTTCGAAAGGAACGGCCGCGATCTGGAGGCATCGTCGCTGGAGCCGTTTTTGGGGACCGGACCCTATATGCTTGACCGGATGGATGTGGGTACGCGGATCGTCTACAAGCGCAACCCGGATTATTGGGGCAAGGATCTGCCGATCAATGTCGGTCGGCAGA
Organism: Paracoccaceae bacterium; assembly: GCA_020446815.1. Taxonomy (GTDB): domain Bacteria; phylum Pseudomonadota; class Alphaproteobacteria; order Rhodobacterales; family Rhodobacteraceae; genus Albidovulum. The sequence continues at coordinate 128,379 of JAGRDY010000018.1, forward strand.
ATTTCGACAGCATCCGCATCGAATACTTCGGCGATTATCAGGCGGCGTTCGAGGCGTTCAAATCAGGCGCCTATACGTTTCGCAACGAAGCGTCGTCGATCATCTGGGCGACGGGTTACGATTTCCCGGCCTTTGTCAACGGCCAGGTCAAGAAGGACACGCCGCATAATGGCAATGTGGCCAGCGGCCAGGCATTCGTGATCAACCTGCGCCGGCCGCAGTTCCAGGATGTGCGGGTGCGCGAGGCCATCGGGTTGATGTTCAACTTCGAATGGTCGAATGCCTCGTTGTTTTACGGCCTTTATGCGCGGGTCAATTCGTTCTGGGAAAACAGCGATCTGGCGGCGACGGGGCTGCCTTCGGACGCGGAACTGGCGATCCTCGAGCCCTTGCGCGATCTTTTGCCGCCCGAAGTCTTTACCGAAGATCCGCCCGGCGGCGATGTGTCCGGCCCGCGCCAGCTTGACCGCAAGAACCTGCGCCGCGCCTCGGCGCTTCTTGATGAGGCGGGCTGGCCGGTGGGGCCGGACGGGATGCGCCACAACGACAAAGGCGATCTGCTGAAGGTCGAGTTTCTCAACGACAGCCAGAGCTTTGACCGGGTGATCAACCCCTATGTCGAAAACCTGCGCGCGCTGGGGGTCGATGCGGTGATGAACCGGGTTGACGACGCGCAGATGACCAACCGCGAGCGCAGCCATGATTTCGATATCATCACCGATCATCTGGGCCAGGAACTGACGCCGGGATCGGGGTTGCAGCAGTATTTCGGATCGGCATCGGTTGACGACACGTTCAACGCCATGGGGTTGCAGAGCGAGGCGGTGGACAAGCTGATTTCGGTCGTCGAGGCGGCCAAGACCCGCTCGGATCTGAACGTCGCCGTGCGCGCGCTGGATAGGGTGCTGCGCCAGTACCGGTTCTGGGTGCCGCAATGGTACAAGGACAAGCATACCGTCGCCTATTTCGACATGTACGAGCGGCCCGAAACGCTGCCGCCCTATGCGCTGGGCGAGCTGGATTTCTGGTGGTACAACGCCGAAAAGGCCGCGAAACTGAAAGCGGCGGGCGTGCTGGATTAAGGCGCGCCGCGGCGGGGAAAGAGCAGAAAGACCCATGGGCGCCTATATCCTGCGGCGATTGCTGTTGATCATTCCGACGCTGATCGGGATCATGGTGATCAATTTCACCCTGACACAGTTCGTGCCGGGCGGCCCGATCGAACAGATCATCGCCCAGATGGAAGGCCAGGGCGATGTGTTCCAGAACATCGCCGGCGGCGGCGACGCCGGGGCCCAACAGGCCGGTGTCGGCGATGAGCGCTATCTGGGTGCGCGCGGGTTGCCGCCGGAATTCATTGCCCAACTGGAAAAGCAGTTCGGTTTCGACAAGCCGCCTCTGGAACGGTTCCTGTCGATGATGTGGGGGTATCTGCGCTTCGATTTCGGCGAAAGCTGGTTCCGGTCGATTTCCGTGGTCGATCTGGTGATCGAAAAGATGCCCGTGTCGATCACGCTGGGCCTGTGGTCGACGCTCTTGGCCTATCTGATTTCCATCCCGCTGGGGATCCGCAAGGCGGTCAGGGACGGATCGAGATTCGATACCTGGACCTCGGGGGCGATCATCGTCGGCTATGCCATTCCGGGGTTCTTGTTCGCGGTGCTGCTGATCGTGCTGTTTGCCGGCGGCAGTTTCTGGCGGATATTCCCGCTGCGCGGCCTGACCTCGGACGACTGGGACCAGATGTCGCTGCTGGGCAAGGTGGGGGACTATTTCTGGCATATCACCCTGCCGGTCGTGGCCTCGACGATTTCGAGCTTCGCCACGCTGACGCTGCTGACCAAGAACAGCTTTCTTGACGAGATCAACAAGCAATATGTGCTGACCGCCAAGGCCAAGGGGCTGACGGAAGGCCGGGTGCTTTACGGCCATGTGTTCCGCAATGCGATGCTGATCGTCATCGCCGGCTTTCCGGGGCTGTTTCTGGCGGTGCTGTTCGGCGGCGGGCTGCTGATCGAGACGATATTCTCGCTCGATGGGCTGGGGCGGCTGGGGTATGAGGCGGCGGTGGCGCGCGATTATCCGGTGGTGTTCGGCACGCTTTACGTCTTCGGGCTGCTGGGGCTTCTGATCGGGCTGCTGTCAGACATGATGTATGTATTCACCGATCCGCGCATCGACTTTGAAAAGCGGGCGGGGTGATGGCGCTTTCCCCGCTCAACGCCCGCCGCTGGCGCAATTTCAAGGCCAATCGCCGCGCCTTCTGGTCGCTGTGGATATTTCTGGTGCTGTTCGCAGCGTCGCTGATGGCGGAGTTTCTGGCCAATGACAAACCGATCATCGTCAATTACCGGGGCGGCTACTTTTTCCCGATCTACAAGTTCTATCCCGAAACCGCGTTTGGCGGCGATTTCAAGACCGAAGCCAGTTACCGCGAGCCGGAAGTGCGCTGCCTGATCATCAGTGGCGGGTCGCAGGATTGCTTTGACGACCCCGATGCGGTGATGGCCGAGGCGGCGGGGGGCACCGTCGGGGGGCAGAAGATCGACAGGGGATGGATGCTCTGGCCGCCGATCCCCTATAGCTACAAGACCATCAACAATGTCGGCACCGCGCCTTCGCCGCCGGACCGGGACCATTGGCTGGGCACCGATGACACAACCCGCGATGTTCTGGCGCGGATCATCTACGGCTTTCGCCTTTCCATCGTCTTCACGCTTATCGTGACCTCGATCTCCAGCCTGATCGGCATCGCGGCCGGGGCGGTTCAGGGCTATTTCGGCGGCTGGGTGGATTTGACCTTCCAGCGCCTGCTGGAGATCTGGGGATCGACGCCGGGCCTTTATGTCATCATCATCCTTTTCGCCATCCTGGGCCGAAGTTTCACGCTTCTGGTCCTTGTCACCATCCTGTTCGGCTGGCCGGCGCTGGTTCATCTGGTCAGGGCAGAGTTTCTCAGGGCGCGGAACTTCGAATATGTGCGCGCGGCCCGTGCCCTTGGGGTCAGCGACAGGGTGATCATGTTCCGCCACATCCTGCCCAATGCGATGGTGGCGACGCTGACCATGCTGCCCTTCATCGTCACGGGCGCGATCGGCGGGCTGGCGGCGCTGGACTATCTGGGCTACGGGTTGCCGTCCTCGCTTCCGTCGCTGGGCGAATTGTCGTTGCAGGGAAAATCGAACTTGCAGGCGCCCTGGCTGGGATTTTCGGCATTCTTTACCTTTGCCATCATGCTGTCGCTGCTGGTGTTCATCTTTGAAGGGGTGCGCGACGCCTTCGATCCCAGAAAGACCTTCCGATGAAGCCGGTGCTGGAGGTCAGGGATCTGTCGGTGGCGTTTCGCCAGGATGGCCGGCGCATCGACGCGGTGCGCGGTGTTTCCTTTGCGGTGGGCAAGGGCGAAACCGTGGCGCTGGTCGGTGAAAGCGGGTCGGGCAAATCGGTGACGGCGCTGTCGACGGTGGGGTTGCTGGGCGGCAATGCGACGGTGAGCGGATCGGTCGCCTATCTGGGGCAGGAGATGATCGGCGCGCCGGAAACCTTGTTGCGGCAGGTGCGCGGCAATGACATCAGCTTCATCTTTCAGGAGCCGATGACCTCGCTCAACCCGCTGCACACGCTGGAAAGGCAACTGGCCGAAAGCCTGGCGCTGCATCAGGGATTGAGCGGTGGCGCGGCGCGGGCGCGGATCGTCGAGTTGTTGGAGAAAGTGGGCATCGACCACCCCGAGCGGCGGCTGGCCGATTACCCGCACCAGTTGTCTGGCGGGCAGCGGCAAAGGGTGATGATCGCCATGGCACTGGCCAACGGGCCGGAACTGCTGATCGCTGACGAGCCGACGACGGCGCTGGACGTGACCATTCAGGCGCAGATACTCGACCTGCTGGCGGGGCTGAAGAAACGTGAAGGGCTGAGCCTGCTGTTCATCAGCCACGACCTGGGGATTGTGCGCCGCATTGCCGACCGGGTCTGCGTGATGCAGGGCGGCGAGATTGTCGAACAGGGGCCGGTGGCCGAAATCTTTGCCAATCCGCAACATCCCTATACGCGCAAGCTTCTGGAGGCCGAACCGGCCGGCCGCCCCGACCCGGTGCCGGAAGGGGCCGAAGAGATCGTGCGGGCCAGCGGTCTGCGGGTCTGGTTTCCGATCCAGCGGGGGCTGCTGCGCAAGACGGTTGGCCATGTGAAGGCCGTCAATGCGGCGACGTTCTCGGTGCGCGCGGGCGAGACGCTGGGCATCGTCGGCGAAAGCGGGTCGGGCAAGACCACGCTGGCGCTGGCCATCATGCGGCTGATCGCGTCGGAGGGGCCGGTCGTTTATCTGGGGCAGGACATATCGAGCTGGCGCCCGCGCCAGTTGCGGCGGCTCAGGCGGGACATGCAGATCGTGTTTCAGGATCCCTTCGGCAGCCTTTCGCCGCGGATGACCTGCGAACAGATCATCGCCGAGGGCCTGACCGTGCACGGGGTGGAGCCGGGCCGCGACAGGCGTGAAATGGTCAGCGAAATCATGGGCGAGGTCGGGCTCGACGCGGCGACGATGAGCCGTTATCCGCACGAGTTTTCCGGCGGCCAGCGCCAGCGCATCGCCATTGCCCGCGCGATGATCCTGCGCCCCAGGGTGGTGGTGCTGGATGAACCGACATCGGCGCTGGACATGACGGTGCAGGTACAGATTGTCGAGTTGTTGCGCGGGTTGCAGCGCAAGTACGGGCTGGCCTATCTGTTCATCAGCCATGATCTGCGGGTGGTGCGGGCATTGGCCCACAAGGTGATCGTGATGAAACAGGGCGATATCGTCGAGGAAGGCAACGGCCAGGTGATATTCGATGCACCGCAAACCGCCTATACGGGCGAACTGATGGCGGCGGCCTTTGGCGGCCATTCGCCCGCCGGCCCGTCATGAAAATCCTTTTTGTCCATCAGAACTTTCCCGGCCAGTTCCTGCATCTGGCCCCGGCGCTGGCCGGGCGCGGGCACGATGTTCTGGCGCTGACCGCGCAGAACAACCGGCGCCCCGCGCCGGTCCGGGTATTGCGCTACCGGTTGCCGCCCGCGGTCGAGACCAAGGGGCTTGCCAGGACCTATGCCGAGGCGACCGAGCGCGCGGCTTCGGTGGCGCGGGCCTGCGCGCAGCTGGCGGCACAGGAAAACTATGCGCCCGATATCGTCTTTGGCCATGGCGGCTGGGGCGAGACGCTGTTTTTGCGTGAGGTATGGCCCGCGGCGCGGCATCTGAGCTATGCCGAGTTCTTCTACCACTCCACGGGGCTTGACACCGATTTCGACCCGGAGTTCCGGCGGCCTTCATTACCTGCGCAGATGGCGGTGACGGCACGGTCCGCCCATCTTGGGCAAAGCGTTCTGCAAGCCGACGCGGCGCTAGCGCCAACCGTCTGGCAGGCCTCGACCTTTCCCGCGGGGTTGCGTGAAAAGATCACGGTCATCCACGACGGCATAGATACCGACCGGGTACGCCCCGACGCCAGCGCGCGGCTGGATCTGCCCGATGGGCGGATCCTGAGGGCCGGGGACGAGGTCATCAGCTTTGTCAATCGCAACCTTGAACCCTATCGCGGCTATCATGTCTTCATGCGCGCCCTGCCTGCGGTACTGGCGGCGCGCCCCGAGGCACAGGTGGTGATCGTCGGCGGCGAGGGGCAGAGTTACGGGCCGCGCCCCGCCGGGCCGCTGAGCTGGAAGCGGAAATTCCTTGATGAGGTGGCCGGGCGGATCGATCCGGCGCGTGTGCATTTTCTGGGGCGGGTGCCCTATGCGCAATATCTGTCCTTGATCCAGCTTGCCCGGGTTCACGCCTATCTGAGCTATCCTTTCGTTCTGTCCTGGTCGCTGCTCGAGGCGATGAGCGCCGGCGCCTGTGTGATCGGTTCGCGCACCCCGCCCGTCGAAGAAGTGATCGAAGACGGCAGGAATGGTCGCCTGGTGGATTTCTTCGATATTGCCGGATGGTCGGCCGCGCTGATCGACGCGCTGGAAAATCCGGCGCGTGCCGATCCGATGCGCCTTGCCGCCCGCGCGACGGTCGTGGAAAGGTACGATCTGAAACGGATCTGCCTGCCGCGGCTTGTCGATTTCGTGGAAGCAACCGGCTGAAATCGCTCAGACGGCCGAACTGTGGCCGGTTTCGGCCAGGGCGTAGGTGTCGAAACTGCGGGCGATGATCCGGGTCAGGGGTCTGGCGTGGTCGGGGATGGTCAGGCTGTTGGCCGTCACGCCGACGAAATCGCCGAATTCGGTGCGGGTCTGGGCGAAGAGGGATAGGATGCCGTCCCGGCTGGTGCCGAAATCGCGGGCAAGCTCGTCGGCGTCGATACGGAAATCGCACATCAGTGCCTCGATCATGCGGGCGCGCAGGCGGTCGTCGCCGCCAAAGACATGGCCGCGCGCCGTCGCGAACCGGCCTTCGCGCACGGCCTTGATATACAGCGATGTCGCCGAGGCATTCTGTGCATAGCCCTGGGGAAAGCGCGAAATGGACGAGGCCCCCAGGCCGACAAGAACCGGCGCCGTGTCATCGGTATAGCCCTGAAAATTGCGTTTGAGCCGCCCTTCCCGCGCCGCCACAGCCAGACCGTCTTCGGGCCGGGCGAAGTGGTCGATGCCGATTTCCGAATAGCCGTCCCAGGTGAAAAGGTCGCGGGCGGTTTCAAACAGCGTCAGCCGTTCTTCCGGTCGCGGCAGCGCGTCGGTCGGGATCATCTGCTGCCGCCGCGCCATCCAGGGAACATGGGCATAGCCATAAAGCGCCACACGGTCCGGCGACAGGGACAGAAGCTGCTGGACCGAAGTGGCAATCCCGGTGCGGGTCTGTCCCGGCAGCCCGTAAAGGATATCGGCGTTCAGCGACTTGATGCCGCGCGCCCTGATCTTGTCGATGGCGGATTTGGTGGTCGCATAGCTTTGGATGCGGCCGATGGTTTTTTGAATGTCGGGGTCGAAATCCTGAACGCCGATGGAGGCGCGCGTCAGCCCTGCCTCGGCCAGCGCGTCAAGCCGCGCATCGTCGATTTCATTGGGGTCGATTTCGACCGAGAATTCGGCGTTCTTTCCCAATGGGACAACAGAAAAGATCGCGTCCGCCAGTTCGCGCATCAGTTCCGCGGGGATCAGAGTGGGTGTGCCGCCGCCCCAATGCAGGCGCGAAAGGCTGACCCCCGCCGGCAGGTTGTCGCGCAACAGTTCCAGCTCTGCCTTCAGGACATCGGTATAGGCGCGCACGGGCGCGTCGCTGCTGGTGCCCTGGGTGCGACAGGCGCAGAACCAGCAAAGGCGGCGGCAAAACGGAACATGAAGGTAAAGGGATATCCGCGAATCGGCTGGAATTGCGCGCAGCCAGTCCCGGAAATCTTCACCGTCCACACGGTTGGAGAAATGAGGCGCCGTCGGGTAACTGGTGTAACGGGGTACACGCGCGTCAAAAAGCCCGAGCCGCCGGAGTTGCGATTCTGTTTCCATGCGATTACCTAATGACACGAGCAAAATTCGCGACCTTGATCCAAATCAAAGAACGGAAATGCCGGTACTTTACGCCTCGAGAAATTTGACCGAATGCGGCGACTGTCCGATCCGCCACCGTGCTGTCTGCGCACATTGCGAGAAGGATGAACTGGCCGAGCTTGACGCGATCAAGTATTACCGCAGTTTCGAGGCCGGTCAGGTTCTGGTCTGGTCCGGCGATCACATGGATTTCGTCGCCTCGGTCGTGTCTGGCGTGGCGACGTTGTCGCAGGTGATGGAGGATGGGCGCACCCAAACGGTGGGGATGCTGTTTCCTTCGGATTTTGTCGGCCGTCCGGGGCGCGACCGGGCGCCCTACAATGTGGTCGCGACAACCGATCTCGTGATGTGCTGTTTTCGCAAGAAGCCGTTCGAGGAACTTATGGCGCGAACCCACAACATCGGTGTGCGGTTGCTGGAGATGACGCTGGACGAGCTTGATGCGGCGCGCGAATGGATGTTGCTGTTGGGGCGCAAGACCGCAAGGGAAAAGATCGCCAGCCTGCTGGTGATCATCGCCCAAAGGGATGCGTCACTGAAGATGTGCGTGCCTAAGGGAAAGGTGGTTTTCGACCTGCCGCTGACCCGTGAGGCGATGGCGGATTACCTGGGGCTGACGCTGGAAACGGTCAGCCGCCAGATTTCCGCGCTCAGGCGCGAGGGGCTGGTCTCGCTCGAGGGAAAGCGGCATGTGACCGTGCCCGATTTCGACCGGTTGCAGGAAGTGTCGGGCGATGACGCCGATGGCGGGTTCCTGGCCTGAGATCCGAGCCGGAAAGAGCCGCGTAAGGGCGTTTTGCATCCGCGACCGCCTCAATGGGCCATGAACACCGGCAGATCGGCGGCCTCGAGCATGTTGCGCGTGGCACCGCCGAGAATGGCCTCGCGAAAGCGCGAATGCCCGTATGCCCCCATCACCACCATGTCCGCGTTTATGTCGCGCGCGTGCCGGCAGAGGATTTCCGAGGTGTGCGGCAATGTGCGCGCCAGCACCGAAACCTCGGCGCGAACGCCGTGGCGTGCAAGGAGTTGCGACAAAAGCCCACCGGGGTCGGAACGTTCGAGGCCATGCGCGGGCGGGTCGATCACGGTAATGTCGACCAGCGAAGCCGCCTTGAGCATCGGCAAGGCCGCCCGCATTGCCCGCAGCGCCTCGTTGCTTCGGTTCCACGCCAGGATGATGCGTTTTCCGTATTCGACGGACGGCTCAGCCTGGGGCACGACCAGAACCGGGGCTCCGGCTTCGAACAGGCAGGCTTCCAATATGGTTTCGGTGGCCTGGTTTCCGTGTGGGCCGTAGGGCTTGTGCAGGATGACAAGGTCGGAAAACCGGGCGTATTGCGCAATCACACCGCCGACGGCCCCGATGATGGCGACATTGGATTCGACTGACCAGCGGATATCTTCCCGCGCCAGCCGCTGGCGCACCGCTTCTTCGGTCTTGTTGGCCACGGCGCGCGCTTCGTCATAGGCGATCTGGCTTATGGTTGCGCCCGCGGCATCGTAATAATAGCCGGTCAAAGTGGCATCCACCCCGATGCACAGGACATCGAGATGGGCATCCTCGCGGCGGGCCAGGGCGATGGCCGTCTCGATCTGCGCGCTTGAATGCGTGGGGTCGGTCACCACGGTCAGTATTGATTTGTAGGCCATTTCTCATCTCCTGAACGACAAAACCCGGGTTTTGCCCGATATCTAGACCGAATGATGCATCCTGGTCATTGATTCGGATCAAGAAATGTCGGCAGCAAAATTGACCCAGATCAAGGCAGGCATGGCCCCGCCCCTGCAAAAGCGGTCGGGCGAGAGCCCTGCCGATCAAGTGATTCGTGCGGGGTAAGGACGACGAGGGAACGAAAAAATGTGGAATTACTTCAAGCTGGCGCTGTTGGCCGTCATTGCCGTGGCGGCGGCGATCGCCGCCAATTACGCGCGCGATCTGGCCTATCTGGTCAACGCGCTTACCATCATGCTGGCAGCCGCCGCGCTTTTCCTATGGGTCTTGCGCCGCACCGATGAACCGGTCCGGGCCGAGCCGATGCACGAATACAATGACGGCGTAATCCGCGCCGGGGTCATCGCGACGGCGCTTTGGGGTGTAGTCGGCTTTCTCGTCGGTGTCACGATCGCCTTTCAACTGGCCTATCCAGCGCTCAATCTTTCCGATCTCACGCATGGCTACATGAACTTCGGCAAGCTGCGGCCGCTTCACACCTCGGCGGTGATCTTTGCCTTCGGGGGCAACGCGCTGATCGCGACGTCGTTTTATGTGGTCCAGCGGACCTCGGCCGCGCGGCTGTGGGGCGGGAACCTCGCCTGGTTCGTGTTCTGGGGCTACCAGCTTGTCATCGTGCTGGCGGCGACAGGGTATATCCTGGGGGCCACGCAATCCAAGGAATATGCCGAACCGGAATGGCTGACGGACTGGTGGCTGACCGTTGTCTGGGTTGCCTATCTGGTGGTGTTCCTCGGCACGATCGTCAAGCGCAAGGAGCCGCATATCTATGTGGCGAACTGGTTTTACCTGTCGTTCATCGTGACTATCGCGATGCTGCATCTGATCAACAACATTTCGATCCCGGTATCGCTTTTCGGCTCGAAATCGGTGCAGCTTTTCTCGGGCGTGCAGGATGCGATGACCCAGTGGTGGTACGGCCACAATGCGGTCGGATTCTTTCTGACGGCGGGTTTTCTTGGCATGATGTACTATTTCGTGCCCAAACAGGCCGAACGCCCGATCTATAGCTACAAACTCTCGATCATCCATTTCTGGGCGCTGATCTTCCTTTATATCTGGGCGGGTCCGCACCATTTGCACTATACCGCGCTGCCCGACTGGGCGGCGACGCTGGGCATGGTGTTTTCCGTGATCCTGTGGATGCCGAGCTGGGGCGGCATGATCAACGGCTTGATGACCGTATCCGGGGCATGGGACAAGCTGCGTACCGATCCGATCCTGCGCATGATGGTGGTGTCCATCGGCTTTTACGGCATGTCGACCTTCGAAGGCCCGATGATGTCGATCCGGGCGGTCAATTCGCTGTCGCATTACACCGACTGGACAATTGGCCACGTTCATTCCGGCGCCCTGGGCTGGAACGGCATGATCACCTTCGGCGCGCTCTATTATCTTGTGCCGAAGCTGTGGAACCGCGAGCGGCTTTATTCCCTGTCGCTGGTCAGCTGGCATTTCTGGCTCGCCACGATCGGTATCGTGCTTTACGCATCCTCGATGTGGGTGTCGGGGATCATGGAAGGCCTGATGTGGCGCGAAGTTGACAGCCAGGGCTTTCTCGTCAACGCCTTTGCCGACACCGTGGCGGCGAAACATCCGATGAACGTGGTGCGCGCCTTGGGCGGCGTTCTGTTCCTCGCCGGAGCCTGCATCATGGCCTTCAACCTCTGGGCGACAGTGGCCAGGCAAGCGGGGCCTGCGCCCCGGTCCGCCGCCGTCCCGGCCGAATAAGGAGACCGGGCCCATGGGAATTCTGGACAAGCACCAGGTACTGGAAAAGAATGCGTCGCTGTTGCTGGCAGGTTCGTTTCTGGTCGTGACAATCGGTGGCGCGGTCGAAATCGCGCCGCTGTTCTACCTGGAAAACACCATCGAGAAGGTGGAAGGGATGCGCCCCTACACACCGCTGGAACTGACCGGCCGCGATATCTATGTTCGCGAGGGCTGCTATGTCTGCCACAGCCAGATGATCCGCCCGATGCGCGACGAGGTGGAACGCTATGGCCACTATTCGCTGGCGGCCGAATCGATGTATGACCATCCGTTCCAGTGGGGATCGAAACGTACCGGCCCCGATCTGGCGCGGGTCGGCGGGCGCTATTCTGACGAATGGCATGTCGACCATCTGACCGATCCGCAATCGGTGGTGCCTGTGTCGGTGATGCCGAAATACGGGTTTCTGGCCAACCGCCATATCGACGCCGAACATATCGGCGACCGGTTGTCGACGGATGCGCTGGTAGGCGTGCCCTACACAGACGACATGATCGCGCAGGGCGCGGCGGATTTTGCCGCGCAGGCCGATCCAGACGCCGACACCGACGGGCTTCTGGAGCGCTATCCCGGCGCGGTTGTGTCCAACTTCGACGGACAGCCCGGGATCACCGAAATGGATGCGCTGATCGCCTATTTGCAGGTGTTGGGCACGTTGGTCGATTTTTCGACCTTCCAGCCCGATGCCAGCCGCTGAGGTACTGTCATGGATTTTTATTCCCTGTTGAGAGAATTCGCCGACAGTTGGGTGCTTCTGGCGCTGGCGGGCTTTTTCCTTGCCGTGGTCATCTGGGCGTTCCGTCCCGGTTCGCGGGCCATCCACAAGGATGAGGCCGGCATCCCCTTTCGTCACGAAGACAGGCCGGCCCGCGACGATTCGGCAAAGGAGGCGCGGAAATGAGCAGAAAGCCAGTTAAGGTCAAAGCCGATCCGGAAACCACCGGCCATGTCTGGGACGGCATACAGGAATTCAACAATCCCCTGCCGCGCTGGTGGCTCTGGGCGCTTTACCTGACCATCATCTGGGGTATCGGCTATGTCATCGCCTACCCGGCATGGCCGCTGATTTCGGGGGCGACGCCGGGACTTCTGGGTTATTCGACGCGGGCCAATGTCGCCAAGGAAATCCAGCGCTTCGAAGACGCCAACGCGCCGGTCGAGGCGAAACTGGTGGCGGCCGATCTGCCGGCCATCGCTACCGACCCGGAACTGGCCAACTTTGCCAAGAACGCGGGTGGCGCGGTTTTCCGGACCCGCTGCGCACCATGCCACGGCGCGGGGGGTGCCGGGGCCAGGGGATACCCCAATCTGCTGGACAATGACTGGCTTTGGGGCGGGACGATGGAGGATATCCATCAGACCGTCAGCCACGGCATCCGCAATACCACCGATCCGGATGCGCGGTATTCGCAGATGCCGGCTTTCGGCGAGTTTCTGGAGCCGGAAGAAATCGATGCGGTCGTCAACTATGTGCTGGCCATTTCTGGACAGGACCATGACGCGGGGCTGGCCGAAGCCGGGGCCGTCGTCTTTGCCGACAATTGCGCCGCGTGCCACGGCGAAGACGGCACAGGCGACCGCGAGCAGGGCGCCCCGAACCTGACCGACGCCATCTGGCTTTACGGAGGCGACCCCGCGACCTTGACCGAGACCGTCACCAAGGCGCGGTTCGGTGTGATGCCGGCATGGGCGGGGCGCCTGTCGGAATCCGATATCCGCGCCGTCACCGCCTATGTCCACGGCCAGGGAGGCGGAGAATGAATTGAGATCCGAAGGGCCAAAACCCTTCGGGTAGAGAGCACCGGCGCCCCGTCCTGTTCGCGCGTTTCCTGGGGGTGCCGGTGCTTGATTTTTCCGATGCAAATCCGGCACGCCGTAAGCGCCGGGTTCGCGTTCAAGGAAATAGCCGCAGCGCCGGAACAAAAAAGGCGAAAACCTCGAAATAACGTTAATTTGAACCGCTGGCGTCACAATTCCTGTCGGCGATGGCGCGATAGCTGTCGGGGAAGCGGGCCGCATCCATGATCCAGCCGACATGGGTATCGTCCCAGCCGTTGACGAATGACCAGACGACATCGCCGTTCGGCGTGACCTCGAAAGCCCGGCCCGCATCCGTCTCGGCGATCAGGATATTGCCGTTCGCCAGCAACTGGTGCTTGCCGCGCTGGTTCGTATAAAACCTGTTCCTGGCGTCGGATTTGTAAAGGGTCCGAAACGCCCCGGTACCCGGGCTGATGGAACGAATGCGACTGCCGCCAAGCTTTCCGGCAAAGCCGTTTTCCGCGCTGGGTTTTCCCGAAGCGCCATTGTCGAGCACACTGATCGAGCCGTCCGGGTTGAAATCCGGGTCGTGCTGTCCGTGCATCGGCCCGCCGAACCGCCATTTGATCGTGAAATCCGCCCCGTCGAGCACCCAGATCTGCTGCAACGCGCGCGATGACAGCAGGATGTCGCCCTCGTTGAACATCGGGAAGGCGGGGGCAAGATCGTGGCCGAGTATTTCCACATCATTGAGGTGGATGAGATCGTCGGGCTTGCGGTTGTAGTGTTGCACAAGCCCGGTAAGGCCGGAATCGACCAGAGTTTTCACCAGGTTGATTTCGCTCAGCTTCCGCCCCGTGCCGGGGTCGAACGTCTTGATGGAGTCGAAGGGGAAGGCAACCCTTGCGATGCCGGGCTCATTGTACATCGGCCCGCGCGACGGGGCCCAGATCACGCTGCTGTCGTCGATATGAATGGAATGATGGGTTTTTTCCCGGTTGCGCCAGAGCACCCTGCCGCAGACATCAAAGCGCACCGTGCCACGATCGACAAGATTGGCGACAATATCGCCGTTTTCATATAGGTGGGTGCCGTGCATCAGCGCGTGAAACTTGTGGCGCATGTCGTCGGGGGCCACTTCGAAAAAGTCGATCGGCCATTCATGGAGCAACGTGCCATCCGCGGCATAAAGCCGAAAGCCTAGCTTGTTGCCGAACAGGCCGGCCAGAAAGGTGATGCCGGGCTGCATGCGCGCCGGGTCGGAAACGACGACGCCGTTGCCGGGGTGCGAGCGGGTCTGCAAATGTTCGAGCGGCGTGTCGGACAGCGTGTTGACGATGTTGCTTCGCAGTTCGCGCGCGGAATTGATCACGTCGCGCAACAGGGGCGCGGGCTGCCAGGACAATACCCCGAGGCTCAGACCGGCAAGGAACACCAAAAACAGGATCCCGAGGATGTTGAACAGATACGCGGCGTGTTTTCTGATAAATGCGAACATTGCCGTCCGGGACTCCCTCCAGGTAAACCGTGGCATGCTGTCGGGCGCCAGGGCCGGTGAATACGACACCAATAGGCTTGTATCGCCAAAGGCTTGGCCGGCACAAATGGATGGCGTCGCGCCCATCGGGGGCGCCGCCGATCACCCGACAATTGATCTGCATCAAGGCGCTTTGTCGTCGCTTTTGCGACAGAGCGCGGGCAACAGGACGAACGGAGCAAGAAATTGAGCGATTCCGGGACCGGGCTATATGCAGCCCGGGAACCCATCTTTCCGCGTCGCGTGAAGGGGGTTTTTCGCAATCTGAAATGGGTGATCATGATCGTCACCCTGGGCATCTACTATGTCACGCCGTGGCTGCGCTGGGACCGTGGGCCGAACCTGCCCGATCAGGCGGTTCTGGTCGATCTGGCCAACCGGCGGTTCTTCTTTTTCATGATCGAGATCTGGCCCGACGAGTTCTATTTTGTCGCCGGTCTGCTGATCATGGCGGGGCTGGGTCTGTTCCTGTTTACCTCGGCGCTGGGCCGGGTCTGGTGCGGCTATGCCTGCCCGCAGACCGTCTGGACCGATCTCTACATCCTTGTGGAACGCTGGATCGAAGGCGACCGCAATGCGCGTGTCCGGCTCTGGAAGGCCAGATGGGATCTGCGCAAATGGCGGTTGCGGCTGGTCAAGTGGTTCCTGTGGTTGCTGATCGGGCTGGCAACCGGCGGTGCCTGGGTGTTCTATTTCACCGATGCGCCGACATTGCTGCACGATCTTGTCGCCGGAACAGCCCATCCGGTGGCCTATGTCACGATCGCGGTGATGACGCTGACAACCTTTGTCTTCGGCGGCTTTGCGCGCGAACAGATTTGCATCTACGCCTGCCCATGGCCGCGCATCCAGTCGGCGATGATGGACGAGGACACGCTGGTTGTCGCCTATCGCGAATGGCGCGGCGAACCGCGCGGAAAGCTCAGGAAAGGCGAGCTTGCCGAAGGGCAGGGTGACTGCATCGACTGCATGGCCTGTGTCAATGTCTGCCCGATGGGCATTGACATCCGCGAAGGCCAGCAGATGGAATGCATCACCTGCGCATTGTGCATCGATGCCTGCGACGAGGTGATGGACCGCATCGGCAAGCCGCGCGGCCTGATCGACTACATGGCGCTGAAGGACGAGGCTGCCGAACGGGCCGGTGAAAAGCCCAAGAATGTCTGGAAGCACATCCTGCGCCCGCGCACGATCCTTTACACGGTGCTGTGGTCCGGCGTCGGAATCGCCCTGATCGTCGCGCTGTTCATCCGTTCGCCGATCGACGTGAATGTGACACCGGTGCGTAACCCGCTTTATGTGACGCTTTCGGACGGGGCGATCCGCAATACCTACGAATTGCGGCTGCGCAACAAATTCGCCGACGACCGGCTGTTCGAGATTTCCCAGACATCGGATGCACCGTTGCAGATAAGTCTTGAAGGAACCGACGGCACGACGGTAAATGTCCCCGCCGATGCGACCCGGACCCAGCGGGTCTATATCGTCGCGCCCAAGGGCAGTGCGGCGGCGGTGGCGAAACGTACTCCGGTTCGCTTGTGGATCGAGGATGTCAAGGGCGGCGACCGCATTCACGTCGATACGATCTTCAACGGAAAGGGACAGTGACATGGCAAGGGAGCTGACCGGGCGCAAGGTTTTCGTGATCGCGGCTTCGGCGTTTGCGGTGATCATCGGCGTCAATCTTACGATGGCGTTTCAGGCAGTGCGCACCTTTCCGGGGCTGGAAGTCAGGAATTCCTATGTGGCCAGCCAGGTTTTCGATGCCGAAAGGGCGGCGCAGCAGAAACTGGGCTGGACGCTGGATCCGGGCTATGCGCAAGGCCGGCTGACGCTGGTCTTTCGCGATGCTGCGGGCCGTCCGGCCGATGTCGAACGCCTGACGGCGACGGTTGGGCGGACCACCGAGGCGGCCGACGATGTGACGCCGGAATTTACCTATTCGGGCGGGGTGTTTTCGGCGCCCGTCGCGCTCGAACCGGGCAAGTGGATGCTGCTGCTGGAGGCTTTCGCGCCCGATGGCACCCGGTTTCATCAGCGTATCGACCTGTTCGTGAAGGGCTAGCGCCATGGAGGCGATGCCGGCATCGGTTTCGGCCTGCCCGGCCTGTGTGGCGGCGCCGGCGGCCGAGGCCGTGGCGGCGCGGGCGAAAGGCCGGGCGGGCATCGTGCTGACACTGCCTACCGCCCATTGCGCGGCCTGCATCGCCGATGTGGAACGCGTTCTTGGCCGTTACCCCGGTGTGCGTTCGGCGCGGGTCAACCTTACCCGGCGCCGCGTCAGTGTCGATGCGTCCCCCGATGTGACCGCCGACGAGCTGATCGCCTGCCTTGCGGGCATCGGTTATCCCGCGCATGAGCTGGACCCCGGTCTTTTGAACGTCACCGAAACCGACCGGCAGGGGCGCGATCTGTTGATGCGCCTCGGGGTCGCCGGTTTCGCCATGATGAATGTCATGCTCTTGTCGGTTGCGGTATGGTCGGGCGCCGAAGCGGCGACACGCGACCTTTTCCACTGGATTTCGGCGATGATCGCCCTTCCGGTACTGGCCTTTGCGGGCCAGCCATTCTTTGCCTCGGCATGGGCGTCGCTAAAGGCGCGGCGGCTGGGAATGGATGTGCCGATCTCGCTGGCGCTGATCCTGTCGGCGGCCATGTCGCTTTACGAGACTTTCGCGCATGGCCAGCACGCCTATTTCGATGCGGCGGTTTCGCTGTGCTTTTTCCTGCTGGCCGGGCGCTATCTCGATTTTCGCAGCCGGGCGGCGGCGCGGTCGGCGGCCGAGGAACTCGCCGCGCTCGAAGTGCCGCGCGCGATCCGGCTGGGAATGGATGGCGAAGCGGTGGTGCCGGTCGCCGAACTGGTGGCGGGCGATCGTGTGCGGGTCATGCCGGGTGCGCGGATGCCGGTCGACGGGGTCGTCACCGAGGGCGCGTCAGAGCTTGACCGGTCGCTGCTGACCGGCGAAACCCTGCCGGTCTGGGCCGGGGCCGGATCGGTGGTCAGCGCAGGCGAGGTCAACCTGACCGGCCCCCTGACGGTGCGCGTCACGGCAGCGGGACAGGACAGTTCCCTGCACCGCATGGCCAGCCTTGTGGCCGTCGCCGAAGGGGCGCGGACTCGTTATACATCGCTGGCCGACCGGATGGCGCGGGCCTATGCACCGGCGGTGCATGTTCTGGCGCTGGCGGCGTTGTGCTTCTGGTTGTGGCAAACCGGCGGCGATCTGCGGTTGTCGCTGAACATCGCGGCGGCGGTGCTGATCATCACCTGCCCCTGTGCGCTTGCGCTGGCGGTTCCGGCAGTGGTGACATCGGCTTCGGGGCGGCTGTTTCGCAAGGGCCTTCTGGTCAAGAACGGCACCGCGCTGGAACGGCTGGCCGAGGTTGACATGGTGGTGTTCGACAAGACCGGAACGCTGACGCTGGGCGCGCCCGAACCGGCCGATCTGCGCGATCATTCGCCAACCGATCTGAGCCTGGCCGCCGCGCTGGCCGGGGCGTCGGCGCATCCCTTGTCGCGCGCCCTGGCCGAGGCGCTGGCCGTGGCCGGGGTCAGGCCGGCCAGGCTCAGCGATATCCGCGAAGTGCCGGGGCAGGGCGTCGAAGGTGTCTGCAAGGGGGGGCGTGTCCGGCTGGGGCGGGCGCAATGGCTGGGGGCGCAAGCCGGCGACATGACGGCAACCTGGTTGAAAACGGACCAAGGCCCGGCGCGCGCCTTCACCTTTACCGACCGTCTGCGGCCGGGTGCCGAGGCATTGGTGGCCGATATCGCAAGGCAGGGCAAATCGGTGGCGATCCTTTCTGGCGACAGCGACGCGCCGGTGGGCGCGATTGCGGCGCAATTGGGGGTGAAGGATTGGCGGGCCGGCATGCACCCGGCCGAAAAGGCAGCGGCGATCGCCACCCTGACCGAGGCAGGGCATCGGGTCTTGATGGTCGGCGACGGTCTCAATGATACCGCCGCACTCGCGGGCGCGCATGTGTCGATCTCGCCCGCATCGGCGCTCGATGCGGCGCGGGTGGCTTCCGATATCGTGCTTTTGGGGCAGGACATGCAGCCGATTGCCGCCGCCATGCGTATCGCGCTACAGGCGCGGCGGCGGATCAAGCAGAATTTCGCACTCTCCATCGCCTACAACCTTCTGGCGGTGCCCGTGGCTTTCGCCGGGCTGGCGACACCGCTGATCGCGGCGCTGGCGATGTCGGCCTCGTCGGTAACGGTATCGCTGAATGCGCTGCGCCTGAAATAGGAGAAAGCGCAATGGATGTGCTGGTCTATCTCATTCCCGTATCGCTCGTGTTGGGCGGCATAGGGTTGCTGGCCTTTCTGTGGACGCTCAAACACAGGCAATACGACGATCCCGAAGGTGACGGGCAGCGCATTCTTTCAAAGGAATGGGATGACCATCCGCGGCCCTGACCGTCGATCAGGGGCCGATCACCTTGCATTCGGTCTGGCGCGCTTGCAGCCGGCGGCAGGCCAGCTCGGCCATCTCATGGGTCATGCCGACGAAATTCGCGTCAAATCCGCCCTTGCGGTTGACCACCTTGCGCAGCGCTTCGTCCAGCGTATTCAGTTCGATCAGCGCGGTGCGCAACAGCATCCGTTCGGCGTTGTAACGGCTGTCGAAACGACCGACATTGATCGCCCATTCGCGCCCGCCCGAGGTCGAAACACGGGTGACGGTTTCGAGATGCTCCACCTCTGGCTCGGGTGCTGAATAGGCGACAAGAACCACCTGCTCGGGGCGGGGTTCCGGCAGGGGCGTTGTGTTGGGCCCGGCCGGGGTGGTGACGGCGGTTTCGGTCGTTGCGGGAAGGGTTGCCGGGATGGCCGTAGGACCGGCCACGGCAACCGTGCCCGTTTCGGCGGGCATTTCGGCAGGTGTTGCGGCGGGTGTCTCGGCCAGCGCCAGGCGAAGTGGCGCAGCGGCGGGCCGGGGGGATTCTGCGGGCGCCAGGGCCGAAGCGATCGCCGCGATGACGGGGTCGGGCGCCGGCGCGGTTTCGATTTCAAGTATATCGGGGCCGGTCGCGGCCTGTTTGGCCCGGGCCAGAATCGTTTCAGGTTGTGGCGCCGTGGTCTGCTCGAAAACCGGCGGTTCGGTCACGTCCTCCGCTGCCCCGGCATTGGCCTCGAGCACGGCCGCATTGATGTCCTCGCGCATGGCGATGAGCATTGGTTCGGGTGTTTTTCGCGGGCGCGCAAGGGGGCGTGGGCTTTGGGCGACGGCACGCACCAGGCGCAGGGTCTTGCCCGCCGATGTCGTGCCGATCCCCGAAACGACGGTATCGGAATCGTCGGGTGCCGACCGGGCAATATAGGCGGGCAATGCGGGCTTTTGTACGATGGCCCTGCGCGGCGCTTTCCCGAAGCCCAAGTCAAGCAGTTCGGCGACCCGGGCGTTGCGCGATGCGGTGGACTTGCCGCCAAAGACCGTTGCGATGATGCGCTTGTCGCCGCGTTCCGCCGAGGCCACGAGATTGAAGCCCGCCGGTGTCGTATAACCGGTCTTGATGCCATCGGCGCCCTTGTAGCTGTCCAGAAACCGGCGATTGGTCGAATTCACATGCTTCATGCCGGCATCGGCAGACCGGCGAGAGAAGAGATTGTAATATTGCGGATAATCGAAAAACAGCCGCCGACCGAGCGTGGTCATGTCGCGCGCGGTCGACATATGCCCCTCGGCGGTCAGGCCGTTGGCGTTGCGAAAAGTGGTCCGGGTCATCCCGAGCGCCTTGGCGGTTCGGTTCATTCGGGCGGCAAAGGCACTTTCGGATCCTCCGATGGCTTCGCCGATCGCGGTCGCCGCATCGTTGGCCGATTTGACCGCTGCGGCACGGATGAGATATCTCAGGGCGATTTTCTGACCTGCCTTCAGGCCCAGTTTCGACGGCGGCTCGGCGGCCGCGTTTTGCGAAACCGTCACTTTCTGGTCAAGCGAGATTTCGCCATGCTCGATGGCCTCGAAGGCGATGTAAAGCGTCATCATCTTGGTCAGCGAGGCCGGGTGCAGCCGGGTATCGGCATTGGTTTCGTGCAACACCTCTCCGGTTCGCGCATCAATCACCATGTCGGCGTAGGGGGCAGCAATGGCCACGATGGGCACGGCCAAAATTGCCAGCGCCATGATTGTCAGTACATATCCCTTCAGGACGTACTGCCCTAGACGAGCGGTCACGTTCTTCACCTTGGTCCTGCCTCATCACCCCGATCTTTGCGCCGGGACTTTTCGATTGCTGTCACGTTAGCACAAGGGATCGACTCGGAAAACACCCTAATTTCAATACCTTTCATGCCATTGCTCTGCCAGGTGACAATTGTTGCGCGATTGCCACCTTCGACCGCGCGCACCGCGCCCGGCAAATCACCGGGACAGGCGCGTCATTCAAGCCCGCGAACCAGCGCCGCAAGATCCCCCAGATCGAAGATTTCATGGAACCTGTGATGGCCGTCGGGGGCGGTATCGTGTTCCGGTTCCCAGGTCAGGTCATGCGGCACATGGACCCCCCACCCGCCAATTTCGAGAACCGGTAAAATATCTGATTTCAAGGAGTTGCCGACCATCATTGCGCGATCCGCACCATCGCCGCGGCGGGTGAAAATATCCCTGTAGATGCCCGGCGTCTTGTGTGAGACGATCTCCACCCCGTCGAAAAGATCGCCCAGCCCGGATTGCGCCAGTTTGCGTTCCTGATCCAGAAGATCGCCTTTGGTGATCAGCAACAACCGGTAGTCGGGGGCCAGGGTCTCGACCGCCGCGCGGGCATTGGGCAAAAGCTCGATCGGATGCGCCAGCATTTCCTGCCCGGCGGCAATCAGATCGCCGATGACCGTTGCCGGCACACGGCCTTCGGTGGCCTCGATGGCAGTTTCGATCATCGACAGAACAAAGCCCTTTATGCCATAGCCGTACTGGCCCAGGTTGCGGCGTTCGGCCGCCAACAGGCGCTCGGCGAGATGATCGCGGGCGGCGTAATCGGCCAGCAGCGCCGCGAAACGGTCCTGCGTCAGGCGAAAGAACCGCTCATTGTGCCAAAGCGTGTCATCGGCATCGAAACCGATGGTGGTGATGCTGGGCATGAAACCTCCTGGGCCAAATCTGCCGGTCGCACGCGACGGGATCAATTGATTTGCTCGCAACTCTTTTCTCATCCGCCATTGGGGCTATATTGGAGGAGTAGGTTTAATATGTCCGATTCTTTCGGAGAATTCTGTTTGTCCTGGCGCCCGATCATCATGTCCGACCGCAAGAGCGACAATGACGATGAAGCGTCTGTCGCCACCAGGACACGTCCGAAGACCCAGCGCCCGCCATTCTACAAAGTGATGATCCTCAACGACGATTACACGCCGATGGAATTCGTGGTGCATGTGCTGGAGCGGTTTTTCGGGCTGGGTCACAGCCAGGCATTCGAGGTCATGCTGACCGTACATAAAAAGGGTCTGGCGGTCGTCGGCGTCTTTTCCTTCGAGGTGGCCGAGACCAAGGTGGCGCAGGTGATGGATTTCGCCCGCCGCCACCAGCATCCGCTGCAATGCACGATGGAAAAGGAATAGGGGCCCGGTGCGCCCCGAAGTTTCAAGATGAACGCTCGTCTGTCGCTCGCCCTCGAAGGCGCCGATGCCATGCCGTCGTCGGGGCGGATCCTGGTTTTGAACGCCGGTGCTGCGGCGGATCTGTCGCTGTTGCCGCAAGACCGGGTGACCATCGTGCAGGGGTTTCGCCCCGATCACGATGCGCTGGCCGCGCGCGGCTACGCGGTGACACCTGAAACGGGCGGCCCGGACGGGGAACTGGCGGCGGCGATCGTGTTCTTGCCGCGCGCGCGGGCCGAAGCGCGTGCGCTGGTCGCCGAGGCCGCACGGCAGGTTTCCCCCGGCGGGCCGGTCTGGGTCGACGGGCAGAAAACCGACGGCATCGAATCGATGGCAAGGGACGTGCGGTCGCGCGTGGCGATTTCGGCGCCGGTGGCAAAGGCGCATGGCAAGATATTCAGATTCGACGCGCCCGATGGCCCGGCTTTCGCCGACTGGCGGGCGGCAGAATCCGTTCCCGCGCCCGGCTTTGTCACCCTGCCGGGGATGTTTTCCGCCGACAAGCCCGATGCAGGCTCGGCGCTGCTGGCGGGCGCGCTGCCCGGCGATCTGTCGGGGCGGGGGGCCGACCTCGGGGCTGGTTGGGGGTGGCTGTCGGCGCAGATACTGGCGCAGGGCAGGGTTGGCGGCCTGCATCTGGTGGAGGCGAACCATTCGGCCCTTGCCTGTGCGCGACGCAACATCGCCGATCTGCGCGCGCAGTTTCACTGGGCCGACGTGGCTCTCTTCGAACCGGGCGGAAAGCTCGATTTTGTCGTCACCAATCCCCCCTTTCACACCACCCGCGCGGCGGACACGAAGCTCGGGGAGGCCTTTGTCCGGGCGGCGGGCAGGATGCTGAAGCCTTCGGGGCAAATGCTGATGGTGGCCAACCGGCATCTGCCCTATGAAACGGTTCTGGCCGAAACCTTTCGCGACTTCGACGAGATAAAAGGCAATGCCGGCTACAAGGTTTTTCGCGCCGCGCGGCCGCGGGTTTCGCCCCGGAGCGTTGCGGCGCGAAATTGAAGCATCGGGTATCGCCTTTCGCGTTCAACTGAAACGAGTGACGGCGGACAAGCGATTCAAGGCCCGGCCGATACGCGACGGCCTTCATCGGCGTCTCGCCCAGGGCGCCGAATTCGGCTAGTCTGCACGGGCAGAATCAGCCCCGGAAATCCCATGTCCCTGAACATTGCCGGCAAAACCGCCATTGTCACCGGTGCCGCGAATGGTATCGGACTGGCTATCGCGCGCCATTTCGTCGACTGCGGCGCCAAGGTCATGTTCGCCGATAGTGACGAGGCGCGGCTATCGGCGGAAATCAGCGAAGAGGCGGGCGACGATAGCCCGATACGGTATTTTGGCGGCGACCTGAGCCAGAAACTGACATTGACCAACCTCTTGTCGGCGACGGTCGACGCCTTTGAGCGGATCGATATTCTGGTCAATGCCAGCCGCCAGGTAGCCACTTCCGACCCGCTCGATCCCGACAATGAGATGTTGAATTCGCTGCTGAGCAAAAACCTGATGTCCACCCTGCGCCTGAGCCAGATGGCCGCGCGGCGGATGATTGCCCAGGCAGAAAAAGACGGTCAGGAAGAGGGGCAGGTCGGCTCGATCATCAATTTTTCGACCCTGGCCGCGGTCCGGGCGCAGCCCGAATTGCTGGCCTATTCGGTGACAGGCGCCGCGGTTGAACAGGCGACGCGGTCGCTGGCCGTGGTGCTGGCGCCTCACAGGATACGGGTCAATGGCATCTCCGTGGCCAGCATGATGAGCGCGAGCATGCAGGCGACGCTCAAGACCAACCCGGAATGGCGCGAGCCGATCACCTCGGGCACGCCCATGGGGCGGATCGCGTCAGCCTCTGAACTGGCCGATACGGTGCAGTTTCTGGCATCCGAAGGATCGGGGTTCATGACCGGCCAGATTTTGACCGTCGATGGCGGCCGCAGCCTGATTGATGCGGTTTCAGAGCCGGCCTACTGATCCGGGCCACGCGCTGCGCGGCGCGTCACTTTGGTTCGGGAAACCGGGCGCGGCAATCGGAAATCTGTGCATTCGCTTGTGTTTGCAGGATTTTCTGGCGCGATTTCAAAGCGGAGAGCTTTCGCGCCTCGACGGCCGGGTCAATTGCGACCGGGCGGCGAATGGTATCGGAATAGGGTTCCCAGCACATGGGCGCGGGTCCGATCGCGTCGTGGTCGAAACGGTCGAAATCGCATCTGACCCAGGCCCAGCGGGTGATTTCTTCGCTCTGGTATCCATAGCCGCGGGCGATGGTGGCCTCGGTTTCGGCGATCAGGCCGGTGACAGTGCGCAGCTCTCGCGTTGCGGCGCGAATGCATTGTTCCTGCGGGGTTCCGCAGGATGTCAGGAGCATCGCGGCAAGGGTAGACCCGATCAATATGGCGCTGCGGCTGTTCATCGCGACGTCAGCTCCTTTGCCCGCAGGCCGCCATCCTGGCGTTTATCGTGGCAAGCAGAGCGTCGCGCCGGGCCTCGAGCGAGGCGAGCTTGCGCTTTTCGGCGGCGCTGTCGATGGCGACCGCTTCGCGGCGCCCGGCGGGGTCGGTGCAAAAGCTGAGGCCGACATGGGATTGACGCCCGCCCAGGCAGAAGTTGACACCCGAGCCTTCGGTTTGCCGCATGACGTAGCCGCGTTCAAGTGCCGTCTGGCTTTGCGCGATGAGCTTGTCGATGGTTTTCAGGTCTCGTGTCTCGGGAATGGTGCATCGGGGTGCCGGATCGGTGCAGCCGCACAGCGCCAGCAAAAGCGCACCGACGGGCAGGGTGGCGGGCGTGATTTCCGGCATGAGGCGACTCGGCGGCAATGGTGACACCGGGCCGAGTATAGCGGCTTTGCCGGGTGGCGCCAGACGGGCAGGGCCGCGCCGGTTTTCACGATCTGGCGAGACGGGCGCAAAGCTGTTAGGCAGGCGCGAAGGGGCCTTTGGGAGCTGGCAGCATCATGCATGACGATTTCGAAGACAGGAAACTGCGGGTATCGGCATGGCTCAGGGAGCTGCGCGACGACATTGTCGAAAGCTTCGAAACCCTTGAAAGAAGGCATGAAACCGGCCCTTTGGCAGAGCTTTCGGCGGGCCGGTTCGAGGTAAGCGAAACACGCAGGGCGGCGGCGGGCGGCGTCGATGCCGGGGGCGGCCTCATGAGCGTGATGCGTGGCGGCCGGGTCTTTGAGAAGGTCGGGGTGAACGTATCGACGGTTTACGGGGAACTGGGGCAAAAGGCGCAGGCGGCGATGGCGGCGCGCGGAGTGCCGGGGATGCAACGGGACCCGCGATTCTGGGCCTCGGGCATTTCGCTGGTCGCGCATATGCAAAACCCGCATGTCCCGGCGGTGCATATGAACACGCGGATGTTCTGGACCCCGGCGGCCTGGTGGTTCGGCGGCGGCTCCGACCTGAACCCCTGTATCGAATTCGCCGATGACACGGCCGAATTCCATGCGGTTCTGGCGGCGGCCTGCACCGCGCACGACCCCGATTATTACCCGAGATTCAAGGCCTGGGCGGATGAATATTTCTTCGTCTCGCATCGGGGCCGCGCGCGCGGAGTGGGCGGGATATTCTTTGACGATCTGAATACCGGCGACTGGGAGGCGGATTTCGCCTTTACCAAAGCCGTGGGCCGCGCCTTTTTGCCGGCTTTCGTGCCGTTGGTGGACCGCCGCCGTACCCTGCCCTGGGGTGAACCCGAGCGCGAAACCCAGCTTGTCCACCGCGGGCTTTATGCCGAATACAACCTTGTTTATGACAGGGGCACCAGGTTCGGGCTGGAAACCGGGCATGACGCCAACGCGGTCTTGATGAGCCTGCCGCCCCTGGCGAAATGGGTTTGATGGGCAGCGAAAGGCCCGCGAAATTATCTATAAAGCGCGGGCCTGCCTTGTTCACGCTGCCAGATAACCGACCCCGGAAAAGACCAGCAGGATGGCCCCCCATTGCAGCGGGGCCACCCTTTCCTTCAGGAATGCCCAGGCCAGCAGGATCGTCACCACACCGAATATCGACGCGGTGACGGAGGCGAATTCGGGGTGCGTCATCGAGCCTGCGCGCAACACCAGGCCCAGCGCCAATGCATCAAGGCACCCCATCGCGGCAAGCCATTTCCAGGGGCCGTCACGCCCCGGAATTGCCGGGCGCAAGACCGCGATCAGGAACAGGACCACACCAATCGCAACGATGCGGGTGAGCGTCAGTGCGGCCAAGCCGCCCCCCGCTTTTTCGGCCGCCTGGCCCAAGGCGAAGGTTGCGGCAAACCCCACCGCCGCGATCGCCGCCCAGAACACCGCCGGGCCTCGTGTGCCGGTTTGCGTATCGGCCTTGCGTGACAGGACCGCGATCATGGCGACCCCGCCGATGATCGCCAGAACCGCGGCCGCCTGCATCCGGCTCGGGGGCTGGCCCTGCAAGGCGGCCCAGCCGACCGACAGCGCCGGGAAGGCCGCGACGATCGGCGCCACCAGCCGCACCGGGCCAATGGCAAAAGCGCTGTAAAGCCCGAAGCCCGCGCCGAAAAAGGTCAATCCGGCAAGACCTGCCAGCCATCCGCCTGGCCCTTTCAAGGCCGGCCAGTCCCCCAGAGCCAGGCCAAAAGGCAGCAAGGCCAGAAGCCCTGCGCCAAGAATGGCCGCCATCATCGGCAATATCGCCACCCGCTGGCTGACATGACGGATGCAGACATCGTGGATGCCCCAGGCCAGGGCCGCCGCAAGCCCGAAAACCAGCGAATTCATGGCTGCGTCCTTGTGGTGTCGCGAAAGGGTGCCGGCGCTTTCATGGGGTCGGCCGGGCGGGTCGATCCTCGGCCCGTGATGCGAGGCCCGGACGGGTCGGCTCCGATATCGGATATTGCCCGGCGCACCCCGGGTGCGCGTGCCGAAAGCGATATGCCGATGAGCGGGCTCACCCGCCCTGGCGCAGAAAGATCTGCACATCGGCGACATTGGTGCCCGATGCCCCGGTGATCAGCAGATCGCCCGCCGCGGCAAGGGCGGCATTGCTGTCGTTATTGGCCAAAAGCGCTTCAGGGTCGGCGCCGGCGGCGCGTATCCGCGCCACAGTACCTTCGTCGACAAGGCCGCCCGCCGCGTCGGTCGGCCCGTCGCGTCCGTCGGTGCCGCCCGACAGGAAGACCCAGTTCGTTTCGGTTTCAGGCATGGCCATCGCGACCCGCAGGGCAAGCTCCTGGTTGCGCCCGCCAAGCCCGCTGCCGCGCAATGTCACCGTCGTTTCGCCACCGAAGATCAGGCAGATCGGCTGGTCGCGCGGGGCCTCATCGGCCGCCGCGAGAATCTCGGCGGCGGCCTTGGCGACATCGCCGGTCAGATTGCCGGTAACGATGCGCGTCAGACAGCCCGGCCCGGCATCGCGGATCGCGGCGAGGCTCTGGCCGTTGCTGCCGATCAGGTGGTTCGACGCAGGCGGCGGGGGGGGCTTCTGGCTCTGGTCGCCAAGATGCGCCTGGACCGCGGGGGGCAGGCCGGCCCAGATACCGCGCGCGCGTAACAGGCGCGCCGCCTCGGCGGGCGTGCCGAGCGGCGCACAGGTGGGGCCGCTGGCGATGACCCGCAGATCGTCGCCGATCACATCCGAAAGGATATAGCCGCTGACCGGGGCCGGCGCCGCCAGGCGGTTCATGCCGCCGCCCTTGAGCGCGGAAAGCTGCTGGCGGATCAGGTTCATTTCAGTGATATCGGCGCCCGCGGCCAGCAGAAGCTGGTTGACCCTGGCCTTGTCATCCAGGGTCAGCCCCTCGGCCGGGGCGGGCAACAGGGCCGATCCGCCGCCCGAGATCAGCGCGATGACGCGATCCTGAGCACCGGCGGCAGCAAGCGCCGCGATGACGGCTTGCCCGGCGCGAAGGCCGTTTTCGTCAGGCACCGGATGGCCGGCGGCAAAGCAGGTGCAGCCGTCGATTTCGCGAAAATTCTCATAATTGGTGACGGCGATGGCCCGGGTCTCCGGAACCGGAGGAAGGTGGCGCAACGCCTCTGCCATCATGGTCATCGCGGCCTTGCCGACGGCGATGACAACATGCCTGCCGCCCGGCCCGGCGCTGCGCAACGGCGCCTTGGCAAGCGCGTGGCGCAGCGCCGCGGCCGGGTCGGCCGCCCGCACCGCCCGATCAAACAGATCGCGCGCCGTCTTGCGCAGGTCTTCGGTTCCGGCCCTTTTCATTGCGGGGATCGTCCCTGGCGAAGGTGATTATCTGACGATGAATTCCAGCGGGTCATAGCGGGCCGGTGCGTCTGGCGCAAACGCTATGGCGGGCAGGCTGTCGGGTTTCAGACGAATCGCCGGAATTTCGCTGCGGGCAAAAAACCTGCGGCTTGTCACGACGTGCTCCGGGTCGCGCCAGTTGTGGTCGATCTTTCCGGCCGCGACGGCACAGCGAAAGAACACCTCAACCTGATGAAATCCCGATTTCGGGTCGTGGAATTCGTTGATCAGGGCGACGGAACCGACGGAAATCTCCAGCCCGGTCTCTTCATGGACCTCGCGCATCAGATTGTCGGGCAGGGAACGTCCGGCCACGACCCCGCCGCCGGGCGCACACCAGAGGTCGGATGTGCCGCCGCGAAAGGCATTGACCAGCAGCAGCCGGTTGTCTTGCACGATGATGGCGCGTGCGGCCAGGCGCGGGATGCGGGCTTTCATGTGGGAAACAGTGGCAAACTGTGTGACGAGGGGCAAGGGATGGACGGTGTTCATGCGCAAATTCCTTGGCTCCAGGGTTTGCCGAAACCGGCTCTTGCGCGGCTGTCGCGGTGGCCTTTTCCTTGCAGGCAAAGCCAATGGCGTTGCAGGGCAATCGTTCGCGATGGGGTTTCCTCATCAATCGGGATCGCCTTATGCTGCCATCGGGCGGAAAAACCGGGAGCCCCACCATGAAGGCGATCGTTTTCACCCGCTATGGGCCGCCCGATGTCCTGCGCCTGGCAGAGGTCGATACCCCCCGCCCGGGTGCGACCGAGGTGCTTATAAAGGTTCACGCAAGTTCGGTTTCCACCGCCGACTGGCGCATCCGCGCATCGGCCTTTCCGGGTATCCTGTGGCTGCCGGGGCGCTTGATGATGGGGCTGTTTCGCCCCAGAAACCCGATACCCGGCGTCGATTTCGCCGGTGAGGTCACAGGCACGGGCGAAGCCGTGACACGATTTGCGCCCGGTGACCGGGTTTTCGGCTTCAAGGGGCATGGCGGCAACGCCGAATATCTGGTGATGGATCAGGACGCCGCGATCGTGCCGATGCCCGAAGGCATGGGCTATCGCGCGGCTGCGGCCCTGCCGTTCGGCGGGCTGTCGGCGCTGGTGTTCATGCGCGATATCGCCAGGGTGACACCGGGGATGGAGGTGCTTGTTTTGGGCGCTTCCGGCGGTGTGGGCATCTATGCGGTACAGATCGCCCACGCCATGGGGGCAAAGGTGACAGGTGTTTGCAGCGCCGCGAATGCCCCGCTGGTGCGCGATCACGGGGCCGCCGAGGTGATCGACTATCAAAAAGACGATGCGACCCGTCCGGGCCGCTTCTTCGACGTGGTCTTCGACACGGTCGGGGCCGCGACATTTGCGCAGGCGCGCCGTGTCTTGCGGCGGTCCGGCGCCTTCGTGCCGCTCAATTTCAAGGGGCGCGAGATGGTCCAGTCGCTTGTCGCGAAACTCACCGGGGGGCCGCGCCTTGTCATCGCCGTAAGCGGCGATACGGCCGCCGATCTGCAAGAGTTGAGCCAGATGGTGAACACGGGCCGGTTGCGCGCGGTGATCGACCGAACCTATCCGCTGGCTCGTGTTCCCGAGGCCCATGGCTATGTGCAGATGCGCCGGCGGCGCGGTGCGGTCATCGTTGACGTGATCGCAGGCGGTGATACCGGCGCATCGGTCACAGCCGCCCGGTGATCCGGTTCACATGCCCCATCTTGCGGCCGGGGCGCGCCTCGGCCTTGCCATAAAGATGGATGGCGGTCCGTGACTCCGCGGCCAGCGCCGGAACGCGCCCGATGTCGTCGCCGATCAGGTTTTCCATTGTCACATCGGCATGGCGCGATCCGTCGCCGAGCGGCCAGCCCGCAATGGCGCGGATATGCTGTTCGAATTGATCGACGGTGCAGCCGTTCTGCGTCCAGTGCCCCGAATTATGCACGCGCGGGGCGATTTCGTTGACGATCAGCCCCGCGGGTGTGACGAACAGCTCCACCCCCAGCACGCCGACATAATCGAGCGCATCGAGAATGCGCGCCGCCAGAAGCACCGCATCTGTCCTGTGCCCCGCTGTCAGGTTGGCGGGGACGGTGGTGGTTCGCAAGATGCCGTCCCGGTGGGTGTTTTCACCGGGATCATAGGCCGCGATCTCGCCATTCAGGCCGCGCGCCGCGATCACCGAAATCTCGTGGCTGAAGGGGATGAAACCTTCGAGGATGGCGGCGGCGCCCTGCATGGCTGCCAATGCCCCGGCCGCATCGGCGGGCGAATCAAGGCGTGCCTGGCCCTTGCCGTCATATCCGAGCCGCGTGGTTTTCAGGATCGCCGGGGTGCCGATAGTCGCCAGCGCGGCATCGAGCCCGGCCCGGTCGCCGACGGCGGCATAGGGTGCGGTACGCAGGCCGAGCCCGGTCAGGAAATCCTTTTCGGCGATACGGTCCTGGCTGATCGCCAGCGCGCGGCGTCCGGGCCGGATCGGGCGGTGTGCCTCAAGCAGGTCAAGGGCCTCGGTGGGCACGTTCTCGAATTCATAGGTGATGATGTCGACCGCCCCGGCAAAGGCGGCGAGGGCAACGGTATCGTCATAGCCGGCGGTGGTCACGGCATCGGCCACGGCCCCGGCCGGCGGATTGGCGCCGGGTTCATAGACGTGGGTCTTGTAGCCAAGGCGGGCTGCCGCGACCGAGAGCATCCGGCCCAGTTGGCCGCCGCCAAGGATGCCGATGGTGGCGCCGGGGCGAAGAAGGCTGTCGGTCATGTCGGCTCCAGTCGTTTGCCGATGGCATCGAGGGCGCAGCGCAGCGCATCGTGGGCGCCCTGCGCGCGCAATGTGTCGGTCATTTGCAGGCTGAGCGTGCCGGGGGTGGCCAGCGCGTCCCTTTCGCCCGCGAGCCGGCCCGCCCGGTCCTTCGGCATTGCGGCAAGAAATCCGCTGGCAAGCTGGGTGGTGTAGAATTCCGCACCGGCGGCGTCGCCGGTGTGCGCGGCCAGCCAGCCCGCACCGGTGGCGAGCAGATCGAGCAGCCCCGGCACCAATGCGCAGATCGCGAAATGGGCGTTCAGGGCGGATTCGCTGGTGACATTCACCACCGGATTTTCCGGTGAAAAAAGGCTTTCCAGCAGCGCTGTGTCGCCGAGGACGGCGAGCGGGCAGCCCCCCTGTTCGAGAAAGCCCAAGGGAATGATCCGGGTGAAATCGCGGGCCGGGCGGCAAAGGTCTTGCAAGCGATCGCGCCCGATGCCCGCCATGACGGAAATGATCCGATGACCGGCGCGGAAGTTCAGCGGGCGAAGCCCCCCCTCGGCCTGATGCGGGCGCAGGCAGAGAAAGACGATTTCGCTGGCATCGAGAACCGATTGGGCGTCGAGGGCAGTGGCGGCGCGACCGCGGACCAGTTCGGCTGAAACCGTTTCGCTGCGCCGGGTTACCGCGATCCGGTGGCCCTTGCGCGCCAGCAGCCGCACCATCGGCGCGGCGATATGGCCGGTGCCGATGACACCGATCCGGCTCATGTCTGCGGCGCCTCTGGGATGGAGGCGGAAAGGGCGGCGCGCCACTGGTCGAGCCGTTCGGCCAGGCCCGCATCGCCAAGCGCCAGGATGCCCGCGGCCATCAGCCCCGCATTGGCCGCCCCGGCTGCGCCGATGGCCATGGTGGCGACGGGAAAGCCCCTGGGCATCTGCACGATCGAATAGAGGCTGTCGAGCCCGCCGAGCGCTTTGGTCTGGACCGGCACGCCGATGACCGGCAGCCGGGTTTTCGAGGCCATCATGCCGGGCAGATGCGCGGCGCCGCCGGCCCCGGCGATGATCACCGAAAGGCCGCGCTCGACGGCGGTCTTGCCATAGGCCCAGAGCCGGTCGGGGGTGCGGTGGGCAGAGACGATCCTGGTTTCATAGGCCAGCCCGAGATCGTCGAGAACCGCCGCTGCCTCCCGCATCGTCGCCCAGTCGGATTGCGAGCCCATGATGATGCCGATCTTCACGTCCATGGCCCGTCCCTTTGTTGCGGCTCCGCCAGGGCGCGCACTATAGCGAAGGGACGGAAGGGGGCAAGGCGCAGCGGGGCGGGCGGCGGTCATTATTCGCAGCGCCAGGGGGCCGGAGGCGCCGCAAGACCGTGTCCCGCAACCGTCCCGCCCGCGTCCCGCATCCGTCCCGCATCCGTCCCGACAGGGCGTGCTGGGCGCAAACCGGCCGTTAAGGCGTTTCGGGTAAATTCCGATTCGTCAAATCCCCGCCAGATCTGCGGTGCCCGTCTGCGATACCCGTCTGCGGTGCCGAATATTTGATGCCGAATATATTGACTGGCGCTGCAATCGCGGGCCTTCTGCGGGGGATGAATGGCGCTGGAACCTGCCGCGCATGAGTGAGACGAGGAAGATATGCCAAAGGCGACCGGCTACAGCCGCACACAGATCGCAATCCACTGGGGCATCGTCGCGTTGCTGGTGGTCAGTTATTTCAGCAGCGATGCAATGAAGGCGGCCTGGCGCGCGCTGCGCAAGGGCGGCGATGCCTTCGGACTGACCGCCGCCGCCCATGTCTGGGTCGGGGTGGCCATCCTTGCCCTGGCGATGCTGCGGTTGGTGATCCGGCGGCGCCGCGGCGCGCCCGCGCTGCCCGCCGGGGGGCATCCGATTGCCGACCTTGCCGCGAAGCTGACGCATCTGGGGCTTTACCTGCTGCTTGTGGCGATGCCGGTGCTGGGCCTTCTGGCCTGGTTCGGCGGCATCAAGGAAGCGGGCGAGGTTCACGAGGCCGTCTTCAACCTGCTGGTGGCCCTGGTGGGCCTGCATGTTCTGGGCGCGATCTACCACCAGTTCGTGCTGCGGGACGGGCTGATGGAGCGAATGCGGCGACCCGGCTGAGGCGGGCGGGCCGCCCATCTGCCGCCACCGGCAAGGCGGCCGGGCGGGGCAATGCGCGCAGCGCAGCACTGCGCGCCACGCACGCACCGCGCCGTATGCACCGCCCCTTACCCTGTAAGCACCGCCGCGTTTGTACCGCCGCGCGGGTGCCGGCCGGTCAGCCGGAAATCAGCCCCATGCTTTCCAGCTTCAACAGCACCTGATGGGCGCAGTTGTCGACGTCGACGTTTTCTGTCTCGACCACCAGTTCGGCCCTTTGGGGAACTTCGTAGGGGTCGGAAATGCCGGTGAATTCCTTGATCTTGCCTTCGCGGGCAAGCTTGTAGAGCCCCTTGCGGTCGCGGCGTTCGCATTCCTCGAGGCTCGTGGCGACATGCACCTCGATGAAGGCGCCGACGGCCTCGATCATTTCGCGCACCGCGCGCCGGGTCGAGGCATAGGGCGCGATCGGCGCACAGATCGCGATGCCGCCGTTCTTGGTGATCTCGGACGCGACATAGCCGATGCGGCGGATGTTGATGTCGCGGTGTTCCTTGGAAAAGCCGAGTTCCTGGCTGAGATGCTTGCGCACCACGTCGCCGTCCAGAAGCGTCGTCGGCCGGCCGCCCATTTCCATCAGCTTGACCATCAGCGCGTTGGCGATGGTCGATTTGCCCGAACCGGACAGGCCGGTGAAGAACACGGTGAAGCCCTGCTTGACCCGCGGCGGCGAGGTGCGGCGCAGTTCGGCCACCACTTCGGGGAAGGAGAACCAGTCGGGAATTTCCAGCCCTTCGCGCAGGCGGCGGCGCAGTTCGGTGCCGGAGATGTTCAGCACGGTCGAGCCTTCGGGCACCTCGTCGACGGGAAAATACTGGGCCTTTTCCTGCACATAGACCATCTGCTTGAAGGGGACCACATTGATGCCGATTTCCTCGGCATGTTTGAGCACCAGTTCCTGCGCGTCATAGGGCCCGTAGAAATCCTTGCCCTGGCTGTTCTTGCCCGGCCCGGCGTGGTCGCGACCGATGATCATGTGCGTGAGCCCGTGGTTGCGGCGGATGATGGCGTGCCACAGCGCCTCGCGCGGGCCGCCCATGCGCATCGCGAGATTGAGCAGCGACAGATGCGTGGTGGAGGCCGGGTATTTGTCGAGCACCGCCTCATAGCAGCGCACGCGGGTGAAGTGATCGACATCGCCCGGCTTGGTCATGCCGACGACCGGGTGGATCAGCAGGTTGGCCTGGGCTTCGCGGGCGGCGCGGAAGGTCAGTTCCTGATGGGCGCGGTGCAGGGGGTTGCGGGTCTGGAAGGCCACCACCTTGCGCCAGCCCAGTTTGCGGAAAAAGGCGCGCAATTCGTTGGGCGTGTCGCGGCGGGCCTTGAAATCGTAGTGGACGGGGGGCTGGATGCCGGTGATCGGGCCGCCGAGGTAGACCCTGCCCGCCGTGTGATGCAGGTAGTTGACCGAGGGATGGGCGAGATCGTCGGCGCCGAAGACGCCCTTGGCCTCGCGCGATTTGTCGGGCTGCCACTTGTCGGTGACCGACATGATGGCGAGGATCACGCCTTCGGCGTCACGAAGGGCTATGTCCTGGCCGGGTTCGACCGTGTCGGCGAAGCCCTCGGTCACATCGAGATTGACCGGGATCGGCCAGAGCGAGCCGTCGGCCAGCCGCATGTCGGCGACGACGCCGTCATAGTCGGCCTCGGTCATGAAGCCCTTGAGCGGATAAAAGCCGCCGTTCATCAACAGTTCCAGATCGCAGATCTGGCGCTGGGTCAGATCCCACGACGGCAGGCTGCCGGCTTCATGCTTCAGTTTCTGCGCGGAATCGTAGGAGACATAAAGCTCGGGGATGGGGGCCAGATTGGGCAGGGACATCGGAAAACAAACCTCTGATTGAAATAGGCGCGGACAAAGCGTGCCGCATTGGCGCGCGGGATAGACCTTAACCGGGGGGAAATTCAAGCGGTGACGGGCGTTTTGGCGAAACAGCGGGGGTTTTGACGGATTCGGGAAACAGTGCCGCGCCATTTCCGCCCAAAGGTGCGCGATTGCAAAAGAAAGGGGGCGGCCGGTGCTAGGGTGCGGTGCAAGGGTGGCGGTCGGCGCGCCGGTCGTTGCCGCAAGCCCGCCTTACGACGGCTGTTCGGCCAGCCACCGCTCGGCGTCCAGCGCCGCCATGCAGCCCATCCCGGCACTGGTCACGGCCTGCCGGTAGATGTGGTCGGTCAGATCGCCCGCCGCGAAGACGCCGGGAACCGAAGTATGGGTCGAGCCGGGGGTGACCTTGACGTATTTGCCGTGATGAAGTTCGAGCTGATCGGCGACGAGCTCCGAAGCGGGGGCATGGCCGATGGCGACGAAAAAGCCGTCGCAGGCGATCTTGCGCAGTTCGCCTGACTTGACGTTCATCACACGGGCCCCGGTCACGCCCAGGGGGTCTTCGGTGCCGAGCACCTCCTCGACGATATGGTCCCAGACGATCTCGACCTTGGGATGGTGGAACAGCCGGTGCTGCAACACTTTTTCGGCGCGCAGTTCGTCGCGGCGGTGGATCAGCGTGACCTTGGTGGCGAAATTGGTCAGAAACAGCGCCTCCTCGACGGCGGTGTTGCCGCCGCCGATCACCACCACCTCCTTGCCGCGATAGAAAAACCCGTCGCAGGTGGCGCAGGCCGACACCCCGAAGCCCTTGAATTTCTCCTCCGACGGCAGGCCCAGCCATCTGGCCTGCGCCCCGGTGGCGAGAATCACCGCATCGGCGGTGTAGGTGGTGCCGCTGTCAGCCGTCGCGGTGAAGGGCCGCCGGGAAAGATCGAGTGCCGAGACATGATCGGAGATCACCTCGGCCCCCATGGCCCTGGCATGCGATTCCATGCGCACCATCAGGTCGGGGCCCTGCACCTCGGTATCGCCGGGCCAGTTTTCCACCTCGGTGGTGATGGTCAGCTGGCCGCCGGGCTGGATGCCCTGGATGAGCAGCGGTTCGACCATGGCGCGCGCGGCATAGATGGCGGCGGTATAGCCCGCCGGTCCGGAGCCGATGATCAGAACCCTGGTGTGTCGCGTGTCGCCCATGTCGGTGCCCCAAATCAGATTCACCCACGCCATATAGTCCGCCCCGGCCATGGGGAAAAGCCCCGGCGGCCAGGGGGGGCGGCTTGAAAGTTGCGCGATTGCGAAATAATATTGCGCAAAGGATCGGTCTACCGTACGATCTGCAAAATCCTAGCGGAGAATGAGAGATGAGCGCCAACAGGCTGGACGAAATCGACCGCAGGATTCTAGCCGAGTTGCAGGCCGACGGGCGGATGACCAATGTCGAGCTGGCGCGCCGGGTGGGGATTTCCGCGCCGCCCTGTTTGCGCCGGGTGCGTACATTGGAGGAAGCCGGCTACATTCGCGGCTATCATGCCGATGTCAATCCGCGCGAGCTGGGCTTTGAAGTGCAGGTTTTCGCGCTGGTGGGGCTGCACAGCCAGGCCGAGGCGGATCTTTCCGGCTTCGAGAAGCGTTGCCGCGAACTGCCCTTCGTGCGCGAATGCCACATGCTGAACGGCGAGATCGACTTTATCCTGAAATGCGTGGCCCCCGATCTGTCGTCGTTCCAGACCTTTCTGACCGAAGAACTGACTTCGGCGCCGAATGTGGCCAGCGTCAAGACTTCGCTGGTGATCCGCTGCGCCAAGGATCAGCCCGGCGTGCCCTTCGACGTTCTGGAAGAGCGCATCGCGCACCGCGCCTGAGGAACTCGCCTGGGGGGGTGCCCCGGACGCGGTGAGCCATCGGTCGGGCCGCCGGCCTTATCCGAGCAGGACCTGTTCGACTTCTTCGCCGGTCATGCGGGGAAACGCCACGGGGCCGAATTCGGCGAACGACCGGAACTGGGGAAACATGTCGAGCAACTGCGCCGAAAGCTGCGGTTCCATCCGGTCGGGAATGGTGCTGCCCGGATGGTAGCTTTCGATTTCGAGCCCCGCCGCGCGCAGCGATCCATGCCGCCGCAGCACGACGTTGAAGACGGTGATCGGGGCGGCGGGGGTTACCTCGATGATGCTGACACCGTCGATGAAGCTGGCGGCGGGCGCATAAGCCGCTTCGGCGCCGGTGATGCGGTGGCACCGCGAATCGCGCAGCAGCAGATGCGCCCGATTGCCCAGCATCAGATCGGGCGTCGGCCTGCCGACACCGAAAGCCTCGGCGGTGATGCGCGTCAGCTTGCTCGCCTCAAGCCCGATCGAGGCGCGGCTGGGATAATGGGTCATCGACCCGATCCAGATGATCTGTTCGGTGCGGCCCTCGGCGGTCAGTGCCTCCATGCCCGGAACCAGATCTTCGATGGCCACTGGGCCTTCGCTGGTGGCGATGACCGTGCCACGCGCAAAGCTGGAGAAAGCCTCTTCGAATTCGGGGATCGCCGGTGCCAGATGCATCGCCATTTCCACCGTTCCCGACCGGGAAAGATAGGCGGTTTCGTAGCGTCGGCTGAGATGGGTGGGGCGGGCGTAGTTGCGCGCGGGTTGGGGTGAATAAAGAACAGGGGTACCTGGAGTCGGAACCGGAGTTGAAAAAACATCCGTTTCGACCCCCGAAATCATACGCTGGGGGTAAGACACACTAAAACAGCCTTTCGGTCTGTCATCTCTGCCGGGCGCCCCCACCCGAAAGGTGCAGATTGACTGCGTATACAAATACCCGGTTTCGACGGGTTCTGTCAAAATCCGGCAACGATTCAATCGGCGCCCGGGCCCAATCGGCGGCGCGGCGCGGGTTTTGTTTCAACCGGCGCGACAAGGGCGCAGGATGGACACATTGCCGGCAAAGAGCTGTCGCGAATCATCGGGGCGCCAGGGATGCCGCCGGCCGGCCGCGGGAATGCTCGGGAAGAAAAAACGTTTTTCAACAATAGGTTGAAGTGTGGTGGCGCAATAAAACCCTTGATTTCACGCCGCGACGGCGGGTGATCGGGGCGCGGGGCGCAATGCCAGGGTTGGCGGACCGGCCTGGCGGGGAGGAGCCGGTCCGCCAATCTTCATGCCCGCGCCGAGAGGAGGCCAGCGCGGAACAGAAAAGGGGCAACGAGGTGATCAGTAAGGGGTGCTCTGGCGGTTCGGGAAAACCCCGAAACGCCTCATTCGGCGGCGGTTGCGACGCGGCGGGTTCTGTCGGCGATCCGGCGGGTGCCGCGCTGCCAGGGTAACGCGACCCCAGGCTTTGCGCTTTCTGCCAGAACCCATTTCATCCAACGGCGTTCCGAATGCATCTGACTGCTCCTTTGCCACAATTCGCGGCCTCTTCGGGCCGCTTTCGCTTTCACCGGTTCTTGGCGACCGGATAGTGAAGTGTTGCCCCGGCAATGCGGCAGGTTCAGGGCAAGACCGGAGTGTTTCTGGGGCAGGGCGCGAAAATGGTGCTTCGCGGCGGTGAAAAAGCCCGGTGTCCGATATGCCGGGCGCATTTTTTGCTGGCGGCGTGACTGCCGCAGGATGCGCCGTTACAGGCGAATCGCCGAGATGAGGCGCCCGAAGTCGGCTTCGTGGCGGTGTACCGAACGGCGGTAGGAATAATAGCGCTCCGGGTCCGAATAGGTGCAACCGTGGGTCCATTCGGCCCGCCCGATTCCGGCTTCGCGCAACCGGTGCAGCCCGAAGCCGGGCAGATCGAAATGCATCCGGTCATCTTCGCCACCGGCGAAAAAGCGGCTGTAGGCGGGATCTTCGGCAAGGAATGTGTCGAGAAACTCGGGGCCGACCTCATAGGCGCGCTGGCTGATCGACGGGCCGATGACGGCGACGGTATTGGCGCGCCGCGCGCCAAGGGTTTCCATAGCATCGAGCGTGGCCTCGAGAATCCCCGACAGCGCCCCCCGCCATCCGGCATGGGCCGCCCCCACCACCCTGGCCGTGGGGTCGGCGAAAAGCACCGGCTGACAGTCGGCGGTCAGAATGCCGAGCACGAGACCCGGGGTCGCCGTGACCAGCCCGTCGGCCCGCGCGGGCGCCCCGGGCGGGCGGGTGACGCTGACGACATCGGCCGAATGGATCTGATGGACGCAGGCCAGATCGTCTGGCGTCGCGCCCATGGCCGCGGCCGCGCGGGCGCGGTTGATGGCGACGGCCTCGGTCTGGTCGGAAGAGCCGTGGCCGCAGTTCAGACCCGCGAATATCCCCGACGAAGCGCCGCCCTTGCGGGTGAAGAACCCGTGCCGGATCGGCAGCAATGCCTCATGGGTGATAATCTCGAGCGTCATCTTTGTTGGATATGTCCAGTCCGGGGGGGGGCGTCGCGCCAAATGGATGGCAGGCAATTACCTTGAACAGCTTTCCCATTTCTTCGGGATGGGTCAAGCGCCGATGGGCAGCGACATGGGAATCGAGTGCCGTGCCGCGCAGTTGTTCGGCGAGCGCGTTGGCGCGGGCGGTGATGCCCAGCCGTTCGAGAAACACGCCCTGGGGCGTCATCGCGGTGGCGGCCGCGCCGCTTGCGCGAAACGCGGCGGCGAGGGCGGCGAAATCGACATGGGCGGTCAGATCGGCCAGCCCCGGTTCGGCAAGGGGATCGACCGGCCGATGCGCCTTGAGCGCCTGGAACGTGTCGCCGAGCCCGCGCCAGCCGCCATAGTCGACGATCAGCGCCGCGCCGCCGTCGGTGGCGATGCGGGTGCCGATTTCGCCGGCGATGGCGGGCAGCGCGGGGCAATGTTCGACGATATCACCGGGGCGGGTGCCATCGAGCCGATGGGCGAGCGCGCCAAAGGGTCCGGCGGGGGCGAGGCCCAGCGCCAGTTTGCCGTCGCGGATGCTGACCTGGCGTTCCGCCCAGCCCTTTTCGTGGCGCAGGAACTGGCGGATCGGCAGGGCGTCGAAGAATTCGTTGGCCAGCACAAAGAGCGGCCCGTCGGGAAGGTCGGACGGCTGATCGTGCCAGTGAACGGGCCGGCCTTCGAGCGCCTCGCGCTGGCGGGCGCGCAGCGCTGGCGATGCCTCGATCAGATGGACGGATGCGGCCGCCGTCATGCCCGGAACTGATTTAAGGGTGCGCAGCACATCGGCCATCAGGGTGCCGCGGCCGGGGCCGATTTCGGCCAGCACGATGCGGCCGGGCGCGCCCTGATCGAGCCAGCTTTGCGCGAGACACAGCGCCAGCATTTCGCCGAACATCTGGCTGATTTCCGGCGCGGTGGTGAAATCGCCGGATGCGCCGAAGGGATCGCGGCCGCGATAATAGCCGTGCCGGGGGTGCAGCAGGCACGCGGCCATGTAATCGGCCAGGGTGATCGGCCCCTCGGCGGCGATGCGCGCCGCGAGGATCCGCCCCAGCGGCGTCATCCGCGCGCCCGCCGCACCAGCCAGAGCCCCGCGACGATCATCGGCAGCGACAGAAGCTGGCCCATCGACAGGCCGAGGCCGGCGAACCGGATCACATGGCCCAGCGGGTTGTCCGGGGTGATGAACTGCGCATCGGCCTGGCGGAAGAATTCGACAAGAAAGCGCGACAGCCCGTAGCCGGTCAGAAAAAGGCCGGTCATCAGGCCGGGGGATTTCAGCGCGCCCCGGCGCAGGGCCACGAACAGCACCAGCCCGAGCAGCAGCCCTTCCAGGCCGGCCTCGTACAGCTGGCTGGGGTGGCGGGCGCAAGACCCCGGCGCGATTCCGGGGCAATCCTGAGCGGCATCGCCGGGAAAGATCACCGCCCAGGGCAGATCGGAGGGCCGCCCCCAGAGTTCGGCATTGATGAAATTGGCGATCCGGCCGAGGAAAAGCCCGATGGGGGCGACCAGCGCCATCGCATCGGCAAGCTGCAGCGCCGGCACCCGGTGGCGTCTGCAAAACCACAGGCCCGCGAAGATCACCCCCAGAAAACCGCCGTGAAACGACATGCCGCCTTCCCAGATCTTGAGAATGTCGCCGGGATGGGCAAGGTAATGATCGGGCCGGTAGAACAGCACGAAGCCGAGCCTGCCGCCGACGATCACCCCGAGGATGATCGCGGACAGCAGATCCTCGACCCGTTTCGGATCCATCGGCGCGGTGCCGCCGGGCCAGAGGTGCGCTCGGCGCATCAGCGCCACGATGATCCGCCAGCCGGCGATCAGCCCGACAAGATAGGCCACCGCGTACCAGCGCAGCGCGACGTGAAAACCGAAGATCGGAAACGAGAAGATTTCGTTCGAGATGTCGGGAAACGGCATGATGGCCTGCATGGATGCTTCTCTGGCGCCCCAAAGACCGTGGGATCGCGGTGAAGTCAACCTTGAGCTTTGGCGGCGTGACGGCCATATAGGGCGCAGACCGGCGCCCGGGCCGGCGCAAGGAATGAAGGAGCCTGACAATGCAGGGTTCGAACCGTTTTCTCGACGACATGTCGAAGTTGATGACCAATGCGATGGGCGTGGCGCAAGGCGCCAGGACCGAGGCCGAGACGGCGATGAAGGGCTTTGTCGATCGCTGGCTGGCCGACCGCGATCTGGTGACCCGCGAGGAATTCGACGCCGTGCGCGCCATGGCCCTGAAGGCGCGCGAGGAAAATGCCGCCCTTGCCGCGCGGATCGCGGTTCTGGAGTCCGCCGCAGAACCTGACGCCAAGCCTGCCGCCAAGCCCGCCGCCAAACCTGCCGCCAAACCTGCCGCTGCCCGGCGCGGCAAGAAGGCCTGACACCGGCCCGGATCTGTTGCGGGCGACCTTGTGGACGACTCTGTGGACAGTCTTCTGGCTGCGCGCCGGTCAGTTCTGCGTCAAGCCATGCTTTGCGCGCAGCACGCAAAAATAATGCTTTACAGCCACCCCCCTTGTCCTACACCATATGTTGTGAGGGCTTAAGCAGGCAAACGCTCGCCCTTGTAGGCTCACCCAGCTGCTAGTGGGTTTCGGCCCACTTAAGGCAAAAAAGAACCGAGGCCGGGCAATGTCACTATCTGAAACTTTCCTCGATACCGAGGATCTGCACCCTATCGACATCGTGCAAACCCTGGCGACCCGTCACGAATGGGATTTCGACCGGGTGGCGGACGACCAGATTTCCATGGTCGTCGAGGGCCAGTGGCGGACCTATTCGATCACGCTGGCATGGTCGGGATACGATGAGACCCTGCGGCTGATCTGCACCTTCGAGATGGACCCGCCGGAAGAAAAGCTGCCGGCGCTTTACGATACGCTGAACCGGGCCAATGACCTGGTCTGGGCGGGGGCGTTCACCTTCTGGCGCGAACAGCGCCTGATGGTCTGGCGTTACGGGCTGGTGCTGACCGGCGGGCAGATCGCCGGGCCCGAACAGATCGACCGGCTGATCTCTGACGCCGTTTCGTCCGCCGAACGGTTCTATCCGGCGTTCCAGCTGGTTTGCTGGGGCGATGACTGCCCGGAAAAGGCGATGGACGTGGCGATGGGCCGGGCCTACGGGCGCGCGTGACCGGATTTTTGCGGGCCGGGGTTTGACGCCGCGCGGATCAGGGCTAATCTCTGCCTTCGCGGTCAGGAGGCGGGACGATGGACATGGATACGGTGCGGCGGCGGGGGCTGGTGCTTCTGGGGTGCGGCAAGATGGGCTCGGCGATGCTGGCGGGCTGGCTGAAGCGCGGGTTGGCACCGCCTTCGGTCTGGGTCATCGACCCGGAACCCTCGGACTGGCTGAAGGCGCAGGGCGTGCATCTCAATGCGGCGCTGCCCGCAGACCCGGCGATCGTTCTGATCGCGGTCAAGCCGCAGATCATGGCCCAGGCCCTGCCGGCGCTGGCCGCGACGGGCGGGGGGGATACGCTGTTCGTGTCGGTCGCGGCGGGCACCACGATCGCCTTTTACGAAAGCGTTCTGGGGGCGGCGACGCCGATCGTCCGGGCGATGCCCAACACCCCCGCCGCCATCGGCAGGGGAATCACCGCGATAACCGGCAACGCCCGCGCCACGGCGGGCCATCTGGACCTGGCCGAGGCGCTCTTGTCGGCGGTGGGTCAGGTCGTCCGTCTTGACGGCGAACATCAGATGGATGCGGTCACGGCGGTGTCCGGTTCGGGCCCGGCCTATGTCTTTCACCTGATCGAGGCTCTGGCGGCGGCCGGAGAGGCCGAAGGCCTGTCCGCCGCGCTGGCGATGCGTCTGGCCAAGGCCACTGTCGGCGGGGCCGGGGCGCTTGCCGAAGCCGCCGAAGAAGACCCCGGACAACTGCGCGTCAATGTCACCTCGCCGGGCGGAACCACGGCGGCGGCGCTTGCGGTGCTGATGGATGACAGGCAGGGTTTCGCGCCGCTGTTGCGCCGGGCGGTGCATGCGGCGGCGCAACGGGGGCAGGAACTGGGGGGGCAGGAACTGGGGGGGCAGGAACTGGGCAAATGACCATATCCTTCGACGATTTTCTGAAGGTCGATATCCGGGTGGGCCGGATCACCCGCGCCGAGCCTTTCCCGCAGGCGCGCAAGCCGGCGCTGAAGCTCTGGGTGGATTTTGGCGGCGACATCGGCGAAAAGCGGTCATCGGCGCAGATCACCCGGCATTATCAGCCCGAAAAGCTGGTCGGCCGTCAGGTTCTGGCCGTCGTCAACTTTCCGCCCCGGCAGATCGGGCCGGTGATGTCGGAAGTGCTGGTTCTGGGGGTTCCTGACGATGCGGGCGAGGTGGTGCTGATCGGGCCGGGGCAGGAGGTGCCTGTGGGCGGCAGGCTTTATTGACCATCCGGCGGCGCGGGCAATGCCGGACATGAACCGCGCTGCGGCCTTCGCCTGGCCGGGCGTGCCGCGGGCATCGAAAAGCGCCTTGCCCGGACAGCTGACAGTACCGTTGTCGAAACCCCTGCGCCGCTGCCCAAGCCCCGGCCGCCAGGCCGCGAAAAGGGCGCCCTGGGGCGCGAAATCATGAAGACTGTGACAAAAAGACCTGTAGCGGGTTTGTTGCTTTGTTGCAAATTGCAGGTGCCCACCGCAAGATCGCGGCCGAATTCGAAAAGGCCGGTCGCGTTTTTGGCGTCCGGTTTCCAGCAAGGGTGACGACATGCGCATTTTGATACTTCAGCAATCGCCGGGAATAGATGCCGGTTTTCTGAAGGGTTTTCTGGATGAAGAAGGCCATGAGTGGACGCAGGTCGATCCGGGCGGGGACATGCAGGGCGTCTCGAAGGAAGGTTACGATGCCTTGTGGGCGATCGGCGGCGGTGCCGTCATGCCTTCCGCCCCGGCCGGGGCGGCGGCCGATCTGGTGCGCGAGCTGGTGGCCGAAAACGGCCTGCCCTATCTGGGGATCGGCTTCGGGCATCACCTGCTTGCGATGGCGCTGGGGGGCGAGGTTGGCCCATCCCGGGCACCGGATGCCGGCGTCGCGGATGTACAACTGACCGAAGCCGGGGCGACGGGCGTGTTGTTCGACGACTTCCCGGAAGTGTTTCCGGCGTTCCAGTGCCATGAAGCCGAAATCACCCGCCTGCCCGAAGGCGCGCAGGTTCT
This sequence comes from Paracoccaceae bacterium, assembly GCA_020446815.1. Taxonomy (GTDB): domain Bacteria; phylum Pseudomonadota; class Alphaproteobacteria; order Rhodobacterales; family Rhodobacteraceae; genus Albidovulum. The sequence continues at coordinate 172,800 of JAGRDY010000018.1, forward strand.
TGTCACATCGCCCGACACCGCCGTGCAGGCGATGCGGTGGGGGACAAGGGCGCATTCCTTGCAGTTTCATCTTGACGCCGATGCCGCGGGCAAGACCCTGGCCGCGCAAGGCATTGAAGCGTCGCCCGATGAGCGTGCGCGCCTGCTGGCCGATTGTGAGAGACATCGCGAAACCTTTGTGCGGCTTGCCGAACGGCTTCTCATCAACTGGATGCAGACCGCGGCGCGAACGCGGTAAGGCGCGGTTCGGCGCGCGGCCCTTCGCCGAAGGCGGCGCGGGGCGGATTTGCGAACACCCTCCGGGCCGGCGCCGCCTCAGGTCTGGGCAGCGCGCGTCAGGGTAAGGCGCGCCGTTTCGAGGTGCCGCTTCATCAGTTCCGCGGCCCTTTCGGGCTCCCTTTCCCGGATGGCGGTCAACACCTGGCGGTGCTGGGTGTTATAGGTGCGGATGATCGATTCATTGAGCGTCAGGTTGCGCATCTGCTTCCATTCGTCGAGGCTGCGCGCCAGGGTGATCTGCTCCATCATCCAGGCCAGCATCCCGTTATGGGCGCTTTCGGTCAGGCAGATGTGAAATTCGGTATCGGCGGTGGAAAAGGCGTTGGGATCATCGACGCTCTGTTCCATGACGGCGCAGAGATCTTCGAGGCGGTCGAAGTCGCTCTGGCGCCCGTGAAGAACCGCGAGGCGGCAGCAATGCGGCTCGATCGCGAACCGCGCATCCATCAGTTCGAGCGGTCTGGTATTGGTCAGTACCGCATTCGCCGCCGTTGGCGTATTGCCGACCACATATGTACCGCTTCCGGCTCTGGTCTCGACCAGATTCTGACGCTCAAGCAAGTTCAGGGCGTGCCGGACCGTACCACGGGCAACGGAATATTGCACCGACAACTGGCGTTCAGGCGGCAGCCGATCGCCCGGAGCCAGGGTTCCCGAAGTGATTTGCCCACGAATCGATGCCGCGACTTGCGCGGAATTGGCCTTTCGCGGAGGGGTTTTTGCCGTCATTGTATTTCCGGTCTGATCCAAATCTAAACCAATATCATTATTCCCTAACATATTTTGCGCTGCTTCACCATTAATCTTGACAGAAAGTCAAAAACATCGCCAGATCAGATCGCGAAACAGCACGAGTCGTTACAATCAGCTGTAATTTGGTCTGGATTTGGTTCAATAATCGCGCGCTAGGAGTTTTGGATGGCTTTGCCCGTACATGCGGATTTTCTGATCATCGGGGCCGGGATACATGGCTTGTCGACGGCCTGGCGGCTTGCTGATAGGCTGATTGCGAAAGGTGAGACCGTCGAGGGGCGAATCGTCGTTCTTGACAAGTCCGGAATCGCGTCGGGGGCGTCGGGCATTGCCTGCGGCGTGGTGCGCAACAACTATTTCCAGCCGGCGATGCGCAAGCTGATGGCGCATTCGGTCGGCATCTGGGAAAGCGACCCCGAAGGGCTGAGCTATCACCCGGTCGGCTACATGCAGATTTCCAGCGAATCCATGCACGAGGATGTGGCCACGATCCATGCCCAGCAGCAGGCGATCGGCTATGAGAGCAGCTTCATCGAGGGCGCGGCCGCCTGCGACGCCTACATGAAGAACATGTTCAGCGACTGGCAGGCCAAGAACATCACTTCGGTGCTTCATGAAAAACGCGGCGGCTATTCGAACAACACCAAGGCGATGTACGGCCTTGCCCGCAAGGTCGAAGAGCGCGGCGTGCGCATCGTCACCGGTGTGACGGTCAAGGCGCTGCACAGCGAATCCGGATCGGGCAGCATCAAGTCGGCCGAGACGGACCGCGGCACCGTCACCTGCGACAGGCTCGTGATCGCGCCCGGCCCCTGGGCGCGCGATTTCTGGGACATGCTGGCATTGCCCAAGAAGATCACCGTCAAGGACCGCGACGGATCGGTGCATGACGATATCGAGATGTGGCGTTACTGGCAGCTGGAGGAAGGCGTTCTGGGCATTCCGCCGGAGACGCTGACCACCAATGACGGAAAGGTGCCGCCGGTCCTGCATGTGGATACCGACGCGCCGCTTCATTCCTGTGTCGACGGATCGCTGATCACCGACAAGATGTGGGGGATCTACTACAAGCCCGACTGGCATTTCGGCGGCATCCAGGGCGGCGCGTCGCCCTACAAGGTGGATACCCCGGTCGACGAAGTGGCGATCGACCCCTACGGGCCGTCTTCGCCCGAATTCGTGTCCTCGGACGAATTTGCGCATATGTGGGTATCGGCGCTTGCCCATTGCCATGCGCGGTTCGAGGGCATGATGGACAAATACCACAAGGAACCGTCTGGCGGGATCGGGTGTTTTACTGCCGACAGCTTCCCGGTCTTCGATCATTTCCATGAAAACACAGCCTTGATCGCGGATTCGAACCATGGCTGGAAAATGCTGGGTGTCGGCCATCTGATCGCCGACGAGGTGCTGGGCGAAAAGCAGGAGTTGCTGGAACCGTTCCGCTTTGCCCGCTTCGCGAAGGGTGAATTGCACCCGGTATCACACAGCCCCTATCCGTGGAGCTGATGAACCAAGACAAGAAACGCCGGAAACAAGACTATCAGGGAGAGAGAACGTGCCGGAAATGGATATCGAAAGGTTTGTGGAAACCAAGGGCCGCGACGAAAAGATCAAGGAAGTACGCAAGAAGATAGACCAGTTGGGGATCGAGTATCTCTATCTTCAGTTCGTGTCGGTAACCGGCAAGATCATGGGCAAGGGCATCCCCGCCGATCACTGGGAAAGCGTCGCCAAGAAGGGTTTTCAGCTGGTCTATGGCTCGACGGTCAACCTTTTCACCAACCGCGCTGGCAACTATATCGGCTATGGCCCGGAGGCCGCCGAACTGGTCGGTATTCCTGAACCCGAAACCTTCATGCAACTGCCCTGGGCGCCGGAAATCGGGCGATTTTACTGCACCTTGTTCCGCAACCGCGAGGAAAAGGTCAATCCGGGCGGCTATCTGACCGCCGATTGCCGCGGAAACCTGCGGCGGATGCATGACGAATTCACCAAGAAGCACGGCACCAAGCTGCGCATCGGCACCGAACCCGAGATGATGTGGCTGAAGTTCGACGAGAACGGCAAGCCCCGCGACGGCTTTTCCAGGCCCTACTGCTATCACATCGACCAGTTCGAAAGCCTGCGCCCGGTGTCGTTGCAGGTGATCCGCTATTCCCGCAAGATGGGGCTCGACATGATCCAGGGCGATCACGAGGATGCGCCGGGGCAGCTCGAGCTCAACTGGATGTTCGACGATGTCCTGCGCAATGCCGACCGCCTGACGACCTACCGGCAGATCTGTGCGCAGGTCGCCCGCGAACACGGGATTTTCGCCTGCTTCATGACCAAGCCGTTCATGGGTGTGTCGGCCTCGGGCTGCCATCACAACATGAGCCTGTGGTCGGGCGGCGAGGATCACTTTGTCAAATGCGGCAACGACCCGGACAACCTGCCGGGCATGGCCGACAATTACATGTATGTACGGGGCGGCAAGAACACCTTCATGCCCGACACCGACGACCCGCAGATGCCGGGCAAGGAAGGGCTGAAGGCGATCGGCGGCGTGGTGCATCACCTTCAGGCGCTGACCGCCATCGGCTGTTCGACGGTCAACTCCTACCGCCGCCTTTGGGATACCGGTTTCTGGGCACCGGTCTTTGCCGACTGGGGCTTCCAGAACCGGACGACGGGTCTGCGGGTATCGGCGCCGGGGCGGTTCGAATACCGTTCGGTCGATTCGATGGTGAACCCCTACCTGATGGGCACGACCCTGCTGGCCGCCATGGACGACGGGCTGGACAACAGCCTTGATCCGGGCGAGCCGGAAGAGCGCAACATCTATGCCGCGATGGCCGAGGGCAAGCAGGTCAAGAAGCTTCCAATGTCGCTTGGCGAGGCACTTGATCACCTGTCCCGAAGCAAGGTTGTGCAGCGAGGGATGCCGGGCGAAATGTACCGGCTTTACGATGAATACAAGCGTGACGAATGGGCGCGCTTCATGTCGACGGTCACCGAATGGGACAAGGATACCTATATGGAATGCCTGCCCTGATTTATCCCCGACTGGCGGCAGGCCTTGCTCTCTCTGATCCTGCCGCCGTTTTTTCAACCTAAGGAGGCGCATCGAAATGTGCGGAATTGCAGGAATTATCCACAGGGGCAAAAGCTCCAACGTGGGCGGTGAGATGACCGCGATGCTGCAGGCGCTGAAACACCGCGGGCCGGATTCGACCGGCTATGCGGTTTATGCAACCAGCAAGAACCCCGAAGACTACATCATGCGGATCAAGGTCGCCGAGGCCGAGGATCGTGCCGTGGGCCACGGCGTTCACAAACTGATCGCCGAGCGGATAGCGCGTGTCGATGCGATCCTGAAAGAACATGGCGCCAAGGTGAAATCCAAGGAGGCGGCGCGCGAATATGCGCTGCGCTACGTGTTGACCCATGACGGCGACACGGCGGCGATGGCCACCCATATCGAGGAGGACAAGGGCACGGAAATCCTCTCGATGGGCAACGGGCTCGAACTGATCAAGGATCTGGGCGATGCGAGCGATGTCGCGGGCGCTTATGGTCTGAACGATTTTCAGGGCACCCACGGGATCGGCCATACCCGGATGGCCACCGAATCCGATGTCGACATCAAGTCGGCCCACCCCTACTGGGCCTTTCCCTATAATGACATCAGCGTCGTTCACAACGGCCAGATCACCAATTACTGGCTGATGCGCCGCCAGATGGAAAAAAAGGGTCACCGGTTCCAGTCGAACTGCGACAGCGAACTGCTTGCGGTCTATACGGCGCACAATCTGTCCAACGGCGTTTCGCTGGAGGAATCGCTGCGCCGCTCGATTAGCGAGATCGACGGTGTGTTCACCTATCTGGTGGCGACCAAGGATCAGCTGGGCATGGCCAAGGATACAATGGCCGCCAAGCCGCTGGTGCTTTACGAAAGTGACGACCTGATCGCCATGGCTTCGGAAGAGGTCGCGATACGGGCGATCCTTCCCCAGGAAATCGACACTTATGACCCCTATGACGAGGAGGTGCGGGTATGGCAGGCGTGAGCGATGCCGAACTGAAGAAGATGACGCAGGAAGAGCGCGTTACCGCGCTTGGAATGCGCACCGAGCAGTTGACGGGCAAGAGCCTCTATATCGAGTTCGACCCCGATGCGACCGAACGGTTCACCTACCCCTGGGCGCCCGATGTCGACTTCAACAAGCGCATCGAAGTCGATACCGACAACATGACGTCAACCGAGGTGAACGCGAAGATCCGCGGCCTGATGAACGAAGGCTACGGAACCATCGTTCTGAAGAACCCGCGCGGCAAGCATTCCATCGGTGTCGGCATCCTCAGCCGTCTGAACCTGATCATCGAAGGTTCCACCGGTTATTTCGGGGTGGGGCTCATCGATGGGCCGAACGTGCGGATCACCGGGCGCGTCGGCTGGTCGTGCGGCGAAAACATGATGTCAGGGACCATCGTCGTCGAAAAGAACGCCGGTTCGACGTTCGGCGCGGCGATCCGCGGGGGCGATCTGGTCTGCCGCGGCTCGGTCGGGTCGCGTACCGGCATCGACATGAAGGGGGGCACGATCCTCGTCGGCGGAAATACCGGCGCTCTTTCGGGGTTCATGATGCAGCGCGGCAGGATGGTTGTCTGCGGCAATGCCGGCAAGAACCTTGGCGACTCGATGTATGACGGCACGATCTATATCGGCGGCACCATCCAGTCGCTCGGCGTCGATGCCGTAAAGGCCGAGCTGACCGACTTCGACAAGAAATGGCTGACCCGCAAGCTGACGCAACATGGACTGATGCCGGAAAAGGGTGTCGATCATTTCACCAAGATCGTCGCGGGCAAACAGCTCTGGAACTACGACAATCTCGAACCCACCGAAAAGAAAATCATCCTCTGAGTCACCGGAAAGGACCAAACCATGGCTGACGGCGACATGCCCAAAAAACCAGCACTCGCGCGGGACACCAGCCGCATAGGCGACAGCTTCATCTTCCCGCCGCGGGTCATCGACGACATCCACATCAAGTCCGAGCTTGGACGCTACCGGATGCGCGGTTTCTCGCTTTTCAAGAAAATCCCGCATTGGGACGACCTGACCTTCCTGCCCGGCACCCTGACCCGGTTCGTGATCGAAGGCTATCGCGAAAAATGCGAGACAAAGACGGTGATCGGCCCCAGGGCGAAGCGCCCGCTTGAGCTGGATATTCCGATCTACATCACCGGCATGTCGTTCGGGGCGCTGAGCTACGAGGCGAAAACCGCGCTGGCGCGGGGCGCCACCATGGCCGGCACCGCGACCTGTTCGGGCGAGGGTGGCATGATTCCGGACGAACGGCGTTATTCCTCCAAGTGGTTTTACCAGTGCATCCAGTCGCGCTATGGCTTCAACCCCAATCACCTCGTGCTTGCCGACGGTTGCGAATTCTTCATTGGCCAGGGGTGCAAGGTCGGCCTTGGCGGCCACCTGATGGGCCAGAAGGTCACCGACCAGGTGGCCGAGATGCGGTCGCTTCCGGCCGGGATCGACCAGCGGTCGCCCGCCCGCCACCCGGACTGGCTGGGGCCGGACGATCTGGCGCTGAAGATCCAGGAAATCCGCGAAGCCACGGACTGGCAGATACCGATCCAGCTCAAGCTCGGCGCGGCGCGCGTCTATGACGATGTGCGCATGGCGGTGAAATGCGATCCCGATTCGATCTATATCGACGGGATGGAAGGGTCGACCGGCGCCGGCCCGCATCTGGCCACCGAAGAGACCGGTGTGCCCGGCATGGCCGGCATCCGCCAGGCGCGCAAGGCCATCGACGATCTTGGCAAGCGCGGCGAGATCAGTCTCGTCTATGCCGGGGGTATCCGCAACGGCGCCGATGTGGCCAAGGCGATCGCGCTTGGCGCGGATGCCATCGCGATCGGGCATTCGGCGATGATGGCGCTGAACTGCAACAAGGATATTCCCGAGGCGAACTATCCCGAGGAAGTCGGGGCCGAGCCCGGGCATTGCTATCACTGCCATACCGGGCGCTGCCCGGTCGGGGTCGCGACCCAGGATCCGAGACTGCGCGCGCGCCTTGATCCCGACGAGGCCGCCGAGAGGGTCTATAATTTCCTGCATACCCTGACGATCGAGGCGCAGCTTTTCGCGCGGGCATGTGGCAAGACCTATATCCATTCGCTGGAGCCCGAAGATCTTGCCGCCCTGACGATGGAGGCGTCGGCCCTGGCCGGTGTTCCGCTCGCCGGCACCAACCACACGGTTGGCGTCAAAGACTATCACCATCTGTAAGGAGGGATCGCAATGGCTGGAACACAGTATCGCGGCTCCGAAATCAAGGACGTCGACCAGTTTCTCAAGGACTCCGCCGGGCTGGTCAGCAAGCGCGAAAAGGAGATCGGCCAGCATATCGGCTATCGCTACGATGTGAACCTGGTGCCCGATTACGACCGGATCACCCCGTTCTTGAAGAAATACATCGAGGTGATGGGCTGGGATGACCTGAACTGGCTCGAGGATGTCCACATGGGCTATGAGGAGGGCGCGCCGGCGGTCTTTGACCGGAACAACAACGGCTGGGTCCGGGTTCCGTCGAGCATCGATTTGCCCGACAACCAGCAGGACCGGGACATGATCGCCCGTGAATTGCTGCTGAAGTTCCAGATGTCGGATCGCCATCCGCTGGTAGCGCTGAGGAAAGCCTATATGAAATTCTGAGAGCCCGTGCGCCCGTTAACCATCTCGTGCCTCCAGACAAGGCCGCAACCCGATTTCGATCTGGCCTTGGCTGAGGCGATGCCGCTTGCCCGGCAAGCTGTTGACGCGGGCGCACAAATCCTTTTTCTTCCGGAATATTGCGGCGGGCTGCGGACCGTCGGGGCGGCGTTCGCGCCGCCCTTCGAGCGCGAAGAAGACCACCCCTTCATCCGGGCTTTTCAAGACCTTGCCGCCGAACGATCGGTCTGGATCGTTCTTGGATCCGTCGCCGTCAGCGGACCGGGCAGCAAATACCGCAACCGCGGCATCCTGATCGACGCCCAAGGCAGGATCGGCGGTCGCTATGACAAGCTGCATCTGTTCGATGTGACGCTCGCCGGCGGCGAGCAATATTGCGAAAGCCGTTCGGTCGAACCCGGCGACACGGCGGTAACATACAAGACGCCTTTTGGGGTGATCGGCCACACGATCTGCTATGATCTGCGCTTTCCCCTGCTGTATCATGACCTCGCCAAGGCGGGCGCCGACATCATCTGCTGCCCGGCCGCCTTCACGCGCCGGACCGGCGAGGCGCATTGGCATATTCTCAACCGGGCTCGCGCCATCGAGAACGGCTGTTTCATCGTCTCGCCCTGTGCGACCGGGCCTGTTCCGGGGGGCGGCGAGACATTCGGGCATTCTCTGATCGTGGACCCCTGGGGCAGGGTTCTCGCGGACGGCGGAACAAAGCCGGGCATTGCGACGGCGCTGATCGATCTCGATCAGGTGCAGGCAACCCGCGCAGCAATCCCCAACCTGACCAATGAAAGGAGTTATGGTATTGCGGCCCGGTAGATATCGGGGATGATCATACGAATAATAATCTAGATAAAAATGGAGGAGGAGACGATGCCTACAGATCGACTGGGTGCGACCCAGGCTAGTTTTGCAGAGAATTCCCTACACCGAACGATCGGATGGCAACAGGGGTTCTGGTTGGCAAGCGGCGTTCCGGCGCTTGTGCTGTTTTCCATCGGAGGCATTGCCGCGACAATCGGCAACCCGTCCTGGGTGATCTGGATACTTTCCGTCAGCTTCGGCTTTCTGCAATCCTTCGTATATGCCGAGATTGCCGGCCTGTTCCCGTCAAAAAGCGGTGGCGCATCGGTCTATGGTGCGGCGGCATGGGTGCGCTACAGCCGATTGCTCGCGCCCTTGTCGGTATGGTGCAACTGGCTGGCCTGGACTCCGGTGCTCGCCATCGGCGGCGGACTTGCGGCGGGCTACATCCTCAGTGTGTTTTTCGATGCCGATGCGGCGATCCGGACCTGGCAGATCACCCTGGTCAATCTCGATTCGCTGAAAGAGGGGCTGACGCTGCGCATCGACGCGACATTCATTCTGGGCGCGTTGATCCTGCTGGTGGTTTTCGCGATCCAGCATGGCGGGGTATTGCGCGCCGCGAAATTCCAGATGATCGTCGGTCTGGCCGTCGTGATCCCGCTTCTGATCGTGGGGATCGTGCCGTTGATCAGCGGTGACGTGCTGGCCTCGAACCTGTTGCCGCTGAAGCCTCTGGCCTTCGATGCGGACGGCAAGGTGATCGAGGGCGTTTGGAACATTCCCGGCTGGACGCTGTTTCTGGGCGGTCTCTTCATCGCCGCCTGGTCGGCCTATGCCTTCGAAACCGCGATCTGCTACACGTCGGAGTTCCAGAACCCCGCCAAGGACACCAGCCGGGCGATCCTGTCGGCCGGTCTTCTGTGCATCCTGGTCTACACGCTGGTGCCGCTGACGTTTCAGGGCGTTCTCGGGGTCGAGGGCATGTTGCAGGATGGTATCGTCGACGGTTCGGCGGTGGCAGGTGCGATGGCCGGCATGGTCGGCGGCAAGTCGTTTGTCTTCGCGCTCATGGTCATCATGCTGATCCTGGCGCTGCTGCTGGCGGTCATGACGTCGATGGCCGGTTCGTCGCGCACCCTCTATCAGGGTTCTGTCGACGGCTGGTTGCCGCGTTATCTGAGCCATGCCAACAGCCACGGCGCGCCGACCCGCGCGATGTGGACCGATCTCACCTTCAACCTCATCCTGTTGATGATGTCGGACTATCTCTTCGTGCTGGCGGTGTCGAACTGCTGCTATCTGATCTTCAACTTCCTCAATCTGAACGCAGGCTGGATTCACCGCGTCGACAGCCCCGACACGCCGCGCCCATGGCGCTGCCCGAATCCGCTGCTTGCGATCGGTGTCGTGCTGTCATTCGTGAACGCGCTGCTTCTGGGCGCGGGTGCCAATGTCTGGGGCGAGGGGACGCTGATGTCCGGTATCATCGCGGCGGCACTGATCATTCCGGTGTTCGCGTTCCGGCACTTTGTCCAGGACAAGGGGAAATTCCCGCAGCAGATGCTGGATGACCTGCATGTGAACTCGCGTGATCTCTCGGTTCGCAAGGCAGGCATGTTGCCTTACCTTGTGCTGGTTGCGGGCGTCGTCGTCGCGATTGCCGCCAACCAGATATTCCACCTGTGACGAAATCCGCCGCCGCGCCCGATAACCGCGCGGCGGCGGCTCTTGACGAAAGGCCAGTCATGTCATTGCTCGATCAGCAATTCGGGCTTCCGCCCGAACCCAATGCCAGGCGGCTGGCGTTCCTGAAATGGCAATGCCATACGCGCCAGATCGCGATGCGTGAAAATATGGGCCGCCCGGATGATGCCATCACGCCGGCCGTCACGCTGACGGGCGAAAGCGAACCGCTGGGCCATATCATAACGCTGATCTGCAAATTGCCGGCCTATTCGGTCACGGCCGAACTCAATCATATTCTGGCCAAGACCCATGACCCGGCCCAGAGGCGCGAACAGGCGCTCCGGTTCCTTTCGGCGGCCCATTACCAGAAGGCGGCGGAATTTTCCGATGTTCTGGTTGCGACGTTTCCGCCGCGCTCGCCCGGTGCCGCCAAACTGCGCGAGGCAGAGGTGGTGCGGCTCGATTTCGAGGCCTATGCGCAGAAATACGCATTGCATTGCCGGGTATGGACCATTGCCCCGCACAATTTCCTGTATCAGACCACCATGGCCCACAACCGGCTTTTCAACCCGGCGCTGCCGCCCGACACTGTTGTTCTGGGTTTTGAACCGGACTGGAAACTTTCGACATCGACCCCCTGACCGAAAGGGGTGGGTCCCGGTCCGGGGAAGTCTTCTGTTGACATTGCCGCAAAGCGGCAGGTGTAATTCGATCAGAACGGAATAAACGCCGAGAACGAGTTGAGCTCTTACAGATTCGGAGCGGAATTGGCCGTGACGGCACGCCTGCCCAAGATTGATTTCTTGGCCAGGGAAAAGGTGCGCATCGGCGTCCTGGCGCCCCTGTCGGGCGATTCCGCCGCATGGGGGCGGCCCGGCTACGAAGGCTGCCGGATCTGGGCTGACTGGCTGAACGCGAAGGGTGGTCTGCGGATCGGCAATCAAAGGCGGCTGGTCGACATCGTGGCGTTCGACGACGAGTACGACCCTGTCCGGGCGGTGGTGGGCGCCAAACACCTGGTGCTTGAACAGAACGTCAAGATCATCCTCATGCTGGGGGGGGATACTGTCCCTGCGATCACCGATATCCTTTCGCGCAACAAGATGCTTGCGACAACGCTGCTGCCCAGCGATCTGTCACCGGACACGCCCTATCTGATCGCCCCCTGCGAGGTCCATCCGATCTATGTGGTCACCGGCGTGGCCTGGCTGGCGGAAAATTTCCCGAATTTGAAAACCGCCGCGATCTGCGCGCAAAAGGATGCGCTTGGCCTGCCCTCGGTGGCCTCCTACAAGGCCGCCTTCGAAGCCGCCGGAATTGAGATCGTCAAGGAGATACTCTTTCCCGCCCAGGAACAGGACATGGACAGCGTCGTCGAGGGAATGCTGAGCGAATGCCCCGACATCCTGTGTTGGGATACCGCGTATGAGCCCTATGTCCACGCGCTTACCGAGGCGGCTTTCAAACGGGGGTTTCGCGGGCAAATCCTGTCCTGCACATGTGACAATTACCAAAGCCTGATCGCCAAGACGAGCAGCGACTTCATGGAAGGGTTCACCTTTCAGTTTCCCGATTTCGATGATCCTGCGCTCAACGACGCGCAGATCAGTTTCAGGCGGCCGGCGGAATTCTTCGCTGAATTCAACAGACGCTTTCCCGGTGAATGGAGCGCCGTGTCATGGGAATACTGCGCCATTCTCGAGATGTGGCGAAACGCGGTGGAAACCATCCAGACGGTCGAGCCGCTGCCGGTCCTGTCGGCGATCAAGATGGGCGGCTACAGCCGCAACGTGTTCGGCGCGGCCCGCTGGTGGGGCCGCGAACTGTTCGGTATCGACCATGCGCTTGTGGGATCATGGCCGGTGGTCCGAATAAGGGAGGGCAGGGCGCGGATCGTGGAGTTTCGCTCGGTCCTCGACTGGTGGGACCGGCATGGCGACATTCTGAAAAACCACATGCGCGCCTATGGCCAGATGTGGGATCAGCGCCTGGACCAGCAGACGGTCATCGCCCGTTCCAGCGCCGGTCACAAACCTTTGGTCAGGTCCTGATGAAACTCCGCCAGCGACAGTTTCAGGTTCTCGACCGTCGCCTCGATTTCCCGGTTGTTGATCGCGTCACAAAGGGCCTTGCTCTGCAACTGGTATTCCTTGATCCGGCGCGGTGTGAGTGACTTGCGCCGCCGCGCCGCCCAATCGGCAGTCTGATTCACATGATTGATCATCTGATAGATGACAATCAGCATCGGGTTATGGGTGCCACGCGCGATCTGCATGCGCAGCTTGTCATCCAGGTCGCAATACTGTTCTCCGTCGATGGTTACCCGCTCGATCTGTTCCTGGATCCTGTTCATCTGCTGGATGTCGCGCGATGACATCGACAGGACGGCAAGCCGGGCAATTTCGGGTTCGACGATCGAGCGCACGACCCCGAGCTCCAGCGGGCTCATCAGTTCGCCGATCTCGCTCAGATCGAGCGAAGGCGCATTTTTTTCAATCACCGGCTCGGTCGGGACCGACACCGCCGTGTGCCGGTAGCATACCACCGAACCGCTTCCGGCGTGGCGCTTGATGACGTTATACTGATCCAGCAGATCGAGCGCCTGCCGGATCGTGTTGCGTGACATGGAATATTCCAGGCACAGCGCACGTTCCGCCGGCAGCCGCGTCCCGAATCTGTAGACGCCTTCGCAGATCGCCGAAAAAAGGGAATCCGCCAGTTTGCGGGTCTTGGGGGTTACCGGTTTGCGGATCTGTTCGTCGAGATCCCAGGGTGGTTGAACAGTCAAGTCCATCAACATTTTGCCTGTTTTATATCCGCACAGCTTCGCGCGATCTGTTTTTGACGCACGGGGGCCACCTGTCGTGTGGCAAGAGCGATTTGAAACCGCTCCGGTTCGAGGATGCGTTCGTGCAGAACCTGCCCAGCATCGTCAAGCCAAATCCGCTTGTCCGGAGTGCTGGGCCAAATCTGGACCAACCCACCCGTTCATCACAAATTATGCGCATTTTTAAACAGTAACAACCCAAAAAATACCAAAAAATACCTAAATAGCATTTTTATTTAACATTTCTTGCCATTTTGGTATTTTCCGGCAATCATCGAGGCGTTGCTGGTGCAAGAATCATCACGTTTCAGCCGGATTGGTATTTTCTTGGTTCAGAAAGTTCCGATCCGGTCAAAAACTGGAATTGCCTAAAAACCTAAAAAGAAGCGACATAGGGAGGAAAAAATGAACCTGAAAAGTATGATTACCGGTCTGAGCCGCAGAGGCTTTCTGGGTTCGGTGGCGTCGTTTGCGGGGGTCAGTACGCTTGGCGCATCGCTGCCTGGCAGGGCGCTCGCCGCCGATGACAACGTGATCAAGATCGGCTTTCTGGCGCCTCTGACCGGGGCGGTTGCCGCCTGGGGCAAGCCTGGTCTCGATGGCTGTCAGATTTGGGCCGAATGGGTCAACAAGGCCGGCGGGATCAACATCGACGGAACCGCCCATACGGTCGAGTTTGTCAGCTATGACAATGAATACGATCCGGCCAAGGCGCGTACCGGTGCGACCAAGCTGATCCGCGAGGATGGCGTGAAGTTCATCATGATGCTCGGCGGCGACACCTGGCCGGGGGTCATGCCGGTGGCGGAGCAGACGGGGATGTTGTTTTCCACGCTGTTGCCGTCGGATCTCTCGCCCGACACGACCACCCTTATCGCGCCCGCCGAAGTGCACCCGGTCTACAATGTCACGGGCGTCGAATGGCTGGCCGAAAACAAGCCGGAATTGAAAACCGCCGTGATGTGTGCGCAGGACGATGCGCTCGGGCTGCCATCGGTCGCGACCTATCTGGCCGCCTTCGAAGCCGCCGGGATCGAGATGCTGGACGAACCGCTGTTGTTCGACCCGGCGACGACGGACTTTGCGCCTGTGGTCACCCGCCTGATGTCCGGCAACCCGGATATCATCTGCCTTGACACCTGCTATTCGGATTATGTGCACCCGATCTGCGAACAGCTGTTCCAGCAAGGGTACAAGGGTCAGATCATTTCCTGCACGGCGGACTTCTACGACCAGATGATCGAAAAGACCTCGAAGGAGTTCATGGAAGGATTCATCTTCCAGTTCCCGGATTTCGACGATCCGGCAATGGAAGCCGAGGGCATCAACTTCAAGCACGCCAACGCCTTCTATGCGGAATACGCCAAGCGTTTTCCGGGCCAGTGGGGCGCGGTGAGTTGGGAATATGCGGCTGTCATGGATCTGTGGAAGGCGGCCGCCGAAACGGCGGGTTCCACCGAACCCGACGCGGTGCTTACGGCCATGCTCGACGATGGCAAGGGCATGCACGCCTTTGGCGAGGCCGATTGGTGGGGCAAGGATCTCTTTGGTATCGACCATGCCCTGGTCGGCAACTGGCCCGTCGTGGTCATCGAAGATGGCAAGGCGCATGTGAAGGCCCTGAAGTCGATCCCCGCCTGGTACGACAAGCATGGCGAATTGCTCAAGAAGTACATGTCGGACTACGGCCAGATGTGGAATCAGCGGACCTGACAGGCCTGCTTCCGAAGCGTCGCGGCGGCTGGTTCGCCGTGGCGTTCCCCCACAGTATAAATCGAGACATCCATGTTTGACCTGCTTGCGCAAACGGTCCTTAACGCTTGCTATTCGGCCAGCTACATTTCTCTTGTCGCCGTCGGGCTGGTGCTGATCTTCGGCGTCATGGGCATCGTGAACTTTGCGCATGGCGAGCTGTTCATGGTCGGCGCCTATGTCGTGGTCGCCCTTTATTCGAACTACGACATCCCTTATGTGCTTGTCGCCGCGATCGGCCTTGTCTTTGTGGGCTGCATCGGCCTTCTGATGGAACGAACGATGTTCCGGCCGCTTCGCGACAACCCGCTTGGCGGGCTCGTGGCGTCGATCGGTTTCCTGATGATCCTTCAGGCGCTGGCGTCGATCACCTTCGGGGTGAGAATGGCCTTTGTGCCGCCGGTGACCCAGGACGTCATCGAGTTCACCGACAAGATCCGCCTGCCGTTGCAGCGTCTTTATGTGATCCTGGCGGCGGTCGGGTTTCTGACGGCCCTGTGGCTTTTTCTGACCCGCACCCGCTTTGGCTGGGCATTGCGGGCAAGCGCGCAGGATCCGGAAGCGGCCGCGCTGCAAGGCATCTCGATCACCCAGACTGCCAAGATAGCCATGTTCATCGGCGCCGCGCTGGCGGGCGTGGCGGGTGTGCTGACCGCACCGCTGATCTCGGTCAATCCGCATATGGGGCATTCGGTGATCATCGCCGCCTTCATCGTGGTGATCGTCGGGGGGGTCGGGTCGCTGGAAGGCGCTGTGGTCGCTTCGATCGCCTACGCTTTCGTCCACACCTTCGTGACCACGTTTTTCGACGGTGTGATTGCCGACATAACCGGCCTGTTGCTGATGCTTCTCGTGTTGATCGTCAAGCCGACCGGCCTATTCGGGACTGCGGACCGTGCGTAACATCTGGATGATTCTGATCGCCGTCGCACTTGTGGTGCTGCCGCACGGGCTGAGCTTTTCGCAGCAGGAAATCCTTGTCTATCTGGTGATCAACATTTTGCTGGTGGTTTCCTACCGGCTGATGACGCTGACGGGGGAATGGTCTCTTGGCCATGTCGTGATCATGGGGGTCGGGGCCTATACCTCTGCGCTCCTGACCAAAAGGTTGGGGTTTTACGTTCCTGTCTCGATGATCATGGGAGCGCTGATGGCGGCGTTCGTGGCCTTTCTTCTCAGCTTTCCGCTGTTTCGCATGAAGGGGTTCTATTTCCTGATCGGCAGTTTCGCCTCGGCCGAAATCATCCGGCTGCTCTGGAAAAGGTTTCGTGAGCCGTTCGGCGGGCCGAAGGGACTGAAGCGGATCGACGGGTTGCCCAACATCGACATTGGCCCGATCCATATCGATTTCTTTGAACCGACGGCATATTACTATTTCGCGCTCATCGTCGTCTTGGTCTGTCTGTGGGTTCTCTGGCGGATCGAAAAGTCGCTGGTCGGGCTGACCTTCCACGCGGTGCATTGGCAAGACAAGCTGGCGCAGGCTTCGGGTGTGGATGTGCGCCGCTACCGGACCCTGGCCTTTGTGCTGGCCTCCGGGTTTGCCGGGCTGTCGGGCGCGTTGCTGGCCCATTACATCGGCACGATCAATCCTAACAGTTTTGATGTCGAGGTGATGGTCTTCGTGCTGACCTGGGCGATTGTCGGGGGCACTTCGACTTTCTACGGGCCGATCCTCGGATGCATCGTGCTGACAATCCTGAACGAGATAGTCCTGCGCGAGCTGGGATTCGAGCAGATGCGGCCGCTGATCTATGGCGCGATCATGATCGTTTCGATCCTCTTCATGCCGGATGGTCTGGAAAGCCTGGTCAAGCGGGCACTGGCCAGGTGGAAGTCCGCGCCACCACCGCCGAACCAGCCGGAGGAGGCAAAGCCGTGAATGCTCCACTTCTTCAGATAAGGGATCTGACCATGCGGTTCGGTGGCCTGACCGCGGTCGACAAGCTGAACTTCAATGTGCAGAAGGGCACGATCCACGGGTTGATCGGGCCGAACGGTGCGGGCAAGACCACCACCTTCAACATGATTTCGGGTTTCTATCGCCCGACCGAGGGCGAAATCGTCCTGCGTGACGAATCCATCGCCGGATTGCAGATGCACGAGGTTGCGCATCGGGGTGTGGTGCGCACGTTCCAGCATTCGACTCTTTTTGCCGAAATGAGCGTTCTGGAAAACGTGCTCGTCGGTACGCACATGGAGTTCCGGCCGTCGATCTGGAGCGCGCTGTCGGGGCGTGATGCGCAACAGCGCCGCGGTGCCGAGGCGAAGGCACAAGAGGCGCTCGATTTCTTTGGTCTTCTGGGCTTTCAGCACAACCTGGCAGGCGATCTGCCCCATGGCCACCAGCGCGCGCTCGGCATGGCCGTGGCGCTGGCTTGCCGACCTGACATCATGCTTCTGGATGAGCCCTTTACCGGCATGAACCCCGAAGAGACGAAGCACATGATGAAGCTGATGGGCCGCCTGCGCGATTCGGGAGTGACCGTGCTTCTGGTCGAGCACGACATGTTCGCGATCATGGGGTTGTGCGACACGATCACTTGCATGAGTTTCGGCAAATTTCTGGCCGAAGGTGGACCAAAGGAAATCCGCAACCACCCGGACGTGATCCAAGCCTATCTGGGAGGTGCCCGCCATGTTGCTTGAAATGAAGGGGGCGGCGGTAAATTATGGTCGCGTCACCGCTATCCGGGACATTTCGATCAGTGTTTCGGATGGTTCCGTCGTGACCATCATCGGCGGCAACGGCGCGGGAAAGACGACGACGCTGCGGGCGATGTCCGGGCTTGTCAGGCTTTCTGCCGGTGAAATCCATTTCAACGGTGAGCGGATCGACGACCTGCCCGCTGACAGGATCGTCGCCAAGGGCATGGCGCATGTTCCCGAAGGTCGGCGCATCTTTCCCGACCTTACCGTCGAGGAAAACCTGCGCACAGGTGCATTCCTGCGCCGCGACAAGGCGGCGGTGAATGCCGACCTCGACAAGGTATTCAGCAGGTTTCCGAGGTTGAAAGAGCGTCGCGTCCAGTCCGCGAGAACCATGTCGGGCGGCGAACAGCAGATGCTGGCTATCGGAAGGGCGTTGATGAGCGATCCGAAGATCCTGTTGATGGACGAGCCGTCGATGGGGCTGGCGCCGGTCATCGTGGAAGAGATTGCGCTGATCATCGAAGAACTCAGCACCCAGGGAATGACCGTGGTGCTGGTCGAGCAGAACGCCGAACTGGCACTTGAACTGGCCGATTACGCATACGTTCTCGAAACCGGAAACATGGCTCTTGAAGGGCCTGCGAAGGAGCTACACGACAATGAGCATGTCAGAGCCGCATATCTTGGCATCTAGATCCGAAGATACGGAAATGCGTGCGGCGCTAAGGGCCGGATGGAAGCGCCGCGATCTGCACTGGGAACGGTTGCAGGAAGAGGGGTGCGCCTGTTTTGACAAAGGCGACCTGGCGGGGGCCGCGCGGGCATGGCGGCGGGCTTCGTGGGTGGCGCTCTTGCTGCTTCCGGCGCGCGATCCGCGCCAGGCAACAACCCTGGCCAACCGCGCCCATATCGACAGGCTCGCCGGTCGCGAAGCAAGGGCCCGCGCCCGTTTCGCCAGGGCAGGGCAAATATGGGGCAACGCAGACGATTTCATCGCAGGCATGACAATCGCGCGCCGTGCCCGGTCGTCCCTGTTCCACCTGCGAATGGAAGCACTGCACTGGAGCACTTACGAAGACAATCTGCGCAAACGCTTTCGCGCCTTTGCCGCCGAAACCGCCGATGCACTGGAAGCCTTGGGCAGGGGTGAAGCCGTGGCGTGCCGGCTTCATTCCCGCTGGCGTGGTGAAAAGCCGTCGATTTTCGACGACACACGAAAATTCCTGTCGGCGGCTCTGCTAGTCGGCGGCGGTGCATAGCAATGACCGATGTGGGCGGTCTGCCAGGTGTACGGCGGGTGCCACGAACAAATTGAATACCAGCCGGCGTCGGCAACGCCGGAAAGAACTCAGAACGGAGGAGGATCAAATGCCACGAAATCCAAAGCATGATTGTTTGTTCGAACCGATCAAGATCGGCCCGAAGACAATGAAGAACCGGTTCTATCAGGTGCCGCATTGCATCGGCGCCGGCAGTGAAAAGCCCGGCACTCAGGCTGCCAACCGCGGCATGAAAGCCGAAGGCGGATGGGGTGCATGCTGTACCGAATATTGCTCGATCAGCCCGGAATCGGACGATACCCACCGGGTTTCGGCACGGATTTGGGATGAGGGTGACGTGATCAACCTGCGTCACATGAACGATGAATTGCACAAGCATGGCGCGCTGGGTGGCATCGAGATGTGGTATGGCGGCGCGCATGCGCCCAACCTGGAAAGCCGCGCCGTGCCGCGCGGCCCGAATGGCGGTGCGTCGGAGTTCGAATATCTGACCTATTCGCACGAAGCCGACGAGGACGACATCAAGAACCTGATCCAGACCTACGCCGAGGCCGCCAAGCGTGCCGAACAGGCCGGATTCGACATCGTCTATGTCTATGGCGGCCATTCCTATCTGCCGCTTCAGTTTCTGTCGCCCTTCTATAACAAGCGTAGCGATCGCTATGGTGGCTCTTTCGAAAATCGCGCCCGGTTCTGGCTTGAATCGCTTGCTGCCGTGAAAAAGGCGGTCGGTGACAATTGCGCGATTGCGACACGCTTCGCGATTGACACACTCTATGGCCCCAGCGGTGTCGAGACCGGCGAGGACGGGCTGAAATTCGTCGAGCTGATCGCCAAGGAAGGCGTGCTGGATCTGTGGGATGTCAATATCGGCGATATCGCCGAATGGGGCGAAGATGCCGGCCCGTCGCGGTTCTACAAGGCCGGCCACCAGCGTCCATGGACCAACGAGGTGAAAAAGCTCTGCAAGATTCCGGTTCTGGGCGTCGGGCGCGAAACCAGCGCCGATGACATGGCGGCGCGCATTCAGAGCGGCCAGCTTGACATCATCGGTGCCGCGCGGCCGTCCATTGCAGACCCGTTCCTGCCGAAGAAGATCGACGAGGGCCGGATCGAGGATGTGCGCGAATGCATCGGCTGCAACGTCTGCATTTCGCGCTGGGAAATCGGCGGCCCGCCGATGATCTGCACCCAGAACGCCACCGCCAACGAAGAGTACCGCCGCGGCTGGCACCCTGAAAAATTCAACAAGGTCAATACCGAGGATTCGGTTCTGGTGGTCGGTGCCGGCCCGTCTGGCATGGAGGCTGCCCGTGTTCTGGGCGAGCGGGGCTATGACGTGCACCTGCGCGAGGCTTCCAATGAAATCGGTGGCTGCGTCAACAACATCATGAAGTACCCGGGCCTGTCGGAATGGGCGCGGATCATCACCTATCGCCAGATACAGCTCGACAAGCTGAAGAATGTCGAGGTGCATACCGGCGTTGGCGAAATGACCGCCGATGACGTACTGGAATACGGTGCTGACAAGGTAGTGATCGCAACCGGTGCGAAATGGGCGACCGACGGTGTAAGCTCGGTCACGCATGACCCGATCGAGGGCCTTGACGCCTCGTTGCCCCATATCTGCACCCCCGATCAGATATTCGCGGGCAAGGCGGTTGGTCAGAAGGTGCTTATCCTCGATGCCGATGGGTATTACACCGGTGTGTCGATGGCCGAGATGATGGCCGATCAGGGCAAGGATGTGCAGTTGATCACATCGCTGGGTTCGGTTGCGCCCTACACGCATTTCACGCTCGAAGCGCCGAACCTGCACCGGATGATGTACGAAAAGGGCATTCACGAAAAAACCCTGCACTGGTGCGAAAAGGTGGAGAAAGGCGTGGCGACGATCTATTACCTCTATCGCGACGGCTACAAGCGTGACAGCGGCCCCACCCTTGGCAAGATGCCGCGCAAGGCAGGCACCGACGTCATCAAGATGGAGTTCGACACCCTGATCGCCTGTACCGGGCGGGTTCCGCGCAACGAGCTGTTTCGCGAACTCAAGGCGCGCAAGTCCGAATGGGCGGCGAACGATATCCAGGGGGTCTATGCCGCCGGTGACTGTTACGCGCCGGGGCTTCTGGCGGATGCGATCTTTTCGGGCCACCGCATCGCGCGCGAATTCGAAAGCGCGAACCCGCAACTGGCGCAGCCATGGATCCGCGAACGTCAGGTCTGGGGCCACGAGACATTCCCGAAACTGTCCGATCGTGAAACTCAGGGCTGAGGCCGTGAGTCAACCGCAATAAACAGGAGCGCCGCTCGCGGCGCTCCCTTTCAGACAACGCATGAGCGTGTGGCCCTTGGATGGCCCACGCAGGGACGGAGACTGCATTGGAAACCCGCGTATTGTTCTGGTCCCTGAGCCATGACGCGATAGTGGCGTTCTATGTGATCGGCTTCAGTGCGATCGCGGTTTTCCTGTGGGGCCTGTGGCGGCATATTGCCAAATACCGTCGCGGTGCGGCGAATGTGTCGGCCGTCGATCTGTGGGCGGGAATGCGGCGCATGGTTGCCGACGTGCTCAGCCACCGGACACTCGTCCGGCGCGACCGCTATGCCGGTTTTGCGCATATGGGCATCTTTTTCGGCTTCGTGATCGCCGCGATCGGCACGTCGATCATCACCCTGGAATATGACATCGTTTATCCGCTTTTCGGCGTCCGGTTCTGGAAGGGCGATTTCTACCTGCTTTTCAGCCTGATCCTCGATCTGGGGCATGTGGCGTTGATCGTCGGCATCCTGATGATGATGTGGCGCCGTGCCTATTTCCGTTTGCCCAAGCTTGACTATCTGCGCGCCTATCGCGGCGAAGGGGAGTTGCGCGAACCGGCCCGGAAATGGCGGCGCGAGGATTGGCTGTTCATGTCGGTGCTGCTGGTCATCGAACTGAGCGGATTCACCCAGGAAGCTGTGCGGCTGCTGATGGATCGGCCGGAATGGGCGATCTGGTCGCCGGTCGGGCTGGCGCTGGCGAAGGTTTTTGCCGGGCTCGGGATGTCCGACGCCACGGCGGCCGCCATTCGCGGGGCCAACTGGTGGATGCACGGGGTACTGGCGCTGGCCTTCACGGCGGCGATCCCGTGGTACAAGGCCAAGCATATGATCGCGGTTCTGGGGTCTCTCTCGATGCGGTCCGAAAAGCCCTTGGCCCGGCTCCCGCGGGAGCCGGAAGACAAGGCGTCTGCCGGGGTCGCCTGCATCTCTGAGTTTTCATGGAAGGACATGCTGAATTTCGATGCCTGTACTAAATGCGGGCGCTGTCACGAAGCGTGCCCCGCCCGTAGCACCGGCTATCCGTTGTCGCCGCGCGACCTGATCCTGGATTTACGGCTCTATAACGACAAGGTGCAGGGCCGGCCGGAAGAGGGCGTCAGCCTGATCGGTGATGTGATCGATGCCGAGACCCTGTGGTCCTGCCGGTCCTGCGGCGCCTGCCAGGAAATATGCCCGGTAGGTATCGAGCACCCGACCATGATCGTGCAAATGCGTCGGCAACTGGTTGACCGCGGAGAGATGGACCCGCTCTTGCAGGGCGCGCTCGATGCCATTTCCAGCACGGGCAACAGCTTTGGCGAGAACAGCCGCAAACGCTCTGCCTGGACTCGCGAACTGGAATTCGAGGTCAAGGACATTCGCGAGGAACGGGCCGAGTCGCTTTGGTTCGTCGGTGACTATGCTTCCTTCGATCCGCGCAATCAGAAGGTCAGCCGGGCCTTTGCCTCGCTCTTGAAGGCGGCGCGCGCCGATTTCGCGCTGCTGCATGAAGGCGAGCGCAATTCGGGCAACGATGTGCGGCGTGTGGGCGAGGAGGGTCTTTATGAATCGCTGGTCGAAAGCAACCTGGAGGCCATGGCCGGCGTCAAACCGTTCGAACGGATCATCACGACCGATCCGCACAGCTACAACACGATCCGCAACGAATATCCGGAATTCGGCCCGACCGCGCCGGTGGAACATTATTCTTCGGTGCTGGCGGATTTGTTGGATACGGGCAGGTTGAAGGTCACCAAACCGTTGAACAAGCGTGTGACCTTTCATGACCCGTGCCATCTGGGCCGTCTCAATGGCGGCTATGACGCCCCGCGCCAGGTGCTCGAGGCGATCGGCTGCGAAATCATCGAGATGCCCCGCAACCGCGACAATTCCTTCTGTTGCGGTGCCGGTGGCGGGCGAATCTGGATTCCCGACCCGCCGGGCCAGGAAAAACCCTCTGAAAACAGGATGCACGAGGCATCCAGTCTGGGCGGGATCGACGTTTTCGTGACCTGCTGTCCAAAGGATCTGACCATGTTTGAAGACGCGAGAAAAACCAGCGGCCATGAAAAGGAGTTCGTGGTGCAGGATATTGCCGAATTGGTGGCCGAAGCGGTCGAACTGGAAAAACTGACGCTGAAGGATCTGCCGCCGCTGGCAGAACGGCTGACCGACGCCATCGCCACGCGCATCGCCGAAGTGGTGGCCACACGCCTCGACGAGGTATTGGCCGGCAAGATGGCGGCCCTGGCGACAGCGCCGGAAGCCGGCTCTTTCACCGCTACGCGCGCCGTGGCGCCCCCCGCCGAAGCCGCCGAAGCCGCCGCCGAGCAGCCCGCGGCCCCGGTCGCGCGGCCGCCCGAGCCAGACATCAGCGCACCACCCGCCGCCCCGCCGGCCGCCGATCCCCTGCCGGCGCTGACGCCAATGGACTGGGACAATCTCGCGCCGGTCACCCCGGCCGATCTCGGCGGCTATGTGGCGCCTGACAAGACCGGCCTGCGCATCATGGTGGCAGTCAAGCACGCGGCCAAGCTCGGCGACGAGTATGAATTCACCGCCGACGGGCGCGATATTGGCGGCGAATTTCTGGAACACGATCTCAACGAATGGGACGATGCGGCACTGGAACAGGCGCTGCTGCTGATCGAGGCGCTTGGCGGCGGCGAGGTTGTCGCGGTGGCTGTCGGCCCTGAAGAAAGCGAAAAATCCCTGCGCAAGGTTCTGGCCAAGGGCGCCGATCGCGCGATCCGTGTCTGGGATGACAGGCTGGCCAATGCCGACCCGGTGACAATAGCGCGCGCGCTTGCCGGTGTGGCCAGGGCTGAGGCACCCGATCTCATTCTGACCGGCACGCAAAGCTCCGATCAGGCGCATGGCTCGACCGGCACGGCGCTGGCGCGGATTCTCGGGCTTGCGCACGCATCGGTCATCGCCTCTGTCGAGTGGGACGGAAAGGGCGATCTGACCGTCACGCGTGAACTCGAAGGTGGCACCCGGCAAGTCCTGAGCCTGCCCGCGCCTGCGCTGCTGGCGATCCAGACCGGCACCAATACGCCGCGCTACGCCACGATGCGGATGATCAAGCAGGCAAAGAAAAAGCCGCTCGAAGTGCTGGACGGGGCGGCGTTGATCGACGGGGGCGGCGGCTACCGCGTGCGACGGATGTACACACCGGTACAAGAGAAGGCGAAGATGCTGGAAGGTAGCGCCGAAGAGGTTGCAGAACAGATCGCGGCGCTTATCCGCGAACGGAAAGGAACGTAGTCATGCCCGGTATTCTTGTCGTTGCCGAACAGATGGAGGGCAGCCTGCGCGATATTTCGGCCGAACTTATCGGCGCGGCACTGTCGATCAAGGACCAGATAGGCGGCCCGTTGCGGGTGCTGGTCATTGGCGCGACACCCGACAATCTGGCCAGGGGCGTCAATCTGCATGGTGTGGATGAGATACTGACGGTGACAACCCCCAGCGATCATTTCGATCCCCTGATATACGAACAAGCCGTCGTGACCGCCGGCGGCCAATGCAAGCCAACGGTCGTTCTGATCGGGCATACCGTCAGCGGCATGGCTTATGGCGCATCCGTAGCGGCCCGGCTGGGCTCCGGTTTTGCCAGCGACGTGTTCATTCTTGGCACGGCTGACGGTGAACTGATCGCGACCCGCGCGGCTTATGGCAACAAGGTCGAGATGGAGATGGGTTTTTCCGGCAAGGGTGTCGTTGTGCTGACCCTGCGGGGCGCCACCTTTGCTGCGCCCGATGGCGGTGGATCGGCGACCCTGACGGCTTTGGCTGTCGATATGAGCGGCATCGAAGGTGTCTCGACCCATGTCGAATACCAGGAGGCGCCGCCTTCGGATGTCGATATCACCAAATCCGGTTTCATCCTGTCGGTGGGGCGCGGTATCCAGGACAAGGACAACCTGCCGCGTTTCGCGGCTCTGGCCGACAAGCTGGGTGCCACGCTTGGCTGTTCGCGCCCCATTGTCGACAGCGGCTGGCTGGCCAAGCCGCATCAGGTCGGGCAGTCCGGCAAGGTCGCCTCGAATTGCGAGCTTTATCTGGCGCTGGGCATTTCCGGTGCGGTGCAACATCTTTACGGCATGAAGCATGTCGATACGATCATCGCGGTAAATACCGACCCTGATGCGCCGATCTTCAATGTCGCGACCTATGGTACTACGGTTGATCTGTTTGAGCTGACCGAAGCGCTGGAGCGGCATTTCAATTGATACGGACGTACAATTTCAAGGAGGACTAATCATGACAGCAGAAGGCACACGCAATTCCGTTCTCGAAAGCCGCCACCGGGCGCTTGGATCCGATCTCGGCGACTGGAACGGCATGGGCGTCGCCTGGCATTATGCCAGCGACCCGTGCGACGAACATGACGCGGTGCGAACTGCGGCGGGGTTGTTCGACGTTTCGGGATTGAAGAAGATCCATGTTCGCGGCCCCGACGCGCTGGCGGTCGTCGACCACATCATCACCCGCAACATGGCGGCAATCCCGCCGGGGCGGTCGGCCTACGGGCCCAATCTGACCGAGGAAGGGACGATCTGTGACGATGCGATCATCTTCAATCTTGGCGATGGCGAATGGATGGTGGTGCACGGTGCCGGCGAATGCATGGAGCGTTTGCAGGAATCGGCAAAGGGCAAGAATGTCGAAATCGCCTTTGACGACGATCTGCACGACATTTCGCTTCAGGGGCCGAAATCGACCGCCTTTCTAAACCAGTTCACGCCGCTCGATCTTGAGTCGCTGGGATATTTTCATCAGCAGCGCACCACGCTTTTCGGCCACCCCGTGATCATTTCGCGCACCGGTTATTCCGGCGAACGCGGTTATGAGATATTCGCGAAGGCCAGCCATGTCACCGATATCTGGGACCAGATCCTCGAAAAGGGCGCATCGGAAGGGATCATGCCCTGTTCCTTCACCTGCCTCGACAAGATCCGGGTAGAGGCCGGGCTGCTGTTTTATCCCTATGACATGACCAAGGAGCAGACACCCTGGGAAGTCGGCTTGGGCTGGGCCGTGTCGACTAAGGGCGGCGATTTTCGCGGGCGCGATGCGGTGCTGGCCGCGAAGGGCAAGGAAAAGATCACCGTGGTCGGGATCGATGCCGATCATGGCGAGGCGCTGGCGGGTGGCGAAAAGCTGATGCGCGACGGAAAGGAAGTCGGCGTCGTGAATTCGCCGGTCTGGTCGCACCGGATGAAGAAATCCATCGCGCTCGCGCATGTCAGGCCGGATGCGGCGGCGCCCGGCACGAAGGTTCGTGTCGAAGGTGACGGCGTGTCTTGCACGGCCACCGTCGCATCCGTGCCGTTCTACGACCCCCAAAAGACCAGGACCCACGGATAGACCGCAGGCGCCCGGGCTAGTTGCCGCTGCCTTGCCGCCACGCCCCGCGGGCGGCGGGGCAGGGGGGAGGTACCTTCGCAGGATCGGGAGCGCACTCGCATGACCACGATGAACGAGGCCCGCATCCGGCACAGGCGCAGAACCGTGCGCTGGGGCTATATCTGGGCGCTTTGGTGCGCGGTGTTCTGGGGGGCGTGGTACCTGCCCGGCACCGCCGTGTGGAGCGTACCGCCCTTTGCCGCCATGAGTTTCAGGACCAGCGATGAGTTTCTGGCTGCGGCGGCCGTGATCACCGCGCTGAACGCGGTCGGCGTCTTGATCGCGCTTTTCATCTGGCTCGCATCGCTGGAAAAACTCGGTGAGTTCTGGCGTACCTTGCGGCAGTTCCGCAAGATATCGATATGGTTCTTCCTGGCGGCGATTTTCGGCGGGCCCTGCGCGCTTTTCGGCTCATATCTCGCGATCGGCTTCGTCGGCCCGGTTTTTGCCGCCGTGGCCGCGCTGCTTTACCCGATCATCGGCGCCAGCCTTGCGCGTTTGTGGTACAACGAAAAGATAACCCTGCGCGCGGCAATCGGGATCCTGGTGATCGTTGTCGGCGGCGTCTCGATCTTCGTGCCGGGCATCGCCGCCGAAACGGCAAGCGCCGGTGATCTGATCTGGATCGGGTATCTTGGCGGCGCGATGGCGGCCTTTGGCTGGGGCGTCGAAGGGGCGGTGGCCGGGCGGGCGCTGGATATCACCGATCCGGATGTCGGCATCACCATCCGATTTACCGCCGAGGTCTTCTATTGGGTGTTCCTGCTGCTCCCCGGTTTCGCGCTCTGCTTCGAAACGCCGGTCTATGAAGTCATGCGCGCCACGGTCAACTTCTGGGCCCTTGTCTGGTTGTCGCTTGCCGGTATCAGCTTCGGTTTTTGTTATGTATGCTGGTACAAGTCCTTTCCCCTTATCGGTGTCGGGCGAGGCCAGGCGATCGGGGCGCTTTACGCGGTCTTTGCCGTGATCTTCCTGGCGGTCTTCGCCTTCAGGTTTCCCGACTGGAACTTCCTTGCTGGGCTGGCGCTTGCCGTTGCAGGCAGTTTTCTGATGGTCACTGAACCTGCGGATATCGTGGAAGTGGTCCGCGCGTCTGACGACAGCAACCTTCCTGCTCCCGCCAGACACGACCCCGGTTCCGATAATTCGCATCTGCATATGAAAGGCTTCGTGCTGCTACTTCTGGCTAGTGCCCAAGAGCGCGGATTATGGGATCATGAAATCATGCGGGAGGTCTTTCACAAATATCATCGCAAGAGCGACTATTGGAAGGGCGAGGTTCGCGCCACGCTGGCCGATCTCAACTCGGGCGCGCTGGTCGAAGAGCTCGAGGATGATCTGGATGATGGCCGGTATTTCGGCAAGGACAAGATACTGATGAAATTCCGCATCAGCCGTTTCGGAATGAAACGCTTGTCCGAAACCGGTCTGTTTTAAGGGGGAATCTGGAACGGTGTCTGATTTTTGGGGATTTGAGGGCGCGCATCTTGTTGCGATTGCGATGATCATCGCCCTTGGCATTGTCTGCCTCTATCTGGCGCGCCATTGGGGCAACTGGCTCTGAAGGGCAGGGGTACGGCCGGGGCGATCTGCCGGACCGATGGCCACTTGCACTGCGATATCGATACCCCTTAAGGGTGTTTTCAACGCGAAGGCGAAACGTTCTGGCCGCCGCCTGTCGATTCGAGTTCGCCAATCAGCGCTTCGGTCGTCAGCTGGCGGCAATATCCCCTGATCGCCGATACCGAATTGTCATGCCGTTCCTGGCTGTAGGTCAGGCAGGCATCGGTGACCTGCGTGACCAGATAGCCAAGGTCGCAGGCATCGCGGATCGCGCTTTCCACGCATTGGTCGGTGATCAGCCCGCTGATGATCAGTTGCCGCACACCCAGGTTGCGCAGAACATAATCGATATGGGTCGAGACGAAGACCGAGGAAGACGATTTCGGCAGCACGATTTCATCCTCCAGCGGGGCGAGCGCGTCGATGACCTTGCCGTCCCACGACCCCTTGGCAACGTTGAAGCCGGTGATCTTGTAGTCGAGGCTGCGGTCGCGCCCGTCGAGCGTGAGGCTTTCGATGGTGGTGTAGATCACCTCCACCCCGGCGGCGCGGCACGCCGCCTGCAATCGCTGCATCCGGGGCACCACATGGTTGTCCAGCTGATCGAAATACCAGCCGTATTTCGCCGCAAGCTCGGCGTCGGGCAGGCGGGCGAATTCCGCGCCTTTCCGGTCGGCGCCAAAATTCTGGACATCGATGAACAGAAGGGCCGCCTCGTTGGGGACGATGGGAAGATTGCGTGTCAGCGCCATGTCAGCTGTTCTCCAGGAAACGCGCGATCGCGTTGCAAAGCAGTTCGGCCCAGGCCTGCTGGCCGGCGGCGTCGGAAATCCTGTCGTTGCGGATCTCGATCAGGCTGTGGGGCAAGCCGCGCGCCTCGCCGTGCCGGGGCACGAACCAGTCCGAGGCGTCCTCGATCTGGTAGGGCTGGTTCATTCCGATCACGAGTTCGGGGTGCTGCGCCTGCACATGATCGCGAAGGGTTGCCGATGTGCGCGTGTCGCGGCGAAACAGAAACCCCAGATCCCAGGGCCGCGCCACGCCACCGAGGACCGGCGTGAAACTGTGAATCGCGAATGTCGCCCGCCGCGGCCGGATGTCGAGAAGGGCATTGGCCGTCTCGTGAAAAGGGCGGAATATCTCGTTGACGCGCGCCTGCCGGTCGGCGGCGCCAAGGCCCCGGTTGCCGGGAATCGCGATACCATCGCTGACCTCGGGAATCGCGTCGGGGCTGTCGGGGGGGCGGTTGCAGTCGATCACGAGGCGACTGAAACGCTGCAACGCGACCGGCGCGCCAAGCCGTTCGGCCATGTGCCGCGCGACGGCGCCCGCGCCGATGTCCCAGCTGATATGCGCATCGCGTTGATGCTGGGATATGCCCAGCGTGCCTAGCCGTTCCGGCACCGCCTGCCCGGCATGTTCGCAAATCAGAAGCACCGGGAAATCGCTGTCGGGGTTGAGCACTTCCACCGGGTGCGGATCCTGCGCGGTCAGCAGGCGTGCGCCGGTCTCGGTGAGACTGTCGGCTGTCATACCTTCACCGCCTTGAGAACGCTCGACGGCACAAGACCGTTCGGCCGGAAGAGCAGCAGTACGACAACGATGCAAAGCCCGATCGGATCACGGAATTCCTGAAGCTCGGGCGGCAGGAAGGCCGCAAGATAGACTTCGATGAAGCCAAGCGTGAACCCGCCCGCCACCGCGCCACGCAGGCTGCCCAGCCCGCCGAGAATCGCGGCGATGAAGGCCTTGAGCACCGGCGTGAACCCCATCAGCGGATCGACCGAAGCGCGTTGGCTGACCCACAGCACGGCGGCGACACCGGCCAGAAGCCCCGACAGGGCAAAGGCGCCCGCGATCACCGTGTTGGCGCGGATGCCCATCAACCGGGCGACGGCGAAATCCTCGGCGGCGGCGCGCATTGCGATGCCGGTTTTCTGATGGTTCATGAACCGGTCGAGAAAGATCAGCATGACCACGGTCGCAACGATCGCCACGATCTTGTTCACACCAATCACCATCCCGCCGATCTTGAAACTGTCCGACAGGAAAGCGGGCAGCAGAACGGCCTGCGAACGCGCCGAAATGAAGTTCTGGAACAGCACTTGCAGGATCATCGCGACCGCGAAACTGGTGATCAGCATCGTCGCTCCCGATCCGTTGCGAACCGGCCGGAAGGCGATCCGCTCCATCAGGACCGCGGCCACCATCGAGGCGCAGATCGCCAGCGGCACCGACACGACGAAGGGCACCCCCGCGATACCGCAATACATCAGCACATAGCCCGCGATGGTCATCAGTTCGCCATGGGCGAAGTTGATCAGCCCCATGATCGAAAATACCACGGCAAGCCCCAGCGCCAAGAGCGCATAAGTGCCGCCTAGCGCGAGCGCGTTGGTGGTCTGCTGCAAAAACAAGTCCATTTCATTCAGCTCCCAGGTAGGCGGCCTGGAGCCTGTCGGCCTGCGACAGATCCCCGGCCGTGCCCGATGACACGATGCGGCCACCGGACATGACATATCCGCGATCGGCGATTTCAAGCGCCATGGCGACGTTCTGTTCGACGACCACAAGCGTGACCCCCTGATCGCGCAACACGCCGATCAGTTCGAAAATCTGCTCCACAATCTTCGGCGCCAGGCCCAGCGACGGCTCGTCAAGCAAAAGCAGGCGCGGGTTGCTCATCAGTGAACGGCCGACGGCAAGCATTTGCTGCTGGCCGCCCGAAAGCGTGCCGGCGTATTGGCTGCGCCGCTCGAAGAGGATCGGGAAAAGCTCGTAGACACGGGCCCAGGCCGCGTCCATCTCTGCCCGGTCGCTGACCCCATAGGCGCCCATGCGCAGGTTTTCCTCGACTGTCAGCGTTCCGAATATCCGGCGTCCCTCGGGCGTCAGTGTCATGCCCATCGGCGCCAGCCGTTCGGGGGCGTGGTGGGTGATGTCGGTCCCGTCGAACACCACGCGCCCGGACGCGACGGGGACCAGCCCGGCCAGCGCGTTCAGCGTCGAGGATTTCCCGGCGCCATTGGCGCCGAGAAAGGCGACGATTTCGCCCGGGTGGATTTCGAAGCCGATCCCGCGCACTGCCTCGACAGCGCCGTAACGAACCTGAAGCGAGTCTACGGACAGCAGCGGCATCGCACTTCTCCTCATTCCATCCGCGGTTCGGGAATGAGCGCGGGATCGGGCGTCGGCTGGGCGACAAATTCC
Source organism: Paracoccaceae bacterium (assembly GCA_020446815.1). Lineage (GTDB taxonomy): Bacteria > Pseudomonadota > Alphaproteobacteria > Rhodobacterales > Rhodobacteraceae > Albidovulum. The sequence goes on from JAGRDY010000018.1 coordinate 204,061, forward strand.
CGCGCGCCGTTTTTCACCCGAACCAGCGAAACCTGCCGAATCGGCATGCCGTTGGTTCCCGCGTAGGTGATGGTGCCGGTGGCGCCCTGAACGTTTTCCAGGCTGGCCATCGCGTTGCGGATCGCCTTGGGATCGGTCGACCCCGCCTTAAGGACCGCGGCCTCGATCACCTTGATCAGGTCATAACCCACGGCGCTGTAGATCGTGTCGGGTGCCTTGCCATAGCGCGCCTCGAATTCCTTGTTGAACTTCTCGAGCGCGCTGCCCGGTGTCGGAAAACCAGCGGTGGTGAAGACGACACCCTCTCCAACCTCGCCCAGCGAAAAGGTCGTCGGGCTGTCGATCCCGTCCGAGCCGATGATCTGGCTTGTCACCCCCGCCGCGCGCAGCGCCTTCAGAAGCGAAGGGAAATCCGGCTCGTAGGCCGAGGTCATCACCACGTCGGGTTGCGGATCCTGAGCGGCGATGGTGGTGGCAATGGCCGAGAAATCCTGCTGACCCAGCGTGTTCGTCGATTGGCCCAGCATCTTGCCGCCAAGCCTGGTGAACACATCCGCGAAATAAAGCGGCATGGTTGTGTATTGCGTGTCCGGGGAATAGACGATCCACGCGGTGCGATAGCCCTGGTCATAGGCCCATTTCGCCGAAACAGCGGCCTGGACGTTATCGCCGGGGAAGTTCGAGAACATGTAATCCCCGCCGATCTCGGGCAGGGTGGGCGAGGAGGCGACGGTCGAAATCGCCGGTATCTCGGCTGCGCCGACCACGCCGATCGCCGCCAGCGCAGGGTCGGAATCGCCGGGCAGCACGATGACCGAAACCCCGTCATCCGCCAGTTCCTGCGCCGCGATCGAGGTCTGCGCCGGGTCCGAGCGGACATCCTTTTCGACCAGCTCGATCTTGGTCTTGCCACCGATCCCGCCGGCGGCGTTGATGTCGTCGACGGCCATCTTCATGCCCAGCATGGTGGGCGCGTCGGCATAGGCCAGCGCACCGGTCTGTGCAGTGGCCGTGCCGATGCGCAGCGTGTCGGCCGCGGCAGGCATGGCCAGGCTGGCCGCGATGAAGGTTGATAGCACGACATGTTTCATGTTTGTGGCTCCCTTTTGGTTGATCTTGCGGATTGGTGTTCCTTGCCCAGCCCCAGATAGGCCTCGATCACGGCCGGATCCTTGCGGATCTCTTCAGGTGTGCCTTGCGCGATCAGATTGCCTTCGTTGAGTACGGCGATCCGTGTGCAAAGCAGGTTGATCAGGTGCAGGTCGTGATCGACCAGCAGAATCCCGATGCCCAGATCCTCGGTCAGGCCGCGCAGGCGGGCCATCAGATCCTCGGTCTCTTCTCGGTTCATCCCGGCCGCGGGTTCGTCGAGAAACAGGATCGAGGGCTGACAGGCCAGTGCCCGGGCGATCTCGACACGGCGCTGATCGCCGTATGACAGCGTGCCCGCATCCTCGGCCGCCTTTTCGAGCAGGCCCAGCCTGTCGAGTGCCGCATGTGTACGGGCACGGGCATCGCGCCCTCCCTTTGTGGACAGCGCCGCGACCAGCACGTTCTGATCGACGGTCAGATCCGAAAACAGCCTGATGTTCTGAAAGGTGCGCGCGATGCCATGTTCGGCGATCTCGGGCGGTGTCAGCCCGGTCAGCTCCACCGCGCCGCGCCGGATCGTGCCGGCGGACGGGGCCAGAAGGCCCGACAGCATGTTCAGGTAGGTGGTCTTGCCCGACCCGTTCGGCCCGATCAGGCCGACGATCTCACCCGTCTCGACATGCATCGAGACGTCGTTCACCGCCGTCAGCCCCCCGAAGCGCATCGTCAGGTGATCGGCCTGCAAGGTGCTTTTTTCCTGAAGCTCGGCGGGTTTCGCTGTCTCGGAACGCTCGGCCGCGGGGCGAAAGACGCGCTCTTCCCACTCCTTGAGTCCCGCCAGCCCGTTCGCCTTGCGGAACATGGCGAACAGAATGATGATCCCGATGCCGATCTGGGCGGTGCCCAGGATCGGCGGAACATCCATCCCGAAGACGGAAAACCCGCCTTCCAGCCGCCGCAGCAGTTCCGTGACAAGGGTGATGACGACCGCGCCCGTCACCGCACCGGTGACGGTGGTCATGCCCCCCACGATCAGCATCGCCAGCAACATGAACGTATCGGAAAAGTAGAATTTCTTGACACTGAACGCCCCGAGGAAATGCGCCAGCAACGCCCCGGCCATTGCCATGATCGCCGCGCTCAGCACCCAGGCGATCAGCCGTTCGCGCCGGATACGGATGCCCACCGCCCCGGCCGAAATCGGGTCTTCGCGCCCGGCCCGCAGGCGCAATCCCGATACGGAATCGCGGTAAAGCCGCGCCGCCACAAGCGCGACGATACAGCCGATCGCCGCCGTCCAGACGCCCGTCTCGCGCGGGACGCCGAAAAACGATTGCGCCCCGCGGGTCACGTCACGCCAGCCGATGATCACGCCATGCACGATGATCAGCAGCCCAAGCGTGGCGATCACCGCCGCCGAACCTTCCAGCCGGCCGATGGCCCAGCCGACGAAAAGCGCGAAAAGCGCGGTCACGGCCATCGCGATCAAGGTGGCCGAAAGCAGATCGAGCTGCGTGGCGGCAAGCCAGCCGGGCAGTTTCGGCAGCGTCGCCGCTTTCAACGGCGCGGGCAAAGTCAGGATCGACGCGGCATATGCGCCGATTCCCATGAAGGCGAGATGCCCGAAGCTGAGAATGCCGCTGTTGCCGGCGTAGATGCCGATGCCCGCGACGCCGATCAGGGAAATGAAGAATACCGTGAGCGTCCGCTCGATCGACGCACCGATCATACCGGCGGCCAGGGTGGCCGCGAAGGTCACGACGATGATCGCCAGAATGGCCGCGGCAATGTGAATTCGAGGCGATGTCATCATGTGTGCGCCCTCCCTGTCGGCATGCCGATGTTTTGATATTTTTTTTCCATAGTCAATATTTTTTCATTTTCTGAAATCATTTTTTCTTGTAATCTTTGCTCGAAGCGGAGACCCACATGCAAGTTCGCGAAAGAATTACCCGGATCGAGGGCGACCTGACGGCAGCAGAGCGCAAGCTCAGCGCCGCGCTGCTGCTCGACTATCCCTTCACCGGGCTCGACACGATTCAGGCATTGGCCGACAAGACCCAGACATCATCGCCGACCATTTCGCGTTTCGTGACGAAACTGGGGTTCAACGGGTATCAGGATTTTCAACGTCACCTGATCGCGGAACTGAAGGAAGGCAAGCACTCGCCGCTCGACCTGCACCGGGGCGACCGGCCACGCGTCGGCGGCTTTCTCGAAGACTTCATCGCGCGCGCCAGCCACATCGTCGCTGCATCGACGACCTCGATTTCCGAGGCGCAGTTCAATCGCGTGACCGACCTGCTCGCCGACCCCAGGCGCGGGCTGCATGTCATCGGCGGGCGGATCAGCGATTCGCTCGCGCTGTATCTGACCCGACACATGCGGCAGATGCGCAGCGGCGTGTCGCATCTGCCCGCCGATCCCGAGACATGGCCGGAACATCTGTTGGGCATGAAATCGCGCGACGTCCTGTTCATCGTCGATTTTCGGCGTTATCAGCCGATCCTGTGCGATCTGGCGCGCCGCGCCAGCGAAGGCCCCGCGCCACGCATCGTGCTTATGACCGACAAATGGCTTTCGCCGGTGTCGAGACATGCCAATGAGGTTGTCGCGCTGCCGATCGAAAGTGGTACGGTCTGGGACAGCTACTGTGGCGCTCTGGCACTTGTCGAAGCGATGGTGACCAGGATTGCCGAAGACAACTGGGAGCGCACGCGCAAACGGCTCGAAGCGTGGGACGCGATGCGGCTTCACAACGAGGATGATGTGAATGATTAACGAACCGCTGATTTTCGCGGCGATATCCGATCTGGCAGGCAAGATGCGCGGCAAGGCCTTCCCTGTCTCGCAGACCGACGAGCGGATGGCGCGCGGCGTGGGCTGGGTGCCCACCAACGCGCTGATCACCTGCTTCGACACGATCGCCGACACCCCGTTCGGCTCGCTCGGCGATCTGGTTCTGATGCCCGACGCGGCCACGTCGACGCGTCTCGATTTCGACGACGGTACGCCGCCGGAACACTTCGTGTTGTGCGATATCACCACCCCGGAGGGCGCGCCGTGGCTTGGTTGCACGCGCGGAATTCTCAAGGCCGCGCTCAGGCGGTTCCACGCGCTGACCGGTCTGTTGCTCAAGTCGACCTTCGAGCATGAGTTCCAGCGCAAGGCCGGCGACGCGCCCCCCGGCGAGGCCTTTTCGCTTCAGGCATTCTCGCGCCACCGCGCCTTTGGCGAGACGATCATCGCCGCCATGCAGCAGGCCGGCCTGCGGCAGGACACGTTCCTGAAGGAGTACGGCGCCGATCAGTTCGAAGTGACCATGAAGCCCGAGGTCGGGATCAAATCCGCCGACAGTGCCGCGATCGTGAAAGAGATCGTCCATTTCGCCGCCGCCCGCCATGGCCAAAGCGTCACCTTCACCCCGATCCAGGATCCGGCGGGCGTCGGCAACGGCGTACATGTGCATCTCAGCTTCACGGATGCCGCGGGAAATCCCGCCACCCACGACACGAACGGCCCCTATGGCATGGCTTTGCGCACCGGGCAATTCGTCGCCGGAATCCTGAAGTATCTCGACAGTATCGTCGCCATTACCGCACCCTCGGCAATTTCCTATGCGCGGCTCACCCCGCACCGCTGGAGCGCGGCATTCAACAACCTGGGCTACCGTGACCGGGAAGCCTCGGTGCGGATCTGCCCGGTCGTCGGCACCGATCCGTCCTCTGTCGCCCGGCAGTACAATTTCGAATTTCGCGCCGCCGACGCGGCCGCCTCGCCGCATCTGCTGCTGGCCGCCATCGTCCACGCCGGCTGTCAGGGAATCGAGGATGAATTGCCGGCACCGGAGGCGACGCAGGAAGATCTGTCGGGACTGTCCGAAACCGCCCTGGCGGCGCGGGGCCTGCGTGCGCTTCCCGGCTCGCTCGGTGCTGCGCTCGACAAGCTCGGCGCGAATGAAACGGTCCGGGGCTGGTTTCCCGACGGCTTCGCGGATGTCTATATCGCGCACAAACGCGGCGAGCTGGCGACCGCGCAAAGCTATTCCCAACCCGACCTGCACGCCGCCTACGCCCGCATCTACTGATGCCCTACCGGCCCGCCATCGGGCAAGCGAAAAGAAAGACACCATGGAACTGTTCGACACCGCGCCGCCCGCCCTTTGCGAACAGCGGCTTGCCGCCATCGCCGCCGAATATTTCGGAATCCGCGCAAAGATCACGGTGCTTGCCTCTGAACGCGACCAGAACGCCCGGCTGAAGGCCGAAGACCGCAGCTACGTTCTCAAGATCGCCCATGCCAGCGAGGATCCCGACCAGCTGCGGATGCAGAATGCCACGCTCGCGCATCTCGCGGCCATCGGCGCCCCCGGGGTTGCGCAGATCGTTCCGACGCTTGCCGGGGAAAGCATGGCGCGCGTCGATATCGACGGACGCGATCATTTCGTCCGTGTCGTGACCTGGCTCGACGGAAGCCCGCTCAGCCAGACCCCGCGCAGCGTTGCGCAGCTGCGCGATCTGGGTGCCTTCATGGGCGATCTGACGCACAACATGCAGGGCTTCGGGCATCCTTGCGCCTTTCGGCCCGATTTCGTCTGGTCGCTCGATCATGTGTCGCGGCTGCGCCCCTGGGCGCAGGACATCGCCGATCCCGGCAACCGCGGCCGGGTCGCGGCCCTTTTCGACCGCTACGCGGAAAAGATCGCCCCCCGGCTAGCAGGGCTGCGCGCTTCGGTGCTGCACCAGGACGCCAACGACAACAACGTGATCGTCGACGCGCACAACCCCGACCGGGTAATCGGGCTCATCGATTTCGGCGACATGGCCTTTGGCCGAACGATCAACGAACTGGCCATCACGCTGGCCTATGCGATCCTCGATGCCGAGGATCTCTACGCGGCGATCCGCGCCGTCATCGAGGGCTTCACCGCCCGCTTCCCGATCACCGAGGCCGAGGCCGAGATCGTCTATGACCTGATGCGGATGCGCCTGGCGGCCAGTGTCTGCGTCTCGTCGCATCAAGGCAGGCAGCACCCCGACAACCCCTATCTGCTGATTTCGCAGGCCCCGGCCTTTCGCACCCTCGAGCGGCTCGACGCCATCGACACGGGCTTCATGATCGCGCTGTGCCGCCGCGCGGCGGGTCTTCCCGCCATCGCCGCCGCGCCGGCGATCCGCGCCGAACTCGCGGCGCTTGCAGCCGCGCCCGTCTGCCGCCCGGATATCCGGCGCAGCGCCCGAATCGCCCTGCTCACCGACGGCACGCGCCCCGACATGCCCGCCTATTCAGACCCGGCATTCGATGACTGGCTGGCCAGCCAGCGCCCGGCCAGCCTGCCCGGCTGCGTGGCCTTCTACGGCTTGGGCCCTTACGGAGAGAGACGCACCGTCTATACCACCGACCAGTTCGCCGACGCGGCCAGCCCCGAGCGCCGCTGCCGCCATCTGGGTATCGACATTTTCGCCCCGGCGGGCACCCCGGTACATGCGCCCCTGGATGGCATCGTCAGGGATGCAACCTATAATGGCGCGCCGCTCGATTACGGGCATACGCTGATCCTCGAACACCGCACCGCCGGCGGGGCGCCGTTCTTCACCCTCTACGGCCATCTCGGCCAGGACAGGACCGGCGCCGCGACGGCGGGCAAAAAGGTCCGCGCCGGCGATGTGATCGGCCATTTCGGGGACTGGAACGAAAACGGCGGCTGGTCGCCGCATCTGCATTTCCAGATCATGACCGACATGCTGTCGCAATCGGGCAACTTCTTCGGCGTCGGGCATGACAGCCTCCACGATGTCTGGTCCGACATCTGCATCGACCCGAACCTTCTGCTCGGCCTCGCCCCTGAAAGCTTCGCGGCCGATCCCAACCCGCCCGAAGCGCTCATGAAACGCCGCCGGCAGAGCCTCGGGCCCTCGCTGTCGGTTGCCTACCGCAACAAGCTCAAGATCGTGCGCGGCCAAGGCCCCTGGCTGATCGACCATGGCGGGCGGGCCTATCTCGACGCGGTCAACAACATCACCCATGTCGGCCATTGCCACCCGCATGTCGTCGCCGCCCTGACCCGTCAGGCCGCGATCCTCAACACCAATACCCGCTATCTCGGCGAAGCGATCCTCGATTATTCCGAACGCCTGACGGCGACGCTTCCCGGCGGGCTCGACACGGTGTTTTTCGTCAACTCGGGATCGGAGGCCAATGAACTGGCGCTGCGCATCGCGCGCACCGCGCTCGGCAAGAAATCGACCGTCGTTCTCGACTGGGCCTATCACGGCAACACCTCGGGCATGGTCGATGTCAGCCCCTACAAATTCAAGCGCAAGGGCGGTTTTGCGAAACCGGATTTCGTCGAGATCGCGACATTTCCCGACCCGTTCCGCGGACCCCACAAGGGCATGTCTCCCGAGACCGGGCAGGCCTACGCGGCGGATGTCGCACGCTGTCTGGACGATATCGAACGGGCAACAGGCGACGGCGCTGCCGCCTTCATCGCCGAATCGATATCGGGCGTCGGCGGGCAGGTGATCTATCCGCAGGGCTATCTTTCGCGCGCCTATGAACATGTGCGCGCCCGTGGCGGGCTGTGCATCGCCGACGAAGTGCAATGCGGTTTCGGCCGCGTCGGTTCGCATTTCTGGGCGTTCGAACTTCAGGGCGTGGTGCCGGACATCGTCGTGATGGGCAAGCCGATCGGCAATGGCCACCCGCTGGCGGCGGTAGCGACGACGGCGAAACTCGCCAATGCCTTCGCAACCGGCATGGAATACTTCAATTCCTTCGGCGGCAATCCGGTGTCGATGGCCGTCGGCATGGCGGTGATGGACGTGATCGAAGGCGAAGACCTTCAGGCAAAGGCGCTGGCCACCGGCGCGCGCGTCATGGACGCCTGGCGTGATCTGGCCGGGCGCCATCCGATCATCGGCGATGTCCGGGGCCAGGGGCTGTTTTGCGGGCTCGAACTGATCCGCGACCGCGATACGCTGGAACCGGCCCGCGAAGAGGCCGCGAACATCGTCAACCACCTTCGCGAACAGGGCGTTCTTTTGTCCACCGACGGGCCTGACGAAAACGTGCTCAAGTTCAAGCCGCCGATGGTCTTCGGCCCGGACGAGGCCGACATCATGCATGAGGCCCTGAACAATGCGCTGACGCAGTATCCGGTTGGCTGATGCCGCGCGGCTATGCCTTCGTCGCGGCCGCCGTCTTCGGCAAAGAGGCGGCGGGCGCCGCTTTCAGGCTCGGGGGCGGATCGCGCGCGCAATTCCGCGCCGGCACGCGCGCCCGCACCCCGGCCGGATTTGTTTGCCGTGGATGCCATCCTTTTCGATGAATCGCTTGACGATCCCCGGCTTTGCGCATATTCCCCGCGGACGGGATTCAGGGTGCCGCGCCAGCCGTGCCCCTATTTGTTATCTGAATGACGGGCGGCCACGCCCACGCATACGAAGGAAGCGAAGCGATGTCGCGCGTCTGTGAACTGACCGGAAAAGGCCCCATGACGGGCAACAACGTGAGCCACGCCAACAACCGGTCCCGCCGCCGGTTCCTGCCCAATCTCAACGCGGTATCGCTGATATCGGACACCTTGGGCCAGACATTCAAGCTGCGCATCTCGGCGGCGGCGCTGCGGACCGTCGATCACCGTGGCGGGCTGGATGCGTTTCTTGCCAAGGCCAGGGACGAAGAACTGTCGCCCAGGGCGCTGAAGATCAAGAAGGAAATCGCAAAGGGCGCGTCGGCCTGAGCCGCCGCAGCATTGCCTTGATGATTTGCGGCCCCGCTCTTGCCAGAGCGGGGCCGCTTCGTTTTGCCGCTTGGCGGCTCAGGGTGCAGCAGTCTAGATTGCGGCGATGATGCCACGCCTCGCCCATCATTTTCTGTGCCTGTCGCTGTCGCTGTCGCTTTTTGCCGTCAGCCTGCTGGCGGCCTCGGCGCGCGGGCAGACGGTGGTGAACGGCCAGGCTGTCATTCTGTGCAGCGGCGGCGGGCTGGTGCAGGCAGGCCGCGACGCCTCCGGCCATCCGGCCGGGCCTGCGCATCTTTGTCCCGATCTCGCGCTGGGGCTTCTGGCGGCGCTGCCCCTGCCGGCGCCCGATCTGTGGCACCCGCGCGGGCGGGCGGAAACCGTCGTGCCCGCCGGCGACGCCCATCGCACCGAACGTGAGGTGCCGGTCAGGGGCGCGCGCGGTCCTCCCTTCCGGGTCTGAACCAGCGACCGACCCATTGAAATTTATAACGAGGACCATCCGAAATGAGCTTCCTGAAATCCAGCCTTGCCGCGATCGCGCTGGCCGCCGCGCAGCCTGCCCTTGCCGCCGATACCATCACCGTCAGCGATGCCTATGCACGTTTCCTGCCCGGCGCCAAGGCCGGTGCCGCCTTCATGATCATCGACAACGCCGCGGCCGAAGACGACCGTCTGCTCGGTGCCGCGTCGGATGCGGCCAGCCGCGTCGAGTTGCACACCCACAAGGCGGGCGAAGGCGGCATGATGCAGATGCTGCACGTCCCCGAAGGCTTTGTCGTCCCCGCGCACGGGCGGCTTGCGCTGGCCCGTGGCGGCGACCATGTGATGCTCATGGGGCCGGTGCAGGCGTTCACGACGGGCGATACCTTGATGCTCACACTCAGCTTTGAACATGCCGGTGACGTGGCGGTCGCGGTGTCCGTCGATAACGCCCGCGCCCCCGCCGCGCCGGCAAACTGATCGCGTCAGCGCGCCGGCGTGTATCGGCCTGATACCCGAAACACCCCCGGGCAGGGGCGATTTGTGCTATGATACCCCCTTGACGCTGAACAAGGGGGAACCGCGCCATGGGATTTTATCTGTTTCAGGGACGTTATGCGCCGGCCGCATTGAAGGCGATGGTGGAAAAGCCGCAAAACCGGCGTGACGCCGCGGCCAGGATGATCGAGGCCATAGGCGGCAAGCTGCATCACATGTTCTTCTGCTTTGGCAGCGAGGATATCGTCGCCTTGATCGAGGCACCCGATGACAAGGCGATGATGGCCGGGTCGCTGCTGGTCGGCGCTTCGGGCAGCATGTCGGGCGGGGCCACGACCAAGCTGATAACGGTCGAAGATGCGATGGCCGCCATGCAGGCCGCGCAAAAGGCGGCGCCATCCTACAAATCGGCGACCGACTGACACCACAAGGCCCCGCGAAGGCACCGCGGATACCCCGTGAAGGCCGCCCCGCGCCTGCGGAATCTGTCGAACGCGGCGGCGCGCCGGTTTGCGGGCGCGTCACGCCTGCCGGGCCGGATGAAACGCCCTATTTCGCGCAGACCGATTCCGCGGTGCTGCCGAAGGCGACATAGCGCTGCCAGAATGCGCGATAGGTGCTGCGCGACGATTGGCGAACTTCCTGCGCCTTTGCCGGATCGCTGAAAAACCGGGCTGCCATCTTCTGATCGGGCCCGGTCAGCGTCATGTCGGCAACCTGCTGGATGCAGGCGCAAAGCTGCGGATCGGCGGCACGATCCGAACGAACGCAAGCCTGATCTATCGGGCCGGCCCGCCCGGCGGTCGCGGCCGCCATCAATAGTGCCGCCATGACAGTAACTGATTTCATCCCCGTCCCCCGATTGCCCGGCCCGGCGGCGCGCGTCCCCCGGGTATGCCGTTACCTTCCCGGATAGCGATTATGCATATCGCGGGCTGCCGATCAATTCGGCCGCAAGCCCCGGCCCGAAATGCCGCCTGCAACCGCCCGCTTCGGCTCAGGCGGCCTTCATGTCCACGCCGGTCAGCTCGGCCGCCTCGGCCAGCGCGGCGGTGAAGGCCTTGGCGGCCTTGGCCCAGGCGGCTTTCTCCAGGGCTTCGCGAATGCGCGGCTCCACCGCCTCGAAAGGCAGGATATCTCCGGCCGCGCGGGCGTCGAGCCGGATGACATGCAGACCATAGCGTGTGGCCACCGGGGCGCTGGCAACCTCGCCCTCGGCCAGCGCATCGAGAGCGGCCTCGAACTCCGGCACCGTGTCGCCGGTCACGATCTGGCCGAGCTGTCCGCCCGAATCGCGCGACGAACAGGCCGAAAGCTCGCGCGCCAGCCGGTCGAAGGCGCGCGGGTCTTCGGCGATCCTGGCCAGCGCCGCTTCGGCAGTGGCGCGCGCCTTGGCCAGCGCCTCGGTATCGCCCGGCTTGACCGGCAAAAGGATATGCGCCGCCTCATAGAGCGTCGGCGCCCGCCAACGCCCCGGATCGGCGTCATAGACGGCACGGATCGCGGCGCCGGTCGGCGCGGGCGCGTCGATGGCCTGGTCCAGTACCTGCCGGATCAGGGCTTCCTCGTCCGTCTCGATCGTTCCCAGCTCGCCGCTGATCGGCTCCGGCACCAGCCCCAGCCGCCCGGCCTCCTGCAAGATCAGCGCCCGGATGGTCAGCGCCCGCCCCGCCGCCCGCCAGGCGATCCCCGGCTTGCCCTTGGGGGCGGGGTGCAACTGCGCCTCGGCGGCGATGGCGTCGGTGGGGATCACCTCGCCGTTCACCGTGATCTGCGACATCATCGGGGTCATGTGTCAGGCCCCCCGTTTTTTGGTGCGCACGATCTGATAGCCCGGCCGCCAGAGAAAGCGCACCGGCGCCGACACGATGTGCACCAGCCGCGAGAAGGGGAACAGCACGAAGATCGTCAGCCCGGTAAGGATATGCAGCTCGAATATCCAAGACGTGCCTTCGGTATAGCTTGCGGCATTGGGATCGAAGGTGAAGATGCCCTGCGCCCACATCATGAACTTGACCATCTCGCTGCCGTCGATGTGCTGCAACGATACGAAGATCGACAATGTGCCAAGGCAAAGCTGGAACAGAAGCAACGCCAGAATGATGAGGTCCATGTAGCTCGATGACTTGCGGATACGCGGATCGCCAAGCCTGCGCTGCAACAGCATGAAGCCGCCGATCAGCGCCGCGATGGCCCCCGCGCCACCCACCACGATGGCAAGGATCTGCTTGAATTCATGGCCGATATGCAGCAGCTCAAGCACCCAGAACGGGGTCAGAAGCCCGACGAAATGGCCGATGAAGATGGTCAGAACCCCGACATGGAAAAGCACCGAACCGACCATGAGCTGCTTGCGCCGCAGCAGTTGCGACGAAGAGGATTTCCAGGTGAACGGGTCGCGTTCATAGCGCGCGATCGAACCGATCAGCAAGACGCTCAGCGCGATGTAGGGATAGATACCGAAGATAAAGCCGTGCATTTCTGGCCTCCTCTATTGTGCTGTCCCGGCGCGCGCCGGGGTCATGGGAACATCCATCTTTGCAAGGATATCGCGCGAGATGGGGCAGCCTGCATTGGGATCCGGGGCGAACGTGACCTGGGCCTCCTGATAGACGGCGTCCAGCGCCTCCAGATCTTCGGGGTCATCATCGGGCACGTCCAGCATTGCCGCCGATTCGGGGCTGTCGCTTGCGGCATTCGCCAGCGCGGCAAGGGTCGCCATGACCGGCGCATAGTCGGTTTCGCGCCGCGCCAGCCGTTCGGCCAGTACCGCGATGATAGGGCCCGCATCGGCGAGGATTTCGCGCGCCTCGGGCAGGGGCCGGTTGGCCAGAAATTCCAGCAGCACCGGCAGATGATCGGGCAGTTCGGGCCCGTGAAGATCGAAACCCCCGGCACGGTAGGTTTCCAGCAGATCGACCATCGCGCCGCCCCGGTCGCGGCTTTCGCCGTGGATATGTTCAAAGAGGTTGAGCGACAGCGTCCGCGACCGGTCGAACAGCAGCACATAGCGCTCCTGCAATGCGTAGATGTCGTCGCCGGCCATCGCCGAGAGCAGCGGTTCCATCCCCCGGCGCAGGTCGGCAGGCACAAGTCCTTCACTGTCCAGAACCTCGCGGATCGCCGGAATGGCGGCCTGAAGCTCTTCGCTCGGATAGGAAAGAAGCGCTGAAAGCGCCTTGAATGTCTTCATTTCTGGCTCTCCATGGGCGGAATGAACTTGGCGCTGCCAAACAGTTTGCCCTTGCTTTCGCCGGTCGAACAGCCATTGCCATCGGTAAAGCCGCAGCCGCCACGCAGACTATAGGCGTCCTCGACCCTTTCGCGATGCGTGGTCGGGATGACGAAACGGTCCTCGTAGTCGGCGATGGACATGATCTTGTACATCTCGTCGATCTGGCGCGGCGTGAGCCCGACGCGCTGGGCAACACCGAGGTTGACCACGCCATCGACGGTCTTCGAACGCATGTAGGAACGCATCGCCAGCATCCTCTCCAGCGCCGAAATCACCGGCGCCTCGTCGCCCGCCGTCAGCATGTTGGCCAGATACCGGACCGGGATGCGCAGGGATCTGACATCCGGCATGTCGTCCTGCACCGCGACCTGGCCGGCGGCGGCGGCATTCTGGATCGGCGACAGCGGCGGGATGTACCAGACCATCGGCAGGGTGCGGTATTCGGGATGCAGCGGAAAGGCGATCTTCCATTCCATCGCCATCTTCCAGATCGGCGACTTGCGCGCGGATTCGATCCACTCCTCCGGCACGCTTTCCTTGCGCGCCGCCTCGATCACCGCCGGGTCGCTCGGGTCGAGGAAAACGTCAAGCTGGGCCTCGTAGAGATCTTTTTCATTCTCGACCGAGGCAGCTTCGGCAATCCGGTCGGCATCGTAAAGGATCACACCGATATAGCGGATACGGCCCACGCAGGTTTCCGAACAGACCGTCGGCAGGCCGCTTTCCAGGCGCGGATAGCAAAGCGTGCATTTCTCGGACTTTCCCGTCGACCAGTTGTAATAGATCTTCTTGTAGGGGCAGCCCGACACGCACATCCGCCAGCCGCGGCATTTTTCCTGGTCGATCAGGACAACGCCGTCCTCCTCGCGCTTGTAGATCGCCCCCGACGGGCACGAAGCCGCGCAGGCGGGGTTGAGGCAGTGTTCGCAAAGCCGCGGCAGATACATCATGAAGGTATTTTCATACTGTCCGTAGATATCCTTCTGGATGCCCTCGAAGTTGTAATCCTTCGACCGCTTCTCGAATTCGCCGCCGAGAATCTCTTCCCAGTTCGGGCCCCATTCGATCTTTTCCATCCGTTCGCCGGAAACCTTCGATCGCGGCCGCGCCGTCGGAAAGGCGTTCATCTCCGGGGCGGATTTCAAGTGGTCATAGTCGAAATCGAACGGCTCGTAGAAATCGTCGATCTCGGGCAGGTTGGGGTTGGCGAAGATATTCGCCAGGATCCGCCACTTGCCGCCCTGTTTCGGGCGCAGCTTGCCCGATCTTGTGCGTTCCCAGCCGCCGTTCCAGCGCTTCTGGTTTTCCCAATCCTTCGGATAGCCGATGCCGGGCTTGGTCTCGACGTTGTTGAACCACGCGTATTCGACGCCGTCGCGGCTGGTCCAGACGTTCTTGCAGGTGACCGAACAGGTGTGGCACCCGATGCATTTGTCGAGGTTCAGCACCATGCCGATTTGTGCGCGGACTTTCATTCTGCTGCCTCCACTTTCGCAGGCTCGTCGAGCCAGTCTACCTTGTTCATCTTGCGCACGATGACGAATTCATCGCGGTTCGATCCCACGGTGCCGTAATAGTTGAGCCCGTAGGAAAGCTGGGCATAACCGCCGATCATATGCGTGGGTTTCATCACCACCCGGGTGACCGAATTGTGGATGCCGCCGCGCTTGCCGGTCTTTTCCGACCCGGGCACGTTCACGATCTTTTCCTGGGCGTGATACATGAAGGTGGTGCCCGGCTTGATCCGCTGGCTGACCACCGCCCGCGCGGTGAGCGCGCCATTGACGTTATAGGCCTCGACCCAGTCGTTGTCGACGATCCCCGCCTGCTTGGCGTCGGTCTCCGAAATCCAGATCACCGGGCCGCCGCGGTTCAGCGTCAGCATCAGCAGGTTGTCGGAATAGGTCGAGTGGATACCCCATTTCTGGTGGGGCGTGATGAAGTTCAGCACCGCATGCGGCTTGCCCCTGTCGGAATGCACCTCGTCGTTGATCGCCTTCAGATCGACCGGCGGGCGATACGACATGAAGCCCTCGCCAAAGGCGCGCATCCACAAATGATCCTGATAGACCTGCTGGCGGCCGGTCAGGGTGCGCCAGGGGATCAGTTCGTGCACGTTGGTCCAGCCGGCGTTATAGCTGACATGCTCGCTTTCGATGCCCGACCATGTCGGCGACGAAATGATCTTGCGCGGTTGCGCGGCGATGTCGCGGAACCGGATCTTCTCGTCCTCCTTGGGCAGCGCCAGATGGGCGTGTTCGCGCCCGGTGTGCTTCGACAGCGCCTCCCAGGCCTTCACCGCCACCTCGCCGTTGGTCTCCGGCGCCAGCATCAGGATCGTCTCGCAGGCGTCGATCGCGGTGTCGATCTTCGGCCGCCCCTTGGCGCTGCCGTCTTCGCACAGCCCGTTCAGCGCCCCGAGGTTCTTCACCTCGGCATCGGCGTTCCAGCCGATCCCCTTGCCGCCATTGCCCAGCTTGTCGATCAGCGGGCCAAGCGAACAGTAGTGGTCGTAGACGGCGGTATAGTCTCGCTCCACCTCCACATAATTGGGCGCGGTCTTGCCGGGGATCAGCTCGCATTCGCCCTTTTTCCAGTCGCGCACTTCCGCCTGGGCGATCTCTCCGGGTGTGTCGTGCAGATGCGGCACCGCCACGATATCGGCCTCGCGGCCCAGATAGCCGGGCACCAGCTCCTGCACCGTCTTGGCGATATACTTGAAGATCTCCCAGTCGCTCTTGCTCTCATAGGCGGGATCGACGGCGGCCTGCAGCGGGTGGATGAAGGGATGCATGTCCGAAGTGTTCATGTCGTCCTTCTCGTACCAGCTCGCTGTCGGCAGAACGATGTCGGAATAAACCGCCGTGGTGCTCATGCGGAAGTCGAGCGTGACCAAGAGGTCGAGCTTGCCCCTCGGCGCCTTGTCGTGCCAGGTCACCTCTTCGGGCTTCAACCCGCCTTCCTGGCCCAGATCCTTGCCCATCGCTCCGTTGTCGGTGCCCAGCAGATAGCGCAGGAAATATTCGTGCCCCTTGCCGGAGGATCCGAAGATGTTCGAACGCCAGATGAACAGATTGCGCGGCCAGTTCTCCGGCGCGTCGGGGTCTTCGCACGACATCTGCAACTCGCCCGACTTCAGCTTCTCGGCGACATAGCTCGCGCCATCCTTGCCCGCGGCCTTGGCGGCCTTGGCCACCTCGAGCGGGTTGGTCTTGAGCTGCGGCGCCGAAGGCAGCCAGCCCATCCGTTCGGCGCGCACGTTGTAGTCGATGACCGAGCCGCTCCAGTTGCCTTCGGGCGCGGTCGGGCTGAGAATGTCGGCGATGCCCACCTTCTCGTGACGCCACTGGTCGGAATGGGCATAGAAGGCCGAGGTGCCGTTCATGTGCCGCGGCGGGCGGATCCAGTCGAGCGCGAAGGCCAGGTTGGTCCAGCCGGTCTGCGGGCGCAGTTTCTCCTGACCGACATAGTGGCTCCAGCCGCCACCCGACTGGCCCACGCAGCCGCACATCACCAGCATGTTGATGATGCCGCGATAGCTCATGTCCATGTGGTACCAGTGGTTGAGCCCGGCACCGAGGATCACCATCGACCGGCCATTGGTCTTTTCGGCCGTCTGGGCGAATTCGCGGGCGACCTGGATGATCCGGTCGCGGTTGACGCCGGTGATCTTCTCGGCCCAGGCCGGGGTGCCGGGTACGTCGGCGCCATAATCCTTGGCAACCCATTCGCCGCCCAGCCCGCGGTCAAGCCCGTAATTGGCGCAAAACAGGTCGAAAACCGTCGCCACGCGAACCTTGCCCTTGGCGGTCTTGACCGTCTTGACCGGAATGTTGCGCGTCAGCACGTCGGGATATTTCGCGCCGGTCGCGAAGGCCGGGGTGGCCGCGCCGCCGAAATAGGGGAAATCGACGCCTGCGACTTCGTCGTGGTCTTCCTTGCCGACGAACGACATCGCCAGCCGGGTATCGGCCGCCGCGGCACGTTCCTCGAGGTTCCATTCCCCCGCTTCGCCCCAGCGGTAACCGACCGAGCCGTTGGGCGCGACCAGCCCCTTGCTGATCTCGTCCCAGGCGACGGTCTTCCATTCGGGGTTGTTCTTCTCGCCCAGCTTGCCCTGCAGATCGTCGGCGCGCAGGAAGCTGCCGGGGATGAGCCGGCCGTCCTTTTCCTCGAGCTTCACCAGCATCGGGAAATCGGAATACTTGCGGCAGTAGTCCTGGAAATACTCCGCCTGCCGGTCAAGGTGGAATTCGCGCAGGATCACATGGCCGAAAGCCAGCGCCAGCGCCGCGTCGGTGCCCTGCTTGGGGTTGAGCCAGACATCGCTGAACTTCGCCGCTTCCGAGTAATCGGGCGACACGACCGCCGATTTGGTGCCCTTGTAACGCACCTCGGTGTAGAAATGCGCATCCGGCGTCCGCGTCTGCGGCACGTTCGAGCCCCACAGGATCAGATAGCCCGAGTTGTACCAGTCGGCACTTTCGGGCACGTCGGTCTGCTCGCCCCAGGTCTGCGGGCTCGACGGCGGCAGGTCGCAATACCAGTCATAGAACGACAGGCAGGTGCCGCCCATCAGGGTGATGTAACGGCAGCCCGCCGCGTGGCTGACCATCGACATCGCCGGGATCGGCGAAAAGCCCATGATCCGGTCGGGGCCCCAGGTCTTGGCGGTATAGGCGTTGGCGGCGGCCACGATCTCGGCCGCCTCTTCCCAGTCGGCGCGCACGAAGCCACCGCGCCCGCGATGCTCCACATAGCCCTGCCGAAGGATCGGGTCGGCCTGGATCGCGGTCCAGGCCTCGATCGGGTCCTTTGTCTCGCGCAACTTGCGCCAGACCTTCATCAGCCGGCCCCGGACCAGCGGTGTCTTTACCCGGTTGGCCGAGTAAAGATACCAGCTGTAGGACGCGCCGCGCGCACAGCCGCGCGGCTCGTGATTGGGCAGATCGGGCCGCGTGCGCGGATAATCCGTCTGCTGGGTTTCCCAGGTCACGATCCCGGACTTGACATAAATCTTCCACGAACAGCTTCCCGTACAGTTCACCCCGTGGGTGGAGCGCACGATCTTGTCGTGCCGCCACCGGTTTCTGTAGGTGTCCTCCCAGTCACGGTTTTCGATCGTGGTCTGCCCGTGGCCATTCGCGAAAGTGTCCTTGCGCAGGGATTTCAGGAAATTCAGCCTGTCGAGAAGATGGCTCATCTTGCTCTCCTAATTATGTCAAGCCTTTGCGGGGGCGGCAGCAATCCGTCCCCGCTCGAAATCGTGAAGAACACCTCCGGGCCGGGTGTAGAAGACCCAGGTCAGCACCAGGCAGATCACATAGAAGATCAAGAAGGCCCAGAGCGCCATGACAGGCGTTCCCGTCATCGCTATCGACGTACCATAGGCTTTCGGGATGAAAAAGGCCCCATAGGCTGCGATGGCGCTGGTAAAGGCGATGATTGCAGCGCTTTCACGCTCTGCCTGCTTGCGACTTGTGGTCGCATCAAGGTTCGGCATCAGCCTGGGGATTTCATGCCCCATGATCGCCGGAATCATCTGGAAGGTGGAGGCATTGCCAACCCCGGTCAGAAAGAACAGCGCCATGAAAGAGGCGAAAAACCCTAGAAAACTGCCGCCCATGCCGTCAGCGGGCAGGAAGGCGATCACCCCGAACACCGCGACGATCATGCCCGCAAAGGTCCAGAACGTCACCCGGCCGCCGCCGAACCTGTCCGACACCCAGCCCGTACCCGCGCGGCTCAACGCGCCGACGAGAGGGCCGAGAAACACGTATTGCAGCGCGTTGACCTCGGGGAACATCAGCTTGGTCAGCAGCGGAAAGCCCGCCGAATAGCCGATGAAGCTGCCGAAAGTGCCGGTATACAGGATGCACATGATCCAGTTGTGGAACCGCGAAAAGATGATCGCCTGATCGCGGAAACTCGCCTTGGCATCGGTAATGTCGTTCATGCCGAGCCAGGCGGCGATGGTGGCCGCGATAATGAAAGGCACCCAGACGAAACCTGCGTTCTGGATCCACAGCTGCTGGCCATCGCTCAGCGTCACCGCATCGCCCCCCATCGCGCCAAAGACGCCCATGGTGATGACGATCGGCACCAGAAACTGCATGACCGACACGCCAAGATTGCCCAGACCGGCATTGAGCGCCAGCGCATGGCCCTTTTCCGCCTTGGGAAAGAAAAACGCGATATTGGCCATCGACGAGGCAAAGTTGCCGCCCCCCAGCCCGCACAGCAGCGCCAGCGTCATGAAGATCAGATAGGGTGTTTCGGGGTTCTGCACCGCATAGCCGATCCCCATGGCGGGCAGCAGCAGCGAGGCGGTCGAAATCGTCGTCCACAGCCTGCCGCCGAATATCGGCACCATGAAGCTGTAGAAGATCCGCAGGGTCGCCCCCGACAGCCCCGGCAGCGCGGCCAGCCAGAACAGCTGGCCCGGCGTGAAATCGAAGCCGATGGCGGGAAGCCGGGCAACGACCATCGACCAGACCATCCAGACCGAAAAGGCAAGAAGCAGCGCCGGGATGGAGATCCACAGGTTGCGGTGGGCGATGGCCTTGCCTTTCTCCTGCCAGAAGCTCTTTTCCTCGGGGTACCACTCGTCCAGCGTCTTTTGCATGACGGTCTTGCCGGGGATGTGGATCGGCTGCATTTCCGGCAGCTCCGGCAGACTGTCGAGAGCCTCGCCATGCGCCGCGCGTTCCATCGCCCGCACCGACAGATGCATCCAGGCCAGCGAAATGGCGACGATCACGAAAAGCAGCACGAAACAGGTCGTGTAGATGCCGGTCAGATCAAGCAGCGCGCCGAACGCCAGCGGCAGCACGAAACCGCCAAGACCGCCGATCATGCCCACCAGGCCGCCGACCGCGCCGACATGCTTGGGGTAATAGACCGGGATGTGCCGGTAAACCGCCGCCTTGCCCAGCGACATGAAGAAGCCCAGCGCAAAAAGCGTG
This sequence comes from Paracoccaceae bacterium, assembly GCA_020446815.1. GTDB lineage: Bacteria > Pseudomonadota > Alphaproteobacteria > Rhodobacterales > Rhodobacteraceae > Albidovulum. The sequence goes on from JAGRDY010000018.1 coordinate 224,078, forward strand.
ATGACAAAGGGCCAGCGGCCCATCTCGGTCGAGAAGTGGATCACTCCGTCCTTGCCCTGAATGATGTAATCGGTGGGCGGATAGGACAGCATGAACAGGAAGATCAGGCTGAAGCCGAAGCACCAGTACATCACCGCCCGCGCGCCGAACCGGTCGGAAAGATGCCCCCCGTAGGCGCGAAAGATCGAGGCGGAAAGCGAAAATGCCGCCGCCGACATGCCGGCGGTCTCGATATCCATGCCGTAGACGTCGATCAGATAATGCGGCATCCACAGCGCCAGCGCCACGAAAGCGCCGAAAACGAAGAAGTAGTAAAGCGAAAAGCGCCAGACCTGAAGATTCTTCAGCGGCGCGAACTGCTCGGCCAGGCTCGGCGCCTTGACACCTGCCTTGCGCCGCTCGACCAGTTCGGGGTCATCCTTGGCGAACAGGAAGAAAAGCACCCCCATCGCCGCGATCCCCGCCGCCCAGATCTGCGCGACACCCTGCCAGCCGTAGGCCACCATCACGAAGGGGGCGACGAACTTGGTCACCGCAGCGCCGACATTGCCGGCGCCGAAAATGCCCAGCGCCGTGCCCTGCTTGCCCGCCTCGTACCAGCGCGACACATAGGCCACCCCGATGATGAACGATCCGCCCGCCAGGCCGATGCCCAGCGCGGCGATCAGATACATGGTATAGGTATGGGCCAGCGTCAGCGCCCATGTCGCCAGACCCGTCAGGATCATCTGCGCCGAAAACACCAGCCGGCCGCCGTATTTCTCGGTCCAGACGCCAAGGATGAGCCGCGTCAGCGACCCGGTCAGGATCGGCGTTGCCACCAGAAGCCCGAACTGCAATTCGCTCAGCCCAAGCTCCTGCTTGATCGCCACGCCGATGATCGAAAAGATCGTCCAGACCGCAAAGCAGACGGTAAAGGCGATGGTGCTCAGCCCCAGCGCCCGACTCTTGTCCGCGGCCGGAACATGTGATGCGTTTAGCATTTTTCACTCCTGCAACGATTGCGGGCGCAGTCGCCCGCGATGGCGGCTTATGTTCACCGGGGTGCGACCGTGAGCATGATCCAAATCAAATTCAGGCGGAAAAAATCCTGAAAATCCACCTGTTTTGACTTACTTGGGGCCCATGTCCGGGCATGGTATCGCGGCGTGCTGCATGGGTCAATCAGGGCATCGACTTTCGCCCTCCCGTCGCTTAACAATTGTCAAGCCGATCGGGGAAAGGGTGAATCATGCGCGACGCGAGTCTGGCCGAAATCCGCGAACTGGCGCTGTTTCGCGACATCGGCGAGGCCACCTTCGAGGCGCTCACCCGCAGCGCCTATCATCAGACATTTCCGCCGCAGGTCACGCTGATACACCAGGGCCAGAGCGCGGATTTCTTCCATGTCGTGACCGATGGTCTGGTCGAACTTGTCGGAAACTGGAATGGCCGGGAAAACACCATGGTCGTGCTGCGCCCGGTGTCGACCTTCACGCTGGCCGCCTGCATGACGGATGCGCCCTATCTGATGGCGGCGCGGACCATCGAGCAAAGCCGCGTGATTCTCATCCCCTCCAGCGATCTGCGCGCCGCCTTCGCGGCCGATACGGCCTTTGCCCTGGCCATCGCGCACGAACTGGCAAACTGCTATCGCGGCATGGTGCGCCACGCCAAGGACATGAAGCTGCGCACATCGCGCGAAAGGCTGGCAGGCTATATCCTGCGCCAGTCGGCGCTTCGCGGCGGCGCGTCCAGATTCGAACTGCCCCTGGAAAAACGCCTGCTCGCCTCGTTCCTCGGCATGACGCCGGAAAACCTGTCGCGGGCACTGCGGGCGCTGCGCGACGACGGGCTGGCGATCGACGCAACCCATGTGACCATCGCCGACCGGGCGGCGCTCGACCGTGTCGCCCATGTCACGCCCCTGATCGACGGCCCGGAACCGGGGGCGCCGGATCGATGATCGCCGCCGCCCGTCGCAAGGGCGCCCGCCGGCGCCAGAACCCGCTGCGGGCAGCAGCGATCGGCGCGACATGACACATCGGGAATGACGCATGAAAATTCTTCGCACCGACCGCGAACTTGAAACCCCCTGGCTCGACGCCGAACTGCGCAAGCGCGGCGAACTGGTGTTGTTGGCTGACGGAATCGCCGAGACCGATTTCGCGGCCGAGGCCGCCCAGGCCGATCTGATTCTGATGTGCTACACGCCGGTCACCGCGCGGGTGATCGGCGCGGCCGCGCGGCTCAGGGGCATCGTCAAATACGGCGTCGGCATTGATGCCATCGACATTCCGGCGGCCATCGCGCGCGCCATTCCGGTGGTCAACATCCCCGAATACGCCGAGCAGACGGTGGCCGAAGGCGCCTTTACCCTGATGCTGGCGTTGGCCAGGGGTCTGATCCCGCTCGACCGGCAGATGCGCAGCGCAGGCTGGGCCTGGCCCGCCGCCCGCTGGATGGGCGGCGACATCGCCGGCAAGACCGTCGGCATCGTCGGGCTGGGGCGGATCGGGCGCAGTTTCGCGCGCATGGCCGGGCAGGGGTTCCGCGCTCGCGTCATCGCCCATGATCCGGGCAAGAGCGCCGCCGAGATGGCGGCGCTTGGCGTCGAAAAGGCCGACGACCTGCACGGCCTGCTGGCGCAGGCCGATTTCGTCTCGCTCCACTGCACGCTGAGCGCCGCCACCCGCCACATCATCGGCGCGCCGGAACTCGCGGCGATGAAACCCACCGCCTTCCTCATCAATTCCTCGCGCGGCGCGCTGGTCGACGAAGCGGCCCTTGTGGCGGCGCTGCGCGAAGGGCGCATCGCCGGGGCCGGTCTCGATGTTTTTTCCTCCGAACCCCTCGCCCTGTCGGGCCACCCGATGAGCCCGCTTTTCGCCCTGCCCAATGTCGTGATGCTGCCGCATCTGACCTTTTATACCGCCGAGGCGATGGACCGGCTCGAACGCGAAACCCTGGAACGCTGCGACGAGGTGCTGTCGGGCCGGCCGGTGCTGGTCAAATCGCATGACCCGCGGCTGAGGGCGCAGAAAAGGGGCGTGCGGTTTGTGTAGGGCGGGGCGGGGCGCCGTACCGCGGCTTGCGGCCGGCCCCCCCCGCCCCGTCCCCCATTGACCGCGCGCCAATTCCCGCGCATATCCCGCTCCATCATGACCGAGCTCGCACAGATCCGTAACTTCTCCATCGTGGCCCATATCGACCACGGCAAATCCACGCTGGCCGACCGGCTGATCCAGCTGACCGGCACCGTGGCCGAACGCGAGATGAAGGCGCAGATGCTCGACAGCATGGAGATCGAGCGCGAACGCGGCATCACCATCAAGGCCCAGACGGTGCGCATCGAATACCCCGCCCGCGACGGGCTGACCTATATCCTCAACCTGATCGACACCCCCGGCCATGTCGATTTCGGCTATGAGGTCAGCCGCTCGATGCGCGCCGTCGAAGGCTCGCTTCTGGTGGTCGACGCCACCCAGGGGGTCGAGGCCCAGACGCTCGCCAATGTCTATCAGGCCATCGATGCCGATCACGAAATCGTCCCGGTTCTCAACAAGATCGACCTGCCCGCCGCCGAACCCGAACAGGTCAAGGCCGAGATCGAGGACGTGATCGGCATCGACGCGTCGGGCGCCATCGCCATCTCCGCCAAGACCGGCGTGGGCATCCCCGACGTGCTCGAGGCGATCGTGCGCCGCCTGCCGCCCCCGAAGGGCGACCGCGCCGCCCCGCTCCGGGCGATGCTGGTCGATAGCTGGTACGACCCCTATCTCGGCGTCGTGGTGATGATCCGCGTCATGGACGGGGTGATCCGCAAGAACGACCGCATCAGGATGATGCAGACCGGCGCCGTCTACGGGGTCGACAAGCTCGCCGTCCTGAAACCGCAGATGGTCGATATTGCCGAGCTTGGCCCCGGAGAGATCGGCATCCTCACCGGCTCGATCAAGCAGGTCCGCGACACCCGCGTCGGCGACACCATCACCCATGAACGCCGCCCCTGCGCCAACCCGCTGCCCGGTTTCAAACCCTCGATCCCGGTGGTGTTCTGCGGGCTCTTTCCCGTCGACGCCAATGATTTCGAAGCGCTGCGCGACGCCATTGAAAAGCTGTCGCTCAACGATGCGTCCTTCAGCCATGAGATGGAAACCTCCGCCGCGCTCGGCTTCGGCTTTCGCTGCGGTTTCCTCGGGCTTTTGCATCTCGAGGTGGTCCGCGACCGGCTGGAACGCGAATATGATCTCGACCTGATCACCACCGCGCCTTCGGTGGTCTTTCATCTGCACATGAAGAATGGCGAGGTGCGCGAACTCCACAACCCCGCCGACATGCCCGACCTCACGCTCGTGGACCATATCGAGGAACCGCGCATCAAGGCCACCATCATGGTGCCCGACGATTATCTCGGCGACGTCCTGAAGCTCTGCCAGGACCGGCGCGGCATCCAGATGGATCTGACCTATGCCGGCAGCCGCGCCATGGTCGTCTACGACCTGCCGCTGGCCGAGGTGGTCTTCGACTTCTACGACCGGCTGAAATCGGTGACCAAGGGTTATGCGAGCTTCGACTATCAGATGATGGGCTACCGCGAAGACAACCTTGTCAAGATGTCGATCCTGGTGAACGACGAGCCGGTGGACGCGCTCTCGATCATGGTCCACCGCGACCGCGCCGAGGCCCGCGGCCGCGCGATGGTCGAAAAGCTGAAGGACCTGATCCCCCGCCACATGTTCAAGATCCCCATCCAGGCGGCCATCGGCGCCCGCGTCATCGCCCGCGAAACCCTCAGCGCGATGCGCAAGGACGTGACGGCAAAGTGCTACGGCGGCGACATGACCCGCAAGAAGAAGCTTCTGGAAAAGCAGAAGGCCGGCAAGAAGAAGATGCGCCAGTTCGGTAAGGTGGAGATCCCGCAAAGCGCCTTTATCAACGCGCTCAAGATGGATGGATGATCCCCGCTTTCGCGGGGATGACAGGTTTTGCGGGGATGACAGCTTTTGCGGGGATGACAGGTGAGTCGGTCCGGTTTCGCGCCATGTCATCCCCGCGAAAGCGGGGAACCCACGACCACCGCGCGCCATGTCATCCCCGCGAAAGCGGGGAACCCGCCCGCCTTAATACTTCCTTAACCACCCCGCCGCCACTCTCCTCCCCACGAAAGCGGGGAAACTGTCATGCCCGCGAAAGCGGGGAACCCACGACCACCGCGCACCTGTCATCCCCGCGAAAGCGGGGAACCCGCCCGCCTTAATACTTCCTTAACCACCCCGCCGCCACTCTCCTCCCCGCGAAAGCGGGGAAACTGTCATCCCCGCGAAAGCGGGGAAACATGCGCACCCACGACTATTATACCTACATCCTCACCAACCGCCGGAACGGCACGCTCTACACCGGTGTCACCAACGATCTGCTCCGCCGCCTGACGGAACATCGCGACGGTCGCGCCGACAGCTTCACCCGCCGTTACCACCTCACTCGGCTCGTGTGGTTCGAACATCACACCGACATCCGCGAAGCGATCCTGCGCGAAAAGCGCATCAAGAAATGGTACCGCGCCTGGAAGATCGAGATGATCGAAGCGATGAATCCCGGCTGGGATGATCTTGCACGATTGCTGACAACCTAGCACCCCGCGAACACCGCACTATTGTCCTCCCCGCGAAAGCTGTCATTCCCGCGAAAGCCGTCCTCCCCGCGAAAGCCGTCATTCCCGCGAAAGTCGTCATCCCCGCGAAAGCGGTCATTCCCGCGAAAGCTGTCCTCCCCGCGAAAGCTGTCCTCCCCGCGAAAGCTGTCATCCCCGCGAAAGCTGTCATTCCCGCGAAAGCTGTCATTCCCGCGAAAGCGGGAACCCGGCAGGAAGAAGGCACGCCAGTTCGGCAATCTTCAGCGGGTATGCAAAACATGACGGCGCGCCAGCACCTTCGGGCCAATCGGACCGGTGGGCGTGTCACTGGCGCGCCCCCTGATCGGTCCTCGGGCCATCCCACACCGTTGCGGCGCCGCCCATGCCTCGCTCCGCTTCCCCCTCGCGTCATTTTGTCGTAACGCAAAATCCCGCGATCGCTGCTAGGGTCACGCTGATTTGAAGGAGGCCGCCATGCCGTCACGCGCGCACCTGCCGCTCGTCTATTCCTGCTCGGGCTGTTCCAGCGCCGCGCAGATGGCCAATCATGTGGCCGTCAAGCTCGACCGGCAGGGTCTGGCCGAGATGTCCTGCATCGCCGGCGTCGGCGGCGATGTTCCCAAGCTCGTGCGCATTGCCAGGTCCGGCCGCCCGATCGTGGCGCTTGACGGTTGCGCGCTGGCCTGCGTGAAGAACTGCCTCGCCCGTCACGATGTGACGCCCGCGCGCTATTTCCTGCTGTCCGATCTCGGGGTCCGCAAGCGCTACGGCACCGATTTCGACCCCGATGAGGCCGAACAGGTGCTCGCCACCGTCGCCGGTGACCTGCGCGCCGGATCCGACGCGGCGGCCTGAGGCGCTCCGGGAGCGACCTGCAACATGCCTCATCGCCTGTGCCGCGAGAGCGCGACGCGCGCCGGGGCATGGGCGATGCGGCAAGGCCGGCTGCTCGCCAAGAACGGCGGCTTTGGCCTGCCGCCGTCGCGGCCTGCCGGGCGTCGGCCCCGATCAGTAGCCGTTCTGCGCGTCCTGGGCCTCGGTCTCGATCGCCTGGCCGGCGGTTTGCAGATCCTTGCCGGCCCCCTCGATCGTCGCGCAGGCGCTCAGGCCGGCCAGCGCCGCAAGGCCGAGAAAAAGACGAATCATGGCAACCCCCTGAAAAAACGCCGTTCACCGGAACCTATAGCCCGGCCCCCGCGCCAAAGCCAGCACGGGCGCGGCGGGCGGCCCAAAATCCGCCGCATTCGTTCGCTATCCTGACCCGGACACGGGAGCGAGCAATGGGAAAGACTCTTGCCGCGGTGGCGGTCTTCTTGGGCCTCTACGCGCTTTATGACACGCAAGGCGCCGGCTCGCCCGCGCGGGTGAAGGCCAGCGAATTCGGCTTGTCCGGGCTTTCCGCCCCGTCAAAGGGCAAGGTCGGCGATGCCGTGCTCGGCGTCGCGGGCAAGATCGCCGAATAAGGCGCCGCGCGCGACCCTCAGCCCCCCCCTCGGGCAGCTATCACAACCGATGCGCCGGGCACCCGCAGGCGCGCCGCCGGTGCGCATGGCGGTGCTGGTGGCTTCGCGGCTGCCGGGACGCCTGCCGGGAAGCCTGTCGGGACGCCTGTCGGGACGGATGCGGGACGGATGCGGGACGGGCGCGGGACGGATGCGGGCCTCCGTCGGGCGCGGCCCGCAGTTAACCTGCCCTTAACCATGACGGGCCAACCTGCCGCGATGAAACGCCTTGCCGCCCTTCTGATTCTTGCCGGTTGCGGCGCCTCGCCCGACCCGAAGTTTTTTGGCGCCGCGCGCCATGAGGTCACCAGAGGTGGAATAGATTTCGTGGTTTTTCACAAAGATACGCGGGCCGAAGTGGTGCGCCTCGGTTATCTCAGGCGTCCCCGGCGCGGCGCGGTGCCGCTTTTGATGGAACAGGCCGTGGCCGATGCGACCGGCTGCCGCGTCATCCTGGGCTCGATGAAGACGAGAATTCCGGGTGATACCGGCGAGGCGAAATTCGACCTGGATTGCTAAGTATTTGAATTGGATAGAAAATTGCGAACAATCGTTTCGAACTCGCGGGGTTTGTCGGCATGAAGCCAATGCCCCGCGCCGGGGATTCTGACAAGCCTGGAATTCGGAAATAACCGTTTTATTTCAATGCGATGCTCTGGTTTCACATAATCGGAATCGCCCCCCGCCAGCATCAGGACCGGCCCGCCAAAGGTTCCGTCAACCTCCGGCCAGCCCATGATCCGCGGCATTTCCCGCTCCAGAACCTTCAGATTCAACCGCCAGCGCGGAAATTCCCCTTTCAGGTCAAGAGATTGCAGCAAAAAAGCCCGCACTCCCGAATCCGCCACCACGGCCGCCAGCCGCCGGTCCGCCTCGCCCCGGCTGGCCAGCCCCGCCAGATCCAGCCCCGCCATCGCCCGCACCAGTCCTGTTTGCGAATGATCATAGGGAACGGGCGAAATATCGCCTACAATCAACTGGTTGACCAGATCTGGTCGGGTAAGTGCCAGCATCATGGCGGCCTTTCCCCCCATCGAATGACCCAAGACATCGGCAGCCACACCCTCGGCGGCAACGACATCCGCCAGATCACCGGCCATGTCGAAATAACTGTTTGTATCGGAACGAAAACTGCTGCCATGATTGCGCATGTCCACTGACAGGACGCGCCGGTCCTCCGACATGTGCCGGGCGATGGCCCGCCAGTTTCGCGCCGACCCGAAAAGCCCGTGCGCGATCAGAAGTGGCGGGCGGTCGGTGGCGGTGCCCAGGGTGGTGAGGTCAAGCATGGGGTATTCCTAAACCAGCCTGTGCGTGGCTGCCAGCAGAGCTTGCGGTACCGGTTCGCGGCGGCATAAAAACGGGTGAAAGGGGGCGAAGCGTATGAGTGGCATGGCGGTTCAGAAAATGGCGGACAGGGTGGCCGAACTGATGGAGCAACGGCTCAGGGTGCGTGGTGTCGATCTGGCGGCCAAATTGCGGCGTGGCGCCCGCTTGCTGCCCAGAAAGGTGCGCCGGAACGCCGCGTATCTCGCACAGGCATCGAGCACGGCCCAAGTGCCGGCCATGCAGGCGCGGCTCGATCATCAACGAATCACCGATGCCTATGACGTTTGCATCCGCTATCTGAAACCATTGGGGGCGAGCGCGCGGCGGCGGGCCTTGCTGCTGGACATGTTGCGCGGCATCTGGGCTTCGGCGCTCGTGACCTTGACGCTTGTGCTGGTGGTGTTGGTCTGGCGTGGCTTTGTCTGAAATTTCGCGCAGCCGTTAGGAGGGCGGTCAGGCCTTGCCGAAAAAAGGGGGCCTTGGCCCCCTTTCGCGAAGCGGGGCGGAGCTTCAGAGCCCCGGATAGAGCGGGAAACCCGCACAAAGCGTCGCCACTTCGGCCTTGACGGCCGCTTCGATATCGGCGTTGCCGTCTCCGCCATTTTCGGCCAGGCCGTCGACTACCTTGACGATCATCCGCGCGATCTGGCGGAATTCCTCCTCGCCGAAGCCGCGGGTGGTGCCGGCCGGGGTGCCCAGACGGATGCCGGAGGTCACGAACGGCTTTTCGGGATCGAACGGCACGCCATTCTTGTTGCAGGTGATATGGGCGCGCCCGAGCGCAGCCTCGGCCGCCTTGCCGGTGACTTTCTTGGGCTGTAGGTCCGCCAGCATCAGATGGTTGTCGGTGCCGCCCGACACGATGTTGATACCCCCCTTGACCAGCTCATCCGCCATGGCGCGGGCATTCCTGACCACCTGCGCGGCATAGGTCTTGAATTCGGGGCGCAGCGCTTCGCCGAAGGCCACGGCCTTGGCCGCGATCACATGCATCAGCGGGCCGCCCTGAAGGCCCGGAAAGACGGCGGAGTTGATCTTTTTGGCGATATCGTCGTGGTTGGTCAGAATCATGCCGCCACGCGGACCGCGCAGGGATTTGTGGGTGGTCGTGGTCACGACATGGGCATGGGGCAGGGGCGAGGGATGCTGGCCCCCGGCCACCAGACCGGCGATATGGGCCATATCCACCATGAGATAAGCCCCCACTTCATCGGCAATCTGCCGGAAGGTCTGCCAATCCCAGATTCTGCTGTAGGCGGTGCCGCCGGCGACGATCAGCTTGGGTCTGCTGGCCAGCGCCGTTTCGCGAACCTGTTCCATATCCAGCCGCTCGTCCTGCTGGCGCACCCCGTAGGACACGACCTTGAACCACTTGCCCGACATGTTGACGGGCGAGCCATGCGTCAGGTGGCCGCCGGAGTTGAGATCGAGGCCCATGAAGGTATCGCCGGGTTGCAGCAGCGCCAGGAATACCGCCTGGTTCATCTGGCTGCCGGAATTGGGCTGGACGTTGGCATGGGCGCAGTCGAAAAGCTGTTTGGCCCGCTCGATCGCCAGCGTTTCGGCGACATCGACGAACTGGCATCCGCCATAATAGCGCTTGCCCGGATAGCCTTCGGCGTATTTGTTGGTCATCACCGAGCCCTGCGCCTCCATCACCGCGCGGCTGACGATGTTTTCGGATGCGATCAGTTCGATTTCGTCGCGCTGGCGGCCCAGTTCGGCGGTTATCGAGCCAAAGACCTCTGGATCGCGCGAGGCGAGGGTTTCGGTGAAAAATCCGGTGTCGCGTTGGGGGGCGTTCATGAGCATCTCCTGGGGACCAGCGGTTTCGCGGGTTCTAGCCGAGAAGGCGCGCCACGGAAAGGGAGTTTTGCGACGGCTTTTGTCGCGGCTGCGAAGCCGGCCATGCTTCTGATTCGACCAGCGCCGGGTTTTTGACATAAAAGGGCTATTGATTGATGAACATGACTGCCGGCAGGCGGGCGCCGCCGGAGGCGGCCCGTATGACCGGGTGAAGGGGCTTGTCATGCGCGCGCCGGCAGGTGAACAATGCGCGTGTGTTCGCAAAGGTGCTCGATTGTCCAAGACCCGCCGTATCTCATTCATGGCAAGCGACGGCGAGATCGCCCAACAGGCGCTTGCGGACCTGTCGGCGCGCTATGGATCGGTGCCGATGGACAAGGCCGATGTGATCGTCGCGCTTGGCGGCGATGGGTTCATGCTGCACACGCTGCATTCGACCGAACACCTGGATGTGCCGGTCTACGGCATGAATTGCGGAACCATCGGCTTTCTGATGAACGAATATGATGCCGGCGGGTTGGTGGCGCGGCTGAACGATGCGGTCGAAGAAGTGATAAACCCGCTGGCGATGTCGGCCACAGGCGCGGACGGGACCATTCATCAGGCGCTGGCGATAAATGAAGTGTCGATGATCCGCGCCGGGCCGCAGGCGGCGAAGCTGCGCATAAGCGTTGACGGCAAGGTCCGGATGGAAGAGCTGGTCTGTGACGGGGCGCTGGTTTGTACGCCAGCGGGATCAACCGCTTACAACTATTCGGCACATGGCCCGATCCTGCCCATCGGCGCCGACGTGCTTGCCTTGACGGCGATGGCCGCATTCCGCCCGCGGCGATGGCGCGGTGCATTGCTGCCCAAATCCGCGCGGGTCGTGATCGAAGTGCTTGATGCCAACAAGCGCCCGGTCATGGCCGATGCCGATGGCCGTTCGGCAAGTTTGGTATTGCGTGTCGAAATCCATTCCGAGCCCGCGGTCAGGCACCGGATCCTGTTCGACCCCGGCCACGGGCTGGAAGAGCGCTTGACCCGCGAACAATTCGTCTGAGCCGCGGCGATGGCGTCTTTGGGAAACCCTCAGGCGCCAGAACCCCGCCACGCCTTCGGTGCTCGCGGGTGTTGGGCGAAGTTTCACGGATAAGGAATGTCGCGCAACGGCTTATCTCGTGTTCCTCCAGTGTTCCATCTTGCGGTAAAGCGTTGAGGGAGACACTTCCAGAATCCGTGCGGCCTTGGGCACCGATCCTCCGTAGTGGCGGATGGTTTCGTTGATCACCAGCCTTTCGATCTCGGCCAGACTGTGCCCGATCAAGCCGCTCAACCCAACGGGCAGCGACGTGTCGGCATCTTTTCCGCTTTCGCCTTCCTGCAACAGTTCAATGGGAAGCATGGCCCGCGTCACCACCGGCCCGTCATTCAGAACGACGACATGGCGGATGACATTGAGCAACTGGCGCACATTTCCCGGCCAGGGAAGCGTGCGGAAAAGCGTTTTGACATCTTCATCCAGAGCGTGAAGTTCGCGCCCTTCTTCCTTGGCGAACCGTTTCAATGCCGTTTCGGCGATGATGATGACATCTGCATCGCGGTTGCGCAGCGGAGGCAAATGGATCGGCACGACGTGAAGCCGGTAATAGAGGTCTTCGCGGAAGTGGCCTTGCTTGACGGCTGCCAGCGGGTCGCGGTTGGTGGCGCAGACGATCCGCACATTGACCTTGCGCGGCCTGCTTGCCCCGACGGGCTGGATCGTCGACGTCTCCAGAAACCGCAAGAGCTTTGTTTGCAGGCCCAGGTTCAGTTCGCAGATTTCGTCGAGGAACAATGTCCCGCCATCGGCCGCCATGGCGGCGCCCGGCTTGTCCGATATGGCCCCGGTGAACGAACCCTTCACATGGCCGAACACTTCGGATTCCAGCAGTTCCGAAGGGATCGCCCCACAATTCAGCGGAACGAACGGCCCCTGGCCCCGGTTGGAAATGTCATGGACGGCCTGCGCGCAAAGCTCTTTTCCGGTGCCGCTTTCGCCGGTGATGAAGACCGTCGCCATCGACCGCGCGACCGATCGGATTTTTGCGTAGACATCGACCATCGGCTTTGAATGGCCGATAAAGTCGCCCAAGGGCGCGACGGGGCTGGCGGGCGTATTGGCGGCCATATGGCCGCGCGTCGTCGACAGGGCGTTTTCGACGGCATTGAGGAACCTTTGTTCATCGAATGGTTTGACCAGGAATTCATGCGCGCCGGCGCGCATCGCCGCGACGGCCTTGTTGATAGATCCGTTCGCCGTGATCACGATGACGGCCGTATCCGGTTCGATGGCCAGAAAATCCCGCATCAGATCCAGGCCATCGCGATCGGGAAGTGTAAGATCGAGAAGCACGACGAGGGGCTGGATCGATTTGAACGCGCTGAGGCCCGTGGAAGCATCGCCAGCGCAATGAACCGTGTGGCCGGCCGATTTCAGGATGGAGGCATAGACCAGTTGTAGCGATGGCGTGTCCTCAACCAGCAGTAACGGTCTTGCGCTCATTCGATATCACCGCGCCGCGCCCGTTCCTTGGCGACGAAATGTATCAGGCGGTCCAGCTGCGCCAAAGCTTGCGATCCTTGCATTTCAAAGCTGGTGCGGTCTTTTCGATGCGCCGCGATGTTGAGCGTCTGAGCCAGCGCCTGAAGATGGGTTGCGCCGACAGCGCCGGCAAGGGCAATCAGTACATGGGTTTCGGCCCTGAGCGCATCGGGGTCCGATTTGGCAAGGCCGGCGATCAAGCCGCGCTCGGTGCGCCGCAAATCGGTAAAAATCCGGTCGAGCAGCTCCCTTGACGCTTCTGGTCCGGCGATCTGCATCAGCCGGTCAAAACTGTCGCGGTCGATCTCGGATCGTTCGCTGACCGCCTGGCTTGGCTCGGTGTCCGCGCCGGGCTGCCGCAGCAGGACATTGGCGATCGCCCTGCCGAATGTCTCGAGCCCTGCCAGAGGCTTGGCAAGAATCGCGTCGGCCCCCGCGGTGTAGATCGCATCCCGGTTGGCGCGCAGCACATAGGCCGTGATCGCAATGAACGGCATCTTCGAACAGTCACCGGTCCCGGCGCGACAGGCGCGGATCACCTCGATCCCGGTCATGCGTGGCATTTCGATGTCGATCAATGCCAGATCAAATCGCTCTCTTTCCAGCCACTGAATGGCTTCGATGCCGTCCTGGGCGATTTCGTACTGTGCGCCCATTTTCGCCAGCATATGGCCGATGATGGCCTGATTGGTAGGGTTGTCGTCGGCGATGAGCACGCGGGTCTCGCTGAGGTCCGGCAGCTCGACGGCGGTATATGGCGCGGCGATGGTCCAGGTGTCGGGTGGCAGAACGAGACTTACCCTTGCGCCGCCGCCGGGCAGGTTTTCGACGATGACCTCGCCCCCCAGACGGCCGGTCATGTTCTTGGCGATATGCATCCCCAGCCCCAGCCCCGGCTTGCCCGCGCTGGCCGGGCGGCCCTGAAATTCGAACAGCCGATCGAGTGCGTCATCGGAAAACCCTGGCCCCTGATCGGTGACCGTGAACCGCAGCGCGCCCGTTTCGGCCATCGCGACATCTAGCGTCACAGCGCCTTTGTCGGTGTATTTGATAGCATTCGACAAGATGTTCGACAGCACACGTTCCAGCGCGATGCGGTCCAGCGTCAGAACCGCCGGAATGTCGTCCGATGCACTGACCCGGAAAGTAAGCCCGTTTTCGGTGGCGCGCCCCGACCATCGCATTTCGATGTCATAAAGAAAACGCGGCATCTGCAAATTGGCTGGATGCGTCGCGGCAAAGTCATCTTCGCCCAGCATCATCGCAAGCCCGTCTTCCAGCAGCCGGGCCAGAATTTCACCCGATGCTCTTACGCGCTCAAGCTGAAGCCTGGTTGCATCGTTCAGGCGTTCCTGGTCAATCAACCGCAATCCACCGATGACGTCCGACACGGCCGCCCGAAGGTCATGGCCAAGAAGCGTCATTTTCCCGGCATCGACCGAGGTTTGAGGCACCGCAGATGCCAGACCGTCATCGGTTGCCATTCTGACCTCTCACTACAGCATGTGCTGCACGCAATCGTACTACAAGCAATGGTTGCATCGCCTAATGGCTTTACGCCAGGGCAGACCATTCGCCAACACTATGAACGGGTTTCAGGCCGGATATGAGCAAAAAACCGCGTTAACCGACAAATATGTCATCATTTGCCCCGTGACGGAAACCCGATCGTTTGCAGGGCGGCTGAAATTTCATCCAGAACCGAGGGATCATCGATGGTTGCGGGCGTCTTGTAGGGTTCTCCATCGGCGATTTTCGCCATCGTAGCCCGCAGGATCTTTCCCGAACGTGTCTTGGGAAGGCGATCCACGATGCAAGCCAGTTTGAAGGCCGCGACGGGCCCTATCTGGTCGCGCACGCGCATCACGCATTCTTTCACCACATCGGTGTGGCTGCGCTCGGTGCCTTTGTTGAGGCACAGAAATCCCAGCGGGGTTTGGCCCTTGAGCGGATCGGCAACACCGATGACGGCGCATTCCGCCACATCGGGGTGCGCTGCCAGCACCTCTTCGATGGCTCCGGTCGACAGGCGATGGCCCGCGACATTGATCACATCGTCGGTGCGCGCCATGATGTAGAGATAGCCGTCTTCATCGACATATCCGGCATCGCCCGTTTCATAATAGCCGGGAAAATGGTCGAGGTAGGATCTCAAGAACCGCGCTTCGGCATTCCAAAGCGTCGGCAGCGTGCCGGGCGGCAACGGCAGTTTCACCGCGATCGCGCCGAGTGTTCCGGCGGTAACTTCGTGGCCGCCTTCGTCGAGAATCCTGACATCATACCCCGGCATCGGCACAGACGGGCTGCCGATCTTGACCGGCAACAGTTCGATTCCAGCCGGATTGGCGGCGATGGCCCAACCGGTTTCCGTCTGCCACCAATGGTCGATCACGGGAACTTTCAGATGGTCCTGTGCCCAGACGACCGTATCCGGGTCGGCACGTTCACCGGCGAGATAGAGGGCCGACAGGCTGGAAATGTCATAATCGGCAATGAGCGATCCTTTCGGGTCGTCGCGCTTGATTGCCCGCAAAGCGGTCGGCGCGGTAAAGAACGACCGCACCTTGTGATCCTGGATCACCCGCCAAAATGCCCCCGCGTCGGGGGTGCCGATCGGCTTGCCTTCGAATACGATGGTCGTGCAACCCGCGATGAGCGGTGCATAACAGATATAGCTGTGCCCGACGACCCAGCCCACGTCCGAAGCCGCCCAGAACACATCGCCCGCCTCGACGTTGTAGATGTTCTTCATCGTCCAGTTGAGCGCGACAAGATGCCCGGCCGTTGCGCGCACCACGCCTTTCGGGGAACCGGTCGTGCCGGATGTGTATAGAATATAGGCCGGATGATTGCCCTCGACCGGAACGCAGTCGGCGGGTTCGGCATCTGCGCATTCTTGCGCCCAGTCGAAGTCGCGGCCGGGGACAAGGCTGGCCGGTTCTTGTTCGCGCTGGAAAATCACCGTGAATTCAGGTTTGTGCGCGGCTTGTGCGATCGCATCGTCGACCAGGGGTTTGTAATGGACAGTCCGGCCCGGCTCAATCCCGCAGGATGCGGCAATGATGGCCTTGGGTGTGGCATCGTCGATACGCACCGCAAGTTCATGCGCCGCGAACCCGCCAAACACCACCGAATGAATCGCCCCCAGCCGGGCAGAGGCCAGCATCGCCACCAGCGCTTCGGGCACCATCGGCATGTAGATGACGACGCGGTCGCCCTTTTCAATTCCCCGGGCGCGCAGCGCTCCGGCCAGTTTGGCGACGCGGCTCTGTAGTTCGCCGTAAGTGATCTTGCTGAGCGACTGGGTGATCGGGCTGTCATGGATGATCGCTGTCCGTGCGCCATGACCCGCCGCGACATGCCTGTCGACGGCATTCCAGCAGGTGTTGACGAGGCTGTCGCGATACCATTCGTAGATCGGGGCCTTGCCGGCAAACAGAGCCTTGGAAGGCGCCTTGATCCAGTCGATTTGGCCGGCGGCCTGCATCCAGAATTTTTCCGGGTCGGTCCGCCAGTCAGCATAGGTCTTTGCATAAGTCATGGTTTGGCTCCCTCCCTTTCGTTCTGGTTACGTCGGGACATTCGCCTGCACAAGAAAGTTTCGCAACCCTTGCCGCGGATGATCCGTGCCAGCGCCGCGCTGTCGCGTTTCGCGCCAGAGCGAATTTCAAGCGTGGCCGGTTCCCGGATCGGGTGGGAATCAGCTGTAGTGGTCCACCGGCGTTCCCGCGATGGCGGACATGTTCAGCAATCCCCGCGCGGTGATCGACGGTGTGACAATATGCGCCCGGTTGCCCATGCCCATCAGGATCGGACCGACCTCCAGCCCGCTCGCCTTCATCTTCAGCACGTTGCGCGCCGTGCTGGCGGCGTCGGTGAAGGCGAACACCAAAATATTGGCCGGACCGTCAAAGCGGCTGTGCGGAAAGATACGTTCACGCAGTTCCGGGTCGAGCGCCGCATCCACCGACATTTCGCCCTCATAGTCGAAATCGACCCTTCTTGCCGCCAATATGTCCATGGCCGCCCGCATCCGCCTGCCTGAATCCGTGTTCAGGTTGCCGAAATTCGAATGCGCGCAGATGGCGACCTTGGGGGCCACGCCAAAGCGGCGGGCGTGACGCGCCGCGCCGACGATGGTTTCGGCAATCTGTTCGGGGGTCGGGACCGAATTAATCTGGGTATCGGCGATGAACAGGGGACCGTCTTCGAGGATCATCAGGCTGAGTGCGCCGACCGGTCGCAACCCGTCACGCGCCAGAACCTGCTCGATATAGTTGAGATGCCACAGATATTGACCGAACGTGCCGCAGATCATGCTGTCGGCGTCGCCACGGTGGACCGCAACCGCCGCGATGGCCGTGGTATTGGTGCGCATGATGGCGCGGGCGATATCGGGTGACACGCCGCGGCGCGCCATCAGTTCGTGATAGCTGCCCCAATAGTCGCGGTAGCGCGGGTCGTTCTGCGGGTTCACGATTTCAAAGTCGCGCCCCGGTCGAATGGGCAACCCGGCGCGTTCGCACCGGTGTTCGATCACCTCGGGACGGCCGATCAGGATGGGCTTGTCGGTCATTTCCTCGATCATCGCATTGGCGGCACGCAGGACACGTTCGTCTTCGCCCTCGGCGAAGATGATATTGCGGGTGACGGTTCGGGCGACCTCAAACACCGGCCGCATGATCAGCGTCGATCGGAATACGGATCCGTCGAGTTTGCGCCTGTAGGCATCCATATCCGCGATCGGGCGGGTCGCAACGCCTGATTCCATGGCCGCCCGGGCGACGGCGCTGGCCACGACACCGATAAGCCGCGGATCGAACGGTTTCGGGATCAGATAGTCCGGGCCGAAGGTCATTTGTTCGCCCTTGTAGGCCGCCGCCGCCTCGGCGCTGGTCGTCGTGCGGGCGAGCTGTGCAATGCCTTCGATGCAGGCCAGTTCCATCTCATCGTTGATCGTCGTCGCGCCGCAATCCAGTGCCCCACGAAAAATGAACGGAAAGCAAAGAACGTTGTTGACCTGATTTGGAACATCCGACCGGCCGGTGGCGATGATCGCGTCCGGCGCCACGCTGCGCGCCAGATCGGGCTTGATTTCGGGGTTCGGGTTGGCCAGTGCAAAGATGATCGGTTGCGAGGCCATCCTGGCAACCATTTCAGGTGTCAGGATATCGGCGCCCGACAGGCCGAGAAACAGATCGGCACCCTCGATCACATCGGCCAGGGTCCGGTGTTCGGTTTCTTGCGCGAACTCGGCCTTTTGCGGGGTCATTTCCTCGGTGCGGCCCTTGTAGACCAGGCCGGCAATATCGCAAAGCCAGACATTTTCGCGCCGCACACCCATTTTCAGCAAGGTGTTGAGGCAGGCGATTCCGGCGGCGCCGCCACCGGTCGAAACGATCTTGATGTCCTCGAACCTCTTTCCCGCGACATGCAGGGCGTTGGTAGCCGCAGCCCCGACGACAATGGCCGTTCCATGCTGGTCATCATGAAAAACCGGGATATTCATCCTTTCCCGGCACAGCTTTTCGACGACAAAGCACTCGGGCGCCTTGATGTCTTCCAGATTCACCGCCCCGAAGGTGGGCTCCAGCGCGCAAACGATATCGGCCAGGCGTTCGGGATCGGATTCGTTCAATTCGATATCGAAACAGTCGATGCTGGCGAATTTCTTGAACAGGACCGCCTTGCCTTCCATCACCGGCTTTGCCGCCAGGGGCCCGATGTTGCCCAGCCCCAGCACCGCGGTGCCGTTGGTGACAACGGCCACAAGGTTGCCACGCGCCGTATAGCGGCTGGCCGTCGATGCATCGGCCTTGATTTCCAGGCAGGCCTCGGACACGCCAGGGCTGTAGGCGCGGGCAAGGTCGCGGCCATTGGCCATCGGCTTGGTCGCGCGAATCTCCAATTTGCCGGGCTTGGGAAATTCGTGGTAGTCAAGCGCCGCTTGCCGCGTATTTTCCTGTCTGGTTTCGTCCACGTTCTACCCCTTTCCATTATAGTTCAATATTAAACTATATCTTGCCCCCGTCAAGCGACCCATGCCGCAGGCGTGACACGGCTTGCAAATCGTAACGCTACATCACACTCTTGCCATAGCATGGGTGGAGCGAACAATGGGCGAAATTCGTGGCGAGGTCATCCTGCCGACGCAGAGTTTGCGAAACGATCTGCCATTTTTCACGAATGTGCTGGGACTGCGGCTGGACAGTATCTTTCCGGCCGACGACCCTGCTGTCGCGGTCTTGTCCGGGCACGGAATGCGTATCAGGCTTGAGGCGGGGCATGCGGCGGCGCCGGGGCAGTTGCGGATTCTGGCCGACGAACCCGATGCCATAGCCGGGGGAAAGCGGTTCCTGACGTCGCCCGGCGGCACGAAAGTTGCGATCGGGATCCTGAACCCGCCCACCGTGAAACCGCCGACACAACACGCCTTTGTGGTACGCCGCCTTGCCGATCGCGCCCCCTGGGTGATCGGCCGGGCGGGGATGCACTACCGTGATCTCATCCCCACGCGGCTTGGCGGGTCGATCATCGCCAGCCACATTCGCATCCCGGACGGCGGCCCGGTGCCGGACATGGTTCATTTTCACAAGGTCGGATTTCAACTGATCTTTTGCTATCGTGGCTGGGTCGATGTCGTCTACGAGGATCAGGGCGACCCGATCCGGTTGACGGCGGGTGACTGCTTTATCCAGCCGCCGGAAATCCGTCACCGGGTGCTGGAGGCGTCGGACGGGATCGAGGTAATCGAAATTGGCGTGCCTGCCGAACATGTCACCGAGATCGACCATGAAATGGCCCTGCCTAACGCGCGGCTGCGCCCGGATCGGGAATGGCAGGGCCAGCGGTTCGTCCACAACACCTGCCGGGGTGCCGAATGGCGACCGTTTCGCCAGCCTGGCTTTCAATGCCGCGATACGACCATCAACCACAATACCCGAGGTGTGGCCGGGGTCGAGGTGATCCGCAGGGGGCAGGGCGAGCCGAGCTGGACGCGGCATGACTGCGATATCCTGTTCGGTTTCGTCATGGCGGGGAAAATGACGCTGGAGGGCAATGGCGAGGAGCCCTGCCTTCTGTCGCCGGGCGATGCTTTCGTGACTCCCCCCGGGATGGCAAGCCGCTGGTTCGATCCCAGCGACGATATCGAGATTCTGGAAGTTTCCCTGCCGGGTAGCTTTACGACCGAAATTGATGTGTGATCGGGTTTCTGGCCTGCAATGCACGCAACCCCAGAACCGAGGAAAGAGCCCCCATGCCGCTGCTGGACGCCGCCCGTGATGTTCGCGAAAATGCCTATGCGCCCTATTCCCGGTTCAAGGTAGGCGCCGCGGTGCGCGCCGCCTCGGGCCGGGTCTTTGCCGGGTGCAACGTCGAAAACGCCGCCTATCCCGAAGGAACCTGCGCCGAGGCCGGCGCGATCGCTGCCATGGTCGCGGCGGGAGAAACCGTTCTGACCGAGGTCTGCGTGATCGCCGACAGCCCCGAACCCGTGCCGCCCTGTGGCGGTTGCCGACAGAAACTTGCCGAGTTCGGCGGCCCCGATGTGCCCGTCACCCTGGCCACCATTGGTGGCGTGGTCGCCAAAACCACGATCGGGGCGCTTTTGCCCGGTAGCTTTTCGGCGGCACATATGGAAAAGACCTGACATGGATGCCCGTTCTATCATAGCGCAGGTCCGCGACCGGATTCCTCTGGACGGGCACGCGGCGGAATGGTTCGCGCGCGGTCTCGCCTCTGGCGAGGTGACCGACGCGCAGGCGGGCGCCTTCGCGATGGCGGTCTTGTTGAACGGGCTGGGCGAAGCGGGGCGTGTCGCGCTCGCGTCGGCGATGCGCGACAGTGGCAAGTTGCTTGAATGGCAACTGCCCGGCCCGGTGATCGACAAGCATTCCACCGGTGGCATCGGCGATTGTACATCGCTGTTGCTGGCCCCCGCTCTGGCGGCCTGCGGCGCCTATGTGCCGATGATTTCGGGCCGTGGCCTGGGCCATACCGGCGGCACACTTGACAAGCTGGAGGCCATTCCCGGCTACCGCGCGGATGTACCGGTCGAAGAGCTATACGCACTGGTTGCCGATATCGGCTGCGCCATCGTCGGAGCGACAGCCGACATCGCGCCCGCCGATCGTCGGCTTTATGCGATCCGCGATGTGACATCGACGGTGGAAAGCATTGATCTCATTACCGCTTCAATCCTGTCCAAGAAACTGGCTGCAGGGCTTGAGGCGCTTGTTCTGGATGTGAAGGTCGGGACGGGTGCCTTCATGAAATCCGGAGCCGAAGCCGAGGCCCTGGCAAAATCGCTGGTGCGGACGGCCAATGATGCCGGGTGCAGGACCATGGCGCTTATCACCGACATGAACCAGCCGCTGGCGGCCTCTGCCGGCAATGCGCTTGAGGTGATGGAAGCGCTCGCCACCTTGACCGGCGACGAGATCAACCAGCGTTTGTGGGATGTTACCATCGCCCTGGGTGCCGAAGCGCTGGTTCTTGCCGATCTGGCCGAAAGCGCCCGCGACGGGGCCGATCAACTGGGCGAGGCGCTGCGGTCCGGCCGCGCCGCCGAGCATTTCGGCCGCATGATTGCGGCATTGGGCGGGCCGGTCGATTTTGTCGAACGCTATCCCGACCGTTTGCCCGCGGCGCCGGTAATGTACGGTGTACATGCGCAGCAGGCGGGTTTCATCGGGGCGATTGACGGCCTGGCCATCGGCCATGCTGTCGTTCATCTCGGCGGCGGGCGGTTGAAAGGCGGTGATGCGGTCAATCCCTCTGTCGGGCTTTCCGAAATCATGCCGCTTGGTGAACCGGTCGAAAAGGGCGAGGTGATCGCGCGTGTCCACGCGGCAACCGAAGATGCCGCCGAACGGGCTTGCGCAGCGGTTGTCAAGGCAATGAAGATATCAGCGCAACCGCCTGAAATACCACCCCTTATCCCTAATAGAGTCACCTGATGGCGCGGGCATTCCTGATCGTGATGGATAGTGTCGGCATCGGCGGTGCCCCGGACGCGGACGAGTTTTTCAATGGCGCGCGGCCCGATACGGGTGCCAATACCCTGGGCCATATCGCGACGGCCTGCGCCGCTGGCCGGGCCGAGCAGGGGCGATCCGGCCGGTTGAAGATGCCGAACCTGGATGCCTTGGGCCTTGGCGCTGCGGCTCATCTGGCCTCGGGTGTCAGGCTGGACGGGCTTGGGGCACGGCCAACGGGTCTCTGGGCGGCGGCTACAGAGGTTTCCAAAGGCAAGGACACCCCGTCGGGCCATTGGGAACTTGCCGGTGTGCCGGTGCCGTGGGAGTGGCACTATTTTCCCGATCGGGACCCCGCTTTCCCCGATGAAATCATCGGTGCCGTTGCGGCGCTGGCGCAAAGCGGCGGCACGTTGTGCAACGTTCACTCTGCGGGGCTGCCCGCCATTGAAATCTATGGGGCCGAGCATTTGCGAACCGGCTGGCCTATTTGCTACACCTCCGCCGACAGCGTGTTTCAGATCGCCGCGCACGAGCAACGTTTCGGTCTCGACCGGTTGTTGACCCTGTGCGAGGCCATCGCACCGCGCCTGCATGCGATGAAGGTCGGGCGGGTCATCGCGCGGCCCTTTGTCGGAACGCCGGGTAAATTTCGCCGCACACCCAACCGGCGTGACTATGCCATCGCCCCGCCGTCACCAACCCTGTGCGATTGGGTGCAAGGCGCGGGCGGGCGCGTTCACGCCATCGGCAAGATCGGCGACATCTTTTCGATGCGCGGCATCGACACGCTGAAAAAGGGAATTGATATTGACCTTTTCGAACATTTGCTGGCCGCAACCACCGCATCCGAGAATGGTTCCTTGACCTTTGCCAATTTCGTGGAGTTTGACAGCGTTTACGGCCACCCCCGCGATGTCGCGGGCTATGCGCGTGCGCTGGAATGGTTCGACCTGCGCGTTGGCGTGTTTTTGAAAGCCCTGCGGCCGGGTGATCTTGCGATCTTCACCGCCGATCATGGCAATGATCCGACCTGGCCCGGCACCGATCACACCCGTGAACGTGTGCCGGTCCTGGGATACGGGGTAGGCGCGCGCGCGGCCGGGCATGTAGGCTTCAGCGATGTCGCCGTGTCGATTGCCGCGCACCTTGGGGTGCCAGCGCAAGGGCCGGGAAGGAGTTTCTTGTGACGTTGCTGCCCAAGGTGGAATTGCACCTGCATCTGGAAGGCGCGGCACCGCCTGCCTTCATCCGCGATCTTGCCGGACAGAAACATATGGATATCGGTGGAATCTTCGACGAACGCGGGGGCTATGCCTTTCGTGATTTCCGGCAATTCCTGAAAGTTTACGAGACGGCGACTTCGACGCTCACCCGCCCCGAGGATTACCATCGCCTGGTGTTGGCGGTATTGGCGGAAAGCGCCGCAAGCGGTGTGATCTATTCCGAAAGTTTCCTGTCGCCCGATTTCTGTGGCGGGCGCGATGTTTCGGCCTGGCGCGAATATCTTCACGCCATCCGCGAAGCGGCCGATCTGGCGGAAAAACGCGATGGCATCATCTTGCGCGGGATCGTCACCGCCATTCGTCACTTCGGACCGCAAAAAGCGCGTGAGACCGCACTTTGCGCGGCGGAAACCGCCGGGGAATGGATTGTCGGGTTCGGCCTGGCGGGTGATGAAAAATCCGGCAAACCCAAGGACTTTCAGTGGTCTTTTGATGCGGCGCGCGAAGCGGGCCTGCGCCTGACGGTTCATGCCGGGGAATGGGACGGCCCCGACAGCGTAAGAAACGCCATCAAGGATTTGGGGGCCGAGCGGATCGGCCACGGCGTTCGGGCCATCGAAGATACCGCCCTGGTCGATGAGATTGCCGAAAAGGATGTGGTTCTCGAAGTCTGCCCGGGATCGAACATTGCCCTGGGCATTTATCCGGACTGGCGCCGGCACCCGATCTGCGCGCTGCGCGAAAGGGGTGTCAAAGTCACGGTTTCGACCGATGATCCGCCGTTTTTTCGCACCACGATGGCGCGTGAATACCACCATCTGGCGGCGGCCTTCGGGTGGGACAGCGATGCATTCATCGACATCGCGAAGACTTCGGCGGACGCGGCTTTTTGCGACACTGCCACACGCGACAACATCAAGAGAAAACTGGAGAGTTCCGATGCATGAGCATTTGACCGTCGTTCGCCATCCGCTGGTACAGCATAAATTGACCATCATGCGCGACAAGGAAACCTCGACCAATTCCTTTCGCAGACTCTTGCGCGAGATCAGCCAGCTTCTGGCCTATGAAATCACCCGCGAAATGGAGTTGACCACCAGACGCATCGAAACACCGCTATGCGCCATGGACGCGCCCGAGATTGACGGCAAGAAACTGGCGCTGATCTCGATCCTGCGGGCGGGTAACGGATTGCTCGACGGAGTGCTGGAACTGATTCCGGCGGCACGGGTCGGGTTCGTCGGTCTTTACCGAGACGAAAAGACCCTGCAACCGGTGCAATACTACTACAAGGTGCCGTCACGGCTCGAGGACCGTCTGGTCATCGCGCTCGATCCGATGCTGGCAACCGGCAATTCTTCGGCGGCGGCGATTGATCTTTTGAAAAATTCTGGCGCGACGAACATCCGTTTCATGTGCCTGCTGGCGGCACCAGAAGGTGTCAAGCGGATGAAGGAGGCCCACCCCGATGTGCCGATCGTCACCGCCGCGGTCGATGAAAGGCTGAATGAGCTGGGATATATCGTTCCGGGACTAGGGGATGCGGGCGACCGCATGTTTGGCACTAAATAGGCCGTTTTCGCTTTACTCTGAACGCCGGGTTTGGCATCCTTCCTCAAAATAAGAATGAGGCGGCAAATGCAGGTGTTGAGGGTGGCTGCGGCTGCGCTTTTGGCAGGTGTACTGACTTTGCAGCAAGTCGCGGCCCAGCCGTTGTCGCGTGTTGCTGGCCCCAGTGAATTTCCTCCGTCAGGCTTTGCAGGCACTCAATATGTGGACAGCACGGGCTGCGTTTTCGTGCGCGCAGGGGCGAACGGCCAGATCACCTGGATTCCGCGCGTGGATCGCAACCGCAATCTTGTCTGCGGATTTGCGCCGTCGGTTCCACCTGCCAGTACCGTCCGGGTGGAAAGCGCCAGGGCTAAGCCGTCCGATGCGCCGGCCGCGCGCACGCGCATGGCCGCACCCCGGCCGGCGGTCAAGGCCGCGCCGGGCGGGGCGATGGAACCCGGATCGGCAAAAGGCACCGGCCCCGCGGTCCAGATCGTTTATGCGCGCCCGTTGGCCGCAGCCCAGACCCTGTGCCCGCAGCCGCCCGACATGGCCCACCGGTATCTGCTGAGCGACGGGAGGCGGGTGACACGCTGCGGTCCCGGTGATGATGATCCGGTAACCTATCTGAACGGGTTGAATGCAACCGACCTGACCGTGGATGACGCGGCGCCCGAAAGGCGGCAGGCGCAGCGCGCACTGGCGGCCGATGCGGGGGGCTACCGGGTGGTCTGGAGCAAGGGGGCGCTGGCGATCGACAAACCTGCGCCTACATCGGCGCCCGCAACGAAAACCGCCCGGGTTTCGACACAACGGTCGCCAGCAACCGGCGCGGTTCGGCCGCCGCCGCGCTATGTGCAAGTCGGGGTTTACGCCGAGCCCGGCAATGCCGACAGGGCGATTGCCACGTTGCAGGCGCTGGGGCTTACGGTGTCGACCGCCCGGAGCCGGAGTGCACAAAGGCCGCTTCGGATGGTTCTGGCCGGTCCGTTTGTCTCTGTTGAGGAACTGACAATGGCGCTGCGGCTGGCGCGTCAATCCGGCTATCGGGATGCGTTCGTTCGGCCTTGACCGCCGTTAATCGCTGCAAATGCCCTGAATGGCCACCCAGTCGCCGTCGGAAATGATCGTTCTGGCGGTCGCGCCTGCGGTGGCGTTCGATAGCGCAAGGCTGCCCTTGGCGATTTCGGATGGGTCGCGCGTGGCGGCATAAGGCTGGATCGGCACGCCTGCCTCGGCAAAACGCGCCAGAAGGGCGGTATCAGGCAGCGGCTTTCTGACTTGTGCCAGAAGATGTTCGCCATATCCGGTCAGGGCACCTTCTGGCAGATCGCCGGTGGTCAAAAGTTCGAAGCTTGCGCGCAGGCCGGCAAATTTCAATGTATCCAGCATTGGGTCGGCCAGATCGTTGCGCAATTGCTCGGCGATAATGTGACCGGCGGCGGCACCGGCTGTATCCTGTCTTTCGACAAGATCGCGGCCAAGCAGCACGATTCGCCCCGGCAGCAGCGCCGAATACGTTACGCCCGCAGGAAGAACGTAAAGCCCGTCACCGGGGCGCATCAGCCGGTCGCGCAATTGTTCAAGGGCGATCGATCCTTCGGGTGCGACACAGGGGGTGCCGGACACGCGCGTCAGATCCGCCAGCGCATCAAGACCGATCTCATGCCGTTTGCTCAAAGGGAGCGCCCTTGCGGTATGCTCGATCAGCGCCGTGGGGAGCCAGAAAAACCCGAGCCCGAAAACCCCGGCAAGCGCCAGGACCAGAAGCACCGCGCGCAGCCGTCCGGGATGCGGTCGGCGGGTTTCGATGATCGTATGGACCTTGGCGATGGCCTTGATCAGGGTTTCGTCCGCGATTTCCAGTTCTTCGCCCGCATCGGGGCCGGGGGCAAAAAGGGCAGGCCGTTCACCGGGGTTGAGACAATAGACGGAGGGGAGCGACCAATGGGCCAGCGCCCGGGCGTTCCTGGCATCCGAAATCACCAGCGTTGCATCGCCGAACGAAACGATCACCTCGCGCCGCTGGGCATCCGGCGTGTCGCGCCAGAGGCCCGTGCATTCAAGCCGCTGAAATTCCGAAAGCGCCGTCATGGGCGGATGGGTCTGCTCTTGCCTCTGATTGGCAACACAATAGCGGATCGGAAGGGGTCGAACAATCTTTGTTGGCGGCTGCGCATTCATCCACCAGCCTGGTTGAAATGGCCGCGGGCACAGGATCGAAAGAAGGCCTGCTTGCCAAGATCGCGGGCGGCGAAACCGCGACATCGCGCGTTCGCGACAAGGCCGGGCCCCCGCAGTCAGAGAGATTTGGCCAATGTGCGCAGCTCGAATTTTTGTATCTTGCCGGTCGAAGTCTTGGGCAGATCGCAAAAGATCACCTTTTTGGGCGTCTTGAAACCGGCGAGCCTTTCGCGGGCAAAAGCGATGAGTTCGGCCTCATTCGCCGCCGCACCCTGTTTCAGTTCGACAAAGGCACAAGGCACCTCACCCCATTTTTCGTCAGGCTTCGCCACAACGGCGCAGAGCGATACAGCAGGGTGGTGCATCAGCACGCCCTCCACCTCGACCGAAGAGACGTTTTCCCCGCCTGATATGATGATGTCCTTGGCGCGGTCGGTGATCTTGATATGGCCGTCGGGATGCTGGAATGCGATGTCGCCCGAGCGGAAAAAACCGCCCCTGAAGGCTTCGGCGGTCGCTGTCGGGTTGCGGTAATAGCCTTTCATCACCGAATTGCCGCGGATGGCAATTTCGCCCAGTGTCGCACCATCGCGCGGCACCGGTGCGCCCCGGTCGTCATGCACCGCGATGTCTTCCATCATCGGCATCAAGACACCGGTGCGCGCCTTTATCGCGGATTTTTCTGCTTGGGAGAGATTGTCCCATTCATCGCGCCATAGGCATTCGGTGACATGGCCGTAGGTTTCGGTAAGCCCGTAGACCTGCGTGACCCGAAACCCGAGCGGCTCGATGGCTGCCAGCGTGGCGGCAGGTGGGGGCGCACCGGCGGTGAACGCCTCGACCACATGATCGAAGGGGCGGCGGTCGGCGGGTTTGGCGTTGATGATTGTATTGAGCACGATCGGCGCGCCTCCGAAATGGGTCACCCCTTCATCGGCGATTGCGTCATAGATCGCCTTTGCCGTCACATCGCGGCAAAACACGATGGTGCCGCCGACAAGCGGCATCATCCAGGTGTGGCACCAGCCGTTGCAATGGAACAGCGGCACGATGGTCAGATAGACCGGGTGGAGCACCATGCGCCAGCTGACCACGGTGCCCATGGTCATCAGATACGCCCCGCGATGGTGATAGACCACACCCTTGGGCCGCCCTGTTGTGCCGGAGGTGTAGTTGAGCGCGAGGCTTTCCCATTCATCCTCGGGCATCTGCCACGGCAGGGCGGGGTCGCCCCGGGCCAGTAACGTCTCGTATTCCGTGTAGCGCCCGCTGGGGGCAATACCGGCCTCGGCATCGGCGACTTCGATGATCGTGGGCGCGGGTCCGTCCATCGTCGCGATGGCGGCTTCGGCTAGGGGCAGCAGGGCGGTATCGATCAGCGCCATCTTCGCCTGCCCGTGATCAAGGATATAGGCGACGGTACCGGCATCGAGCCGCGTGTTGATGGTATTGAGCACCGCCCCCGCGGCGGGGATACCGAAATGCGCCTCGGCCTGGGCGGGAATATTGGGCAGCAGGGTGGCCACCACATCGCCGGGCTGGATGCCGCCGGCGGCCAGTGCCGATGCAAGGCGGCCGACGCGGGCATGAAAATCGGCATAGCTGCGGCGGGTCTTGCCATAGATGATGGCCGGGCGGTCGGCAAAGACATCGGCGGCGCGCGCCAGATGTGAAAGCGGTGTAAGCGGCACGAAATTCGCCGCGTTGCGATCCAGCCCGGTTTCATCCGCCATCCAGCCCATTTGATCCTCCCCGATCGGTCCATGTCGCTAACGGGCGCGATTATTGCAGCCAGCCGGGCTTGAAGTGAAGGAAGAACCGACAGCCGGAGCACTTATGACAACAACATCTTTCGCCCCTGAGGCCAACAGGACGGTAACGGCGGCCATGCTGATCCTCGGATATGCCCTGGCGATCGGGTTTACCGACAATTTCGTCCAGGTGATCGCGCGCGACAGCGGTTTGTGGCAGTTTTTTGCAATTCGGACGGCGTTCGGGTTGGTGATCCTGGGTCTGGTGGCGGCGGCATTCGGGTGGCGGCTCAGGCCACAGAATCTTTGGGCGGTCGCCGCGCGCAGCGCCCTGCACGGGGCGGCGATGATCATCTATTTCGGCTGTCTGGGGTTCCTGCCAGTGGCGCAGGTCGCCGCGGGGCTGTTCACCGCGCCGATCTTCACGCAGCTGATTGCCCGGTTTGCCTTTGGGGTGCCGATGGGGCCGTTCCGGATTTTCGCAGTGATTCTCGGGTTCTGCGGTGCGCTTCTGGTGCTGGGGCCGGGTCAGGAGGCCGCCATCGGACCCCTGACGACATTGCCCCTGGCGGCGGGCGCGCTTTACGCGCTGGGCAATATCGCGACCCGCCAGTGGTGCGAAGGGGAAACGGCGCAAACCCTGTTGATGGGGTTCTTTGCCAGCCTCGGGATCATCGGCCTTTTCGGCATTGCGGTGTTGGCCATCTGGCACCCCGAGGTGCCGACAGGGACGGACGGCTTCATCCTGCGCGGGATGGTATGGCCGTCGGGGTCTTTCCTCTACTGGACCTTCGTGCAGGCGGCAGGGTCACTGCTGGGGGTTGGCCTGATGATCAAGGCCTATCAGGTGGCCGAGGCCAGCCGGGTCGCGATTTTTGAATATGTGATCCTGCCCGCCAGCGCCCTCTGGGCCTATTTCCTGTGGGGTGACATGCTGGGCGGCCTAGCCATTGCCGGCATCGCGATGATCTTTGCCGCGGGGCTTATCATCGCGCTGCGGG
Organism: Paracoccaceae bacterium; assembly: GCA_020446815.1. Lineage (GTDB taxonomy): Bacteria > Pseudomonadota > Alphaproteobacteria > Rhodobacterales > Rhodobacteraceae > Albidovulum. The sequence goes on from JAGRDY010000018.1 coordinate 253,583, forward strand.
GCCGTTAGTCTTGGCCCGATGATCCTGTCGCGCGGCCGCCGCTATATCTTTGTCCACATTCCCAAGACCGGGGGCACGGCGTTGGCGCTGGCGCTGGAGTCCCGCGCCATGAAGGACGATATCCTGGTCGGCGATACGCCCAAGGCGCGGCGGCGCAAGCGGCGGTTGCAGGGGGTCGTGGCGGCGGGGCGGCTTTGGAAGCATTCGACGCTGTCCGATATTGCCGGGCTGGCGAGCGACGACGACATAGCCGATTTCTTTGTTGTCACATTGGTGCGCAATCCCTGGGACCGGATGGTCAGCTACTATCACTGGCTGCGCGGGCAGGGTTTCGATCACCCGGCGGTGAAGCTGGCACAAAGCCTGGATTTCAGCGGGTTTCTCAATGCCGATGAGACCCGCGCCACCATCGCCGCCCACCCCTATGGGCGTTATGTGACCACCCGGGCAGGGCAGGAACGCTGTGATCTTTTCATCCGGCTGGAGCATTTTGCCGAGGATGTGAAACCCTTCGAGGCGCATCTGGGTTTTGCCCTGGCGCCGCTTGCGGCGGCCAATCTGTCGGCGCGCGATCGCGACTGGCGCGGCTATTACAGCGATGCCGATGCCGATCTCGTGGGGCTGGTTTGCGGCGCCGATATCGCCCGGTTCGGCTACCGGTTTGATTCAACGGGTGAAATTGCCAAGAACCCGCCCTTTGTCTGAAACAACCCAATGCGCCGGTGTGTTTGAGCGAAATCAGAGCGGCCCGCTCCGGCGCCTGCTATGATGGTCAGGCAATGAAAAAGAGGTTCAAGGATGTTAGCAATCACCAAACCGAGCGCCAATCGCCTGGATATCAAGCTTAGCGGCAGCATTGATGCGGAAACCATGCGCAAGGCGCTGGATGACCTGATCGATTTGTCAGAGGACGTCAGCCAGGGCCGGATGCTCTATACCATCACCGATTTCGCCTTTCCGACCTTGGGGGCCATCGGCGTCGAGTTTACCCGGCTGAGCAAGCTTTTCGGGCTGCTGGGCAAGTTTGACAGATGCGCGGTGCTGAGCGATTCGGGCTGGTTGCGCAAGGCGGCAGAGGTTGAGGGCGCCCTGTTTCCGGGGATCGAGATCAAGGGGTTTGAACTTGGCGAAACGGCCGCGGCCGAAGCATGGCTGGCAACCGGCGTCGCCTGAACATCCGACCGCGCCGTGGCATATCTGTCAACTATAGCGTTTCGACCTGACCTTGAACCGTTTGTTCGCGGCCTTTCCCTTTGGTCGAACGGGAAAAACCGTGCGTGATGCTTCAACCTGGGGTCGAAACGCTTTTGCGGCCCGCGCGGGGCGATTGAGCCCCGCCCTGGCGCGGGCTCACGCCGCTTTGGCGTCGGCGCTGAACCGGATGTAAAAGCGCTCACCCTTCTTGGCCATGTCGCGCAAGAGCGCGGGCGCGGCAAAGCGGGCGCCGTGACCGGCTGCCAGACCGTCACAAAGTTCCACCGCGCGTGCGGCCCCGAGCATGTCGAGCCAGGAAAACGGCCCGCCCGACCAGGGGGCGAAGCCCCAGCCGAGGATCGCGCCGACATCGCCCTCGCGGATGTCTTCGAGAACGCCTTCCTCAAGTGCCCGTACCGCTTCGAGGACTTGCGCGAAGAGCAGGCGGTGCTGAACCTCGCTCAAGCCCGGCTGGGCGGCAGCGACGGGGTAGGCCTTGGCCAGACCGTCCCAGAGACCGGTGCGTTTGCCCGCCTCGTCATAGGCATAAAACCCCGATCCGGACTTGCGCCCCAGACGGCCCTGATCGGCCATGGCGAACAGGATCTCATCGACCGCGCCGTCGGGATAGGCATCGCCCAGCGCGAGCTTTGTCGCCTTGGCGATCTTGACGCCAAGGTCGATCGATGTTTCATCGACCAGTTGCAGCGGGCCAAGCGGCATGCCGACCAGCTTGGCGGCGTTTTCCACAAGCACCGGCGCGACACCTTCGCCGACCATGCGGATACCTTCGTTGATATAGGGGATGATGCAGCGATTGGCGTAGAAAAAGCGCGCATCATTGACGACGATCGGGGTCTTGCGGATCTGGCGGACGAAGTCGAGCGCCCTGGCCACGGCGATGTCACCGGTCTTTCTGCCCTTGATGATCTCGACCAGCAGCATCTTTTCGACGGGCGAAAAGAAATGGATGCCGATGAAGTGTTCGGGCCGCTTGCTGGCCTTGGCCAGATCAGTGATCGGCAGGGTGGAGGTGTTGGTGGCAAAGACCGCATCGGCAGAGATCTCCGTCTCGGCCTTTGCGGTGACTTCGGCTTTCACGCCCATATCCTCGAACACCGCCTCGATCACCAGATCGCAGCCCTTCAGGGCGGCATAATCAATGGTGGCGTTTATGCGGCCCAGCACTTCGGCCTTCTTTTCGGCGGTCACCTTGCCGCGTTTCATCCCCTTGTCGAGAATATCCCCGGCATGGGACTTGCCCTTGTCCGCCGCTTCCTGACGGGCATCGATCAGCACCACCTCGATTCCGGCATTGGCCGCCACATAGGCGATGCCCGCGCCCATCATGCCCGCGCCGAGAACGCCCAGTTTGCTGACTTTCTGATCCGCGACACTGGGCCGGTTGGCGCCTTTTTCCAGCGCTTCCTTGTTGATGAACAGGGACCGGATCATCGCCGATGATGAGGGGCTCATCAGGATATTGGTGAACCAGCGCGCCTCGATCTTCAACGCGGTGTCGAAAGGTACCAGCGCCCCCTCATAGACGGCGCTGAGCAGCGCCCTGGCCGCCGGGAAGACCCCCATGGTCTTGGCGTGCACCATGGCGCTGGCGCCCACGAAGGTCATGAAGCCTGCCGGGTGATAGGGCGTGCCGCCGGGCATCTTGTAGCCCTTTGCGTCCCAGGGCTTGACAAGATCGGCATCAGTGGCCGACAGCACCCATTCCCGGGCTCGCGCCAGAAGTTCATCGGGGGCGACCACTTCGTCGATGATCCCCGCCGCCTTGGCCTTTTTGGGCTCACTCAGCTTGCCTTCAAGCAGGAATGGGGCCGCCGCCATGGCGCCCAGTTTGCGCACCAGCCGTGTGGTCCCGCCGGCGCCGGGAAAGATTCCGACCAGAATCTCGGGAAAGCCGATCCTCGCCCTGGGATTGTCTGCGGCGAAGATCCGATGGCAGGAAAGCGGAATTTCCAGACCAATGCCCAGGGCGGTGCCGGGCAGGGCGGCTACGATGGGTTTGGCCCCCTTCTTGGTCTTGAAATCCATGCCCGCCAGCTCGATCTTGCGCTCCAGCGCGTGGAATTTCATGATACCGTCAAACAGGCCCCGCGCCGGATCGTCGCCGGCGCTTTCCTTCATTTTCGCGATGATGTTGAGATCCATGCCGCCTGCAAAGTCTTTCTTGCCCGAGGTCAGGATCACGCCCTTTACACCGGTGTCGGCCAATGCCTTGTCGATGAAGCTTTCCAGCAGATCGCGGCTTTCCAGATTCAGCACGTTCATCGACTTGCCGGGTACATCCCAAACGATGGTGGCGATGCCCTCGGCGTCGACGGAATAGGTAAAATCGCTCATGTTCTTTCTTCCTGATAGGGGGTGCCGTCCTTATGGGTGAAGGTCGCTTTGCCGTCCTTCAACTCCACTTGCAGATCGACATCGCAATAGATGGCGGTTTCGGGGTTCATGCGGGCACCGATGACGAGAAAACGTGCCTCCGCCCCGGTCTTGTTGACGAAATGGTGCCCGTTTGGATCACCGGCCGGAAAGGCGGCGCAATCGCCGGGGCGCAGGACGGTTTCGCCCTCGTCCTGCACCAGCGTGCATTCGCCCCGCAAGACCATCACGAATTCATCCTCGCGGTGATGCCAGTGGCGAAGGGAAGACTGCGCGCCAGGTTGCAAGATCACCTCGTTGGCGCCGAATTGCGTCAGCCCGCCCGCATCGCCAAGCCGCTGCGAGGAACGCCCGGCCATCTGGCTGGCATAGGGCTCGGGATAGATCGAGCCGGTCCTGACCGGAACGCTGGCCTTGTCGATGATGGCCATGGCTCAGACCCTCTCGATGATCGTCGCCGCCCCCATCCCCGAGGCAATGCAAAGCGTGGCCAGGCCTATACCCTTGCCCGAACGTTCCAGTTCGTCCAGCAGCGTGCCGACAAGCATCGCGCCGGTCGCGCCCAACGGGTGGCCCATGGCAATGGCGCCGCCATTGACGTTGACCTTGGCGTGATCGACATCGAAAGCCTGCATGAAGCGCAGCACGACCGACGCGAAGGCCTCGTTGACCTCGAAAAGGTCAATGTCGGAAATCGACATGCCGCTGTCACGCAGGATCTTTTCCGTCACCGGAACCGGACCGGTCAGCATGATCGTCGGATCGGTGCCGATCTTGGCGGTGGCGCGGATGCGGGCGCGGGGCTTGAGGCCGCGTGCCTCGCCGAACGCCTTGCTGCCGATCAGCACAGCGGCGGCGCCATCGACGATACCGCTGGAATTGCCGGCGTGATGGATATGGTTGATCCGCTCCAGATGCGGGTATTTCATCATCGCGATCTTGTCGAAGCCGGGCATCACTTCGCCCATCGCCTGAAAGGCCGGGGTGAGTCCGCCGAGTGTCTGCATGTCGGTGCCGGGGCGGATATATTCGTCGTGATCGAGGATCGGCAGGCCGTTCTGGTCGCGGATTGTCACGACGGATTTCTCGAAACGTTTTTCAGCCCAGGCGGCGGACGCGCGTTTTTGCGATTCCACGGCCAGGGCATCGGCGTCATCGCGCGACAACCCGTATTCGGTGGCGATGATGTCGGCACCGATCCCCTGCGGCACGAAATAGGTCTTCATCGCCAGCGACGGATCGACGGCAATCGCCGCCCCGTCCGAACCCATCGCCACACGGCCCATCATCTCGACCCCGCCCGCGATATAGGCCTGCCCGGCACCGGCCTTGATCTGATTGGCAGCAAGGTTCACCGCCTCCATGCCCGACGCGCAGAAGCGGTTGATGGCCAGCCCCGGGATGCTTTCGTCGAGGTCGGACAGAAGCACCGCGGATCGGGCGAGACAGCCCCCCTGTTCGCCGACCTGGGTGACATTGCCCCAGATCACGTCCTCGACCGCGTGACCGTCAAGCCGGTTGCGTTCCTTGGCGGCGTTGAGGATTCTTGCCGACAGGGCCACCGAGGTGACCTCGTGAAGGGAACCGTCGGCGCGGCCCTTGCCACGGGGCGAGCGCAGCGCATCATAGATATAGGCGTCGGTCATCCTACTGGCCTCCTCCTTCCGTCGTCTGAACACAGGTGGCCTTTACCGTGATGGCGCGGGTCTTGAGATCTTCCTCGACCCGTTGGCGCGCCGTCTGGCACAAGGCCTCGTTGGCGAATTCCACTTCGAACGTCTTGACTTCATGGGGCACGTTTTCGGAGGTGACGGTATAGGCGAGCAGTATCATTACCCAGTTCATGTGGCGCTCCTTGGTTTCAGGCCCGGTCCGACGGGTTGCCGGGCATCATGTCATAGGGATGTTTCCAGCCCGGCTGGGCGGCGATGCGGTCCAGCCAGCGGTCGATATTGGGCCAATCCTTGCGGTCGAATCCGAAAGGTTCGGGATAGTAAAGATAGCCGCAACAGGCATTATCGGCGATGGTGATCTGGTCGCCGACCATCCAGGCGCGCCCATCCAGATGGGTGTCAAGCACACCGTAGGCGGCCTTGAGACGGGCCTGCATGAAGCTGATCACCTCGGGCACGCGCCGGTCGGCGGGCAGGAAGTTCATCAGGAAACGGGTCATGCCCGCCTGGCTCGACATCTTGTGATTGTCCCAAAAGACCCACCTCAGGATATCACGCCGCTCCGCCGCCGAACGCCCGCCGAGCCTGCCGGTCTTGGAGCTGACGTAATCCTGAATCACCCCAGATTGCGTCAAGGTCACATCGCCGTCGATCAGCACCGGCACTTCGCCCATCTCGTTGAGCGCGCGGAATTCGGGGGTACGGGTGGCACCGTTGAAGTAGTCGACGAATTTGGCCTGCCATTCCATTTCGGCAAGCGTGAGGGTCAGCGCCGCCTTGTAGGCATTGCCGCTTTCGCCAAAGCAGTAGAGTTTCGCGCTCATGCCATCCTCCCGGCCGGGGGCGTGCGGACCCATGTTGGGATTGAGTATTTTTGCAAAGAAGAAGGCTTGGGGTAATCATTCCTTAACCCCTCTCTGCGCCAGATCGGATCGCGGTACAGGCTGGAGAGCCGATGACCGCCAAAGGAGAAGCCGCCCCGGCATCCGGTCAAAGGGCCGGTCGTGCCAGCCGCGCACGGGATGCCGGGGCGCACCTCGGGTTTCTTCTTTGCAAAAATACTCAATCCGGCGGGTGGCGATGCGCAAGTCATGCCTTGTACGCCTCGCTTCCGGCCCTGAAAACCACAAGTTGTCCGATGGCGTGGGTCGGGGCGACGGCGAGGCGTCGGGCCGGGCGCAGGTGTTCGGGCATCGGTACTCCCCAGATCATTGGCGTCTTGAACGTAGACCTCGCAGCGTGGCACATGGTCTTGCGTGTTTGCGTGCTGCCAATCCTAGAACGACTCGGCGGGCAATGCCATCACCGGATCCGCCCCTGTCTGGATGCGGGCGAGGTGGATCGCCGTCATCGGCAGTTGTCGCGCCATGTAGTAGCGCCCGGTGGCGAGCTTGGCCTTGTAGAAGTCCTTGTCGTCGCTGCCGCCGGCCAGCGCCTCCTGTGCCGCCTTCGCGGATCGCGCCCACATCAGGCCAAGGCAGACGTGACCGAAGAGATGCATGAAGTCGTAGGACCCTGCCAGCGCCGCATCGGGATTCTTCATGCCGTTCTGCATGAAAAACATGCCCGCCGCCTGGAGATCCTTCGACGCCGCCTTCAGCGGATCGAGGAAATCCCCCTTCAGCGCCTCGCTGCCCTCGTTTTCCTTGATGAAGCGCTTGACCAGCCCGAAGAAGGCCAGCACATGCTTGCCCCCGTCCGCCGCCAGCTTGCGCCCCACGAGATCGAGCGCCTGCACACCGTTGGCGCCTTCATAGATCATGGTGATGCGGGCGTCGCGGGTGAATTGGGACATGCCCTGTTCCTCGATATAGCCGTGACCGCCGTAAATTTGCTGGGCGTTGACCGCCATTTCGAAGCCCTTGTCGGTGAGAAAGCCCTTGATGACCGGGGTGAGCAGCGAAATCAGCCCTTCCGCCTCGGCATCGCCCGCACGGTGCGACCGGTCGATCAGCGAGGCGCCCCATAGGGTGAAGGCGCGCGCGCCCTCGACGAAGCTTTTCTGGTCCATCAGGTTGCGGCGGATATCGGGGTGGACGATCAGCGGATCGGCGGGGCCGTCGGGGTTTTTCGCCCCGGTGGCGGCGCGGCCCTGAAGCCGGTCCTTGGCATAGGCGACGGCGTTCTGATAGGCGGCCTCGGCCACGGCATAGCCTTGCAGGCCGACGCCCAGCCGCGCCTCGTTCATCATGGTGAACATGGCGCGCATCCCCTTGTGCAGATCGCCGATGAGGAACCCGGTGGCGCCGTCATAATTCATCACGCAGGTCGCATTGCCATGAATGCCCATCTTTTCCTCGATCTTGCCCGCAGCGACAGCGTTGCGTTGCCCGAGCGAGCCGTCTTCGCCCACCAGGAACTTCGGCACGATGAACAGCGAAATGCCCCTGGTTCCCTCGCCGCCGCCCGGAGCCTTGGCCAGCACCAGATGGATGATGTTGTCGGCAAGGTCGTGTTCGCCCGCCGAGATGAAGATCTTTTGCCCGGTGATCTTGTAACTGCCATCCTTCTGGGGTTCGGCCCTGGTACGCAAGATCCCCAGATCGGTGCCGCAATGCGGTTCGGTCAGGTTCATGGTGCCGGTCCAGTCGAGGCTGGCCATCCTGGGTACATAGGTGGCCTTTTGTGCCTCGGTTCCGTGTGCGAGGATCGCGCCGATGGCCCCGTGGGTCAGGCCCTGATACATGTTGAAGGCCATGTTGGCAGACACGAAGATTTCGCCAACCGCGATGCCGATCAGATAGGGCAGCCCCTGACCTCCGAATTCCTCTGGCAGATCAAGCCCGTTCCAGCCGCCGTCCTTCATCGTGGCGAAGGCCTCCTTGAACCCCCGGGGGGTGTGGACGACGCCGTTTTCGATCCGGCAACCCTCGGTATCGCCTGGTGCATTGAGCGGGGCGAGGATGTCGCGGGCGATCTTTCCGGCCTCGTCCAGAATGGCGCCGGTGAAGTCCGGTTGCAGATCCGAGTAGCCCGGCACATCACTACCGGAGATGATCAAGACCTCATCGAGCACGAATTGAATGTCTTTGGTCGGGGCCGTGTAGGCAGGCATGGCGGTCTCCTGGACAGGGTCAGGCGGCTGATTGGCGCATTTTTTCGGTAAGCAATTGCTGACCCGCAATGATCTGTTCGTCAAGTTCGCCGATCGCGCTATCAAGATCGGCGCGCTGTTGGCGCATGGCGTCAAGCCGTTGCCGGGCGATCTCGAGCGTCCGCTTCAACTGTGTCTGTTGTTGATCGCCCAGGTCGTAGAGCGACAGCAACTGCCGGATGTCTTCCAGCGTGAAGCCAAATCGCTTGCCGCGCAGGATCAGTTTCAGCCGCCCCCGGTCGCGGCGGGTGAACAGCCGCTTCTGCCCCTCGCGGATCGGCGACAAAAGCTCCTTTGCTTCATAAAAGCGCAAGGTTCGCGGTGTGACGTCGAAAGTGTCGCACATGGCGCGAATGGTCATCAATTCCTCACTCATCCGTATCCCCTTTCAGCCGGACTGCAATATGTGTAGGCGGGGTACATCTTTGGTTTCGATGGCAGCTTACAAGACAAGTTGACGTGAAGGTCATTGTAACGTCACGTCACACCGACGTTCACGCAATGTCGTTAAAGATGGTCGGCAAGCCGATGAAACTTTGTGAGCGTGCCATTCGGCCGATGATCCGGTTTCGGGGGTACCTGTTACACCAGAAGTTTGGCCGTTGCATCGCGCAATGCCGCAAGATCGTCGATCGTCGCGCCGATCTCTTTTTGCTGTTTTTTCAGAACCGCCAATTGCCGGTCGGCCATTTCTATCAGTGCCCTGTTCTGATCATGCGTGCCTTTGCGTTCGTAGATCAAAAGCCACTGGCGGATTTCCTCAAGGCTGAATCCAAACCGGCGGCCACGCAGGATCAGCGTCATGCGGGCCACTTCACGGTGCCCGTAGAAACGTGACCGCCCTTCCTTTGTCGGCGCCAGCAGTTCGATATACTCATAATAGCGCAATGTCCGGGGGGTCACGCCGAACCGTGCGCACATGTCTTTGAAATTCAGAAGGTCATCGGGCATGGCGGCTCTCTCGAACCGCAAACTACTCTTGCGCGAAGGCGGGCACAACTCCTCTGTCGGGCGAAGAATCCAAAAAGCCTGGGGCCAGAAAATGGAATCCGTAAGCGACTACAAGCGCCGGTACGGTTGAAAACACCGTCGCCATGATGGCGGCGCGCGGGGCCAGGGCGATCGCGGGGAAAAGCGCGTCGCCGTCGTTTGAAATGGCATTGGCCGCCAGCGCGGAAAAGGGGATTGCGCCGTTGACGAACAGCGTGGCTACCAGAACCTGCGGGCCGCAGCCGGGAACAAACCCCACCGCGGCGCCGATCAGCGGCAGAATGGGGGCCACACTCATGAACATGGCTTTCAGGTCGAGCCCGGCGAAGGCGGCGGCATAGTCGTAGGCCAGATAGGCGATGATCACCCAGACCGAGATGAACGCCGTCTCCTCGGCCATCCGAGTGATCGGGCCGTCGGTGGGGTTGGTCATCGCTGCAACTGGCGAAAATGCCCAGATCGCCAGACCGCTGAAAACCCCTGCCAGGGCAAACCATTGAACGGGCATACCCATGACACTGCCGAGCGTGGCACCGCCGATCTGGGCGGCTCCGACGATCAGCGCCGGGGCGGCGGCGGCAAGATAGGCCAGATCGCGCAGGCGCAGGCCGCCGATGCGGGGGGCGATGTCGCAGGTGCTGCCGCCTGGCCGGTAGTCAGCGGCCACAAAACGGTCGATCAGCCAGCCGGTGAGGATGCCGATCCCGATCTGCATAGGTAGCAGAACCAGGGCCGCATCGGGCCGGGTGGCCAGCAAAAGAAAGGCGGCGTCGCCCATCGTCGCTGTCAATGTCGCCACGACCGCCCCGAAGCTGACTTTGCCCGAAGCATAGGCCGCCACTACGACCACTGCCCCGCCGCAACCCGGTGTTGCCCCCAGCAAGGCGGCCATGGGCACCTGCATGTGCCGGGCACCGCCCATGGCAAGGCCGATATCGAAGCGAAACATTCTTTCCGCCCCGTAAAACAGCAAAAGTGTCGCGGCGACAAAGGCCGATACCTGTACGAAGGCATCGGTCATCAAACTACGGGTCAGCGCCCCAAGGTCGCCGGGAACCAGCGCCAGCCCGACAAGCGCCGTGGCGATCATCAAGCGCCAGGGGCGGATGTGTCCGGCGGGCGCGATCGTCGCGGGCGGCAACGAGGTGAGCGTGGCATTGGGGTCGTGCATGGGCAATCTTTTATTGAGAATAATTCTCAATCGCAGAAGATAACACTTGCGGCGCGTTTGGCAAGGGCCAATAAAACGGCGCAAGGCAAGATGCGTCAGGGGGGCCGAATGACAGACCAGATGCAGCGACTCGCGCGGCAGTTCATTGAATCCATTCCCTATGCACGCGCAATGGGCATGGTGCTGGACCGGATCGAGGATGGCCGGGCCACGATATCAATGGCCTATGACGCGCGCCTTGTCGGCGACCCGGAATCCGGCGTCATCCATGGCGGCGCAGTTTCGGCGCTGATGGATACCTGCGGAGGGGCGGCGGTGATGAGCCATCCGACCGGTCCGACGGGAACGGCGACAATAGACCTGCGGATCGATTACATGCGCCCGGCAACCCCCGGCCAGCGGATCACGGCGCGGGCGGAATGCTATCATGTCACCCGATCGGTGGCCTTTGTCCGCGCGACCGCCTTTGACGAGGACAGCGCCCGTCCCGTGGCCTCTGCGACCGGGGCATTTACCGTCGAGCGGGCGGCAGGGGGCAAGCCATGATGCGGCCGCGGCCCGAGCCGGTGCAGATCGTCAAGCAACGCCGCGATGCAGCGCTCAATGCGCTGGTGGCGGGCGTTCCCTTCGTTCAGTTTCTCGGCATCCGGTTCGATCGCCGCGGCGATGAACTGACCGCGCTTTTGCCGTTCGATGAAAAACTTATCGGCAACCCGCAACTGCCGGCGATCCATGGCGGTGTGACGGCGGCCTTTCTGGAGGTAACGGCGATCATCGAGCTGAGCTGGTCGATGATCTGGCAGGCAATGGAAAACGGCAACTTCGACCCCGCGGCGCCCGCGGCCGGGCGTTTGCCACGCTTGCCCAAGACCATTGATTTCACCGTAGACTACCTGCGCACCGGCTTGCCGCGCGATGCCTATGCGCGCGCAAGGGTCAACCGCTCAGGGCGGCGATATGCCAGTGTCCATGTCGAGGCGTGGCAGGACAACCGCAGCCGGCTTTTCGCCCAGGGGACAGCGCATTTCCTGATGCCGGGCGGCGAGACCGGTCGCCAGAATGGCTGACATCACACACCGGCGCGTCCTGAATATCGCGCTGCCCATCGTTCTGTCGAACGCCACCGTGCCGCTTCTCGGAGCCGTCGATACCGGCGTCGTCGGTCAGATGGGGCTGGCCGCGCCGATTGGCGCGGTCGGGGTCGGGGCGGTGGTGCTGGCTTCGGTCTACTGGATCTTCGGATTCCTGCGCATGGGCACGTCGGGATTGGTGGCGCAGTCCCACGGTGCCCTCAATCCTGGCGAAACCGGCGCGATCCTGATGCGGGCGCTGATGATCGGGGCCGCCGCCGGACTGGCGTTCATCATCGTGCAAGGTCTGGTCTTTCGTGCCGCCTTCGCGCTAGCCCCCGCTTCGGCCGAAGTCGAGACGCTGACACGCGGCTATCTGGCGATCCGCATCTGGGGTGCGCCGGCGGCCATTTCGCTCTATGCGGTGACAGGCTGGCTGATCGCGCTGGAACGCACACGTTCCGTGCTGGTCTTGCAGGTCTGGATGAACGGGTTGAACATTGGTCTCGATTTCTGGTTCGTCCTTGGCCTTGGCTGGGGGGTCGAGGGCGTCGCCATCGCCAGTCTGATCGCCGAGTGGGGCGGGCTGGCGCTGGGCCTGTGGCTGTGCCGGGCGGGGTTCTCGGGTGGCCAATGGTGCGACTGGGCGCGGGTCTTCGATCGCGCGCGCATGCGCCTGATGATGACGGTGAACGGCAATATCATGCTGCGCTCGGTCCTGTTGCAGGGGGCGTTCACGTCCTTTGTTTTCTTCGGCGCGCAATATGGCGATGTGACTCTGGCGGCCAACCAGGTGTTGCTGCAATTTCTGGAAATCACCGCCTTCGGGCTCGATGGCTTTGCCTTCGCCGCCGAATCTCTGGTTGGGCAGGCCGTTGGCGCGCGGTCGATGGAACGGGTGCGGCGGGCGTCGGTGGTGACCAGCCAGTGGGGCGTCGGCGGCGCGGTGTTGCTCGGGGTGTCGTTCTGGTTCGTGGGTCCGTGGATCATCGACCTGATGTCGACCGAACCGGATGTGCGGCTGGCCGCGCGGGACTATCTTGCCTGGGTTGCCGCGGCCCCGCTGATCGGCATCGCAAGCTGGATGTTCGACGGCATCTTCATCGGCGCGACCCTGTCGCGCGAGATGCGCAACACGATGCTGATATCGGTGGCGGTCTATGTGGCGGCGCTGCTGATCCTGACGGCGGCATGGGGCAATCACGGGCTTTGGGCGGCGCTCATGGTGCTGAACACGGCGCGCGCCGTCACCATGGCGCTGCGCTACCGCCATGCGGAATTGGCGGCGGCGTCATAGCCATTCACCGCGCCCCGTCGCCACTGCATCGGCCACCGTCGCGAACCCGTCGCGTGCCAGGAATGCGTCCAGCTCGCGGGCGATATCGGCGACCAGCGACAGACCACCATAGATCATCGCCGAATAGAGCTGCACCGCCGTTGCGCCGGCGCGGATCTTGGCATAGGCATGCTCTGCCGTGGCGATCCCGCCCACACCGATCAACGGCAACCGCCCTCCGGTCAGGTCCGACAGGCGGGCGAGAACGCGGGTGGAGCGATCGAAAAGCGGTGCGCCGGACAACCCACCGGTTTCCTTTGCGTGATGGCTTTGCAGATTGTCGCGGGCAAGCGTGGTGTTGGTGGCGATAATGGCGTCGACCCGCGCGGCCAACGCCACCTCGGCCACGTCTTCCAGATCGGCACCATCAAGATCGGGGGCGATCTTCAGAAATACCGGGATGGGTCGCGCCAGCCCGTCGCGCGCCGCCATGACCCTGGCCAGAAGGGCGGAAAGCGCGGCCTTGCCCTGCAGATCGCGGAGTTTTTCGGTGTTGGGCGAAGATACGTTGACGGTGGCGAAATCGACCACAGGCGCGCAGGTCGTCAGCACCTTGACGAAATCTGCGGCGCGGTCGCGGCTTTGCTTGTTGGCCCCGAGATTGACCCCCATCGGGATAAGTCGCTGCAATCGTGACAGCCGCGCTTTAATCGCATCCGCCCCGTCATTGTTGAACCCGAAACGGTTGATCACGGCCCTGTCCTCGGTCAACCGGAAAAGCCGGGGCCGCGGGTTTCCCGGCTGGGCGCGCGGGGTCGCCGCGCCCAGTTCGATGAACCCGAACCCGGCGCGCATCAAGGGCCCGGCGGCCTCGGCGTTCTTGTCATATCCGGCGGCAAGCCCGACCGGGTTGGGCAGAGACAATCCGCAAAGCGTTGTCGCAAGGCGCGGCGATGTCACGACACCCGTCAGGGGCGCCAGCCCCAGCCTCAGCGCCCTGATCGAAAGCCCGTGGGCGGTCTCCGGATCAAGCCGGTGCAGGGCGCACAGCCCGGCGCGTTCGTATAGCTTCACAGCACACCTTGCGGAAAGATATGCCCGGTGGCGCCAAGCGGCAGGGACTTGTCCCAGAGCACCTCATCAATGCGCAAGGCCCGGTAAAGATGCGGGAAAAGCGCCCCGCCGCGTGACTCTTCCCATTTCAGGGCCGCGCCCAGCCGATCGGCTTCGACCGCGACAAGCACCAGATCGCTTTCATCGGCGAAATGCCGGGCTGCGGTGGTGGCCAGTTGCGGTGCGGTCGAAAAATGAATGAAGCCGTCGGCCCGGTCTACAGGCGCCCCGTCAGTACACCCGGCGGTGCGGAAGGCATCCCATTCGGGGCGGCGGAAAATCTTGAAGATCAACATGCACCGGTCATGCCTTGCACAGGTGTCGCGGTCAATGGCCCAGATCGCCACCGGCGCGGTTTCGGGCGCGGCGGGCGGTGTGGATTGGCTTTGACTCTGCTCTGCGCTGACCGCAAACTTGAACGATGACAACCCTGAGGGAGAATTCAAATGACCAAGCCTCGTTGCCGATTGCCCGCCCTTTTGGGCGGCGCCACGCTCCTTGCCGCGGCCGCAACCACGCCGGTGTTCGGCGAGACCGTCAAGCTGACCATTCTCGGGGTCGGTGATACCTACGATTTTGCCGCGGAAGACGGCCGAGGCGGTTTTGCGCGCCAGAACGCCGTGGCCCTGGCCGAGCGCGCCGCCAACCCCAACACGCTTTACGTCTTCGATGGCGACATGCTGTCGCCTTCGCTTCTGTCGGGTTTCGACAAGGGTCAGAACACCATTGACCTGACCAATCTGGTGCCCTTCGACATAGCCGTGCCAGGCAATCACGAATTCGATTTCGGGCCAGAGAACTTTTTCGACAAGATGAAGGCGTCGAAATATCCCTGGGCGGCGATCAACATCACCAACGCCGATGGCTCGCCCATCGAAGGGCTGGGCGGAGTGATGATGAAGGAGGTGGGCGGGCTGAAGGTCGCCCTTGTTCCGGTGGCGCAGGACACCTCGCCCGAGGTTGCCTCGACCGGAGATCTGAAATTCCTGCCGACGGTCGAAACCGCCATTGCTGCGGCAAAAAAGGCGCGCGACGATGGGGCCGACATCGTTGTCGGCGTCGTGCAAACCGACATGAGCAACGACCGCGAATTGATCGCCAGCCATGAATTCGACGTGATCATGTCGGGCGACGACCATTCCTATGCGACGGCCTATGACGGTGTTACTGCCTATGTGGAAACCTCGATTGACGGCGAATTCCTGTCGCCGGTCGATCTGATCGTCGATATCGGTACCGACAAGGACGGCAAGCGTACCATCCATTGGGTGCCGCATTTCCGTTTCATCGACACGGCCGATGTCACACCCGACCCGCAGACCCAGGCGCTGGTTGACAAGTTGCAAAATGAACTGGACGAAAGCCTGAATGTCGAGATCGGCGTTGCCGAAACCGCGATGGATTCGCGGCGCAATGTGGTAAGGGCCGAGGAATCGGCGATCGGAAACCTCATTGCCGATGCGATGCGTGCGACCACCGGGGCCGATATCGCGATTGCCAATGGCGGCGGTATCCGGGCGGACCGGACCTATGACCCAGGCACGGTGCTGACCCGCCGCGACATCCTTTCCGAACTGCCGTTCGGCAATGTGACGGTGATGACCGAATTGCCCGGTTCGCAGATCCTTGCGGCATTGGAAAACGGTGTGAGTCAGGTCGAGAAGGGCGCCGGGCGCTTCCCGCAAGTGTCGGGCATCACTTTCGCCTTCGATGCTTCGGCTCCTGCCGGGTCGCGGGTATCGGATGTCATGGTCGACGGCCAACCGCTCGACCTGAACAGGGTCTACAAGGTTGCGACCAACGACTACATGCTGGGCGGTGGCGACGGTTATACGGCGTTGGGTGGCGGCAAGGTGATCATCAATGCCGGAAACGGCAGTTTGATGGCCAATGACGTGATCGAATATATCGCGGCGACGGGCAAGGTCACAAACAAGGTCGAAGGCCGGATCAGGAAACTGGGCCAGTAACCTGCGGCCAGGTCAAGACGGAAAGGCGCCGGCGCTCGCTTGCTTGCGTCTTTTCATTACAGTGCGCTGCGTTAGACTGGCCGGATGTGCGGACGCTTTGCCATCACCCTGCCTGCCGAAGCCATGGTGCAGCTTTTTGACGCCTTGCCTGGCAACGACCTGCCGCAGGGCGCGCGTTACAACGTCTGCCCGACCCAGAATATCGCCGTCTGCACCAGCGAGACCGGTCAGCGGCGGCTCAGGTCGATGCGTTGGGGATTCGTGCCGCATTGGTATGAAAAACCAACCGGCGGACCGCTGCTGATCAATGCCCGGGCCGACACCATCGCCGAAAAGCCGGCCTTCCGCGCGGCGGTTCGGGCGCGGCGCTGCCTGATACCCGCGGATGGCTTTTACGAGTGGACGCGGCAGGAAGGGCAGACGCCTATGCCTTGGTATGTCAGCCGCACCGATGGCCAGCCGCTCGTTTTCGCGGGGATTTGGCAGGATTGGCAACGCCGGGGCGAAACCCTGACCGCCTGCGCAATCGTCACCACCGATGCCGGGCCGGGGCTGCGCGCGATCCATCACCGTGAACCGGTGACGATCGAGGTGGCCGACTGGCCGCTATGGTTGGGCGAGGCGGGGCATGGCGCCGCCGCCCTGATGCGGCCTGCCGGGCCGGGGGTTCTGCAAAGCTGGCGTGTCGCCACCCTGGTCAATTCGAACCGCGCCGAAGGGCCCGGGTTGCCTTCCCCGCTGCCTGGATGAGAGGCGTCCGGTCATCGTGCGCAATAACTGATATTTGTTGCAAAATGGGAAAAAATGACGCATATGGACGGCGCGACGTTATCACTATCGACCACTGTTTGCTTCAATGGCCTCAGTCTTTCGATACTGCCCTGACTGCGCCAGGCCGCTGCAATAGCGCGGGCGGCATACTTGAAGGAGACATCACGATGGCCACAGGCTCCGTGAAATGGTTCAATTCTACCAAAGGTTACGGTTTCATCGCCCCGGATGGCGGCACCAAGGACGTTTTCGTCCATATTTCCGCGCTGGAGCGGGCGGGTCTGCGTGAATTGAAGGATGGCCAGAAGGTCACTTTCGATATCGAAGCAGGCCGCGACGGGCGTGAATCGGCGACCAATCTGGCACTTGCCTGATTTCGATCCCGGTCGGTCGTGACGGACGGAAGGGCGGGGTGAAAGCCCCGCCTTTCCGGTTGCAAGGACATGGCGAGTCGAAGACCGCCAATTGACCGCATGTATGCCGTTTCGGCAACCCTCTGAATCGCCCAAAGCCCGAACCCTCCTGCAACGCGCGCGGGCCTTTGGCGATGCCTGATAGGTCAATGTGGCGTCGAAACGTTTTCGGTATCCCGGGTTCTTGTGCCCGCAAAGCGTTTTGCCCAATCCTCGCGGTCCTCGTCGGTGATCTTGGCAAAGAGCAACTCGGGTGTCTTGAAGGCATGGCCGGAGGGCAGTGCGGTGAGCGCCGTGGCGACATCGCCGGGCCAGGTGCGATCCTCGGTCTTCATGCCCGCCAGCATGTTGGCGGCGGCATCGGGGATGAAAGGTTCCGACAAGACCGCATAAAGCCGCACCAGGTTCAACGACAGCCGGGTGATGGCCGCCGCCGCCGCGGGGTCGATCTTGAACAAGGCCCAGGGGGCGGCGGATTGCAGATATTCGTTGCCTGCGGACCAGATCGTGCGCAGTTCGTTCGCGGCCTTTCTGACTTCCATCTCCTCCATGAATGTTTCATAGGCTCGGATGCGGGCTTCCAATTCGCCGATCAGGGCGCGGCCGCGCTCGTCGAGTGCACCCCCGTCCGGCACGGCTTCGCCAAACTTCGAGCGGCAGAATTTGGTGATGCGAGAAACGAAATTGCCCAGCACATCGGCCAGATCCTTGTTGACCGAGGTCTGGAAGTTTTCCCAGGTGAATTCACTGTCCGAGCTTTCGGGCGCGTGCGACAGGAGCCACCAGCGCCAGTAATCGGCAGGCAGGATCGAGAGCGCCTGATCCATGAAGACGCCGCGCCCCTGGCTGGTGGAAAACTGGCCGCCGTCATAATTCAGATAATTGAACGACTTGATGTAGTCGACCAGCTTCCACGGCTCGCGCGAGCCCATGATGGTGGCCGGAAAGCTCAGCGTGTGGAAGGGCACGTTGTCCTTGCCCATGAATTGCACGTAACGCACATCCGACGCCCCCTTGTCGGTGCGCCACCAGCGCTGCCATGCGCTGTCGTCGAGCCCCTTCGCATCTGCCCATTCGGCGGTGGCGGCGATATATTCGATGGGGGCATCGAACCAGACGTAGAAAACCTTGCCTTCCATGCCGGGCCAGGGCTGATCGCCTTTTTTGACCGGCACACCCCAATGCAGGTCACGGGTGATGCCGCGATCCTGCAATCCGTCGCCGTCGTGGAGCCATTTCTTGGCGATCGAAGTGGTCAGGACCGGCCAGTCGGTCTTGGAATCGATCCAGGCCTCGATGGCGCCGCGCAGGCTGCGCTGTTTGAGGTAAAGGTGCTTGGTTTCGCGCACTTCGAGATCGGTCGATCCGGAAATCGCCGAGCGGGCGTCGATGAGATCGGTCGGGTCGAGCTGTTTGGTGCAGTTCTCGCATTGGTCGCCCCGCGCGCGCGCATAGCCGCAATTGGGGCAGGTGCCCTCGATATAGCGATCCGGCAGGAAACGGTTGTCGGCGATCGAAAAGACCTGCTTTTCGCAGACTTCCTCGATAAGGCCGTTTTCAGCGAGCTTGCCGGCAAAATGCTGAGTGAGTGCGTGGTTGCGCCGGCTCGAAGAGCGGCCGAAATGGTCGAAGGACAGGCGAAACCCCTTGGCCAGATCGGATTGCACCTGCCACATCTCGGCACAGTACTCGGCCACCGGCTTGCCCGCCTTGGCGGCGGCCAACTCGGCGGGGGTGCCGTGTTCGTCGGTGGCGCAGATGAACATCACCTCGTGGCCGCGGTCGCGGCAATAGCGGGCGTAGAGGTCGGCGGGCAACTGGCTGCCCACCAGATTGCCCAGGTGCTTGATCCCGTTGATATAGGGAATCGCCGAAGTGATGAGGATGCGTGCCATGCGCCGCGCCTTTTTCCTGTCCGTCGGCGGTGATTTAACGGGTTGAGACGGCGAGGGCCAGAGCCATTGGCACGGTTATTGGCTCTCGCGCGACCGCCCGAAGAGCCGCCCGACCAGAAACGAGTTGCGCGGCGTGTAGATATAACGGGTTCTGGCATCGGGGGCAGGGCGGGCGCGCATCCGCAGCAGCCCGAAGACGAGCAACGCCAGATGTGCGGCTGCGATGAAGGCGAACATCGCCGCCGGGCCGAAGGCGCCGATCAGCGACGAGGCGATCAGCGGCGAGGCGATGGCGCCGATGGCGTAAAGAAACATGAGTGCCGCGGAAAGCTCGACCCTTTCGCTGTCGTCCGCGAAGTCATGGGCATGGGCGGTCGCCACCGAATAGATCGGCATGGTGGTGGCGCCGAAGAGGGCCGCACCGAGGAAGATTCCGGCCGGGCCGAGCCCGGCAAGCTCGATCGTCAGCCCGCAAGACAGAATGGCGGCAATGGAAAGCCCCATCAGCACATGGCGGCGGTCGAACTTGTCGGCAAGCCAGCCCAGCGGGACCTGCGCGATGGCGCCGCCCACTACATAGGCGGCCAGAAAAAGCGCGATCCTGTCGGCCGAAAGGCCGACGTGAAGGCCGTAAAGCGGCCCGACCATGCGAAAGGCGGCCCCGGTGACGCCGGCCACGACAACGCCGACCGCGGCCAGTGGCGATCTGGCCCAGGCCAGCGCCGGGCGCAGCCGGGGTGCGGCGGGCGTGTGGGGCTGTTCTCGCTTGGATACAGTTACCGGCAGCAGTGCCGCGCAGCACAGGATGGCCAGCAGATTGTAGGAAAAATACTGCGCCGGGGCGAGAATGCCGATGACGAGCTGGGCGCAAAGCGAACCGCAGACATCGACCACCCGATAGATGCCCATGGCGCGGCCCCTGGTCTCGTTGGTCAGCTTGGCTTGCAGCCAGGCCTCGATGATCGTGTAACAGCCCGCCACACAGGCCCCCGACGCAATGCGCAAGAACGCCCAGGCGACGGGATTGACGATCATCATGTGGGCAATGAGACCGATCGTGCCCATCGCGGTAAAGGCGGCGAATGCGCGCGAATGGCCGACCGCCCCCATCAGTCGCGGCGCCCACCAGCAGCCGATGAAGAAGCCAAGGAAATGCGCCGATCCGAGTGTCCCGACCTCAGCCGTGGTAAACCCCAGCAAGACCCCGGACAGCGCATCGAGCGGCGCCACGCCGCCGGTTCCCAGCTGCAACAGGATGACCGACAGGAAAAGGGCGGCAAAAGAGATCAGCAGGCGCATTTTCAACCGGTGGGAACTGTTTCGCGCCAGCATGGCGCGCACGGGCCGGAAAGCCCAGCGGAAATGTCGCGCGATGATTTCGTTCGGCATTCATCTTTGAACAAATACTCCCGCCGGAGGCAAACGGCACGCAGTGCCGTAAATCCCGCGTCCGCAAGGCCGCTCGATTGCCTTGCACTTTCGCGCATGGCCCGGAAGCCGCCCGCACATACCCTTCCCGCAAGGCCTGTCGGGTTCGCCCCCGACAGGCAGGGGAAACACATAAGGAAAACCACACCCGGCGAAAGCAGCCCTTAGCGATCGCGGCTTTGCCGTGGGTTCATGATCCGGGGCAGCCAGAACAACAAGGCCGATGTCCAGATGCACCGGGCCGGCGGCAGGGGCGCACAAGGCGCACCCTATGGCTTGCTGGCGGGTAGCCCCCCGCGGCCTTGCCGGCGCAGCGCCGTGGCGGTGGTGGCAAAGCGGGTGCGAAAGGCGCGGGCAAAGGCCACCTGACTTGAAAATCCGCATCTGAGCGCGATCTCGCCAAGCGCAAGCCCGCTGTCGGTGACCATGCGGCGCGCCTCATCGAGCCGCAGGTCAAGAAAGAACCGCCCCGGGCTGAGCCCCAGCCTGTCGGCAAATAGCATTTCCAGACGGCGCTGCGACAGGCCGACCGCGCTGGCGATCGCGGCGATGGGTGGCGGATCCTCCAGGCGTGCCTCCATCATCGCGATGGCGCGCCCCAGCGCGGGGGCGGTGCGTGCCAGCCCGGCGGCGGAAACGGCGTGCTGGGGGGCCGCCGCCGAATGCACGGGTTCATAGAGCAGCGCGCCCGCCACCCTCAGCGCCAGTTCCGCGCCCTGGCGCGCGCGGATCAGTTCCAGCATCATGTCGAGGCTTGGCGCCGCCCCGCCGGTGGTCACGAAGCGGCCCGAGATCACATAGCGGTCGCGGCGCACATCGATGGCGGCAAAGCGGTCGGCAAAGATTTCGAGATCTTCCCAGTGAACCGTCGCCGCCTGCCCGTCGAGCAACCCCGCCAGCGCCAGGATCCAGCTGCCGCCGTCGACGCCGATCATCGCCCGCAACCGCGACGCCTGCTGCCGAAGCAGGCGGATCAGCGGTGGTGTGGCCTGTTCGGCAAGCCTGAAGCTCGCCACGATCATCAGTGCATCGGCTTCGGTGCGCACGGTCAGCGGCTCGGTGGCGATCTCGAAACCGGCGGTCAGCGGCACCGGCCCGCCTGCGGCTGAATAGTAGCGCCAGCGGTAAACCGTACGTCCGGCGCGGCGGTTGGCGGCGCGCATCGGATCGACCGATGCGGCCAGCGCCAGCGCATTGGCATCGGCCAGCACGAGAACGGCAACGCAAAGCGGCGCGGATTCGGCGGCAAAGATCGTTTTCATTTCGCTTTTCATCAAGCCGCCTCGTAATTGGTGAATTCGCGCACGGCAAGAGAGGGAATTGAGCCCGGCCCATAGGGGTTGCACATCGGGTTTCAGTCAAAGAAGATATGTTGGAAATGCCGGTCATGGAGGGGTGCCAGAGATGCCGCCGCGGCCATTCGCGCTAATCCTGATCCTCGCTCTGGCGGGTTGCACGGCGCTGCCGATGGGCCGGGGGCACCGCGATGGGGGTCGGCAGATTTCGTCGGCCGCAAACTTCGACCCGGCCCGCTTTGGCGATGTCTGGTTCATCGTTGCGGCCTACGGCGCCGAAGCGGAATGCGGCCCCTTGGGTGAAACCTGGAAACCGACGGGGCCAGGCGCGTTTCGCGTCACCGGCACCCGCTGCGGACCCAATGGCGCGCGTGCGTTTCTCGCCGAAACCCGGGTCACCGGCCCTGGCCGCATGATCCGTCAGGGGGCGGGTGTGCAGGAAGATCTGTGGGTGCTTTGGGTCGATGCCGATTATCGGGCGGCGGTCATTGGCACCCCTTCGGGGGCGTTTGCGCGGGTATTGTCGCGACGGCCGGTCCTGCGTGATGATTTGATGAATGTCGCGCGGCAAGTCCTTGAATTCAATGGCTATGACCCAGCAAACCTGTCGCGTCTTTAATGCTTGCCGCATGGCTGTTACGCCCTTTGTCGGCGGCATTCGGCCCGGCTTTGCCAGACCTTTTCAGACGATTTCGCGGCTCAGCAGGTCAAGCAGGGCCGGAAAATCCCGCGCCCCCATTTCTGCTTCGCGCACCAGCCAGTCGAAATGCGCCGAAAAGCCGGTAACGCGGGCGGTATCGCGAAAGGCAATGTAATGGCGGCCCAGGTAGATCACCGCCAGCAGCGGGCCAAAAACCGTCACCGGGGCGGAAAACACCCGCCGCGCATCAAAGACATAGATGCGCAAAACCGGGTAGAGCTGCGCATAAAGATCGCGCAACTGGGCGATCTGATCGCGGCGGATATCGACGGGCAGACCGCGGTAATAGCCTTCGGCGCGGGCGAAGGCCTCGAGCTCATGCCGGGGCAGGGCGATTTCATAATCCGACCGCGCATTGCGCATCCAGCCCAGCCGGTCTTCGCTGGCGCCGATGGCCTGATCGGAGCTGCGCCCTAGCTGAGGCTCATATTCCCAACGCAGCATGGCGCGGGTCTTGAGCATGTCGGGCAGTGTCGCGGGCACATGGCGCACCTTGAATCCGGCCGCTTCCTGATGCCAGGCAAAGATCGTCTCGTCGATCAGGGCGCGCGGCGCTTCGGTCATGGTCAGCGAGGTCGCAAGCAGATCGGCCAGCTGCTCGGGCCGTTCGGACAACCCCAGGAGCCAGTCCGCCGATACCCCCAGCGACGCGGCACATTCGGCCACCACCTGGGCATTCGGCAGTCTCGCGCCATCGCCCGTCAGAAGTTGGGAAATCGTCGACCGGTCCACGCCGACCGAGCGGGCCAGACCACTCTGGGTGAAGGCCTGTTCTGCCATTGCCTGGCCCAGACGGTCACGAAACATGCCGGCACGGTCGCGTTTGTCGATAAAATGACTCATACGGTGATAAATAACATAGTTGCATATAAATGTTAACCATTCCCGGAATGGGCAAAACCCGCGACGCTTGCTAGCACCCGGAGCAAAGGAAGGCGGTATCATGGACACGGGCAAGCGTACGATTCTGAAAGCGATTTTGTGGAATGCCCTGGGCTTGGCCACGATGCTTCTGGTGGGGTTCATCATGACCGGGTCGCTGGCGCTGGGCGGCATGATGGCGGTGATAAACACCGGCACCGGGCTGATCTGTTACATATTTTACGAACGGGTGTGGGCCCGGATCACCTGGGGTCGGTCGGGGGGCGGAAATGTCTGAAAAACACAAAAACCCAGTGGAATGGCCAACCCTGCTGCTGGTTTTTGCGTGTTATGTGACATGGGCTGTCGCGACGACATGGCTGGCCGCGCTGTGGTTGCCTGCCGCCATGCTGGTGGCGACACTTGCGATGGTCATGCATTCGTCGTTGCAGCACGAGGTTCTGCACGGGCATCCGTTCGCCAACCGCATGATGAACGAAATTCTGGTATTTCTGCCCATCGGCCTGTTTTACCCCTACGGGCGGTTCCGGGATCTGCATCTCGCCCATCACCGCGATGAATTCCTGACCGACCCCTACGACGATCCGGAAACCAATTTTCTTGATCCTGCCGTCTGGGCGGGCCTGTCGCGGCTGCATCGGCTGATTCTGCGGGCCAACAACACGCTTTTGGGGCGGATGATCATCGGGCCCGCGCGGTCGGTTCTGGCGCTGATCCGTGGCGATCTGCGGCTGATGGCGGCAGGCGACCGGGCGATCTGGCGCGACTGGATACTACACGGCGCGGGGCTGGTTCCGGTATGCTACTGGATGGTGCATGTGCCGATGCCGGCCTGGGCCTATATCCTGTCGGCCTATGCGGGGCTGTCGATTCTCAAGATTCGCACCTTTCTTGAGCACCGCGCACATGAGCGCGCCCGCGGCAGGTCAGTGGTGATCGAAGGCGGCACGATCTTGCCATTTCTCTTTTTGAACAACAACCTACACTGTGTTCATCATGCCAAACCGCAGGTTGCCTGGTACCGTCTCCCGGCGATTTACGCCGCCCAGCGGGACGAGTTCTTGCGCCGCAACGATGGCTATCGCTACGCCAGTTACAGCGAAGTCTTCCGCCGCTATCTGCTGAAAACCAAGGATCCCGTGCCCCATCCGCTCTGGCCGAAAAGCTGAGCTTTCACAAGCCGCTGCGGCATGCCAGAAGGGGCGGATGAGCCTGTGGGTAATCTTCACGCTGGCCGCCGCGGCCTTGCAGACGCTGCGCTTCATGCTGCAAAAGCAGTTGAAGCGTGTCGGTCTGTCGACGGGCGGCGCGACGTTTTCGCGGTTCCTGTTCGCCGCACCCATCGCCAGCGCCCTGGCGGGAACGGCGCTGGTGGTGCTTGACAGCGCTCTGCCGCCGCTCTCGCCCGATTTCTGGGTTTTCGTTCTGATCGGCGCCGTGGCGCAGATTGTCGCGACTTTTCTTACCGTTGCGCTTTTTTCCTTGCGCAACTTCGCGGTCGGGATCGCCTTTACCAAAACCGAAACCGTGCAGGTTGCCACTTTTTCCGCGCTGTTCCTTTCGGAGGCGGTCAGCCGCACCGGATGGATCGCCATCGGCATCGGCTTTTGTGGGGTCATACTGATGTCGCGGGGCACCGGGATCGGGGCAAAGATGATCGGCCGCGCACCCCTTTACGGGATCATGGCGGGGGGTCTTTTCGGCCTGTCGGCCATTGGTTATCGCGGTGCCACTCTGGCATTGTTGCCCGCGCCGTTTTTCCTGCGCACGATTCTGGCCCTGGCAGCGGCGACCATGTTGCAATCGGCGATCATGCTGGTCTGGCTGGTCTGGCGCGAACCGGGCGAGGTGACGCGGGTGCTGGGCCTGTGGCGCAAGACCGTTTGGGTTGGCGTTACCGGTGCTTTCGGCTCGCTGGGCTGGTTCGCGGCCTTTTCGCTGCAAAACGCCGCTTATGTGCGGGCCCTGGGCCAGGTCGAGATGGTGTTCATGGTGGCGGTTTCGACGCTGGTCTTTCGCGAAAGACTTCAGTTGCGTGAAGGGCTGGGCATCGCCCTCATTGTCGCATCGGTCCTGATCATCGTGCTCAGCTTCGGCTGAGCGGGCAAACCACGCCAGCGCCGCTTTCCGGGGTCCGCTGGCGGCGCCCGGCGCTACAGGCGCCAAAACCGCGGCTCATCCCCGGAATTGTCGAAAAAAGGCACCGATTCAGGTGGGCCACCGCGTTTCAAGAGTCCGTCCACCTCGCCCAGTACCACCTCGGTGATGAAGGGCAGGTTCAACCGGCGTGCCTGCCCCAGGGGCACCCAATGCAGATGGCCCAATTCATCGGAAGCGCGGGAAAAATCATCGAGATCGCCAATGATCCGATCGGCATCGGCCAGAAAGAACCGCGCATCGAAACGGCGGGGCCTGCCCGGCGGGGTAATGGCGCGAAAGATGAATGACAAGGGCGCGGCTGCCGGCCGGTGGCCGGTGGCGGCGAAACCCTTCCAGCCAGGGGGGGCGGCATCCCAGACGCCTGGCGTGCCAAGCAAGAGCCCCGTTTCTTCCCAGAGTTCGCGGATGGCGCTGGCCGCCAGCGCGGGGCCGATTCCGGGCGGACAGTTCCGCGCAAGCCGCGCCGCGCAGCAGGCAGCAAGCGGGCTTGCCAGGGCCACCCTGGCATCGCCGGCATCGACGGCGCCGCCGGGAAAGACGTATTTGTCGGGCATGAACGCCGCCCCCGATCCGCGCTGACCCATCAGAAGCGTCGGGCCGTCCGGCCCCCGGCGCACCAGAACGACTGTCGCCGCGTCGCGAATGGCCGCGGCCTGAGCGGCCGCACCTTCAGCCATCCGCGCCAAAACCATGCATCCGCTTGGCCCATTGAATGGCCACCAGCACCCCCTTCAGGCGCGGCAGCAAAAAAAGCGACAAGGCAATGCAGCCCACCGAGAATGTGGTCGCCAGAACCAGCGGTTCGGGACGCAGCGCGATGAAGGCCCACAAGATCAGCGGTCCCATCAGATGTGCGACGATCAGGATCGTCAGATAGGCGGGCCCGTCGTCGGCGCGGTGGTGATGGAATGCCTCGCTGCAACTGGGGCAGCAGTCATTCACCTTGAGATAGGAATGGAGCATCGCACCGGCGCCGCAAGCCGGGCAATGGCGCCGCCATCCGCGCAACATCGCCGGGCGCAGCGGACGGTCATCTTCGGGCAGGATCGCGGTATCGGACATTGGGGGAGTTCCTTGTTCTGGCCCCTCCTCTAGCACTGATCGCCGCGAGGGTGGAAGCCCGCCGGACAGGCGGTGCAGGGATATCGCGCATTTTTGTTATCGCCCGGCGACGGAAATTCCGGTGATGGGCGTTTGATAAAACAGAAAGTGGGCGACCCCGCTGGAAAATTCAACCTGAAAGGACTTGGAAGATGATGTCGAAAAATATTTCTGCCGCCCTTGCTCTGGCCCTTGGCGCCACGCCCCTCATGGCGCCGGTCCCTGCGCTGGCCAATCAGTTTGGGCAAGGTGGGATGATGGGCCAAGGCCCGCGTATGATGGAAATGATGTTCGACTTTGCCGCCACGGACGCGAACGGTGACGGCAAGGTGACGCAGGCGGAAATCCAGGCCCGGCGCCAGGCCGAAATTGCCGCGATGGACGCCGATGCAGACGGGTTGATTTCGCAAGCCGAACTTGCCACCTTCATTGGCGATCGAATGCAGAAGATGGCCGAGAGGATCGCAGCCGAGCGGATCAGCACGCAAGACAGCGACGGCGACGGCAAACTCAGTGCGGGCGAAATGCAGATCCCGTCGATGCCGGGCCGGATGTTCGAGAGGCTTGACAGCGACGGCGACGGCGCGCTGAGCGAGGCGGAAATCGACGCCATGCGCAAAAGGATGGCCGAGCGCGGCGGACATGGCAAAAGCCAACATGGCAAGCATGGCTGGTTCGGTTGGGGTGATGCCCAAGATTAAGGTTGGCTGTTGAGGTTGCCGGGCGGTATCAATCGCCCGGTAGCGGCCCTCTGGCCGGAGGTGCGGAATTGCGAATGCTCGGGTGATGATTTGATGGTCTGGGCCCCGGCATTCTTCGGAAAATGGTTTTGGTTTGGGCGATCGGCGCTGCGGGCCATGAGGCGATGAAAATGGCGTTTGACGCGCGGCAAGAGGATAAGGACGCAGCGCTTCTGGCCCGCTACGGCCGGGGTGATGCGCAGGCGGCGCGTGAACTGACGGCCCGGTTGACCCCGCTCGCTTTCCGGGTGGCGGTGCGGATGCTGGGCGACCGCGACGAAGCCGAGGATGTGGTGCAGGAGGCCATGTTGCGGCTTTGGCGGATGGCACCCGATTGGCGGCGCGGCGGGGCCAGGGTTTCGACCTGGTTATACAGGGTGGCGGTCAATCTGTGCACCGACCGGCTGCGGCGCCGCCGCGCCGTGGCGCTTGACGATGTACCCGAACCCGAAGATGGCCATCCGGGTGTGTCTGAACGGATGATCGCGGCCGACCGGGCCGCGGCCCTCGAGGCGGCATTGCAGCATCTGCCCGAGCGCCAGCGCCAGGCGGTGGTGCTGCGTCACCTCGAAGGGTTGAGCAACCCCGAGATTGGCGAGATCATGGACATCGGCACCGAGGCCGTCGAAAGCCTTGTTGCCCGCGGCAAACGGGCCCTGGTGGCGGCACTTGGAGGAATGCGTGAAGAATTGGGGTATGAACATGACTGACGACGCAAAACGCGATGACCGGCTTGAAAACCTGTTTGCAGCGGCACGATCAGCGCCGCCGGAGCCGTCCGGCGCGCTGATGGCGCGGGTGATGAGAGCGGCGCAAACCGAGATGCGGATGCGCGCCGCTCCGGTCCGTGACAGTGTGTTTGCGCGGGTTCTGGCGGTGATCGGCGGCTGGGGCGGTGTCGGAGGTCTGGCCACGGCGGCCTGTGCGGGGCTGTGGATCGGTTTTGCCGGAAATGTCGCGCCGGAAGGGCTGGCATACGGATTGGCCGATCCCTCCGGCGCATCGGTGGAATTGCTGCCGGAGGCGGAAGTCTCTGCCTTTCTCGATGGATCGGAGGGTTGAGCATGGCTCGGATGGGCACAAACGATTCCAGCGGCGGCAAGGGCGGTTCCGGCAAATGGACCAGGCTGGTGCTGGTCGTGTCGCTGGCGCTTAACCTGCTGGTTGCGGGCATTGTCGTCGGTGGCGCGATGCGGCACCATTGGTACGGCCCGCAGGGCCCGGCGCGCGATATCGGCTTTGGCCCTTTCACACAGGCCTTGTCAAAAGAAGATCGCAAGGCCCTGCGCGGGGCTTTCATGGCGGCGAATCCCGGCTTTCTCGACATGCGTCAGGATATGCGCCGGGACATGAACGCCCTGATTGCCGCATTGCGCGCCGAGCCCTGGGACAAAGACGCCGCCGGAGCAATCCTGGCCGGGCAAAGCCACAGAATGACAGAGTGGATGGATATAGGCCGCGAAGTTCTTTTGGAACGCATTGCCGCGATGACACCCGATGAAAGGGCCGCCTTTGCCGATCGTCTTGCCGCGATGGGCAAGGGATCATGGCGCGCCAGAGGTTCCTGGCGCTGACGCGTTTGAGAGACGGGGCCGCTGTGGCGGTTTGCCGGCGTCAGGCGGCGGATTTGGCCACCATTACCTGGTTGCGCCCGTCGATCTTGGCATCGAGCAGGGCCTTGTCCGCGAGGCCGATCAGATCGTCAATGACGAGGTCCGTCAGCGCCGCGCCGGAGGCTACTGTCAGCCCGATGGAAAGTGTCAGATTGGCCGACCTGCGACCGCAAGGCAGCAGAACCGGCGTGTCGCCGATCTTGCGTCGCAGCCGTTCGGCGGTGGCATGGGCGGCTTCGGGCGTGGTGTCGGGCAGTGCCACCAGAAACTCCTCGCCGCCGATCCGAGCGATCAGGTCGACGGCGCGCAGATTGGCGGTGAGCCGCGCGGCGACCTCGATGAGCACGCAATCACCGCCGGCATGGCCGAACGTGTCGTTGATCGCCTTGAACCGGTCGAGGTCGAGCACCATCACGGCGAATTGCCGGTTGGTGTCGCGGGCATGTGCGGCAATGCGCGCCAGATGCGGCAGGGCATAGCGGCGATTGTGCAAGCCGGTCAGCGGATCGACCATCGCCAGCCGCAACCCCTTTTGCATCGAGGCGCGCAACCGGTCGGACTGATGCTTGTGGGCGATCTGGGTGCGGATGCGCAGCGCCATTTCCGCTGGGTCGGCATGTGCCTCGATCAGGTCGCTGGCCCCGAGGTCGAGCGCCATGGCAGCGGTTTCGCCCGCCTCCTCGGGCAAGACCACGCAGACGGCCGAGTAGCGGGTTTCGGGGCGCGAGCGCAGTTCCGAAAGCAGGCGCAACCCGTCGCCGCGCCCGTCGAGATCGGCGGTCAGCACAAAGACATCGGGCGCCGAATGGGCCGTCATACTGGCCAGCACCGCGTCGCGTTCCAGCGCCAGGACACGGTCTTGAAGGAAGGGCTGCAGATCGCGCTTCCAGCCCTCGGCGATCCCGATCTGCCCGGCGACCAGCCCGACGAGCGCCTGCCCCTCGAATCCGCTGGCGGGTTCGGCAAAGCCAAGCTCGCGGTAGGTGCCATCGCGCAGATCAAGCTGTTCGGCGGTTTCCCGAACGCGGATCAGGCTGCGCATTCTGGCCAGCAGCACCAGCTCATCCACCGGTTTCCAGAAAACCTCTTCGGCGCCGGCCTCCAATGCCTCCAGCTTGCGCGCCGGATCACGAAAAGCGGTAATCATCACGACGGGGATATCGCGGGTCAAAGGATCGGATTTGAGGATTCGGCACACTTCAATGCCGCTGATATCGGGTAGTTCCACATCCAGAAGCACCATCGCGGGCCGCAGTTTTCGCGCCAGATGAATTGCCTGCGCGCCGTCAATCGCCTGAATTGTTTCATAAAAAGCCGATGCGAGCTTGACTTTCAGCACGATGCGGTTGGTGGCGACATCATCCACTATGAGAATTTTTCCGGCCACGGGAATGTTCCGCTTGCTTTACATGTGCGATCCTTGTCCTCATCATTTCTTCGCAATGGTTAAGAAAAGCTTTCCGCCGAGGTAATGAATTGGACAAATCATGGTAACGGGGCGTGCATTCGCCGAGACCGTGGCCCTGAAGGCACTGGGCTGGCTGGCCAGCCAGGAGGACATGCTGGGCGGATTTCTGGGAACCAGTGGGCTGGCCCCGGATGAGCTGCGTCAACGGGCAGGCGAGCCGGAATTCCTGGGTTCCGTTCTCGATTACATCCTGACCGATGATGCCTGGGTCATGGCTTTTTGCGACGAAAACGATCTGGCCTGTGACGTGCCGCTGGCGGCGCGGCGCGCTTTGCCCGGCGGACAGGAGACAAGCTGGACCTGACCGTTCTTGGCCGGCCTTCGCCCGTTTCCGCCAGGCCCCCATCGCCCTTTCCCGAAACGTCATCCTGCGAGCACAAACATGAGCGATATCCTCGGACTGATCTTCGACAAGGACGGCACGCTGTTCGATTTCCGCGCAACCTGGGGCGGTTGGTCGCGGCGGTTGCTGGAAAAACTCGCCGCCGACAACGGCGCGTCGGCCACGCTGCTGGGCGACATGATCGGTTATGACATGACAAGCGGCGATTTCGCACCCGGCAGCCCCGTCATCGCCCATACCGTTTGCGAGATTGCCGAAATCATGTTGCCCTGCCTGCCAGGGATGCGCCTTGAATCGCTTGTCGCCGACATGAACCGGTTGGCGCTGGAGGCGGACCTGGTTGAGGCGACCCCGTTGTTGCCGCTTGTCGCGGATCTGTCGGCGCGGGGGGTGAAGCTGGGCCTGGCCACCAATGACGCCGAAGAGCCAGCCCGGGCGCATCTGGAAAAGGCGGGTGTGGCGGGTTTTTTCGATTTCATCGCAGGGTTTGACAGCGGCCACGGCACCAAGCCCGACCCGGCCCCGCTGCTGGCTTTCGCGCGCCGGACAGGGCTTGATCCGGCATCAGTGGCGATGGTCGGTGACAGCCGCCACGATCTGGTTGCCGGGCGCCGGGCCGGGATGCGCACGGTTGCCGTGCTGACCGGGATCGCCACATCAACCGATCTGGCCGATCTGGCCGATGTGATCCTGGCCGATATCAGCCATCTGCCGGCCTGGATCGAGCAGGAAGCCAGCCTTAAATCTTGATCACCTTTGCCAATATGCGACATGATCACGTCGCTCAACGCGGCGAATAGTGTCGCCGCCGGTTCGATGCTGGGCGAAACCGCGCGAGGAGACACAGATGACCGATGAGCAGAAACGCAGGCGCGCCGGCGGACGCGCCGGACATGCCGACAGGGCGGGAACCCAAGCGGTCGATCAGATGCCCTGGCGCATCCCCGTCAACCGAGACCGGCCGACAGAGCCGCTCGACGACGACGGCGTGGCTGCCATTCACAATGGCGCAATGCGGATTCTCAAGGATTTCGGCATCCGCTTTCTCAACGACGAAGCCTTGCAGATCCTGGCCCGCGCGGGGTGCAGGATCGACGGCAATACCGTGCGCATGGACGAAGATTTCGTCATGGAAATGCTGGGACGGGCGCCCGCCGAATACACCATCACCCCGCGCAACCCGGCCCGCGCCCTGCCGATGGGGGGCAAGCATATCCTTTTTGGCAATGTTTCCTCGCCGCCAAATTACTGGGATTTGGGGCGCGGCAAGGTGCCGGGTTTCATGGAGGGGTTCCGTGATTTCATCAAGCTGACGCAGTATTTCAACTGTATCCATTTCGCCGGGGGCTATCCGGTGGAGCCGATCGACGTGCATCCGTCGGTCCGCCATCTCGATTGCATCTATGAAAAGCTGGTGCTGACAGACAAGGTCTGCCACGCCTATTCGCTGGGCCGCGAACGGGTCGAGGATGCCATGGAAATGGTGCGCATCGCGGGCGGGCTTTCGCCTGACGCGTTCCGTGCCAGGCCGCATATGTATACCAACATCAATTCGGTTTCGCCGCTCAAGCACGATTTTCCGATGATCGACGGGGCGCTGCGGCTGGCGCGGGCGGGGCAGGTGGTGGTCGTCACACCCTTCACCCTGGCCGGGGCGATGGCACCGGTGACGATGGCCGGGGCGGTGACCCTGTCGATCGCCGAGGCCCTGGCGGCGATCGCGCTGTTGCAGTTCGAATGCCCCGGAGCACCCTGTGCGATCGGCACCTTCACCTCGAATGTCGACATGAGATCGGGGGCACCCGCATTCGGCACGCCGGAATACATGCGCGCTACCCAGATGACCGGCCAGATGGGCCGGTTCTACAAATTGCCGATCCGCTCGTCCGGGGTCTGTGCGGCCAACGTGCCGGACGGGCAGGCGATGTGGGAAACCTGCAATTCGCTCTGGGCGGCGGTGCAGTCGGGCACCAACATGGTTTATCATGCCGCCGGCTGGCTTGAGGGCGGGCTGATCGCCAGCCCAGAAAAGTTCGTCATGGATTGCGAAGTCCTGCAGATGATCCAGCGCTACATGGAGCCGGAGATCACCGCGACGACGCCCGACGATATCGCCCTTTCGGCGATAGAGGAGGTCGGCGCCGAGGGGCATTATTTCGGCTGCCAGCACACCCAGGACCGTTACGCCACGGCGTTTTATTCGCCTTTCGTCAGTGACTGGCGAAATTTCGAGGCCTGGCAGCTCGACGGATCGCTGTGGACCGCCGAGCGCGCCCACGGCATCTTCAAATCGATCATCGCAGAGTTCGAGCCCCCGCCCCTCGATGAGGCCATCCACGAAGAGCTGCGCGATTTCGTGGCGCGGCGCAAATCCGAAGGCGGTGCGCCAACCGACTTCTGATCGCTTGGCGCAACCTGTCGCGGGTTGAACTTCGCTGCCCTCCGGCCTCATAAGGGGGCAGGTGCGCTTGGTGTCCGGGCGGAGGCTGGCAATGAAAGACGCAATGGCAGAACGGTTGCTGCGCGCCGGGTTGGGGGCGCTGGCGGGATTGAGTGTCTGGGCGGCGATCGAGACCTGGGGCGCGGCGATGTCGCTGGCGGACCTGTTCCTGACGATGCTGGCCGTGGTCTTCTTTGGCGCGCTGCTTTTGCTGTTCCGCCGTGGGCAAGCGCGCCAATCGGTGCTGCATGCCGCGGTCATCGCGGTTCCTGTCGCCGGGTTGATGGCCAGCGCCAGCCTTCGCTACAACGAAACCTTCGGTGTGATCGAGGCGGCAAGCCCGCTTGTTGTGGCGTTTTTCCTTGCGGCGCTGCCGATTCCTTTCCTGATTTCGATGCAGCGCGCGGATGGCGATTGGCGGCACTATCCGACGCTGTTCACGGTTTCCTGGGCGCTGGCGCTCAAATCGCTGGCGGCGCTGCTGTTCGTTGGCATCGTCTGGGCGGTGATGATGCTCAGCGCCGCGTTGCTGCTGCTGGTCGGTATCGGTTTTCTCGAAAGGCTGTTGCACGAACATGTCGTGATCTGGCTCTTGAACGGGGTCGCGTTCGGGCTTGGCCTGGCAGTATTGGGAGAGCTTGCCGATATCGTCGTGCCGCGCCCGGTGCTGCGGCTGTTGCGGCTGTTTTTGCCGGTGATGGTCGTCGTCGAGGCGCTGTTTCTGCTGGGCCTGCCCTTTCGCGGGTTGGGCGAGTTGTTTGGCGGCCGGTCCACGGCGGGCGTCCTGATGGCCATCGCCATCGGCGCCATCGGGTTGATTTCGATCGCCGTGGCCGAAGCGGACAGCGAGGCGGTGCAAGGCCGGTTTCAGCGCCTTGCCGCGCGGGTGCTGGCAATGTTGCTGCCGCTGATCGCGGCGCTGGCGGCCTGGGCGATCTGGCTTCGCGTGCGCGATTATGGCTGGACGCCCGACCGCATCGCGGCGGCGCTCGGGGCGGCGCTCGTGGCGGGCTATGCGATTTGCTACGCCGTTGCGGTGCTGCGGGGCGACGGCTGGATGGCCCGGTTGCGGCGGGCCAATGTCGCCATGGCGCTGGCCCTGATCTTGCTCGGGGTGCTGTGGCTCAGCCCGGTTTTCGATGCCGGGGCGATTTCTGTGCGCAGCCAGATCGCCCGCTATCAGGCGGGCGCGGCCAGGCTCGATCAATTGCCGGTCCGGAAAATCCTCATGGATTGGGGCAGAACCGGGCCACAGGCGCTCGACCGGCTGCGCGCCGAAGCTCCCGACGCGGATCGCGCGCGGCTGGCCGATGCGATCAGCGCCGCCGAGGCGGATCGTTACGGTCTCACGAAGACCTTGCAACAAGGGGGCAACAATGCCCGGCTCGGTGATCTTGCGGCAAGGGCGATCATCCTGCCCGAAGGCGCGGCACTGCCGGATTGGCTGGGCGAAGGGCAGCCCGGCGGGAAATTGGCCGGCTGGCTCAGTGATTGCGGCCGCGCGCCGGCCCCCGGCCTGCCGGGCTGCGCCTTTGTCATAGCCGATTTCGTCTCGGCCATTCCGGGCGAGGAGGTGATGGTTTTTCTCAACAAGGATGTGGCGGCCCGGTCGGGCCAGCAGGTCGAGCAGTTCATCGAAATCTGGAACCCCGACAATGACGGGCATCCGATTACCCTGTACCCGATGCCGGGCGGCAGGGCCCTGTCGCCGCGAACGGTTTTTTCGGCGCTGGCCTCGGGCAACTATCGGATCGGCCCGGCCAACCTGCGGGCGCTGTTCATCGATGGCGTCGAATTTGGCGTCACTCCTTGAGGGTTTTGACGGTCATGCCAGGCAACTAGAAGAATTAAAACGATTTTTATTTGAAATTACGATCAACCCACCGGTGCGCTCCATGCCGGTTTTTCGCTTTCTTAACCCCGCCGGGCCTAGCCTGAGCCCGTGGATGGGAAGGGAAAGTGATGCACGGTCTGATCAACCGGTCAATTCAACGGTTTTTGCACGACACCTATGGTGGCGATACCTGGGCGCAGGTGGCCGAGGATGCCGGGTTGTGCGTTCAGGGTTTCGAAGCGCTGCTGAGCTATGACGACGCGTTGACCGAGGCCGTTCTGGCGGCGGCGTCAATTCGGCTGGCAAAGCCGCGCGATGCGGTGCTTGAGGATCTGGGTATCTATCTTGCCCATCTGGAACCGCTGCGCAGGCTCTTGCGCTTTGGCGGTGTGGATTACCCGGATTTTCTGCAATCGCTCGATGAACTGTCGCACCGCGCGCGCCTTGCCGTGCCTGGCCTGGAAATGCCGGAATTCACGATCCTGCCACTGGGCGGCGGGCGGTTCAGGCTGGAGTGCCGCTCCGAGATGGCCGGTTTCGGGGCGGTGGCAACCGGAATCCTGCGGGCCATGGCCGACGATTACGGGGCCCTGGCGCTGATTGATGCAGTGGCATCCGACGGGCGGTGCGACACCGTTTCGATCGAGCTTCTGGAAGCGCGGTTCGCCGCGGGCCGAGGCTTCGATCTGGCCGCAAGACGGGGGTTGTGATGGGCGGGAACGGTATTGCCCAGCCGGCCATGATCGACGCGGCGTCGCTGGGGCGCTTGATGCCGATGCATCTTTGGATATCGCCAAGCGGCCATATCCGCGCCGCTGGCCCGACAATCGCCAAACTATGCGCAGACGGCTTGGCCGGGCGCCGGTTCCTCGAGGTCTTCGCGGTCAAAAAACCGCGCTGCACCATGACCATGCGCGATTTTCTGGCCCTTTCGGGGCAACGGCTGGAGATATGCCTGCGCGATCCTCCGCAAACCCGGTGGCGCGGCATATCGGTGCCGCTGCAAGACGGGCAGGGAGTTCTGGTCAACCTGTCGTTTGGCATCGCCGCTGCATCTGCGGTGCGCGAACATGCCCTGACCCATGCCGATTTCGCGCCCACCGATCTGACCGTGGAACTGCTTTACCTGACCGAGGTCAAGGCAATCGTGATGGGCGAACTGGCCGCCTTGAATAGGCGCCTGCAAGCCGCCCAGGCCGACGCCGAAGAAAGGGCGCTGACCGATGCGCTGACCGGTCTGGCCAATCGCCGGGCGCTGGATCTGGCGCTGGTCCGGGTCATCGCCGCGGCGCGGCGCGGCGATCATCCCTTCGCCCTGATGCATGTCGATCTTGATTTCTTCAAGGCGGTCAACGACACGCTGGGCCATGCTGCGGGCGATCTGGTGCTGGCCCATGCCGCGGGTGTTCTGCATTCGGTCGTTCGCGTCTCCGATGTTGTCGCGCGGGTCGGGGGGGATGAATTCGTGCTCTTGTTCCATGGCCTGGTTGACCAGAATGAAATCAACGCGATCGCCGCGCGGATCATCGATCAGCTTGAACGGCCGGTCGATTACAATGGCCGGCCGTGCCGGATATCGGCCAGTATCGGTGTGACATTGTCGGGATTTTATCAGGATCTGGACCCGGACCGCCTGTTGAGCGATGCCGACACCGCCCTTTACGCCTCGAAACGCGGTGGCCGGCGGCGGTGCACGATCCACGACCCGCGCGAAGCGAACCGCTGACAGGGGCGCCTATACCGGATGCCCGCCCAGCGCGGCTGACATTGCTTCAGTCGGAACCGGCCGCGGGGGCGGAAGGATCGGGTTCCCTGACCCGGAACACGGCCAGATAGAGCGCGGGTGCAAAGACCAGCGTGATCACCGTGCCGGCAATGATGCCGCCCATCATCGCATAGGCCATCGGCCCCCAGAAGATCTGCCGCGAAATCGGGATCAGCGCCAGACTGGCCGCCGCCGCCGTCAGAAGGATCGGGCGGGCGCGGCTGTCGCTGGCCTCGAAAACCGCGTCCCAGGCGGACCGGCCCTTTTCGCGCAAGACCTCGATCTCGTGCACCAGGATGATCGAATTGCGGATCAGGATGCCGATCAGCGCCAGCACACCGAGGATCGCCACGAACCCCAGAGGCGCCCCCGAGGGGACAAGGGCGGCGACGACGCCGACAAGGCCGAGAGGCGCGACGCAGATCACCACGAAAGAAAGCCGAAATCCCTGCATCTGCACCATGATCAGGGTCGCCATGATCAACATCATCAAAGGCACCACCGCGGCGATCGGCGCCTGGCTGTCGGCGCTCGCCTCGACCGCGCCGCCCACTTCGACCTTGTAGCCGAAGGGCAGCGTGGCATTGAACGAAGCGATCTTTCCCTTCAGGTCGTTGACGATGGTCGCGGGCTGGTCCTTGCCCAGGATGGCGGCCTTGACGGTGATCGTCGGGATGCGGTTTCTCTGGTGGATCTCCGGCTGTTCGGTCTCATACCGGAAGGTCGCCAGCGAACGCAGCGGGATGGTCGCGCCCGAGGGGGTGGAAAGCTGCAATCCCGCCAGCGCTTCCACGGATTGGCGTGCCGCCGCATCGCCGCGCGCGACAATATCGACCAGATAGGCCGCATCACGCAATTGGGTGACGGCGGTGCCGTCATAGATCGTGTTCAGCGCCGTGGCGATATCGCTCGAGGTGATGCCAAGCTGGCGGGCCTTGTCCTGAAGGATGTCGACGCGCACCACGCGGGCGGGCTCGTTCCAGTTCATCACCATCTTGGTCAGACGGTCATCGCTGGCGATGACGGCGGTCAGGTCGCGGGCGCGGTCGCGCAGGGTGGTGATATCGGGCCCCGAGATGCGGTATTGCACCGGCCGGCCCACCGGCGGGCCGATTTCCAGCAATTTGACAAAGATATCGACGCCGGGAAATTCATTGCCGGCGATGGTGTTCAACTCGGCGCGCAGCGCGTCGCGGGCCGCGACCGAAGGCGTCTGAATGACGATCTGGCCGGTGTTGACGCCAGGCGCGGCGACATCGGAGGCCAGCAGAAAGCGCGGCGCGCCGCGCCCGACATAGGAGGACCAGTAGAGAACGTTGTCATTGCCGGCAAGATGCGCCTCCAGCCGGTCCATCTGGGCGCGCGTCGCCTCGATCGAGGCATTTTGCGGCAGCGCGAAATCGACCAGGAGCTCGACCCGGTCGGAGTTGGGGAAAAACTGCTGCTCGACAAAGCGCATCCCGAAAACCGAAAACCCGAATGCCGCCACCGTCAGAAGGATGGTCACCCAGCGAAACCGCATCGCCGCGCGCAGCACCATGTGAAATGCCCTGCGGAACCGGCCAGGCACGTCACTGTGATGCTTCATCGTCGCGGGTAACAGC
The DNA here is from genome assembly GCA_020446815.1 of Paracoccaceae bacterium. Classification (GTDB taxonomy): domain Bacteria; phylum Pseudomonadota; class Alphaproteobacteria; order Rhodobacterales; family Rhodobacteraceae; genus Albidovulum. The sequence continues at coordinate 291,983 of JAGRDY010000018.1, forward strand.
GTCACCCCGATCAGGGGCGCGAAAAGCACCGCCACGATCCACGATACCAACAGTGACACGGCGATCACGACAAAAAGCGAAAAGGTGAATTCGCCCGCCCTCGATGAGTTGAGCCCGATGGGAATGAACCCCGCCACCGTGACCAGCGTGCCCGACAGCATCGGAAAGGCTATGGAGGTCCAGGCGTAAGAGGCGGCCTTGGTGCGGCTCTCGCCCTTTTCCAGCCGCGAAATCATCGTCTCGATCGCGATCATCGCGTCGTCGACCAGCAAACCGAGCGCGATGATCAGCGCGCCCAGCGAAATCCGCTGCAAGGTAAAGCCGCTATAGTGCATGACGACGAAAGTTATCGCCAGCACCAGCGGGATCGTCAGGGTCACGACCAGCCCCGCGCGCACGCCAAGCGAAATGAAGCTGACCGCCAGCACGATCAACACCGCCTCCAGCAGCGCCCGAAGGAAATGCCCGACAGCCTCGTCGACCACATGCGGCTGATCGGTGACCTGATGGATTTGCAGGCCGATGGGCAGATCCGCCTGGGCCCGGGCCATCACTTCGTCAAGCTTCGCGCCGAAGTCGATGATGTTGGCCCCCTTGCGCATCCCCACCGCCAGGCCGACCGCCTCTTGCCCGTTCCACCGGAACAGCTCTTTCGGCGGGTCGTCGTAGCCGCGGCGGATGTCGGCCACATCGATCAGCCGGAAAAACCGGTCGCCGACGCGCAGGTTGATGTCTTCCAGGCTGCCGGTATCGGCGAACTGCCCGCCGACACGCACCAGAACCCGTTCCGGGCCGGCGTTGATAACCCCCGAGGGAAGAATCGCGTTTTGCGCGGCGAGCGTTGCCTGCACCGCCTGCTGGTTGAGCCCCAGCGCCGCCAGACGTTCGGTCGAGAATTCAAGATAGATCACTTCGTCGCGGGTGCCGAAAATGTCCACCTTGCCCGAATCGTCCAGCCCCTGCACCGCGCGGCGCACACGTTCGGCATAATCGCGCACCTCGCGTGGTGAAAAACCGTCAGAGGTAAAGGCATAGATATTGCCAAAGACGTCGCCGAAGTTGTCGTTGAACTGAAAGCCCGCGAATTCCCGAGGGAATTCGGGGCTGATATCGGCCATCATGTTGCGCACGGTCTGCCAGATCTGGGGCAGATCGCGCGCCTTGGTGGTGGGCAAAAGCTCCACATAGACGGTCGATTGCCCGGCCCGCGTGGTCGAGCGGGTGAAATCCAGCGCATCGAGGTCGGCAAGCTTCTTCTCGATCCTGTCGGTCACCTGGGTCAGCGTGTCCTGCACATCCGCGCCCGGCAGCGCCGCCGAGATGATCATCACCTTGATGGAAAAGTTGGGGTCTTCCTCACGGCCGATGCTGATATAGGACAAGGCCCCGGCGATCAACGATACGATCATCAGGAACCACACAAAGGAACGATGGTTCAGTGCCCAGTCCGACAGGTTGAAACGGCTCATTGGCTCACCCGCGGGCCGACGACCTGGCCTTCTTGCAGGGAATGGACGCCCTTGACGATCACTTCGTCACCGGCAACCAGCCCGCTGGTCACGCGGACCTGCCCGCCGAAGCGCTCGCCAAGCCGCACCGGGGTCAGCGAAACCCTGCCGGAGCCGCGGTCCACGACCCAGACGGCGCTTTGCCCATCGTGTTCGACGACGGCGCCAAGATCGATGGCGACACCGGCATCCGGGCTGTCGGCCACGCTGACACGCACCAGCGCCCCCAGCCGGAAACCGCCGGGCGGATTGGCCAGCGTCAGATGCACCCGCCGGGTGCGCGTGTCGCGATCGGCAACCGGGTCGATGCGCGTCAGGATGGCACGGGCGCTGATTGCGGCATTGGCGGCCAGTACGGTGGTGAACTCGGTGCCGATATCAAGCGCGGCAAGGTCGGCTTCGGCCAGGTCGATGACAACCTCGCGCTCATCGGTCGCGGCCAGACGCAGTACCGGCTGGCCTGCCGACAGGGCCGCACCCGGTTCGGCAAAGACATCTGTCACGATCCCGGCTTGCGGCGACCGCAGGTCGGCAAGGCTGCGCAGGTCGGCGGCGCGGGCCAGGCCGGCTTCGGCCTGGACCACGCGCGCCTCGGCGCCGGCCAGTGCGCGCCGGGCATCCTCAAGGCGCGTGTCGCTGCCCACGCCGCGGGCATTCAGCGCCTTGGCGCGCGCTTCGGCGTCGCGCGCCGAACGGAGCTGGGCCGCCGCCACGGCGACACCCGCCTCGGCGGCGCGTTTGTCGGCATCGAGAGTTTCCGGATCGAGCCGCGCGAGCATCTGACCCTCCGCCACCAGATCGCCGGTTTCCGCCGGACGTTCGGCCAGGATGCCCGTCAACGGGAACCCCAGGTCGATCTCGATCCGCGGCGCAACGGTGCCTGCATAGCTTGGCTGATGGCCGGATCGAAGGTTGACCAGCTCCGAGATGACCGGCCGGGGGGCGGTGTCAACCTGCGCCACGGCGTTTCCGGTACATACGGAAAGGGCGGCGAACGCGATCAGAACGGTTGCTTTCATTGTCCGCCCTGCGCCTTGCGCACCACGCGCCCCGGAAACAGAAGCTGTGCGCCATCGGTGACCACCAGCGCACCGTCCTCCAGCCCGCCCGAAAGAATCATGCGCCCGGTCTCGAACCGGTCGATCGTGACCGGGTGCAGCGAGACGGCCATGGTTGCGGGATCTGCCAGCCACACCGCCGCGGACGTGCCGACCGCCGACAACGCTGTGTAAGGCAGCGCGATATGCGGCGCGCCATGGATCACCACCGTTCCGCGCACCGCCTCGCCAAAATCGAGATCCTCCGGCGGGTTGGTGATGCCGACCGTCACCGCGACCGTGCCCGAACGAGCATCCACCAGCGGCGATATTTCGCGGATGATGCCGCTGAAGGTCTGATCGGGGCTGTCGAGAAGGTTCAGCGTCACGTCGGGCGGCGGCGCATTGCTGGCCAGCAACACCTCGGGAACATCGAAAACCGCGTCGATGCCGTCGCCCAGGGCCATTTCCATCACCGGCTGCGCCGCGCCGACAACCTGCCCCACCTCGATCATCCGCGCGGTGATCGTGGCATCCATCGGCGCCAGAAGCACGGTATCGGCCAGGGCTTTCTTGGCGCGATCGAGATCGGCGCCAGCCTGGGCCAGCACGCCTTCGGCGATCCGCAGGGCATCATCGGCGCTGTCGCGGGCGATGCGCGTCGTGGCGCCGCGTTCGAGCAAGGCATCCTGCCGGTCGAGATCTTCGCTGGCCTGACGGTGATCGGCCATCGCCGTGGCAAGCCCGGCCTGGGCGGCGCGTAACGCCTGTTCCTGCTGCACCGCGTCAATGCGGGCAAGCTCCGTGCCCTGTGCCACCCGGTCGCCGACATCGGCCAGAACCGCCGCGACGCGCCCGTCGGTCGGAAAGGCGGCGCTGAGCCTGTCGCGCGCGACGACCTCGCCGGTCAGCGAATAGGTCCGGCTGTCGGCGGTCGCCATCGCGCTCACGATATCCACGGCAAGGGGTTGCTCCGCCCAGGCGGGCGCCGCCCCCAGGGCAAGTATTGCGACAACGATGCGGAGCACGGGCATGACAACATTTCTCCGGGTGCGGGGTATCGGGCGATGTTCCGGCCCGGCCAACGGTCTGGTCGGCCGTGCGATGGATCACCCTGCTTTCGGGCAGATTGGCCGCCTTGACCGAAAGGGTCAAGCAATCACGCCGCGTCAAAGACACTTTTGCGAAGCCAGGGGGAGGCGCGTGCCGCAACGCTGTGCGGATCGTTTACCCGCGCGAGGGGCCTGAGGCCCCGAAAACCATGATGCCGGGGTGGCTTGTCCACCCCGGCATCCTGTCGCGGCCGTTCTAACCGTCGACTACATGCCGACATCACCGTTACGCGAAAACACCAACCGCACTCGTTACCCGGCCAGAAACCTTCCTGATCGTCACAGCCGCCATTGGCCGGAAAAATCGGGCCAACTTGCGACCGCAATGTCTCGGAAACGGGAAGATTAGATGGCACGCTTTCGGGCGGCTGCTTTGCCTCGGGTTGTGGTCGTGTCGAATCCGGCGACAGTGATGGCGAGCGTCACGGCCATCGCCTTTGCTCCTTGTGCGGGCAGTGGCGATTGTTGATGAAATCGACCGCGGCACTAACCTTTGACGCGAAGGGAAATAGGGCATTCCTGCCCGATTTTCTTTGTCGTCCTTCTGGAAACAAACCGTTTTCTGTTTTCAGGGTGATCGCTGCCGCAACGGTCTTGCATCCAACCGCGCGGCGGCGGCCGGGCACCGAACACGGGGCCGAGGCGGGTTTGCGAAGGGCCGGTGCCGCATGCGCAGGGCCGCTATCCCGACGGCATCGCGCCGCCTTCCGCAGAGGCGAGGATCTGTGACCAGACCGACGCGGCCGCCGGCCCGCCATCGCCAAACAGCCTGACCGCCGTGACATCGAGCGGGTGACTGGGCAGGGTGGCGGAAAGATCGGCAAGAATGCCTCCCAGGATGCGCTTTCGGGCAAGCGATTCGGGCACCCATGCCACCGCGATACCGACGGCCGCCATTTCCAGCGCGGCCAGGGTCAGGGCGGTTTCGGCAATGGGGATGAGCCGGTGCATGGCATCCATCCGCGCCAGGATGAGCCGTTGCGTGACCTGGCCGAAAAACACTTCCTGCGGGTAGGCGATATAGGGCACCTCGCCACGGGCGATCCGCTGGCCCAGCCCGTCCACGCCGCTGGCCGCGAAAACCGGGATCAGCCGGTCGCTGCCGATCGTGGCGGTTTCGATATAGCCGGCGCTGATCGGGTGTTCTTCATCGCGGACGCGGTAGACAATGGCGATATCGGCCTGGCGCGACAGCAAGAGCCCGAAACATTCGTCGAGATTGGCCGATCTCAGCCGGGCAAAGATATATGCGTCGAACCGGTGAATGCCATCGAGCAGCGCCGGTGTCAGGGCGGTGGTCAAGGCGTGCTGGCTGGCGATCACCACGCGGTTCGAGGCGACGCGCGCATCAAGCCGAAGATCGACGACCAGTTGGCGCAATTCGGTGGCGAGCCTTTGGATCTGTTCGCGCCTGTTGGCGATGGCGGGGCGCAACTGGACCGGTTTGCGCGCCCGGTCAAAGAGTTCGACCCCGACATGATCCTCGATGCTGCGAATCCGTCGCGAAAAGGCCGACTGTGTCAGAAGCCGCCGTTCGGCCGCCTCCTGAAAGGAACCGGTCTCGGCGACGGCAAGCATGTCTTCCAGCCATTCCAGCCGCATCGGCGCCTTCCTAAAATGCAATACCTGCATATTACATGGAGAATTATGAATTTGCACCACGAAATCCGACATGCAATTGTCAATTTCATCAAGTTTCCAGAGGATTCCCCCCATGCACCTTGCCCGCTTTCCGCGCGTTTTCCTTGCCCATCTGCCGACCCCGCTTGAAAAACTCGACCGTCTCAGCAAAGAGTTGGGGGGGCCGGAAATCTGGATCAAGCGCGACGACTGCACGGGGCTCTCGACCGGCGGCAACAAGACGCGAAAGCTGGAATTCCTGATGGCCGAGGCGCAGGCGATGGGTGCCGATACGGTGATGACGCAGGGGGCCACGCAATCCAACCACGCGCGCCAGACGGCGGCCTTCGCGGCCAAGCTCGGCATGGCCTGCCAAATCCTGCTCGAGGATCGCACCGGCTCCAACGACGCCAACTACAACACCAACGGCAACGTCCTTCTCGACCATCTGCACGGGGCCACGACCTCGAAGCGCAAGGGCGGGATGGACATGCAGGCCGAGATGGAGGCGGTGGCCGAAAAGCTGCGTGCCGAGGGCCGCAAGGTCTATGTCATCCCCGGCGGCGGCTCGAACGCGACCGGCGCGCTCGGCTATGTCAACTGCGCCTTCGAGACGGTTTCGCAGGCCAACGACCGGGGCCTGGTGATCGACCATTTCGTCACCGCGACCGGCAGCGCCGGCACCCAGGCGGGCCTCATCACCGGGCTGAAGGCGATCAACGCGGGCATTCCGCTCACTGGCATCGGGGTGCGCGCGCCCAGGGAAAAGCAGGAAGAAAACGTCTACAAGCTGGCGCTCCAGACCGCCGAAAAACTCGGCTGCCCCGGCGTTGTGGCGCGCGAGGACGTGGTCGCCGACAGCAGCTATGTGGGCGAGGGCTACGGCATCCCGCGCGCCGACACGCTCGAGGCGATCCGCATGTTCGCCCAGCTCGAGGCGATCCTTCTCGATCCGGTCTATTCGGGCAAGGGCGCGGCCGGGCTGATCGACTATTGCCGCAAAGGCAAGTTCAAGAAGGGCGAGCGGGTGGTCTTTTTGCACACCGGCGGCTCTGCCGCGCTGTTCGGCTACAATGCCGCCTTCGCCGACGACCAGAAATCGCTGGCGGCCGAGTAAACGCATGGCAACACCGGGGCACAGGAAAAAACTCACGCAACTCCGGCCTGCGGCTTTGGCGATGAAACGCGCCGCCGGCCGCAACGCCGCAGTCCGCGTGCGGGGATGCGCCCCATGATGCGGCGCGTGGGCATACTTGGCGGCATGGGGCCGCAGGCGACGATCCTGATCATGCAGAAGATACTGGACGCGACCCGGGTCCGGGACGACGCCGATCACATTCCGCTGATCGTCGATCAGAACCCGCAGGTGCCGTCGCGCATCCGGCACCTGATCGACGGCACCGGCGCCGATCCCGGCCCGGTACTGGCCGACATGGCCCGCCGTCTCGTGGCCGCCGGGGCCGAGGCGCTGGCCATGCCCTGCAACACCGCGCATCATTATGCGCCCGCGATCCGTGCCGCGGTCGATGTCCCCTTGCTGAACATGGTCGATCTTGCCGTCGCCCGCGCCGCGGCGCTGGCCGGCCCGGGCAGCCCTGTCGGCATCCTCGCGTCACCGGCGGTCCGCAAGGTGGGCCTGTTCGACGCCGCGCTGTCGCAACGCGGCTTGCGGGCGGTCTACGCGCCCGACGAAGCCGCGATGCTGGCCGCAATTCGCCAGATCAAGGCTGACGGCCCCCGGCCCGAAGCGCGCCGTGCGCTGCGGGCGGCGTCCGCGGCGCTGGCGGCACAGGGGGCAACGGTGCAGATGATCGCCTGCACCGAATTCTCGCTGATCGCGGAAGCTGTTGACAAAACTGCCGCGACTTTCGACAGCATGGACTGTATAGTGCAGGCGATAGTCACATTTGCCAGGAAATCTCCGAATAAAGGAGCCAACGGGCATCGCGCGCCCGCGCCAAAGTTAGCGAAACGCCGATCCAACCCAACAATGGAGGAAAGAAGATGACCTCAATACTCAGAAAGACGATGCTGCTGGCGGCCACCGCCATGACCCTGACGGCGGGTGTGGCCAGCGCTGAAACCCTGGTGATCGCCACCTTCGGCGACCCGACACCGATGAATGCCGCGCGCGCCAACCATGAATTCGAGAAGGCCACCGGCTGGACGGTCGAGTGGCGCAAGTTCGCCTCGGGCACCGATGTCATCGCGGCGATGGCGTCGGGCGATGTCAAGGTGGGCGAGCTTGGCTCCTCGCCGCTGGCCATCGCGGCAAGCCAGGGTGTCGAACTGAAGATGTTCATGTTCTCCTACGTCATCGGCGATTCGGAGAGCCTGATCGCGCGTGATGGCTCCGGTATCGAGAAGATCGAGGATCTCAAGGGCAAACGTGTCGCGGTGCCGGTCGGCTCGACGGCGCATTTCTCGCTGATGGGGGTGATCAACCATGCCGGGATGGATCCGTCCGACGTGACCATCATGTCGATGCCGCCCGACCAGATCGCCGCCGCCTGGGAACAGGGCACCATCGACGCGGCCTTCATCTGGCCGCCGGTCCAGTCCGAGATCCTCAAGACAGGCAAGCGTATCGTTTCCGCCAAGCAGGCGGGCGAATGGGGCTATCCGACCTTCAATGGCTGGGTTGCCAGTGACGATTTCATCGCCGGTCACGAAAAGGAACTTGTCGCCTTCGCCAAGGCGATGGATGCCGCGAACCTGGCCTATGTGAACGATCCGGCGGCCTGGACCCCCGACAGCACGCCGGTCAAGGAAATCGCCGAGATGACCGGCGCCTCGCCGGATCAGATCCCGGTGACGCTCGAAGGGTACACCTTCATCCCCCTCAAGGATCAGGTCAGCGACAAATGGCTGGGCGGCGCCGCGGCGTCGATCAAGGCCACGGCCGAATTCCTGAAATCGGCGGGGCGCATCGACAATGTCGCCGACGACTATTCTGGCTTCGTCGATACCGAGATCGCGAAAGAGGCGCTGGAATAAATGAGCTGCCCTGCCCGGCCACCGCTTGGCCGGGCAGGTTCCGCGATGGCCAGGGGAGGGGTTCATGCGCCTGAATATCAAAAATGTGTCGGTGGTGTTTCCCGCCACCGGCGGCCGGCCGCCCGTCGAGGCGCTGAGCCGCATCAACCTGGCTATCGAGGATGAGGAATTCGTCGTCGCCCTCGGCGCCTCGGGCTGCGGCAAATCCACGCTTCTGAACCTGATCGCGGGGTTTCTCGCGCCCTCGTCGGGCGATCTGACGCTGGATGCGGCCCCGGTCGCCGGCCCCGGCGCCGACCGTGCGGTGGTCTTTCAGAAACACGCGCTGCTGCCCTGGCTCGATGTGCTCGACAATGTGGCGCTGGGGCTCAAGATCCAGGGTGTCGGCGCGGCCCAGCGCCACGAAACAGCCAACCGGTTCATCGAATTGCTGGGTCTTGACGGGTTCCAGAAGTCACCCGTCTACATGCTGTCGGGCGGTATGCAGCAGCGCGTCGGCATCGCCCGCGCGCTGACCTGCGACCCCAAGATCCTCTTGATGGACGAACCGCTGGGCGCGCTCGACGCGCTGACGCGCGAAAGGGCGCAGGAACTGATCCTGAACATCTGGAACGATACCCACAAGTCGATCTTCTTCATCACCCACAGTGTCGAGGAGGCACTGTTCATGGGCACCAAGCTGATCGTGATGTCGCCGCGCCCGGGCCGGATCACCCATACCTTCGATCTGCCCTTCTCGAAAAAGTTTCTGGCAGGCGAACCGGCGCGCCAGGTCAAGGCTTCGGCCGACTTCATCCGCCTGCGCGAAGAGGTGTTGAAAATCATCTTTGCCGACGAAGAGGAAGCAGTAGCATGACCGACGCAAAATCCGCCGCACCGCCAAAGGCCGATGGCCTGCTGTCGCGCCTTTCGCGGGGGCGGGCGACGAAACCGGGCGAAATCTACGGCGTGCCGGGGCAGGGCAACACGCTGTGGCTGTCGGCGGTGTCGATCGCGCTTTTCCTCTTCATCTGGTGGCTGGTCACGGCGATGGGCTGGGTCAAGCCGCTTTTCGTGCCCTCGCCGATGGCGATCGTCAGCAAGTTCATCCAGATCTGGAACAACGGCTTTACCGGCACGCCGTTTCTGGAACATGTGATGATCTCCACCGTGCGGGTGTTCGGCGCCTTCCTTCTGGCCTGCGTCATCGGCCTGCCGCTCGGCCTCGCGATGGGGATGAGCCCGGCGGTGCGCGGCATCTTCGATCCGCCGATCGAATTCTACCGCCCGATCCCGCCTCTGGCCTACCTGCCGCTGATGATCATCTGGTTCGGTATCGGCGAGACCTCGAAAATCCTGCTGATCTTCCTGTCGGTTTTCGCCCCGGTGGTGCTGGGCGCGCGCTCGGGCGTGAAATCCGCCGCGATCGAACAGATCCACGCCGCCTATTCCTTCGGAGCCACCCGCTGGCAGGTGATGCGCCATGTCATCATGCCCTCGGCGCTGCCCGAAATCCTGACGGCGATGCGCATCGGCATCGGCTTCGGCTGGACCACGCTCGTCGCCGCCGAGATGGTCGCCGCCACCAAAGGGCTTGGCTACATGGTGCTGTCGGCCAGCCAGTTCCTGCAAACCCCCGTCGTCATCATGGGAATATTCGTGATCGCCATCATCGCCTTTGCCTTCGACCTGCTGATGCGGTTCCTCGAAAGGCGCCTGGTGCCCTGGAAGGGCCGCATGTAACCGGAAAGCCAATGCCATGAAATATCTCAAGAAAGCTGCCCGCACCGCCGAGGCGGAACAGACCGATGTCCGTGCCGTCGTCGAAAGGATGCTGCACGAAATCGCCCAAGAAGGCGAAGTGGCCGCGCGCCGCCATGCCCGCGATCTGGACAAATGGGACGGCGACATCGTCGTCACCGACGCACAGCGCAGGGCGGCGGCGGCTTTGGTTCCGGCGCAGCTCAAGGCCGATATCCGTTTTGCCCATGACAATGTGCGCCGTTTTGCCGAGGCCCAGCGCGCGACCGTCAGCGATTTTTCCGTCGAGATTCTGCCCGGCCTGACAGCCGGACAGAAACAGATCCCCGTCACCGCCGCGGGCTGTTATGTTCCCGGCGGGCGCTACAGCCATGTGGCCAGCGCGATCATGACCGTGACGACGGCGAAGGTCGCGGGGGTGGCCCATATCGCCGCCTGCTCGCCGCCGCGCCCGGGCATCGGCATCCCGCCCGCGATCCTCTATACGCTCGATCTGTGCGGCGCCGACGTCATCCTCAACATGGGCGGCGTGCAGGGCGTCGCGGCCATCGCCAACGGTCTTTTCGGCACGCAAAAGGCCGACATCCTTGTCGGCCCCGGCAACCAGTATGTCGCCGAGGCCAAGCGGATGCTGTTCGGGCAGATCGGCATCGACATGTTCGCAGGCCCGACCGACAGCATGGTCATCGCCGATGACACGGCCGATGCCCAGTTCATCGCGGCCGATCTTGTCGGGCAGGCCGAACACGGCTGGAACTCGCCGGTCTGGCTGGTCACCTCTGACGCGGGGCTGGCCGCGCGCGTGATCGCGCTCGTCCCCGAACTGATCGACACGCTGCCCCATGTCAACCGCGACAGCGCCCGCGCCGCATGGGCCGATTTCGCCGAAGTCATCCTGTGTGACAGCGCCGAGGAAATGGCCCGCGTCGCCGACGATTACGCACCCGAACATCTGCATGTGCAGGCCGCCGATCTCGACTGGTGGCTGGGAAGATTGCGCTCCTACGGCTCGCTTTTCCTGGGCGAGGAAACCACCGTGGCCTTCGGCGACAAGACCTCAGGGCCCAATCATGTGCTGCCGACATCCAAGGCCGCGCGCTATACGGGCGGTCTGTCGGTGCACAAGTTCATGAAAACGGTGACCTGGCAGCGCGCCACCCGCGCCGCCGCAAAGCCGCTGGCCGAGGCCACCGCGCGCATATCGCGGCTCGAAGGGATGGAGGGCCATGCCCGGTCGGCCGATATCCGGCTGGCCAGGTTCTTTCCCGACGAGGTGTTCGACCTGCAAGCCGCCGACGCCGCATCCTGAACCCGCAGGCGCGCGCCGGGCAGGGTTGTGCCTTGCGCTTGCATCGAAGCGGCAGGCATCGTTTATCGCCTTTGGCCGAAGGAAAAGCCAACGCCCAAGCGCCAGAGGGTCAGGGCGCAACGCTATTTGCGGCGCGCTGCCCCTTTTCCCCCGCCTTGGGGTGGAAACGAGCATGCGCGTGATCGGCGACATAATCGCCAACGTAATCCGTGGCGTTCCGGGCAAGGCTGTCGACCGCGTCAATCACCAGGCTGGCCTTTTCATCGCTCATCAGTGCCGACAGGTTCAACCGCACCCAGCCGGGTTTTTCGGTTTCCGCATGGGCAAGGATAGCATCCAGCACATCTTGCGATGCGTTCCTGCCCAGGCCCAGCAGGCGGTGCGCATAGGAACCCGCGCAGGCACAGCCGCCGCGCGCCTGAACGCCGTGCAGATCCGACAGGAGCCGGGTGAAAAGCTGGTGACGCACCCGGCCGCCCCGCCCGTCGCGCACCAGAAAGGAAAAGATCGGCAGGGCCCGGGCGCCGCGCGCGCCCAGCAGTTCAAGATTGGGATTGCGCGACCAGACCGCAAGCGCCCGCGCCCGCAGATCGTCCTGCCGCGCTGCCAGCCATTCGTCGCCCAGGGCCTCCTTGATCATCAACACGAGCCCGGCGCGGATATCGCCGATCACGTTGGGCGTGCCGCCTTCTTCGCGGTCCTGCAACCGGTCCGAATAGATATGCCCCCAGGGCGACACGAAGGAAACCGTGCCACCGCCGGGCAGCGTCGGGGTGCGGCGCCGCGCGATCGCATCGCGCAGGATCATCACGCCCGAGGCCCCCGGCCCGCCGGGAAACTTGTGCGTCGAAAAGACCACTGCGTCCTTTTCGGCGTCGGTGCCGCTGTTCATCCGCATCGGCAAGTACGGGGCGGCGCAGCCATAGTCCCAGACCGCCAGCGCGCCATGACGCTTCAGCAGCCGCGTCACCGCGACATCATCGGTAATGATGCCGGTCACGTTCGATGCCGCGCCGAACGCGCCGACGATCAGGCCGGCGCCCTGTGCATCGCGCAGCGCGGATTCGAGCGCGCCCAGAACCGGCCCGCCTTCAGGGGCTTCGGCGATCTCGATCACCTCGGCGCCGCTTTCGCGCCACGGCAGCAGGTTCGAATGATGCTCATAAGGCCCGACAAGAACGACGGCGCGCTGCCCCGACGCCAGAACATTGGGAATGTCTAGCAGCATCACGATCCGGTTCAGGCCCGCCGTCGACCCGGCGCCGGCAAAGATCACCGACATGCCGTCGCCCGCGCCGGTGATGCGCGCGATCTCGGCGCGCAGTTCCTCGCGCAAAAGCGTCATGAAGGCACCGCAATAGGATGCCTGGGTATGGCTGTTCGCGTAATAGGGCAGCACCTTTTCAAGGATCAATGTCTCGACCTGGCGCAGGGCGCGCCCCGAGGCGACATAATCGGCGTAGATCAACGGTTTCCGCCCATACGGCCCGTCGACCGTCGCCGTCTCGCCGATCAGGTCCGCGCGCAGCGCACCCGGCAGGTCAGGCGTTTCGAGCCATTTGCGGAATTCATCGAGAACGGTCATCTTGGCTCCTCTCGCCGGTTCGCAACCGGTCTGCACCATTGCCCGGCAGCAACATCGCCCTTGCCTTGCCGCGAAATCCGGCGGATCCGATCGGATTTCCCGGATTTCGCGAAGCGCGCTGGCCCTGCCTGTCCCGGCGCCCGTATTACCTGCGGTTGCCGTTGTGGAAGATTGACACATAAGATACGATATTTCATTACGATAATACTGCATCTTTTTGCCTGAATTCTATCATATGATATGCTGATGACCTTGAAACTGGATCAAATCGACCGCCGTATCCTGGAAGAGCTTCAGCGCGATTCATCGCGCTCCCAGCGTGAACTCGCCGATCGGGTCGGATTGTCGCAGAATGCCTGCTGGCGGCGGTTGAAGGCGCTCGACAACGCGGGCGCGATCCGCAGCCGGACGGTTGTTCTCGACCGTGAAAAGGTTGGCGCCGGGCTGGTCGTGATCATGATGACCCGGACGCGCCACCATTCCGCGAACTGGCTGGAAGCGTTTCGCAGCCATGTCGCCGCAATCCCCGAAGTGGTGGATTTCTACCGCATCGGCGGCGACTACGATTACCTCATCAAGGTGGTGACACGCGACATGGCCAGCTATGACGCCATCTACCGCCGGCTGATCGCCCGCGTCGAACTGGAGACGGTCACATCCTATTTTTCCATGGAGGCCATCGTGGAACAACGGCCCATCGCCCTGTCACGGCAATGACCGGGCGGCTATGGCCCCGGCCGGCGGCCCGAACCGGGCAACGCGGCGGCCAGGGCCGGATGGCCGGTCAGGGCAGCCGGGCCCGGCTCATGCCGATTTGACCACCCTTACCCCGGCCTGTTCGGTCATCATCACCTTGTTCAGCAGCTTGACGCAGGCATAGACCGCCTTGATCGACGGTGCCGGCGTGGCGGTCAGTTCCGCCATTTCGAGGATCGACCCGACCAGCGCTTCGGTCTCCAGCGACCGGCCCACCTCGACGTCCTGCAACATCGACGTCTTGTGCGCGCCGACCGATTCGGCGCCGGCGATGCGCTTTTCGATCGACACCCGGAACGTCACGCCCAGCTTGTTGGCCACGCTCTGCGCCTCGGCCATCATGTCGGCGGCCAGCGCGCGGGTTTCGGGAAACTGGCAGATCGCCGCCAGCGTGGCATGGCTCAGCGCGCTGATCGGGTTGAATGACATGTTGCCCCAGGCCTTGAGCCAGATTTCCGCACGGATATCGTCAAGCACGCGGGATTTCAGCCCACCCGACACCAGTACGTCATGCACCCACTTGACCCGCTCCGTCGTGGTCCCGTCCAGCTCGCCGATGGGAAAGCGGTCGCCCTCGACATGCTGGATCACCCCGAATTCACGCACCCCCGCCGCCGGATAGACCACCGCGCCGAGGATGCGCTTCGGATCGATCTTGCTGCCCAGAAGCCCCGACGGATCGAGGCTGTCCATCCGGTGCCCGTCAAAGGCGCCCCCGAGACGCTGGAAATACCACCAGGGCATCCCGTTCTGTACCGGCAGGACCATCGTGTCCTCGTGCATCATCTTCTCGATGTCGCGCACCACACCTTCGAGATAATGCGCCTTCACCGCCAGGATGACCAGATCCTGCTCGCCGGCCTCGGCGGCGCTGGCCACCGCCTTGACCCGCGACACGATCTCGGTTCCGTCGTGCCAGATCAGTTTCAGGCCATTTTTGCGGATCGCCGCCAGATGCGGGCCCATGTCGATGACCGTCACGTCATGCCCGCCGGTGGCGATTTTCGCCGCCATCAGCCCGCCGATCGCCCCCGCGCCGATCACGCAGACGCGCATCGGCCTGACCGCTTCGCAATACCGGAACGGCACCTTCTGAACGAAATGATTGGTCAGCGTGCCGATACCGTCTATGGAAATCTCGATCCTGTGCGACGCCTCGCGCATCGCACCGACGCCGACCGAGGTGCCGCAGGCCACCACGTCGCCGGGCATCAGCGTCATGTCCTGCGACAGCCGGGCGATCAGCTTTTCGGGGGGAAAGAACATGTCGGCCACCGGATAGTTCTGGCGTTCCTTGCCATTCACCACGGTCCTGATCCGCAGCGACATCGGGTCGAGCCCGGTGGCGATGACCGGGCCGAAGGCGCCGAAACTGTCGAAACTCTTGGCGCGCGCCCATTGCGGGAAACTCGGATCCTTGTTGAGAATGTCCTGCGCGGTCACATCGTTGATGCAGGTATAGCCAAAGATATGCGCGGCCGCTTCCGCCTCGGTGATATTGGCGCAGCGCTTGCCGATGACGATGCCAAGCTCGCCCTCATAGACGACATTGCCGGCATATCCCTTCGGGCGGTGAATCTCCTGCCCGTCGGCGATGAAGGCATTCGGCGCCTTGAGGAAATACAAGGGATCGGCGGGCCGTGTCGTGCCGATCCTGGCGGCCAGTTCGTGAAAATTGTTCCAAAGGCAGATCATCTTCGACGGCTGGCAGGGGGTGAGCAGTTCGACATCGGCCAGTTTTACCGTCGCGCCGGTCGGCTCGGCGGCGCCAAACATGTCGCCGGAATGAACCGCGATGCTGTCGCCGTCCAGAATGCCGAAGCCTTCGCTGCCGCCTTGCGAATATCTGAGCCAATGTGCCACGGGGGAACCTTTCGTATCATGCGGGTGAATCTGGCGGCGACTATATGCCATTGTATACCGTGGCGCCAGAACGGCCGGCGCCGCCCGCCACCCTGCCAGCGGCTCATCCGGCGCGGTGGCGCCCTGCCAGATGTTCGGATTAACCGGTTGATCTATCAGCTGAAATTCACCGCCCGCCAGCACCGTGGCCGGCGATTTTCAAATTTTTCAAGAGGGTCATTCTAATCCGTTTCGACCTTGTGGCAGCGGCTTTGACGTTCGGCTGGTTCCCGCGGCAGCCGACGACAAGCGGCAGCGGCGCAGAGCGGCCGGCAGGGCAGGGCGGGCCCGCGCCGGGTGGTCCGGCGCGCCCTGCGGCCCGTCACTCTGCCGCACCCAGCAGCTTGCCGGGATTGAGCATCCCCTCAGGGTCCAGCGCCCGCTTGAGCGCGCGCATCACGGCAAGTTCGGCAGGGCTTCGCGAACAGCCGAGATAGGCGCGCTTCAGCGTGCCGATGCCGTGTTCGGCCGAAATCGACCCCCCCGCCTTGCGCACCAGATCATAGACGATCGCGCACAGCTCATGTGTCGCGTCATCCTGTCCGGGCAGCGGCTCATCGGCGGCGATATGCAGGTTGCCATCCCCGGCATGACCAAAGAACAGCACCCGGATATCCGCGAACCTGTCGCGCAGCGCGCGCCGGCAGCCGGTCGCGAATTCCTCCATCCGGCCGATGTCGAGACTGACATCCAGATTGATCAAATGCGGCATGAGGCGCGACAGATGGTGGCCTTCGCGAACCGCCCAGAAGGCGCCCGCCTCCTTCAGCGACCGGGCGACCAGCGCATCGGTCAGGATGCCGGCGCCAAGGGCGCGGCCAAGAAAATCCTCGAACCCTTCGGTCAGGCGCGCTTCGTCCATGCCTTCGGCCTCGATGATCACCGCAAAGGGCGGCGCGGGCGACAACAGCCGGATCCCTTCGGCCTCCTGAAGCAGCGCGAAATAATCCTCCCACATCACTTCCAGCGCCGAAAGGCCGGGAAGCGCGATTCTGGCCTGTTTCAGCAGTTCGATGACATCGGCGAAATCCTCCAGCGCGCACAGCGCCGTGCAACGCGCTCGCGGCAGCGGGCGCAGGCGCAGGACCGCGCGGGTGATCACCGCCAGCGTGCCTTCCGACCCCGCCAGAAGCTGCGTCAGATCATAGCCGGTGTTGTTCTTGGTCAGCTTGTTGAGGTTCGAAACCACGGTGCCATCGGCCAGCACCGCCTCGACGCCAAGCAGGTTGTTGCGGGTCATGCCGTGGCGGATCACCCGTACCCCGCCCGCGTTATTGGCGATGATGCCGCCGATCTGGCAGCTTCCGCGCGACCCGAGGTCGATCGGCAGCAGGAACCCCGCCGTTTCGGCGGCCTCCTGCGCCACTTGCAGCACCGTGCCCGCGCGCAGGGTCATGGTTGCGCCGTCGGGGTCGATCTCCTCGATCCCCGACAGCCGGTCAAGGCAAAGCGCCACCTCGCCCTCGCCGGGATTGGCGCCTCCGGCAAGGCCGGTCATTCCGCCCTGCGGGACCACGGGCTGTGCGTGGCGGTGACAGATCGCCAGCGCGGCCGAAACCTCGTCGGTGCTGGACGGGCGCAACAAGGCGACCGGCCGGTGCCGCCCGGTTTCGCTTGCGTCCGAAACGGCACGCGCGGGAACCTCCGCACCGGACAGCACGGCACCCGGCCCCAGCCGCGCGGTCAGATCCGCAATCAGGCTCATGCCGCCTTGCGTCTGAGCGCCTGCGCCATGCAATGGATGCCGCCCCCGGTCTTGGAGATTTCGTCGCTATCGACCGCCGCCACCTCGAACCCGCGCGCCTTGAGCTGGCCGATCAGAACCTTCGACGAGGTGGGCGCGATCACCTTGTCATGGCCAAGCGACATGAAATTGCAGCCCAGGGCCATCGTGTCGCGGAACGGCACGTCGATGATCTCGTGGCCCTTGGCGCGCAGCCACTCGACGATCCCCGGATCGGTGCAGTCAAGGCACACCGCCGTCAGCTTCGGCGCGACCGGCACCACCATCAGGTCGATATGAACGTAATATTCGTCGATGAAGGCCAGCCGGGTTTCCCAGCCCTCCTTGTCGAACCAGTCCTTGACCTGGCGCGCGCCTTCCTCCTGGGTGCGCGCCCCGCCGCAGCCGATCAGCACGCAGCCTTCCTCGATCACGTTGAAATCGCCGCCCTCGAAGGTGCCCGCCGTCACCATGTCGTAAATCGGGATGCCAAGCGCCTCATAGGCGCGGATCGCGGCATAGTTCTCGCCGCGCCGCCACCAGTTCGCCATCGCGGTGATGATCGCGCCCAAAGGCGTCATCACGCTCGAATCGCGGGCATAGACCTGCATCGTCAGTTCCGGCTCGGCCGGCAGCATGTGCACCTTGACGCCGAAATGCTCATAGGCCGCGACCAGTTCGGCGTGCTGGGCCTGCGCCACCTGGATGTCGCAGGGCGCCTCGCGCAGATGCTTGCGCGACAGGCTCGACGTGGCGCGGTGCCGCAGATGCGCAGGCGATCCCAGAAGCACATCGGTCAGCGGATCGGTCTCGTTGCGGAACCCCCAATGGGCGAGCGGGCGGGTGCCGCCCTTCGGGTTGCGGCGTTGCAGGCAAAAGCCTTCGGCTTGCGACAGGCGGTCAAGGGCCATCTTTTCTTCCTCCTTCTCAGGCGCCCGGCATGGCAGAGGGAATCCACCAGTCCCGGCCGCGCGGTGTCTCGACATATTCCGGCCAGCGGAAATGAATCGGCGGGGCATAATCGCACAAGGGGGCGAGCCAGTCGGAGCCGCCCACACCCCCGCCGGTGCGGGCCTGAAACTCCGCCATCGCGGCATCGCGGGCGGCTGCGTCCTCAAGCAGCCGCAGCGCCGAGGCGGCCAGCACCCTGGCCGCCGTCCGCACCATCGGGTCGATGGTTGCGGGGATGCCGCCCAGCGCGTTCATCACCCAGTTCGGATAGGTATACCCCCCGGGCGCCTTCAGGGCGGGTCGGGCGATGTAGAACCGCGCGGTCGGCGCGTGCCAGCTCATGTCGGTATAGTCGTCCGAGGTCGAATGGCTCTGCGACGGCGGCAGGTCGCGGCGCAGGATGCTCTCGGCCTCCTCGGGCGCAATCAGCCGCGTCATCTCGTCAAGAAAGGGCTCCTTCATCGGCTCAAGCCCCAGCCCCTTCTGGATGTCGCGCGCCACGTCCCTTGCCGCCTCGTCCCAGACCGGCGCGCCGGCGGCCTGCATCGCCCCCCACACCGTGCGCGCCATCGCGTGATTGGCCAGACCGGGGCGCGACTTCGACACCCAGTGGCGTTCCCAGCGACAGCCGCTCATCGCCGCCGCCGCCTCGGCGTTGCGGTCGAGCACGGCCGTGACCTGTTCGGCCATCGCCACCGTCGGGGTCCGCATCATGTACTGCAACTCGGCCAGCCCCGCCGGCAGGTTGTCGGCGGTGGCCTGCCCGGCGGTCAGGATCGCCTCCGATACCGACCAGCCGCCCTGATGCGGCAGCATCGCCTCGCGCAGGCTTTTCGAGGACTGGTACATCAGCATCAGCGCGTCATTGGCGCCCGGCGCGCGGACGGCGGAATGCGATTGCGGGATCGGCGCGCCATCGGCCCGGCCCCAGGCTTCGGGCGCATCGCAGATAAACCGGTAGATCATCGCGTAGCCCGCGCCGCAATGGGTGTCCCAGCGGACCGTGTTGCACATCGGCAGCATGTAGAACGGATGAAACGACAGCATCGCCGCCAGCCCGTCGTAATACCCCTTCGCGGCATGGACCGGCTTCGATCCGCGCACCTTCTCGGCCGGCTCGCCGGTAAAGCGCAGCCCGCCCCTGATCCCGTGCTTTTCCATCGCCGCCTTGGTGGCCAGCAACCCGCCGAGCGCGCCGATGCCAAGCCCCGAATGCGGGTCGGTATGGCCGCCCGCCTGAAAGCCGAGCCCGGCGCGCGGCTCGCGCCGGCTCGAGGCGGCCTGGCAGTTGCCCGGCACCGCGTCATATTCGCCGTACATGCCAATCACCGGGCCGTCGCCGTTCGACCATTGGGCACAAAACGCGGTCGGCATCCCGCCCGAGCCTTCCTCGACCGTGAAGCCCTCGGCGCGCAGGCGCGCCACATACCAGTCGGCGGAACGGTATTCGCGCCAGGCGGTCTCGGCGAAATCGAAGATCGTGGCGCACCACCGCGAAAGATCGCCGGCGCGCGCCGCGACGGCGGCAAAGGCATCCTTCTGGGCGGCGGTCAGGGTCGGTTCGGGCAACAAAACCTCCTCGTCGCTGTCGGGACGGCTGTCGGGACGGATGCGGGACGGATGCGGGACGGATAGCCGACGCGGACCCGACGTCATTTTCAAAAAACTACACTGCTCGGGCGCCTCTGCGAAAGTGAAACCTTCTCTTGACTTCGGCAAACTATTTTCACCATTCGGCTTTACTGCGCCCCCGCCCGCACTAGACTTCGCCCCCGAAAACGGCGACCGGCCGAAACGGAGGCCCGATGAAACGTATCCCTTCCACCCAGGCATTGCGCGCGCTCGACTGCTTTGCGCGCCACGGCACCGTCTGGCAGGCGGCGGAAGAACTGAACCTGACCCGCAGCGCGGTCAGCCACCAGCTTCGCCTGCTGGAGCGGGATCTGGGGTTTCGCCTGCTCGATCGCGTCGGCACAAGGATCGAACTGACCCCGCAGGGCGCCGCCTACGCCGTCGATATCCGCCGCGCTTTGTCGGCGATCGCGGGCTCTGCGGTGCGCAACGCCGGCCGCGGCCTCAGCGGCACGCTGACCGTCAGCTGCACACCCGGTCTTGCCACGACATGGCTCTGCCCCAGGATCGGCCGCTTCCGTGATACCTGCCCCGATGTCGCCCTGTCGATCGTGACGCCAAGGCGGCTTGACGACGTGTCCAATCCCGACGCCGATATGTTCCTTTGCTTCGGCACCGGCAATCTGCCCGACATGGACATCGATCTGCTCAAAGAGGTGGATTTCACGCCCCTGTGCAGCCCGGCGCTGCTCAACCGTCTCGGCGGGCTTGTCGTGCCGAAGGATCTGCCGCGCGCCGGGCTCTTGCATCTGCATGACCGCGAAGACTGGCGCAACTGGTTCCGGTTGGCCGGGCTCGAGGAAAGCTGTGCCGATTCCGGCATTGTGTTTGCCGATATGAACCTCGTCTACGCAGGCGCCATGAATGCCCAGGGTATCGCGATGGGCGATGCCTTTATCTGCCACGAGGCGCTGGAGACCGGCCAGCTCGTGCGGCCATTCGATCTCGCCATCAGGTCGCCGCGCGCCTATTATCTGGTGATGCCCCCGGAAAAGGCCGGCAATCCTGCCGCGGTGGCGTTCCGCGCCTGGCTGGCCGGCGAATTGCCCTCGCCCCGGGCTCTGGCCCCGCCCGCGGCGCGTCAGGCATAGGCCTCGGCCTTCAGCAGCCGGATGAAAGCCTTGTCGGCGCCGCTCGGCGAAACGCCGCGCCGCGTGACGATCTCGATCGGTGTCGGCAGGTCGAAACGGCCATCCATCACCGATTTCATGCGCCCGTTGCGCAGCCACAGCTCGGCCAGGGAATGCGGCAGATAGCCGATGAAATTCCCCGTCAGGATCAACAGCGCGATGCCTTCGACCTGATGCGCGGTGGCGTTCGACAGCCTGCCGCGCGATACCGGGGCCACACGATCTTCCTTCAGATAGGCGCGCTGGGCGACCTTTGCCTGCGCCAGTAACTTGGCCTGCTCAGCGGGATTTTTGGCCGAAAACAGCGGGTGGCCGGCGCCGCAATAAAGCCCGATGAATTCGCGCCCGATCTGGTCATATGACAGGCCGGGCTTATGCTGGTGAAACACGCCGATGCCCAGCGATATCTGCCCGTCAAGCACGCCGGTTTCGATGTCGTCGGGGGCCATCGAATGCAGTTCCACGCTGACCTGTGGCGCGGTGGCGGTGAATTTCGACAGGGCGCTGACGATGGGGGCGCGATCGTTTGACACCCAGCTGTCGATCACGCCCATGGCCAGATGACCGACCAGCGCGTCCTGCGCATCGTGAATGGCCTCCGAGAACCGGCCAAGCGACCCGAAAAGCTCCTGCGCGGCGGCATGGACGGCCTCGCCCTTGTCGGTCAACCGGAACCCGCCGCGCCCGCGCTGGCAAAGCGGCATCCCCAGCCGCGTTTCAAGATCGGATATCTGGCGCGAAATGGTCGAGGTCGAGACGTTCAACGCCACCTGCGCGGCCGAAAAGCCCTGTTTCTGGACGACCACCAGAAACACCCGAAGCAGGTGCAGATCGGCCTTTGAAAGCATCGGTGAAAGCATGGATCGGTTTTAATTGCATGAATATGCAACTTCAATCCTGCGCGATGGTATTTTTCCCCGCCGCCATCTCTGTCTTGATCGGCCCTGCGCCAGCAGGAAAGGAAGCCAGCATGAACGAACAGCGACCGGTGACGCCGAAATGGGGCATCAACAACGATTTCGGGCGGCTGACGGACGTGCTTCTGGGCAAGCCCGAGTTCTACCGCTGGGTCGAGGCAGGCCCGCTGATCGGCCGCACACTGGCCAATGCCCACAAGACCGGGGTGCGTTTCGACCGGCAACTGGCGATGGCGCAACATGCGGAAATGGTGTCGATCTATGAAGAGAACGGCGTCAGGTGCCATTATCTTCCGGCCGACGAAGTGCTGCACAGGAACTTCTTCGCCCGCGATTCCTCGGCGATGACGCCCTGGGGGGCGCTGATCTGCCACATGCAGCTCAAATGCCGCCGCGCCGATTATGTGATGGCGATCCGGTTCTATCAGGATAACGCCATCCCGATCTGGAAATTCGCCACCGCCGGCCATTTCGAGGGGGGCGATTTCAACATCATCGAGCCGGGCCGCGTGCTGATCGGCTATTGCGGCGAACGCTCGGAAAAGGAAGGGTCCGAGCAGGTGGCCGAATTTGTCCGTGCCGAAGGCTGGGAAGCGGTCGTGGCGCCCATCAGCCGCGAATTCGTGCATATGGACGGGCTGATCGTGCCGCTCGCCGAAAAGCTCGTGGTGGCCTGCACCGACGCGATGGAGCCGTGGCTGGTCGATGTGGTGCGCGGCTGGGGGATCGAGATCGTCGAAGTCGCCTATCGCGAGGCGACAAATCTCGGGGTCAATCTGGTGGCGCTCGGCAACGACAAGGTTCTGTCGATGCGCGGCGCCAGGGATCTCAATGCCAAGATGCGCGCGCTCGGTTTCGATGTCTATGATCCGGACATGTCGATGTTCACGCTGGGTGGTGGCGGCGTGCATTGCCTGTGCCAGGCACTCTGCCGCGAGGATGCCTGAAACAACCCCCGGGGCATCGCGGCCTCGCGCGGGCATCGTTCGATTTCATTTGCCGTTGGTGTCAAAAACTTTCGGTTGCCCGATCACCGCATCCCGTCCTACGCTGGCCCCGTCCCGGAGAGGTGCATGACCACAAAATCAAGATCCGCCGAAATCGGCGCCCAGGGTATTGGCAAATCCTTCGGGCGATTCCGCGCACTCGACGGCATCAGTCTGACGATAGGGCAGGGCGAATTCCTGACGCTTCTTGGACCATCAGGTTCGGGAAAAACGACCTTTCTCATGGTTCTGGCCGGGTTCGAGGCGCCGACGGACGGGCGATTGACCCTGGACGGGCAGGATGTGACCGCGATGCCCGCCGAGGAACGCGCCTTTGGCATGGTGTTTCAGGGCTATGCGCTTTTCCCCCATATGACGGTCGAGGAAAACATCGCCTTCCCGCTGCGTGTCCAGCGCCGAAGCGCCGCCGACATCCGCCGCCGCGTCGATGAGATCGTCGAGATGATGGGCCTTGCCGATCATGGCAAGAAACGGCCCTCGGGCCTGTCGGGCGGCCAGCAGCAGCGCGTTGCGCTGGCAAGGGCGCTGGTCTATGAGCCGCCGGTCCTGCTGCTTGATGAGCCCTTTTCGGCACTCGACAAGAACCTTCGCGGGCAGATGCAGGATGAGGTCCGCCGGCTCCACCGCGAAACCGGCACGACCTTTGTCTTTGTCACGCACGACCAGTCGGAAGCGCTGGCGCTGTCGAACCGGGTCGCGATTTTCGATCATGGCAAGCTTCAGCAGCTTGCCTCGCCGAAAACTGTGTACGAACGCCCTACGAATCGGTTTGTTGCGGAATTTCTTGGCGAAATCAACATTCTGCCGCTTTCGAACGTACGCAGGAACGGCAGCGCCATTCTTGGCGACTTCGAAGGGCAGGCGCTTCATGCCGATGCCGGCGGAACGCTCAGCGAAACGCTGGCGATACGGCCGGAATACATGGCGCTCCATCTTGCCAGACCGGCCGAAGGCAACGCCATCGCCGCGCAGCTTCGCGATCTGACCTATCTTGGCGCCGAAACGCAACTTGCGCTCGTGACGGCCGGCGGCGTGGGGATCAATCTCTCGTTACCGACCGCCGCGCTGCCACAGGGTGTGGCGACGGGGCAGGAAGTCTGGGCCGCATGGCCCGAGGAACGGGCGTTTTTCTTGTGACTGAATTGCAGGCAAGCCTGCGACAACCGACAACCAACCAGAAGGGGAGAGAAAAATGAACAGGAATTTCGAAAACGACTGCCTGGAAATCCTCGCGGAACGCGCGAGAAGGGGCGAAATTTCGCGGCGCCGCTTCACGCAGCTCGGCGCGGCGCTGATCGGGACGTCGGCGCTGGCGGCACGCGGGACACCGGTGCTGGCTGCGTCGGGCGAACTGGTTTTCGTCAACTGGGGCGGTGATGCCGTCACAGCCTATGACAAGGCCTACGGGCAGCCCTTCGAAGCCGAAACCGGCATCAAGGTGCTTCAGGATGGCTCCGGCCCGACCGAGGGCGCGATCCAGGCACAGTATGAGAGCGGCAAACCTTCCTGGGATATCGTCGATGCCGACGCCTTTTCCGCTGAAACGCTGGGGAAGAAGGGGATGATGGAGCCGATCGACTACGCGATCGTGGACAAGGCCAAGACCCGCAAGGGATTTGGCTGGGAATACGCCGCGTCAAGCTATTTCTTCAGCTACATCATCGCCTATGATTCGAAGAAATACGGCGACAACCCGCCCACAGGGATGGCGGATTTCTTCGATGTCGACAAGTTTCCGGGCAAGCGCTCCATGTATAAATGGGGTGCCGGGATGTGGGAGGCGCTGCTTTTGGGCGATGGCGTCAAGCCCGACGCGCTCTATCCGCTGGATCTGGAAAGGGCACATGCGAAGCTTGCCGCCTTCAAGGATAACATCGTCGGGTTCTGGGGTGGCGGCGCGGAAAGCCAATCGTTGCTGATGAACGGCGATGCCTCGATGGCGCTGATCTGGTCGACGCGCGCAAAGATCCTGGATCAGGATTCAGGCGGCGACATCAAGTTCACCTGGAACGAAGGGCTGATCTCGCCGGGGGCGATGGCCGTCATCAAGGGCAACCCGGGCGGCGCAGAGAACGCGATGAAGTTCATCGCCTCGGCGCAGGCGCCCGAAAAGCAGATCGTCATGTTCGAATTGCTGGGCCAAGGGCCGGCCAACCCGGCGGCGGATGCGCTGATCCCTGAATCGGAAAAGCGTTTCAACCCCGTCGATCCAGCCAATTTCGCCGTGCAGATTCCGCTCGATATTCCGTGGTACGAAGAACATTACAGCGCGGCGCTCGACGCCTATCTCGCCATCGTGTCGGCGTGACCATGCGTGCCCCCGGGCCGGTTGCCGCGCCCGGGGGCCAGGCCAGGGATGGAGGGATCGGGTGAGCCGTCGCGCGCGCGCACTTATGCTGCTGGCACCGCTTTTGCTCTTTCTGGGGCTGGCCTATATCGTGCCGTTTCTCGGTGTGATCCGCTGGAGCGTTACCCTGCCGCAACCGGGGTTGGGGCAGTACCGCGCGGCGCTAACCGATCCGCTGGTCCAGTCGGTGTTCCTGCGCACGCTGCGCGTTTGCGTGGCGGTTACGGCGGCCTCGGTACTGGCAGGTTATGTGATCGCGCTCTTGTGGGTGCGCGGCGGGCCGGTCCAAAAGCTGCTGGTTGAATTGTGCATTCTCATCCCGTTCTGGATTTCGGTGCTGACGCGGGCCTTCGGATGGCTGGCGCTGTTGTCCAATCGCGGCATCATCAATGACTGGCTGCAATGGGCGGGCATCCTGCACGAGCCACTGGCGATGGTGCGCAACGAATTTGGCGTCATCGTCGGCATGACGCATTTCCTGATCCCCTTCGCGGTGTTTCCGCTGGCATCGTCGATGCGCAATCTCGACGAACGGGTGCTGATGGCGGCGCGGGGGATGGGCGCGTCACGGGCGCGGATTTTCTGGCGGGTACTGGTGCCGATGACCCTGCCCGGCATTCTGGGCGCGGCGCTTGTGGTCTTTGTCTTCGCGCTTGGGTTCTTCGTGACGCCGGCAATTCTTGGCGGGGGGCGCAGCGTGATGGCCGCGGAACTGATCTACCTGCGCATCTTCCAGAGCCCCGACTGGGGCCTGGGGGCCGCCATCAGCGTCATCATGATGGTCGCGGTAGGGGGCATGCTGGCCCTGTTGCTGCGCCAGGCCAGACCGGGGGGCGGACGATGAATGCCACGCGCCCCGGCCCGGTCGTCGCCCTGCTGGCGGCGCTGGTTTCTGTCTTTCTTCTGATGCCGCTGATTGCCGTCATCCCGGTGTCCTTCACCCCGACGCGGTATCTGTCCGTGCCCACGGATGAGTGGTCGCTGCGCCACTACCGGACGTTGATCGACAACCCGGCCTGGGCGCAGGGGGTATGGCTTTCCATTCGGATCGGGGTCTTGAGTTCGTTCATCGCCACCTCTCTGGCGCTGTTCTTCAGCCTCGGGCTCTGGATGGCGCAGCCGCGCCATGCAGGGCTCATGATGGGGATGGCGTTGTTGCCGATGGTGGCGCCGCCTGTCGTGTCGGCCCTGACGCTCTATTTTTTTCTTATCTCGTTGTCGCAGGTCAACGGGGTTGTCGCCTATGACACCTGGGCCGGTGTTTCACTGGCCCATGCCGTGATGACGGCCCCCTTCGCGGTGGTTCTGATCACGGTCGCGCTTGCGCAGGTTGACAGGCGTATCGATCTTGCCGCGCGCAGCGCAGGGGCTGGATTGTTCACCCGGATATTCCGCGTCATCTTGCCCAATATCCGTTTTGGCGTGCTGACGGCGGCTTTCCTGACCTTTGTGCTGTCGTGGGAAGAGATCGGTGTCACGTTGTTCATCACCTCGGTCAGGGCCATCACGCTGCCGCGGCTGATGTGGATGGGCCTGCGCGACAATATCGACCCGGCGATCGCCGCCGTCTCGGTCGTGCTGATCGTCCTGGTGGTGGTCGTGATCCTTGGCAAGACCGCGGTACAGATGCTGCTGGCGCGCAGGCGCAAGGAGCACTGAGCGGGGTGTTTTGAGTGTGGGCCTGCCCGCTTTGCGCGCCTTGCGCATCGCGAAATCGCCACCGTGGCAATGCCGTATTGCTTTGATGTGTTGCATCGGTATGGTGGACTCTGCGCCGGTCGCGGGATCGACGAAGGTTGTGGGAGAAGGTCTGCACGTTTGTCGGCAGGTGGCGCGATGACGAAGGGTAGGGCACGCACGGCGCTGATCCGGCCCACGCCGGTATGCGCCGGCGGTGCATCTGCCGGGGTGGCGCCGCAGGGGCATGGCGCATGGCGTCGCGTCAAGGCCCCGAATCGCCATGACCCCGCCGCGATTGCGGCGCGTGTGGGCTTTTTGGCGATGCATGACGGCTCGGGTATTGCCCGATACGCTCTGACCATTCACTGAGGCACCCATGAAACTTCTGGTTTTTCAACATGTAAGCTGTGAACACCCTGGATCCTTGCGCAGGTTTCTGAAGCGCGACGGTATCGAATGGACGGCCGTGGAACTTGATGCAGGTGACCCCATCCCCGAACTTTCCGGCTTTGATGCGCTTTGGGTCATGGGCGGGCCGATGGATGTCTGGGATGTGAAGGAAAACCCATGGCTGATTGCCGAAAAGCGGGCCATCCGTACCTGGGTGCGCGATCTGAAAAAACCGTTTCTCGGGCTTTGTCTGGGCCATCAGTTGCTGGCCGACGCGTTGGGTGGAACCTGTGGCCCGCAGCGCCCCGCCGAAATCGGGGTGCTGGATGTGAATCTGAGCGAAGCCGGCCGGGCCGATCCGCTGATGCAGGGGTTGCCGCGGCGGCAAAAATGCCTGCAATGGCATTCGGTTCAGGTGGCCCAGGCCCCCGAAGAGGCAACGATACTGGCCACGTCGCCCGAATGTTCGGTGCAGGCCATGCGCGTTGGCAGCAATGCCTGGTCGATGCAATATCATGTCGAGGTGGAGCCCGACACGGTCGACAACTGGGCCGCGATCCCGGCCTATCACGCGGCTCTCATTGCCTCGCTTGGGCCAAACGGGGTCGAGGAAATGAGATCAGCCGCCGAAGCGGCCATGGATGATTTCCTGCGCGCGGCGGAAAGGCTCTTTGACAACTTCATGGC
This sequence comes from Paracoccaceae bacterium, assembly GCA_020446815.1. GTDB lineage: Bacteria > Pseudomonadota > Alphaproteobacteria > Rhodobacterales > Rhodobacteraceae > Albidovulum. The sequence goes on from JAGRDY010000018.1 coordinate 320,013, forward strand.
CATCTATGGCGCATCAGCCTGACCTTGAATCGCTTGGTGGCCGCCTCTTTCTTCCGTAGAGCGCGAGACGTGATGCCTGGGCGGTGTTGGAAGGATCCACACTGATGCCGGCGGCGCGGCTGTGTAGCGTCCGGCCATGAAGAAATGCGCCCCTTTCAAGTGCTTTCACAACAGCCCAGAGATCATCCGGCCGGCGATCATGATGAATGTCATACCTGCCGTTTTGACTGGCCTGTTCCGGTTTGATCGCCGTGCCAGGAGACGCACCGAGAGCCACCAAACCTGCTGAGACATGGCCGGTCCGCGCGATTGCCGGCGCACGCGGCGGGCACTTTCGTGAACGTCCTGCAAAGCTGCTACACGTTGCGCGCCATGACCGAATCGCGTCACCCCCACCCTGCCAGCTTGTAGCGCATTTGTAGCAGGGTTTTCGGGCGGAATTGAACGGCACTAACCCATTGAAACTATTGGCGGATGAGGTGGGATTCGAACCCACGGAACCTTTCGGTTCGCTGGTTTTCAAGACCAGTGCCTTAAACCACTCGGCCACTCATCCGCATTAGTTTTCAAGACCGGTGCAATCGACCGCTCTGCCACTCTTTCACAATTTTGCGGTCCAAGCCTTCGGGCCCGGTGCATCCTGGAGTTCTGCCAAGACTATACCGACGCGGCCATAAACTGTCGGCGATGATTCTGAAAGCTGCATACGCCGAATTTCGCGCGCCCGAGCGGCCAGCCTTTTCTTGTTCTGCACGAAAGAGTAGAATGGCGCCGTTCGGGTCCTACAGGTGCGCGGAGACCGCATCGGGAAGGGTCGGTCGCGTGTGTCGGCTTTGCCGTTTGGGACCCCGAACAGCCAAAAGCGTGACGCAAGAGCGCGCATAACATCGGGGGCTTGAATGTCGAGGCAGGGAATTTTTCGCATCGTGGTGGCGTTCGGAGCCGTGCTTGCAGTGGCGGCTTGCGAGACGGCCGGCCCGAATAGCGGCGACAGCGGGCAACCCGCAAAAACGGGTGCGGCGACAGGTTTGTTTGGCAAGCCCAAGGCGCCGCTAGAGCGTGACGTGGAATCACCCGAGGTGTTTTCGTTTTCCGGGAAGGGATTGTGGGACGGGCGCCCGTCGCTTGGCGGGGTCTGGGTTGCACATAGTTCGGTCAGGGATCCTGAAAGAGTGATCATTCGCAATACCGGCAACGGCGAATCCGTCGTCGGCGCGTTGTTCCGCCGCGAGCGGGAAAATCCCGGCCCGAGCCTTCAGGTTTCTTCGGATGCCGCCGATGCGCTGGGCCTCCTGGCGGGGCAGCCGACCGAGATGAGTGTGATCGCGCTGCGCCACGAGGAAGTTCCGGTGGCCGAACCCGCGCCGCCCGCGCAAACCCCCCTGGCAACCGAAGGCGACAATACGGCCACAGCGGCACCGGCTGCGGCATCGGAGATGGCAGCGCTGGCGCAAAAAGCGCCGCCCGCCAATCCCAACAGGGCCGATCAGGCCGCAAATGAAGCGGCGGCCGAAAAACCTGCCCGCAAGGGATTGTTCGGTTTCTTGAAGAAAAGGCCGAAGCCGGAAATTGCCGATACGGCAGCGGCGCCGGTTTCATCGGGGGTATCAACCGGTGAGATCGAGCAAGCGCCGCTTGATCCCCTGGCCGCGACCGAAACGACCAAAAGCGCGAAGGCCGTGGCGGGCCAGGCCTCCGAGCCGGCCGTCGATACCGCGCAGAGCGAGCCGGTCACCCCGCCCAAATCGAAACTGCGCAAGCCCTATGTCCAGATCGGCATTTTCAGCACCGAGACCAATGCGCAATTCGCGGTCGATCAGATGAAGGCCGACGGCGTGGAGGCGACGATCAAGCCGGGCGAGAAAGATGCAAAGCCATATTGGCGGGTTATCGTTGGCCCGATAGCGACAGCGGCGGAGCGCAGCACGCTGATAGCCCGGATAAAGGCAAGCGGTTATCGCGATGCCTTTGCGGTGAAACGGTAATTGGCGGGGGATAACGGAAAATGACGTTCTTGCGGCACATGATGGCTGTCGGGCTTGGCATATTGCTGCTTGCGCTTCCGGCGCAGGCCTTCGATACGCGCGCCCAGGCCGCCTGGGTTTATGATGTGACGACAAAGACCGTGCTGCTGGAAAAGAACGCGCATGAAAAACTGCCGCCCGCGTCGATGTCGAAACTGATGACCGTGAACATGCTGTTTGAAGCCCTGCGCGACGGGCGTGTCAGGCTTGATGAACGGTTTTCGGTGTCGAGCCGGGCCAAGGACATGGGCGGCTCGACGATGTTTCTCAATGAAACCGACCGGCCCATGGTTGAAGAACTGATCAAGGGTATTGTGGTCCTGTCCGGCAATGACGCCTGTGTCGTGGTCGCCGAGGCGCTGGCCGGAACCGAGGAAGAATTCGCCAAAAAGATGAACGAACGCGCCCGCGCGCTGGGCATGACGGATTCGACCTTTGCCAATGCTTCTGGCTGGCCGCACCCGAACCAGCGCATGAGCATGCATGATCTGGGAATTCTGGCAACTCGGATCATCACCGAATTTCCCGAGTATTACGGTTATTTCGGACTGACCGAATTCCCTTATGACGGGCGGGCGCCGCAGAACCGTTTCAACCGCAATCCGATCTTGCCGCTGGGTATCGGGGCCGACGGATTGAAGACCGGGCATACGGTGGAATCGGGGTACGGGCTCGTCGGTTCGGCGGTGCAGGGCGGGCGGCGTGTCGTCGTGGTGTTGACCGGCCTTGCCAGCGAAAAGGAACGGGCCGAAGAGGCGGAGCGGGTCATCAACTGGGCGTTTCGCGAATTTGTCGAAAAGACCGTGGCGAAGAAGGGTACACGCATTGCGGATGCGCCGGTCTGGCTGGGCTCGTCCGGGCAGGTTGGTCTGGCCGTTGCGGATGACGTGACGCTGCTTGTGCCGTCGATCGTTCAGGACAAGCTGAGCGCGGAGGTGAATTATACCGGCCCGATCCAAGCGCCCGTTTCGCAAGGTCAGAAATTGGCCGAGATGGTGGTGACCGTTCCGGGGTTGCCGGCGGTATCGGTGCCTCTGGTCGCGGATTCAGCGGTTGCCAAGGGTGGGTTTGGTACGCATATGCGCACCGCGTTTCAGCTTCTGTCGCAACGGTTGGTGGCAGAGATCGGAAGCTGACCGGACGATGTTCATCACTTTCGAGGGTATCGACGGTTCCGGCAAATCCACGCAGGCACGGCTTTTGTCCGACCATCTGATTGAGGCAGGCCATGCGGTGGTGCTGACCCGTGAACCCGGCGGCAGCCCGGGCGCCGAGCAGATCCGCCGGCTCGTGCTGGAAGGAGACCCGGACCGATGGTCGGCCGAAACCGAAATCCTTCTGTTCACGGCGGCCCGGCGCGATCATCTGGAACGTACGATCCTGCCGGCGCTCGGATCGGGCAAGGTTGTCATCTCGGACCGGTTCGCGGATTCGACCCGCATGTACCAAGGCCTGTCGCGGGGCGATCTGCGGGCAACGGTCGACCGGCTTCATGACATGATGATCGGATGCGAACCCGATCTGACCTTCATTATTGATATGGATCCGGCCGAAGGGTTGTCACGGGCCAGGGCACGCAACGGTTCGGAAGAACGATTCGAGGATTTCGGCGAAGATCTTCAATGCAGGATGCGCGCCGGATTTCTGGCGCTGGCGAAGGAGTTTTCGCACCGATGCCACGTTATTGACGGCGCGCGATGCGCCAGGGCGGTGGCCGCCGATGTCGCGGCGATTGCCGACGCGGAATTCGCATGAATGAGGCAGCCACACCAGAATCCGACCGGATCGAGGGCGCGCCGCATCCGCGCGAGACCCTGCAACTGATCGGACAGCAGGCTGCTGAAACCGGGTTTTTGACCGCGATGAAAGGTGGCCGGTTGCATCACGGCTGGCTGTTGACCGGGCCGCGCGGTATCGGCAAGGCGACCCTGGCTTGGCGCATTGCGCGGTATCTGCTGGCTTTGCCGGAAGCTGCCCTGCCAGGCCTCCTGGATGAATCGCCGCTCCTGCACGAGACACTGGATGTTTCGCCCGACAATCCAGTTGCGCGGCGCATTCTGGCCGGATCGGAGCCGCGCCTGTTTGTGCTCAGGCGTGCATGGGACAGCGAAAGGAAGCGGTTGAGAACCTCAATCTCGGTTGACGATGTCCGGCGGCTGAAAAGTTTTTTCCATCTTTCCGCCGCCGACGGCGGCCGGCGGGTCGCCATCGTCGATTCAGCGGACGAAATGAACACCAGCGCCGCGAATGCATTGCTCAAGATGCTGGAAGAACCGCCCGCCGGCGTGATCTTGCTGTTGGTCAGCCATCAGCCATCGGGGCTCTTGCCGACAATCCGGTCGCGCTGCCGGCAACTGCACCTTGCGCCGCTGTCGGCTTCGGACATGGCCCAGGCCATGGCTGCCGCCGGTATCGAGAAAAGCGGCAGTGCCGCGCTTGCGGCGCTTGCCGGCGGATCGGTGGGTGCCGCCATCCGGTTGAAAAATCTTGACGGGTTGCACGCCTATGCCGCTATCGTCGCGCTCTTTTCCACGCTGCCCAGACTTGACCGGCCCCAGGCGCTGAAACTGGCTGAAAGTGTCTCGGGGCGTGGCCAGGAACCGCGGTTCGATCTGCTGACGATGCTTATGGATATGTTTCTGGCGCGGCTGGCGCGGTCCGGTGTCATGGGGCCGCCGGAATTGGAAGCGGCGCCGGGTGAAGCCGCCCTCATGGCGCGGCTGTCGCCCGATGCCGTGGCGGCAAGGTGCTGGGCGGATTTGCATCAAGGTCTTGGCGCCAGATCGCGCCACGGGAAGGCTGTCAATATTGACCCCGCCGCGCTTCTGCTTGATATGATCCTCAAGATTGATGAAAGCGCAAGTCAGCTTGCCAAACGGCTCGAAAGCAGTTCATGAGCGTGACGCCACAGATCACCGACAGCCATTGCCACCTCGATTTCACCGATTTCGAGGGCGAGTTGGAGGAAGTCGTGGCCCGTGCACGCAAGGCAGGAGTTCACCGCATGGTGACCATCTGCACGCGGCTGCGCAACGAAGCCGGGGTGCGGGCGATCGCGGAAAGCCATGATGGCGTCTTTTACGCCGCCGGAACCCACCCGATGAGCGCGGCCGATGAACCCATGGCAACGGTCGATCATCTGGTGGCGCTGGCGCGGCATCCGAAATTTGTCGGCATCGGCGAAAGCGGCCTCGATTATCACTATACGAGCGGCTCCAAGGCGGTTCAGCAAGAAAGCCTTCGGGTTCACATCGAGGCGGCGCGGCGTACCGGCTTGCCGCTGATCATCCATTCGCGGGCGGCTGATGAAGACATGGCGCGGATCTTGACCGAGGAACACGCCAGGGGCGGTTATTCCTGCGTCATGCACTGCTTTTCGTCCTCGGGGGAACTGGCGCGCGCGGCGCTCGATCTGGGCTTTTATCTATCTATATCGGGGATCGCCGCCTTTCCCAAGAGCCAGGCCCAGCGTGATATCTTTGCCGCGGCCCCGCTTGACCGCATTCTGGTTGAAACCGATGCGCCCTATCTTGCTCCGCCGCCCCATCGCGGGCGGCGCAATGAACCGGCCTATTGCGCTCAGACCGCGCGGATCGGGGCACAAATCTTCGGGTTGAACTATCCGGAATTCGCTGCCGCGACCGAAGCAAATTTCGAACGGCTTTTCACCAAGGCGGCTGGTCGGGCAAGGGTGAATTGACATGGCGCGGATGCGGTTCACCATTCTGGGTTGCGGATCGTCGGGCGGCGTGCCGAGAATTGGCGGGCTTTGGGGCGATTGCGATCCTGAAGATCCGAAAAACCGGCGCACCCGCTGTTCGATGCTGGTTGAACGGATCACGGGCGATGGTGTCACCCGGGTATTGATCGACACATCCCCCGACATGCGCGAACAGCTTTTGCGCGAAGGCGTGGGCGAGCTTGACGCGGTGGTTTACACGCATTCTCATGCCGATCATGTGAACGGCCTCGATGATCTTCGCCAGATCGTCATCCATGCCCGCCGGCGCATGCCGGTCTGGGCGGATGGTCCGACCCAGGATTCGCTCTTGTCGCGTTTTGGCTATGCCTTCGTTCAGGCCGAAGGATCATCCTACCCGGCGATTTGCACGTTGAACACCATCCGTGGGCCGGTGGTGATCGACGGGGCGGGCGGCCCGGTAGAGATGAAGCCGTTCGAGGTGGAGCACGGCGATATCGACGCGCTGGGTTTTCGCATTGGCGGGCTTGTCTATTTGCCTGATGTGCTGTCGATTTCGGAGCCCGTCTGGGAAAACCAGCTTGCCGGGCTTGATTGCTGGATCGTCGATGCGTTGCGGCGCAAGCCGCACCCGACCCATGCGCATCTTGCATTGACGCTCGAATGGATCGAACGGGCAGCCCCGAAACTGGGTGTGCTGACAAACATGCATAACGATCTGGATCATGCGACGGTCGAGGCGGAAACGCCGCCCCATGTCCGTGCCGCCTATGACGGGATGGTTCTGGAATACGAGGTCTGACGCGTGCAGGCGTTGCTCGATGTCACGCTGCCGGTCTTTCTGGTCATCGGTTTCGGTTATCTGGCGGTCGGCTTGAAATTCTTCAGCAACGCGGGCATCGACGGGCTGATGAAGTTCACCCAGAATTTCGCGATCCCCTGCCTGCTGTTTCGGGCGATTTCGACCCTGGATCTGGGGCAGGTCTTTGAACTGCCCTTGCTATTGGCGTTCTACATCGGTGCGACAACGGGGTTTTGCGCCGGTCTTTTTGGCGCGCGGGTGTTTTTCGGCCGCCCGTGGCCCGATTGTGTCGCCATCGGGTTTTGTTGCCTTTTTTCCAATTCGGTCCTGCTTGGCCTGCCGATTACCGAACGCGCCTACGGGGCAGGGGCGCTGGCGGCGAATTATGCGATCATCGCGGTGCATTCGCCGTTCTGCTATGGTCTCGGGATTACCGTCATGGAGATCGTGCGCCATCGCGGCGGGGGCATGTTGCGCATGGTTCGCGCGGTTCTGACGGCGATGTTCCGCAATGCACTGGTCATCGGCATCGTGCTGGGGTTCGCGGTCAATCTGACGGGAACGCCGCCGCCGCAGGTCTTTTCGGATGCGGTCGATCTGATGGTCAGCGCGGCGCTGCCTGCCGCGCTTTTCGGGTTGGGCGGTGTGCTGGTCCGCTACCGTCCCGAGGGAGATTTGCCGACGGTTCTTTATGTGTGCGCAGTTGCGTTGATCCTGCATCCGGTCATAACCTGGAGCCTCGCAAGCGCCTTCGATCTCGGGCGGGCACCGCTTCGATCGGCGGTTCTGACGGCCTCGATGGCGCCGGGGATCAACAGCTATATCTTTGCCAACATGTATGGCGTCGCGCGTCGCGTCGCTGCTTCGGCGGTATTGATCGCGACGGCGCTGTCAATCGTCTCGGTGTCGGTCTGGCTGTCGATCCTGGGATAGGCGCGATGCAAGCGCCGCCCTCGGTCAACTCGGGCTCATGCCGCGAAGCCGCTCGGAGCGGCGGCGCAGCAGTTCGACCGTCGTCAGAAGCGCTATCGAGAACACCACAAGGACGGTTGCCGCGGCCAGGATCGTCGGGCTGATCTGTTCGCGCAGGCCGATGAACATCTGCCAGGGCAGCGTCTTTTGTGTGGCCGAGCCGACAAACAGCACCACCACAACTTCGTCGAACGAGGTAATGAAGGCGAATAGCGCACCAGAAATGACGCCGGGCAGGATCAGCGGCATCTGCACCCGGAAAAAGGTCGTGACAGGGTTGGCCCCCATGTTTGCCGCCGCCCGCGTCAACGAGCGGTCAAAGCCCACCAGCGTCGCCGTCACGGTGATGATGACGAAGGGAATGCCCAGAACCGCGTGGGCGAGGATCACCTTGACATAGCCGACGAAATCCCGCGACATGCCGAGATTCGCCTCCATCCAGTTGCCAAGCGGCGCGTAGAAAAAGAACATTCCGGTAGCCGAGATGATAAGCGGAACGATCATCGGTGAAATGAGGATCGCCATGATCGGGCGGCGAAACGGCACATGGCTTTGCGACAGCCCGATCGCCGCCAAGGTGCCCAGCGAGACGGAAACCAGTGTCGCGATAGGCGCGATGATCAGCGAATTCGTCAACGGGCGCGTCCAGTCGGCGTTGCCGAAGAAATCCTGGTAGTGCTTCAGCGAATAGCCTTCCGGATCGAGCGACAGCATCTTCCTGGTGAAGGTAAAGAAATCTTCGGCATTGAAGCTGAGCGGGATGATGATGATGATCGGCGCGATCAGGAAAAAAAAGATCAGCGCGCAGATGATCCGGAAGGAATAATACCAGGTGATCTGTCCGGTCGAGGCATAGGGAGGAAGTTTGCTCATCAGTCTTATCCCAGCTTCACGTTGTCGATACCGACGATCTTGTCATAGGCCCAGTAGAGCAGCATGACCGCCGCCAGCAGAATCGTGCCAAGCGCCGCCGCCAAGCCCCAGTTGAGCGATGACGAAATATGATAGGCGATCCGGTTGGAGATGAAGACCCCCTGCGTGCCGCCCACCAGTTCAGGCGTGATGTAAAAACCGATCGACAGGATGAAGACCAAAATCGCGCCCGCGCCGATGCCGGGGATCGATTGCGGGAAGTATACCCGCCAGAAGGCCGTCCAATCGGTCGCCCCCAGTGATTTCGCCGCGCGAACATAGCTTGGCGGGATGGTCTTCATCACCGAATAGAGCGGCAGGATCATGAAGGGCAGCAGGATATGGGTCATCGCGACAATCGTGCCGAACTGGTTGTTGATCATCACCAGGCGGTTTTCGTCGGAAATGAATCCGAGCCAGATCAGGACATCATTGATCACGCCTTGCTGCTGCAACAACACCTTCCAGGCCGAGGTGCGCACCAGAAGCGAGGTCCAGAAGGGCAGCAGCACCAGAATCATCAGCAGATTGGCCGTCTTGTTGGGAAGGTTCGCCAGAAGCCATGCCACCGGATAACCAAGCAGCAGGCAGGAGCCCATGATCACGAGAGCCATCCACAGGGTGCGGATGAACAGCGTGACGTAGATTTTCTGGTTGCCTTCGCGCTGGCGAATGCCGTCGGGGCCCTTTTCGAAGTCGATGGCGTTCAGAAAATAGCCGTTGGTATAGGCGGGTGAATAGGTTTTCAGTGTTCGCCAGGTGGAGAAATCACCCCATCCCTTGTTCGCCTCGATGAATTTTTCCTTGAACGGGGCGTCAGTTGCCAGATCCCATTTCTTGACGCTTCGTCCGATCTGGCGAAACAGCGACGACATGCCGGGGTTTTCGTAATTCAGCCGTGAGCCGAGTTTGGTATGCGTCTTTTCCTCAACGGCGACCTTGAGATCGGCGGCGAGCGCGGCATAGACCGGTTCGCCCGGTAATTCATGCAAGGATGGATCCCAGTTTTTCAGCGCGGCGACCGTTTTGGGCAGGGTGTCCCTGACGATCTCGTTTTCGACGGAGCGGAACAACATGCTGCCGATGGGAACGACGAAGGTGATCAGCACGAACAGCAACAAGGGCGCGATCAGTGCCAGCGCCCGGAGCTTTTGGCGACGCAAGGCGCGGTTCAGGCTGACCTTGAGCGGGGTGCCGTCGGCTGCCAGCATCGGGCCGGTTTCGGTTGTGTCGCTCATTCGTCCCCCATGTCGGGCTGAATGCGGGCAGACCCGCGAGAATGGGAAGGGAAGGGGCCACGCGGTGGCCCCTTCGATGATCAGTCGGCGATTATTGCGCCAGCCATGCCTGGAACTTGGCGTCCAGATCGTCGCGATGGTCCGACCACCAGGGGAAGTCCATCATGATGATATTGGTGGCATTGGCCGGATCGGTCGGCATATGCGGCGCCATTTCGATTCCGAGTTCGGCGTGCTTGCCCACCAGCGGTGCAGAGGATTTGCGGGCCGGGCCGTAGGAAATATATTTGGCCTGGTCGGCGAGCCGCTGCGTATCGGTGGCGAAGTACAGGAAATCCTTCACCGCCTTGAGCCGGTCTTCGGGCAGTCCGGCGGGAATGATCCAGCCGTCCAGGTCGTAGATCTCCGCATCCCACAGCATTGATACCGGCTGGTGCTGCTCGGCGATCACCGAGAAGAGACGCCCGTTATAGGTGCTGCCGATGACCACTTCGCCATCAGCCAGAAGCTGCGGCGTTTCGGCGCCGGCGCTCCACCAGACGACCTGATCCTTGATCGAGTCGAGTTTCTTGAAGGCGCGCGCGACACCTTCGTCGGTGCCCAGCACCGTGTAGATGTCTTCCTTGGGAACGCCATCGCAAATCAGGGCCCATTCCATGTTGTAAAGCGGGCCCTTGTAGAGGCTGCGCTTGCCGGGGAACTTCTTGGTGTCGAACACGTCGCAGACCGAGGTTGGCGTCGCGCCGTTCCAGGCGGCCACGTCATTGCGATAACCGAAGGTGATCGAATAGACGATCTCCGGGATGAAGCATTCCGACAAGAGCAAGTCGCCGAAATCTTCGCTGGCCGGGGTGCCATCGGGCGCCGGCGCGGCGACGTCGTCGATATCGACCTCCATCGCCAGACCTTCGTCGCAAAGGCGCATGGCGTCGGCGATCGTCACGTCGACCAGATCCCAAGTGACGTTGCCGGCTTCGTTCATCGCGCGAAGCTTGGCGACGGCCTCACTGGAGCTTTCGTCCCAGATAATGTTCACGTCGGGATGTTCGGCCACATAGGGCTCGACATAAGCTTTCTGTTGCGACGCCTGATAGGCGCCACCCCATGACACCAGCGTCAGGTCGATTGCCGAGGCGGACCCGGCGGTCAGCGCCAGCGCGCTGCCTGCAACAAGAATTTTGGTCAGTTTCATTGAATACTCCCTATGGTTTCCCGTTTTCTTCATGGTTGACGTGCGCCCCGGGGACAGGCAAACACGCCAACATTCGGCGTTTCGCGTCAGGCGTCCAGCGCCCGGCAGTCATTCGGCAGCCAGCCGATTTCCAGCTGTTGTCCCGGATTGAGCCGTTTTTGATCCGGGGCATTGCGGGTCTTGACGATGAAATCGTCGTTGCCGGCGACCCGCAGGCGGGTGCGGAAAATGTCACCCATGTAGATGAATTCAAGCACCTCGGCCTTGAGCGTATGGGCCCCGGCCTGAATCCGGCTCTTGTTGAATTCGACCCTTTCAGGGCGGATCGACACGCGGGTACGCTGGCCGGGCTTGGAGACATTGACCGGCTTGCAGTCGATCAGTTCACCACCGTCCAGTCTGACCACGGCGATGTTGTTGTTGATCGAATCAACGGTTCCCATCAGGGTATTGTTTTCGCCGATGAACTGGGCAACGAAGCTGTTTTCGGGCTCTTCATAAAGCTTGTCGGGCGGGGCCAGTTGCTGGATGCGGCCGTCGTCGAACACCGCCACTCGGTCCGACATGGTCAGTGCTTCGGTCTGGTCATGCGTGACATAGACCACGGTGATGCCCAGATTGTCGGCGATATGCTTGATTTCGAACTGCATCTTTTCGCGCAACTGCTTGTCGAGCGCGCCAAGAGGTTCATCCATCAGCACCAGTTCCGGTTCGAACACCAGCGCCCGCGCCAGGGCGACCCGCTGCTGCTGCCCGCCTGAAAGCTGCGCAGGACGGCGACCGCCGAAGGCTTCCATCTCGACCATGCCGAGCGCCCGCTTGACCTTGGTTTCACGATCGTTCTTGCCCATCTTGCGCACTTCAAGCGGGAAGGAAAGGTTTTCCGCGATGGTCATGTGCGGGAAAAGCGCATAGTTCTGAAACACCATGCCGATGCCGCGCTTGTGGGGTGGAATGTTGTTGATCGGCCGGCCGCCAAGACGAATATCGCCGTTTGTTGCGGTTTCAAAACCGGCCAGCATCATCAGGCAGGTGGTCTTGCCCGACCCCGAAGGCCCGAGCATGGTCAGAAACTCACCCTTGCCAATTGCCAGATTCAGGTCTTTGACCACCAGTGTTTCGCCGTCATAACTTTTTTGAACGTGTTCGAATTCGACAAAAGCAGCATCACCGCTGTGCGTGGCGTTGGTCAAATCTAGCTCCCTATCGTCTTGTCTTATTTGTTTGTTATCTTTGTTAACGGGCCTGGGTACGGAACGAAACTTTTTATTGGCTTTCGGCGAGCCGGTTCAGGATAACCTCTGGTGCGGGATATCTTCACGGACGCACCGGGAATCCCCTGACTTTCGCGACATTTTTGAGCAAAAAAACGACATGACGCAAGTCAATTATCAAATTAACTCTGCCGTATCCCCACGGGCGCGTTCGTCGGTAACTAGCCGCCGACCATATAAGGCATCAGAACGACTTCGCTGTCGGGGCCGATTTCGGTAAACCAGGCTTCCCGGTAGATGCGCCCGTCCAGCGCCATCGACACGCCCCGCCTAATCTGCGGTTCGAGACCCGGATACATCACCGCGAGCCGGTCGAGCAGCTCCTTGAAATTCCGGGCCTCCACCTCGACTTCCGCCTGCCCGTCGGTCGCATGTCGCAGCGTCCCCCAGAGCAGAACCTTGACCATGCCTCAGCCTTTCGACAACAACGCCTTCAACAGACGCGGCGGCGACATCGGCAATTCGGTCATCCGCACCCCGACGGCCCGCGAAACGGCGTTGGCGATGGCCGCGAGCGGCGGCACGATCGGTGTTTCCCCGACACCGCGCACACCGTAGGGATGGCCGGGGTTGGGGATTTCCAGGATCACTGTTTCGATCGGCGGCAGGTCCGAGGCGACCGGCACCCGGTAATCCAGAAAGCCCGCGTTTTGCAGGCGCCCGTCGTCGCCGTAGATGTATTCCTCGTTCAGCGCCCAGCCGATGCCCTGCACCGCGCCGCCCTGCATCTGACCTTCGACGTAATCGGGATGAACGGCCTTGCCTGCATCCTGAAACACCGTGTAGCGCAGCACTTTGGTGGCGCCGGTTTCGGGGTCCACCTCGACATCCACGAGATGCACGCCGAACGAAACACCCGCACCGTCGGCGTTCACCTCGTGGTGCCCTGCAATCGGGCCACCGGTCTCGGCGGAAACGGCGGCGATTTCGGCCAGGGTCATGGGCGGGAATTTTCCGGCATTGGGGCCTGCGGGGCACGCGGCCCCGTCGATCCATTCCACGGCTTCTTCGTCAATGCCCCAGATTTTCGCCGCCCGCGCGCACATGTTGCGGATCGCGGCCCGTGCGGCCTTGATTGTGGCAAGCCCCACGGCAAAGGTGACGCGGCTGCCATCGGTCACGTCATTATAGCCCAGCGATGCGGTATCGGCGACGAAAGTACGGACTTTTTCATAGGGAATGCCCAGTTCCTCGGCCGCCATCAGGCTGATCGAGGCGCGGCTGCCGCCGATATCGGGGTTGCCTTCGGTCACGCCGACCGTTCCGTCGGTGTTGACGTTGAGTGACACGCAGGTATTGCCGCCGAAATTGAACCAGAACCCGCACGACAGCCCGCGCCCCTGATTGGGTCCGAGCGGGGCGGTGTAATGCGGGTGCCTGGTGGCCGCTTCCAGCGTGGCGACAAGCCCGATATCGTCGAAGGTCGGCCCGTAGGACGATTTCGTGCCTTTCCTGGCGGCATTCAGCAGGCGCACCTTGAGCGGGTCGAGCCCGAGTTCCTGGCACAGTTCGTCGACGACGCTTTCCACCGCATAGATCGCCATCGGCGCGCCGGGGGCGCGATAGGCGGCCTCTTTCGGGCGATTGGTCAGGATGTTCCAGCCAAAGGTGCGCACGGCGCCGAGATCATAGGCCGCAAAGGCTGCCTGGCCGCCCATTTCGATGGTGGCATTGGGAAAGGCGCCGCCCGAATAGCGCAGATGCGCCTCGCCCGCGGTGATGCGCCCGTTCCTGGTCATGCCGATCCTGATATCCATTGATGACGAAACCGTCGGGCCGGTGGCCTTGAACACCTCGTCGCGGGTCATGACGATCTTGACCGGGCGGCCCGATTTGCGCGACAGGGCCAGTGCCACGGGTTCGATGAAAACCGTGGTCTTTCCACCAAACCCGCCGCCGATTTCCGACGAGGTGACACGCAGCTGGCTGGCCTCCATCCCCATCATCTGGGCGCAAAGCGTGCGCACGAAGAACTGGCCCTGGGTGCAGCACCACAGATCGGCCTTGCCGTCGCTGGTGAATGACGCAAGGCAGGCATGGGGTTCGATATAGCCCTGATGGGTGGCGGCCGTCCTGAAGCTGCGCTCGATGATCTTGTCGGCCTTGGCAAAGCCGCTGGGCAGATCGCCATGGCCGAATTCGCAATGGCTGGTGACGTTTTCGGACATGCCTGCGGGCACATTTTCCAGTGTACGGCCCTTTTGCACGACGGGCGCGCCGGGTTTCATCGCGGCATCGACATCGGTGACATGCGGCAGGATCTCATAATCCACCTTGATCAGCTTCAACGCCTTTCTGGCGGTGGCGGCGTCGGTGGCGGCGACGGCGGCGACGGCATGGCCATCGTAAAGCGCCTTGCCGCGCGCCATGCAGTTGTCCTGGATGTCGCGGATGAAATCATCTTCGAGAACGGGAAGATCGGCCGCGGTGATCACCGCGCGCACACCCGCCAGGGCCTCGGCGGCGGAAGTGTCGATGGATTTGATCCGGGCATGGGCGTGCGGGCTGCGCAGGATGCGCCCGGTCAACATGCCGGGGGCGGTCATGTCGGCGCCGTAAAGGGCGCGGCCGGTGACCTTGTCGAGCCCGTCGGGGCGGGGGGGCCTTGTGCCGACAACCTTGAATTTCCGTTTCGGGGTGTCGAGTGGCATCAGTTGCTCCTCATTTCGGCGGCGGCGGATTTGACCGCATTGATGATCTTGTCATAGCCGGTGCAGCGGCAAAGGTTGCCCGCGAGCCAGTAGCGGATTTCGCTGTCGCTCGGGTCGGGATTCTGTTCGAGAAGCGCCTTGGCCGCAACCAGAATTCCCGGTGTGCAGATGCCGCATTGCAGTGCCGCGCTTTCGATGAAATGCCGTTGCAGCGGGTGCAGTGCCTCGCCGCTGGCCATGCCTTCGATGGTTGTGATCTCGGCCCCTTCGGCCTCGGCCCCGAGGACCAGGCAGGAACAGACAAGCCGCCCGTTGACCGTGACCGAACAGGCGCCGCAATCGCCGGTGCCGCAGCCTTCCTTGGACCCGGTCAGGCCCAGCCGGTTGCGCAGCACATCGAGCAGGGTTTCATCGGGGGTACAAATGAATTCGGCCGGTTCACCGTTGACGGTGGTGGTGACATGGATGGATTTCATTTGGAGCCTCCGGCGCGTTGATAGGCGATCAGGGCGGCGCGGCGGGCCAGAACGCCCGCCGTCCTGGTGCGAAATTCTATCGTTCCGCGTTTGTCGTCGATGGGGTTGCAGGCCGCTTCGCAGGCTTTGGCCAAAGCCGCGAGCGCGCCGTCTTCCAGTTTCGATCCCACGATCGCGGTGGCGGCATCCGCCACCAGCAGCACTTTCGGCGCAACCGCCCCCAGCGCCACGCGGGCGGCGCTGATGGCCCCGTCGGCGGCCAGTTCGAGGCTGACACCCGCCGAAGCTACGCCGATGTCCATTTCGGTGCGCGGGATGAAGCGCAGGTAGGCGTCCGAGGCATTCTCGGGCCGCGCGGGCAGAAAGACCGAAGTGATGATTTCACCCTTGGCCAGGGTGGTCTTGCCGGGGCCGGCGGGGATATCGAGCACCGGGCAGTCGCGGCTGCCCCCGGGGCCGGTGATGCGCACCGTCGCGTTCGCGGCGACCAGCCCCGGCACCGCGTCACCCGCGGGCGAGCCGTTGCAGAGATTGCCGACCATCGTGGCGCGCCCCTGCACCTGGGTCGATCCGATCAGCTCGACGCCTTCGACAACGCCAGGCCAGAGGGCCAAGACGCCCTTGTGTTCGCCCAGTTCGGCCGCGGACACGGCGGCGCCGATGCGAAAACCGCCGTTTTCCGGTGTCACGTCGCGTATTCCGGGAATGTTCTTGATATCGACGACCAGATCGGGTTCGACCAGCCCGGACTTGAGTTGAACCAGCAGATCGGTACCCCCGGCCAGGATCCGGGCGAGCCCTGGTTCATCGACCAGCAGCCCCGCGGCCTCGTCGGCGGTTTTCGCGGCTATGTAGCGCATTGTGCCCCCTTGGTGGACCTATTCAGATTCTTGCCTGCCGGCGCAGCGTGGCACAGCCTCGGCAACGCGGACAATAGCAATCCGGCTGGAAAGGGGAAGGGGGCCGAATGTCTCGGAGGCGGAAAACGCGGGCCGTCAACGGCGATGCGTCGGCGCATACGGCGGTTCTTGCGTGATCGCGATGTTCCGGCCCGCCCTCCGACCCAAGTGGCGGGCGCATTTCAGATGTCTTTCATCAGCCTCAGCGCGTCATAGATCGCCGCATGGGTGTTGCGCGCGGCCACTGCATCGCCGATGCGGAAAAGCTGAAAACCACCCTTCGGCCCGCTCTTCACCTGCTGCGGGCGGCCTTCGATGAGGGCATCATAGTCGACCTCGCCAAGGTTCGACGACAGGGGCTTGAGTTCGAAATAAAGCGCATCAAGCGGCAGGGTGCCGTGGTTGACCACCACCTGATCATAGTGTCTTTCGCGGGCCAGAGGCATGTAGTCCGACCCGATCACCGCCTTGAGCCGATTGCCGTCGCGGACCACCGACGTCAGCCGGTAAGTGACGGTAAAGGTCACGTCCTTGTCCTGCATCGCCCGCATGTAGGGCACGAGGTTCATCGCCATGACATCAGGCGCGAAGCTGCGGTCAGGGGTCATGATTTCTACCTTGCTGCCCGCCTTCGCAGCAATCTCGGCGGCCTGAAGGCCCGCGTGATCGCCCGCGTCGTCATAGACCAGCACATTGGCGCCCGGCTTCATGTCGCCTGAAATCAGATCCCAGGATGACACCACCAGATCGTTGCCCGCCGCAAGCACGTCGGTTTGGGGCAGACCTCCGGTGGCGATGATGACCACATCGGCCGAAAGGGCGGTAACGTCACCGGCCTCGGCCCAGGTATCGAAGCGGAATTCGACGTCACGGGCGGCACATTGGGCCATCCGCCAGTCGATGATGCCGATCATCTCCTTGCGGCGCGGATTCTGCGCAGTCAGGCGGATCTGGCCGCCGGGCCGTGCGGCGGCTTCAAAGACGGTCACGCTATGCCCGCGTTCGGCGGCGACACGCGCCGCTTCCAGCCCGGCCGGCCCGGCGCCGACTATGGCGACCTTCTTCTTCTTTCTGGCCACCGGAACATCATGCGGCATGGTCAGTTCGCGCCCCGTGGCGGCGTTGTGGATACAAAGCGCCTCGCCCGCCTGATAGATTCGGTCAAGACAATAGGTCGCGCCGACACAGGGGCGGATTTCGTCCTCACGCCCCGCGATGATCTTTCGGACGATATGCGGATCGGCCATGTGGGCCCGCGTCATCCCGACCATGTCGAGCTGCCCGGTCGCCACCGCGTGCCGTGCTGTGGCCACATCGGCGATCCGGGCGGCGTGGAAGGTCGGCAGGCCGACCTCGGCCCTGACGCGGCCGGCCAGATCGAGATGGGGGGCCGAACGCATGCCCTGAATCGGGATCATGTCGGTCATCGCCGGGTCGGTGTGGATGCGCCCCCGGTTGATGTTGAGAAAGTCGATCTGCCCGGTGGCCTTGAACATATGCGCGATCTCGAGCCCCATCGCTTCGGTTATGCCGCCTGTCTCGGCCTCGTCGGGCGCAAAGCGGGTTCCGACAATGAAAGCGTCGCCCACCCGCCGCCGCACGGCATCGATGATATCGAGCGTGAACCGCATCCGGGTCTGAAGGCTTTGCTTGCCATAGGGCCCGTCAAGATCGTTGGTCAAAGGGGAAATGAACTGGTCGAGCAGGTGGCCATGCGTCATGATCTCGATCCCGTCGAGCCCGGCCTCTTTCATGCGTTCGGCGGCATCGGCGAAATCGGTGATGATGCGGGCGATGTCCCAATCCTCGATCTTTTTCGGAAAGGCCCGGTGGGCGGGCTCGCGCTGGTGGCTGGGCGTTACGGCGGGCAGCCAGTCGCCCTTGTTCCAGTGGGTGCGCCGCCCCAGGTGGGTCAGCTGGATCATCACGGCGCAGCCGTGGTCATGGCATTCGTCGGCCAGTTTCTTCATCCAGCCGACCACCTCGTCCTTGTAGGCGAGGATATTGTTGAACACGGGGGGGCTGTCTTTTGAAACCGTCGCCGACCCCGCCGTCATGGCCATGGCAATTCCGGCTTTCGCGCGTTCGACGTGATAGGCGCGGTAGCGGTCCTTGGGCATTCCGGCCTCGGGGTAGGCCGGTTCATGCGGCGTGGTCATGATCCGGTTCTTCAAGGTCAGGTGCCTGAGCCGGTAGGGCTGCAAGAGCGGATCGTTCGAGGCCACGGCATTTCTCCCTTGGTACGGTGCGGGGTCCGGCGTTTGCCTTCAGTCTACGACGGCGCGCCGCCGGATCGCTGGACCGGAACCGACATTCGGGCCGGGCTTATCCGACATGGGTCGGGGTCAGCCCCGGATGATCTCGATCATCCGCGCGACATTGTCGGGGTCGGCATCGGGGGTGATGCCGTGGCCCAGGTTGAAGATGTGCGGGCCGTTGGCAAATGCCCCGACGATGCCGCGCACCGCTTCGTCAAGCGCGGCGCCGCCGGTCACCATATGGCCGGGTGCCAGATTGCCCTGCACGCAGCCATCGGTCTGGACATTCCGCGCCGCCCAGATCGCCGAGACGGAATTGTCCAGCGCCACGCAATCGGCCCCCGTCGCCCTGGCAAAGCCGATGTAGCGATCCCCGGCCTCACGCGGGAAGGCGATGACCGGGGTGGCGGGGTGGCGGGACTTGAGCGCGGCAATGATCCTGCCTGCCGGGGCAAGGGCAAAATCGTCGAAATCGGCACCTGTCAGCGACCCCGCCCAGCTATCGAAAATCTTGACGACCTCGGCACCGGCGTCGATCTGCATCGACAGATAGTCGATGGTCGCATCGGTCAGAAGGTCGATCAGCGCCGTGAATGTCGCCCTGTCGGCCGCTTTCAGCGCATGGGCGGGGGCCTGATCGGGGGTGCCGCGCCCGGCGATCATGTAGGTGGCCACGGTCCAGGGCGCCCCGGCGAATCCGATCAGTGCCGCCTCTGGCGGAAGCATTTCCCTGACGCGGCGCACGGTCTCATAGATCGGCGCCAGAGTGTCGTGGATATCATCGCGGGTCTTGAGGGCGCGAAGGCCATCGGGCCCGGCAATCGTGGACAATCGCGGCCCTTCGCCCGGTTCGAACCACAGATCGCAACCAAGCGCCTGGGGAACCAGCAGAATATCGGCAAACAGGATCGCGGCATCGAATCCGTAACGCCGGATCGGCTGCAAGGTGACTTCGGCGGCCAACTCCGGATTGTAGCACAGCGACAGGAAATCGCCCGCCTTCGCCCTTGTTTCGCGGTATTCGGGCAGATAGCGGCCCGCCTGCCGCATCATCCAGATCGGCGGTACCGGCTGGGTTTCACCGGCAAGGGCACGCAGTATTTTCTTGGTCATTCGGGTCTCCATCCCCCTCTACATCGCGTGGCCTGACAGGATGTCAAGCGCCTGGTGCCGCCGGGGGCATTGCAAGGACCAAGTGACGCGGCTATTCGGGGGTGATGCAGTACCCTGACGCGAAACATCCGCTTAAGATCGGCACCCGTGGCTCGCCTCTGGCGCTCGCCCAGGCCATCGAGACGCGCCGCCGCCTGATGGCTGCGCATCAGCTGACCGAGGACGCCTGCGAGATCGTCATCATCAAGACCACCGGGGACCGGGTGCAGGATCGCCCCTTGAAGGAACTGGGCGGCAAGGGGCTTTTTACGAAGGAAATCGAAGATGCGCTGTTGGCGGCGCAGATCGACATTGCGGTCCATTCGATGAAGGACATGCCGGTTTTGCAGCCCGCAGGGTTGGCGCTTGATTGCTATCTGCCGCGCGAGGATGTGCGCGATGCCTTCGTGTCGGCGACTGCCACCGGTCTGGAGGACCTTCCCCCAGGGGCCGTGGTCGGCACGTCGAGCCTGCGGCGGCGCGCGCAGATGAGCCACCGGCGGCCCGATCTGAAGGTGGTGGAATTTCGCGGCAATGTTCAGACCCGGCTGAAAAAGCTGGACGATGGCGTGGCGGCGGCGACTTTTCTGGCGATGGCGGGGCTGAACCGTTTGGGAATGGCTCATGTGGCGCGCGGCGCGGTTGAGCCCGAGGTGATGCTGCCGGCGGTGGCACAGGGGGCGATCGGGGTGGAGCGCCGCGCCAGCGACGATCGCGCCGCGATGCTTCTTGCCTCGCTGCATCACGGCCCCACGGGCGAACGCCTTGCGGCCGAACGGGCGTTTCTGGCGCAACTGGACGGATCGTGCGAAACGCCGATCGCCGGGCTGGCGGTTCATGAACGCGGCGGGTTGTGGCTGCGCGGTGAAATCCTGCGCCCCGACGGATCTGAGTCGATCAGCGGTGAAATCCGCTCGTCGATTGCCGAGGCCGGTGCGGCGGGGCGGGAACTGGCGCGGCAGTTGTTGGGGCAGGCCGGCAAGGATTTTTTCGCGTGGCGCAACTGAAGATATGGGCTCTGCAGGTGGCTCATCCGGGCCGTCTTGCGGAAAAATATCTTACCCTCGCCGGAACCCTGATGCCGTTCGGCCCCTGAAAGGGCGCAAAGCCCGAAGCGATCCCCGCCTTTATGGCAGCACTTGTCCTGGCGGCATCTTCCGCGCTGGCGGCCTGTTCGCCTGCCATGTCAGCCGACGGCCCGAGTGTGAACAGCATCGCGGCGACATCCTGCGGTGTGCCAAGAGGCGTCAGATCCAGGTTCACGTCTTCGGCGCGGGCATCATGCCAGCCCGCCGCGCCCAACAAACCCAGGACACGGTCGGCATCGGCAAAGGCCATCGGCCCCGGTGCCAGCGGATCGGCCGGCGGCAAAGGGCCAAGATGCCTGGCGGTTGCCAGGCGGGGGATGGTGAACCAGGGATTGTCGGCCCCCGGACCCCAGGCGGCAAACACCAACCGCCCGCCGGGGCGCAGACCAGTCAGAATATTGGCGAAGGCGGCACGGGATCGGCAAAGAACATTACACCGAAAAGGGAAATGGCCACGTCATGGCTGGCGGGATTGAATGGATGGGTCTGGGCATCGCCGGTCATCACGGCAACCTGCGGCCGCGATTTCGCCCTGTTGGCCGCGCGTGCGGTCATCGGCGGGGCGATGTCGATACCGCTGACCGCCCCGTCGCTGCCGACCTGATCCGCGACCATCATGAGGGTGCCGCCCGAACCACAGCCGATGTCGAGTACATGCAGGCCGCGCCGTAACCCTGCGCGCACCAGCAAGTCCAGGGCGACGGGATGATGCGCGGCCTCTATCGTCGCTTCGGCACCGATCCAGAGGCGCGATTTTTCAATCCAGTCCATCATTGCCCTTCACCGATCGTCCTTGCGACGTGGCAGGCTTCGCGGCCAGCACCAGCAGGTGACATTCGCCTGTCGCCATTGCAAGCCCCGGAGCCGATCATAGGCCAGTCAGATCGCAGCGACAATCATCCTGGGCCGTATTCCCCCGATAGGGCCCCGTCAGCGTGCGCGGCGCACCAATTCCTGAACCTCGGGCCCCAACGCTTCGACAATAAGCGCCACGCCTTTGGCATTGGGGTGAATCCCGTCGGCCTGCATCAGCGTTTTCAGGGCCAATGCACGGTCGGGTTTGTCGGCGATGGGGGCCAGGAAGTTCCTGACATAAAGCGTTGCGTATTTGGCGGCAAGATCGGGATAGATCGCGTCGAACGCCGCCTTATATGCGGGGCCGTAATTGCCGGGTGCCACAAGCCCGATCAGCAAGACCGGCAGCTTGCGCGCCTGTGCCTTGGCGAGGATCGCGTCCAGATTGGCGCGTGCTTCTTCGGGTGCAAGGCCGCGCAGCAGATCATTCCCCCCCAATGTCACGATCAGCCCGCCCACATCCGGTGTCAGCGTCCAGTCGGTGCGCGCCAGCCCCCCCGCGGTGGTGTCGCCGGAAACGCCTGCGTTCACCAGAACCGCGGCGGTCCCGTGATCGGTCAGCCAGCGCTGAAGCCGGGGGACAAAGCCATCTTCGGTCGGCAGCCCATATCCTGCGGTCAGGCTGTCGCCCAGTGCCACCACGGTCGGCGTATCGGCGACGGCAGGGCCGGCGAAGGATGCCAGGGCAGCCAGACTTGCGACCAGCAACAGCTTGCGTAAGCTGGCGGATGCCCCATATCCCCTCAGGAGGCGCAACAAGCGGGCAGGTTTGATGAACGATATTATCTTGTCACTGCGCGAGGCGCGGCTGGTGCTGGACGGCAATGCCGGGCCGTTGGAAGTGCTGCGCGGCATCACGCTTGACGTGGCGCGTGGTGAAAGTGTCGGGCTGGTCGGGCCGTCAGGGTCGGGCAAATCGTCGCTCCTCATGCTCATGGGTGGGCTGGAACGCGCCACGTCGGGGCAGGTCGTGGCGCTTGGCCAGGAACTGACGGCGATGAACGAGGATGCGCTGGCCCGGTTTCGCAGGGGCAATATGGGGATTGTTTTTCAATCCTTCCACCTTATTCCAACGATGACCGCGCTGGAAAACGTGGCGATTCCCTTGGAACTGGCAGGCGTCGCGGACGCATTCGATCGCGCCGGGGCGGAATTGGCGGCAATGGGGCTGGGGTCACGGATGGGGCACTACCCGGCCGAGATGTCGGGGGGCGAACAGCAGCGTGTGGCGCTGGCGCGCGCCGCAGCGCCCCGCCCCGCGATATTTCTGGCCGACGAGCCGACCGGCAATCTCGACGGGGCCACCGGCGCGGCGATCATGGACCTGCTTTTCGGTCTGCGCGACCGGCATGGGGCGACATTGATCCTTGTAACCCATGCACCGGAACTGGCCGAGCGCTGTGACCGGGTGGTGCACCTGTCGGACGGGGTCATCGCGGGCGAGGATGCGGCGGTTGTTCTTGGCGGTGAGGCGCGCGCATGAAGCTGCCGCTTGCGGCACGGATCGCGCGTCGCGAAATGCGTGGCGGGGTGCGCGGCTTTGCGGTGTTTCTGGCCTGTCTGGCGCTGGGCGTGGCCGCCATTGCCGCGGTTGGCACGGTGCGCGGCTCGATCTCTGCGGCACTGACCGAGCAAGGGGCGGTATTGCTGGGCGGCGATGCCCAGATGTCGTTCACCTACCGCTATGCCAACGCGGGGGAACGCGCCTTCATGGCCACGCGCGCCGCCAAAGTGTCGGAGATCGTCGATTTCCGGTCGATGGCGGTGGTCGGGCAGGGGGAGGGCGCCGACCGCGCGCTGACCCAGGTCAAGGCGGTCGACGATGCCTATCCGCTAACGGGCAGGTTGCTGCTCGATCCGCCGATGTCACCCGACGAGGCGCTGGGGCGCGATGCACGGGGTGTCGCCGGGGCGGTGATGGACGCGGTCTTGATCGACCGGCTGGGTTTGGCGATCGGTGACCGGTTCCGGCTAGGATTGACCGAATTTCGTCTGACGGCACGGATCCTGCGCGAACCCGACAATGCCAATGGCGGCTTTGCGCTGGGGCCACGCACGATCGTGCATAGCGCCGATCTGGCGGGATCGGGGCTTTTGGAGCCGGGCAGCATCTTTGACAGCCGCTATCGGCTGCTGCTCGCGGACAAGCGCGATCTCGATCAATTGGGCAAGGATGCCAATGCTGCCTTTCGTTCCACGGGGATGGGGTGGCGGGATGCGCGGTGGGGGGCGCCCGGTGCGCAGCGTTTCGTCGACAGGATGGGGTCCTTTCTGGTGCTTGTGGGCCTTGCAGGGCTGGCCGTGGGCGGAGTCGGCATCGCGTCTGCGGTGCGTTCCTACCTCGATGGCAAGACTGGAACCATGGCAGCGTTGAAGGCAATGGGGGCGGAAAGCCGGATGATCTTCAAGGTCTATCTTATCCAGGTGGGGGTGCTGGCCGTAGTGGGCGTGATCCTGGGGCTGGCTCTCGGGGTGGGGCTGCCGGTGCTCGCGGGCCCCTACATAGCGACGCAATTGCCGATACCGGTAACGATTGCGCCGACGCTCAGGCCGCTGGCCGAAGCGGCGGTTTACGGGTTTCTGACTGCGGCGCTTTTCGCGCTGTGGCCGCTGGCGCGGACGCGCGAGGTGAAGGCGGCGGCGCTGTTTCGCGATCTGGGGGCCGGGCGGCGGGCCAGGCCGGGCAAGGGCATCAGCGCGGTGATGGCCGCCTTGCTGGCGCTTCTGGTGGCGGTCGCGGTGGAACTGTCGAACGCGCCGCGCCTGGCATTGGGCACCCTTGGCGGAATCGCCGCCGCGCTGGCTATGCTGGTGATGGCCGCCGCAGTGTTGCGCAAGATCGCCCGCCAGATGATGCGGCATCTGCGGGGGCGCCCGTCGCTGCGGCTGGCGCTGGCGGCGATCGGCGGGCCGCGCGAAGAGGCGACGGCGGTGGTCCTGTCGCTGGGGCTGGGACTGTCGGTCCTGGCGGCGGTTGGCCAGATCGACGCCAATCTGCGCGGGGCGATCGAGCGCGATCTGCCGAAGGTCGCGCCGTCCTATTTCTTTGTCGACATCCAGCCTGACCAGATCGACGGGCTTCTCGAACGCCTCGCCGGCGATCCGGCGGTGCGCAAGGTCGAAAGCGCGCCGATGCTGCGCGCGGTCCTGACCCGGATCAACGGGCGCGACGCCCGCAAAGTCGCCCGTGGCCACTGGGTGGTGCGTGGCGACCGGGGGCTGACCTATGCCGCCACGCCACCCGAAAACACCAGGGTGACGGCGGGCAAATGGTGGCCTGCCGATTATACCGGTCCCGCCCAGGTCAGCTTTGCCGCCGAAGAGGCGAAGGAGATCGGGCTCAAGCTGGGCGACAGACTGACGATCAATGTTCTGGGCCGTGATATCGAGGCCAGGGTAACCTCGTTTCGCGATGTGAATTTTTCCACTGCCGGGATCGGCTTTGTCATGGTGATGAACCCGGCGGCGTTGGCCGGGGCGCCGCATACCTTCATCGCGACGGTCTATGCCGATGTGGCCGCCGAGGCGGCCATTCTTCGCGATCTGGCCACGGCCTATCCCAATATAACCGCGATCCGCGTCAAGGATGCCATCGACCGGGTAAGCGAGGCACTGGCCGCGATTGCCCGCGCCACGGCGATTGCCGCCGGGGTGACGTTGCTGACGGGTGCCGTGGTGTTGATCGGGGCGGCGGCGGCCGGCGAACGGGCGCGGCTTTACGAGGCGGCGGTGCTGAAGACACTGGGGGCTACCCGCGCCATGGTTCTGGGCAGCTTTGCGCTGCGTTCGGCGTTGATGGGCGCTGCGGCGGGGGCGGTCGCGATCGGTTTCGGCGCGGCGGCGGGCTGGGCGGTGATGACTTTCGTGATGGAGGGAAATTTCCACTTCGAACCGGTATCGGCGCTGGTGATCGTGATCGGCGGTGCACTGGCAACCCTGCTTGCCGGGTTGATCTTTGCTTTGCGGCCATTGGCGGTGCGCCCCGCGCATGTGCTGCGCGCACGGGATTGAGCGCCGGCGCGGAGTGCGGGACCATGTCCCCCGAATGGCCACGGGTGCCTTCAGACCGGCTCTTGCGTGCTCGGCGCGCCGCCCTCAAACCGGTTGGGTTGCAGGTAGGCACAAGGCGTCTCCTGCATTTCCAGATGCAAACCGGCGCCTAGATAGGGATGGGCGCGCGCGAGATCTTCGTCGAAGTCGATGCCCAGCCCCGGACCTTCGGGGGCGATCACATAGCCGTCTTCCCATGTGATCGTGTTGTTGATGAGCCTGAGATGGAATGTGCCGCCTGTTTCGATGGTTTCGACCATCAACAGGTTGGGGATCGACGCGCCAAGGTGGATATTGGCCGCCCATTCGACGGGCCCCGCGTAAAGGTGCGGTGCCATCTGCGCGGTGAAAACCTCGGCGATGGCGGCGATTTTCTTGGCCTCCCAGATACCGCCGACGCGGCCCAGAGCGGGTTGCAGGATACGAACGCCGCCCGACCTGAGCACCGTGGCGAATTCGGATTTGGTGGTGAAACGCTCGCCGGTGGCCAGCGGGATGCGCACCGCACGGGCCACTTCGGCGAAATTGAGAAGATTGTCGGGCGGAATCGGTTCTTCGTACCACAAGGGGCCGTAGGGCTCCAACGCCTGGCCCATGCGGATGGCGCCTGCCACGTTGAACTGCCCGTGGGTGCCAAAGAGCAGATCGGCCCGGTCTCCGACCGCCTCGCGGATGGCCTTGCAAAAGGCGACCGAGCGGGTGATGTCGGAACCCGACGGGTCGTGCCCGCCGCGGATTGTATAGGGTCCGGCGGGGTCGAACTTGACCGCCGTGAACCCCATATCGGCAAAGCGGGCGGCCGCGGCTGCGGCCAGATCCGGGCTGACCCAGAATTCGCCGCTTTCCTTGCCGGGTTCAGGATAAAGATAGGTATAACTGCGCAAACGATCATTCAACTTGCCGCCCAGAAGTGCCCAGACGGGACGGCCGCGCGCCTTGCCGACGATATCCCAGCAGGCAATCTCCAGCCCCGAAAAGGCCCCCATGACTGTCAGGTCGGGGCGCTGGGTAAAACCCGAGGAATAGGCGCGGCGGAACATCAATTCGATGTTTTCGGGGTTTTCGCCCGCCATATGGCGGCTGAACACATCCTCGATCACCGCCGCCATTGCCTTGGGGCCAACCGAAGAGGCATAGCATTCGCCATAGCCGGTGATCCCGTCATCGGTGGTCAGCTTGGTGAAAATCCAGTATCGCCCGCCCCAGCCAGGTGCAGGCGGGGCGACGGTAAAGATTTCAAGATCCTTGAGTTTCATCCGGCCCTATCCCCCCGACAACGTAATCTGGCACGGCAGAAGAGATCACGTTTCGCAAGCCCGGTCCAGCCAGCACGTTGGCGGTTTCGTGCACCTCGCACAGCACAGAAAAGCTTTTGCGGCGGCCGATTTTCTTCAGGTGCGTTTCAGGCGGATCACAATATCGACGCGGCTGAGTTCCGTGCCTTCCGGAAGTTCGGGCAGGCGGGCGATTTCAAGATCCTCGACCGGTGCGTCGGCCATGCGGCCATCTTCTTCCCAATAGAAATGCGGATGATCATCCAGCCGCGTGTCGAAATAGCTGCGTGCCCCGTGAACCGATATTTCGTGGATCAGCCCCGCGGTGCAAAACGAATTGAGCGTGTTGTAGACCGTCGCCAGCGAAACCGATTCGCCCGCGTCGCTGGCTGCCGCATGCAGGCTTTCGGCGGTCACATGCCGGTTCTTGCCATCGCCGATCAGGAGCGCTGCAAGCGCCACGCGCTGGCGGGTCGGGCGCAGCCCGGCCTGTGTCAGCCATCGCGTACCGCGCAATTCCGCATCTTTGTTCATGAGTTTCATTTTCCGCGATTTTCACCGACAATATAGGTCACGGCCCGGGCGTTTTTCAATCGGTTTCGCCGCGCGCGCTTATGCCCCGGGCCAATACGGTGCCGCTCTTGCCTTCGTGCCAAGGCCGATGATAGACGGTGCCGCAGCGGTTTGTCTTCAAACCGGATGAGATCAAGTATAATGCGCCGCATATCGAAAAACGGCGGCGATGGGGACGAGTGAAATGGCGCGATACCCGACCAGTTTTGACAAGGAAGCCTTGCTGAAATGCGCCCGCGGCGAGCTGTTCGGGCCAGGCAATGCCCAGCTTCCCTCCCCGCCGATGCTGATGATGGACAGGATCACCGATATTTCCGACGATGGCGGCGAGGATGGCAAGGGTCATGTCGTCGCGGAATTCGACATCGTGCCCGATCTTTGGTTTTTTGGCTGCCATTTCCTCGGCAACCCGATCATGCCTGGCTGTCTCGGGCTTGACGGGCTTTGGCAACTTACCGGCTTCAATCTGGGCTGGCGCGGCTGGCAGGGGCGCGGCTATGCTCTGGGGGTGGGCGAAGTCAAGCTGACCGGCATGGTCCGGCCCGACCGCAACATGCTGACCTATTACGTCGATTTCACCAAGGCCGTGCAAACCCGGCGCCTGACCATGGGCGTGGCCAACGGGCGCGTCGAAGCCGACGGAGAGGTGATCTACCTGGTCAGGGACATGAAGGTCGCGCTGTCGTCAACCTGAGGGCGCAGATCGGCGAGGCGGGAAAAGCCTGTGCTCTACATGCCGCCACCCGCCGACAACTTTTTTCCGCTCGCGGCCTGCTTGTGCATATAGCAGGCAAGGACATGATTGGCCTGCCTCGGAATTACTTGAAAACAGGGTGTTTTTGGATACCCTCAAGACGGCATTCCTGCCCAGGGATTTGCGAAACACCGCGCGTTCTGCCTGCTTGCCCGGTGAGATTTGGTGGGATAGTCGGGCACATCGTGTTTGGGCTGCGACATGCAAGACCTTTGCGCGGCGCGGCCTGACCGATGCCGCCATGCCGCCGCGCCTTTCCGATGCAGTCCCTTGCCCCGCCGCTTGCCCTACCCTACAGAGAATGAAAAACGATCAAGGAGGCCGAACATGCGCCGTGTCGTCATAACCGGAATGGGGATCATCTCGCCCATCGGAAATACCGTGAGCGAGGTCGAGGCCAGTCTGCGCGCCGGCAAGTCCGGCATCGTCTTTGCGCCGGCCTATGCCGAACACGGCTTTCGCAGCCAGATCCACGGTATGCCGCAGATCGTTCTCGAAGATCACATCGACAAGCGCAACCTGCGTTTCATGGGGCCGGGGGCGGCCTATAATTTTCTGGCCATGGAACAGGCCATCGCCGATGCCGGGCTTGAGGACGGCGAAGTTTCCAACGAACGCACAGGTCTCATCATGGGCTCGGGCGGGCCGTCGACATCGAACTTTTTCCTGGCCCATCAGATCGTGATCGAAAAGGGCGCGCCCAAACGCATGGGCCCCTTCATGGTCACCCGCTGCATGTCGTCGACCAACTCGGCCTGTTTGGCCACGCCGTTCAGGATCAAGGGCGTGAACTATTCGATCACTTCGGCCTGTTCGACCTCGGCGCATTGTATTGGCAACGGCACCGAACTGATCCAGATGGGCAAGCAGGACATCGTCTTTGCCGGCGGCGGCGAGGAGCTTGACTGGACGCTGTCGTGCCTTTTCGACGCCATGGGCGCGATGAGCAGCAAGTATAATGACACCCCGCAAACCGCCTCGCGCGCGTTTGACGCCACCCGAGACGGGTTTGTGATCGCCGGCGGTGGCGGTGTGGTGGTTCTGGAGGAACTGGAACATGCCCGCGCGCGCGGTGCAAAAATCTATGGCGAGATCACCGGGTATGGCGCGACATCGGACGGCCATGACATGGTGGCCCCCTCGGGCGAGGGGGGCGAACGCTCCATGCGGCTTGCCGTGGCGACCCTGCCCGAGGGGCGCAGGATCGACTATATCAATGCCCATGGCACCTCGACGCCCGCCGGCGACGTCACCGAAGTCAAGGCGATCCGCCGGGTCTTTGGCGACGGATCGGTGCCGCCGATCTCGTCGACGAAATCGTTGACCGGCCACAGTCTCGGGGCGACGGGTGTGCATGAGGCAATCTATTCGCTCTTGATGATGAACGGCGATTTCATTGCCGCCTCGGCCAATGTCACCAGCCTCGACCCCGAGATCAGGCCCGAGGAAATCGCCACCACATACCGTGACGGCGTGACACTCGATTCCGTATTGTCCAACAGCTTCGGCTTCGGGGGCACCAATGCAACGCTCGTGATGAGCAAATTTCCCGGGTGATCTGACATGGCCGAACTGATGCAGGGCAAACGCGGGCTGATCATGGGTGTCGCCAACGAACGCTCCATCGCCTGGGGCATTGCAAAGGCGATGGCCAATGAGGGCGCGGAACTGGCCTTTTCATATCAGGGCGACGCTTTTGGAAAGCGCGTCGAACCCCTGGCGGCGTCGGTCGGATCGGATTTTCTGGTCGATGTCGATGTGATGGACGATGAAAGCCTCGATGCCTGTTTCACGGCGCTGAAGGAACGCTGGGGCAGGCTCGACTTTCTGGTCCATGCCATCGCCTTTTCCGACAAGAACGAACTGACCGGACGGTTCATCCATACCAGCCGCGAGAATTTCAAGAAATCGCTGTCGGTTTCGTGTTTTTCCTTCATTGATGTGGCGCGCCGCGCCTCTGAAATGATGCCGAACGGCGGCACTTTGCTGACACTGACCTATCAGGGATCGAACCGGGTCACGCCGTTCTACAACGTGATGGGCGTGGCCAAGGCGGCGCTGGAAAGCGCGGTGCGCTATCTGGCCAATGATCTTGGGCCACAGGGCATTCGCGTCAACGCCGTATCGCCCGGCCCGATGAAAACGCTGGCGGGCGCGGCCATTGGCGGTGCGCGGCGGACATTCCGCCAGACCGAGGCCAACGCACCACTGCGCTCCAACGCAACACTGGAGGCGGTCGGCGGCACGGCAGTTTATCTTGCCTCCGATTACGGGGCCTTCACGACCGGCGAGATCGTGCGCGTCGATGGCGGCTATCATGTATTGGGGATGCCGCAACCGGAACATCTCTGATCAAGGGGGGCGCCCCGCGCGGCGATCGGCGCCCGTGCGGCCGATCATGCAGCCCGGGGTTTCCGGCCGGCTGCGGCGATAGTGCTTCATCGGTGCGGCGAAGATTTGGAGCCTTGCCCTGCGCGTGAAGCCGCGCCACTCTGTCCTAAAGGAGATGCGATGACCTTCACAGTCTGCGTTTTCGACGCTTATGGCACGCTTTTCGACGTTGCCGCCGCCGCCCGCGCCGCCGCCGCCGAACCCGGACAGGAGCAGCTTGCCGAGATCTGGCCCGGACTGGCCGAAGACTGGCGGCGCAAGCAGCTTGAATATTCCTGGCTGC
The DNA here is from genome assembly GCA_020446815.1 of Paracoccaceae bacterium. Lineage (GTDB taxonomy): Bacteria > Pseudomonadota > Alphaproteobacteria > Rhodobacterales > Rhodobacteraceae > Albidovulum. The sequence goes on from JAGRDY010000018.1 coordinate 350,831, forward strand.
GCGCCGTGATGCGTCAGCACTGCGATTTCTGGCAAGTCACGCAGGACGGGCTCGACTGGGCGCTGGAGGCGGCCGGCATCAAAGGGCCTGAACTGCGCGAACGCCTGCTGGCGCTCTACTGGGAACTGGAGGCTTACCGCGAAGTGCCCGCAATGCTGGCCGATCTGAAGGATCGGGGGGTGGCAACCGCGATCCTGTCGAATGGCACCGTCGACATGTTGAAGGCGGCCGTGCAATCGGCGGGTATCGACGGATTTCTCGACGACACGCTTTCGGTTGAAAGCGTCGGCATCTTCAAGCCTGATGCACGGGTCTACCGGCTTGTCACCGAACGGTTTTCCTGTGCCGCGTCGCAGGTTCTCTTCGTTTCGTCCAACGGCTGGGACGCGGCGGCGGCGGCGGGTTTCGGCTTTCGCGTCGCCTGGGTAAACCGGACCGGGGCGCCGGTGGACCGGTTGCCGGCAAGGCCGCATCATGTTCTTGACGATCTGAGCGCTGTCCCGGAGATTGCAGCCCCATGAAACCGACCCATTTTAGCGCCTCTGACGGGACCAGGCTTGCCTATCGTGATGACGGAACGGGCCTGCCGGTGCTGTGCCTGGCAGGGCTGACCCGCAATTCCGCCGATTTCGATTGCCTGGTGCCGCATTTCACTGATGTCCGGCTGATCCGGCCCGACTACAGGGGGCGCGGCGCATCGGACCGGACCGGGGCGGCGACTTATACCATCCCGCGCGAAGCCCAGGATGCTGTGGAGCTTCTCGACCATCTCGGGCTGGGCAAAGCGGCTGTCATCGGCACGTCGCGCGGGGGGTTGATCGGGATGTTTCTGGCGGCAACGGCGAAGGACCGGCTGGCGGGGCTGTGCCTGAACGATATCGGCCCGGACATCGCCCGCGGCGGGCTTGAAAAGATCAGGGAATATGTGGGGCGCAACCCGGCGGCCAAGACGATTGACGATCTGGTCGCAAGGCTGCCCGGACAAATGACGGGTTTTGCCAACGTCCCGGACGAACGTTGGCGGGCTTTCGCGCAGGGGCTTTACGACGAAACCCCGAATGGCCTGATCAACCGCTATGACCCTGCGTTGCGCGACAGTTTTCTGGCGACGTTCGATGCGCCGCCTGCCGATCTCTGGCCATGGTTCGATGCCTGTGCGGGCCTTCCCCTGGCATTGATCAGGGGGGGCAATTCCGATCTGCTGATGCCCGAAACCGCCGCTGAAATGCGCCGCCGCAGACCTGACATGCAGTTTGCCGAAGTGCCGGATCGCGGCCATGTGCCGTTTCTGGACGAACCCGGTTCGCTGAGGGTCATCCGCGACTGGCTGGCGCAAATCCGATGAACATGGAAATGATCGAGGCCGCCGCCCTTCGGGCGATGGGCGCAGTGCGGCGCACGCCGCTGCTGTCGTCGCCTTTCATCGACGAGATCGCCGGTCGCCGGGTGCTAGTCAAGCCCGAATGTCTGCAAGAGACAGGATCGTTCAAGTTCCGCGGCGGTTGGGCGGCGGTCTCGGCCTTGTCGCCGGAACTGCGCGCAAGAGGTGTCATCGCCTATTCCTCGGGCAATCACGCGCAGGGCGTGGCGCTTGCGGCGCGCCGTCACGGGGCGCCCGCGGTCGTCATCATGCCCTCCGATGCGCCCGAAATGAAGATCGGCAATACCCGTGCCCTGGGGGCGGAAGTGGTGCTCTACGATCGCCGATCTGGCGACCGGGACGCGATCGGCGCCCGGCTTTGCGCCGAACGCGGGCTGACGCTGATCAAGCCGTTTGATGACCCTCAGGTCATAGCGGGCCAGGGCACCACCGGGATCGAGATCGCTGAACAGGCCGCCGCGGCGGGGGTGACCGGGGGGGATGTCCTGGTCTGTTGCGGCGGGGGCGGGTTGACCGCGGGCATAGCTCTTGCGCTTGAAGCCCGCGCGCCGGGGCTTTGCGCCCGCCCGGCAGAGCCCGAGGGGTTCGACGATGTGACCCGTTCGCTGGTGTCTGGCGCGATCGAGAGGAACGAACGCGGCGATGGGTCGCTTTGCGATGCAATCCTCACACCGTCGCCGGGGCAGATCACATTCCCGATCCTCAGGCGGCTTTGCGGCCCCGGCATTGTGGTCAGCGAAGACGATACCCTGCGTGCCATGGCCGTCGCCTTTGCGCGGTTGAAGATCGTTCTGGAACCAGGTGGCGCGGTCAGCCTGGCCGCCGCGCTCTTTCACCCCAAGTCGATCGAGGCGGAGACGGTGATCGTGGTCGCCACCGGGGGCAATGTCGATCCATTGGTGTTCCGGCTGGCGCTGGACCGGTTTGGCGACGGCTCCTGAACGATGGGAATGCCCCGCGTGCAAACCTGGATTGCCGAGTAGGGTTTTCCATTCTCGCTGAACCGGTCGCGATAGACGGGTCCGATCGTGGCGCGCCGATCAAGATGGCCCCCGAAACGCTTGCCGCTGCGCCCGGCATCGGCCTTGTCAGCCCTTGAAAGACCTTGCCGTCCCAGCCAGAGCCGACAGGCTTCAAGGTGAAAACGGGGTTTGATCTGCGCCGATCTCCGGGGTGACGGTTTTCCAGGACCTTCGGTGCGGGGCCTTGCCAAAGCCGTCAAAACCCGAAAATTCGGTTCCGGTTTCCCGACTTTCTCATTAGCGTGGCGCGGCTGGATTTATAACCTGCCTGCCGCCCCGGGACTCGTTCATGAATAACCGTCTGACACTCGTTTTCATTCTTGCGACCGTCCTGATCGACGCGATCGGCATCGGCATCATTTTCCCCGTGATGCCGGATCTGATCGAGAATGTGACCGGTGGCACGTTGTCGGACGCGTCCTTGTGGGGTGGTGTTCTGGCTGCCAGTTTTGCCGTGATGCAGTTCGTGTTCGGGCCTGTCGTCGGCAATCTTTCCGACCGCTTCGGGCGGCGTCCGGTGATGCTGGCGGCGCTGGCGGTGATGGCCTTCGATTACACCATCATGGCGGTGGCGGGCACGATCTGGCTCTTGCTGATTGGCCGTGTGGTCGCCGGAGCCACCGCGGCGACCTATACCACAGCATATGCCTATATGGCCGATATTTCGGCCAAGAAGGATCGGGCCAGGAATTTCGGCCTTATCGGTGCCGGCTTTGGTCTGGGTTACATCGCCGGCCCGTTTCTGGGCAGTCTGCTGTCGACGCTAGGCATTCGCGCGCCATTTTGGGGGGCGGCGGCGCTTGCCGCCACCAATCTCGCCTTTGGCTTTGCCATATTGCCCGAATCGGTGACCGACAGGATTCGCCGCCCGTTTTCCTGGGCGCGGGCCAATCCGCTGAATTCGTTCCGGGTCATCGGGCAGTTGCCGGGCCTGGGAAGGTTGCTGACACTTTATCTCGTCTATAGCGTCGCGCTGCACGTCTACGAGACTGTCTGGGCGTACTATGGCAAGGCGCAATTCGGCTGGACGCCCTATATGATCGGCATTTCGCTTGCGGCATATGGTCTTTTCTACACGCTGGTACAGGCTTTTGCCATCGGTCCGGTAATCCGCAGGTTCGGCGAATACCGGGCGGCATTTTACGGGTTGATCATCGAACTGATTGCCTGTGTGGTCTTTGTCTTTCTTACCTCCGGCCCCGCCGCCATCGCCCTAACCGCATTTGCCGCGCTGGGCAGCATTTGCGGCCCGGCAATGCAGGGGATGATGTCGAACGGCACACCCGATGACCAGCAGGGCGAGTTGCAAGGCGTCGTTGCCTCGATGACGGCGTTGGGGATGATATTGTCGCCGGCGCTGATGAACGGCACGTTTTGGTGGTTCACCCGGCCCGGAGCGGCCATCCATGCACCTGGCGCGCCATTCGCGCTGGCGGCGCTGTTGCTGGTCGGATGTTGCATCATCCTTGGCGCCCGCCCGATTGAAGCCGCCCCCGACGGTGTTTAGGAGTTGACCGGGGCGGGGGGGCGGCCAAGACATTGATCCGTACCGCCGTCCGCCACGGCTATGACCTGCCGGAGCGCGTCGAAACCGTTGCACCTTTTGCGCCGCCCCGGACGGGTGACACATCAGGACAACGTTGCCGCCCTTGTCGAACAAGCCGTCAGAACCACTGCCCCGGTTCCATCAGGCCCAGATCCATCAGTTGCTGGGACTTCCATTCGAAGCGCGTCGAATTGTGCCACATGAAGCTTTGGATATCGAACATGCTGCCGGGGTTCGTCCTGAGCGCCTTGGCGGTGCGGAAAGAGGCAATCGCCGCCGTCAGGTTGTGATGCCAGGGGCAAGTGAAGGTATTGTATTCTTCGATATTGAATGTGTGGTCGTCATTCAGTCGCAAGCCCTTGGTGGCGCGGAACAGGGCAATCCTGTCGATCTTGCGGCGTTTCACGGGAATATGTTCCTCGAACCGCCAGCGCAAGCCGCCAAAAAAGTCGAGCTGCCGTTCCCTGGGTTGGCCATCGGGGCCCGCGGTCTTGCGCGCCTGGGCGTAGTAGCCTGACCTGTCCATCATCGCGTGATCCATGCAGACCGCGTCAGGAAATCTGTCGAGATCGGACGCATAGAGATCGACCACATAACACAGCATCGCATCGCGGCGTTCTTCGCTGTGAAAGGCGATCATTTCACGGATGTTGCGGCTTTCGCAAAAAGGATGGAACAGGAACTCCGCATTGTAGCAGTAATAAAGCCAGGTGGTTTCGGGCGATTGATCGATGATGCCGTTGACCGCCTGGACAAGTGCGCCATCGGCATGTGTGTCACAGGTGATGCGGTGAAGAATGTCGCAATCGGTTGCCGGCAGTTCTATGTCGCGTGGCGTGAAGGCAAGTATCTGGCGAAAGCCGGCCCGCGCGTGATGGTCGATGGTGGCGGCAATTTCGACCGGATCTTCGATAAAAATCAATGCCACCGGGCCCTTGGCCAACAGCGATGCGCCTGATGCCTGAAACGCTCCTGGTGAAGAAAAATCCATCGACCGCCCTGAAAATATGGCTACACAAGCTCAGAATCAGCCAAGCCTTTGTGTATTGCAAGCGGGGAATGGGAACAACTTGTCGGCTTCCGGCACAACGAAGTCGAATTTCACAGCCAAGGCAGCAGGATGCCCGATAGTCTGGGCGAAGTGCAGGAGGACATGATGCAACGGGGTGGATGTCTGTGTGGAGCGGTTCGGTTTGAGACGACAAGCGTATTGCGTGACGTGATCTTTTGTCATTGTAGTCAATGCCGGCGGCAAACCGGCCTTTACTATGCTGCGACCTCGGTGCCCAGATCGTCGCTGCGCATCATGGGCGACACATTGCGCTGGTATCACGCATCCGACGTCGCGCGGCGCGGATTTTGCGGCACTTGCGGCTCCGCCCTGTTCTGGGAGCGGCTGGAAGGCGACACGGTTTCGGTTCTTGCGGGGGCGTTCGATGATCCGTCCGTCTTGCGCCCCGGCTACCACATATTCACCCGCGGGCGTGCCGAGTTCTACAGGATCGCCGACGACTTGCCGTGCTACGCTGATCGTGCGCCCGATCCTTCCAAAGATCCCTGACATTGCAGCGGCAGGGTTTTTGCCGTAAGGGCACAGGCCTCTGCGAGGTGTGCCGTGACCGATCCCAAAAAACTCTTTATCAAGACCTATGGCTGTCAGATGAATGTCTATGACAGCGAGCGCATGGCCGAAGCGCTGGGTGCCGAGGGCTATGTGGCGACCGACATTGCCGAAGATGCCGATATGGTGCTGCTCAATACCTGCCATATTCGGGAAAAGGCAGCGGAAAAGGTCTATTCCGAACTGGGGCGGCTGAAACCGCTGAAACTGGCCAAGCCGCATTTGAAGATCGGCGTGGCGGGATGTGTCGCGCAGGCCGAGGGCGAGGAAATCATCCGCCGTATGCCGATTGTCGATGTGGTTGTGGGGCCGCAAAGCTATCACCGGCTGCCGGCGATGGCCAGAGCCGCCGAAGCGGGCCGAAAATCGGTGGTTACCGAATTTCCCGTAGAGGACAAGTTTGATCATCTTCCTGCCCGGCCATTGGCCACAACCCGCCCGGCGGCGTTTCTGACGGTGCAGGAAGGCTGCGACAAGTTCTGTGCGTTTTGCGTGGTTCCCTATACGCGCGGGGCGGAAGTGTCGCGACCGGCCCAACGGATCATCGCCGAGGCGCGGGCGCTGGTCGACAAGGGGGTACGCGAAATCACCCTGCTGGGGCAGAATGTCAACGCCTATCACGGCACCGGGGCGGGCGGGGACTGGGGCCTGGCGCGGCTGGTGCGTGAACTGGCCGCGATCGACGGGCTGGCGCGGATTCGCTATACCACCTCGCATCCCAATGACATGAGCGATGATCTTATCGCTGCCCATGGCCAGGAGCCAAAGTTGATGCCCTATCTGCATCTGCCCGTGCAATCGGGTTCGGACCGGATTCTGAAGGCGATGAACCGCAGGCATACCGCGGAAAACTACATACGTTTGGTCGAACGGATCCGTGCCGCGCGCCCCGATATCATGATGTCGGGCGATTTCATTGTCGGTTTCCCCGGCGAGACGGATGCCGATTTCGAGGCGACGCTGGAACTGGTGCGCGAAGTGAAATACGGCATGGCCTATTCATTCAGATATTCGGCACGCCCTGGCACACCGGCGGCCGAGCGCCCCGAAGTAGCCGCCGAGATCGCCGATGCGCGGTTGCAGATGCTTCAGGCGCTGATCGCAAGGCAGCAGCGCGAAGCGCAAGAGGCGATGGTGGGGCGCAAGGTGTCGGTGCTGTTTGAAAAGCCGGGGCGGTTGGCAGGCCAGCTGGTTGGTAAATCCGACTATCTGCACGCGGTACACGTTACCGCCGCATCAGCTGCGCTGGGCGACATTGCAAAGGTGCGAATCACCGAAAGTGCTGCCAACTCTCTGGCCGGCGAATTGATCGCAGAGTGAACCGAAGACGGCTTTGCATCGCCCGTAGGCGAGACAATTCAGCCCTTTGACCGGACTTGTTTCGGATTTCCCGGCTTTTGGGGCCGCGATTCGGACCAACTCCAGACGATGCTTCGCAATACCCCGGTGTTTGATAGGATGCCCAATGGGTTCGGGCAAGCGGCCGTGCGGCGGTTGTCTTGCCGTGGTAATGATTGCGGGGGTCGTTTTGATGATGGGATTTTCCCTATCCGGCCGGTCGCCCTTTGCGGCGATCGCGTTGGGGGCGGTGTTGGTTGCGTTACCAATGTCGACCCTGGCACAAGATGTGATCAAGCGGGATCGTTATAAACCGGCCCTGGCGCAGACACCCGATGGCTGTCAGGTCTGGATGATCGACGACGGTTGGGAAGGCTATGCCTGGAACCGGACGACACCGGATGGCAAACCGGTGTGCATGAAGGTCGAAAGCTGTCTGGTGACCAATTCGGACCAGTTGTTTGCCACCGACAGTGCATCGTTGCTGCCTGCGCAAGTCAACCGCCTGAAAAAGTTCTTTCGCCAGGAAGGCGTGTTTTCCTATGCGGTGCACGGGCATACGGATTCGCGCGCGTCGGATGCATATAACATGGACCTTTCCAGACGCCGCGCCAATGCGGTGGCGATGGTTGCCAGGTCCGTCGGCGCACGGCTGGCGGCGGTCAAGGGCTATGGTGAACGGTTGCCGGTCGCCAGCAACGCCACGGCGGCAGGCATGAAGAAGAACCGCCGCGTCGAGATCATATGTTACCGGGAAATCGGAAGGTATTGAGGATGCGCGCGCGTATCATTTCGCTGGCTGTTGCCGGAATGGTCGTTCTGGGCGGTTGTGAAAAAACCGACCATACGGTCGACCGGTTCATCGATCACGGCAAACTGGCGCAGAAGGTCAAGTGGGGCGTCTATGTCGACCCCGATGGCTGTGATGTCTGGATGGCCGATGACGGGATCGAAGGGTATTCGGTGCTGCGGCTTGATCCCAGCACCGGCGAACGGGTCTGTTCGGGTGTGTTGCCGCCGGGATATGCTGCGGGGCACAAACGCGGATCGTTCATCCCCGATCCGATTTGACGCATCGGGCGGTCAATCGCGACCGATTTGCCGCAATTTGCGGTGAAACTTCCGTGAAGCCCTTGCGCAGACGGGTTTGCAAAGGCACCATTTGTCTCATGACCCTTAGCCATGGGAGATTTGCTTGGCCATCAGCGCCTTGACCCCGCCACCGCATCCCGAAGACCTGCACGAGACACTTCTGGAATTTCCCGACAACCGGTTGTTGATCGACCTTTGCGGTCAGTTCGACCGCAATCTGGCACAGATCGAACATCAGACGGGGGTGCATATCCTCAGACGCGGCAATCAGATTGCGGTTGTCGGCAATGCCGAGGCACGGGGGTTGGTCGCAGCGGTGCTGCAAACGCTTTACGGGCGGTTGGAAACAGGGCGAACCATCGACGCGGGCGAGATCGATGCAGCCATGCGCATGGGCGAGGCAGGCGCCGCCGAACCGCCAAGCCTTGATCAGCAACTGGAAATGTTCGCCAGCGGCAAGTTCGAGATCCGGACCCGCAAAAAGCAGGTCGAACCCCGTACCGAGGCACAAAAAGCCTATGTGATGGCGCTTTTCGAGAATGAACTGGCTTTCGGGATCGGCCCGGCGGGAACCGGCAAGACCTATCTGGCGGTCGCCGTCGGCGTGACAATGCTGATCGGCGGCCATGTCGACAGGATCATCCTGTCACGCCCGGCGGTCGAAGCGGGCGAAAGACTGGGTTTCTTGCCGGGCGACATGAAGGAAAAGGTCGATCCCTACATGCAGCCGCTGTATGACGCGCTGAACGATTTCCTGCCTGCCAAGCAGGTGCTCAAGCTGATGGAGGACAAGCGGATCGAAATCGCGCCGCTGGCTTTCATGCGCGGACGCACGCTTTCGAATGCCTTTGTGGTGCTTGACGAGGCGCAGAATGCAACGACCATGCAGATGAAGATGTTTCTTACCCGGCTGGGCGAAGGCAGCCGGATGGTGGTGACGGGCGATCGCACCCAGGTCGACCTGCCGCGCGGGATGAATTCGGGCCTGATCGACGCGGAACGTATTCTTGCCGGGGTCAAGGGCGTCAGTTTCAATTACTTCACTGCGAAGGATGTCGTGCGCCACGCGCTTGTCGCGCGCATCATCGAAGCCTATGACCGCGCGGATGGTGCAACTGGTTGAAACATTGATCGAAGACGCCCGCTGGCGCGCGCTCGGGCTGGAGGATCTGGCCGAAAAGGCAGCGTGGGCGGTGCTGAGCGAACTCGGCCTGCCCCTCGAAGGGTTCGAGATCAGCATTCTGGCCTGCAACGACGGCCGTATCGCCGTCCTCAATGCCGATTTCCGGGGCAAGCCGCAACCGACAAATGTGCTTTCCTGGCCGTCAATGGAGCGCGGTGCAAAAACGGATGGCGGCGCACCGGAACGACCGCAGCCCGGTTTGCCGGACCTGCCCGAAGACTTGGGCGATATTGCCATCGCCTGGGAAACCTGTGAACGTGAAGCGGACGCGCAGGGCAAGCCGATGAAGGATCATGTGGCTCATTTGCTTGTTCATGGGGTGTTGCATTTGTTGGGTTACGATCACATTCGCGGCCTCGACGCGGCCTTGATGGAGGCGTCCGAGGTGCGTGCCCTTGCAAGATTGGCTGTACCTGACCCATATGCGTGACTTATTGTTGGAAAGCGGTTCAAAGTTCATGTGCCGTATCGGAAAGGAAAAATGGGCGATTCTTCAGACGGGTCATTAGCGGCGCAAGGCGCGCCCGACCCTTCGGACAGTAGCGAGCAACGCGGTTTTCTGGGCCGGTTATTTGGTGCCTTTGCCACCACGGATGCCGAGAAGCCGGAAACAGAGGCACCACCCAAAGCCCCGCCACCTGTGCCCAAGGCGATGGCCCTGCCGGGGATCGGCAACCTCAGGCGGATGCGGGTCGAGGATGTGACCATCCCCAAGGCCGAGGTGGTCGCGGTACCGGTGACGGCGTCCATTACCGACCTGGTTGAAAAGTTTCGCGAAAGCGGCTTTTCCCGTCTGCCGGTCTTTAACGGCACGATCGACAGCCCGCTGGGCATCATTCACCTCAAGGATCTTGCCCTCCAGCACGCTTTTTCGGCGACAAAGCAACGCTATTCGCTGCGCAAGATGTTGCGCCCGCTGCTTTTTGCACCGCCGTCGATGCCCCTGGGGGTGTTGCTGCAAAAGATGCAGAGCGAGCGTATTCACATGGCGTTGGTGATCGACGAATACGGCGGTGTCGATGGGCTGGTGACGATCGAGGATCTGATCGAGCAGGTCATCGGAGAAATCGAGGACGAACATGACACTTCCGATGACGAGCTTTGGGTGCTGGAAAAGCCGGGGCAGTATCTGGTGCAATCTCGTACACCCCTGGCCGATTTCGAAGCGGAGATTGGCCTGAAGCTGGCCGATGAGGACGAAAACGACGAGGTCGACACGCTCGGCGGGCTCGTTTTCATGTTGGTGGGCCGGGTGCCGACGCGCGGTGAGGTGATCCCCCATGACAGTGGCGCTGAATTCGAGATAGTCGATGCCGATCCGCGCCGGATCAAGCGTATCCGCGTGCGCCTGCCGCACTCCAAGGTCTGAACGTGAAACAGGGTGCCCGCCGCCGCGCCGGGCGCATGGCGCGGCCGGGGTGGCGGCCTCTCCTTCTGGCGGCCGTTCTGGGGACTTTGGTGGCAACAGGACAGGCGCCGTTGCATTTATGGTGGCTGGCACTGGCCGCACTGGGTGGGCTGAGCGCGCTGATCGCGCATCCGCAGCGGGCCTGGCAAACGCTGTGGCTGGGCTGGGTGGGCGGCGCGGGGTATTTTGCCGCCGCGCTTTTCTGGATCGTCGAGCCGTTTCTGGTCGATGTGGGGCGCTACGGCTGGATGGCTCCTTTCGCGCTGATCCTGATGAGCTTTGGCATGGCCCTGTTCTGGGCGCTGGCGGCCGGTGTTGCGGCCCTGGCGCCGGGGCGGGGCGGCAGGGTGTTGGGATTCGCCATCGGCCTTGCTGCCACGGACATGCTGCGGAGCTATGTTTTCACGGGGTTTCCCTGGGCTCTGATCGGCCATATCTGGATAGGCACGCCGGTGGCGCAGGGTGCCGCTTTGGTTGGCCCAGTGGGGCTGAGCCTGCTTGCCACGCTGGTTGTGGCCGTACCGATGACCGCCGTCACCAAGGGCGGGCGCCTGGTGCTGTCGGCGCTGGCGCTGGCGGTTCTGGCGGCTGCCTGGGTCGGCGGCGAAATGCGCCTGGCCCAACCCGATCCGCCGCGTGAACGGCCCATCCGGGTGCGGCTGATCCAGCCCAATGCATCGCAACAGCTGAAATGGCGCGGCGACATGTGGCGGGTGTTTCTTGAGCGCCAGATGGCGGCGACCGCCGCCCCCGCTGCCGAACCGCTCGATCTGATCGTCTGGCCAGAGGTGGCGGTTCCTTTCCTTTTGGGGCGCAGCGGCGATCTGCTGGCGGAAATCGCGCGGGTTTCGGGGGGCGTGCCCGTGGCACTGGGCATTCAACGCGAGCAGGATCTGCGCTTCTTCAACAGTCTGGCGGTGATCGACGGGCACGGCCGGGTAAGCGCCCTTTACGACAAATGGCATCTGGTGCCCTTCGGCGAATACATGCCGATGGGGGAGGTTCTGGCGGAATTCGGAATCGGGGCTTTCGCGGCAAGGGAAGGGTTCGGTTACACCGCTGGCACAGGGGCGCGGGTGCTCGACCTGGGGACGGCGGGCAAGGTCCTGCCGCTGATCTGCTATGAAAGCGTCTTTCCGCAAGATCTGCGGGCCGCGCCGGAGCGGGCGGACTGGGTGCTGCAGGTGACCAATGACGGATGGTTCGGCAATCTTGCCGGCCCCTATCAACATCTGGCGCAGGCGCGATTGCGCGCGGTGGAACAGGGCCTGCCCTTGCTGCGGGCAGCCAATACCGGCATTTCCGCGGTCATCGACGCCAAGGGGCGGCTCTTGCAAAGCCTGCCGCTCAACAGCGCAGGGTTCCTCGACGCGGCGGTGCCCGCCGCCTTGCCAGCGACACCCTATGCGAGGACCGGCGATCTGCCGCTGTCCGTGCTGCTTCTATGCGCCATCGGTGCCATGATCTTGCGGCGCAGGCACAATCCGATTGACCATCCCGACGCCGCCGTCTAGGCAAAGCGCCAAACCGCTACAACGGCTTCCTGGCGTGGCGGGTATCATCTCAATGGAGCACTGTTCATGCCACGCAGCAACTACATTTTCACTTCTGAAAGCGTTTCGGAAGGCCACCCGGACAAACTTTGCGACCGGATATCCGATGCCGTTCTGGATGCCTTTCTGGCCGAAGAATCCAACGCTCGTGTCGCCTGCGAAACCTTTGCCACATCCGGCATGGTCGTCATTGGCGGCGAAGTCGGGCTTTCCGATGAGCAGCGGCTCAAGAACTACATGGGCCGGATCGGCCAGATCGCCCGCGATTGCATCAAGGATATCGGTTACGAGCAGGAGAAGTTCCACTGGAACACCTGCCATGTGTTGAATTTCCTGCACGAACAATCCGCCCACATCGCTCAGGGCGTCGACCGTGACGGGGCGGGCGATCAGGGCATCATGTTCGGCTATGCCGTGGATGAGACACCCGAACTGATGCCGGCCCCGATCCAGTATTCGCATGCGATCCTGCGGCGGCTGGCCGAGGCGCGCAAATCCGGCAGGGAACCGAGCCTGCGCCCCGACGCCAAGTCGCAACTGTCGCTGCGCTATGAGGACGGCAAGCCGGCCGAGGTGACCTCCATCGTGTTGTCGACCCAGCACGCCGACGAAAGCCAGACCTCGGACGACATCCGCGCGATCGTCGAGCCCTATATCCGCGAGGTGTTGCCGGCGGGCTGGATCACCGAAAAGACCGAATGGTGGGTAAACCCGACAGGTACCTTTGTGATCGGCGGGCCGGATGGTGATGCGGGCCTCACCGGGCGCAAGATCATCGTCGACACCTATGGCGGTGCGGCCCCCCATGGGGGCGGGGCGTTTTCGGGCAAGGATCCGACCAAGGTGGACCGTTCGGCGGCATATGCCGCGCGCTATCTGGCCAAGAACGTCGTGGCGGCCGGGCTGGCCAAACGCTGCACCATCCAGCTTTCCTATGCGATCGGTGTGGCCAAGCCCCTGTCGATCTATGCAGATACCCATGGCACCGGCGAGGTGAAGGAAACCGCCATCGAGCACGCCGTGGCCATGGCGATGGATCTGACCCCGCGCGGCATCCGCGAACACCTGGACCTTTGCCGCCCTATCTATCAGCGTACCGCCGCTTACGGCCATTTCGGGCGCGCCCCCGAAGCCGATGGTGGGTTTTCCTGGGAAAAGACCGATCTCGTGGAGGCGTTGAAGAAGGTCGTCTGATCTTCGCCCGCCGGCGCGCGCCGGGGGTTTTGCACCCCCGGACCCCCGCAGAGTATTTCGGCAAAGAAGAAGCGGCAGGCGGTCTTGCGGATCGCCGACGCGATTCGCGGCGGTCGCATGCCAGGGGGCGGTATCGCCTTGCGGGCGTGGCGGGCGGCAGGGGCCTTGACCCCGGGGCGCGGCCCTGCCTGGGCGAGGCGTCCCTTTCACGGCGGAACGTCATGGCTAAGACCGATGTCTCCGGGCTGACCCGGATTGGGGCCGCGCCAGCACTTCCCGCCTCGCCCGAGACGGCGTTGCTGGAAAAGGTGCCGGCGGGCCATGCCGGCACCCGGTATGTCGTGCGCTTCAGCGCGCCGGCATTCATCTTGCTCTGCCCGATGACCGGCCAGCCCGACTTCGCCCATATCGTCATCGACCACATGCCGCGCGACTGGCTCGTCGAGAAGAAGAGCCTCAAGCTCTTGCCTCATTCGTTTCGCAGCCACGGCGCGTTCGACGAGGATTGCTCGACCGGATATTGCCAGGCGGCGGGTCGCGCTTCTGGATCCCGAATGGCTCGGGATCGGCGCCTGCCGGGATCCGCGCAGCGTCATCCCGCCCGACGTCTTCAGACAGACGGGTGTACCGCCCAAGGGTGTCTGGCACCCCGATCCGGGTGTTCCGATCTATCGCGGGCGCGCCTGAGGAGGGCGCCGCGGAGAGAATTTTCCCGAACCCGGCCTTGACCGGCGGCGCCGGGACGGCGTAGTGCCCGCTGCCATGAGCGATGCGACCGACAGCCCCCCCGAATGGCGCAATTTCTATGGCCGTATCCGCGGCCATACGCTGCGCGCCAGCCAGCGGGCCTATTTGTCCGAAGACCTCGACACTCTTCGCCCGGCAGGCGTTTCGCGCGACGAAAACCCCGACCGCAATCCGATCGAGCCAGCCGCGCTGTTCGGCGACGACCGCCCGGTGTGGCTCGAGATCGGTTTCGGGGGAGGTGAGCATCTGGTCCATATGGCCGCAACCTATCCGGACATCGGCATCATCGGTGCCGAACCCTATGTGAACGGTGTCGCGATGCTTCTGGGCAAGATCCGCGCGGCCGGTGTCAGCAACCTAGCCGTTCATCCCGGCGATGTGCGCGATCTGATGGAGGTGCTGCCTGCGGCCTCGCTCGACAGGGTCTTTCTCAACTATCCCGATCCCTGGCCGAAGCGCCGCCACCACCGCCGCCGCTTTGTCACCCGGGAGCATCTTGCGCCTCTTGCCCGTGTGATGCGCCCCGGCGCCGAGTTCCGGGTGGCGACCGACATTCCCGACTATGTGCGCCAGACGCTTGTCGAGGTGCCGAAGGCCGGGTTCGATCTTGTTTCCAGGGGCGGTGACCCCTGGCCGGACTGGATTGCCACCCGCTACGAGGAAAAGGCGCTTCGCGAGGGCCGGGTGCCGCATTATGTGACCTTCCGCAGGCGGTGAGCGCGCAACGCTTCGCGGCAGTCGTCTTGCCGCGATGAAAATGGTTCGGGCCATGGACCACCCCTGATGCTTGCGGTATCACGCAGGCCGGAACGCAAGGAGAGTTCGATGTCAGGCCATGGTGATCCAATTCCGATGAGGGCGCGCAGATCGGGGCCGCTGCAAGGCGTGGCCGAGGTGCCGGGCGACAAGTCGATCAGCCACCGGGCGCTGATTTTGGGGGCGCTGGCGGTCGGCGAGACTCGGGTGAGCGGGCTTCTTGAGGGGCAGGACGTTCTCGACACCGCAGCGGCCATGCGGGCCTTTGGCGCGGAGGCGATCCAGCGCGGGCCGGGGGCGTGGTCGGTACACGGCGTCGGGGTCGGCGGCTTTGCCGAGCCGGATCAGGTGATCGACTGTGGCAATTCGGGCACCGGGGTGCGGTTGATCATGGGTTCAATGGCGACATCGCCGATCAGTGCGACATTCACGGGCGATGCCAGCCTGCGCAAACGCCCGATGGGGCGGGTAACGGACCCGCTGGCGCTGTTTGGCGCGCAGGCTTTCGGGCGACAGGGCGGCCGGTTGCCGATGACGGTGGTTGGCGCCTCAAACCCGGTGCCGGTGCGTTATGGTGTGCCGATGCCTTCGGCGCAGGTCAAGTCGGCGGTGCTGCTGGCCGGCCTGAATGCGCCGGGCCAGACGGTGGTCGTCGAAAAGGAGCCGACCCGCGATCATACCGAACGTATGCTGCGCGGGTTCGGGGCGCAGGTGTCGGTCGAGGATCAGGCGGAGGGCAGGACGATCACCCTGACCGGTCAGCCCGAGCTGCGTTCGCAGAACGTGACGGTGCCGCGCGATCCGTCATCGGCGGCTTTCCCGGTCTGCGCCGCGCTGATCGTCGAAGGATCGGACATCATAGTGCCCGGCGTCAGCCAGAATCCGACGCGCAACGGGCTTTACCTGACCCTGGCCGAAATGGGGGCGGATATCGAGTTTCGCAACCCGCGCGAAGAGGGTGGCGAGCCGGTGGCCGATCTTCGGGTGCGGTTTTCCGATCTGAAGGGTATCGAGGTGCCCCCCGAACGGGCGGCCAGCATGATCGACGAATATCCGATCCTGTCGGTTGTCGCCGCCTGCGCCGATGGCAAGACCGTGATGCGCGGGGTCAAGGAACTTCGGGTCAAGGAAAGCGACCGGATCGACGCAATGGCGCGGGGGCTAGAAGCCTGCGGTGTCAGGGTCGAGGAGGACGAGGATACATTGACCGTTCACGGAATGGGCGCAGGCGGCGTTACAGGCGGCAGCATCTGCGCCACCCGTATCGACCACCGCATTGCGATGAGCTTTCTGGTGCTGGGCCTGGCGGCGCAACAGCCCGTCTGCATCGATGATGGCGGCCCGATCGCCACGTCCTTTCCGATGTTCGAGCCGCTGATGGCGGGTTTGGGCGCGCAAATTGCGCGGGCGGAGCGGTAAGGTGGGCACCGGCGCCTTTACCGTGGCCATTGATGGGCCCGCGGCGGCGGGCAAAGGCTCCATCGCGCGGGCGCTGGCGGCACATTTCGGCTTTGCCCATCTCGACACGGGGCTGCTGTATCGCGCGGTCGGGGCCAGGGGCGGCGATCCGCTGGTGGCGGCACGGGGGCTGACCGAGGCCGATCTGGAACGCGGCGATCTGCGGTCGATGGCAGCGGGGCAGGCCGCGAGCCGCGTTGCGGCCATCCCGGAGGTGCGCGCCGCACTGACCGAGTTTCAGCGCAACTTCGCCCGGCGCGAGGGCGGCGCGGTTCTGGATGGGCGCGACATCGGTACGGTGATCTGCCCCGATGCGGAGGTGAAACTGTTTGTCACGGCCAGCCGTGAAGTGCGCGCCCACCGGCGCTGGCTGGAGGTTGGCGGTACCGAGGCAGAGGTGCTGGCCGCTGTGGTGGAGCGCGACAGCCGTGATGCCGAACGGGCGGTGGCGCCGCTGAAGGCCGCCGCGGACGCAGTGGTGCTGGATACCAGCGAGATGACCGTGGAGCAGGCGGTGGCGCAGGCAATCCGCGTGGTTGAAGGGCGTTTGATTTCGTGACAGCGCCCTTGCCCTGCGCTGGCCCCGGTGGAAACGACAGGCCTGGTGCTGCGGCGGCGCGAGCCGGGGCGACAGCATCCAGATGGGCGCCCGGGATTTTCCCGCATAGCCGCGGGTGGTATCGGCAGGCTGGTTTTCCCGAAATGTCACAGCCCGCCGTCTGGAATTGCCCGGGAATGCAGCGCCGACGCCTTCTTGCCATTTCCGTCCTTTGCGCCTATACGCGCAGGCGCTGAACAGATCAGAAGTGTCTGGGGCGGATGAGGATGGGCAGGGTCGGGCGGTTCCGGCCCTGATTGTTTTTGATCCTGCGCCTGACCAGCGCCAAACCAAAGACCTGCGGAGCCAACCGCATGGCCTGAAACACTTGAAAAGGAACTGAATACGCATGTGTGCTAAAGCAACAATGGAAGAATTCGAAGCCCTCCTCAACGAGAGCCTCGAAATCGACACCCCCCAGGAGGGATCGGTCGTCAAGGGCAAGGTCATCGCGATAGAAGCGGGACAGGCCATCATCGATGTCGGCTACAAGATGGAAGGCCGCATCGATCTCAAGGAATTTGCGGAACCCGGCGAACAGCCCAGCGTTTCGGTAGACGATGTTGTCGAGGTTTATCTGGACCGCGTGGAAAATGTCCGCGGCGAAGCCTCGATCAGCCGTGAAAAAGCCCGCCGCGAAGAGGCATGGGACCGCCTGGAGCAGGCCTACGCCAAGGAAGAGCGCGTCGATGGCGCGATCTTTGGCCGTGTCAAGGGTGGCTTCACCGTCGATCTGGGCGGTGCCGTGGCTTTCCTGCCCGGCTCTCAGGTCGATGTCCGCCCGGTGCGCGATGCAGGCCCGTTGATGGGGCTGAAGCAACCCTTCCAGATCCTGAAAATGGACCGCCGCCGTGGCAATATCGTGGTGTCGCGCCGCGCCATCCTCGAAGAAAGCCGCGCCGAACAGCGCGCCGAGGTCATCGGCAACCTGAGCGAAGGCCAGAATGTAGACGGAGTGGTCAAGAACATCACAGAATACGGCGCATTCGTCGATCTGGGCGGTGTGGACGGCCTGCTGCACGTCACCGACATGGCCTGGCGCCGGGTCAATCATCCCAACGAGATTTTGAACATCGGCGAAACCGTCAAGGTTCAGGTGATCAAGATCAACAAGGAAACCCACCGTATCAGCCTTGGCATGAAACAGCTTCTGTCCGATCCGTGGGATTCGGTGGAACAGAAATTCGCTCTTAACTCCGTCCACAAGGGCCGCGTGACCAACATCACCGACTATGGCGCATTCGTGGAACTGGAAGCCGGCGTCGAAGGTCTGGTTCACGTTTCGGAAATGTCCTGGACCAAGAAAAACGTGCATCCCGGCAAGATCGTTTCGACCAGTCAGGAAGTCGATGTCATGGTCCTAGAAATCGACAGCGCCAAGCGCCGTGTGTCGCTGGGCCTGAAACAGACCATGCGCAACCCTTGGGAAGTCTTTGCCGAAACCCATCCGGTCGGGACCGAAATCGAGGGCGAAGTCAAGAACATCACCGAGTTTGGCCTGTTTGTCGGGCTCGATAACGATATCGACGGGATGGTCCACCTGTCCGATCTGAGTTGGGATCAGCGCGGCGAGGAAGCGATTCAGGAATACCGCAAGGGCGACATGGTCAAGGCCGCCGTCACCGAAGTGGATGTCGAGAAGGAACGGATTTCGCTTTCCATCAAGGCATTGGGCGCGGACACCTTCAGCGACGCCGTCGATGGTGTGAAACGCGGGTCGGTTGTTACCACCACCGTTACAGCCATTGAAGATGGCGGCATCGAGGTTGAATACAACGGCATGAAATCCTTTATCCGCCGTTCCGACCTGTCGCGCGACCGTGCCGACCAGCGGCCAGAGCGGTTCCAGGTTGGTGATCATGTCGATGCCCGCGTGACCAATGTCGACAGCAAGACCCGCAAACTGGGTTTGTCGATCAAGGCCCGCGAAATCGCCGAAGAGAAGGAAGCGGTGGAGCAGTATGGCTCGTCCGATTCGGGTGCTTCGCTGGGCGATATTCTGGGTGCGGCACTTAAGGGCGGCGACGACAAGTAAGCGCAGTGCGTTTTGCGTTTCTTACAGGCCCCGCCCTTTCGGCGGGGCCTGTTTTTGTGGCGCGAATCGGTGACGCCCGGGCGCGGGTAATTGCCGCACCCGTACAGGCATGAGACGGCCCATGCCGCGCTGCAAAGGCGGCAAAGCGGCCAAAAACCGGCACGCATATTTCAGATGCCGCAAAATTCTTCGCTTTTCCAAAGGCTTTCCTGTTTGTCGGCGGAGAGATTGCGCCTATAGTCGGCCCGAAGAAAAAAACGGCTGCCGAAATGAAGGACAGACCGCAAGGGGGGTTTGAATGATCCGTTCCGAATTGATCCAGAAGATATCGGAAGAGAACCCGCATCTCTTCCAGCGTGACGTTGAAAAGATCGTGAGCACGATTTTCGAAGAAATTGTCGAGGCAATGGCCAGAGGCGACCGTGTCGAATTGCGCGGTTTCGGGGCATTTTCGGTCAAGCACCGCGATTCGCGTACCGGGCGCAACCCGCGCACCGGCGAGTCGGTCGAGGTGGAAGAGAAGCATGTACCCTTCTTCAAGACCGGCAAGCTCTTGCGCGACCGCCTCAATGGGGGGTAAGCAGCACATATGCTGCGCACATTACGCCTGATTTTCCTTGCTGTTCTGGGCATCGCCCTGCTGGCGGTCGCCTCGGCCAACCGTGCAACTGTGACCTTGCGGCTTCTGCCGGCCGAGATGGACAGTTTTCTGGGCATTGGCTGGTCGGTGGATGTGCCGCTTTTTCTGGCGATCTTCGCCGGGATTGTCGCAGGCCTGGGGATCGGCTTTGTATGGGAATGGTTCCGCGAAGCCAAGCACCGGGCCGCTGCGACACAGCATCGCCGGGAAGCGGGCCAACTGAAGCGCGAAGTGAGCCGTCTGCGCGCCGAAAAGGCCGAACCTCAGGATGAGGTTCTGGCGCTGCTTGAGGGCAATGGCGCGACGCGCCAAAGCTGAGCGATGAAAACCAGGGTGAAGATATGCGGGCTGCGGGATGCAGCCAGTATGGCCGCCGCCATTGACGCGGGCGCTGCTTATGTCGGGTTCGTCTTTTTTCCGAAATCGCCACGCCATGTGGAGATTGCAGCCGCTTCGAAACTGGCGATGGAAGTTCCGCCTGGTGTGGTCAAGGTCGCGCTGACGGTGAACGCCACGGATGCCGATCTGGATGCGATCAACTCCGCGGTGCCGCTGGACATGCTTCAGCTTCATGGCACGGAGCCGCCGGACAGGGTGCACGAGGTTCGGGCCCGTTACGGCCTGCCGGTGATGAAGGCCGTCGGCGTGGCCGGGCCGGAAGATTTGGCGGCCCTCGACTTGTATGGCAAGGTGGCCGATCAATTGCTGGTCGATGCCAAGGCCCCGAAAGATGCCGCTTTGCCAGGTGGAAACGGGCTGGCTTTCGACTGGGCGCTGCTGGTGCGAAAATACTGGCCCTGCCCGTGGATGCTGGCAGGCGGGTTGACGCCCGACAATGTTGCCGAGGCGGTCCGGCTGACCGGTGCGCGGCAGGTCGATGTTTCTTCCGGCGTCGAATCCGCGCCAGGGGTCAAGGATGCGGCGCGAATCCGCGCGTTCATCAGGGCGGCAGCGGTTTGAACGTGCATTTTCGCGACGCGCGGCGCACAGATGTACCGGCGATCGTCGCCCTGCTGGCCGATGACGGGCTGGGGGCCACAAGCGAAAAGGCCGACAGGGCTATGTATCTTGCCGCCTTTGACGGGCTGAGCGAAGAGCGTGGCAATACCCTTGTCGTGGGAGAGGCGGCGGGCCGGGTCGTGGCCACCTACCAGTTGACGGTGATTTCCGGGCTGTCGCTCCGGGCGGCGAGGCGGGCGCAGATTGAATCGGTTCGCGTCGCCAGTGATCTGCGGGGGCGCGGTATCGGGGCGCTGATGATCGCCGATGCCGAGAAGCGGGCGCGTGCAGCGGGGTGTTCCATGATGCAGCTGACCATGAACAAGAACCGCAAGGATGCCGCGCGGTTCTATGAACGGCTCGGCTTTACGCCCAGCCACATTGGCTATAAACGCCAACTGACCTGAATGGAGGTTCCCATGGCCGATGAACTTTTCAACAGCTTCATGAATGGCCCCGACGAAAAAGGCCGTTTTGGCGATTTTGGCGGGCGATTCGTGTCCGAGACGCTGATGCCGTTGATCCTCGATCTGGAGGCGCGCTACGAATATGCCAAGACCGACCCGGCCTTCTGGGCAGAAATGGAAGATCTCTGGAAGCATTATGTCGGCCGCCCCAGCCCGCTTTATCATGCCGAACGGCTGACCGGCTATCTCGGCGGCGCCAAGGTCTACATGAAGCGCGATGAGTTGAACCATACCGGCGCGCACAAGATCAACAATGTGCTGGGCCAGATCATCCTCGCTCGCCGCATGGGCAAGACCCGGATCATCGCCGAAACCGGCGCCGGCCAGCACGGTGTGGCGACCGCCACCGTCTGCGCCAAGTTCGGGTTGAAATGTGTCGTCTACATGGGTGCGCATGATGTGGAACGCCAGGCCCCCAACGTGTTTCGCATGCGGCTGTTAGGGGCCGAGGTGGTGTCGGTCACTTCGGGTCGCGGCACGCTCAAGGACGCGATGAACGATGCGCTGCGCGATTGGGTGACGAATGTGCGCGATACCTTCTATTGCATCGGCACCGTGGCGGGGCCGCATCCCTACCCGGCGATGGTGCGCGATTTTCAGTCGATCATCGGCAAGGAAGTGCGCTGGCAACTGGCCGAGCAGGAAGGCGAGGGGCGTCTGCCCGATACCGTCATTGCCGCCATCGGCGGCGGATCGAATGCGATGGGCCTTTTCCATCCCTTCCTCGACGATGCCTCGGTAGAGATCATCGGCGTTGAAGCGGGTGGCAAGGGCGTCGACGAACGCATGGAACATTGCGCCTCGCTAACCGGCGGGCGGCCGGGGGTCTTGCACGGCAACCGCACCTATCTGTTGCAAGATGCCGATGGGCAGATACTCGAAGGGTTTTCGATTTCGGCGGGGCTCGATTACCCCGGTATCGGGCCCGAACATGCCTGGCTGCATGAAACCGGCCGCGCGCATTACGTCAGCGTCACCGATGCCGAGGCGCTGGAAGCATTTCAGCTTTCGTGCAGGCTCGAAGGTATCATTCCGGCATTGGAGCCGAGTCATGCATTGGCGCATGTGATGAAGATCGCGCCCAGGCTGGCGAAAGACCATATCATCGTGATGAACATGTGCGGCCGGGGCGACAAAGACATCTTTGCCGTGGCCAAGCATCTTGGATTTGACATGAAGCTTTGACGCCGGGAAATGCGCTCAAGACTACGGGGTTTTCGCGCAGCCGGCCAGGAGCGCCGCAATGACCTTTGAAGATGGGGAACCCCCGATTCGTTCGGACGTGAACTTGCCGGTGCACAGTCGGGCCATCTTGACGATACCGGTGAAGCGAAACCGGTAAATAAAGCCTTGATCCAAAAAATGGCGGAAATTGCCGCAACAAAGAGGCGACTGGCGAAGATTGGTTGCAACCGGTGTCCAATCACGGGTCATTTAAACCTGAGTTTATAAAGGTCAATCTCCGGTTTATAGCCAGTCGCGGTGCTGGCGGTTCACATAAACCCATCGACGACAGGCGAAAAACAGCGCCGTGTCGATACCAGTGAAACGTTCAGACTTGGGATAAGATATGATCCAGTTGAAAGAAATTTGCGCGGGCCGGCCGCAATCGATCTTTGTTCCACGGGCCGTCGCCGACATGCGCGATATACTGAACGCGCAGATTCGCGAAATTGCCGCCGAAGGCTATGCCGACTTTTCCATAAGATGGAACGGTATGACCTTGATGATCGAGGCGCGAGACGACAGGAAAACCATCCGGCGCGAGCTTGATTGCTTTGGGCATGTTCTGATGGAGAAGATCACGGATTTGCAGATCAGGACCGTACGGGTTTTCAAGGCAGACGGCATTACGCCGGTTTCAGAAATAGTTTTTGAAATGCCGGATGATCGTTGATGCAATCGCAACGAAAACTCCGTGACAAACCCGATTTTCCCAATAAAACTTGAGGAAATCTGCCCGGTACGCCATGGTTAACGATCTGTTGTGTATTGGTGACCGGTAACAATGAACAGGCGTGATTTCATTCTATCTGCGGCATTCTGTGCCGCCACTGGTGGTACTCCTGCCCTGGCGGTTACCGCAGCCGATGAAATCGAAGCCGGTCTGGTGCGCGACGGCTACACCATTACCAGTTCGCGCCGGACTTTCCTTGGGCGCGTCAGAATCAATGCCGTCAAGGGCCGCCGGCGCCGCGAAGTGGTGCTTGATCCGGCGTCTGGCGAAGTCTTGCGCGACTACAGCGATATCTCCAGCGAAGGCAATTCTGGTCACCCGAACGGTACGTCCTCCGGCCAGTCCGGCAGCACAGCCGGTGAGGGCGGCACTGGCGGCAGCACTGGTGACAGTGGCGGTTCCGATAGCGGTGATGGACCTGCCGGGGGCGACGGGCCTGCCGGGGGCGACGGGCCTGCCGGGGGCGAC
>JAGRDY010000001.1 GCA_020446815.1 Paracoccaceae bacterium
AGGATCACGCGATGAACCTGATCGCGCAACTGGAGGCCGAGCAGATCGCCGCTCTCGGCAAGTCCATCCCGGACTTCAAGGCGGGCGACACGGTCCGTGTCGGCTACAAGGTGACGGAAGGCACGCGGAGCCGTGTCCAGAACTACGAAGGTGTCTGCATCTCCCGCAAGGGGGGCACAGGCATCGCCGCGTCGTTCACGGTACGCAAGATTTCATTCGGTGAAGGCGTGGAACGTGTGTTCCCGCTCTATTCGACCAATATCGACAGCATCGAGGTGGTCCGCCGCGGCCGGGTCCGCCGCGCCAAACTTTACTACCTGCGCGATCGGCGTGGCAAATCGGCCCGCATCGCCGAAGATGCCCATTACAAAGCCAAGACCCCGGCGGAAGCATAAGGAGCGGGACCATGAAAAGCGAAATTCACCCCGACTACCACATGATCGATGTCAAGATGACCGATGGCACCGTGTTTCAGATTCGTTCGACCTGGGGCAAGGAAGGCGATCAGCTGGCGCTCGAGATCGACCCGCTGGCGCATCCGGCCTGGACCGGTGGCAATGCCAAGCTGATGGATACCGGCGGGCGCGTGTCGAAGTTCAAGAACAAATACGCAGGCCTCGGATTCTGATCCTGTAGCGCTTTCCAACTGGAAGCGCACAACATATAGTAGAGGCGCGCTGGCTATCGGCGCGCCTTATTGATTCCACATCCGGGGACGGAAGCTTGGCGCATATCATTGTTGTGGGAAACGAAAAGGGCGGGTCGGGCAAATCCACGACCTGTATGCATGTGGCCACCGCTTTGTGCCGGATGGGCCACAAGGTTGGCGGGCTCGATCTTGATCTGCGCCAGCGCAGTTTCGGACGCTATGTCGAAAACCGCCGCGCCTTCGCGCGCAAGGAAGGGCTGTCGCTTCCCACCCCGGATTACCACGACCTGCCCGAGATCGATCAGGCACGCCTTGGCCCCAACGAAAACATCTATGACCACCGGTTGTCGGCGGCGGTGGCCCGGCTGGAAACGGATGCCGATTTCATTATCATTGATTGTCCGGGCTCGCATACCCGGCTCAGTCAGGTGGCCCATTCGCTGGCCGACACCCTGATCACGCCGCTGAATGACAGTTTCATTGATTTCGACCTGTTGGCGCGCGTCGATCCTGACACCAGCCGGGTGATCGGCCCCTCGATCTATTCGGAAATGGTCTGGAATGCGCGGCAGTTGCGGGCCAAGGCCGGGTTGCAGCCCATCGACTGGATCGTGTTGCGCAATCGCCTTGGCGCCCAGCAGATGCATAACAAGCGCAAGGTTGGATCCGCCCTGGAGCAATTGTCCAAGCGCATCGGGTTTCGTGTGGCCCCCGGATTTTCGGAACGGGTGATATTTCGTGAACTGTTTCCCCGTGGCCTGACGCTTCTCGACCTTCGCGATGTGGGTGTGGGCAATCTCAACCTGTCGAACGTCGCCGCACGTCAGGAATTGCGCGATCTGATGCGCGAATTGCGCTTGCCAGGCGTGTCAGTGGATTTCTGACCCCGGTTCCTCGCGCAAGCCGTCAGGCGGCGGATTGACCGGTGCAGCGGAACAGGCTTGGGGCGGCAACGCGGGAACGGCGGTTCACGTTGTTGGCCGGGCGGGCCATCGACACCAGTCGGGCGTCGAATGCGTCGGGCTTAGGGGCCTGGCCGCGCGAAAAACGATTGAAAATTGCGGTAACGAATTTCATCTTCCGGTCCTGTCTTTCCAAGCGCCCCGTAACGATCACAGTGATGTGACTCCATGTCCTAAAAATGGCGCTTCCGCGTTCATTCGTGGAACATGTCGCGACAGACCTGGGCGCGAAACCCGGCAGTTCATAGCCGGCCATGGCCGTTTCAGCCCCTGCCACCCTTTTGATGAAACAGCACCGGTTCTACATATTTCCCCTTTTATTTCAATCTTTTGAATATCCGGTTGCGCCAATCGGCAGTGACCGGCGCACCCCTTTTGCCCGTAATCGCGTCAAAGGAGAATGTGGCAAATATTTGCTCGCCTTGGCTTGCGGCGGTTTTGCGGTCGTGATGACGCTCAAAGCGGCCAAAAAAGCGGAATCACCAGACTGGCCGTGACGGCCAGCGTCAGGTTCAGCGGAATGCCGACCTTGAGATAATCGGTGAACTTATACCCGCCGGGGCCATAAACCAGCATGTTCGTCTGATAACCGATGGGCGTCGAAAACGCAGCCGAGGCGGCGAACATGACCGCGACGACCAGGGCGCGCGGGTCGATACCCAAAGCCAGCGCCAGTTCGATCGCCACGGGCGTGAATATCACCCCTACGGCATTGTTCGACACCATTTCGGTCATCAGCATGGCTATGAGATAGACCACGAAGATGATCATCCGCGGCGGCAGGCCCTGCAGGAGCGGGCTGATCCAGCCGACGAGCAAGCGCGCAGCGCCCGAATGATCAAGCGCCGCGCCTACCGCCAACATGCCGAATATCAGTGCCAGCAATGGGCCCTCGATAAAGGTAAACGCCTCGTCGGCATCGATACAGCGCGCCAGTAGCACCACCGCAACGCCAATCATCGCAAGGGCCAGGATGGGCGCCACACCCAGCCCCGACAGGATGACAACCGCCGCCAGCACCGAAAAGGCGATCGGCGCCTTGCCGCGCCGATAGGCTTTGACGGCGGGCTTTGAGACATCGACAAGGTCCATATCGGCCGCCAGCCGCTGGATATCCTCCGGCGCGCCTTCCAAAAGCAGCGTGTCGCCCACCACCACGACCAGATCGTCGAGTTGGCGGCCGATGTTCTGGTTGCGGCGGTGGACGGCCAGCGTATAGACTCCATAACGGCGGCGCAGGCGCATTTCACCCAGGGACCGGCCGATCATCCGGCAACCGGGGGAAATCAGCACCTCGACCGTTTCCGTGGCGACCGATGACAACTTGTCGACCAGACGGATATCCTTGTTGTCCTGCATCCCCAGCAATTCGGACATTTCGGTGCGCAAGACCACCCGGTCGCCCGCCTGCAACACCACTGGCGCCAGATCGCGGCGCAGCGACACATCGCCGCGCAGCACGTCGATCACCCGCACCCCGTTGCGGCGGAACAGGTCGATCTCGATCACTTTCTGGCCAATCAGGTTTGAATCTTCGGGCAGCGCCACTTCCGTGAAGAATTTCAGCTTGCGCCGGTCGCTCAGCAGCCCGCCCAGCGACTGGCGGTCGGGCAGCAGGTGGCGGCCGACAAGGCCGAGATAGACCATCCCGACCAATGCCTGAATCACACCCATCGGCGTGATTTCGAAGATCGTGAACGGTTCCATGCCCTTTTGCCGTGCCACCCCGTCCACCAGCAGGTTGGTCGAGGTACCGATCAGCGTCAGTACCCCACCCATGATCGCGGCATAGCTGAGCGGGATCAGCAGCTTTGACGCTGAAATCCCCATCTTGCGGGCCAATGCGACCATCACCGGGATCATCACCACGACGACCGGCGTGTTGTTGAGAAAGGCCGACGCAATCGCCACGAACCCGAAAAGCATCAGCAAAGTGACGACAGGATGGTGGTCGGCATGGGCCTCGGCCTGGCGGGTCAGCCAGTCGAGCGCCCCGGTGCGCACCAGCGCCCCCATGATCAGGAACATCGCGATGATGGTCCAGGGCGCAGGGTTTTTCAGCACGTCAAGCGCGATTTCATAAGGAAGGATGGATGTTGCCAGGAGAAAGGCCGCCCCCGCGATCGCGATCACTTCGGGCGGATATCGTTCGCGCACGAAAAGTGCGAACATCACCCCCACCACCCCAAGTGTCAGCAGCGCCTCGTGCGTTTCAGACAGGTTGAGGTCGAACATTCACCGCTCCTCGGGTGTTGTGACGGGTGCAAGTGTAGCCTGCCCCCCTGCCAAAACAAGCGGCCCCCCCTTGCCGGGACGCGGCTGCACCAGAAACAGCCCCAGAAAGATCAGCGCCATAGCCGCCCAGACCCATAGCGAATATACCTCGCGCAGCAACAGCATCGACCACAGAACGCCGAATCCGGTGACGATATAGGCAGACTGGGCGGCAAAGACCGCCCCTGCCCGCCCGACCAGCCAGACATAGCCCGCATAGGCAATCACGTTGACACCCCCGGACAGCACCAACGCCACATCCGAACTGTCAAGCGGCGCTTTTGGCATCGCCAGGGTTCCGGTCGCAGCCGCCAGAGGCAGCGCCAGTATCGCGCTCAGGATCGAGGCTCCCAACAAGAGCTGAAGCGGGTCGAGCCCGCCGCGCCCCATGCGCCCCAGCCCCACCGCTTCGAGAGAATAGAAAAAGACAGCCACCAGCGCCAGCGGAATGAAGACCGCCATATCCGGTTTCGGCAGGCTCGTCTCTGGCAGAGCGATAAGCAGGACACCCGCCAGGCCCAAAGAAATGCCGGCTATTCGCGGCAGGGTCGGGCGGTCAATTCCAAGGGCGACGGCCATCGGCAGGGCCGCCAGCGGGATCAGCGACATGCAGACCGAAATCACCCCGGCCGGCAGATACTCCGCGGCGGTGAATGACGCCGCGCTTGGCAGAATCGTCCCGCTTAGCCCGACAAAGGCATATCTCCACAGCCCAGACGCCCCGAGCGGCAGGCGCCGGGTCGTGAAAAAAACCGTCACACCCAGAAATATCACGGAAATCACCGCACTCCAGAAGATGATGCCAAAATTCCGATAGCCGCCCACAATCGCCATCTTGGTCAGTGGAAAGGTCAGCGCCCAAACCGCGCCGACAAGCAAATTCGCGCCCAAAAGGGCCATACTCTGCTTCACGGTTCGGCTTTCTGCAATTGCCCGCCAACGCGGATCATCCTTACCTTTTGCGCCAGCCCCGTGCGGTCATCCGTTTCGACGTAGACACCCGATAGCGTGGCCTCGCCGGCCGCGGGGGTGAAACGTTCCTTGCCCATCCCGGTGACAAAGCGGCGCATCGGTTCCAGCCTGTCCATGCCGATGACCGAATTGTAATCGCCGCACATCCCGGCATCCGACTGAAACGCCGTGCCGCCGCCCAGGATATGCGCATCGGCGGTGGGTACATGGGTATGGGTGCCCACGACAAGGCTGGCGCGACCGTCGCACCAATGCCCCATTGCCATCTTTTCGCTGGTCGCCTCGCAGTGGATATCGACAAGCGTCGCCTGCGCCACACCGCCCAGCGGATGCGCCCGCAGCACCTCGTCAATCGCTGAAAACGGATCGTCAAAGGGCCGTTTCATGAAAACCTGCCCGAGCACCTGCGCCACCAGAACCCTGCGCCCGCCCGTGGCCTCGAACACCCGTGCGCCCTTGCCGGGGGCATTCCGGGCGAAATTGATCGGGCGCAGGATGCGCGGCTCGGTCTCGACAAACGTCAGCATGTCCTTTTGGTCGAAGGCATGATCGCCCAGGGTCACGCAATCGGCCCCCGCCGCCAGAAGCGCCCTGGCATGGTCCGCCGAAAGCCCCGCCCCCGAGGTCGCGTTTTCGCCATTGACCACGACGAAATCAAGCCCCCAGTCGGCCCGCAGCCCGGGCAATCGCCCGGCAATCGCCGCACGGCCCGCACGCCCCATGACATCGCCCAAAAACAATAGCTTCATGCCTCACTGGGTAAGGCCGGAGGGCGCGGCTGGCAAGCACACATTGGCCAATTCGCCGCGTCGGTCATAGGCGGCATTCCGCCACCGCATGTCGGCAGATTCGCGCGCCTGTTGACCGATACCCTTGCACGCACCTACCGTTTGTGCGGGGGAAAGACATATTGAGAGTAAATTTCATGAACCTTAGCATATTTGGAAACACCGCGATCACGATTTTTGCCTTGATCGCAGCCCCCGCCGCCCATGCCACCACCGTCACCTTCGATGCCTTGCCCGACTATGGCACAGCGATTGACGACTATATCAACACCGGCGGTTTCACGCCCTATGTCGAAAACGGCGTGACGGTCACACCGACAGACGGTCTTCTGGCCTGGTATAGCGCCCCCGGCTTTGCCCATATGGACGATTCCGGCACCGATTTTGCCTCGGGCCTGCTATTCAACATGGCCACCGCCTTTGACGCGGTCAGCTTTTCGCTGATTTCGCTGGGCTACAACTTTTTCGGTGAACATGGGCCGCTGGGTGAAACCATCAATGTCACAGGCTTCGCGGGCGGCAGCGCCATCGCCTTTGCCGATTTCATGATGTCAGGCGATTATCTCGACAGTCAAAGCTTCACGCTTGGCAGCGGCTTTTCCGCGCTCGACGCGCTTTTGATCGAGATCGTCTATCCCGCCAACGCGCCCTATTGCGACGCGCCCTGCGGCCATTTCGACCTCGACAGCGTGGTTCTGGCCCCCATCGTGCCAGCCGTGCCGTTGCCTTCGTCCATGGCCATGCTGGGCGCGGCGGGGCTGGCGCTGTTCGGTTTGCGCAAACGCAGACGGCGGATCAGCGCCTGAGCGGTCTAGGGGTGATGACTTCTAGGGGTAATGACATCGGATTCGGTTACGATCAGATCCAGCGGCTGGTCGGTTGATTCGGTTGGTACAGCCTCCACTTCCTGCGCGCCAAATGCAAAACCGATCGCGGTCACGGGGCCGCGGGCGCGCAACCCTTC
This sequence comes from Paracoccaceae bacterium, assembly GCA_020446815.1. Taxonomy (GTDB): domain Bacteria; phylum Pseudomonadota; class Alphaproteobacteria; order Rhodobacterales; family Rhodobacteraceae; genus Albidovulum. Next base: position 6,610 of record JAGRDY010000001.1, read on the forward strand.
CAATGTTCGGTCATAAAACCCGCCACCATAGCCGAGCCGGTAGCCGCGCCGGTCAAAGGCCAGAAGCGGTATGACAAGAATCTCCGGCACCAGCCAGGCGCCCGCCTCGGGGATCAGTGCACCGAAAGCGCCCGGCACCATGACCGCTCGGGGCGTCCATTGACGAAACAGCAACGGCGCCCCCGCCGCCTCGATGACCGGCACGGCGACCGGTCCATCATGGGCCGCCATTGCCGGCAGGCAGTCGATTTCCGTGCGCATCGGCATATACCCGGCAAGAATCTTGCCAGCCCAGGCGCCCAGAACTTCGGTCAGCCTTGCCGCTTCGCCCTTACGGCGCGCGCCATGGGCCATCTTGCGCCGCTTGAATGCCTCGGCGCGCGTGGCGGCCTTGATTTCGGCCATGCTCATAGCAGCACCAGTGTGGCAAGGCCCAGGAAGGCGAAAAATCCAACCACATCGGTAACCGTGGTCACGAAGGCGCCCGAGGCAAGGGCGGGATCGACGCCGGCTTTGTCCAACGTAACCGGAACCACGATCCCGGCGACCCCGGCAACGACGAGATTGACCATCAGCGCTGCGGCGAGCAGCGCGCCGAGCGTCAGGCTGCCGAACCAGAACGCCCCGACCGCACCCATCAGGCAGGCGAAGACGACCCCGTTTATCAGCCCCACCGTCGCCTCGCGCCGGATGACGCGCAGAAGGTTCGAGCCGGTAAGGTCGCGGGTCGCGATGGCCCTGACCGCCACCGTCAGACCTTGGATGCCTGCGCTGCCGCCCATCGAGGCGACGATGGGCATCAGCACGGCCAGCGCAACCACCTTGGCGATGACATTTTCGAACTCGGAGATGACATAGGCGGCGATATTGGCTGTGACGAGATTGACCGTGAGCCACGGCAACCGCCGCCGCGCCGTCTCGAACACACTGTCGGAAAGCGATCCGTCGCCGACACCTGCCAGACGCAGGATGTCTTCTTCAAGCTCTTCATCGAGAACGGCCATGGCATCATCGATGGTGATGACGCCGACCAGACGTTCATCGGCATCGACGACGGGTGCGGAAATCAGGTGGTACTGGTTGAACGCATAGGCAACATCGCCCTCCGCCTCCATCACATCGATGGTGCGAAAGCTTTCCTCGACGATATCGACCAGCCTGACCGCGCGTTTGGAAGACAAGAGCTTGCCCAGCGTCACGTTGCCGACCGGGTGCCAGCGCGGATCGACGATGATGACATGGTAGAACTGATCCGGCAGTTCTTTGGCATTGCGCAGAAAATCGATCGCCTCGCCGACTGTCCAGTGTTCGGGGGCAGTCACCACCTCGCGTTGCATCAGGCGGCCGGCGGAATATTCCGGATAGGCCATCGACTGTTCGACGGCGGCCCGGTCGCTGTCTTCCAGAGCGCCCAGGATTCGTTCCTGCTGCGGGACTTCGAGATCTTCGATCAGATCGACAACATCGTCGGAATCGAGTTCCCGGACCGCGTCGGAAAGAACGTCATGCGGCAGTAGGTCGATCACTTCCTCGCGGATCGATTCGTCCAGTTCCGAAAGAATTTCCCCGTCGATACCGCCCGACCAGAGCGCAATCAGCCCGGCACGGTCCGCCGATCCGATCTGTTCCAGCAGGTCGGCGATATCGGCCGCGTGAAGCGGCTCCATCAACGCGGCGATGGTTTCCGCATCGTTCGCCTCTACGGCATCGAGAATGGCATCGACGACGCGCGAATCGAGGATATACTCGTCCTCTTCGCGGTCGATCACCCCATCTTCGGTCTCGGCCATGCCACCTCCTGTTTCATTACCGCGAACTTACCGGAAGCAGTTTCAAAGAAACAGAGGCAAGCCAGAGATTTCCCTTGCCGCTTCCGCGCGTTAGGCTTTTCTCGAGGAACCCCGAGGAACCTGCCCCCGAAGGAACGCATCATGACTGACCTGCTGATCGGACAAACCCTGAGCTTTGCCGGCACACCGGTGACCGACGGGGCAGGGGCGGCAAGGCACAGCGCGCGCGGGGGCGTCATTGTCGAAGGCGGCCGCATCACCGCCGTGGGCGAGGCCGATGAGTTGCGCGCGTCCCGCCCCGATGCGCGAGTGACAGATTACGGATCGGCGCTGATTTCCGCCGGTTTCATCGACGCTCACGTCCATTACCCGCAGACCGCGATAATCGCGAGCTGGGGCAAACGGCTGATCGACTGGCTGAACAGCTATACCTTTCCGGAAGAAATGAAATTTGCCGACCCCGCCTATGCGGCAAAGATTGCCGCGCGCTACGTCGATCTGGCCCTGGCGCATGGGACGACATCGATGTGCAGTTACACTACGATCCACCCCGCCAGTGTCGATGCCTTCTTCGAGCAGGCGCGCGCAAGGGGATTGCGCGCCTGGGCCGGAAAGACCTGCATGGACCGCAACGCCCCCGAGGCGCTTTGCGACACGCCACGGTCCGCCTATGACGACAGCAAGCGGCTGCTGGAAAGATGGCACGGGGTTGACCGGTTATCCTATGTCGTCACCCCGCGGTTTTCGCCAACCTCGACCCCCGATCAGCTTGCCGCGATGGGGGCGCTCTGGGCCGAACACCCGGACTGCCTGATGCAGACCCACCTTTCGGAACAGCCCGACGAGGTTGCCTGGGTCCGGTCGCTTTTTCCCCGGGCGCGCGACTATCTCGACACCTATGAGGCGCACGGTCTGCTCGGCCCCGGTGCGCTTTTCGGCCATGCGATCCATCTTGAACCACGCGAAATCAGTCGGATCGGGGAGGTAGACGCCAGCCTGATTCACTGTCCGACATCGAATACCTTCATCGGCTCTGGCCTGTTTGACATGGATGGGCTGGCGCGCGGCGGCCACCGCATAGGCCTGGCCACCGACACCGGCGGCGGATCGAGCTTTTCGATGCTGCGCACGATGGCGGCGGCCTATGAGGTGGCCCAGTTGCGCGGCCATGCGCTGCATCCGGCGAAGCTCTGGTGGCTGGCGACGCAGGGCGCGGCGCGATCCCTGCGCGCCGATGACAGGATCGGCAATCTCGCGCCGGGAATGGAAGCCGACATCGCCGTGATCGACCTTGCCTCCACCCCCGCCATCGCCCAGCGCGCCGCCCGCGCCGGTGATCTTTGGGAAGCGATCTTTCCGACGATCATGATGGGCGACGACCGGGCGGTGAAAGCGGTCTGGGTCGGCGGAAAATTGCAGTGACCAGAAAGGAGACGCCTGCGGCGTCGCCGCATGGCCGGGTCGCCGCGAACCGCGGCTCCCGCTGCCTCCGGCGGGAGTATTTTCGCAAAGCAGAAGCGCGGCGTTGTTCTTTTCTACGGGTGCGCAGGATCAGCCCATGAGCCTTGCGGCAAGGCGGTGCTGATCCTCGATGTAGCGTGGCAGCTCGATTGTCGCGAGCTGCCCGTCGCGCACCACCTGACGCCCTTCCACGAAGAGATCGCGCACCCGCCCCGGACCGCACAGCACCAGTGCTGCGACCGGATCCCATGCGCCTGCCGCCTCGATTCCCGAGACATCCCAGATCGCGATGTCGGCGCGCTTTCCCGGCTCCAGCGATCCGCAATCGGGGCGCCCGAGAACCCGCGCGCCACCCAGCGTGGCAATTTCCAGCGCCTCGCGCGCGGCCATCGCTTCCGCGCCGTTCGCAACCCGCTGCAACAAGAGCATCTGCCGCGCCTCGAGCGCGAGGTTTCCGGCGTCGTTGGAGGCCGATCCATCGACCCCCAGCGCCACATTGACGCCGCTGTCACGCATCGCGCGAACCGGTGCGATCCCCGATCCGAGGCGGCAATTCGAGCAGGGGCAATGGGCGATCCCGGTACCCGAGCGGGCGAAAAGATCGATCTCGGCGCGATCGAGTTTCACGCAATGGGCGTGCCACACATCATCGCCGGTCCAGCCCAGATCCTCGGCGTATTGGCCGGGACGGCAGCCAAAGCTGGCCATCGAATAGGCGATATCTTCGTCATTTTCGGCCAGATGTGTATGCAGCATGACGTGCTTGTCGCGGGCCAGAACCGCCGCCTCGCGCATCAGATCGCGGCTGACGGAAAAGGGCGAACAGGGGGCCAGCCCGATCCGCACCATCGCCCCTTCGGCCGGGTCGTGAAAAGCGTCGATGACCCGCACCATGTCGGCCAGGATAGCCGTTTCGCGTTCTACCAGGGTGTCGGGCGGCAGCCCGCCCGCGGATTCGCCGATCGACATCGCGCCGCGTGTCGGATGGAACCGCAAGCCGATTTCGCGGGCGGCGTCAATCGTATCGTCGAGCCGCGCCCCGCCGGGGAACAGATAAAGGTGGTCTGAACTTTGCGAGCAGCCCGACAAGGCCAGTTCCGCCAATCCGATCAGGGCCGATATGCGCATTTCATCCGGTCCGAACCGCGCCCAGATCGGGTAGAGCGTTTTCAGCCAGCCAAACAGCAGTGCGTCCTGCCCGCCTGGCACCGCGCGTGTCAGGGTCTGATAGAGATGGTGATGGGTGTTAACCAGACCCGGTGTGACAACACAGCCGCGCGCCTCGACCACCGGTCCCTTCGTTGTCAGCCCCTTGCCGACCGCGGCAATTATGCCGCCCCGGACCAGCACGTCGCCGCCGGCAATTTCGGAGCGCGCGCCATTCATCGTCACCACCGAAGCCGCCCCGCGTATCAGGGTTTCCGACATCCGTTTCTCCTTGTGCCGGGGGCCGCGGTGCAAGGCCGGCCGGCTCCAGCCGGGCCAGCGACTTCCGTTGGCCGAGTCCCGCCGCTGGCGTCCGCTCAGGTCGAGGAGAGTATCGCCAGGGCCTCGGCATGAACAGCGCTATTGGCGGCGGCCAGCACCTGACCGCCCTGATGCACCGGCCCGCCCTGCCAATCCGTCACGATGCCGCCCGCCGCTTCTATCACCGCAATCGGAGCTTGCACGTCATATGCCTTGAGACCGGCTTCGATCACCAGATCGATCTGACCCGCCGCGATGAGCGCATAGGCGTAGCAATCGATCCCATAGCGGGTCAACCGCGCCCTGTTTGACACCTGCGAGAAGGCCGCACCTTCCTTGGGGGTTCCGACGCTCGGAAAAGTGGTGAACAGGATCGCCTCGGACAGCGGCCGCGCCGGGCGGGCGCGCAGGGGCTTGCGCCCCATCGGTCCGACGACCTCGGCCACGCCAAGCCCGCCGGAAAACCGCTCTCCGATATAGGGCTGGTCAATGATGCCGAAAATCGGGCCGCGCGCATCGGCGACCGAGATCAGCACACCCCAGGTCGGCGTACCCGACAGATAGCTGCGCGTGCCATCAATGGGGTCAAGAACCCAGGTCAGCCCGGATGTACCTGATTTGGCGCCGAATTCCTCACCCAGGATCGCGTCACCCGGGCGCCGCTTGGCGAGAATGTCGCGCATTTCGCGTTCGCAGCCGCGATCGGCCACCGTTACCGGATCAAAATGCGATTTTTCCTTGTTTTCGGCGTCAAGTCCGTCGGCGCGGAAATGCTCAAGAGTTGCCCGCCGCGCTGCATCGGCCAGGATATGCGCGGTTTCGACCAGGATCATGCGCTCTTGGTCGGAAATTCGGGTCATCAGGGGCCTCTTGCTCTCATGACCGAGCGTTAACCCCGAGGCCAGGGGCGGTCAAGCCGCGTCGGACAGAACCTTGGCCAGATCGAACAATCTCCGGCGTTGCGGTTCGGGGATCGCATAATAGGACCGTACCAGCATGAGCGCCTCTTTGTCGGCCATGATATCTCCGGCGATTTCATCGACTTCGGGCGCACGTGCGTCCAGCCCTTCGAAGAAAAAGCTGATCGATACACCAAGTGCATCGGAAATATCCCAAAGACGAGAGGCCGAGATCCGATTCATACCGGTTTCATATTTCTGGATCTGCTGAAACTTGATGCCAACCATATCCGCAAGCTGTTGCTGGGTCATCCCAACCATCCACCTGCGGTGGCGAACGCGTTTGCCGACATGGACGTCTACGGGGTGTTTCATTGTCGTCTCCATTTTGTGTCGAATACCATACAAGCAATTACCATGCCAAAATCACATCTTGATCGAAATATTTTTTAAAAAAGCCTTTTCGCGAAAAAACTCCCGACTCGGTGTCATGTTACGACAAAATCCGCCCCTGGGATATGGTCGCCTTATGAGATTCTGTAAAAGGCGCAACTCGCCTTAAATACTCTCGCATTATTTTTTGCAAAACGCAACAAGTTGGCCAATCGATTCCCATTTTGCGAAGATTTGGCATCTCTTTCAACCCGTTTGTGACGCCGGCTGCCACGAAAATAAGGCTGGATTCGTTGCCCGCCAATTGGCATGATATTGATTTAAAATGAGAAATTCCGAAAAAGGGGGCCGCGCAGCGAAAATGCAACCGTTGCCTAGCGAAGATCCGCCGGTGCCTTGGCCCGGCCAGAGCGGACCGCCGGAAACTCCCGGCGCGGCCTGCCTCTCATCCGGATCTCGGGCAGCGGAAAAACCACAGCACAATCAGCCAAACACGAAATCACGACCGGGCATTCGCGCAGCTCGGACCAAATCGCTTGGACCTTGACCCGGTTCGCCATATCAAGGGCAAAGCGCAACGGTTCCCGGGGCTCGCCTGCCCCGGTTTGCCGCAAATCCGATGCAGATCGGCGGCAGACTGCGCCAGTTCCGATTCCGCGATCCGGGGGCAAGCGATGAAAGCACTACAAATCACATCTTTCGGCGGCCGGCCGGCGCTTTGCGACATCCCCCGGCCCACCCCTGCCAAGGGTGAGATCCTGATCGAGATCAAGGCTTGCGGGCTCAACTTTGCCGATCTCTTGATGATCGACGGCAAGTATCAGGAACGCCCTTCCCTGCCGCTGACGCTGGGGATGGAACCGGCCGGTATTGTTCGCTCTCTTGGCCCCGATACCGAAGGCCCCGCCCCCGGCACCCGTGTTGCGGTCTATACCAACGGAGGCGGCCTGGCCGAGTTTGGCTGCTTTGCGGTTGACAGGTGCCTGCCGCTGCCGCCGGATATGCCCTTCGATCATGCGGCCGCTTTGCAGATCGCCTATGGCACCAGCCATGTCGCACTGGATCATCGCGCGCAATTGAAGCAGGGCGAAACGCTTTTGGTTCTTGGTGCCGCCGGCGGTGTGGGGCTGACGGCGGTCGAGATCGGCAAACGGATGGGGGCGCGGGTGATCGCCTGTGCGCGTGGGGCGGAAAAGCTGGGTGTCGCCGAAGCCGCCGGTGCCGACCACCTGATCGACAGCGACGCGGGTGATCTGCGTGCCGCGGTTAAGGCCCTTGGCGGCGCGGATGTGGTTTATGACCCCGTCGGCGGTGATCAGTTCGATGCCGCATTTCGTGCCACCAGACCCGGCGGGCGGATCATCGTCATCGGCTTTGCCAGCGGGCGCGTACCGCAGATCGCCGCCAACCACCTGCTGGTCAAGAACATCACCGTCATCGGTCATTACTGGGGCGGGTTCTTGCGGTTTCGGCCCGACCTGCTGAGACAAAGCCTGCACACCCTGCTGGCCTGGTATGGCGAGGGCAAGCTTCATCCGCACATAGGCCACACCCTGCAACTGCCCTGCGCCGATGCGGCGCTTGACCTTCTGCGGACGCGCAAATCGGTCGGCAAGGTCGTCGTCACGATGTAAGATTTCGCGGTAAGATTTCGCGGCAAGATTCCTCTGCCGCATCCAGCAACTGACCGCCACGCCCGGCGCCCACCCGGATCGCGCGGATGCCCGCCGCCGCACGCAAGCGCAGCGGCTGGTTTCCCGGCGACATGTGAATCGACCGCCAAGCAGCCCGCAGCGCGGCAGTTCGGCCGATCGGGTGTGTGCCAGAATGCTGGCACAAGCACTATCGGGACAATAAATGAGGGAAACGCTTGAAAATGATCGCCGCATTCCCGATATTCCCTCGTGAGGGTGCGCATCCGCTCCGGCGCGCGCCATAGGGATTTATCAGGAGGCTTGGATGGCTGACTACAGAATCGTCGGTGCCGGTCAGGTTGGCGCCCGTACCGCTGCGATTGACGAAGGGCTTCGCGCCCATATGAACAAGGTCTACGGAACAATGTCCGTGGGCATGCTGATCACCGCTCTGGCGGCCTGGGCGATTTCCGGCCTGGCCGTGACCACGAACCCGGCGGCGGCGGTCGCACAGATCGGCGCGGGCACATATCTGACCCAGTTCGGTTCGGCCCTTTACATGTCGCCGCTCAAATGGGTGGTGATGTTCGCGCCGCTGGCCTTCGTGTTCGGCTTCGGCGCGATGATCAACCGGATGTCGGCGGCCACGGCGCAATTGGTCTTTTACTCTTTTGCCGCAACAATGGGCGTGTCGATCAGCTCGATCTTCCTGGTCTTTACCGGCATGTCGATCGTCCAGACCTTTCTGGTGACCGCCATCGCCTTCGCCGGGCTCAGCCTGTGGGGATACACGACGAAAAAGGATATCTCGGGCTGGGGTTCGTTTCTGATCATGGGTGTGATCGGCCTTCTGGTCGCGATGATCGTCAACCTGTTCATGCAGTCCGCCGCCATCATGTTCGCGGTTTCCGCGATCGGCGTGCTGATCTTCGCGGGGCTGACGGCCTATGACACCCAGCGCATCAAGACCGACTATATCGCCCATGCCCAGCATGGCGATGCCGAATGGCTGGGCAAATCGGCGATCATGGGCGCGCTCAACCTCTATCTCGACTTCATCAACATGTTCATGTTCCTTTTGCAGCTGTTCGGAAATCGCAACTGATCTGATGCAGACCTGACGGCAAGCGGGGCCGGGGAAATCCCCGGCCCTTTCGTATTCCGGGGCAGGCATCCAGACCGGTTGCATGTTCGCTCTGCCTGTGGGTCGGCGTCCCGACGTGCCAGACTGCGTCTCGCGCGGACCGGTGGGGGGAAGGGGCTGCAATGCCGTACGTCGATTTCTGGTACTCCATCGGAAGCACCTAAAGCGATCTCAGCGTCATGCAGCTTGCCGATGTCGCGCGGGCGACCGGCGTGGCATTCCGCTGGCGCCCGTTCAACGTCCGCCACGTCATGACCCTGCAAAACAACATCCCGTTCCGGGACAAGCCGGTGAAGACCGCCTACATGTGGCACGACATCGAGCGGCGCGCCACGGGCTGACGCCGAGGATCCCCGCGCCCTATCCGCTTGCGGAGCTCGTGTTCGCCAATCAGGTGGCCACGCTCGGCGTCGAGGAGGGCGCTGGGTCGAAGGCTTCACCCGCGCCTCCTACCGTCGCTGGTTCGAGGCGGATGAACCTGCGGGCGAAGACCCGAACCTGAGCGCAAGCCAAAGGGAAATCGGCCAGAACCCGGCAAGGGTGCGGGACGCCGCAACATCCGAAAGCACCGCAGGCGCGCTGGCGCGGGCCACCGACGAGGCGATGGCGCTTGGCGTCTTCGGGTCGCCGAGCTTCGTGGTGAAGGGCGAAGTCTTCTGGGGAGACGACCGGCTGGAGGACGCCGTCGACTGGGCAAGGGCGCACTGACCCTGCCACCTGTCGCGTTCTCGCAGCGCATGCGCGCCATCGCGGACAACCGGGTGGTGAAAAAGCGAAAGGGCCGTGCGCTGCGGCACGGCCCCCGTTGCTTGCAAGGGACAGGCGATCCTACTTGATCTTGCCTTCCTTGTATTCGACATGCTCGCGCTTGACCGGGTCGTACTTCCGCACGACCATCTTTTCGGTCATGGTGCGGGCATTCTTCTTGGTCACATAGAAGTGCCCGGTGCCCGCCGTCGAGTTCAGACGGATCTTGATCGTCGTCGGCTTCGCCATAGTTCTTCTCCACTAGCCAGGCGCAATGCCGCCCGCAATGTCCTTGAAGCCCGCCTTTTACGGATGGCGGCGGCGGAGTCAACAGGCAAAGCGTGCCCGGGGGCGGCACTTTCACCCCCGCACACGAAAAACGCCCGGGGGCAGCGTGGTTCCAGCCGAACCGGATACGCACTTCACCTTTGTCGGGAAACTCCCGCCGGAGGCAGGCGCGCACTGGCGCGCCAACAAAAAACCTGCCGCCCGCAGGGCGGCACCGCTGGATCAGGCTGGCCCGAAGGCAGGCACCTGTGACCTGAAAGCCTTAATCCGCTCACCCCGGACCATGATCCCGGATCAGGCATTCTTGCGGCAAACGAAAACCTTGCCCGGGTATTGCTCGTCCGTGCTACGGTCCAGCACTTCGTGCACGCAGCCGGCGACATCCAGCACACCGGTCAGAATCTTGTGCAAGCCCGCTTCCGTGACCCCAAAGGGATCAAGCGCATTGGCCGAATCCGGAACGTGCCCCGCGGTATGATCAATCAGCAGCATCCCGCCTGGGCGCAGCGCATCAAGCCAGGCCGCAAATGCCTTTTGCGGATCATAGGCATGATCCCAAGAATTCGAATACACGAAATCGGCCTTGCCACTCCACTCGGGGTTCACCTCGTGGAAGTCCCACTGCACGGTGTTGGGAAACCGGTTCGCGGTCTCCGATATGTCGGTGCCGATCACATTGGCGCCCTTCAGCTTGCGCCGGAACCAGCCCTGTTCCTTGCCGCGCCGCACCCCGTGGCAGAGGCCGAAATCGACCGGGCCCAGCGTGTTCCTGAGGTAGCCGGCCAGAAAAAAGATGTGCCCTTTCGTGACAAACTGCGCTGTCAGCTTGTCCTTGTTACCTTGCTCCTGCACCTGCCGGTAAGTCTCGTAATCGGCGTATTTGTGCAGCACGAAGTCATCGGCTTCGACAACCTCCGTCTGGGCCGCCGCTGCCGCGTTTCGCGCTGCGTTCCTGAACATTCCGGTTTTATTGACCATCCGACCACCCGTGGCTTGCCCCGCGGCAAATACAACATGGCGCCCGTGGCGGGGGCAATAGAAATTGCCGCCCGCTTCGCGCGGGGTTGTACATGCGCGGATGGCCTGTAAGCCGGATTCTGTCCGCCCCGGACCGTGATCCGGGGTTGGATGACCATTCCTCTCGGCCCGCCGTTGCCGACGTGCTCTAGCTGCCAACCCGGGCCTCTCGGGCTGAAATCGCCTTGCGGACGGTATCCCGGACCAGGGTCCGCGACCGGCCCCGCACGAGGCCCCTATTTGGCATTGCTCCCGGTGGGGCTTGCCATGCCGTCCTTGTTGCCAAGTCCGCGGTGGGCTCTTACCCCACCGTTTCACCCTTGCCCTGTCCGAAGATCGGGCGGTTTCTTTTCTGTGGCGCTTTCCCTCGGGTTGCCCCGGCCGGGCGTTACCCGGCACCGTCACTTCATGGAGTCCGGACTTTCCTCGACAGTCGCCCGCCGCGGTCATCCGGCCATCCGCGCACCTGTCCAGTTAGGCTTCCGCCCCGCCACCGTCAACAGGGAATCGGCGGGCAAGATCGGCGGCGATCCTGCGGTCGGCCGCATCCTCAGGGCCTGCCGCCCAGGGGCGGAAGCGCAGGCGGAACGCGGCCAGCATGACTTCTGGTTCCGCCTGCCCATAGCCGATCCGTCGCAGCGAAGCGGGAAGCGGAGCCTCCTCATCTGCCTTCTCGGGCCACACCGACAGCCCCGCGCGCGCCAGCCGCCACCAGTCGAACCGGGGGCCGGGGTCGCGCTTGCGCGCCGGCGCCACATCGGAATGGCCGATGACCCGTTGCGGGCCAATGGCCCAACGTGCCATCACATCGCCCAGCAGGCGCTCGAGCGCCGCCATCTGCGGTTCCGGGAACGGAGCATCGCCCGGATTTGCCAATTCAATACCGATGGAATGCGAATTGACATCGGTAATGCGCCCCCATTGCCCCACCCCGGCATGCCAGGCGCGCGCCGTCTCGGGCACCAGGGACGCGACCGCGCCCGCCTCGCCGATCAGGTAATGCGCCGAAACCTCGGCCGCCGGATCGCAGAGCCGCGCCAGCGCTTCGGCGCAGCTAGGCATCCCGGTATAATGCAAAATGATCAGGCTCGGGCGTGCACCGTCACGCCGCGGGCCATAATTGGGCGAGGCAGACGCCTGTGCCACGCCTCAGCCGCGGACCTTCTGGAAGGGTGTCGGATCCCAGTAACATGCAAATCCGTCGCCATCCGGATCAAGATTCTTGCGGTCGCGCTGCGGCCCGCCGGCCTTCAGGAATGCCATCTGCGCCTCTTCGGGGGTATTGAACCGGGCGCAGGCGCGTTCGGAATTGCCAAAAAGGCTGCGCCCGCGCTTGTAATAGGGTTGACCCAGCCGGTTGGGGGCATTGATCGCATATTCGATCAGGTCCGGCCCGGCGCTACTGCCCTTGCGCTGCGGCAATTCGGTTGGCGCGATCTGCTGGAACTGCGCCTTGTTCTGTTCGATACGCTCTTTGTCCGAAGCGATGGTTTCGCGCGATGCAACAGCGCTGAAATCCTGTTCGTCGGAAATGCCCGTGTTGTCGGCCGGCATCATCTCGGCCGTCGGAGCCGCCGCTGCGGGCGCCATACCGGCCGGTTGGCCGGCATCGGGCTGTGCAACGGAATCGGGCGGTGCGGTAGCGATCGTCGATTGGCTTTGCTGCATAAGCGCCGCTGCCGATGAAGGCGCCGGGGCCACCGGCAACTGGTTGACCGGCCCGTTTGCGGGCAGGACCGCCATCTTCGCTTCCAGCGCGCGGCGCTTTTGATAAGCACCGTAGCTTTCAAAACCGACGCCGCCCCCGCGATCATTCGGCACCGGCGGCTGGCACGCCGCCAACAGCGCGATGGCGACGCAAGGAACGACTACCCGCATGTCAGGAACTCACTTTGCCCATACCTCGCGCGCCCCTTACCACCATTTTGCCGGCTTGGAAACAAACCCGGCCGCGCGCTCCAGCACATAGGCGTGATTCAGCAAATCGCCCTCTTCCCAGGGTCGCCCGATCAATTGCAGACCCAAAGGCAGCCCCTGACGGTCCAGCCCCGCAGGAACCGCGATGCCCGGCAGGCCGGCAAGGTTTACCGTCACGGTAAAGACATCGTTGAGATACATGGCGATCGGGTCGGCATTTGCCATCTCGCCCAGCCCGAAGGCCGACGAAGGCGTGGCAGGCGTCAGGATCGCGTCGATTCCCTCGGCAAACACTGTCTCGAAGTCACGCTTGATAAGCGCGCGCACCTTGCGGGCACGGTTGTAATAGGCATCATAGAACCCGGCGGAAAGGACATAAGTGCCGATCATCACCCGGCGCTGGACCTCGTGGCCGAAACCTTCGGCGCGGGTCTTTTCATACATTTCGGTAATTCCGTCGCCCTGCGCGAGCGCCGCGCGGTGCCCGTAGCGCACCCCGTCATAGCGCGCGAGGTTCGAGGAAGCCTCGGCCGGGGCCACCACATAGTAGGCAGGCAGCGCATATTTGGTGTGCGGCAGGCTGATATCGACAATCTCGGCGCCCGCATCCTTCATCATCGCGGTGCCCTCGGCCCAGAGCTTCTCGATCTCTTCCGGCATCCCCTCCATGCGGTATTCGCGCGGGATGCCGATTTTCCTGCCGCGAATGTCGCCGGTCAGCGCCGCTTCGAAATCCGGCACCGGCAGGTCGGCGCTGGTCGAATCCTTCGGATCGTGGCCGCACATCGCGCCCAGCATGATCGCCGCGTCGCGCACGTCGCGGGTCATCGGCCCGGCCTGGTCGAGCGACGAGGCAAAAGCCACGATCCCCCAACGCGAACAGCGCCCATAGGTCGGCTTGATCCCGGTGATGCCCGCGAAAGCCGCAGGCTGGCGGATCGAGCCGCCGGTGTCCGTGCCCGTCGCGCCAAGGCAAAGGTCCGCCGCCACGGCCGCGGCCGAGCCACCCGAGGAGCCGCCGGGGGTCAGGGCGGTGTCGTCATTGCCGCGCCTCCAGGGGTTGACCGCATTGCCGTAACACGAGGTTTCATTGGACGAACCCATGGCGAATTCGTCCATATTGAGCTTGCCGAGCATGACCGCGCCCGCATCGGCGAGTTTCTGGCTGACGGTGGATTCGTACTCTGGGTGGAAGCCTTGCAAAATCCTGCTGCCGGCCTGCGAGGCGACCCCCCTGGTGCAGAACAGATCCTTGATCCCCACCGGAATACCACACATCGCCGGAGCCTTGTCATCGGCTTTCAGCCGCTCATCGGCCGCCCGCGCCCGTTCACGGGCGATCTCGGGCGTCTTGTGAACGAAGGCGTTCAAAGCCCCCGCGCCGTCAATCGCCGCGATGCAGGCCTCGGTCAGATCGGCGCTCGTCACCTCACCCTTGCGGAGCGCGTCGCGCGCGGCGGCTATGGTCAGTTCGTTCAGCCCGCTCATTCCACCACCTTCGGCACGGCAAAGAACCCTTCGCGCGCATCCGGCGCGTTCGACAGGATCTGTTTCTGGATATTGCCATCGGTCACCACATCTTCGCGCCGCGCAAGGCGCATGGGCGTTACCGATGTCATGGGCTCGACGCCCTCCACATCGACCTCGTTCAATTGCTCCATGAAGCTGACAATACCCGACAATTCCCCCGCCAGTCTCGGCAGGTCGTCTTCCGCGACCGCGATACGCGCCAAATGCGCCACCCGCCGGGCCGTGTCGATATCGATGGACATGGCTGCTCCCTTCAGAAATCCCCGCCCCGTTTAGCCGGGACGCGACCCACCTGCAAGACAGCCAGGTCATCCGCTTTCGCTTTCGGCCGCCCTATCGATTCGCCCTGAGGCCCGGCCGCGTGGCCGTCACCGCTTGGTTGGTCGCAGCCGATCCTGGCAATTCATGATGACGAAACACGACGGGCGGGTTAACCTTGATCCGCGAAGGCGCTGATCCGGTATTATCAGCGCGGACATTTCAGTTGGTCTTTGAAGGGTTTTGTAACAATGCGTATGATGTTTCTTGCAGTCTGCTTGCGGGCAATCCTGGCATGCGCCGCGACCCTCGCTATCGGATCAGGCCCCCTGACGGCGCAGGATTCGGCTGACGCTATCGGCTGGCAACTGGTTCCTGCGGCATCCTCGGTCAGCTTTCAAAGCGTCTACAATCAGAACGTCATCGAAACCAGCAAGTTCGGCATCGCTTCGGGCTCCATTTCACCCGAGGGGTTGGCAACGGTCCGGGTCAACCTCGATTCCGTCGACACCGGTAACGAATTGCGCGACGCGCGCCTTCGGTTCCTGCTGTTTGAAACCTTTCGCGACCCGGAGGCTGTCATCACGGCCAGCATCGACTGGGTCGCGTTGCAAGATCTGGCGCTGTCGCGGCGCAAGACCCTGACATTGCCCTACCGGCTTGACCTGCACGGTGTGACCCGATCCGCCTTTGCCGACATCGTCGTGACGATGATGACCAACGACATGGTTTCGGTATCAACCGTCGGGCCAATCGCCCTGAGCACGGATGATTTCGCCATGCAAGACGGTATTCGCAAGCTGGAAGAGGCAGCGGGTGTATCCATTTTTCCGTCTCCCTCGGTCAATTTCAACTTTGTCTTCAGACAGGCTGCCGCGCAGGATCCGCAAGATAACCGCGCCAGTCCGGGCGATGATGCCGCAGCATCGGCAACCCAGCCCGGCGCGCCCGCACTTCCGGATATTTCGGTAGCGCCGCCGCCCGAAACGCCGCCGGAAGAGGTCGCGGCGCCAGCACCCGAACCGGCCGCCCCGGCCGCGCCCGCCGCCTCTGCGAGGGGTGCAACAACACTTCGTTGCAAGATGACCAGCTATGGAGTCGTGCCGGCCGGGTCGAATATCAAGCAGCTGGTCCCGCCGAACATGACAATTTCAATCAATGGCAAACGCGCCAGGATCGCCGGGGTGTCGAATTCCGTTGCGGTCGAGGATACGGGCACCAGGATGAAATTTCGATACAGCGGCAATCTCGTCAAGATCGGCCCCACCGATGTGTCGATGAGTCTGGTTCCGTCGAACGGTTTCCTGTCGGTGCGGACCAAGGCCCGCCGTTCGCAGGCCTGGGAGGAAGATTTTCCCGAACGGGCCGGAAGATTCACCATATCCGGCACCTGTCGGCGCGGCTGATGGTTTCGGGATTGCCTCAAGGCCCGCGACCGGCGCGGAAAACCCGTTTCGCACCGGGGCCTGAGTATGTTCGCAACACGGAAAGACCCTGCCGGAGGCTGCGGCGGGCCCCGATACGTCAGCAATCCGCCAGCATCACTTTTTCGGCAAATTCATTGCGATACGGCGCGATTGGTTAGACAATGAGCCACGGCATAGCGAAATCAACAAAGCGGAAATAGACTATGAATATCATCTGGCTAGGCCATTCCGGCTTTCGTATGGAAATCGAGGACGCCGCAATTCTGATCGACCCCTGGCTGACCGGCAACCCGATGTTTCCCCAGGAACGGCGCGCCGAGGCGGTTAACGGCGCCACGCATATCCTCATCACCCACGGGCATAACGACCACACCGGCGATGCGCTGGCCATCGCCAAGGAATTATCCATCCCGGTGGCGGGTATCTACGATCTCATTTCATATTGGGAAGGTCGTGAAAACATCGCCGGCATCGGATTCAACAAGGGCGGCACGGTCGATCTTGGCGGCGCCAGGGTGAGCATGGTCAATGCCTGCCACTCGTCGTCTCTGACGGGCAAGGACGGCCCCGTCTATGCAGGCCACGAATCGGGTTACATGATCGCGGGCGAAGGCCATGTGATCTATGTGTCGGGCGACACCGACATCATGGCCGACATGGGCTGGATGGGCGATCTGCACGATCCCGATATCGGCATCCTGTCTGCCGGCGGGTATTTCACCATGGACATGCAGCGCGCCGCCTATGCCGCAAGGAAGTTCTTCAACTTCAAGACCGTGATCCCCAGCCATTACAAAACCTTCCCCTTGCTGGAGCAATCGGCCGAAGCATTGAAAAGCGCCTTGCCAGGGGTCAATGTGATCGAGCCAGTGGTGCTGGAACCGATCGCGCTATAAATTGCTCCGCCCGTCTCGTCTCGGCCCGCCCTGAATGCGCGGGCCGGCTCAAAGCTTGGCCGCTTGTGGCGGCGGGGTGATTTCGATCCGGCCGACCCTTGCCTCACGCCAGGTGATATAGCTTATCGCCCCGATGATCATCCCGCCGCCGATCAGGACATACGGGTCCACCGCCTCGCCGAAAACCAGGCTGCCAAGAAGCGTTGCCCAGACCAGTTGTAAGAAGGTGACCGGTTGCGTGACGGTCAACGGCGCTGCCTGAAACGCCCGTGTCATGAAATAATGCCCCGCCGTGGCAATCACCGCGACCAGCCCCAGCCATCCGACCTGCGCATAGGTTGGCGGGACCCAGACCGGGGCGGCCATCGGCACAAGAAAGATCGTCACCATGAGCGACATCATCGCGACGATCACCCCCGGTTGCGCGATCTGGCTCAGCCGTTTCGCCATCAGATAGGAACTGGCGAAAAACATCGCCGCGCCAAGCTGCGCAAATTGCCCGGCGCCGACCTCGCGCAGCCCCGGCCGCAGAATGACCAGCGCACCGATCAGCGCCACAGCCACCGCCAGGATCCGTCTGAGCGCCAGCGTCTCGCCAAAAAACAGCGCCGCGCCAATCGTCACGCCGACCGGGTTGAGGTAGCCGATCGCCGTCACCTCGGCAATCGGGATGCGCGCCATCGCGTAAAACCATAACATCACCGCTAGTGCATGCAGCCCGCCACGCATCACGAACAGCCGCATCGCCCCCGGCGCAAACCCGGCGCGCAGCGTCTTGACGATAGCGGGCGACAAGATCAGCACACCGATCGCGTAGCGGATCAAACCACCTTCGGCCGCCGGCAGATCGGTGCCCAGATAGCGGACGATTCCCGTCACGGCGACAAAGGTCAGGCCGCTCGATAACATCCAGAGAATGCCCACCAGGGGGCGCGTTTCGGGTTGGGGCTGCATGGCGCGACCTGACACCAAAGATCCTGCCACCGCAAGCGGAAAGGCCGCGAACCGCCGTTGTTCGGGATCCGCGCGATGCGCCTGCGCCGTGCTGGCGATCCGGGCATCATTCTGCCGGAACCGGCTGAGGCAAGCCGCGACGATGTCGGAGGGGGGCGAATTCGGCTTTCCAACAAGAGAACACGATCAGGACCACCCGGCTGGGGCCGCGGCCTACACCCGCCGCCCGGCAAAAAACGTCTTCAGCAACGCTTCCGCCGCCGCGGCACCGATTCCGCCATAGACCTCGGGCGCGTGATGGCACTGGGGGTGCGAAAACACCCGCGCGCCGTGATCCACCCCGCCGGACTTGGGATCGGGCGCGCCATAATACAGTCTTTCGATCCGCGCCGCCGATATCGCCGCAGCGCACATCGGGCAAGGTTCCAGCGTGACATACAGATCATGCCCTGGCAGCCGTTCCGACCCTGCCGCCGCGCAGGCCGCGCGGATCGCCAGCACTTCGGCATGGGCCGTAGGGTCCGACAGTTCGCGCGTCCGGTTGCCCGCCGCCGCCACGACCAGCCCATCGGGCGCGACCATGACCGCCCCGACCGGCACCTCGCCGCGCGCCGCCGCCGCCCGCGCCTCGGCCAGCGCCTGGTCCATATGGCTGCGAAATCCGCTCATGCCCCCTGATGCCCTGCCGCACGCGCCCACGCAAGCGCTTCCCCAAAGCGCAGAATGCGGATAGAGGGGGCGCAATGTGCCGACAAGGGACCGATCACCATGGCTGACGACAGGAAAACCGGCGACCGCATCGCCAAGGTGATGGCGCGCGCCGGCGTGGCTTCGCGCCGCAATGCCGAACGCATGATCATTGACGGCCGTGTCACGGTGAACGGGATCAAGATCACCAGCCCCGCGCTCGACATCCGGCCCAGCGACAGGGTCACGCTCGATGGCAAACCGATTGATGCGCCCCAGCCCGCCCGGCTCTGGCTTTACTACAAGCCGCTCGGGCTGGTGACATCGGAAAACGACGAAAAGGGCCGCCAGACCGTGTTCGACACCATGCCCGATGACATGCCACGGGTGATGAGTGTCGGCAGGCTTGACCTGAACTCCGAAGGTCTGCTGCTATTGACCAACGACGGTGCGTTGAAGCGCCGGCTTGAACTGCCCTCGACCGGTTGGCTGCGCAAGTACCGGGTAAGGGTCAATGGACGCCCCAGCGAGGCGACGTTTGACCCGTTGCGGCGGGGCCTGGCCATTGATGGCGAGGAATTCCTGCCGATGGATATCTCGCTCGACAAGCAACAAGGCGCCAATGCCTGGCTGACCATCGGGCTGCGTGAAGGCAAGAACCGGGAAATCCGCCGCGCCATGGCCGAAGTCGGGCTGATCGTGAACCGGTTGATCAGGGTCAGCTACGGGCCCTTTCGGCTCAACGCGATGAAAGCCGGGGATGTGGTGGAAGTGAAACAACGCGTGCTGCGCGACCAACTCGGGCGCGATCCGGGACAGACGGATGATGCAGCAACAGACACCGCCACACAGCGTCCCCGGCGCGAAGCCGCCCGCAAGCCATTCGCCGCCCGCCCCGGTGCGGCCGACACGAAAGGCCCGGACAGCCGCCGGGATTTCAAGCCCAGGCCGCCGCGCGTGCCCCATGACGGCGACGAAAGAAAACCGCGCAAGCCACGCATATCAGCCAAACAGGGCGATCGCGACAGCGCCGCGAAAAACCCTGCACCCAAAGTGCCGCGCGACAATCCCGCCGAACACCGCGACAGGAAATCGCTCAAACCACGGCCGCCGCGCGCCCAGGATGCCGATCGGGATCGCAAATCCAGATCGCCAAATGCCAGCCATGACGACAAAGGCCGGCGCGGTCCGGCTGCCACCGGGCCGGGCAAGGCCGGGCCGCGCAAAACTCAGGCAGGCAAGCCCAAGACACCCGATCGCGGGCAGGCAGGCAAGACACCGCGAACACCCGCCGGCAAGAGCGGCATGGGCCGGGCCAAACCCCGGCCCGGTGATCGAAGGGCACCCGGCGCGACCGCCCGGCGCGACCCCGGCGACAAGAAGTGACAGTACCCCTACCGGGGCGCAGGCTTGTCAGGCATGTTTTTACGCGGCGGCTCGCCGGCATTTGCAGCCCGGGCTTGGCCAGGCGCGCTTGCCGTGGCAGGTTGGGCCATCGGTGAGGGAGTCGGCATGTCAGAACCCGGATTGCGACGGATAGCTTTCTTGCTGTTGCTGGCACTGACGCTCTATGTCGGCATCGCGGGGGGCGGCTGATGGCGATACGATATGGCGGCAAGCACAGCCCTTCGGCCCAGAGCGGCGCACCCCCAGGTGCCCCGACCATCCCCAGCCGCGATGAACGCCGCGCGAAATGGCTTTTCCTGGCCGCGATCCCCCTGGCGGTCAGAGCCTTCTGGCAGGAACCGATCGGGCTGGTACAGAAC
The DNA here is from genome assembly GCA_020446815.1 of Paracoccaceae bacterium. Classification (GTDB taxonomy): domain Bacteria; phylum Pseudomonadota; class Alphaproteobacteria; order Rhodobacterales; family Rhodobacteraceae; genus Albidovulum. The sequence goes on from JAGRDY010000001.1 coordinate 26,885, forward strand.
CTTGGCGCCTTTGCCACGCTGGTTCTTGCGGCCTGGCTGACGCGTGAAGGTGTTCGTGCGGCATCAGCCTATGCCGCCCGCCGCAGTTCCCGCCGGCCCGCGATCCCGCGCAAGCTGATGGCAACCGCCTTGACCGGCATGGGTCTGTTTCTTGGCGTAATCGCCAATGGCGGCAATCCGTGGTCGGGCGGTCTGCTCGGCCTTGCCGGCAGTGCCCTGCATCTTTTCGCCTTCGGCCCCGATCCGCTGACCGACAAGGCCATGGACGAGATCGACATTTTCCAGCAAGACCGCGTGGCGCGGGTTCTGGTCGAAGGCGAAGCCTATCTGAAGGCAATGAAAGATGCCGCCCTCCGCGCCGGAGACCGTGACATCACCGCCCGTGTCGACCGGTTCCTGATTTCGGCGCGAACCATGTTCCGCACCGTCGAGGAAGACCCGCGTGACCTGACCGCCGCCCGCCGCTATCTGGGTGTCTACCTGATGGGCGCCCGCGACGCGACGATCAAGTTCGCCGATATCTGGACGCGCAGCAAGGATCAAAAGGCACGCGCGGATTTTCAGGCGCTCCTGACCGATCTGGAAACGAATTTTGACGCCCGCACCCGAAGCCTGCTATCCGATGACAAGACCGACCTTGAAATCGAGATTGACGTCTTGCGCGACCGCCTGAAACGTGAAGGCCTCAAGACGCAACTGTAATGTCACGGCCCACATCCGGAGAGTAACCATGTCTGAATCCATACGCGAAAAAGCCTCCAAGGCCCTGCCCGCCGTCGAGGAAGTGACAGCGGTGGTGCTGGCCGAACCCGTCAGCGATGTCGTGCCGATGGAAAAGGCCGATGCGAAGATGGCAGATGCCATTCGCAGCCGGATCGCCGAACTCGACATGTCCGACAGCGGTTCCATTGTCGATTTCGGCTCGGCCGCACAGGCCGAGTTGCAGGAAATCAGTCAGGCGATGCTTGCCGATGTACGCAACAAGGATGTCGGGCCTGCGGGCGACAGCCTGCGAAATATCGTCACCACGATCCGGGGCTTTTCGGTTTCCGAGCTCGATGTGCGGCGCAAGGCGTCATGGTGGGAAAGGCTGCTGGGCCGCACGGCACCCTTCGCGAAATTCCTCGCCCGCTTTGAAAATGTGCAGGGCCAGATCGACAAGATCACCGATGATCTTCTGGGCCACGAGCACAAGCTGCTCAAGGACATCAAGTCGCTCGACCTGCTTTATGAAAAGACGCTGGAGTTCTATAACGAACTGGCGCTCTATATCGCGGCAGGCGCGGAAAAGATCCGCCTGCTGGATGCCAATGACATTCCCGCCAAAGAGGCCACGGTGGCCGCCGCCAGCGAAACCGACAAGGTGATGGCCGCGCAGGAACTGCGCGATCTGCGCGCCGCGCGCGACGATCTGGAACGGCGGGTGCACGATCTGAAACTGACGCGACAGGTGACGATGCAGTCGCTGCCCTCGATCCGCCTGGTACAGGAAAACGACAAATCGCTTGTCACCAAGATCAATTCCACGCTGGTCAACACCGTACCGCTTTGGGAAACGCAACTGGCCCAGGCCGTCACCATCCAGCGGTCGGCCGAGGCGGCGACGGCCGTACGCGAGGCCAATGACCTGACCAACGAACTGCTGACCGCCAACGCCCGGAACCTGCGTCAGGCCAATGCCGCGGTACGCACCGAGATGGAGCGCGGCGTGTTCGACATCGCGGCGGTGAAATCCGCCAATTCCGAACTGATCGGCACCATCGAAGACAGCTTGCGGATCGCCGATGAAGGCAAACGCAAGCGCGCCGAGGCCGAAGTGGAATTGCAAAAGATGGAAGCCGACCTGCGCGATACCCTGGCCGCGGCCCGCGCCAGAAAAACCGGCACCGGCGACACCATCGGCACCAGTGCCTGAAATTTCGATGCGCAACAACCCGTCACGCATGCGGCTTGTCGTGCCTCTGATCCTGGTGGCGGGGCTTTCGGGTTGCGATGGCCTGGGCCCAGTCAGACCCGCCCCGTGGCGCGCAAACATGCCCGACACCACGAGTATCCCGGCAGAGTCCGCCGAAACCCAGATTGCCCGGGCCTATTATCAAAGGGTGGAGGCGAACTATCTGGCGCAGGGCCAATACCGCACGGATGGCGGCGGCACGGACGCGCCTTTTGGTGCCCGCGATCTGGCGCGGAACTTCCTGAACATCGTATTTTATGACGAGTTTTCCGATGAGGGCGGGCAGCTTGTTCCGGCCAGAACGCAAAACCGGCTGCATCGCTGGCAGCAGCCGATCAGACTTGCGATCGAATTTGGCGCCTCGGTTCCGGCGCGGCAACGCCTGAAGGACAAGGCGGACATCGCCGCCTATCTCGCAACCCTTTCGCGATTGACGGGTTTGCCCATGCACATCACGACACAGGGCGCGAACCACATCGTACTGATACAGAACATCGACGAAAGGCAAGCCGCCGCGGCCCGCCTTCAGGAAATTGCGCCCGAAGCCAGTGAGGCTGCTATACGGTCCATCAAGAGAATGAAGCCCGATACCTATTGCACGGTTTTCGCCTTTACCACCGGCGACAGCGCCATCTACGATCGTGCGGTCACGGTGATCCGCGGCGAATTGCCCGATCTGCTGCGGCTGGCATGCATTCATGAAGAACTGGCCCAGAGTCTCGGGCTGGTCGACGACAGCCCCAAGGCGCGGCCTTCGATTTTCAACGACAACCAGGAATTCGCGCTTTTGACCAGGCAGGACGAGATGATGCTAAGGATGCTCTACGATCCGCGGCTGAAACCGGGTATGACCCTGGCCGAGGCACGCCCCATCATCGAAACCATCGCCCGTGAACTTGTCGGCGGCGATAGCTGAGATCGAACAACAGGAGTTAGGTATGGGTATTCTCGATTTTCTGACCGGTGAATTTATCGACGTCATCCACTGGACCGATGACACCCGCGACACCATGGTCTGGCGGTTCGAGCGCGAAGGCCACGCGATCAAATACGGCGCCAAGCTGACCGTCCGTGAAGGCCAGACTGCGGTCTTTGTCCACGAAGGCCAGATTGCCGATGTGTTCACCCCCGGCCTCTACATGCTTGAAACCAACAACATGCCGATCCTGACCACGCTGCAACACTGGGATCATGGCTTCCAGTCTCCGTTCAAGTCAGAAATCTATTTCGTCAACACCACCCGTTTTGCCGATCAGAAATGGGGTACCAAAAACCCCATCATCGCCCGCGATCCGGAATTCGGCCCGGTACGGCTGCGGGCCTATGGCACCTATGTGATGCGAATTGGCGACGCGGCGAAATTCATGACCGAAATCGTCGGCACCGATGGTGAATTTACCGCCGATGAAATCAGTTTCCAGATCCGCAATATCATCGTGCAGGAGTTTTCGCGAGCCATTGCGGGATCGGGGATTCCCGTGCTCGACATGGCCGCCAATACTGCCGATCTTGGCAAGCTGGTGGCCAACGCCATTGCCCCCACGATTGCCGCATATGGCATGAGTATCCCGGAATTTTATATCGAGAACATTTCCCTGCCGGAGGCCGTCGAAGCGATGCTGGACAAGCGGACCTCGATGGGAATCGTCGGCGATCTGGGCCGGTTCATGCAATATTCTGCCGCCGAATCCTTGGCGCGCGGCGACGGATCGGCCGGTGCGGCAATGGGCGCGGGGATGGGTGCGGGCGTGGGTATGGCCATGGGCACCAGGATGCTTGCGCAAGCCGGTCCCTGGGGCAGCGTGCCACAGACCCAGCCCGCGGCACCACCTCCTCCACCGCCGCCGCCCGTTGAAAAGGTCTGGCACATTGCCGAAGCGGGCGCGACAAGGGGGCCCTTTGGCCGTGGCCATCTGGGACGGCTTGCCAGCGGCGGCAGTTTCACCCGCGATACACTGGTCTGGTCGCCGGGTCAGGACGGCTGGAAACCGGCGGGCGAGATCGCCGAGCTTGCCCAGCTGTTTACCGTGATGCCCCCACCGCCGCCGCCATCAGCCTAAGGCAGCGCCGTGCAGACCGCCGCCGAGGAGCATCGTTTTCCCTGCACCCAATGCGGTGCCGATCTGCGGTTCGCACCGGGCGGGGGGGAATTGGTCTGCGACCATTGCGGCCACACCGAAACAGTCGCCCAGCCGCAAGCCAGTCACCAGCCGATCCCGGAACTGGATTTCCGCCGCGCGGCAGAGGCGCGACTGCCAGAGACGGAAATTGAGCCGGTCCGCATTTCCAGGTGCCCGAACTGCGGGGCCGAGGTAGCCTTCGATCCGGCGGTTCACGCCACCGAATGCCCGTTCTGCGCCACACCGGTCGTCGCCGATACCGGCGAAAACCGCCGGATCAAGCCGCGCGGGCTGGCACCCTTTGTGGTGCGGGAATCCGATGCACGCAAAGCCATGGCCGACTGGCTCGGGTCATTGTGGTTCGCACCCTCCGGTCTTGTCGATTACGCCCGCAAGGGCAGGGCATTGCAGGGCATCTACGTCCCTTACTGGACGTTCGACGCGGCTACCGCCTCGCGCTACCGGGGGCTGCGCGGAACCATTTATTACGAAAGCCGGCAGGTGCAGGTTCGCGACCAGCAGGGACGGGTGCGTCGTGAAACGCGGCAGGTACAGAAGATCCGCTGGCAGCCCGCATCCGGCCATGTCGCGCGAAACTTCGACGACGTTCTGGTGCTCGCTTCACGCTCGCTTCCCGAAAGCCATACCACCGCGCTGATGCCTTGGGATCTGGCCCGGCTGGAACCTTTTCGGCCCGAATACCTGGCCGGTTTCCGGGCCGAAAGCTACACGGTCACACTTCAGGAGGGCATGGTCGACGCACGCCGGCAGATGGACCGGATGATCGAACGCGATGTCCGTTTCGACATCGGCGGGGACCGCCAGCAGATCGACCGGATCGAAACCACGGTCTCGGATGTGACATTCAAGCATATCCTGCTGCCGGTCTGGACCGCGGCCTACCGGTTCCGCGGCCGCAGCTTCCGCTTCGTGATCAATGGCCAGACAGGCAAGGTACAGGGCGAACGGCCCTGGTCCATCGTGAAAATCGCCTTTGCCGTTTTCTTCCTCGCGGTGCTGATTGCCGCCGGGACCTATTTTGCCCAGCTTCAGAAATAGCGGTTTGGGCAGGAATTCAGCCGATCGGTATCCGGCGAGACTTCGCCAGCGCCTCCGGCCCGGCCTTGGCAACCGACAGGGTCAGCACCCCTTCCTTCAGATCCGCCGTGATCTTTTCAGGATCGGCATCGGCAGGCAGCCGGAAGCTGCGGCTGAAGGCGCCGTACTGGCGTTCGGAAAAATACCATGTTTCGCCTTTTTCCTCACGGCTTTCCTTTTTTTCGCCTTTCACCGTCACCACCCCGTCGTCAACGGTGATTTCGATGTCCTCCTGCCTGACGCCCGGAAGTTCCACGGCAATCCGGTAAACCTTGTCGTCGGATGATGCCTCCGAGGCGGGCGCCACCCATTCGGCCAATCGCGCACCAAGATGACGGAACGGTTCGTAAAACGTGGGCCAGAACGCGCCCGTAGGGGATTTCTCAACCATTTCGATTCTCCTCTGGAAGGTTGGACGAAACGGTGGGACGATACGCTGGCGGTGCCCTGTGCGCATTGATTTGCCTCAACATCGGAAACGCCGGTTGATGGTTTCGGGGCTCTCGCCTAAAAAGAACGTGTTATCGCTAACGAAGGCTGGCGGATGATCCTTTGCTGTGGTGAGGCATTGATCGACATGTTGCCGACACGCACGCCAGATGGTGGCGCGGCTTATGCGCCATATCCGGGCGGCGCGGTTTTCAACACTGCCGTAGGATTGGGTCGGCTGGGTGTGCCGACCGGGCTTTTTTGCGGCATTTCAACCGACATGTTCGGCAAGATGCTTGTCGACGCCCTGTCGCTGTCGGATGTTGGCACGGGGTTGGCCGTTCGCTCGGCGCGCCCGACGACATTGGCCTTCGTCGATATGGTGCACGGCCAGGCCAGCTACGCCTTTTACGATGAAAACACCGCAGGGCGGATGCTGCGGGCCAGTGACCTGCCAGACCTGCCCGAAGAAGTGGATGCACTGTTTTTCGGTGGCATCAGCCTGGCCGCCGAACCTTGCGGCACTGCCTATGAAGCGATGCATCTGCTTGCATCACCCCGGCGCTTGACCATGATCGATCCGAACATCCGCCCCGGTTTCGCCACCGATGAAGCGGCCTACAGGCGCAGGCTGACACAGATGATTTCGGCGGCCGACATCGTCAAGCTTTCGCACGAGGATCTGCATTGGCTGTCTGGCCCTGGCGGCGTCGAAACACTGGCTAACGACATATTGTCAATGGGCCCGAGGGTTGTGTTCGTCACCGAAGGCGCCAAAGGGGCACATGGGTTCACACCACAAAACGCCGTGTTCGTGCCCGCGCCCAAAGTCACGGTGGCCGATACCCTTGGTGCGGGCGACGCGTTCAACGCCGGCGTTCTGGCAGAGTTGCGCCGCCTCGGGGTTTTGCGAAAAACCGCAATCGCCGGGATTTCAAGCGCGCAGCTGACCGAGGCATTGACGCTGGGCGTCCGTGCCGCTGCGGTGGCTGTTTCGCGGCCCGGCGCCAATCCGCCCTGGCTGGCGGAAATCACCTGATGCGGGCGCTGGTTCAGCGGGTCAGCCACGCGCGGGTCGAGGTTGCCAAGCAGGTGGTGGGCGAGATCGGCCCGGGCCTGTTGATTCTGGTTTGCGCCATGAAGGGCGATAGCGAAACCCATGCCGGACAACTCGCTGCGAAAATCGCCAAACTGCGGATATTCGGTGATGCCGAGGGCAAGATGAACCTCTCGTTGTCAGACACTGGCGGCGCGGCCCTGGTCGTCAGCCAGTTCACACTGGCCGCCGATACCTCACGCGGCAATCGCCCGGGTTTTTCGACGGCGGCGCCGCCGGAAGAAGGTGAAAGGCTCTACCGGCATTTTTCCGCTGCGCTTGGCGCGATGGGTATATCGGTCGCCAATGGCGCGTTCGGCGCTGACATGGATGTTCATCTGACCAATCAAGGCCCCGTCACCGTCTGGCTGGAGATTTGAAAAAGGCCCGGCAAGCCGCTACCCAACCGCGAAGGCCGATCAGCGTTCGGTCAGTTTCAACTCGATCCGCCGGTTCTGCGCGCGTCCTTCGGGTGTATCGTCCGACGCCACGGGCCAATATTCGCCAAATCCCGTCGCCGCCAGACGTTCCGGCGGGAAACCAAGGTCATTTTGCATGAAGCGAACGACCGACAGGGCGCGCCCCTGGCTCAGTTCCCAGTTGTCGCGATACTTGCCCGTGCCGGCCAGCGGCACATTGTCGGTATGACCATCGACGCGGATGATCCAGTCGATTTCGGGCGGAATGGCGGCCGCGACCTCTTGCAGGGTCGACACCACCCCGGCGATCTGGCTGCGCCCTTCGGCGGAAAGATCGGCCGAGGCCGGTTCAAACAGCACTTCGGAAGAAAAGACAAAGCGGTCGCCGACAACACGCACCCCTTCACGCCCGGCCAACACTTCGGAAAGTTTGCCAAAGAATTCGGAACGATAGCGCGAAAGCTGCTTGGTTTCGGCTTTCAACGCCTCGGCTTCAGCCGCCAAACGCTTGGCTTCCTCTGCCAGCCTGAGCTTTTCGGCCTCCTCAAGGGCAGCGCGGCGGCGTTGTTCCGAGGCCACCTGTGCCAGGGCTGAATTGAGCTGCGCGCCCAGCGTCTCGATCTGAACCTTGGCCTCTTTGTCTTTGGCCGCGGAGGCATCCAGCAAACCCTGAAGCGCGCCAAGCTGGCCGCGCAAGGCGGACACCTGACTGTTGAGGAGTGCCAGCTTGCGGGCGGCTTCGGCCGAAAGGGCCTTTTCATTGTCCAGCGCCGAATTGGCTTCGGCCAGAAGCGCGGCGCGTTGGTCGGCCTCGGTCATCGACGCATCGGCAGCCGTTTCGGCGGCTTTCCGCGCGGCCAGTGCGGCCGCGATCTGGCGCTCCATCTTCTGACGCATCTCGCTCAACGCCGCCTGATTGCTCGCCACCGAGGCGCGCGCCTCTGCAAGTTCTTCGGCTGTGGACGTCTGCACCAGCAGCGCCGCGGCCAGTTTGCCATCGAGATCCTTGCGTGCCGCATTCGCCGCCGCAAGAAGGGTAAGCGTGTCTTCTGCCTCGCGGCGCTCATTTTCGAGCGCGAGTGTCATCGACGTCAGCTCGTCTTCGGCGCCTTTGAGTTTTTCACGCAAGGCGGCGGCGGCGGCGGCTTCGGTCAACCGGGCCGCTTCCGCATCCGACAGTTTTTCCGCTGTGGCGTCTCTTTCGGCGCGAAGCTCGGCCGTCATCGCCTCAAGCGCTTCACGCCGCGCTGCGGCAAGGCGCGCGGCTTCGACCTGTGCGTCTATTTCCTGCCGCGCCTTTGCGACCGCGAGGTCAAGCGCCTCTTGCGCGGTCAAAAGCTCGTCGCGGGCCCTGGTCAGGTCGGCGACCTCGGCGCGTGCCGTATCACGTTCGCCAAGCAGCGTTGCGACCTGGGCTTCGAAATCGGTAATCCTGGCGTTGGCGGACGACAGTTTCCGGGTTTGTCCTTCGATCTGCGAAGTCAGCGTGGCGATCAGCGAAGATTGTTGATCGGCCTTGGACCGGGCAGCGGCCAGATCGGCGTTAAGCCCGGTCACGTCGCTTTCCAGAGCCGCGCTGCGGCGACGTTCGAGGCCCAGCGCATCAGCAAGCCCGGCCACTTGCGACGACAATGCGTCAAGTTCGACATCCTGGGTGCTGATCGTTTCACGCAAGGAAAACTGCACGATCATGAAGATCGTCAGAACGAACATGAGCACCATCAGAAGCGCGGTCATCGCATCGACGAAACCCGGCCAGATGGTCGACGAGAATCTTTGTGCGCTGCGCCCGCCTGAAAGTGCCATCGCTAACCCCGCCGTGCCGGCCCCGTGGCCGCATCAATACGCGCCAGGGTGCGCACCGTGCGTGTCAGCTCCGCCAGATCGCCGCGCAGATCGGCGACGCTTTCCTGCCGGCCCGCGGCCACCTCTTCCAACAGCCGCAAGAGTTGCACATCGATCGAGCGCAGCCGCATCCGGCTTTCAGCATCCACCCCATCCACATGCGCCTCGGCTTCGCGCTCGTCGGCGGATTTGGCCGACAGGACCGCGAGCATCTTTTCCTGACCGTCGGCGATCCGCTTGAGCGTGGCCGCCGAGCCCGCCTCGGAGGCCAGTTCATTGGAAAGGCTTTCAACTGCGGCGGCCACGCCTTCCAGTGTTTCGTTGATTGAATCGCGTTCGGCGGTGGATTGCACAAGGATGGATTGCAGGATCGACACCTGTTCGGCCATGTGATCCATGCCTTTGAGGATCACGTCCTGATCCGCGTTGCCTTCCCCACCATCTCCGGCAAAGCTGAGCCGCGTGAATGAGGTCATCCATTCCTCGAGTTCGCGGTAGAAACGGTTCTGGCCGTGGCTGGCGAAAAGCTCCAGCAGCCCCACCACCAGCGATCCGGCCAGGCCCAGCAGCGAAGAAGAAAAAGCCGTGCCCATGCCACCAAGCTGCGCCTCAAGCCCGCTCATCAGCTTGTCGAACACCTGCATACCGGTTTCGCCGTCCTTCGGCGCCAATGCCCGGATCGTATCGACCACCGCGGGAACCGTCGTCGCAAGGCCATAGAAGGTTCCAAGAAGTCCAAGGAAAATCAACAGGTTGGTAAGATAGCGCGTAATGTCGCGCGCCTCGTCGATGCGGGTTGCCACGGATTCCAGGATCGACCGCGCCGACGAACTGGAGATTTGGCTGGTATGCTTGCCGCGCGAACGGAGCAGTGCCGCCAGCGGGGCCAGCATACGCGGGGCAATGGTGATTTCATGGCCCGGTCGATGGGCGGCAAAACCTTCGATCCAGATCACCGAACTGACAAGTTGGACGACCTGCCAGAAACAGGTCAACACCCCGAGAACGAAAACCCCAAGTATGAACCCGTTGAGATAGGGATTGGCGACAAAAATCGCGAAAATGCGCCCATAGGCGAAATTGGCCCCGGCCCCCACCAGCAGGACGACCAACAACATCAATGCGATCTGACGCACGGGTCTGGTAAAGAACGGCTCTGCCTCGCGCATGGGTTTATCCATCTGGATCGCTAACCCTGTCCTTGTTCTTCGTTGCTGGCACAATATGCACTACTATTGCCGGTGCCAAGCCGTATCGGCGACCGGCCTGTGGAGTTTGCCGGGATTATTGGCCGCGCGTGGCCGAAATGACGGCGCGCACCCTGGCGGCCAGCCAGTCGAGATCGGGATCGGCGATGCCGAGCTCGGCCAGATGTGCCGCGGTGTTCCACAAATATTCGGTGTTGGGCCCCCGCCCACCAACCGCATGGGCGATGATGCTGGCCTGTTCGCCAAGGTCGAGCCCACCGCAATACTGCACATGATCGGGGTCGATGACATATGACACGGCGTCGACGGTTCGGCCGTCAGCCAACGCAACGGGCAGCGTCATTTCCAGATAAGCCGAAGAAATGAGTTCGCGCTCGCGCAGGTAGGCAAGGGTCGGTTCGCAGTCGGCCGGAGCCACCGAAAAAGCCACACCGTCGCAGTGGCTTTCATCGGCCTTATCGAGTGCAAGCACCAGCCCCGGATGGTCGACCGTGCCGCGATGATGAATGGAGCGCATGCAGAAAGACCGGTGCCAACCCCAGAGCCGCGCCTTCACCCGTTCCTGATAGGCAAAGCCCGGTTCCCAAAGAAGCGAGCCATAGCCAAAGACCCAAAGAGAATTCATCCGCCACCCGCTGGTTCCTGCCTTGAATGGCCTATAAACATCATCGTGACGCAACAAGAAAGGCCTTACTGCTATGCGTTTGATGCTTTGGCTGATGGCCGTGGCGGCGGTGCTCTATGGCGGTTTCTGGGTCGTCGGTTCCCGTGCCGTGCTGACCGGCACCAATGCCGCGCTGGCCGGCCTGAAGGCCGAGGGTCGCGGCGATTTCGGCACGGTGTCGTTGTCGGGCTTTCCCTCGCGCTTCGATCTGCGCATCGAGACGCCATCATTGCAAAGCACCGATGGCCTTGTCGCGTGGCAGGCGCCCTTTTTGCAGATCTACGCCTTGTCCTACAAACCCAATCACATCATCACGGTCTTTCCTTCGACGCAAACTGTCACTCTTGCAAGCCAAGCGCTGAACATCGCCTCGATGGATAGCCGCGCCAGCATTGTCCTTGGCATCGGGGCCGACCTTCCCGTGGACCATGCCCAGATGGTGAGCGAAAAGGTCAGCATCGCTTCAGATATGGGCTGGAGCGCAAACCTTGCCGTGGCGCGGCTGGCAATCCGCCAGGACAAGACAGAGGCCAATGGACAGGAAATCGGTATCGAACTTTTCGGCATCGATCTGTTGGACACCCCCGCCGTTCTGATGGCCGGCTCCGCGCCGCCGCCGATGCGGATAGATCGCGCCAGGCTTGACGCCACGCTGAGCCTGGACGGGCCCATAAACCGGTTCACCCCGCAAGATGGTATAGGGATACAAACGGTCGATATCCGGGCGCTGGAACTTGACTGGGGCAAGGTACGGCTTCGCGGCGAAGGGACGTTGGTGATCGATGCCGCGGGCCAGCCCGAAGGGCGCATCGACCTGCGTGTCACCGATTGGCGGAAGGTCATGACGGCGGCCACGGATCTGGGGCTGGTGCGGACCGAATTCGCCAAAACCGCCGAAAACGCGCTGGCGCAGTTGGCACTGGCCTCTGGCGACGCCGAAACTCTGGAAATGCCGCTGAAATTTTCCGCAGGGCGGGCAAGCCTTGGCCCCTTTCCCTTGGGCCCGGCCCCACAATTCTGAAGCTGGCCGCGCCTAAAGGTGTGGGGCCGAACGAAAGGCGGTGCTGCCGAAGGATAGCGCCGTCGGTCTGGCAGACCAACGCGGCCGGTTACGGGCCATCCGGTTTGCCGCGCCCGAAATCCGGGGCGGCCGTATCTTGTCCGGCCTCGATGATGCCGCGACGAATGGCACGGGTCCGGGTGAAATAGTCGAACAGATGCTGACCGTCCCCCATGCGAATGGCCCGCTGTAGCGCCAGCAGTTCTTCGGTGAAGCGCCCGAGGATATCCAGCGTCGCCTCTTTGTTGGTCAGAAATACATCGCGCCACATGGTCGGATCGGATGCGGCGATACGGGTAAAATCGCGGAACCCGGCAGCCGAATATTTGATGATTTCACTTTCCGTCACCCGGCGCAGGTGATCGGCGACGCCGACCATCGTATAGGCGATCAGATGCGGCGTGTGGCTGGTGACGGCCAGAACCAGATCGTGATGCTCTGGCTCCATTTCCTCGACATTGGCCTTCATGCCTTGCCAGAAGGCGCGCAACCGTGCCACGGCCTCTGGATCCGCGGCACCCGGGATCAACAGGCACCAGCGGTTTTCAAATAGCGTGGCAAAGCCCGACCGCGGGCCGGAATGCTCTGTCCCGGCCAGCGGGTGGCCGGGAATGAAATGCACCCCGGGAGGAATGTGCGGGGCGACGGCCGCGATCACCGCCTGCTTGACCGAACCGACATCGGTCACCGTCGCACCAGGTTTCAGACAGGGGCCAATCTCGGCGGCGACGGCCCCCATCGCGCCCACCGGTACGGCCAGAACCACAAGATCGGCACCCCTGACCGCCTCGGCGGCGCTGGCGAATACCTCGTCGCAAAACCCCAGTTCAATCGCTGCACTGCGGCTGCCTTCGGATTTTGCGTGCCCGGCGATGCTTTCGGCCAGCCCCCATTTCCTGATCGCGTGGCCGATCGAGGAAGCGATCAGCCCCAGCCCGATCAGGGCAACACGGCCATAGACCTTGCCCATCACACGCGCCCCTTGAACTGGCCAATGGCATGGGCCACCCGGCGGCAGGCGGATTCGTCGCCGACCGTGATACGCAGGCATTGCGGCAACCCGTAGGCCCCGACACGCCGGACGATCAACCCCTTGCTTTGCAAAAAGTCGTCACAAGCCGCCGCTTCGTCCTCGTCACTGAAACGGGCAAGGATGAAATTGGTGGTCGAGGCATCGGACGGCACCCCGCGTTCGGCCAGTGTATCGGCCAGCCAGGTGCGCATCCGCGCATTATCCTCGCGGCAGCGCGCCACATAATCGCGGTCGTGCACCGCGGCTTCGGCGGCACCCATCTGGGCCGCCGACAGGTTGAATGGATTGCGGATGCGGTTCAGCACATCGACAATTTCCTGTGGACCGTAACCCCAGCCGACGCGCAACCCGCCAAGGCCATAGATCTTGGAAAACGTCCGCGTCATGAAAACATTGGGGCGCAAGGCCGCGAGCGCCGCCCCACCGTCGTAACCTTCGACATATTCGGCATAGGCGCCGTCCAGCACCAGGATGGCGCGTTTGGGAAGGCCGTCGGCCAGACGGGCGATTTCAGGCAGGCCGATCATGGTGCCGGTGGGGTTGTTGGGATTGGCCAGGAACACGATGCGGGTTTTCGCCGTGGCGGCCGCAAGGATCGCATCGACATCGACTGTGCGGTCGCGTTCGGCCACCTTGACCGGTGTCGCCCCGACGGACCGGGCGCAGATCGGGTACATGAGGAATCCGTGCTCGGTATAGATCACTTCATCCTTTGCACCCGCATAGGCCTGACACAGCAAGAGCAAGATCTCATCCGACCCCGTGCCACAGATGATCCGCGCAGGGTCGAGCCCATGCACGTCGCCGATGGCCCGGCGCAAGGCCAGATGGTCTGTCGAAGGATAGCGGTGAAGCTGATGCACGGCGCGCTGGAACGCTTCCTTGGCCTTTTCGGACGGCCCGAAAGGGTTTTCATTGGACGAAAGCTTGACGGCATCGGCTATGCCCGCCACCTGTGCCGCGCCCCCCTGATAGAGCGCGATACCCATGATTCCGGGCTGCGGGCGGATGTGTTCAGTCATGGCAGTGACTCCCCAGTTCCACGCTTTCTAGCGAGCGGGCGAAGGCATTGCCAGCAGATAAGAATCCAACCGGGGCCGGCCGCGATGACCCTTTGATCAGTTTCTCCGGCTTTCATATGCATGGCCAAGGACCACCAGCAGCAGGATCAGCGCCCCGATTGTCGCCATGGTCGAGCCGGGGAAAAATGACGTGGCGCGATGGCCTTGCAGCCAGACGAAGACATCGGTCGGCTTGACGAACATGGCCACCCCGATGATCGCGGCGGCCAGGCTCGGGCCGCGCACCCGGACAAGCACCGGCAAGGCCACACCTATCAATACGAAATCATACATGTGCAGCGGCGAAAACGCCATTATCACCAGCACCTGCGCAACGATCATGTCGGCGGCAAACGCGGACCAGGGCCCGGTGTTTTTGCTGTAGGCCCAACGCAGGAACAGTGCCACGGCCCCGCAGGCAACCAGGGTGATACCCAGTGCCGGAATATTGCCGATGCCGGTCGCCGCGAATACCCACAACAGATGGCGGATACCGGTCATCGCCACGGCCATGTTCGCCAACGCGATCCCGTCATAGGCACCTGTCTCGTGCAGCCAATCCAGGACCGCGGTGGCCTTCACCACCATCGGCGGCACGATCAGAGCCAGCGACACCAGCGCTGACGCCAGCACCAGCCTGAGCCCCTGCCGCCCCGACAGCGCCAGCGCCAACGCCAGAACTGCGCCGATCTGCGGTTTCATGTAGGACAGGGCCAGACCGGCGATCACCACGCCATGCCACCCGCGCGCCAGACCGCAGAGGATCAGCACGGCGCTCAGATAGATCGGCACCGAAAACTGGCCGACAAACACCGATAGGTGCATGGCCTCAAGCGAAGCCATGAAAGCGATATGCAGGCAGAAATACCCCAGCCGGGCAAGCCCAATCGACTGCGTGGATGTGGCAGAAACCCTTTCCAGCGGCAGCCAGAATGCCAGTGCGGCGCTGGCCAATACCACGGCCACCAGTTGAACGCAGAGCCATATCCGCCAGGCTGTCTCGATATCGAAAGGGGCCAGCGCCACACAAGGCAGCCACAGGTTGGGCGGGTAGGGCCAGATATCGGGGATGTTTCCGGATGCGATCAGGCGCGGCGCAGCTTCGATGAACGGGCCGCCATAGGGCGACAGGCCCTGCGCCCAAACCTTGCCCGCCACCCAGAAGTAGCGAAAGTCATAACCCGGCTCGCCAGCGCGTTCGAAAGCCATGCCGACAAGCAAACTCATCGTCACCAAGGCAAACCAGGCGAGCAACAGCGCCAGCAGCAATTCCCCCCTGGACATGCCGATCGGCAGGGTAATCGAGCGCGGTTTCATCGTGATTGGCGTGTCGCGCATTTTCCCCGCTCACCCATTCGTTGCCTGACATCTTGGTTCAGACTTACCGGTCAATGCGGCCACAATGCGGGGGCGCTCCGGCCTTTTCATGGCCGGAAAAGGCATCAGGGATTGAATCGCCAGAAAAAAGACCGCCGCGATCCCGCGCGACGGTCTTTGTATCCTGGACGCAAGCGAAACGCGGCGTCAGTTCTTGGCGTAATATTCGACAACCAGATTTGGTTCCATTTTCACCGCAAACGGCACATCGCCCAGGGCCGGGGTGCGCAGGAAGGTTGCGGTCATCTTGGAATGGTTGGTCTCGAGGTAATCGGGCACGTCGCGTTCGGACAGGCCGACGGCCTCAAGCACCAGCGCCAGCTGGCGCGACTTTTCGCGAACGGCGACAATATCGCCTTCCTTGACGCGGTAGGAGGCGATGTTGACCCTTGCACCGTTAACGGTGACATGGCCGTGGTTCACGAACTGGCGCGCGGCAAAGATCGTCGGCACGAATTTGGCGCGGTAGACGACGGCATCCAGCCGGCGCTCCAACAGGCCGATCAGGTTTTCACCGGTATCGCCCTTGATCCGCTCTGCCTCGGCATAGATGCGGCGGAACTGCTTTTCGGTCAGATCGCCGTAATGCCCCTTCAGCTTTTGCTTGGCGCGCAGCTGGGTGCCGAAATCGGAAAGCTTGTTCTTGCGGCGCTGGCCGTGCTGGCCGGGGCCGTATTCGCGGCGATTGACCGGGGACTTGGGGCGGCCCCAGATGTTTTCGCCCATGCGGCGGTCCAGTTTGTACTTGGCAGAGGTGCGTTTTGTCACCGCTGATCTCCTTCTATCGGGTGCCGCCAGAAAGGCGGCCATGAAGGGCGTTGTCCTTTTCCCCGCTTGTGCGGGTCCGACAGGATTCCCCTTGCGGGGTCCACCAACACCAAATGAATGGCCCGGCACTCTGGTACCGGGACGGGCGGCTTATACAGGGACGGCTTGCAGAGTCAATGCCCGCGGGCGGCATGAGCGCGCCTTTTCCGCCCGCACGTCACGCCGCCTGATATTGCAGAATGGCGGCCTCGGGCGTGGTCAGATTGCGGCGGGCATAGCCGCCGTAGCGGTAAGGGTCCTCGGCGATTTCCGGCATCAGATCAAGCAGGTTCGCCCTTTGAGCGGCATCAATCATGTCGAGACAGGCATTGGCCGGATGGAAACTTTCGGTCTCAAGGCCATTGGCCCAGACGATCTGGTGTCTTTCCGTCATGACGTGAATATAGCTCACCTCGCGAATCCCGGTTTCGGTCACGATCAGATGCCCGTCGACAAGATCGCGGGCGGCGACCAGCACTTCGGGTTGATTGAACAGCGACATCGCCGATGGTGTCTTGACCAGCATCCGGTGTTCGGGCGACACGATCAGGTCGCGATCGGGCCGGTCTTCGCCCATGGCGCCGGCGCGGATACGGATGGGGCGCAGATGCGGCATCGCATAGAGCCGGGCACCCGTCATTCGCCGCTGCCCAGTCCAGAGCACTTCCTGCGCCCCGTCGTCCTTGGTGCAGATCCGGTCGCCTGCGCGGATGTCCTCGATCAGGCGCGGGCCTTCGGGTGTTTCGAGGGTCGTGCCAGGCGTGAAGCAGATCACGCCGGGCGCCTGGCCGCTTGATGCGGCAATGGCCTCGCGATCGCCGGAATGTTCGATAACAAACAGATCGACATCCATTGGCGGCATGCATCCGTCGAACAACACCAGCAAATCGCCGGTGTCGGCCCTGACTGCCGTCAGAGGGTAGTTGTTCACACCGTCGGTGACGACAAATCCCTGGGGCGCACCGGTATCATCGCCGGCCGGATCAGCGGCCGCCGCGCGCTTCGGCGCATTTTCGGGCATGAGCCCCACACCGCGCAGAACCCGCGCTGCCGCAAGCGCGGCATGTTCATGCAGATGGCTGGCTCCAAGCGGGTCTTGCAGCGTTAGGATTTCGTCGTGCCTGTCGATACCGGTGGCTTTGCCCCACCACCGCCACTGCGCCCCGATCGCAAGGGCCGCGAAAGGTGCCGCCCGGATACTGTCAATCTCTGTCTGCGCCCACGAAATGACACACGCGCCCCGAGAGCCCGCATTCCTGCCCATAAGCCTGCCTTTTTCGTTTTTTGAGCCGCTTCCGGCCAATTATTGGCAAAAGGTTAACACATGGGCGGAGTCATGAGAAGCCGTAACCTGGCAACTGCCGCCCGGCATAGGCGCAGGAGGGCTGGCGCGACCAAGCCCCGGCGCAAGCGCCGGGGCCGTGTCGCCCGACCGGGCGCAGCGAACGGCCCCGGGCGGGCGCCGGATGCGGTAGGTCTACTCTGCGGCGTCCAGATAGCTTTCGACCGGCGGGCAGATGCAAACCAGGTTGCGGTCGCCATAGACATTGTCGACGCGTCCCACGGGCGGCCAGTATTTGTCGATGCGAAATGCCCCCGGCGGGAAACAGCCCGCCTCGCGGCTATAGGGCCGGTCCCAGTCGCCGATCAGCGCCTCGACCGTATGAGGGGCATGTTTCAGCGGGTTGTTGGTTGGGTCGATCTCGCCCTTTTCGATCTGGGAAATCTCATCGCGGATTGACAGCATGGCGGTGACGAAACGATCCAGCTCGGCCTTGGTTTCCGACTCGGTCGGCTCCACCATCAGGGTTCCGGCCACTGGCCAGCTCATCGTGGGTGCGTGAAAGCCGTTGTCGATCAGCCGCTTGGCAATATCGTCGACAGTAACATGCGCGCTTTCCTCGAATGGCCTTGTGTCGAGAATGCATTCATGGGCCACCCGGCCCTTGCTGCCCTTGAACAGGACATCGTAGCCCCCTTCCAGCCGCTTGGCGATGTAATTGGCGTTGAGGATCGCCACCTTGGTCGCCTGGGTCAACCCGTCGCCGCCCATCATCAGCACATAGGCCCAGGAAATCGGCAGGATCGAGGCCGAGCCCCACGGCGCGGCCGAAACCGGGCCTTCCTGGCCGCCGGTTTCCGGGTGGCCGGGCAGATATGGGGCAAGATGCGCCTTCACGCCAATGGGGCCCATTCCCGGACCCCCGCCGCCATGCGGGATGCAGAACGTCTTGTGCAGGTTGAGATGGCTGACATCGCCCCCCAGATCGCCGGGCCGCACCAATCCGACCATCGCATTCATGTTGGCCCCGTCGATATAGACCTGCCCGCCGCATTCATGGGTGATCTTGCAGATCTCCTTCACGGTTTCCTCGAAAACCCCGTGCGTCGAGGGATAGGTGATCATGCATGCCGCCAGCCTGTCGCCCGCCGCTTCGGCCTTGGCGCGGAAATCGGCGATATCAATGTCCCCGTTCGCCGCCGATTTCACCACCACAACCTTGAGCCCCGCCATCTGCGCCGAAGCCGGGTTGGTGCCATGCGCCGATACCGGGATCAGACAAATCTCCCGGTTGCTGTCGCCGTTCGCCCGGTGATAGGCCCTGATGGTCAAGAGGCCGGAATATTCACCCTGGGCGCCGGAATTGGGCTGCATTGACATCGCGTCGTAACCCGAAACGGCACAGAGCTTGGCCGAAAGATCGGCCAGCATCTCGGCATAGCCTTCGACCTGATCGGCGGGGGCGAAAGGATGCAGGTTTGAAAACTCCGGCCAGGTTATCGGCATCATTTCCGCGGCCGCGTTCAGCTTCATCGTACACGATCCGAGCGGGATCATCGCCCGGTCAAGCGCCAGATCGCGGTCGGCGAGGCGGCGCATGTACCGCATCATTTCCGTTTCGGCCCGGTTCATGTGGAATACCGGATGGGTCAGGTATTCGGATTCTCGCAGCAACGCGTCCTGGATGCGGTGTTCGGAGGTTTCCTCGGTATCTTCCCGGTCGATGCCAAAAGCCCGCCACAGCCGCGACACCGTATCGCGCCGGGTGGTTTCATCGAGCGATATGCCGATGCTGGTCGCGCCTATCTTGCGCAGGTTCAGGCGATTGTCGCGCGCTGCTTTCAGGATAACCCCCTGCATCGCGCCCACTTCAACGGTGATCGTATCGAAGAAGTGCCTGGGCGTGACGCTGTAGCCGGCCCCTTCAAGCGCATCGGCCACCCGTACCGCCTTGCGGTGAATATGCTGGGCAATGGCCTGCAAGCCTTCCGGCCCGTGAAAGACCGCATAGAACGATGCCATGTTGGCCAGAAGCGCCTGTGCCGTGCAAACGTTCGATGTGGCCTTTTCGCGGCGAATGTGCTGTTCGCGGGTTTGCAGGCTGAGCCGGTAGGCCTTGCCGCCCTGCGCGTCGATCGACACGCCGACAATGCGCCCCGGCATGTTGCGTTTGTGTTCGTCCTTGCAGGCCATATAGGCTGCCGATGGCCCGCCGAAGCCCATCGGCACGCCGAACCGCTGGGTAGAGCCCACGGCAATATCCGCACCCATCGCGCCGGGTTCTTTCAGGATCGTCAGCGCCAGCGGATCGGCGATCAGGATGCCCACGGCCCTTGCATCGTGAAGGGCGGCGATGGGGTCGGTGAAATCGGTGATATGCCCGTATGTGCCGGGATACTGGAATATCGCGCCAAAAACCTTTGCTGGGTCCAGCTTGGCCGGATCTCCGACAATCACGTCGATGCCAAGCGGGGCCGCGCGGGTCTTCATCACCGCGATGTTTTGCGGATGACAATTTTCATCCACGAAAAAGCCGGTGGCCTTTGATTTCGCGACGCGCTGGGCCATGGTCATCGCCTCGGCGGCGGCCGTTGCCTCATCCAGCAGCGATGCGTTGGCGATTTCCAGGCCCGTCAGATCGCAGACCATGGTCTGGAAATTAAGCAGCGCCTCCAGCCGTCCCTGGCTGATTTCCGGTTGATAGGGGGTATAGGCTGTGTACCACGCGGGGTTTTCAAGAATATTGCGCTGGATCGCTGGCGGGCAGACCGTGCCGTAAAACCCCTGCCCGATCATCGAGGTGAAAACGGTGTTCTTCCTGGCAACCTGCCGCATGTACCACAAGAGTTCGCGTTCCGACATGGCCTTGCCGAAGTCGAGCGGCTCTTTCTGACGCAGGGATTTTGGGATGGTCTGGTCGATCAGTTCGTCCAGATCCCGAACCCCCAGCACCTTGAACATTTCCGCCATTTCCGCCGGCGACGGGCCGATATGGCGGCGATTGGCAAAGTCGTAGGGCAGATATCCGGTCGGTGTGAAGGGCATCGTGTGGCTCCTGGTCAGGTATGGCTGAGGATATTGACAAGCGACCCTGCCGGATCGCGCAGGTAGAAACGGCGAACGCCCCAGGGCTCGTCGACCGGGCCATATTCGACGGGCGCCGCCAACTGGTGCGCCCGGTCAAGCACCGCATCGAGATCGTCCACCTCGATCGAGACGGCCGGAACCGCCGTTCCCGAGCCACCCTCCGATGCCGCGCTGATCTGGACACTGGCCTGTGTAGCGCTGCCGAAGGTATTGATGAAACCGTGATCCATCAGCAGCTCAAGATCGAGAAGTTCGCAATAGAACGTGGCAAGCGCCGCCGGGTCGGAGGCCGCCAGATTGGCGACGATCCGGCGGACCGTCATCCGATGAGTTCCTTGTAGGCGTCTTCGTCCATGAATTCATCGAGAACCGACAGGTCATCGAGCTTCATCTTGAAAAACCACGCGTCGCCGGTGGGATCCTCGTTGACCAGCCCAGGATTGTCGACCAGCTTTTCGTTGACCGCGACAATCTCGCCATCGACCGGGGCAAGGATATCCGACGCCGCCTTGACGCTTTCGATCACCGCCGCCTCGTCTCCGCGTGCGACCATGGTTTCGACCTCGGGCAATTCGACAAACACGACATCGCCCAGCTGCTCGGAGGCGTGATCGGTAATGCCGACGGTGACAAGATCGCCATCGACACGCAGCCATTCGTGATCTTCGGTATATTTCATGAGTCTTTTCCCTGATTGTGGTTAGCGTTTGTATCTTGTCGGCTGGAACGGCATCGGCGCAATGGTGGCGGGCAGCCGTTTGCCGCGCACCTCGCCGAACACAATCGACCCTTCCGGCATGTCGGCGGGCAGATAGGCCATCGCCATCGGCCCACCGATCGAAGGGCCGAAACCACCCGAGGTGATGGTGCCGATCGGCGCGCCCCCTTCGGGGCCCGCGAACACTTCCGTGCCTTCGCGCATGGGCGCCCGCCCGTCAGGGCGCAGGCCGACGCGGCGCCGTGAAGGGCCATCGCGCAATTCGCCCAGAATCCGCGCCGCACCCGGAAAGCCGCCTTCGCGCGCCCCGCCGCTGCGGCGCACCTTCTGGATAGCCCATGTCAGGTTGCCTTCGACAGGCGATGTTGCGGTATCGATATCATGGCCGTAAAGGCACATTCCCGCCTCCAGCCGCAAACTGTCGCGCGCGCCCAGGCCGATCAGCTCGACTTCGGCCATGTCGAGCAAAGTCCGGGCCAGCCGTTTGGCGAATTTCTCCGGCACCGAGATTTCAAAACCATCTTCGCCCGTATAGCCCGAACGCGAAATCCATAGCTCGGCGCTGTCCCACTGGCGGATTGCCACATCCATGAAAGCCAGGTCCACGACATCGGGCACCAGCCGTGCCAATGCCGTTTCCGCCTTCGGCCCCTGCAAGGCCAGAAGCGCCCGGTCGCTGACCATGCCCAGATCGCAATCGGTGAGATGCGCCTGAAGATGGGCGAAATCGGCATCCTTGCAGGCGGCATTGACCACCAGAAACAGGTGATCGCCACGATTGGCAACCATCAGGTCGTCGCGTATCCCGCCCGCGTCATTGGTGAACATCGCATAGCGCTGGCGGCCTTCCTTCAGCCCCAGAACATCGACCGGCACCAGCCGCTCCAGCGCCAGTGCGGCATCCTCGATGCGCCCCGATCTGGCAGAGAGCAGCACCTGCCCCATATGGCTGACATCGAAAAGCCCTGCGGCGGCGCGGGTGTGAAGATGCTCCTTCATCACCCCCATCGGGTACTGGACCGGCATTTCATAGCCCGCGAAGGGCACCATCTTGCCGCCCAGACCGACATGCAGGTCGAATAGAACCGTTCGTTTCAGGTCGGCCATTGCCGCCCTCCTTGTTCTTTCGCCGGTCTGCCATATGCTCCGGCACCGTTGCAGCAGAGTCAAACCCTGCTTTCGCGATGCCCCCTCTGTCCTTCCGCCTGAGATCGTTATCCCTTCGGCGCCCCGGGCAACATGGTCCGGGATCTCTCCAGAGTTTCGTGATCAGAACGGTCCTTGCGCCTGAGAGTTTACCGGGGCGGTTGCTCCTTCGGCACCGGCTGGGGTTTTACCCTTCGCCGATTCTCCCGATTCCGACAGGTGCTGCATAGCCGGGATCGACGTATTCTGGCAATAGGGTATACGATGGAATACACCGCGCCCGCACGGGCAGGCGGGGCAACACGCTTGCTCTGCGGCCTATCATCGGGCATGGATCGCGTTCATGAGTTCTCAGAAATTTCCCGCGTTTTTCGGTTATGGCTCGCTGGTCAACCGGGCGACCCATGACTATGCGCCGGCTGTGCCGGCTCGGCTCAGGGGTTGGCGACGGGTCTGGCGGCATACGGTGCTGCGGCCTTTTGCCTTCCTGTCGGTGGAACCCGCAGATGCCGAGATCGACGGGCTTGTCGCGGCCGTTCCGCACGGCGACTGGTCGGCGCTCGATCAGCGCGAAGCCGCATATGATCGCACCGGTCTGGCCGCCGGGGCGCTTCGTCACGATGCCGGCTGGGCGCAATCAGTCGAAATATATGCCGTCGCCAGGGATCACGCCGATCCTGCGGCACGCCACCCGATCCTGCTCAGCTATCTGGATGTGGTGGTGCAGGGCTTCCTGCGGGAATTCGGCACAACCGGAGCCAACGGTTTCTTTGCCTCCACCCAGGGTTGGGAAACCGCGATTCTCGACGACCGCGCGGCACCTGTCTATCCCCGTCACCAGGTCCTGACAAAAGGCGAAACCGCCTTCGTGGACGAGACCCTGCACAGGCTCGGCATCAAGACCGCGCCTTGACGTCCGGGCGTTCATTTCGGGAAAATTCCTTTCAGGGGTCCGGGGGTGCCCCACGGGTTCTTAATCTGACCCGAAGGCCCGGACCTTTTGCAAAAGCGGCATCAGATCGGCCATTTCGGGGCCATGTTGCTGGCCGGTCAACGCACGACGCAGCGGCATGAACAGCGCCTTGCCCTTGCGGCCCGTCGCCTTTTTCACCGATTCGGTCCACTCCGCCCAGGTCGATTGCGTGTAAGGCGGCGGTGGCAGCAGCGCCATGGCTTCGGCGACGAATGCCCTGTCTTCCGGCGCCACGACGGGCTCTGCGCCATCGCGGCAAAGCGCCCACCATCCGGCAAGATCATCGATGACGGTGATGTTCTTGGATACTACCTCCCAGAACCGGCCGGCCAACGCGTCAGGCACCCCGAGCGCCGCGATCCGGTCGCGGACGGCATCGAACGGCAAGGACTGATTATGCTTCTGGGTCAACGGGAACAGATCGGCCACGTCGAATTTCGTCGGCGCCGAGCCGAATTGCGCGAGATCGAACCCATCGGCGATTTCATCAAGCGAGGCCCGCAGTTCGACCGGCTGTGACGACCCCAGACGCGCCATCAGGCTTAACAGCGCTTCTGGCTCCACGCCCTGTGCCCGCAAATCACGCAAAGACAGCGCACCGAGCCGCTTGGACAACCCTTCGCCCTGCGCCCCGGTCAACAGCGAATGGTGCGCAAACGCGGGCGGTGTACCGCCGAGCGCCTGCATGATCTGAATCTGCGTCGCGGTATTGGTCACATGATCAGCCCCGCGCACGATATGCGTGACGCCCATGTCCACATCATCCACCGAAGACGCAAAAGTATAGAGCACCTGCCCATCGGCGCGGATCAGAACCGGGTCGGAAACCGAAGCCGCGTCAATCGAAATATGCCCCATGATCCCGTCGGCCCATTCAATGCGCTCCAGATCGAGTTGAAAGCGCCAGTACCCCTCGCGCCCCTCGGCACGCATCTTTTCGCGCTCGGGCTCTGACAGGCTCAGTGACGCACGGTCATAAACCGGCGGCTTGCCCATGTTGCGCTGTTTCTTGCGCTTCAGGTCGAGTTCGGTCGGTGTCTCGAAGCATTCATAAAAACGGCCTTTGGCCCGCAGGCCCGCCGCGGCTTCGCCATAGCGCTCAAGCCGGTCGGATTGCCGCTCGACCCGGTCCCAGGCCAGGCCCAGCCAGTCGAGATCGCGCATGATGCCATCGACATATTCCTGTTTCGACCTTTCCTTGTCGGTGTCGTCGAGGCGCAGTATGAACGTTCCCCCGGCCTTGCGCGCAATGAGGTAGTTGAAAAGGGCCGCACGCAGGTTGCCGACATGAATGTAGCCGGTGGGCGACGGGGCAAAACGGGTGGTGGTCATGGCGGTCTCCTGTTGGCGCCCCTCTTTCACATGGCGCGCATTTTGTCCATATGGGCTCAGAGCAAGGAGACGGACATGCAGGACTGGCTGGGGCGCGTCGCGCCCGATCTGGACGCGATTGAAACTCTGGCGCGTGCGACAATCACCGATCTGCCGCCGGCATTTGTCGGGCCGGCGGGGTCGGTATTGCTGCGCATCGCCGATTTCCCGCCCGAGGAATTTCTCGACGATCTGAATGTCGAAGATCCGTTCGAACTGACCGGATTATATGACGGCGTGCCGATGACCGAAAAATCGGTGATGGACATGATGGACCGCCCCGACACCATCTGGCTGTTTCGCCGCCCCATCCTTGATGAATGGGCCGAGCGGGGCAACGTCACGCTCGGCCAACTGGTGGCGCATGTGCTGATCCATGAACTGGCGCATCACTTCGGTTGGACCGACGCGGAAATCGCCGCGATTGACCGCTGGTGGGAATAGGCGCGGCGCCCCTCGCCCGGCCGTCAGGCGATGATCTTCGCGGTCATCTCGACCAGACGCCGGGCCTGGTGGGCGACGGCGGCGCGGCCCTTGTCGTCGAACGCGCCTGCCCTGGTCGAAAAGCCGTAGGGGTTGCCGCCGGCTTCGAACAGCACCGGATCGGTATAGCCGGGCGCCACGATGATGGCGCCCCAATGCATGGCGGTGGTGTAAAGCGACAGGATCGTCGCCTCCTGCCCGCCATGGGTGTTCTGGGCGCTGGTCGTGGCGGTAAAGGTCTTGTTGGCCAAAGCACCTTTCATCCACAGCCCGCCAAGCGTATCGATGAAGGCGCGCAACTGGCTGGCAACCACCCCATATCGCGTGGGTGACGAAAAGAAATATCCGTCGGCCCATTGCATGTCGTCATGCGTCACTTCGGCGATGTCCGCGGTTTTCGTGGCCTGCGCCTTCCAGGCCTCTTGCGCCTCGACAACTTCTTTCGGGGCTGTCTCGGGGACGCGGCGCAGCCGCACTTCGGCACCTGCCGCCTCGGCGGCCTTGGCGGCAGCTTCGGCCACTTGATGATTGGTGCCATAGGTCGAATAAAAGATGATGGCGATTTTCGGCTTGTTCACTTGAGTCTCCTGCATAGATCATGAGGTGAACATATGGGCTGGACAGCGCCACACAATTGCGAATGAATGCAGGTCTTTTGTGCGAAAGTGACAGGAACCTTGCTGTTATCCGGGCCGCATTCGCCAACCGTCGCCAAGGCATCCAGCCCTGCAATGACCGGCCGGGCGGACAGATTCGCGCCGGGGACTGTCAGAGGTATGAACGGCCGGTGCTGACCTCCCCGCACGTTTGGCCGCCACGCCATGCAGGTACGGCGAGATCAGCCCGCGGGGCCAATTCTTCCGCCAGTCCCGCCTTTGACGCAGCGCCCGCAGCCAGGCCGTGCACCGGGCGCCCGCAAGACAACCCCTTGCCAAATGAGCGACCGGCGAAGTTAACGCGCTGAAAAAGTTTGCGTTCTGGCAGGACCGTCGATCGAGAAAGTGCGGGGATGTAAATATATTCACATTTTATTTGACAGAAATGTAAAAATATTTACATAAATATTGTTGTTTTTAAAATAGTTATTGAAAAGTTTTCCATAACTGCCATGATGACAGCGCTCTTGTAGGGCACTGGAAAAGTTCTGGCGGTTGCCGGGGCATGAACCCCAGATGGATAATAGCGGGAGGAAAGATGTCTAACGCAAATTTCACGAGAAGAGGCTTGCTCAAATCCAGCGCCGTTGCCGGTGCCGGGCTGGCAATGCCAACGATCTTCACCGGTGCGGCGTGGAGCTTCACCAATGAACCGACGGCCGGCACCGTAACTCTCGGCTTCAATGTGCCGCAGACCGGCCCCTACGCCGACGAGGGCATGGACGAGTTGCGCGCCTATCAGCTTGCGGTCGAGCATCTGAACGGCGAAGGCGACGGCGGCATGTTGTCGACTTTCTCGTCCAAGGCGCTGGATGGCGCCGGAATATTGGGCAACAAGGTTGCCTTCGTGACCGGCGACACGCAGACCAAATCCGACGCCGCGCGCGCCTCGGCCAAGTCGATGATCGAAAAAGACGGCGCGATCATGATTTCCGGCGGTTCGTCCTCGGGCGTGGCGGTTGCGGTTCAGGGCCTGTGCCAGGAGGCCGGCATCATCTTCATGGCGGGTCTGACCCATTCCAACGACACCACCGGCAAGGACAAGAAGGCCAACGGGTTCCGTCACTTCTTCAACGCCTATATGTCGGGCGCGGCGCTTGCTCCGGTTCTGGAGAAAGCTTACGGCAAGGACCGCAAGGCCTATCACCTGACGGCTGACTATACCTGGGGCTGGACCCAGCAGGAATCGATCCAGAAGGCAACCGAGGCTATCGGCTGGCAGACCGTGAACAACGTCATGACACCGTTGGCGTCGACCGACTTCTCATCCTATATCACGCCGGTCCTGCAATCGGGCGCGGATGTGCTGATCCTGAACCACTACGGCGGAAACATGGTCAATTCGCTGACCCAAGCGGTTCAGTTCGGCCTTCGTGACAAGATGGTCAACGGCAAGCAGTTCGAAATCGTCGTTCCGCTTTATTCGGAGTTGATGGCCAAGGGTGCGGGCAAGAACATCGAAGGTGTGTTCGGGTCGACCAACTGGTCGTGGAAACTGCAGGACGAAGGCACCAAGGCGTTCGTCAAGTCGTTCGGCACCAAATACGGCTTCCCGCCGTCCAATGCGGCGCAGACCTGCTATGCGCAGACGCTGCTTTATGCCGACGCCGTCAGCCGCGCCAAGAGCTTCAACCCCTGTGCGGTTGTGGAGGCCCTGCAAGGCGACAGCAGTTCTCTGCCCGGAATCGATTCTGCCGCCAACAAGGGCTTTTTGTTCGACGGCCTCGGCAATGGTCAGACGCTCTATCGCGCAGCCGACCACCAGTGCTTCAAGGACGTTCTTGTCATGAAGGGCAAGGAAAACCCTGAAAACGAGTATGACGCCCTGGAAATCGTCGAAGTCACGCCCGTCAAGCAGGTCTGGTACGAGCCGGACAATCCGATGTTTGCCGGCGGCAATCTTGGCGAATGCAATCCGGGCGCCTGACAGCGCGTGAAAATAGGCCGGCCGCACCTTCATGCGGCCGGTCTACCTGTGGCCGGGTGCGTCAGCGGGCGCCCGTGAACGCCGTCGAACCGGAAATCAGGGTGGGATGATGGACGCGATCTTACTACAAATACTCAATGGTCTGGACAAGGGATCGGCCTATGCGCTGATCGCGCTTGGGCTGACTTTGATATTCGGCACATTGGGTGTCGTCAATTTCGCCCATGGGGCCTTGTTCATGATCGGTGCGTTTTGTGCTGTCACGCTCCAGCGCATCCTGAGTCTGAGTTTCGATGTCATTGATCCGACGCAAACCGATTTTCTGGGAAACCCGAAGAAGATTCACACAACCTATCTGGAGAGCTGGCTGGGGCCTGATATCGGCAACGCCATTCTGGACTGGTCCGTGCCGCTGGCGATAATCTTCGCGATCCCGGTGATGATCCTGATCGGCTTTGCCATGGAACGGGGCCTGATCAGGCATTTCTACAAACGGCCACATGCCGACCAGATCCTGGTGACATTCGGCCTGGCGATCGTCTTGCAGGAAATCGTCAAGTATTTTTACGGCGCCAATCCCATCCCGACGCCGGCACCTTCGGCGTTCCGCGGATCGTTCGATTTTGGCGCCATTTTCGGATTTGACCCCAATGTGATCATCTATCCCTATTGGCGGATGGTCTATTTCGGGTTCGCCGCCGTGATCATTGCCGCCGTTTTTGCGTTCCTTCGGTTCACGACCTTCGGCATGGTGGTGCGCGCCGGAATGGCCGACCGCGAAACAGTCGGGCTTTTGGGCATCGATATCGACAAGCGATTCACCCTGATGTTCGGCCTTGCGGCGGCCGTCGCCGGTATTGCCGGGGTGATGTACACACCGATCAATTCGCCGAATTACCACATGGGAATGGATTTTCTGGTCCTGTCGTTCGTGGTGGTTGTCGTCGGAGGCATGGGTAGCCTTCCGGGCGCAGTCGCCGCGGGTTTCCTGCTCGGGATTCTGGAGAGTTTTGCGTCGATGAACGAAATCAAATCAATCATTCCCGGAATCGACCAGATCATCATCTACCTGATTGCCATCGTCATCCTTCTGACCCGCCCGCGCGGTCTGATGGGGCGCAAAGGTGTGATGGAGGAATAAGCCATGCTTGGACTGAACAAGACCGACACGAAATTCCTGCTGATCGTCATCTTCCTGACCCTGGCCACGCCAATTCTGCTTCAGCCCTTCGCCGAAAACTCGGGGCTTGCCCAGTTCAACGCCGGGTATCCCGACCTGATGCAACGATTTGCGATCTACGGAATATTCGCCATCGGCTTCAACCTCCTGTTCGGATTGACGGGCTATCTTTCGTTCGGCCATGCGGCATTTTTGGGTGTGGGAAGCTATTCGGCCGTCTGGATGCTCAAGCTTTTGTCGATGAACGTGTTACCCGGCATCTTGCTGGCGATGGTCGTTTCGGGCCTGTTCGCGCTTGTCATCGGGTTCATTTCACTGCGCAGATCGGGCATCTATTTTTCGATCCTGACGCTGGCTTTCGCCCAGATGAGTTTCAATCTCGCCTATTCTGTGCTGACCCCCCTGACCAACGGCGAGACGGGATTGCAGCTCAGCCTCACGGATCCGCGCATTCTGGACGCCGCAAATACCAGCGGTTCGCTGCCGGTGACCAATCTTTTCGGCGCCGCCATGAGCGAGAGCTACAAGCTCGAATTCCTGAACCGGGTATTCACCTTCAACGTCGGGTACTATTTCTGCGCGATTCTCGCGATCATTGCCTTTTACATCTCGCTGCGCATTTTCCGTTCGCCTTTCGGGCTTATGTTGCGCGCGGTCAAATCGAACCAGCAACGGATGAACTATACCGGCCTGGCCGCGCGGCCCTATACCCTGGCGGCATTCGTTATCTCGGGCATGTATGCCGGGCTTGCAGGCGGGCTTCTGGCTTCGATGGACCCGCTGGCCGGTGCCGAGCGCATGCAGTGGACCGCCAGCGGCGAGGTGGTCATCATGACCATCCTTGGTGGTGCAGGCACCCTGATGGGCCCTGTTCTCGGCGCCGGTTTCATCAAATATCTTGAAAACATCTTTTCCAAGATCAACGAACACGTCCTGCATGGATGGTTTTCGTGGCTGCCCGATGGCCTTCAGGATCTGGTTGTATGGATCGCCGCGCGCTTTACCGGTGAAGGCTGGCACCTCACGCTCGGGTTGATGTTCATGCTGGTGGTGATCTTCCTGCCCGGCGGCCTGATGGAGGGCGGCCAGCGCATCGGCAAGCTGTTCAGGCGCGGCCGCGAGGACGTGCCCGACGACGGCACCGGCAATCGGCCGAAACCCGCGCCGCATGTGGCTGAATAGGAAAGGTTGCACCAGATGGGCATTCTAGAAGTCAATGGCGTGAACAAGCGGTTCGGCGGGTTGCAGGCGCTCAACAATGTCAACCTCAGCGTCGAGGAGAACACAGTTCACGCAATCATCGGACCGAACGGCGCAGGCAAATCGACGCTTCTCAATTGCCTGATCGGCAAGCTTGCCCCCGATACCGGGAGCGTGACCTTCGACGGGAAATCGGTTCTGGGGCGCAAGCCGCATGAAATCAATCAGATGGGTATATCGCGCGTGTTCCAGACGCCCGAGATTTTCGGTGACCTGACGGTGCTTGAAAACGTGATCATTCCATGTTTTGCCAAGCGAGACGGGTCTTTCCGGCTGCACGCGCTGGAAAGCGTCGAGGATGAGGCCGGCATCGGTGAGCGCGCTGAAAGAATGCTGGCCGATGTCAATATGCTCGACAAGCGCGACATGCACGCCGCATCGTTGTCACGCGGCGACAAACGCCGGCTGGAAATGGCCATGTGCCTGGTGCAGGAACCCCGGCTCTTGCTGCTCGATGAACCGACCGCGGGCATGGCGCGTGCCGATACCAACAACACCATTGAGCTGCTCAAAGAGATCAAGGCCAGCCGCGACATCACCATGGCGATCATCGAGCACGACATGCACGTCGTCTTCAGCCTTGCCGAAAGGATTACCGTTCTGGCGCAAGGCACGCCCCTGGTCGAAGACATTCCGGCCAATATCAAAGGGCATCCCAAGGTGCAGGAAGCCTATCTCGGCCAGGCCCATTCGTAGGAGAGAAACCATGAACGCGCCGTCGAACGTCAATGCCAATGTGGCCGCAACCGCCAGTGCCTTTTTGTCGGTATGGGACATTCACGCCTATTACGGTGAAAGCTATATCGTGCAGGGCGTGTCGCTGAACGTGCATGAAGGCGAAATCCTTGCCCTGCTTGGCCGCAACGGCGCGGGCAAGACCTCGACGTTGCGCGCCATTGCCCGGCTCGACAATCCGCGGCTCATGCATGGCGAGGTGTGGCTCGACCATCAGCCGTTGCACAAGATGACGTCGCATGAGGCGTCGCGGGCAGGCATCGCCCTGGTTCCCGAGGATCGCCGGATCATCGCGGGGCTTTCCGTCGAAGAAAACCTGAAACTGGCACAGATTGCACCGCCTGTCGGCTGGACGCTGGATCGTTTGTACGAACTCTTCCCGCGGCTGGGCGAAAGGCGCAGGCAGGAAGGCGTCACCCTTTCGGGCGGCGAGCAGCAGATGCTTGCCATTGCCCGCGCCCTGGCCCGCGACATCAAGGTCTTGCTTCTTGATGAACCCTACGAAGGCCTGGCGCCCGTTATCGTGCAAGAGATCGAAAGGACGCTCAACATCATCAAGGCGCAGGGGATCACGACCGTCATCGTCGAACAAAACGCCATCGCGGCGCTAAATCTGGCGGACCGAGCGGTTATTCTTGACACCGGGCATGTCGTTTTTGACGGTCTGGCCAAGGAAGTTCTGGCGGATGAAGGCCTGCGCTCCGAATATCTGGCGATCTGAACATCCGCCGACAATTCGCCCTTTTATCTCTTTCTTTGACTCCGTGCGGGTCATGGGTCTAAAATCCTGTCCTGAAGCGCATCGGCTTTACCAGTGCGACATCATGCGCCGCTTTTCGCGCCCAGCCGAAGGGAGGGGCAGAGAAAAAGCGATCACGATTTACCCGAGAACGCGATAGCGTGACGTTTCAAACCCGATGCACACTGAGACCGGAGAGTTTACGATGGCCGGAGGCTGGGCGCGCGACGGCGCCGTGCAGGAACAGATCGACGCCTCGATCGAGGACGAACTCATGCGCATGCAATCCATGCGCAAGCCGGTGGGCGAAAGCCGCACACATTGCGCGGAATGCGACGAACCTATCCCCGAGGCGCGCCAACGGGCCATCCCCGGCGTCAAGCTCTGTATCGACTGCCAGATGGAACGCGACGCGCGCCCGGTGCAACGTGGCGGGATCAACCGGCGAGGCTCCAAGGACAGCCAGTTGAAATAAGCGCCGCCATCTACCCTGCGACCCGAATGCTGCAAATGCGCTACGGCCAGGCAAATCGGCGTTTGTTGATCAGTGCCCCAGGATCTGGCTGAGGAAAAGCTGTGTCCGGTCAGACTGAGGATTGTTAAAGAACTCGGTGGGCTCGTTCTGTTCGACGATCTGGCCCTGATCCATGAAAACCACCCGGTTGGCGACGGCCTGGGCAAAACCCATTTCGTGGGTCACGCACAGCATGGTCATGCCTTCTTCGGCCAGCTCGATCATCGTGTCGAGCACTTCCTTGATCATCTCTGGGTCAAGTGCCGAGGTCGGCTCGTCAAAGAGCATGATCCTGGGCTTCATGCACAGCGACCGGGCGATGGCCACACGCTGTTGCTGGCCGCCGGAAAGCTGGCCGGGGTATTTGCCGGCCTGCTCGGGGATCTTGACCTTTTCCAGATAATGCATCGCGGTTTCTTCGGCTTCTTTCCTGGGTTCCTTGCGCACCCAGATCGGCGCCAGCGTGCAGTTTTCCAGGATCGTCAGATGTGGAAACAGGTTGAAGTGCTGAAACACCATCCCCACTTCGGAGCGCACCTTGTCGATGTTCTTGAGATCCGAGGTCAGTTCGGTGCCGTCGACGATGATCTGCCCCTTCTGGTGTTCCTCCAGCCGGTTGATACAGCGGATCAGGGTGGATTTGCCTGATCCAGAAGGGCCACATATGACGATGCGCTCACCACGATTGACGGTCATGTTGATGTCACGCAAGACGTGAAACGCCCCGTACCACTTGTTCATTCCGGTAATCTGGATGGCGACTTCGTCGCTCACATGCATATGGCTACGGTCGATAGTACGGTCGACTGCGGGTTCCGACATGGGTTGCTCCTTAACGTTGGCCGCGCTTCAACTTGTTTTCGAGATACATGGAGTACCGCGACATGCCAAAGCAGATGAGAAAGAAGATTAGGCCGGGGAATATGAAAGGTTCCCAATAGACGCCTTTCCATTCGAAAGATCCACGGATCGCGTCCGTGATGCCTTTGAGCGGATCGAGCAGGCCGACAAAGATCACCAGAGTGGTGTCCTTGAATAGCCCGATGAACGACGACACGATCCCCGGAATGGAGATTTTCAGGGCCTGCGGCATGATGATCAGTTGCTGGGCCTTCCAGTAATCCAGCCCCAGTGCATCGGCGGCCTCATACTGACCGCGCGGCAAGGCCGCGAGACCGCCCCGGATCACCTCGGCGATATAGGCCGCCGAAAAGAGCGTCACCATGATGATGACCCGCAAGATGATGTCGAAATTGGTTCCCGGCGGGAGGAAATAGTTCAAAAGCAGCGAGGCCGTGAACAGCAAGGTAATCAGCGGCACACCGCGAATGAACTCGATGAAGCCGACCGACAGCATCTTGACCAACGGCATGTCGGATTGCCGGCCCAGCGCCAGAACGATCCCAAGCGGCAAGGAAAAGGCGATGCCTGTGACCCCGATGGTGAAAGACAAAAGAAACCCACCGAACTTTGCGGACGGTATCGCTTCGATCCCCAGGGGGATCCAGCCTTCGATCAGGTGGGCAACCGGCGCTGCCAGAATCAGCCACCAGAGCACCGGGACAAGCCCCGCCGCGATGGCCGCGATCAAGGCACCCGCGAACGGGCCCAACAGACGGAAGGCGACCCATCCAAAGGCAATGCCGGCCATGATCACCACTGGCACCCAGATCGATCCGCCCCACAGAAGAAATAGCGCAGTTACCGGGTAGAAGGCCGTGAACCACAAAACCTTGCGCGGCACGCCGGCAAAGAGGATCGGGGCGAGCGCAACGAACAGCAGCACGAATGCCAGGTTGACCCGCCAATAGGCTTCCGAAGGATAGAACCCGTAAAAATATTGCGCCCAGCGTTCGCGCACGACACCCCAGCATGCGCCGGTCGCACCGGGCCCGAAGTCGGCGGCAACGGTTTCGCGGCATTCCGCCGCTGAATTGGCGAACCAGACAGAGTGCAAGAGCCACGGCCCCAAGCCCTTGAGGATGAGGTAAAGCGCGAATACGCCCACTACCGTCAGAAAGGTATTCAACGGCCCCGAAAAAAGGTTCTCGCGCGCCCATTTGACAGCGCCCCGTTCGGTGAGGGGCGGTTCCTGCTCGGCCAGCATCGTGTCGCGAACGAAGCGGGTTGAATCGGCGTGTAAACCGCTCATCTCAGCGCTCCTTCAGTTTGACAGAGTTGTTATAGACATTCATCACCGCCGAAATACAAAGACTGATGGCCAGATAGATGAGCATCAGCAACAACATGCATTCCAGCTCTCGCCCGGTCTGATTGAGCGTGATCCCCCCCAGGGTTCCGCGCAGATCCATGTACCCCACCGCAATCGCCAGCGAAGAGTTCTTGGTCAGATTGAGGTATTGCGAAATCAACGGCGGGATGATCACCCGCAATGCCTGAGGCAAGATCACCAGATTCATCGTTCGCCGCGGGCGCAACCCCAGGGCAAAGGCGGCCTCCGACTGGCCGTTGGGAATGGCCAGAATGCCCGCGCGGACGATCTCGGCAATGTAGGAGCCGGTATAGACAGACAACGCCAGCCAAAGTGCCAAAAGCGAGTTGGAAATTTCGGTGCCGCCAGAGAAATTGAACCGCTTGAGCTCCGGGTACCCCAGATGAAACCCGAGCGCGTAAAGCAAGACCACCACGGGCAGGACCAGCACCGCCAGGCTTTTCCACCAGGTAACGGGGCGGTCGCCGGTCTGTTCCTGTATCCTTGATGCCTGGGCCTTGATGGCGCGATTGACCAGAATGCTGCCGACAAGTACCGCGATGATCGCCAGCAAATCCACGCTGATCAGAAAAATGCCGACATCGACATTGCCCAAGCTGCGCGAAAACAGCGGCTCCGGGATGACGGTGTATTGATTGGTCACGGCAACCGAATCGTTCAGGCTCATCGTGGCGGCCGGGTTGTCACCGCGAAAATCCTTCAGCGGTGGCAAAGCCTCGGTCAGGGCCGCATAGGCCAGCAAGATCCACAAAAGCACCGGAACATTGCGGACGATCTCGATATAGACCGTCATCAACCGGCCGACCAGCCAGTTCTTCGACAACCGCAGGACACCCGCGAAAACCCCGATGATGGTCGCGGCAATACAGCCCAGGAACGCCACCAGCAAAGTGTTGAGCAGACCGATCAGCAGCGCCCGGGCGTGGGTGCTGTCGTTGGAATACTCGACCAGACGCTGGTTTATGTCATAGCTGGACCGGGCCCACAGAAAACCGAAATTGAAATCCTTGCCGAGCGTGTGGAGGTTTTGAATCGCATTATCCACCAGCCAGGCCACGCCGCCCATGAACGCCACCATCACGACCACCTGAATGGTCATCGACCGATAGCGCGTATCATAGATCAGCATGCCCAACCGAAAGCCAGCCTTCGGTGTGTCCGCGACGCTTGCCATATTGTTTATCCCCTGAACCCGCCCGCGCCCTCGGCTTGTGCCATTTTTCCGGGGTCTGATGCCCCACGCGGTACAGGTTTCCCTGTTGAAACATAGACCAAGGGCGCACCTTGCGGCACGCCCTTGATCTTGTTGTCTGTTAGCGGAACGGCGGCGAGTAGAGAAGGCCGCCCTGGGTCCACTGTGCGTTCAGCCCGCGGGCCAGGCCGATCGGGGTGGATTCGCCGATATTGGCGGCGAAGATCTCGCCATAGTTGCCACCGGCCTTGATGGCGCGCAACGCCCATTGGGGGTCAAGGCCGAACATCGCACCAAGATCGCCTTCGGTGCCCAGAATACGGTTGATTTCCGGATTTTCGGTGCCTTTGGCCAGTTCGTCGGCATTGGCAGATGTGATGCCGAATTCTTCGGCGGCGATCAGCGCATTGAGCGTCCAGCGGCCGATATCGGCCCACTGATCATCGCCATGCCGCACGAGCGGCGCCAGCGGCTCTTTCGAGATGATTTCCGGCAGAATGATGTGGTTTTCCGGATCGGCGAATGCCGCGCGCGTCGCCGCAAGGCCGGACGCATCCGTGGTATAGGCGTCGCAGGCGCCCGCGGAATACTGCTGTTCGCCTTCGGCGTTGGTTTCGATCGCGACCGGCTTGTAGCTCATGTTGTTGACCTTGAAGTATTCGGCCAGGTTGAGCTCGGTCGTCGTACCGGTCTGGATGCAGATGGTCGCGCCATCAAGTTCCTTGGCCGAAGTGACGCCCAGATCCTTGTGCACCAGAAAGCCCTGACCGTCATAGTAGTTCACGCCAAGGAACGTGAATTTCAGGTCAACGTCGCGCGAGAATGTCCAGGTCGTGTTGCGCGCAAGCAGATCGACCTCGCCCGAAGCCAGTGCGGTAAAGCGTGTCTGACCAGTGGTCGGCACGAACTTCACCTTGGTGGGGTCGCCCAATACCGCCGCGGCCACCGCCCGGCAGAAGCTGACATCGAAGCCGGTCCACTGGCCGTTCGCGTCCGGTGCGGCGAAACCCACCAGACCGGTGGTGACACCGCAGTTGAGTTCGCCGCGCGCCTTGACGTCGTCAAGGGTTCCGGCAGATGCGAAACCGGCCAGCATCCCCGCGGCGGCAAGCGCGCCAAAAAATAGTTGTTTGTTCATTTTTACCTCTTCCTGAGTTTCTGCCCTTTTAAAGGCAGTTCTACCCTGCCCCAGTTCCGGGTCCAGGGCTGCTTCACAACTTTGATCCGCAACATCGCAAGTTTGTTACATTTTCGAATTGCCCGTCAAGGATTCAATCCCCCGAACGGCGCAACACGTCACAATGACCCCGCGTCAAGCCAACGGAACCGCCCGATTGGCTTGATTAATGAATATAATTACCGATGTTCGGCGCAAAGCGAAAGAAAGTGATGGGCATGCAGGAAGTCACGCTTCTTGCGATCGGCAGTTCGGGCCGCTTCCTCATCGTCGCCCCATTGCTCTGTCTGCCAATCCTCGTCGATTCGCGACAGCGACCAGATGGCCTCGGCAGGCGCATGGCCGGCCGCGGCGGCCAGCCCCAGCACCAGCGATCCGGACATGGCGACAAGATCGTGAACCGCCACCAGCTCAAAGGCGGAAAAGCCCCGGACCCTCGCGGCAAGCCTGGCCAACGATCCTGCCGGTTGTTCCACAGGGACAATGCCGTGGGTAACCACCAGCGGCGCGCCCAGGGCCGCTTCGGCCCAATCGAGCAGCGGATCCCAGGCAGATGATTGGCGCGCGGTCAGTTCTTGCGGGTATTCGGCACGGTAGCACAGCAGATCGCTGCCCCCGTAGGCCGCGACCAGATCGGCCACCTCGTCGAATTGCGGCATCACCTTGTCGATCGCGGCATTGGCCGAACGTGTCACCGGCATCCGGCGGGGGTCGACCTTGTCTTGCTGCGCCGCCCATTCGCCCGCCACTGCGTCGGCCATTGCCTGCGTTGGCAAGACCAGCGGCGCTTTGGCGGGGGTTGTCACCAGCCGCCCGTCCAACGCTATCCGAAAGCCGCCACCCGACACGACGACGCCGGTTTCGGACCAGAACCGCTTTTTCGCCCAGCCGCTCATCCCGGACCCCATCTGTCGCCAAGCACCCGCCGCAACGCGGCAAAGCTGCCGACGATTTCGGTGGCTCCGGCCTGCCGCAACATCTCGGCGGGATGATACCCCCAGACAACCCCGATCGCCTGCATTCCGGCGGCCCGGCCCATGGCCATGTCATAGCTGGTGTCACCGATCATCACCGCCTGATCGGCCGTCACGCCGGTTTCGTCCATCGCCGCCAGCAGCATCGACGGGTCGGGTTTGGACGGGTGGTCGTCGGCCACCTGGGACGTCGCGAAAACTCCGGTCAGCCCGTGATTGTCCAGGATCCGCGCCAGTCCGCGCCGTGAATTTCCGGTGGCAACACCGAGCAACATACCGGGCCGGACCCGCAGATCATCCAGAAAGTCGCGCGCGCCGGGGTAGAGCGGCGCGATCCGGGTTGGGCTGTTGGCGGAAAATATCTGTTTGTACGCCGCCATGATCTGCGCCTGAACGGGGGCGGCCTGATCCTGCGTCAGCCTGCCGATCGCCTCGGGCAGCGACAGGCCGACGATATCCAGGACCTCGGGCCGAGATGGCGCGGTGCAGCCGGCTTGCGCAAAGGCTTCGGCCATGGCGCTGACGATATGGTCCTGACTGTCCACCAGCGTTCCATCGACGTCGAATACCACCAGTCTTGCGGTCGGGTTCATGGCTGATCCGCAAAAGGATCGTCCGGCACGTCCGCCGCCGACCAGCCCACCGTTTTCCAGGTGCGCGTCATGTGATCCGGCAATGGCGCCGTGAGCACGATACGCCTGCCGGTGATCGGATGGTCAAAGCTGATGGAGCGGGCGTGCAGGTGCAGCTTCTTGCTGATCTCGCCACCCAGTTGCGCCCCCCAGCCGTCGCCAAGGTTTTCCTGCCCCGATCCGCCGTATTTTCCGTCGCCGATGATCGGATGGCCGATTTCGGCCATATGGGCGCGCAATTGGTGGGTGCGCCCCGTCACCGGCACCAGCGCCACCCAGGCGGCACGGCCCGCCAGCTTGTCGAGAACGGCATAATCCGTCGTTGCGCGTTTGGCCCCTTCGGTCGTTCCCACCCTGCCGGGATGCACGGCAATCATCCTTTCACCCTCGCCACCTCCGCCGCGGCCCGGCGCCTTGACCAGGCCAAAACGGATGGTGCCCATGCGCGGGTTCGGCACTCCGGCAACGACGGCCCAGTAAATCTTGCGGGTGCTGCGCGAACGGAAGGCTTCCGAAAGTGCGCGCGCGATGCGATCGGTTCGCGCCAGCAGCAGGACCCCGGATGTGTCCTTGTCGAGCCGGTGAACCAGCTTCGGGCGGGTCTTGAAGCCGAACATCAGCGCCTCGGTCAACCCGTCCACATGGCGGTTGGTCTGGCCCGACCCGCCCTGCGACGGCAGGCCCGGTGGCTTGTTGAGCGCGATGATGTGTTCATCCTTCCACAGCACGGCGGCCTGGATCATCTTGGCATCGGCGGCAGATATGCCGGCTGCGCCGCGCCCGCGGATTTCCGCGGCTTCCTCTCCGGGCAGCGGCGGCACCCTTATTTCGGCGCCCGGCCCCACCCTCGTGGCGGCCTTGACGCGGCCACCATCGACGCGGATCTGCCCGGTACGGCACAGTTTTTCCACCGCCCCCTGGGTGATCCGGGGAAAGCGTTTTTTCAACCATCGGTCCAGGCGGCTTTCGCCGTCGTCAAGACCCACGGTCAGGCGCTTGACACCGCTCATGTCATGAGCCCGCGCAACATGGCCATTCCCGCCACGACAGCGGCAAGCGACAACACGACCGTGGCCAGGGCATACGCCGCCGCAACACCGGTGTCGCCACGTTCGAACAGGGTCATTACATCCAGCGAAAAGGCCGAAAACGTGGTGAACCCGCCCAGAACGCCGGTCATCAGAAAGGGCGCAAAATGTGTCGCCTCCTTGTGCGCCAGGAAAACCACGAGTGCCCCCATCAAAAACGACCCGACGACATTGACGGCGATGGTGCCCCAGGGAAACCCGACGCCAAACGCCCGCATCGCCGCGACCGAGGTCAGATAGCGGGCCGAGGCCCCTACAGCCCCGCCAAGGGCCACTTGCACGAGGTTCTGAATCATGGCGACTTCCTCTTCCGGTGCGGGTGCAAAGTCAACCGCCGCGTCTGTCGCGCTGCCTGGCAAACCAGTCCAGCCGCTTTTTCAGTTCACGCTCATATCCGCGTTCGACGGGTTGATAGAGGATCGGGCGCTTCATGCCATCGGGAAAGTAGTTCTGGCCGGAAAATCCGTCTTCGGCGTCATGATCATAGGCATAGCCTTCGCCGTAACCCTGCTCTTTCATCATTTTCGTGGGCGCGTTGAGGATGTGGCGCGGCGGCGGTTCCGACCCGGTGCGCCGGGCCGCGTCCCGCGCGGCCTTGTAGGCGGTGTAGGCGGCATTGGATTTCGGTGCGAGCGCCAGATAGATCACCGCCTGCGCCAGTGCGAGTTCGCCCTCCGGGCTGCCCAGCCGCTCATAGGTTTGCCATGCCTGAAGGCAGATCGTCTGGCCATGGCTGTCGGCCAGACCGATATCCTCCACCGCCATACGGGTGATGCGGCGGGCGAGATAGCGCGGGTCTTCGCCCCCTTCCAGCATCCGCGCCAGCCAGTAGAGCGCCGCGTCCGGGTCTGAGCCGCGCACCGATTTATGCAGCGCGGAAATGAGGTTGAAATGTTCATCGCCGGATTTGTCGTATTTGGCCGCGCGGCGCATGAGCCGTTGGCCCAGGGCATCGCGGGTCAGCGCGGCGCCAGCTTTCCAGGCGAGGATCTGTTCGATCAGGTTCAACAGGGCCCGCCCGTCGCCATCGGCCATTTCCAGCAACGCCTCGCGTGCATCGGGCTGCAGGGGCAATGCGCGGCCGACCTCCTGCTCGGCCCGCTGGGCAAGCAGTTCGAGGTCGCCCAAGTTCAGGCGTTCCAGAACGATCACCTGGGCGCGGCTCAGCAGTGCCGCGTTCAGTTCGAATGACGGGTTTTCGGTGGTGGCACCGACCAGAAGGATCGTGCCGTCTTCCATATGCGGCAGGAATCCGTCTTGCTGTGCCTTGTTGAAGCGGTGGATTTCATCGACGAAAAGCAGCGTGCCGCGGCCCTGCGTCCGGCGCAGCCTGGCGGCCTCGAACACCTTGCGAAGCTCGGGAACGCCGGTGAAGATCGCGCTTATCTGAACGAACGCCATGTCGGTCTTGTCGGCGAGCAAGCGGGCGATGGTCGTCTTGCCGACGCCAGGCGGCCCCCACAAGATCAGCGACGACAGACTGCCCGCCGCCAGCATCGACCCAAGCGGCCCGTCGGGATTGAGGATCTTGCGCTGGCCGATGATCGACTCAAGGTCGAGCGGCCTGAGCCGATCCGCCAGGGGGCGCGGCGAATCTGCCGCCATGGCCGGTGCCGCGTTATGTTCAAAGAGGTCAGTCACAGCGGCAGACTACATCCGACTGCGATCGCGTGAAAGCGGGGAAAACCGTCGCCAGAGCGCTGAATCAGCGCCCTGCAAGGCCGCGTTAACATACCAGACCAGACCTTAGGAACATATCCTTTTGGACAAGTTGCTTTTCTGTGGGTCAACCGTAAATTGTGAAAAGAAAGTGAGAGCATTCAAAGGAAATTCACATTGTTTACGATCAATCCTGGACTTTTTACCAGACTCATGAAGCTTCCCGATGCCGCCCGGACGGATTTGCTGGAATTCATTGGCGCGACCCCGGTCGCTGATGCTCAGTTATCTGAAATAATTGATAATTTCTCCATCAAAAAGAGCCCGGAACGTGGAAAGCTGACGCTGAAGACGGGTTGAAGGGTTCAGGCCGTGGAAAGCCTGGCGCGCCGCGCAACCGCAATGCATGATAAAGCCCGGCTGATCGTGTTGGCCGGGCTTTTCAGTTTCGCGAAGTTCCGTGACGCTTTGGCGCTTGCCTGAACCGGCGCGCGACGCAGCGCCAGTCAAGACGTTTTGACAGGAAGCCGAACCGCGTAGCAGTGCAACGCTTCTTGATCAGCTATCGGCCGATTCTTCTGCCTCGACACGCGCCTTGTCGGCGGCACCCTTGGCCGACGCATCGCGGTCGACAAGCTCGATGATCGCCATCGGCGCCATATCCCCGTAGCGGAATCCTGCCTTGAGGACACGGACGTAGCCGCCCTGACGGTCCTTGTAGCGCGGGCCGAGAATGTCGAACAGGCGCGCGACATGCTGGTCCTGCTTCAACTGAGACGCGGCCTGGCGGCGGGCGTGAAGATCGCCCCGTTTGGCCAGCGTGATCAGCTTTTCGATCACCGGGCGCAGCTCCTTGGCCTTGGGCAGCGTGGTCTTGATCTGTTCGTGTTCGATAAGCGAACCGGCCATGTTGGCGAACAGCGCCTTGCGGTGTTCATGGGTGCGGTTCAGGCGGCGGTATCCGCGGGCGTGACGCATTTCAGTCTCCTAACGTGTTCATTTTGCTTTGTCCGGCGGGCGTGGTCCTCGCGCCGCTCTCCTTGGGGCATTTCGCCCGATTGTTCCCCGCACCTGGCGGGCATTGCGGGGGGCCGTCCGGGGCGCGGCCCGCCCGTCTGTCAATCGTCCCGCATCCGTCCCGCATCTGTCGGGCATCCGTCCCGACAGGGCGCGCGGCGCGTTAAGGCCTTCAGAACTGGTCTTCGAAGCGCTTGGCCAGATCCTCGATATTCTCCGGCGGCCAGTCCTCGACATCCATGCCCAGATGCAGGCCCATGCCCGACAGCACTTCCTTGATCTCGTTCAGCGACTTGCGCCCGAAGTTCGGGGTGCGCAGCATCTCGGCCTCGGTCTTCTGGATCA